>JAFIEV010000041.1 GCA_020832305.1 Cyclobacteriaceae bacterium | reverse complement strand
GCTTAAGTTAAAAAATGAAAAAATCATGGAGCAACAAAAGCAGATTATAGAAGAAAAGCGACGTTCCGACACATTGCTTCACAATATACTTCCGGCACCTGTAGCTACAGAACTAAAACAAAATGGAAAAGCACGTCCTATCCTTAAATATATCATTTGAAGAAAGTCCAATGCCCCAGGTTCCCATTTAACTGTTTGCGCATTTAATCAACAGGTCACAATTGCAGCTTCGGTGTAGCTGATAAAAACTATATTCCCAGGAATCAATTCACGCCTTTCGAATGCTTGTAACTTTGTCAGCACTTTGTTTTTCCAACATTTCTTCCAAAACGTTTCTTTCGGTTTGAAGTTCCCTGCGTAGCTTTCTTTCTTTTTCGATGCTACGTTGCTTATAGTCCAGAAATTCAGTATTCAATTCATCAAAATCCCTGATGGTCTTTCTGGTGACCTTATGACTTTCTGTGTATTTAAAAACCGTAAAACCCAAAATTCCAAGCAGGGAAATCAGGGAAATCCAAAACAAAAAGACAAAACGGTTTTTATTAACTTCTATACCCAATACAGTCAGATTCATTTTTTCAGATTCACTTAAAGCCATATATTCCTTAATTTCAGCAAGTTCTTGCATTAAGGAAGCAATTATTCCATCTTTTTCTGATATGGTGTTGCGCAAAGTGGCTATATCTCTCTGAATGAGACCAAGTGAATCCTTAAGGGTTTTAAAAAACTCTTCAATATGCACTGCTTTGATAACCTTATATTCATTATAAGTATTCGAATGATCTACCATATTTCTGTACTGATCTGGCAGACTAAGCTCCTTTGCGTCCTCAGCATACAGATTAAAAAAACAAACTCCAATAAGTACCAAAACAAATGCAAATCTTTTCATAATCACCTCCTTTACAATTTTTACAAATAGCAATACGAAGCAAATGAATTTTTAAATTATTTCATAATAAATGTAACAGAAGTGTATATTTTGCATAGACAACCATGAGGCTTTATTGGAATTATACAAACCATTCGCGGAAATAATTAATTTTAAGGGTATTTCTGTTTGTTTTAGCATAATTTTTTAGCATTTGTCTGATTTTCACAGATGTAAGCAATCGAAGGGAATTAAAACAAACCGTTGGCTTTGTATGCCAACGGTTCTTATTTTTATAAACTATGCGGTTATAGTGCAATTACACTACCTTCAATATTTTGTTTCAAAGTTTCACCAGCCGGAATGATATGCTTTTCATCGAATAAAACCAAGCTGACATTCACTTTTGATATGTTTTCAATAGTAATGGTTTTGTGTTGAATAGATAGTTTTAACCTTGCGCTCCTGAATTGTATGGTAAAACTGAAGGCTTCCCATTGATCTGGGAGGAAGGGCCGTAAAAACAGCGTATCGCCTTCATTTCGCAATCCGGCAAATCCTTCCACAACAGACATCCATGTGCCCGCCATACTGGTAATATGGCAGCCGTCTTCTGTATCGTTATTGTAGTCATCCAGATCAAGCCTTGAAGTCCGCAGGTACAACTCATAAGCCTTTTCTTTATATCCAAGCCGGGCCGCCAAAATAGAGTGCACACAGGGTGAAAGAGAACTTTCATGTACCGTTATCGGCTCGTAGAAATCAAAATTTCTACGTATGGTATCCATGTCATACTGATTTTCCAAAAAATACAATCCTTGCAGCACGTCAGCTTGCTTTATATAACATGACCGAAGAATTCTATCCCAGGACCAGTTTTGATTGATCGGCCTTTCATTTACTGGCAAGGCAGTAACAGGTTCAATGATTTTGTCCAGGAAGCCATCCTGCTGAAGAAACACATTGCGCACTTCATCCACAGGAAAATACATATTATCAATAATGTCAAACCAAGCACCTGCTTCATCTGTATCTTCAAATTGATTGAATTTTACCTTTTTAAGGATAGATTTAAAGAGCTCAGGATGCTTACTTTTAACCTTTTCCATACCATCCAAGGTGTATTGGAGCGTCCATTTGGCTACGGTGTTGGTGTACCAGTTGTTATTTACATTGTTTTCGTATTCATTGGGGCCGGTAACGCCAAGCATGACGTATTTTTGCTTGTCTTCAGACCAATTCACTCTTTGTTTCCAAAACCGTGAGATGGCGATCAATACCTCCAAACCGTATTCTGCCAAATAATATTCATCACCTGTATAATTTATATATTTAAAAATGGCGTGGGCAATAGCTCCGTTTCTATGAATTTCCTCGAAGGTAATTTCCCATTCATTGTGGCATTCCTCACCGTTTATGGTAACCATCGGATATAAGGCTGCCCCGTTTTTGAAACCTAGTTTTTCAGCGTTTTCTATCGCCTTTTGCAAATGTTTATAACGGTAAATCAACAAATTTCTGGCAACCTGTGCATCGGTGGTTTTCAGGTAAAATGGCAGGCAATACGCTTCGGTATCCCAATATGTGACCCCTCCGTATTTTTCACCTGTAAATCCTTTCGGACCAATATTGAGTCTTTCATCTTCACCGGTATAGGTCTGGTAAAGCTGAAAGATGTTAAAACGAATTCCCTGTTGGGCTGCCACGTCACCTTCTATAATCACATCGGCATCATCCCAGATTTCTTTCCATTTCTCAATATGTTCTGCCAACAGAATTTCAAAACCTTTTTTGTGAATTCTATCCAGGATAAGCTTTGCGTCTTCAACCATGGTTTCTGTTGCAAAATGAATGGAAGCTGCATTCACCACATACTTAAACACCGTTACGGTATCACCCTTTTGTATTTCAGTTTGATAGACGTTGCTCACATACTTATCCCGTGAAATAACCTTAAGCTCGATATTGTGATTCTGGCCATTCTTTAGCAAATCTATTTGCATCGCTGTTGCCAACCTGAACTGTGTCTTCTTGGTTTCCATCAGCAAAAGACCTGTATTTTTAGCAGCTGATCGTTCCTTTGAGATCTCAGTCCAGAATTTTTCATCGTAGTTGGCATCTTCATTAAAGACATCACCATCCAGATAAGGCTCAATTCTCAGATTACCATCAAAATTTAATGCAGTAACAGAATACTCTATAGCGCCTGCATCACTTTCTCTCATACTCAGAAACCTTCTCGACGAAACCTTCACCTGCTCACCTTTTCCATTTTCGGCAATAAAAGACCGGGAAAGCAAGCCTTTTTGCATGTCTAGCTCTCTGTAAAAGTCTATCACTTTCCATTTGGCAAGATCCAGAATTTCACCATTTACCTGCACATCGATGCCGATCCAATTGGTTGCATTTAATACCTTGGCAAAGTATTCGGGGTATCCGTTTTTCCACCAGCCTACACGCGTTTTATCAGGATAGTACAAACCTGCTACATAACTTCCGCGAAGGGTAGCGCCAGTATATTGCTCTTCAAAGTTGGCACGCTGGCCCATTTTGCCATTGCCTATGCTGCATAAACTCTCTGATATCTTATTATTTTGGGCAAAAAAACCCTTTTCGATGACTTTCCAGGCATCGTGAACGATATAATTTTTCATTTGTATCAACTTTAGAATCTCAAAAGGTCTGCGGGCTGCACGCCCTGAAAACCTGGAATTACTTTATGTGCTTTTTGTAAAATTTTGGGACTTCCTATACCTATACAATACATTCCGGCGCTCAGTGCTGCTTCCACACCGGCTTCTGCGTCTTCAAAGACCAGACATTCTTCGGCTTTAAATATACCAAGTGCTTCAGCTCCTTTGATAAAAACCTCAGGATCTGGTTTTGCCTTACTCACTTTTTTACCATCAATTACGGCATCAAAAACCGAAGCAAGGTTGGTTCTTTCAAGTATCATGCCTGCATTTTTTGAGGCCGAACCCAGGGCGATTTTCATATCGATCGACTTGAGATAATCCAGAAATTGTGTTACACCGGGAAGAATTTCAGCTGGTGTCATTTCTGAGATATATTCAACATACCATTGATTTTTTCTTGCTGCCGCCCTTTCTTTTTCACCGGCGCTCATATTGATGCCGCCTACCTCCAGCAGAATCTCCAGAGACCGCATACGACTAACCCCTTTGAGCCGCTCGTTATGAATTTCCATAAATTCGAAACCGAACTCAGCAGCCAGTCTTTTCCATGCGAGGTAGTGGTACTTTGCTGTATCCACTACTACACCATCAAGGTCAAAAATACACGCCTTTATCATTTTGCCCCTTTTCTGTCTTCCACCAATAATGTCATCAACCCGGCAATGATCATAGAACAACCACCCAGCACCAGGGCCAGCACTGTCTGGCCATCAAAGAAATGTCTTACCATAAATCCAAGAATGCTGGCGGCAAGTATCTGCGGAATCACAATAAAGAAATTGAATATGCCCATGTAAACACCCATTTTGTTGGATGGCAGGGAACCGGTTAAAATGGCATAAGGCATTGATAAAATGCTGGCCCAGGCAAAACCTATACCCAGTTCCGATATGATAAGCATATATGGATTTTTGATGAAATAAAAGGATATCAAACCCAGACCACCAAAGGTGAGTGCAATCAAATGTGTGATTTTTCGATTGGTTTTCTTTGCGAGAACCGGCAATAAAAATGCAATCAAAGCTGCAAATCCATTATACACACCCATCAAAACCCCCACCCAGTCGGCACCTTCATTATATAGCGCCGAAGTAGTATCTTTGGTGCCGTAAACGTGGCTTGTAACCGCTGAAGTTGTGTATATCCACATAGAAAAAAGGGCAAACCAGGAAAAAAACTGAACAAAAGCAAGCTGCATCATGGTTTTTGGCATATGAAAAAGATCTTCGATGATTTCCACCATGCCGTTTTTCATATTTCTCGATTTGAACAATCCAGTGATAATTTGAATGATCCCAAAGAAAGTAGCGCCAACGGTTAGGATGTATAATTCCTTTTCAAAATTTCGCGCCATGATAAAATAAGAAAAAACGAGACCCGCTATTAACCAGATACTGCCGTTTCTGAGATATCTTACCGTGCGTTCACCATGCATTACTTCGTGCACCTCGCTTAAACTACTGAGTTTTAAATCTTCCCTTTCCTGGGCTTCAAAAGCCTCCAATTCTTCTGGTGAATACTCTTTGGTGCGAAAAATGGTCCACATTACAGCCAGGAAAAAAACCGCCGCGCCTATGTAAAAGGCAAATTTTACAGAAGGAGGAATGACACCAGCAGCTGCTGTATTGGATATATCAAACCAATTGGTCATTACCCATGGTAAAACAGAGGCAATAACAGCTCCGGTACCAATAAAAAAGCTTTGCATGGCAAACCCTGCAGTTCGTTGATCATCTGGCAGCATATCGCCAACAAATGCCCTGAAAGGCTCCATGGATATATTTATAGAGGCATCCATAATCCATAACATACCTGCGGCTACCCACAGCGCCGGGGAATTGGGCATGTATATAAGGGCCGCGGAGGCAAGAATTGCACCCACGAGAAAATAGGGTCTTCGTCGTCCCATTCTTCCCCATGTTTTGTCGCTCATATGCCCGATAATGGGCTGCACCAGAAGACCGGTAACTGGCGCTGCCACCCATAAAATCGGAATATCATCTACATTGGCGCCCAGGGTTTCAAAAATTCGGCTCACATTCGCGTTTTGCAGGGCAAAACCAAATTGAATCCCTAAAAATCCGAAACTCATGTTCCAGATTTGCCAAAAACTAAGTCTGGGTTTCCTCTTCATCATAGTTGTAAAGTCATAGTAGTATAAAAATCGAACCATTTGGCGGCAAAATGAGCTTGTCAGCATGTAATTCAACCGATGGATGTGATTTGAAAAGTACGTTTTTCTTATCTGTTTTTTGAAATATTTCTGCCTTTTCTGAGGATGAAATGTTATGGATCACCAGGACTTCCTGATTTGCATGTTTCATTACCCAGGCCAGGACTTTTGCTCCTGAAATATCAGAAGTGTTGAATTCTCCTAAAGTAAGCGCAGGGGATGTATTGCGCAAAGCAATGAGCTCTTTATATAGATTGTACAATGAATTCGGGTCATTTTGTTGAATGGCCTGTGGAATTACCGTAGCATCGGTGGTAAATTCGGGCTCTATCCAACTTGTTCGGTAGTTATCTCTTTCCAGAATATCCCATAAAAACGGCTCCCGTATGTTGGGATCGGGCTTCATGCCTTTCATACCTATTTCTTCACCATAATACAAATAAGGTGTTCCGGGTAGCGATAGCAATATGGCAGCTGCCTGTTTTGCCCTAGGGAGGTCATTGCCCAAAACACTCATTATCCTGTTTTGGTCGTGGTTACTCAGGAAAATAGCATCCACAAAATCACTGGTTACAGACTTATATTTTTGCTGTATGTTAACGAACGCCTTTTCGAAAGGCACATCTTCCTTTATCTCGGTTGAATGCCCCTTAACCATAGCGCTGATGTTTTTCTCATGATTCAGCATGTGCAAAATGCTGAAGGCCAGGTCGAAATTAAACATGGAAGGTAATCCTGGAAGATAGGGCGCAAGGGTTTCTGTATCGGCCCATACCTCACCGACCAGGTATACACCTGGTTTGATTTTTTGCATCTCATTCCGGAATTCTATCCAGAACGCATGATTATCTTCGGCCCGATGGTCTTCAAATATGTGCTTGGCCGCATCAAGCCTGAAGCCATCCACACCAATCCCCTCCAGCCAGAATCTGCCGATTTCATAGATTTCTTCCCTTACTTTAGGATTATCGAAATTCAAATCGGGCATGCCTCCCCAGAAAAAACCATAGTACTTTTCATCCTGACCCTCGAATGAATGCCATTGTTCACGATTGTCAGAGTCTCCTGTAGCTTCCTTTACCAGTGAACTTACTTCTTCAATGGTAGCTTCATCAGCCCATACATAGTAATCTCTGTAGGGGTTGTCTTTTCCCTTGGATGACTCCTGAAACCAAGGGTGTTCATTACTGGTGTGGTTGATAATCATATCTATTACCACAGCGATATTACGGGCATGGGCTTCCTGCACAAAGATTTTAAAATCATCGAGTGTTCCGTAATCAGGATGGATGTCTTTATAATCGGTAACATCGTACTTGTGATAGGTGGGAGAGGGCATTATGGGCATCAACCATATTCCCTGTATACCCAATTCCTGCAGATAGTCTAGTTTTTGTGTCATACCCTTGATGTCACCAATGCCATCGCCATCACTGTCGGCAAAGGAACGAACAAATATTTCATAGGTGACGGCATGAGGAAAGTTGGCAATATTTTCAGCAGAATTCTTTTCCTGTACAGGTGTACAGAGTGTAAAAAGAAAAACACTGATTGCTAAAAGGGCCACACGCATGTTAAAAAATAACGGGAGCTTCATTTTTATTTATTTAGTTCCAAAATTAAAGTTGATTTTCGGTCAATTTTTATGGCCGAAATGTCGCTAAAACTTTCTCCTGAAGGAATTATAGTTGCTTTTGTATAGGACTGCATTCTTTCAGCAAACCTTTTGGTATCGAGGGTAGTTTCTTCGTCTTTGCAATTCATAATCACCATTACACAATCTTCATTATTGTATCGGAAATACACATATACATTGTCTTCGGGTATAAATTGCATCAATTTCCCCCGGTGGACTACATCTTTATTTTTTCTCCATTGTCCGAGTCCACGCACGTAATTAAAGGCTTCATTTTCAAGATCGGTTCTTCCTTCTTGCGCGAATTTATTTACTTCATCACCGGGCCAGCCACCAGGAAAATCTTTTCTCAGGTTACCACCACCTTTATGGTCATCAAAATTTTTAATTAGAATCTCTGTGCCATAGTACAAATTGGGAATTCCCCGGGTTGTCATTAGCCAGGCTATAGCCATTTTAAATTTATTCATATCTTCACCCGCAACAGAATACACCCTGCTCAGGTCATGATTGTCGAGAAAAATCACATTTTTTGAAGGGTCTTTATACACATAATCGTGGGACAAAGTATAGTATATCCGCATAACGCCATCTGTCCAGCCGAAATTACCATTCATGGCCTCATTTATGGCATAATACAACTGAAAGTCGGTTAGGCCGGGAAGGCTGCCGTCAAAGTCTTTGTGAATATTGGTGTTACCGTGAAAATAGGCCTGTGTGGGTACGCCATGCACCCATGTTTCCCCAAACATGCCAAACTGAGGATACTCATCCATAATGGCTTTCCCCCAGCTTTCCAGAAAACCTTTGTCTGAATAGGCATAAGTATCAAGCCTGAAAGCATCAACACCTGCATATTCTATCCACCATATATTGTTTTGGGTAAGCCAGGTGGCCACCATAGGATGCGATTGATTGAGGTCTGGCATATGATGGTCAAACCAACCATCGGTAAATATTTTGTGGTCGGCCTCCGATGCGTAAGGGTCAAACTGAGTGCTTGCCCTGTAAGTTGTGCGCGTAAATTCATCATGCTGATGTACAAAGTCTTTAAAAGGAAGGTCTTGTATAATCCAGTGGCGGTCGCCTACATGGTTATGTATAACGTCCATCACGTTTTTAATACCTTTACTCCTGGCTTTGGCAATAAAATCCAGATATGCCTCATTTCCCCCGAAGCGCCGGTCTACATTGTACAAGTCGGTAATGGCATAACCATGGTATGACTCAGAAGGCTGATCGTTTTCCTGAACCGGATTGAGCCAGATAGCAGTTACGCCCAGGTCAGCTATATAATCAAGTTTCTCCGTAATCCCTTTAAGATCACCTCCATGACGCTGGTAATCGTCATTTCTGTCAATGGTGGTCTGTTGCATCCCTTGCACAATATCATTCGAGGGGTCTCCATTGGCAAAGCGATCGGGCATAATCAGATAAATGTAATCTGATGCATCGAGACCCAGTATTCTGCCCTCAAAACCCTCACGTTCGAGTAATGGATATTCATAGATCAGGCTACGCTTGCCTTTGCTAAGCTTTACAGGCATTTTTCCCGCTTTGGCAGTTTTATGTATTTCCACATTCACAAACAGATAGTTGGGATTTTCGACCTGTATAGCTCCGGTAAACTGAACGCCGGGGTAATCAATGCTTACCGAATATTCCGAAAGGGAAGGTCCGTAAAGAATAATCTGTAAGGAGGTATTTTTCATTCCCACCCACCAGTTAGGTGGCTCGACCTTTTGAATAACTTTTTGCTGCGCATAGCTGTGCCCGCTCAGCATCAGTACTACCAACGCAAGGCTCAGTAAAAATCTACAGGCAGTGATTTTATATACTTTATCCATTTTAAATTTGATTAAATTTAATATAGCATTGAATTACAGTGTTTTATGAATTATGGATTCAATTCTGTCACCAATAAAGGTGGTGCGCCATCGATAAAATGCAAGACACCCTGGCCACGATCGACAGAGATGCCAATAGCTGCATTGTCGAGAAGATTTACCATTTCTGGTTCTGATAAGCCATCAAGAAACTCCGGTGGAAGGACTATAGTGAGTGGTACGCTCTGCAATGGTTCAAATGCAGCAAATACCAACACATTTTTTCCCTGGTAGCTTCTGATGTAACTGTGCCAGGCAGGATTTTTATAACCCTTTGCAGAATGCAGATTATATTGATGCAAATCGTAAAAACCTCCGTTTACCAGTACCGGGTGACTGGCAGATACATTAAGTATGGCAGCATAAATTTTTCTCAGTTGCTTTTGTTCATCGGAAAGTTGTCCGCCATCAAATCGGCCGTTATTCATCCATTTTTGATGTTCCGGCACGCCCCAGTAGTCGAATATGGTTGTTCGGCCATCTTCTCCGTTAAATCCGGCATCACCGGCCCCTGGCTCTCCAACTTCCTGTCCGAAGTAAACCATGACAGGGCCACGACCAATGGTTGCGCTGATGAGCATGGCGGGGAGCGCTTTTTCTGCATTACCTGCAAAATCGGGAGAGGCGATTCTTTGCTCATCGTGATTTTCCAGAAATCTCAGCATCTGGTCGTCAATATCATTCTGATTGTGAAAAAAGTCCATGACACCGGGAATATGGTCTGTACTGCCCCTTCTACTTATAATATTTCTTAAAGTATCGTAAAGTTGAACCTTGTCGTACAAATAGTCAAAGCCACCTGTTTTAATATAGTTTACATATTCGGCCGGGTTGTAAATTTCAGCGATAAATACGACATCGGGGTATTGGTCTTTTACCTCTTTAACTGCCCAGTTCCAGAATTCTACAGGTGTCATTTCAGCCATATCACATCTGAAACCGTCCACACCTTTTTCTGCCCAGAAGAGCAAAATATTTTTCATTTTATGCCAGGAAGAGGGGATAGGCTCAAAATTTTTCTTCCTGTTGTTTTGATAGTCTACGCCATAATTAATTTTGATGGTTTCGAACCAGTCGTGTACGGAAGGTTGATGAGTAAATACATCATTTCCGGTAGCCTTGGCGGGATTTTCTTTGAATTTACCATCTTTGAGTGGATGATTTTCTCCGGGAATGGGTTCATAGCCCCCGGGAACTTCGAAAGAGATTCCTGGAATATAATAAAAATCGTTGTTTGGGTGAAAAGCCAGATGAGTTTGGTCTTCTTCACCGAGGGCTTTCTGACCTTCCGGCGTTTGTGTCGAAGCATAGCCCCGTGCAACGTGATTAGGCACAAAATCGATGATTACCTTTAAGCCTTGATCATGGGTTCTTTGAATGAGTGCTTCAAACTCAGCCATTCGGTTGGGAATGTCAACGGCAAGGTCGGGGTTGACATCGTAATAGTCTTTGATAGCATATGGGGATCCTGCACGTCCTTTAACAACATCCGGATCATCGAGGGGGATGCCGTATTCGTTAAAATCGGCGACAACAGCATGTGCGATGATGCCTGTATACCAAATATGGGTGATGCCCAGGCCTTTTAAAGATAAAATGGCGTCGTCAGTTATATCATTAAACTTTCCGACGCCATTTTGTTCAGAAGTCCCGTATTTAACATTTTGATTGTTTTTATTCCCAAAGAGCCTGGTAAAAATCTGATATACTACCAGCTTTTGATGGTCGGGAGCAACTGCTTCCGATCTTTTATCTCTTTGTTCTTCCTTACCTGTTGAGCAGGCACTTGTCATTATGGCAATTATCAATGCAAAATACGTATACTTCATATGTTCATTTAGAATGCATTATCAGGCATTCCGGTTGATACAATTCAAATCTTCAAAGGCTTCCTTAAGCCTTGCTACGAAAACTTCTTCGCCCTTTCTAAGCCAAACCCTTGGATCGTAGTATTTCTTATTGGGTTTGTCATCGCCTTCAGGGTTACCGATCTGGGACTTAAGATAGCCGTCAAACTTATCCATATATTGTTTAACGCCAGTCGAAAATGCCCACTGCATATCGGTGTCGAGGTTCATTTTTATGGCGCCATATTTAATGGCTTCAGCGATCTGCGCTTTTTCAGATCCTGAACCTCCGTGGAACACAAAATTCACCGGATTATGGCCGGTACCGAATTTCTTTTGGATATAATCCTGAGAATTTTTAAGAATGATTGGAGTAAGTTTCACATTACCAGGCTTATAAACACCGTGTACGTTGCCAAATGCAGCTGCTACGGTAAAGTTGGGACTTACTTTCATCAATTCTTCATAGGCATAGGCCACTTCTTCGGGTTGGGTATATAATTTACTGCTGTCGACGTCGGTATTGTCAACACCATCTTCTTCACCACCGGTTACACCCAGTTCTATTTCAAGGGTCATACCCATTTTAGCCATTCTCTTGAGGTATTTAGCTGAAATTTCAATATTTTCTTCCAGCGGCTCTTCCGAAAGGTCAAGCATGTGTGAGCTATACAGGGGATAACCATTTTTTTCAAAAAACTTTTCTCCTGCGTCGAGTAATCCGTCGATCCAGGGTAAAAGATTTTTAGCACAGTGATCGGTATGTAGAATAACAGGTACGCCATAAGCCTTTGCCATTTCATGTACATGCAATGCTCCGGAGATACCTCCTGCAATGGCTGCCTTCTGATCAGCATTACTCAATCCTTTTCCGGCAAAAAAAGCAGCTCCGCCATTTGAGAATTGAATGATGACAGGAGAATTAACCACTTTTGCGGCCTCAAGTACAGCATTTACCGAACTGGTACTGATAACATTGACTGCCGGCATAGCAAAGTCGTTTTCGTTTGCATATTTTAGCAATTCGTTGGCTTCTTCGCCATACAATACTCCAGCTCTGAATTTAGATGCTACTTCACTCATAATTGTTTAATTAAGATTTACAAATTGGTTTTCAGTGTTTTACGTTCATATATAGTATACGAATTTGCAAATCTAATTATTTCTATGCGAAAAGAATATGACAACTGTCATATTGTACTTTTCAATTTTTTATGAATCTGTTAACTTTCACTACACCTGATTGACTTGTTTCCAGTTGATAAATACCTGGTTTCAGTCGACTTATGTCCAGAATATACCTTCCGTCTTCCCGGTTTTTCTGTAAAATAGTAGCTTCTATTGACCTGCCTGAAACATCGATCAACCTGAAGCTGGCTTCATTTTGTACATCCGCCAGATGCAGCTCCAGATAATGATTGGCAGGGTTTGGGTACATGCGGTAAATACTCGCAATATTTTCAAAACCAGTAACCATATCAGGCCTCCAGGGCACGAGTCCTGTTTCTACGCCTTCAATTTTTTTATCAGTAAAAATATGAAACTGACCTGCCCTCAGGGTCATGGTTTCACTCAGGCTGTTTACCTGATGTTCTATACCGGTGAAGAAGTCATACCAAATGCCAGTCTTTGGAAAAAAGGGTACTTCATCACGGCGACGGGTATCAAAATTGCCAACTATATGTATTTCAAGATCAGTGTTATCTGAAAGGCTGATATACCGGAAGGCGCCTCCAGGCTTCCAATTGAAGGATGCATTATTAAATACATCGGCATATTGGTTTCTGAACCGAATGATTTCACCAAAAACCTTATACAGTTTCAAACGGTCGGGATCGCTGTAATAATCCCATCGCACCGGCTTGTTGCCTGTCCTCCCGTTGAAATTGATATCATAATCATAGCCCAATTCTCCAAATTGCCACCACAATTTAGCGCCGGGGATGGTAAAAAGAAAAGCGGCACCCATTTTTTTCCTCTCCAGTGCCGTGAGTGTATCTCTCACATTATAGGCACTTCCTTCTGTTTTACCAAAGTTTACCATTTCCCACATCTGTCGCGACTCATCATGGCTTTCCATGTAAGTAATCAAAGTATTTTTACTCCAGTTACGTGACTTATAATATGCCCAGTTAAAGGAGGCATTATTATTAGCCGGGAATCCAAGCAAAGCTTCTTTATAGTTGCCATGTAGGTTGCCCCATAACATCATATTTTCATTGGCCAGGATGGTCTCTTCATTATTATCGGCAAAATGCTCAAGCATGATATAGGCAGTTTCATCATAGGTGCGCACTTTATCATTCATTCTTTTCAACAAAGCAACCCTACTTTGATCTAACTGACTCCACAATCCTACATTCCCTCCCGAATTAACCTGGGTAAATCCCTTGCTCAGGTCAAATCGAAACCCATCGACTTTATATTCATTCAGCCAGTAATATAAAGTAGTATCTACATAATGCTGGCTGTAAAGGCTTTCATGGTCCATATCAAAGAACACGTTAAATGGGTGTTTAGGCGTAGTATTGAACCATGGGTTTTCCGCAGTAGGGTTATTTCCGTCGAAGTACATCAACACATATGGATTCGGTATATCGTGATGGTTGAGAACTATATCGAGGATTACGGCCATACCTTCGGCATGCGCGGCATCGATAAAGGCTTTCAGGCGGCTTTTCGGGCCGTATGCTTTATCGGGGGCAAACATAAAAGTAGTATTGTAGCCCCAGCTTTCATTGCCGTTAAACTCCATGATGGGCATAAGCTCTATGGCGTTTACGCCCAGCTTTTTGAGGTAGGAGAGGGTATCGATCAGGCGGTCATAACTTCTGTCGTTTTCCGCAAAAAAATCCCTGATGAGCAATTCATAGATCATCAGGTCTTCCTGTGCCGGCCTTTGGAAATTATTAACCTGCCAGTTGTAGGCTTGCTGTCCGGTTTGAATGATGGCAAGACGATTGTTGAACCACTCACTGCTCAAAGCAACCTCAGGGAAAGTCTTTAAGTTGGGATAAATGCTTTCAGGGATAAACCTGTCATCGGGGTCTAGAATCTTATCGGCATAAGGATCGGCAACCCGTATGGTTTCGTCGACTAAATACTGAAACGCGTATTCCTGTCCGGCCTGCAGTCCGTTGATTTGAAGCCAGAAATATTCACCATCTTTATGCATCAGATAGTCAGGCAATACCTGAAAATTGTTGAATTCCCCCAACACATATACAGAATTCTTCAATGGCGCCAACAGACACAAGGTTACTTTATCGGTTTCATCGTGATAATTGATGCCCTCTATAACACCCGACGGTCGGGGTGTTTCAGCCACAGGTGTACGCAGAATATAATTAAAAGTAAATTCTTCCTTTTGATCCTCCTCAGGTCCTTGAACTTTAAGTCTAACCTGAACGAGTCCTTCTGACTCTGTAACTGTATGTATAAACTGATAATTTTCTATATCTGATTGTTGGTCAACCTGTTGATCATTGATAAACAGGGTAAAAACAGAAGTTTCAGAAGCCTCAGCTTCAATTTCAATTTGAGCATCTGTCTCCACAAAAATTGGATTTAGCAGAGGGCGTAAAAGGGAGGCAGAAAAACCACCCACAAAAAAATCTGCCAGAAAATCGTTGGTCTGGCCATTTGCCCAGTCATTGCCTTTCAGAAGCATACCGATTCTGGGGTGTTCGCTGATGTCCTGGGTAAAAAAGTCTTTGGGTGTAAAAGTGATGCTGAAAGTGGTGCGGCCTTCTTCAGTCCTTTTGGTAAATTTGGCATTATCGGTAGCTGTGGTATTGCTGGATGCAGGGTTGATATTGTATCGCGAGTCCAGTGACGATGCTCCTGTTCTGGGGATCCACACCCAAATCCATGCATTGGGTAGATTGGCCAGGGGGGAGCCTGTAACATCGAAGGTAACAGTTATTTCAGTGTCGTGAGAAAAAAAAGCAGGTGAAATGGAAGGTACATGAATACTCTGTGCCATGGCCGATGAGCACAGAAGAACCAGAAATTTAAATATGATGTATTGTTTTTTCATTTTTATTTATAGAAGGATAAGAAAAATAATTTGAAGTGTGCCGGGGGATTGCTCCCCACAGCACCTCTTCAAATCAGGTTATCTTAAAAAGCGGTATTCGCCAGTTCCTGAGTCAAATGTTACAAAAAACCTGCCTTCAACAACCGGGATATTAGGACCACCATCTGTACCAATTCCTGTGGGGAAAGTAGAGCCTCCCCAGTTGACATCCCAATTATTATCTGCTCTGAATTTGGCTTCACCATCGGTTAGGTTAAAAAAGCCTGACCACTTATATGGATTAGCTGGGTTCCGAATTAATGCAGTATCATCGCCCCACCCTCCAGGTGTAGCATCTCCAATTATACCAATGCGATTATAAGGAGTTGCACGATTGACAGGCATAAAGGCATATTCAGCCGTTGCACTGTTAAAACGAACTGCGAAAGTTCCTGCAGGCACAGGGATATTTGGGCCATTTCCAATTCCATATCCTGAAGGATAGGAATCAGCACCCCAGTTGACATCCCAGCTGTTATTTGCCCTGAATTTAGCATCGCCACCGGTCAAAGTAATGGTGCCTATCCACAAGTTGGGGTTGGTGGCATCTTGTTCCAGTGCAGTATCATTGTCCCAACCTCCGGGAGTAGCATCGCCAATGATACCAATACGGTTATAGGCAGGTACATTGACTTTTGTGAAGTTGTAATCTCCACTTTCATCGTTAAATACCACGCGGTACCATCCTGCTTCAGGTACTGGAATGTTAGGTCCGTCCTGCGTTGCGGTGCCCGATGGGAAAGCAGATGCACCCCAGTTATCAGCCCAGTCGTCATTGGCCCTGAATTTCACTTCATCCTGCAATAAGTAAACAGTGACTGTCCATGTAAATTTATCAACGCCTGTAGGATCTGCCAGACGCATATCGGTATCTGTATTCCATCCACCGGGTGAAGCGCTGCCTATGATGCCAATTGTACAAAAATTACCACATTCACTGCTCTGGAAAGTAGTAGCAGTTCGCGTTATGGCACTGCTAACCACTGGTTCAACCCTTGGAAAGCCATTTATACGCGCCAGAACGCGCATATAGACAGTCGATTCCTCGAAAGCAGGTAAACCCTGAGCTAAAATTGCAGCGTTGAGCGCTCCTTTGCTGACTTTTGCAGAATTCTGGCCTGTAAGTACAAGCCTTGATGGTTCTTCAAAATCTTCGGTTTTCGATACCTGCAAAATATAATCCACAGAAACGGGCGTGCCAAAGCTGGCCCTTTCCCATTCAAATGTTTCAAATTCCTCCCCGGCATTTTCTTCAGTGATTACCACCGGGCTGGCAGTTTGCGGACTCAGGAATGCCGGGGCAATATGATCTTCCGCATCAAAGCTCAGTACGAGTCTTTCTCTTTCATCCTCGCAAGCCACCGACAATACCAATATGGCGAGCAGGAAGGTAAAGTATTTAATATTTTTAAACCTATTCATTGTTTCTTGTCGTTAAGTGATTAATTATAGCCCTGGTTTTGCGTCAGATTAGGGTTGATGGCCCTGTCTGCAGATGGTATTGGGAATAAATCACGGAAGGGTTCACTTGCAGCTCCTTCTTTGACATTTCCTTTCCAATCCCATACATAACTGCCTCCGGAGAACAGTCCAAACCTGATTAGGTCCGTACGGCGATGACCTTCCCAATACAATTCTCTTCCTCTTTCGTCAATAAGGTATTGCAGGGTAATATCGCCCCAGGAAAGGGCAGTGGCAGATGAACCCATAGCACGTGTACGAAGCTGGTTGATCAGATTGGTAGCCAGTTGCTGATTACCTGCACCACCACGGCGAACAGCCTCGGCATACATAAGATAAGCGTCAGCAAGCCTGAAAACCGGAAAGTCAGTTGAAGGAAATTCAGGATGTGCATTATCAGCTGGTGATCCATCCAATTTGCGGTTTCTGAATTTCGTAACAGCAATACCATCTGTAAAAACAGCAATGTCATTAATGGTGCGGCTTTGACCCTGTGTCCAGAATAACGCTCTGGTATCTGTATTGCCCGATATATCTTCAAATCTGTCGAGAAAAGCACTGGTAGTACGCAGACCACCCCATCGGCCTGTTACACCAAAGAATTCAGAACCGGGCATATCACCACCTATAGAGGCATTGATCAAATAGGTAGTTCCACCATACGTTTGGGTTCGCAAGCCATCAAAAGTAATCGGGAAGATCATTTCAGGGCTGATATGGTTATCGGCTACAAAGTTTTGGCGATAATTGGTCGCCAGACTGAATGGGCCATTTATAACCTTTTCAGCGTAGATAGCAGCCTCTGACCATTTGGCAGTTCCGGTATATACTTCAGCATTAAGATATAATTTGGTAAGCAGCATCCATGCAGCCGCTTTATCGGCTCGGGCATACATAAATTTCGGTTCTCCCAATTTATTTTCCAGGTCGAGCAACTCCTGCTCAAGGTAATTGAAAAGATCGGTCCTTATAATCTGTTCAGGCGCAAAAGAACCGGGAAGATTGGCTTCGGTAACAAAAGGCATTTTGCCAAACATATCAAGTCCATGATAATAGGCTAACGCTCTTATAAACCTGGCTTCTTCATGATACAATTGAACCTCGCTGCTTTCATTATTGGCACTCTGGCGAATAAATTCATTGGAAATGGCAACTGTGTACATAATTCTTGAAAACATAGCGCCGATGAAAGGATCAAGAGATGTCCAGGAATGCCAGTTAAAATCCTTTATGGTCTGGTCGTTCCAGGCAACAACAGCTTCATCAGTACTTAATTCCTGTAAATTCCAATACTGCCGTAAATAATTGCTGAATCCCTCGTCAATACCTGCTATATCAGGTAAACCGGCCGGACCTCTCTGGCCACTTACAGCAAAGGATCCATATAACTTGGCAAGACCTTCTTTAAAAGCCGCCGGACTGTCATACACTGTAGCAGAGGTGGTAAGAAGCGGATCTATGGGCACTATGTCAAGGTCGTTGATGCAGGCACTGGTGAAAAACATAATCGCCAATGCGGTAGATAAAATATATTTGAATCGTTTCATTGTTCTTCCTGATTTAATTAAAAGGTTACATTAACACCCAATAAGAATGTTCTCGGTCTGGGATAAATGTTATTATCAATACCTCCGCTGATTTCAGGATCCAATCCTTTATAATTGGTTATGAAGAAGAGGTTTTGACCGGTCAGGCTAAATCTGGCTCTGTATTTTGAACCAAAAAGTTCCTGTACATTGTAGCCAACGCTTACGTTATCCAACCTGAAGAAAGAAGCATTTTCTATATAATGGTCAGAGAAAAACTGCTGTAACACAAAGTGCGTATCGTTAAGCAGCCTGGGTACATTTCTGAAGTGTTGTGACTGGTCAAAGATAAACTGATAATTTGCCCTGTCAGATGCTACGTTGTTATACAGATAGTTAGCGATATTGGCACGGCCCGCAGCAAAGAAATCCCAGTCTTTGTAACTGATGCTGGTATTGAGTCCCAACCATACCAAAGGAGCAGGGTCCTGGAATTGGTATCTGTTTCGCTCGTCGCTGATTACCTGTCCGCCTTGTCCTGTACGATCCGCATACAAACCTTCAATCGGACGTCCATTGGTGTCATAAATTTGCTGGAACACGAAGAATGAGTTTACAGGAAATCCAATCTGTTGGTTCATAATGGTATTACCGGTTCCACCTGCAATACCTCCGGCGGGAACGCCCGGAAAATCATCGGCTCCGGCCGCAACCAGGCGGGTGATTTCATTGACATTATAAGTAAGGTTACCACCTATGCTCCAGGTAAATCCCTGACGGCTTATCGGAACATAATTGATCGTAGCTTCAAAACCTTTATTTACCAGGCTACCCACATTGGTTGTGAGGAAGTTAGAAAAGTTGCTACCTGCAGGGATTCTGATGAAGTTCAGCATATCGCGGGTTTCGCGGTAGTATACATCGAAAGAACCAAATATTTTATCACCCCAAATACCATAATCCAGACCGGCATTCCAAGTAACGGTTTCTTCCCATTTGATATTGGCATCATAAGCATCAGGCCTGAGGGTATTGAAAAACTGATTACCAAACTGATACATGGCCGTTTGCTCACTTCTTCTCATAATGGGAAGATAAGGATAGAAAGGTCCAATATCCTGCTGACCGGTAACCCCCCAGCTGGCCCTGAGCTTTAAATGAGAAATAGCGTCTACACTTCGGATAAAATCTTCTTCTTCCATTTTCCATGCCAGGGCTACTGCTGGAAACACACCCCAGCGATTGCCCGGAGCAAACCTTGAAGATCCGTCACTTCTGAGTGTAAAAGTTGCCAGGTATTTATTGTTGAGGGAATAATTTAATCTTCCAAAGAAAGAGATCAGGTACAATTCATTGGCAAAGCTTAGGCTGTCGCTTACAATGTACTCAGGACTACCCAGTTCGGCGTTATTGCGGTTCCAGTTGTATCCTTCTCTTTTAAAATACTGCCATGAATAACCTGCCGTTGCATCGATTACGTGCTTATCGCCAAGTTTTTTGTTGTAATTGAAATAAGATTCGAAAAGCTGTGAAGTATTTCGGGCAGTATATTCATTAAGTCGGCCCGCACCACCGGTGATAGCAAAAGCGGCATCGGTGGGCGCAATGTTTGAACCTTCACTATCGAAATAGTCAAAACCCATGTTTACGTTAAAGCGCAAACCCGGCAAAAAGTCAAATTTGTAATCGGCCTGTACGTTACCAATGGCCCGGTTTACCCTGGAGGTATTTTGGGTTTGTTCCAGCATTGCCACAGGGTTTGGCGTTGCAATGGTGGTTGGATTTCCATTGATATCCATCATTCCGTTCACATTCTCATCAGTCCATGTAAAATAGCCTCCCCATCGGGAATTGCCATTTCTCACAGGCTGGGTGGGGTCCATGGCTATGGCATTTCCAACCGCACCTTCATCGCCAAAATTGTGGCGATTATGTGAACCTGTAAAATTGACATTCAGTTTAAGTCGGTCATTGAGAAACTTAGGATCCAGAGAGAAGGAAAGGGAATTTCTTCTCATGTTGGTAGTTTGTAAAATACCATCCTGATCGGTGTAACCTATAGAAACCCTGTAAGGTAAGGTCTCCGTTGCTCCTGAAAATGTAATGTTGTGGTCATGGGTAAAGGCTGTTCTGAAAATTTCTCTTTGCCAGTCGGTATTTTCCTGACCCAGTCGAAATAAATTTTCAGGGTTCAAGCCCACGCGGATATCTTCAGAATTGGCGACCATTTCGGCCATTTCCCTGATTTCATCACCAGAAAAAACATCATAATATCGCATAGGAGAGGACACGGAGAAATTAGAATTCCAATTCACCTCCATTGGACGGCCAGACTTACCTTTTTTGGTGGTAATAATAATTACACCATTGGAGGCCCTTGAACCATAAATGGCAGTGGCAGAGGCATCTTTCAGTACTGTAAAAGTTTCAATGTCGTTGGGATTAATAGTTGCCAGTATATTAGGTGAACCAGAGCCTCCGCCACCATCTACCGGAAAGCCATCAATTACAATCAGTGGATCATTGTTGGCAGAAAGCGAGGATCCGCCACGAATTCTAATGGTCGAACCTGCGCCTGGTGCACCACCGGTAGATGTTATCTGAACCCCGGCTACTTTACCTAAAAGCAGGTCCTGGGGCGATGAAACAACGCCTTTGTTAAAATCTTTAGTGCCGACGGCCAAAACAGAACCAGTCAGGTCCTCTTTTCTCACTTCACCATAGCCAATTACCACAATTTCTTCAAGGGCGGTCACATCAGACTTCAATATTATATTGATGATCGATTTGTTGCCAACTGTTTCCTGCTGGGTGATGTACCCAACAAAAGAAAAAGTGAGAATATCTTCAGGACCCGCCTGGATACTATATTGACCGTTGACGTCAGTTACTGTACCCAATGTAGTTCCTTTGATCACTACGTTAACACCCGGCATTCCTGAACCATCCGGACCCTCTGTCACTCTTCCTGTTACCGTTTGCTGTTGTGCAACAGCCGAACCCGCCAAAAGGGTCCAATAAAAAATGGTAAGCAGGGAAATAGCAAGATACTTGTACTTCATACTACATTTTTTTTAGTTAAATGGATATATCGCTCTCTTATAGAGGCGATGTTTTGAACAAAGTCTAAAGCCAAATCAAATTGTGTCACGCTTTCCCCTATATAAAAATTATTCAATAATTGAACAAAGCATAGTTCGTGATCTTCTTTGATTTGCCCTGTTATCACGTAATACTTTTTTAAGATGGAAAGCATACTTTTTTATGATTTTGCTAATTTTCAGCATATATAAAAAATTTTATTGGAATAATAGCAAACATTTTGTCGGTTTTTGTGCAAATAATTAACGAAATCGATAGTGCAATCGATTTCTGAAATTACAAAATATCAAAGATGTCAATTTTTATATATATTTGAATAGTTCAATTTTATGACATTCGTCATACTTTCAAACTGACCTTCTCAGGCATGTATAGCCATACAAGTGTAGTTTGATCTTGTACTTTTTTAAGAAAAATCGAAGTCCCAAAATTTATTTTATACAAGGCTGCTTCGTATTTTAGCCACAGCAATTTTTAATGGGGTGTAACCATTATCATATGGTTTCTTACAGTTGAATGTACAAGTATTTATAAACGCAAAGATGTCATCAACACAGATAACAATAAAGGATATAGCCAGGAAGCTCAATATTGCGCCTTCTACGGTTTCCAGAGCACTAAAGGGGCATCCCGACATCAGTGAATCCACCAAAGAGGCGGTGACCAGGGTAGCCAGGGAACTCGATTATCAGCCAAATACCGTTGCCCAGAACCTGAGACAAAGCAAAACTTTTACTATAGGAGTGATCGTTCCTGAGATTGTTCACTATTTTTTCTCATCAGTTATTAGTGGCATTGAAGATGTTGCCTACAGCATGGGATACCACGTAATGATCTGTCAGTCAAATGAAAGCATGGAGCGGGAGCAAATGAATGCCAATGCATTAATGGCCAGCAGGGTAGATGGATTATTGGTATCCGTATCCAAAACCACCACTTCCGTTGATCATCTGCTCGCCCTGCAGAAAAGAGGCATTCCCATCGTTCAATTCGACCGTTGTTACCCCGACCTGGATACTTGCAGTGTTACGGCGCAGGATTATCAGGGGGGATATAATGCAACCCAACATTTAATAGATAAAGGGTGCAAGAAAATATTGCACCTTACCGCACCCGGCAATCTTATCATTTCACAGGAAAGAGCCAAAGGCTATAAGGATGCCTTGCAAAAGAATCAAATCATCTTTGATCCTAATTTAATCATTCTTGGAGATTCCTTCAAAACAGCAAAAGAAGCTGTAGAGGAGGTCCTTAAACATAATAGTCCGCCAGATGCGATTTTTGCTGTAAATGACTTGGCCGCGATTGGTGCTATGAAAGCCATTAAAGAACACGGTTTGCGCATTCCAGATGATGTAGCAATTGTTGGTTTCTCTGATGATCCAACCATTACAGAACTCATGGATCCACCGCTTACCAGTGTTTTGCAACCTGGCTTCGAAATGGGCATGCTGGCCACCCGAATGCTGCTGGAACAAATGGATAAAAAAAGTAATAGAGGAATACGTCACGAGGTGCTGAGAACAGAACTCGTGGTAAGGTCATCTTCTGATCGATAATGCAAATACAAATATTTATGCCTTCACATCGCAATTACCAATTAATATTTGGTATAACACTGGTCATTTTTATACTATTTACTACGCATATTATGGCTTCTGATGTACTCCTGGACAAGCGAATTTGTATCGACCCTGGTCATGGAGATACAGCAGCCTCTGATACCTTTAGGATTGGTCCTTCCGGCGAACGCGAAGAGTGGATTAACCTCAGGGTTGCCCTTATGCTTCGGGATCTCCTAGAAGCTAAAGGAGCAAAGGTAATTATGACCCGGACCGAAGACACTCATATTGAGCTTGCCGACCGGGCAAAACTGGCAGTTCGGGAAAATGCAGATGTCTTCCTTTCTATTCACCACAATGCCACCGCCGACAGTGCTGTTAATTTTCCCATCGTTTATTTTCACGGAAACCGCTCAGAAAATGAAGCCAGCGTACACTTGGGCGCCTTACTGGCCAATCAATTCCGGAATAAATTATTTGGGGGAGACGGACCGGTAAGTCTCGTTTCAGATCTTACTATATATCCTGGCTCAGGCACAGCGGTCCTCAGGCATTCCTATGGGATTCCGGGAGTAATAGGTGAAGCCAGCTTTTTCAGTAATCCTTCTGAAGAACAACGATTAAAACAAGAATCTTATAATCTGGCAGAGGCATATGCCTACCTTGAAGCCCTCGAGACTTTTTTCTCAACACCCGTTTCGAAAATATTGGCTAAAAACAGCCGGACAGACCTGCCACCTTTTGATGCATTCAAAGCTGCAGGACGAATGAGCGAAACCGCAAAAGCCTGGATGAAAAACTACCTTGAAGCCAAAAAATTATTTGAAAGCGGTGAAAAAAATAATCTGACGAAAGCTTATGATCTTTTTACGCTCTCAGCAAAGTCATTTGCAGATTCCCCTGTTGCTGTTTACTGTCATCAATACAGAGCCAGAATTCATCTACTCCAGGGTCAGAAAGAAGCCGCAGAAATCGAATTCCTAAGGGTTGCCGAACATTATGTGAAGATAGATGATGATGAGTAAGCCTTTAGATTTTACCGGAATTATCGCCCTAATAATCCTGATGATAATGTCGAATTGCAGTCAAAAACCACATGATTTGATAGCGCTTGAGCTGGAATTAAAGCAAGTAATTGCCAAAACAGATGGAACTATTGCCATTTCTGTCTATGCACCCTCAACCGAACCTTTATACGTAGGAATAAATGATAACAAGGTCTTTCATGCCGCAAGTACTATGAAGGTACCGGTGATGTGCGAACTCTTCAGACGGGCCGCTACCGGAGAATACAGCATGGATGATTCTTTAGAAGTCAGCAATTCATTTCAAAGCATTTTTGATGGCAGCAGCTACACCCTTGAAAGAGAGCGGGACAGTGATCAGGAAATTTATGACCTGATTGGCACAAGACAAACCCTTAGGTGGCTGAACCATCGCATGATCGTAAAAAGCAGTAACCTTGCCACTAATATAATCATTGACCAGGTGCTGGGTGGCGGGAACGCCATCAGACAAAACCTGGCAGAACATGGTATTCTGGATAGTAAGGTGCTCAGGGGCGTGGAAGACATGAAAGCCTGGGAGGCAGGTTTGAATAATACCACTACCGCCGCTGCGTATACGGCTATTTTTCAATTAATTATGGAAAATGAAACCTTTTCTGAAGAGCAAAGGCAGGAAATGATTGATATTCTGCTGGGACAGGAACATAAAACCATGCTGCCTGCAAGACTCCCTGAAAATGTAAAAATGGCACATAAAACCGGAAGTATAGAAAAACACCGACATGATGGGGGTATTGTCTTCCTTACTGACGAGCAATGGTATATCATTACAATACTCTCTTCGGATCTTGAGGATGAAAAAGCAGGAGAGGGCACCATTGCTGAATTGTCCCATGCCGTATACCTTTATTTTACCCAATTATACAAGCTCTGAGTACTCCCTGAAAAATCGCCGATAATGCCAAATTACATCCAATTTCTTTTTATTCTGAGCGCGGGATTGTTAATATCCTGTTCAGATAGTAACAGACGGGAAAAGGCTAAGAATCAGCTTGAAGAAGCTGATACGCTGAGCAATGCTGTTGAGCCATATGTTTTTGATGAAATCGAATATAACTCAGATGAGGGTAGGAGAGAAATTGGCAAACTTGAGCAGCGTATGATAGATGTTGGCCTGATAGATATACAGTCACTGGAAAGGGGCATAATCGTGGAAATGAAGTACGCCACAGCTGATAATTTTGTACAGGCCAATGTGTATGGTGATCTTACCAGGTGCTACCTGCAGCCGGATGTAGCCAAAAAACTCGTGGCTGCCTATCATTACCTGCAAACGATCCGACCAGATCTTACTTTACATGTTTATGATTGTGCCAGACCAAGAAGTGTTCAACAGATATTCTGGGATCTGGTGGATGTGCCTGAAAAAGTTAAACATCACTATGTCGCCAGGCCTGAAGAAGGATCCATTCACAATTATGGCTGTGCTGTTGATCTGACCCTGGCCAATGCATCGACAGGCGAAATTCTGGATATGGGCACCGAATTTGATTACTTTGGAAGGGAAGCCCACACCAACAAGGAGCAGGAACTGGTTCGGGAAAGGTTGTTAACCAACGAACAAGTTGAAAACCGTATTTTGCTCAGAGAAGTTATGACAAAAGCCGGATTTACACATATTTCTTCAGAATGGTGGCATTTCAATGCCACAAGCCGCGAAAGAGCCAGGCAAATGTATGAGATCATTGAATAAAGTCATATATAGCTGTACGCTGAGGAAAAACATTTTTTTCTTAAAATACAGGCTAAAACCTACCTGTAAATGCGTCAAATAATTTTTATTTTACTTTGCTCTTTCATAAATTGAAGCTGAAATTATTGTTGATTCTTTTTAATACTTTTTCAGGATTTTCAATTAGTTGATTTTCAGTTATTTAATTTTTTAATGTTGTTGTAACATGCATACTTTTAGAGCTTTATTAATTCTCTCGAGCATCTTAATATGTTCTGCCCAGCGTGCTTTGGCTAAAGACAATTTCAAACCTTCAACATTGGTCATGTACAATGGGGATACGCTGTATGGCAGTATCAATTATGGTAATTGGGAAAAAAATCCAGGCCAAATCAGGTTTAAGGCTGATAATCAAAATTCAATAATTTCTTACACACCGATAGATGTTGAGGAATTTTATGTAGAAGGCGATATGTATGTGAGTCGTGCCATCGAAGCAGATTTCAGTTCTTTGAATCAAAAAGAGCTGAATTATTCTCGTGAGTTTGACCTGAAAAAAGGACGTCTTTTTTTGCGGGTTTTGGTGAAAGGAGAGCCTGCGCTCTTGCATCATGTGTCCCAAAACGGTCGTGATAATTTCTTTGTGGATTATCAAGGCGAAACACATTGGCTCAAATACAGGAAATACATAGATTATTTTGATAAGGGTTACACGGGCGTTGCTTACATTAACACTTATCAGGGACAATTAAAATTTTTTCTTGCCGATTGCCCTGAAGTTGCCAATTTGACATCAAGAACGGCATATAACCAAAAACAAATAATACAATTGTTTCATAAGTATTATGCCTGTAAAAACCCTGAAATGCTCGCGATTCTTGACGATGGCAAACCAAGATCGGAAATTGGCATTTTTATCGGATATGGCTCCACCCATGTAAACTATAAAGGCAAAATATATCGTCCATTCACTGAATCATATAATTTATCTTTTAGTACCTTACCCGTTGTTGGTTTATCCTACAATGTTCCACTACGACGAAGTTTAAGTAAGTTTTCTATCTTCAACGATCTGCACTTTTCGGGATATACCGTTGAAGGGCGGACGGTTTTGGATGATTTTTCCTTTTATTTTCTCGCTTACGACATAAACCAGTCTTTTTCTTATGTAAACCTTTCCAATTTACTCAGATACCGGTTCTTTACAGGAAAAAGCATTTTATTTATAAACGCCGGAATTGCCCAAGGCGCTATGGTAACTTTGCGTAACGAAATGACTGAAGAGAGACGGGAAGCCAGTGAGACTACTCATACTTCCATGGAAGCGATTAGCAAAAAAGATATTAGAAAATATGAGCAATCCATAGTATTGGGCGCCGGAATTAGTCGAAACAGACTGAGCGGTGAATTGCGTTATCAAAATGGGAGTGGTGTTTCAAGAACCAATCATCTTGGAACTGGCACCACCCGCTTATTTTTGCTGCTGAACTATACGCTCATCAAAAATTAAAATCTGAAGTTGATACCGGCTGTAAAAAGCTGCGGTAAACCAACCCGAATACCCTGCGGGCGACGGGTTACAATATATCGTTCATCAGTTAGGTTTTTAACAGAAATATTGAATTCTGTATTCCATTTCTCAATCAGATAAAACGCATTGGCGTCGATAACAAAATAAGATGGAATAACACCTATTCTACCGTTTGCTGAGGGAGAAATAGTATTGAGTTCATCTGTAAATTGTGAACCGACATATGTACCTGTTACCCGACCTCCAAAACCGGACTGGCTCCGCACTGTAAGTGCACTGCTTAGGAATATCTCTGGCGCATAGGGTGTGCGATTACTGGATATATTTACTTCACCTTTAAAGCGATCTTCTGAGAATCTTGCATCAACATAAGCCATATTGATGTCATACTCCACAGCAAGTTTTTTGAAACCGGCTAATTGGGCTATATCGACAACCAAGGCGCCTTCAATGCCTCTATGAATGGTTGCACCTCCATTGACTAATCCTACGCCAACACCTCCTGAGGACTCTGATACCGGAATAATCTGGTTAGAAAAATCCATATGAAAGGCTGTCAACTCCATAAAGATACCTCTGATCATTTCACTTCTGAAGCCCAATTCATAATTCCAGCTGAGTTCGGCTCCAAGTTCATATACTTCACCAATATTAGAAATGGCATCTTTAATTCTCGGAGGAGCGAAACCCCTGTGTGCTCCACCAAATACACTTACAAGTTTTGTGGGTCTATAGGTAAAGCCAGCACCTGGAATAAGCTGACCTATAGCATTATCACTTACCAGGGATGTATCCCGTAGTACATTTTGTCCACCTATATTAAATGTACGTCTACGGATATCCCTTTCATAATCAAAATGCTCATATCTCAATCCGCCACTCAACATAAGTTTGGAATTTATATGTATTTGATTCTGAAAATAAGCGCTGGCCGCATAACCGGTTCTCACTTCATCCTCCATCAGATTACCTGATTTAACTCCGGCCCTGGTGCCATTTACTCTTTGCTCAAAAGCCCTTTCATACAAATACCGGGTTCCTACAATGAGTTCACTTTTTAAATCGGCAATAGCATAGTCAATTTCTAACCTTGGTTCTATACCACCTACTTCAAATTGTCTGTTTCTGTTGCCTGTACTATTTCTCATAAATACAGCGCCACCGGGTACATCAAGATCACCCCAAACAACGCCGGTCCAGTTGGCAGGTGGAGTATTGTTGTTTGTGTTCAGGCTAAAATCCTGACGATTCCAGTTTCGGGTGGTTGTATAGCCGTATGCTATGGTCCTTAGTTTCATTTTTGGATTAAAGCGATATTCATGGCTCATGCTCAGGGCATATCTACGTACATCCAGTTGATCATCAGGGGCAACCCTTGTAAAATCCTGTCCACCAGCATCGTACATTGTTTGGGTAATGCCTATATAGGTAGAATTGGAAACCTCATCATATACGCCTAATTTAACGCCCAGCACAGATTTCGCGCTGATGTCAAACAGGAATTTTGCATTAAAATCTGTTATATCAAATTCAGTGGGACCAATATTGTTTCCTGATTTTTTCAAAAGATTTACTTGCACCCCTGTGTTTCCGAAGGTGTTGCCATAATTGAGAAGACCAGAGAAAAAGCCCCCTTGTCCTCCCTGTATCCTGATATTGCCGCTTTCCTGTTCTGATGGATTGGCTGTGATATAATTTATCACGCCGCCTATAGTTTGGGGTCCATACAAAATCTGTCCAGATCCCTTGAGAATCTCTATACCAGCCATGCGGTCAATAGCCGGAGTATAGTACATTTCGGGTTCTCCATAAGGTGAAAGTGCGACAGGTATACCATCTTCAAGAACCAATACCGAACGACTTCGGTCAGGATCTAGTCCTCTTATACCCACATTAACTCGCATACCCAAGCCCTCTTCATCTACGACATGTACACCCGGAGACCGCCTAAGTACTTCATTTCCACTTATAGGTCGAATTTCCTTGAGCTCCTTTTCATCGAAATAATTAACTGAACCAGGTACTTTACTAAAAATTCTGTCTTTTTCGGCTATAACACTGATCTCAGGCATTTCAACCCCTTCATGCTCAAAACGAATTTCAAGATTCGTGGCTTTGGCTGACCCAATAGTTAAGGGAAGTGTTAAGGTTTTAAAACCAACTGCACTTACCCTGGCCTGATAGTCCCCATCGTTTAAATCATAAATTTCAAATGATCCATCAACGTGTGTATAGGTACCTTTAACCGTGCCAAGTATGGCAACATTGGCAAATGCTACAGGATCGCCATTGGTTGACTTTACAATTCCCGAAACTACAAGCTTTTTTCCTGTGGGCTTATCATAATCACCAGTCAGTGAAATTGCATTGGATTCTATTGCAATTAAAAAAAAGTAAATGCCTATTGTGGCCAAAAGGGCATTAAACGACCTATTCTTCATAAAAATTTGTAAAATTAAAGTAATGTTTAATTAGTTCGGTTCTAAATAAAAGACAAAGTGTAGCACGACGTCATCTTTAATGTGGTGCAAAAATATACTTATTTAGACTAATTACAAATTGAGCGGAGAAATTATTTAATAAAAAAAAGTTTGGCTTCGAAACCTTTATCTGGCTCGCTAAATATTTCCAATTGCCCTCCCATTGATTCCATTTGAATCTTTATAAGAAAAAGTCCCAGCCCTTTGCCTTCCTTATGCGTATGAAAACGGGTAAATGGCTTAAAAACTTTGTCTTTAACTGTCGCATAGTCAAAACCCATTCCATTGTCTTGAAAATGCAACAGTATAAATTCATCATTTTGGGAAGTTTCAACAGATATTTCGATTTTTCGTGTATCTGCACCATATTTTATACTATTGCTTAACAAGTTGTAAAAAATGGAATAAATATATGCTTCGATACCTTTAACCACCGGAAAATTATCTAGGTCTGCTTTGAATATGACTTCGTTTTCCTGTATTTCATTGTGAAGGGCTCGCAGTACTTTTTCCATTATCACCCGGGTATTGAGCTTAACAAATGTGCCTTGCAATCCTTGCTTTATTCTGAGTATACCACTTATTTCCCTCACTATTTCATCGAGGTCTTTGGCTGATTGCTGCAGTTTTGTCAATACTTCAATATTGTGCAGATCTTCAGGATTCTGTACATTAAAGATATTTGCCAGGCCCAATAATCTCGCAATCGGACTGCGTATATTATGTGCTATCATAAAGGCAAACTGTTCGAGTTGGACATTTTGAGAGACTAACTCTTTATTACTGTATTTAAGTGCGTGTGTACTTTCTTCAATGCGTTTCTGAAGAACTTCGCCAGCCTTTTGCAATTCGACATTTTTTTGTTCAATGATTTTATTTTGTTCCTCAAGGCTGTCTCTCTGCAACGCTAATTCTTCACTCATGGTGGCAAGTTCTTCTGTTTGGGTCAACAATTCGTCGTTGAGTTCTTTCAGCTCCATGGTTCGTTCATGTACCTGCTTTTCCAGTAAACTGTTTTGTTGTTCACGTAATGTGATCAGCTGCATTTGTGAATCGATTTTTTCCTGGTCGAGTTTTCTGATACGTTCAAGGTTATCCTGAACCTGTCGATTGGCATATTTAAGATCGCTGACAAGTCTTCCTGTAATGATAGAAAAAACAGATAATAGATTATTGCCAAGGTATATATAGATCAGTTCATTTTCTGAAAAATAGTTAGTTTGTGTTTGTTGAAAAATTGCAGCCGGCAGAATATAAGTTACTGCTACTGTTATAAATACAACGATTAATACACCGGGAAATCCTTGTCGTAAGGAAACGAAAAGAGCGATAATTCCGAACACATACCAGAATTTGCCAAAATCCAGTATCAGACTTAAGAAAATGACGGAAGCTGTCGGGAATATAATTTCATAATAAAAGGCTGCATTTTGGCGGCGAATAGGTTTAAACATTTCACCTGAACGAGCAATTAACCCACGTTTTTCCAAGTATCCGCTGAAAAAGTACATTATTGGCAATGCTATTACAATAACTGGCATGAAGTCCCCCAAAACAGCCGTCAGCCACCTTTGCCAAAACAAGGTTCTGTCAGTTTCTCCAAAAAATACCAGTATTTCTTTTAAAAGCCAGGTTTGAATTAATAGTGGTATTGTAATCCCGAAAATTAAAAAAAGTATTACCTGTTTCAATTGCCTGAAATAAATACTTCCTTTAAGCAATTTGATGTAAAACAACCATGAAAGATAGGTAAAGATGACCTCAGGGATACCAAAAAATGGCCAGGTATATAGCTCATGCCCCCACAGCGGTTCATTTAATATAGTGCTCAGATAGATTACCAATAAGGATGCCGGACCCAGCCAGTATATCATAATTACACTTATTGCAAAGGGTAAATAAACATCTGATATATCAGGTGTGTATAGGTAAAAAATACTTATCCGTGAGGCAAGTTGATGAAGTATTAATCCTGCCGGCCATATCCACCAGGGCAATTTTCGGGTGTTTTTAATGGACATGTGTTGTATTGATTATCCTATCTCAAAAATCCTCAGATTTGATTATAAAAGCGCAACATTGATTTTCATTTCATAGATTGTATCAGTACCCAATAGCGGTAGGCAGTTACTGCTTTTTGCAACTTAGTCAACTTCAATGGGTTTTTCTTCCGGTAACTCGGCAATATCCGGCGATTGACCTGGTTCAACCCCTGAAAAATGTAGCTTTTAATCATAACTTTTACTTTACATTTTAATTAATTAACCGCACTGTTGCGCAATTCCCAAAAGGCATCCACCCATCCCTGACGGATTTCACCCGAAGGAATAAAAATACTACGATTTTTACTGGCTTTAATAATATAGTACCATTTTCTTTTTGAAAATTCTGTTATTTTTTGATAATCGATGGTTATTTCCAGTTTATTAATTTGACACCCTAAGGCGGTTTCTTCCAGAAATAAAATAACTGAACTATTATTAAAGATCCCTTCCTTATTTAAAAGCACCATTAGCATTGGCCTGAAGGCATAATATACACCAAATATGATACAGAATATCCCAAAATACATAGAGTATTTTTCATAGCTCAATAAGTAATTTAATCCCATAAACACCAATAGAGGACCACCCAGTGTTCTGATCCAGACATACACACCTCCTGCACCGATGAAGTATTCCAAAATAAAAAATTTCACATGGCGTGAGCGGGTTAATGTAAAACTGAGTCGCTGGCAATTTGGTTCCATATATTAAGTTTATGCCTGCAAAATAAATTAATCCCCGCTATTTTTCCATCTGATTCTGCAGTTCGCCGGTAAAAACCTGCCACTTACCGATTGAATATTTACCACAGATTTAAAGATGCGTATATTTGATCAGATACTAAATATAAAAACAATGAAACCACTCGTTAAAAACAAAAATCTCTTATTGGGAGGCTTATTCATAGTTATAGGAACCTTATGGCTGTTGAATAACGCAGGCTTATTACAAGAATATAATCTCAACAATTATTTTAAATGGTACTATATCTTACTGGTAGTTGGGGTTTATTCATTATTAACCAATTCAAATCTCACCGGAGGGCTGGTACTCATTGCCATTTCTTTGTTTTTCATTCTACCCCGGCAATTTGGCATACATCCCGACTGGTCAATCATTATACCTATGATTCTTATTTTGATCGGTGTTATTATTATATGGAGAAAAAACCACTTTGGAAAATTAAAAAAGGCTGAAAATGCTGAAAACATTCATATAATGGATGAGGCTCATATTCTGAGTGGTGCAGAAAAATTTATACATTCAGACAGATTTCAGGGCGGAAAAATAACATGTATTCTGGGTGGCGCTGAAATAGACCTTACTTCAAGTGAATTAGCAGAAGGCGTTCATACCTTGGATATTTTCACCCTTTTCGGAGGTATATCTTTGATAGTACCTCCTGACTGGACTATAAAAACTGAAGTCAGTGCATTGCTTGGCGGATTTTCAGATGAGCGACCAGGTGGCCCGGAGGTAATCGATGAAAGTAAAGTGCTTGTGATAAAAGGATTTGTTATGTTGGGAGGTGGTGAAATTAAAAGCTATCGAGGAAAGAAAAAACCCATTCAATGAAACATCCCTTTGCAACAACGAGAAAAAACCTGCTCATCTATCTGAGTGCATGGCTTATACATGCACTCCTGAGTATTGTATTCTGGCATGGCTTTTACAAATTACCTTTTTCTGATGCAATTCCTGATGCCATATTCCACAGCTTTTGGTTTGGCATTTTGGCCCTTGGATTATGGTTTGCCGTAAGATACAGTAAAGTAGAATCGAACAGTACCTTTAATTTATTGGTTAACCACCTTGCCGCACTCTCCATAACCCTTGTCATTTGGCTTACGCTCGGGTATTACTCGGTAATCAATTTACCATTCATCGATCTCACCTATAATACTTTTTATAAGGATTCAATTGACATCAGGCTTATTAGCGGAGTTATGCAATATTTGTTTATCATAATGATGTATTATACTATAATGTATTACAGCGATTTCAGGGACAAAGCATTGCAAACAGCCGTTTTGGAAAACGATAAACAAAAAGCTGAGCTTAACCTGCTCAGGTTTCAACTCAATCCGCATTTTCTATTTAACAGCTTAAACTCAATAACTGCCTATACGCATACAGATGCAGATAAAGCCCGCAATATGATTATTTTATTATCTGACTATTTGCGGTTTAGTTTACAACACAAAGATGAAAAATGGTCTAGTCTGGCCAAGGAAATGGAAAATTTGTGGCGCTATCTCCAACTTGAAAAAATACGCTTCGGCAATCGGCTTGAAATTACAGAAAACATAGGAGAGGAGAGTAAAAGTAAAAAGATCCCTTCTTTGATTTTACAACCCTTAATAGAAAATGCTATTAAACATGGTTTGCAATCGGATCAGGGAAATGTAAATGTGCAAATTGGGGCTTCCTTCTTCCACGGCTACTTAAAAGTATGGATATGCAATCCATTTGATGGCGCCTCCCGAAAACCAGTAGGTACCGGTACAGGTCTGGATAATGTTAAAGACAGAATGGCGCTGATCTATCAACGAAATGACCTCGTGAGGGTAGAAGCAGATCGAAAAATGTTTAAAGTAGAGTTAAATTTCCCCTGTGACAAAAATTATTGACCATGATTAAACTTCAAACGCTAATTATAGAGGATGAGCTTCCTGCCCAACAATTGCTGATGGAGTTGTGTAATCAAATACCTGAACTGCAAATCATAGGTACCGCAAGTGACGGGTTTGACGGTTTAAAACAAATAAACGCAATGAAGCCAGATCTCATTTTTTTAGATATAGATATGCCGAGACTGACAGGCATCGAGCTGGTGGAATGTCTGGAAGTGAAACCTGCCATTGTTTTTACCACCGCTTACGACCAATATGCCGTTAAAGCTTTTGAAGAAAATGCCGTTGACTATTTACTCAAACCCTTTAGTTTTGAAAGACTTAATATGGCCGTTGAAAGGGTTTTGAAAAGAATTAATGAAGGCAGTGTCAGGCAGGAATATGCCCAAACCCTGAAATCGGCTTCAGGGGATGACTATCTCGAAAGAATGGTCATTAAATTGGGAAATAGAATTCATATAATGCAGGTATCAGATATGGATTATGCTGAAGCCAATGACGATTACATATATATTTATTCAGGTGAACAACGATATCTCAAGCAACAGACTTTACAATCTCTTGAGAATAATCTTGACCCCAATCAATTTGTGCGTTTACACCGATCGATTCTTGGAAACGTTTATGCCATTTCTAAAATTCTTTCAGCAGGAAAAGATTGCTACGAAGTTTTGCTGAAAAGTGGAAGACGGGTCCCCGTAAGTCGCAGTGGCTATAAAAGGCTAAAAACAGTGTTGAAATTATAGCAAAGCCGTCTTTTTCAGCCCAATAACAGATCGCCTCAAAAAGCTTATTAAAAAAATTTGAACCTGGTATGTAAAATCCGGTAAAAAAATTGTAATTAGTGGGCAATTTTTACGCTAAATCGATTAAAAATGACAAAAAGAGGCGCTACACCCATAATACCATTCATACTGATTACCAGTTTATTTTTCCTTTGGGGACTGGCCAATAATATGACCGACACTTTGTTGGCCGCTTTTAAAAAAATTATGAGCATGAGTGATTTTCAAACCTCATGGATACAATTTGCTTTTTATGGTTCTTATTTTTGTCTTGCCTTACCCGCTGCTATTATAATAAAAAAATACACCTATAAAACGGGTATTTTACTGGGGCTGGGCATGTTTGCCATCGGCGCCATTTTGTTTTATCCGGCCAGTTATACAATGGTCTACGGGCACTTTCTGGTAGCGCTTTTTATTCTTGCCGGAGGATTGTCTATTCTCGAAACCACGGCTAATCCATATATTATTGCCATCGGACCAGAAGAAACAGGTACCCGGCGACTGAATTTTGCCCAATCCTTTAACCCCATTGGCTCGATAACAGGTGTTGTACTCAGCAAATTTTTCATATTATCGCACCTAAATATAGCCACCGCCGAAGATAGGGCCATGATGTCGGCACAGGAATTGAAAGCATTGAAAACGGCTGAACTTGAAGCAGTAATGGGACCCTATGTAAGTATAGCATTTGTTTTATTGATCCTATGGCTGATTATTTATTTTTACAAAATGCCTAAAGCCTCTGCTGAGAGTTCGAAAATAGACCTTATACCTTCTCTTATACGACTCTCCAAAAAAAGGCATTACGTTACAGGCGTTATCGCACAGTTTTTTTATGTGGGCGCTCAAATAGGTGTATGGTCTTTTACCATTCGATATTCGATGAATGAATTGAACATTAATGAAGAAACAGCTGCCAATTATTACATCGCGGCCTTGGTGCTATTTATGGCATCGCGCTTTTTAAATACCGCTTTAATGAAATTCATTAGCCCTGGCCGTCTGCTTGCCGGAGCCTCTGTCTTGGCAATCATTTGTACGACAATTGTTATTTTCAGCGGCGGACCTACGGGCGTTTATGCCCTGGTCGCCATTTCAGCTTGTATGTCGCTCATGTTCCCAACCATTTACGGACTTTCAATAAGAGGTTTGGGTGAGGATACAAAAATTGGTGCCTCTGGTCTGATCATGGCCATATTAGGTGGCGCTGTGATAACCCTTTTTCAGGGACAGGTTTCTGACCTTACCGGTAGTATTAATTTTTCTTATGCCATTCCGCTCGTTTGCTTTGTCATTATTCTGTTTTATGCGGTTATCGGCAGAAGAAGGGAGGTAAATGTTTAATTTAATTTTTTCATTCCTTAATAATAGACTCTTGCGGCTTTTTACCGGTATAATTCATAGACCCTTAATCTTTCAAAGAATGCATTATACCTTTTTCTTTCGCTTTATTCTGTTATGCATTGCTTATATTTTTATAACAGCATGTAACAGACAGGAGTCTGACCTGGGCTTTTTATATATACAGAAAAATTTTCAAAACCCGCCTTCTCCCTACAGACCCGCACCTTTTTGGGTCTGGAATGATGAAATAACACATGAAAAAATACGCCAACAGCTTATTGAATTCAAAGATGCAGGAATGGGAGGGGTTTTTATCCATCCACGTATGGGTATGATCACTGAATATCTGTCGGACGAATGGTATGAGCTTTACAAGTATTCACTGGAAATCTGTGATTCTCTTGATATGCTTTTATACCTGTACGACGAAAATGCTTTTCCCAGTGGGTTTGCCGGGGGCCATGTGCCGGCAGAGTACCCAGAAGCCTATAACCAAGGCAATGGTTTACAAATGCATGTGCTGGAAAAGTTACCCCTGAGTACCGGATCAGATTTTGCCCTTATCCTGCGATATGAGAACGAAAATTTTGAAAACATCACTGATACATGGGAGAAATACCTGCCCTTAGCCGGTACCTATTACGCTTTCAGCACTACCTATTTTCAGACCGGAGATCCCTGGTTTGGCGGATATACCTATGCCGATCTCTTGCTGGAAGGTATGACAGAAAAATTTATTGACATCACCTTCAAAGGCTATAATCAACACTTGTCGCATGCGTATGGCAAACGAATTCCCGCTGTCTTTTCTGATGAAACCAGGGTTAGGCCCACTGAACTGAATAGTGTCAGATGGACGCCCGGCCTTTTCGAAATGTTTGAAAAAAGGTGGGGATATGACCTGAGAAATCATCTTCCATCACTACTGCTTGAAATTGGTGCTGATTGGGAAAAAGTGCGTCACAACTATTATACGCTCATAGGGGATCTGCTCATAGACCGCTGGGCCAAGCCATATTACCATTATGCCGAAAGCATCGGATTAGACTGGACCGGCCATTATTATGAACATGATTGGCCAAGCCCTAAGAATGGTGGTGACTGGGCTGCTCTTGCCGCCTGGCAACACATACCTGGTATTGACCTGTTGTTTAATCATTATGCGGAGGACGAAATCAGTGGATGGCTTTCTCAATTCGGAAGCCACAGGGCAGTGAGAGAGCTCAGCAGCGTGGCCAATCAAATGGGTAGAAAGCGCTCCATCAGTGAAACATATGGCGCTGCAGGCTGGCAATTCAATTTTAAAGACATGAAACGCATTGCCGACTGGCAATATGCCCTTGGTGTTAATTTCTTAAATCAGCATCATTCATTTATGACCATAAAAGGCGCCAGAAAAAGGGATTATCCACCGTCCTTTTCCTATCATTCTTCATGGTGGCCATACTACAGGGTTTTTGGCGATTACTATGGAAGGCTATCGCTGGCATTGTCAACCGGGCAACAAATAAATGATGTACTGGTACTGGCACCCACAAGCTCTGCATGGATGTATTACAGCCCTGTCGAAAATGCGCCCGGATATATGGAAGTTGGACTATCATTTCAAAAATTTACCTTGGAACTTGAACTCGCAAGACTGGAATATGACATAGCCAGTGAAAGAAATCTACAGGAATTTGCAAAAGTTAATGATAAGGGACAATTGGTTTTCGGGCATAGAATTTACCGGGAGCTAATCCTGCCACCTGATATCAGAACCATCGAAAGCACCACCTTTATGCTGATAAAAGAATTATTGCAAAAAGGGAAGACTATACATTATGCGGGGTCGATCCCCGACAGAATCGATGGAACACCAGATCAAAGTCTGGTAGAATTATTCGAAAACACCAAATCACAATGGAAAAAAATTGAAGATTACGATGTGTCTAATTTTGTCAGTAAACAAAGCCTGCAGTTTACCGAAAGTTCACCAAAAAAAGCAAGGGCTTTCCATAGAAGAATGCAATTGGATGATGGTGAGATTTTATTTATCGCCAACATAAATGATTCCCTTTCTTTTCAAAGCACCCTGGTTGCGGAAGGTAATGAGGTTATTTACCTCGATCCGATGCAAGGTAAAATATATAGCTATCCGGCGAAAATGCAAAATGGCAAATTGATTTTTGATATTGATTTGGAGCCTGTAGAATCTGCATTGTTCTTTATCAGCCGGCGTGCACTTTCAGACTTACATGAGAAACCACAGAAAAAAAATCCTCTTAGGGAAAAACGAATGGATAAGCTCGTAATTCAAAGGGAACAACCCAATACCCTCACCTTGGATTACGCTGATTTTGAAATCGCAGATAAAAAATGGAAGGGGCTTTATCTGCTGCATGGTGTGGATTCGGCTTTCAGAATGCATGGATTTGCCCATGGTAACCCATGGCACCGTGCAGTTCAATACAAACAACGTATAATTGAAAGAGATACATTTACTACAGGAACCGGTTATAAAGTAACTTTTGATATTATTACTGAATCCCTTAATAATGAAGCCCTATCAAATGTAAAAGCGGTAATCGAAAGGGGGAATTTATGGGCTGTTAAAATAAATGGAAAAGAAGTATTGCCGGAAGCAGGGGAGTGGTGGCTCGATCGGGATTTTGAAGTATTCAACATAGGCCCTTATATGAAAAATGGGAATAACCGGCTGGAGGTTGCCATAAATCCAATGTCAGTGCATGCAGAACTCGAACCCGTGTATATCTTGGGTGATTTCTCTCTTCAAAACGAGGAAAAAGGATGGAAGTTGACTCCGGCAGCAGCGTTGAAGACTGGTGACTGGACGACCCAGGGAATGCCTATGTATTCCGGAGAGGTTTCTTATTCCACAACATGGCAACTTTCTGCTGAAGAGAAGGAAAAAATGGATGTTTGTTTTGTTCAATTGAATGACTGGCAGGGGATATTGGCCACTGTGAAAGTAAATGATGCAGATGCCGGTATAATCGGTTGGCCTCCTTACAATATTGAAATCAATAAATACCTTAAAAGTGGTGAAAACAGCATAACCATAACTGTATTTGGAAGTTTAAAAAATATGATGGGACCACATCATGATGGTCCGGAAAACCGGATGGCCATACCTTCAATGTTTACCAGTGCTCCACGCAAACATCCACAGGGACGTGATTACCATGTACTCAGTTACGGTTTGATGGAGCCTTTTAGTCTGAGGTATTAAGTACAGGATAATAATACTATCCATGCTTTAAAAGAATAAAGCTCCCATACAGTAAGTGTATAAAGGAGCTTTTATTTTTATATAGCAAAGGGGGTTTGTGTAAATGCTTCGTATAATTTCATTAAAATATTAGCAAAGTGTGTGCCAGATATCTGCCTAATCCTTCATTTTAAAATAATCTCAGTCGATTTTGCTCCTGATGTTTGCATGCCTTAACTTTGCAATTTACACAAATGGAATAATGCTTTTGAATTTGCTCACGTCTCAATAAAGTATCTTCGAAAAATCCTTCCATTATAAAAATTATTAACATATGAAAATTGATCTTGATACCGTTGCTACCGTTACCTACACCCTAAGCATTGACGGAGAGCATGTTGAAACAGCAGACAAAAGTAATCCCCTGGTATTTTTAGTAGGTGCAGATGCGATGATTCCTGGTTTTGAAGGACAACTTATTGGCAAAAGCATCGGAGATTCATACGACATTTCTGTCGAACCCGAAGATGGATATGGTGAAACCGATCCTGAAGCCATTATTGATCTTGGCAAAGAAGCTTTTATGATTGACGGCATTGTTCAGGAAGAACTGCTGGTTATAGGCAATATCATCAATATGAAAGATCAGCATGGTCATCCCCTGGAAGGGTTGATATTAGAAGTAAATGAAGATTCAGTAAAACTTGATTTCAATCACCAGTTAGCAGGTAAAACCCTGCATTTTACAGGTGAAGTTGTGGATGTTCGTCCAGCCACTGAGGATGAAATTTCACATGGACATGTACATGGTCCGGGAGGCGTACAGCATTAATATTCAGACTTGTACGATCAGGTTTATCACAATAAAAAAGCCGGAAAGAGTTAAATACTTTTTCCGGCTTTTATTATTAGATTTTGAGAAATGGGTTAATCGAGCAGCTTGTGGAATTTCGCGAGATAATAGGGTAGAAGATAAAAGGTTCCCTCCTCTTCTTCAAAACCTCCGCTGTTTTCCTGATAATCGAGGGCAAACCCATCTCGATCGAGTCGTACATGGCCTCTTTCATCGATAGGCACAGCATACCCATCTTTTCTCCAACCCATATTTGGCTTTTCCCCTGGTGTAGGATCAATAACCACATCCAGGCGATGCGTATTGTTCATTCGGTATCCAATCAGATCAAGCGGTGTACGCTGCAGGGTTTCAACCATGTGGGCATTGTCTTGCAAACTACTGTTGTGAAACTCCTCCTTTGTCGCTTTCGCAAACATAGGATTCTCCGGATAGATATTTTCATAGTCGTCAAACATACCCTCATCTGCCATTTTGGTAAACCTGTTAGCCGTGGCCCAGTATAAAGCATCCCAAAAAGCATTTTTCTGTTTGCTTATGTGCATCCAAACGTGTTCGAGAGAGCGGCGATACATCAATAGCAAGGCCGGATCTTTTTCGTAAGGAATCAATATATAAAAACTCATGAGCGATAGATTGTTATCCCATGAAACCACATTTTCAGGTGGAAAAAATTCTTTTCCATGCATAGAATTGACGTGGTAAAAATACTTTTCTCTGAGTTTTTGGGCTTCTTTTTCATATTTTTCATCTCCTGTAACATGACTGGCAACATTAAGAAAGGCCAGCATCATCATTGAGTTCAAGCCACGTTGATCCCAACCCCAGGCTGAATTGAGGAATTCCGGTGAAAATTCACCCCAGCGTGTTGGCTTGCCATCATGATCGACCAGTCGGTAACCATGTCTGATCAAGTGATCAGTTATATCTCTTACTACCGCCTTTACATCTGCTTTTTCCTGTTCTGTTTGAGCGATCAAATCATAGAACAATGCATAAAAATAGTAATGACCAATCAACTCATCAGAACTGGTGTCACATTTCCAGCGCCATTTTCCATCTTCACTAAGTGGAAAACGGGGGTAGATATCTTTCCACAATGGATCACTCTTTTGCCTGCGTATGTTGGCTTCTCTGCTATATTGGGCATTGACATCCTCATGCCAATCAACCGGAATAATCACCCTGGCGGGGAAACCTGGTTCATGGGTAATGTCGACCAGCCATTTACAGGCATAAAAGCTACGAACAGCCAGATCTCTGGCTTCTTTATCGCCTGTGAGCGCATAGCGATAAGCCTGTGCCGCTCCATACATACCGGTATATTTACCATCATTGTCTGAAATGGCCAACCTTGAGGTACTAATGTCAAATTCTTTATCGAGATAGCTTTGGCAAATAAAACCCATACGGTTATGACGTTCCTCCGTCTGCCGGGTAAAATGGGCTGCTTTTTTTTCATAAGTCATCTCAATACTGTTGATTTGACTCAAACCTCCATCTGTAGCGATCCAGGCGGTGCCATTCTTTTGCACCGCGATGGCATTTACCTTATCATTAGGCAACCAGCGACGATTGGCGCGATAATAAAAATAACCATCATCTACGCGGACAGCACCTCTTTCTGTCCCAAACCAAACTATTCCACCAGGCCCTGCCGCGGCACAAGTAAAACGATTATAAGGCAATCCTTCTTTTCCGGTATATAATTTCCAGCTATTACCATCGTAACTTCCCACTCCCTGATCTGCACCAAACCAAATACGGTCATAGGAATCAATGACCAATGCCCTTACTTTTCTTAATGACCAACCATAATTTTCATCTGAGGGCAGCATACGCTGCCACTTTTTTCCTTTCCTATCAGAAATAAATAAGCCTTCCTCACCGGCGACTAACCATTGACCACGCCAATGTAATATTTTGTTTGGCGTACCTGCATCTGCCGGAATATTTGGCATTTTTACAACTTTTGCCGATACAGGTGCCAGGCTTACATCCCATTTAGAACCGGTCCAACGATAATAAGACCCTTCAACTTCAGCTACAGGAACATCAGACTCCATGCTCACCGATGTTACAGCTTTGCCAGAAAATACATCAATATGCATGTTCACGACATCCTGGTAAAATGTGCTATCATTGGCCTGCTCGTTAAGATCTGGTTTCCAGGCTATAAACAACATCATTGAAAAAAATAATAAAAAAACTGTTTTCCTCATATCTATAAAATTAATACAAAGTAAAATTAAAGATAAATCAAGCGTCACTTGCCGCAAAATACGCATATTAAGTGCGTTTTTGCGTATAAATATTGTTATCGTCCTAAAGGTTTTATATTTGCTCCATGAAAAGGGATTAAAAAGCTATTAAAAATATTCTACAGTGATACAGGATTTAAATGCCTTTAAATGGTTTTGCGAACCGGCACGCTGGCAACTACTGGAAGGAAATCTGGAGATGTACACCAATGCAAACACCGATTTCTGGCAAAGAACGCATTATGGCTTTCAGAATGACAATGCCCATTTCCTGCATACAAACTTGGCAGGGGATTTTGAAATGCAAGTCAGGGTTCATGCTTATCCGGTGAATAAGTATGACCAGGCCGGTTTATATGTGCGTATAGATGCAGATAACTGGATAAAAACGTCGGTTGAATTTATTGAAGAAGATCTCTCATATCTTGGGGCGGTTGTTACCAATCTGGGATATTCAGACTGGTCAACTCAAAAATTCACTACGGGACCTGAAGGTGTAGATTACAAGATTGTAAGAGATGGGGCTGATTTTGAAATTTATGCCAGGGCAGCTGAGGCCTCAGATTTTCAAATGATCCGCATTTGCCATCTTCACAAACCGGCACTGGAAATTATGGCAGGTTTATATGCCTGTAGCCCAACAGATGCAGGCATGAAAGTATTTTTTAATAAATTTCAGATTCAATATCTATCGCGATAGCATTCAAAACTCGATGCGATATTGCATCATAGGAAAAATTCCCAACTGATTTTGAATACTCTCCCTTCCCAATGTACGGTTAAACTGCATTCCAAAAGGGTTGGCGCGGTTGCTTAGGTTTTGCACATCAAAAGCCCATTCCTGAGCTGCTTTTTTACCATCTACGCGGTAGGCTATGCGCACATCAGCTCTAAAATAATTCCTGAATTGATGGGTAAATGCATTTATGCGCTGATAAACCGCCCTGCCTTCTTCAATTGATTGTTCCAGGTCGAGCGGAGTGTAGCGTTGTCCACCTGCGGTTGTTATTCGAATATCAAATAAAAGCTTTCGAACATTATCTTTACCGGCTTTGACCTTGAAGGGCTTTTCCCAACCTCCGAGGCCATTCAAAACATAGCCGCCGTCGAAAGCCGTACTTCTCCAGATACCGTCACTAGCCAGGTATTTTGAATCAAATAAAGAACCGGTAATCAGAAAATAATATCCTTTTGACATAAATTTTTCAAGCGTCAGCTCTATACCTAAATTTTCGCCTTTTCCTTTGCTTACGAGAGAATCTGAAGGTCCGCCAGAGAATGATCCCAGATTAAGTACTGAAAAAGCGCTGCTTTTATCATCGATGGCCACGTCGCTGATATGTTGATGATAGGCTTCTGCTTTCAGACGAAAACCCGGTGCAAGCATGCGGTCATAGGCCAACACAACATGACGACTTTGCAAAAGGTCAAGGCCGGTATTGGGTGTAAATTCCATGCCTGATGCATCTCTGGACCTGGTAAAATAGCTCTGAATAGGCAACATTTGTCCATGCAGACCGTAACCCAGGCTTACTTTCTGATTTTCGTCGATGTAATAGTTGAAACCCATGCGTGGTTCGAGGGAGTTGCTGCCATTTAAGCCCAGATACATGGCATGCAAGCCAGCATTGAGAGTCCATTTATCGCTAAAGTGATATTGACCTTGTATATAAGGCTGTAGCAGCCAGGTATTGCCGTTGTCATTTACCACATTAATGTACCCGTTTTGGTATTGTCTGAAAACACTGTCCTGCAGTTGAAAAAACATTTTACTGAAAAAAAGACCTGTCCTGAAATTAAACCGTGCATTTACTTTTTTATGATAAAAGCCAGAAGCGAAAAGCCGGCTATTGACAAAGTCATTGTTGTAATAGTTTTTGAATACATTTTGAATTTCATAATTATTCTCTCTGTCGAAAGTAATGGAATCGACCCTGGATGTGTTTTGCATGGCAGTAAGGGCCAGCGTGGTTTTCATATAGGCGCTGGAACTGATACGCCAGGTATCACTGATGCCAAAAACGCCAGTACGCACTTTATAATATACATCCACATCTCCGTCTGTATAAAAATCTTCATTTCTGTCATCGGGCTTTACTTCGCTGTTAATGAAATTGATATGGCTAAGTCCTCCGAGCGCAAAAAGATCGATTTGATGCTTTTCACCAAGCGGCAATTTTACTTTCAGATTCAGATCCTGATAATAGGGGATTCCACTTCCCGTACCCGGATTAAGACCCAGGTTATTCATTAATCCCATGGCCGAGTAGCGGTAATTGGCAAGAAAAGAGCTTTTGCTTTTTCGGCAAATCGGGCCTTCGGCGCCCAGTTCAGCCCCATTGAAACCAATTTGTCCCAAAAACTCATAATTTTCATCATTTCCATTGCGCATTCGGATATCAAAGACTCCCGCTATCGCATTTCCATAATCAGAAGGAAAAGCGCCGGTAAAAAAATCACTGTTGGTAAGCACATTATTGTTAAGCATACTCACCGGGCCTCCGGTTGCCCCCAGCTGACCAAAGTGATTAGGGTTGGGAATATCCACTCCCTCGAAGCGCCAGAGTAATCCGAATGGTGAGTTCCCCCTGATCACAATATCATTGACCTGGTCATTGGCTGCCTGCACACCGGCAAAAACAGTGGCCATACGGGAAACATCATTTCGTGCCCCGGCAAAGCGCTGACTTTCTTCCACAGAAAATGTTCTGGCACTTACTGAGGCCATATCATGTGTCGTACCACTTTTATCAGCTGATGCACGCACAATTATTTCACCGGCCTGCATGATTTTTTCCTCAAGTTCTATGTTTATAACTAGCTCTTTGCCCGAACTTACCAGCAAATTGGGAATGGTGACACTGTGGTACCCGATAAAAGAAATATTTATTTGGGCTCTTCCCACCGGCACAGCGCTGATTTGAAAATTTCCATCGACATCGGTACTGGAACCCAGAACAGGATCAGTACCAACGACTACAATATTGGCGCCGGGTAAGGGGTTTTTTGATTGCTTATCTGTAACCTTGCCGCGAATGGTTTGCTGTAAGGGTTGTGATAACAGCGGATATTGATCAGTCAATATCAATAGAAGGCAAATAAAAAAAATCTTCATAATCGGTCTTTTTAGTTTTTCAAAAATCACGACTGAGGACCTTGTTTAAAAAAAAATTGTGTTAAGGTGTCAAATCCACCTTTCGAAGCCTTAAATTTCAGCTTTGAACCGTGAAGGTTTAATCTTTTTTAGAAATAAAAAACCTCCGGCTAACCGTGATGTAAAAATAGTAAAATTTATAAGAAAACCTGAGTGTTAAGATGTTAATAAAAACTATCCGATATTCATTATATTCCCTGGCTGCTGTGCTCATTTTAGCCGGTTGCCTTGTAGGCTCCCTCAATAGAACCGACCTTGAGAAGCTTTCATTTTACCAGGAAAGTCTATCGGCATTAGATACCTTAAACCTGCTTACCGGCAAAAGTGGTGCACCTTTATATGCATCTTGGCAAAAACTGTATCTGGTACCTGATTATAGTATGCCCATGGCAGGATATAAACCACGGAATGGATATGATCAGATACAGGATTCCCTGTACTTTCACATTCTTTACCTGAGTAACGGGCTTAATGACGCATTTTTTATCAGTGCTGATCTTTTGCTTTTTCCAAACTATGTTAAAAAGGAGATATTGGATTTTATACAATACCATGGTGCAATGAATAATACATTCTGCTATTTTGGGGCTAGCCATACCCACAGCAGTTTAGGTGGATGGGATTCAAGGCCTGCATGGTCTCTTTACGTAGGAAGGTTTGATCAGCAATGGTGGGAGTATATGACTGAGGAGATCACACGTACCATGGTTAATTTGAAAAGTCAGAAAAAACCGTCTGAATGGAGTTATTTTGAGAAAGATGCCGGAGAATATACCTCCAATCGATTGGCTGGAAAAGATGGTTTGTCGGAGGGTATGTTGAGGGGTATATTCGTCAGAAATACACTGGACACCCTGCAGCAAATATGTCTGTATGCATACAGTGCGCATCCTACCACCGAATCTTCTAAGAGCAGGGTTCTCTCAGGAGATTATCCGGCAGCTATTGCAAAACACCTTAAAAAAGAAACAAGTACTGAGGCCATTTTTATGGCCGGCATGGTCGGAAGTCATAGCCTGGCAAATGTGTCTGCCGACAATGGTTTAACAAGAGCTGAAAGGGCAGGGGAGTTGCTGGGAGAAAAAATTCTCTCGGTGTACCCTCAGGAGTGGAATAGTGGCATGCAGATAACATCTGCCACTGTGCCGCTCAAATATGGTAAAGCCCAACTGAGGCTTAGCAAAAATCTGATATTGCGCCCTTGGCTGTACAATAAACTCTTTGGCGCTCTCCAGGGAGAAATGCGTTTGCTTTTATTGGATGAGGTCTTGTTTATAGGCGTTGCTGCTGAATTCAGCGGTGAAATTTACCAAAGAGAAAATCTTGGCAAGCTTGCTGAAAATCTAGGCGTTAAGCTTTTGATCACTGGTTTTAACGGTGACTATACAGGCTACGTGGTTTGGGATGAACACTACGATAAGTATGACAAAGAGGAGGTCCGCACCACAGGCTGGATGGGACCTTATGCCGGAACATTCTATACACAGCTTATTCAGAAAACCCTGAGTAAAATAGAAATCGCTAAGTGAATAATATCAACAAACAGGCTTACAATCAAGGCCTCGGTTGTGGTTGATCAAAATATATTTCACCCGGGCCCGGCCATCGCCTCGGCAATTCCCTTTCTTCCACATGTACCAGTCTGCCTTCTTCAAAAGTAGCCAGCGCAAAGAAATAATCATCACGCTGAAGGCGATATACCTTGATGTTTCTGTCAAGACTGCTGATCACCGCCTGTGGATGCCGGCGCAAAAACTGCCTTTCACTCATACCAATTCTGACATCATTTCGGGGTAGCATAAAAATACAGGAACCCAAAAAGACAGACATAAACAATAACAATATAATAAGCCTTTTCATTTTCAAAATATTTCTGAATACAAATGTACATTAAATAATAAGGCAATCTGCAATCTTCCTGTAATCCCGGTTGATTGATTTCCCTTACATAAAAGATAAATAGCACAAATTGTACCAATTGTGAGCTCTGAGCTAGATTCTATATAATAGCTATGGTTTTTTACCGATCAGGCAGGTCATTACCAAAGTAAGAAATCCCAATATTTTGAAATTTATAATTATACAATCTAACGGTTAGCATGTATAACAATATAGGACTATAGAATTTTTGAATAAAAAAAATACAGAAAATTGTCATTTTATACCACACAATCTGAAAAATATGATGATTTTATACTTGTATACTTTCAGTAAGTCAAATGGCAGGTTTTAGTTTGCACGACAATGCATCTTTGCATCCTAACCAAAACAAATAAAATTATGACAACTTCAGTGTATTTTGAATCTACAGTTATAGTTATTGAACATGATCAGGAATTGGGGGCGGTAGTGATGAATTGGAAACCAGTATGGCTAAAATCTGAGCTCTACAGAGAAGCCCTTGAAAAAGGTTTGGAGTTGGTTAAAGAGAAAAATCTTCAAAACTGGATTGCCAATTTGAAAGAGATGAAACTGATAACCCTGGAAGATGAAAAATGGACCAATGAGGTATGGTTTCCCAAAGCTTTGAAAAGCCCCATACGACATATGGCGCTCATTCTATCATCTGACGTGTTTAACAAAGTGGCTGTCAACAAAATCATGAGTGAGCAACAAGTAAAGAATATTACGAGCCTGAATGTTCAGTCTGTAAGCGAAGCCCGCGAATGGATTGCTGAAAAAAGCAGAATTGCTGCCTGAAAAAATATAATAGTGCGGAAAGTTAAGAGGGGAGAAGGTCGCTTATATGGCGACCTTTTATTGTGTAAGAAATTGTTTCATTTTGAACTTTGTATAATGCTTTTTTTGATGATATTTGAGCCTGGTATGATGACTTTTCCAATGCCGGGAGCTCATACATACTTTTTTCAATTATTTACATTTTACATTTTTTTATGAAAAAACATTTTTTCTATGTATGGCTTTTGCTGATATTTCCTGGCAAAAACATCTACAGCTTTCAAAATCAGGACTTTCAGGACGGTTACATCATCAATGCTCAATCAGATACCGTGAAAGGCAAAATCGAATACCGAAATTGGAATGCCAATCCGGAATTCATTAATTTCCAAGCACATAACGATGCACAAATCTCTATGTTAGGCCCCGGCGATATTATGGGTTTTTCTGTTATTAATGAATTGTATTTGAGCAGATTGGTAGAATACGACAGCAGCTCGAGAGCTATGAAAGACCTGAGCATTCACGGGGAATTTGAACTGAAAGAGTCACTGGTATTTCTCAGGGTATTAAGTTACCGCCCCGATGTAAGTCTTTTAATGCTGAAGGATCGACAGGACAGAACCAACTTTTTTGTGGAAACCCGTGAAGGCACCTTATGGCTGAAGTACAAAAAGTATTCTAATGAAAGCATCAGTCCGGCATCGGTGGCAGAAAAAACAGTATTCAGGGGACAATTGCTAAGTATACTGGCTTCATGTGATGACCTGAACAATAAAATAAGAAACCTGCGATATGAGCAAAAATCTATGCTCAGGCTTTTTGAAAGCTATTACAATTGCACCGGATCTGAGCCGCTTATATTTAGAGATTCCGATAAAACGGTTTTTGAAATCGGGCTTACAGGCGGACTGAGCAATACCCAGGTGATCTTTGGCACATCTAATCAAAACATGGAAAATTTTTACCATTTGGCAGGGCAGGATTTTCCCGTGAGCAGAGCCTTAGCCTATGGAGCTTTTGTGAATATCCGTATTCCCAGAACTCGTGACAGGTGGGCTATTTACAATGAAGTATTAATTAATAGCTTTCAATTAAGCGGAGAAAGTGAATATAGCATAAGTTCTGTGTACCGACTCTCAGCAGATGTAGACCTTGCTATAACCTATGCCACCATGACAAATATGCTAAGGTACTATTATCCGCTTGGCAGCGGCAAAATCCAGTTGTTTGCTAATGTAGGTCTGGCCAATGGACTGGTAATACAGCATACCAACCAGATGACAGAAACTGAACATATAATTTCACAAGAACCCAGTTCAAGTGAAAAACCAGCCATTGATGGATTCAGAAAGTATGAACAATCACTGGTGGGTGGTTTAGGTTTAGGGGTCGGGAGATTCAATGTTGAATTGAGGCATCAACGCAGCTCCGGTATTTCAGAAATTTTAACTTTAAGTTCAAAAACAAGAAGAAATCACATTCTACTTGCTTACAGGCTTTGGTAGTGTAATACCACATATATGTATTTCTAATTTTTTTACAATGAAAAACCTCAATTTTTTAACCGCCATCCTCGTGCTGTCTTTTCTTTGTCAAACTATGAATTTGATTGCGCAAAAATCCCATCACTACAAAGAAGGATATATTTTGACCTTGGAAGGGGATACCCTTTACGGCTTTGTGCAATATCTCGATTGGGCTGTAAATCCGGAAGTGATTGCTTTTAAAGAAGGATTAAATGATGAGGCCAGGTTCATCAGCGTACAGGATGTTGCCGGTTTTTTCGTTGCTGACGAACTCTACCTCAGTTATTTGGTAGAATATGACAGCAGCAGTGTTCAGGAGTCGCGAATGAGCCGGAACAGCGGCTTTGAACTTAAAAAAGAAAAGGTTTTTTTATATGTGCTGGCCCAAACAGAAAATTTGAGCTTATTGTCCTACAAAGATGCAAGACTGAGGGAGCATTTTTTTATTCTTCCTGAGGATGGTCAAATTCAATGGCTAAAACATAAAAAATACAAAAAGACAGAAGGAGGGGTTGAAATGATAACTGAAATTCGGGCATTTCAGGGGCAATTATCTTATTACATGAGCGCATGTCCTGCATTGAATACAAAGATTTCAAAAGCGGCTTATCATCGCCGCAGTTTGCTGCCATTGTTTAATGAATACAGCAAATGCATGGGCGAAAGCCTTACTGCTTTTAGTAATAAAGAATCATTTACAATACATGCCGGCTTAACGGGAGGTTTTAATTTAACCAAAGCCCAGTTCAGAGATCAAACAACCAATAATGAGTTTTATCATTTATCAGGCCCCAATTTTAGAGCCAGTACCAGTGCCTCGGTAGGTGCTTTTATCGAATTTTCAGTACCCAGAACCCTCGGTAAATGGAGCCTTTATAACGATATTATGTTAAATAGTTACGCTGGAAAAGGGAGTAGCGAATGGCGTGGGGCATCATCAGGACATTATATGACTTCAGATGTGGATTTTAGTTTTTCATATATAGCCTTAAGCAATCTGGCACGCTATCATATACCGATGGGAAATTCAGATTTTCGATTTTTTATGAATGTTGGGATAAATAATGGTCTCATGATTAGTCATACCAATGAACTTCAGGAAACAGAATATTTATTTTCAGCTACACCAGTCACCAGGAATGAGCCTGCTATAGGTGATTTAAAAAAACATGAAATGTCATGGATCGCCGGAGCCGGAGCTTGCTATAAGCGTTTGCAATGTGAAATGCGCTACCAGAGAGGCAATGGAGCATCGGGATATATGATAATGAACTCTGTTACCCAACGAACCTATGTATTATTAGCTTACAGAATCCTGTAAGGGGAGACGCCTTGATATTATCTTCAAAGCAAGACTATACAGCTTAGCATTGCTTTGCTTCTATTTAACATAATATAAATTATATAACTTACAGAGGGTTATTGCAGCCAGGAATTTAAAGCATGGTTAACATAAAATCAGATATCGCTGCTAACAGTGAGACTTTTCGTACGGCAGCCCGATAACGGTGAGGATTTTATGTTAAAGTAATTTACCGGCATTGACTGGAAAAGATTTTGCTTGTCAGCTGTAATGATAGCGCATGACAGGTTCAAGATAGCTACCCTTAAAAACTCTAAAAATGTCAAAGTGTGCTATGGTAACATGATTCATGCTTTGCAGCAGTTTTATTTTTATCTACCCACATAGCAAAAAAAAAGGAGGGTTTTACCCCTCCTAATTTAGGTTGGTTTGGTTGATTATAGTCACTTGATTGGTTGCACCTTTTTGAGTACGCTGATAACCTCTTCTCTGCTTTTGTTCAGACGAGTCCCCAGCCGCTTGAGTAGTTCGTTTTCCTTACCTGACTCATATTTCAAATCTTCATCAGATAGTTGGGAATACTTGGCTTTAAGTTGTCTTGATTGATTCTTCCAATCACCATTCATCCTGAATTCCTCTACAATTTTGTGATCCTTTAAATTTTGCATTTTGTTAAAACATTTAGGTCGCAAATTATTTTTTACAACTTTTCAAAGGTCACATAGTTCCGTTCAGGAAGTGTTATACTAAACTTGCTAAAATTTACATATTTTACAGAAAGCTAAATTGGCACCCTTTAGATACCTACTTCAAGCAATTCATTATATCTGTTTAGCAAATTTAAAGTTCATGTGAATTATTTTCTCACTTTACCCAACCATTTACCATACATAAAGTTCTAACATCAAACAACGATTGAGATCCACCATGCAAAAACAAAAAATCATCGATGCTTATATCGAATTTCTGCTTGAAAATGAAAAAAGACCTGCTTCCGTATACAAATTTTCTAAATCACTAAAAATAAAAGAAGGAGATTTTTACAAGCATTTTAATTCGATGGCTACCCTCGAAAATGAAATCTGGAAGGATTGGTTTGAGCAAACCCTCAATAAAATAGAGGCAGACGAAACGTATGCAGGTTTTAGCGCCAGGGAAAAGTTTCTCACTTTTTTATTTACCTGGATAGAAAATCTCAAAGACCATCGCAGTTACGCCTTGTTTGTACATAAAAATAAAAAACCATACGAAGCCGAACCCAACGTTTTTGGCGAGTTTAAAAAAGCTTTTCTGGAATATGCCAGAAATATCATTGGTGAAGGCAGGTCGGCGCAGGAACTCGCAGAGCGGCCTTTTATATCAGAACAGTATCACAAAACATTATGGTGGCAGGTGCTTTTTATCTTCCGCTTCTGGGCTTGTGACACAAGTAAAGATTTCGAAAAAACCGATGCAGCCATTGAAAAAACGGTCAATTTTGCCTTTGATACCATGACTAAAAATGCTGTAGACTCATTTTTCGATTTTGCCAAATTTATAGTTCAATCCAAGTAAGTAAATATCAAAATGAAAGAACAAGGAAATATCCCTACCGGTAAGGTGATGCGGGCTACCCGTTTTGTAAAAGCAGGTGCCAAAATCGGTGGGAACTATATAAAGCATTATGCAAAGAAAATGGTAGACCCCAGCACCGATAAAGCTGAGCTGGATAAAAATAATGCAGAGGATATTTACGCCTCCCTCAGCGAATTAAAGGGAAGCGCCCTTAAGGTTGCACAAATGATGGCAATGGACAAAAACCTGCTGCCCAAGGCTTATCAGGATAAATTTGCCATGGCCCAGTACAGTGCGCCCCCCCTATCCTATCCTCTTGTAGTAAAGAGTTTTGTGAAAGAATTTGGCAAGGGACCCTCGGAACTGTACGAAAGCTTTACCCAATCTGCCGTTAATGCCGCCTCTATAGGACAGGTACATCAGGCTAACAAAAACGGTAAAAAACTGGCTGTGAAAATACAATACCCGGGGATAGCCGATAGTATTAAATCGGATTTGAGAATCGTAAGACCTTTTGCCATGCGATTGTTCAATATAAGTGATGCCGAACTAGACCATTACTTTGCTGAAGTTGAAGGCAAACTTATCGAAGAAACCGATTACCTGCTTGAAGTAAAGCGATCTATAGAAATTTCAAAGGCTTGTGCCCATATAGATAACGTGATATTCCCCACCTATTATCCGGAATTTTCAGGTGAAAGAATAATTACCATGGACTGGATGCCGGGCTTGCATTTAAAAGAATTTTTGCAGACCAATCCTTCTCAGGAAGCACGCAATAAAATCGGACAGGCCTTGTGGGATTTTTACGATTATCAGATTTATGTCCTCAAACAGGTACATGCTGATCCGCATCCCGGTAATTTTCTCTTCAGAGCCGATGGTTCTGTAGGCATCCTTGATTTTGGTTGTGTGAAAGTGATTCCGGAAGACTTCCATTCCAAATATTTCAAGCTGATCCAGAAAGAACTTATCAGCAATGAAAGCGAATTAATGGATGCTTTTCACGACCTTGAATTCCTGCATCCTGAAGACACGGAGCATGAGCGAAAGATATTTGTCGATATTTTCAAGCAAATGATTTCATTGCTCGGAAAGCCATTTCACGGAGATAATTTTGATTTTGGGGATGATGCATATTTTAACTCCATATATGCCCTTGGAGAAAAAATTACAACCATGAAAGAAGTGCGCAATGCCAAAGCTGCACGAGGATCACGCCATGGCCTGTATGTAAACCGCACCTATTTTGGTTTGTATAACCTTCTGAATGTTCTGAAGGCCAATATACAAACTCGTAGTTTGCACAGTGTGGCCATGAGTGCATGAAATGGTTTATATTAAATTGTATATCACATTGAATATAAGATATATAATATTAACTATTTTAATCATTGCTGGAATATCATCCTGCGCTGAGCGCCGAGATACCCGTAAGATGCAGTTTTTGTTGAAAGGTAATCTGGCACTCGATGCAAGGGATTTCAGAAAGGCGATTCAAAACTACTCAGAAGCCCTTGAAATTGATCCGAATTACGTTGATGCCCTCAATAATCGTGGTATAGCCTATTACCAAAACCGGCAGTACATCAATGCTGTGGAAGATTACACCCGGGCCATTGCGATTATGCCCGAGTATACCGAGGTATACTTTAACCGCTCCAACGCATTTTATCAGTTAAAAGAACACTATCGGGCATTGGAAGACATATTGCAAATCGAAAAGCTTTCAGAAACAGATGGCAGAATATTATTTGCCAAAGGAACAGTACTCAGTCAGATAAAACGCTATGATGAAGCGATCTCCTGCTTTATGGAAGCAAGGAATTTACAACCTGAAAACCATGAAATTTCTCTCAACCTGGCAACCATTTATTATTTCAGAAATGAGTTTGACCGCGCGCGAGCATTGCTCCGGGATGTGCTCGAAACTTTTCCTGATGACGTGAATGCACTTAATGTGATGAGCCAGATTGCACTGAAAGAAAATGAAGTAGGTCAAGCAGAAAAACTCCTGGCAATGGCTTTAAAGAATGATCCATCCAATGCTTTCATACTCAACAATATGGGTTATGTATTGATTTTAAAAGATTCTTTCGAGGAGGCTGAAAAACTCATAAATTCAAGCATCCGATATGATGAAAAAAATGCCTGGGCTTATAGAAATAAGGGAATTTTGTATTTCAAAAAGGGTCAGTTTTCAGATGCCATCCGACTATTGGGCCAGGCACAGCGAATGGACAAGGAAATGGAGTTGGTATATTTCTGGCAGGGTGAAGCTTTAAGAGCCAATGGACAAATAGCGTCTGCCTGTGAACACTATCGTCAAAGTGCTGCAATGCAGGAAAAAGAAGGGATTCAGGCAGTTCAGCAATATTGTAATATGTGATTTATATAAAGAGAAATTTTTTTTTGTATATCTATTATCTAAAAATCAAATAAATACAAATTAACTTCAGGATTCAATTTCTTAGGAAGGAAATATTTTGACTGTGTAGTTTTGTATTAAAAATGCAAATATCTATATTTGCACTCGCTTTTGAGCAGGCCCGTTCGTCTAGGGGTTAGGACGCAAGGTTTTCATCCTTGTAGCAGGGGTTCGAATCCCCTACGGGCTACTTTTTCAAAATTACTTCTGCTCCTCTCCTGCTCAATTATCATATCACACCCAATCAAGATTGATATATAATAATGCTGAAGTAGGATGGCTTATTTGATTAAATGCAATTTTTTTAGCTATTTTAAGTTTTGTAAAGAGATTCAACCTTTTACATGCCTGCGGTAGAAAAGAGCGGAATAAAAAGTAAGATTATTTTCATCTTCATAATAGCGGTCACAGCTATGATTATGGCCGCTGGTTTTGCACTATACAGTCTTGAAAAAATGCTGGGCACCATTGAATTGATTTCAACACCCAATTACAAGGCTGAAGTACTCAATGATATTAGCAATGATTTGCTGAGGTTGAATCAGTATAAAACGGCCATTCGTTCACAGGAAGAACCCGAAGCGCTTGAAGATTTTGCACGAATTGCCCATGCCATCGATTGTCGTCTTGATACCTTAAAACAATTGTTAAAGGAAGACCCTCTTCAGGTGGGTCGCATCGATAGCGTACAAAACCTTATGAATGAGATACTTATAGGCATGGATCAACTCAGTGAGGCCTATCAGATCAACAATCGAAATACTTTTTCATCGCGGGTATTAAAAGAAATATCAGATCAATTACAATTCGGAAATCTGCAAATTAAAGACAGTTCTTATGTGGTTAAAAGTCAGACTTCTGAAATAAAGATTTCTAATTATACACTTCAGGCACTGGATTCTCTTTCACGGGCAGCCATCAATGATGCTGAAGACAACTTCTGGCGCAAGGTGCGGCGTTTTTTTGCCAAAAGGGAAAGAAAGGAAACTGAGGCCATGGATACCATTGTACTTTTGCCTGAAAAAAAAATAGATACTCTTTATACTCAGGTCATTGATACAGTGATCGTTTCTACCAGTGAAGAACTTATTGCTAGTTTGAGAGATGTTATCAATCAGTTTTACCAGGATGAAAAAAAATCACAACACCATTTACAGAAGCTGGAAAAAAAGATCAATGAAAAAAATGCCATTCTACTGGATATTGTACAAAGCATTTTTATTGAATTAAAAAATACTGATTATTTACTCAGTTTCAGCAATATAGAAAATGCATATGGAGCTTCTGAAAAATTTAAAAATGTACTGACCGGCATAATACTGTTCTTTATGCTCGCGGGTTTTTTGTTGCTGTATTTTTTAATGGCCGACTTAAAAAGGATAAGGTATTACCAGGAAATGCTGATCGAGGAAAAAAATAAGTCAGATAAGGCCGTACAGATTAAACAAAAATTTCTGGCCACAATGAGTCATGAAATCCGCACACCACTTACCTCCATCATTGGTTATTCCAATCTGCTTGATAATCAGAATGAATATATTCATGCGATCAAAAAATCATCAGAACATTTGCTAAAAACAGCTAATGAAATTCTTGACCTGGCCAAAATAGAATCCGGAATTATTGAAATCAACCGTGAGGTTGTAAATCCAGGTGATTTACTTCAGGATCTGTACCTGACTTTTAAGCTAAGGGCTGAGGGAAAAAACCTGGCTTTTAATTTTGATATACCAACCGATACACCTCTTATATATACAGACTCCTACCGATTCAATCAGGTATTTTTTAACCTGCTGCATAATGCATTAAAATTTACTGATACTGGCAGCATACATTTCAGTGCAGCTTTCAAAAAATTCGAACAATCGGTCGATGCCGTATTTGTACTACAGGACACTGGGGTCGGTATTGACAAACCAGATCAGGAAAGAATTTTTGAAGACTTTCACCAGGCAGGAAATCATCCTAAAAAGAAAAAAGGCGCTGGTTTAGGACTGGGTATTGTAAAAAAGGTGGTTTCATTAATGGGCGGATCACTTGAATTGCAAAGTAAGCCTGGTGAGGGTAGTATATTTACGCTAAAGTTTACTTTTGAAAGTGCTGAAAATTCTGTTTGGAACAAGAAAGAAGAAATTGAAAAAGCTTCTGATATTTTCAGAGGCCTTAAAATACTGGTGGTAGACGATGACCCTTTAATCCTCAAATTACAAGAGATTGTGTTGTCTTCATATGGCGCTGAAGTTATAGTTTGCGAACGACCGGAGACTGCACTTGAGTTCATTGAACAACAAGAATTTGATCTGGCCATCCTGGATATTCATTTACCCGGCATGAATGGGTATCAACTTTGTGAAAAGATCAGGAGTCAAAGCAGGCATAAGGCACCTAAAATGATTGCAGCCACCGCCGATGTATTAACTAAAAACAACCATCCTAACTTTCAATGTTTTGATGAAATCCTTTATAAACCAGTGGATAAAACTGATTTGGTACTCAAAATTTCTTCTTTGTTAAGTCTCAGTTCGATTATACCCGCTACAGAACCCCATGCAAATAACATGGCAGTTGCTACGGTATACGATTTATCTGACTATAAAAAATTTACCATGGGAGATGAATCACTTCTTTCTGATCTCTTGCATCAGTTTTATATTGAAACAAGGGACGATGTGACAGCTCTTGTAAATGCTGAAATAAATGAAAAAATAAATATATGCCATAAACTCACTTCCAGACTTGCTCAAATTAAACTGAGGCATTTATCAGCGCAGGCAAGGGAATTGGAAGCCAAACTCAGAAATAATCATGAAATCAAACATGCTGAACTGAATGATTTTTCTGAAGAAATTTTAGATATTCTGGAAAACCTCAGGGTTGAATACAATATAACAGTCAGTATGGAAACCTGAAATCGCTACATCTAATTTTGACTTTTCGTTTGCTTGGTGTAATAATTTTACGTTTTTTGTGTCACATTAAAACATATATGAATCATATTCTCAAACATACTGCCTTTTGGCTTTTATTATTTAATTACATCAATATACCTTTACTGGCATCAATGCCGCAACTTATCACAAAAGATGAAGACAAGAAGAAAGATAAATCTCAAAAAAATGCAGTTTATCTTATTGCTGGTGGCCAACTTGATTTTCATGCGGTCAGGGATTTTGGCGTTTCTCCCCTTTGGTACGAAGGTATGAGCCCTGGTTTTTCTGTAGGTTTATTGGAGCATTCAGAAAAAACCTTTCACAAATTGTCTTTTGGGTATTCTTATGGATTAATAGAACCTTCCATAGATTTTGGCCTCCTGTATCGCACCCGCAACCACAGTGTAATTTTTGACCATAGTTATCTTAAAAGGGTGGCTTACATGGATAAATTGAAGGTGCGAATGTACCTGGGTCCATCGATTGTGGGTACCTACCATGGTCGAATTAATCCAGAGTTAAACAATGCATCCTTTCACTATGATTTTGTGGCTGGTATAGGACCTGGTATCAGATTTGAGCGCGATTTTTCAATACAGAAAAAAAGAAAACTCTGGTTTATTACGATAAGTAAGAGTGAAAGACATTTTACCGGTGGATTTCAGTTGAATTTACCGGTTTTCTACACCTTTATGAGGCCTGAATATGCGGTAATAAGGGATTTTACGGATGGATCCTCCGGATTTTCCGGCGAAAATGATATTAATTTCGGAAGTTTAAATCGTTTGTACAAAATTAATACGACTTTCGATTTTCAATATTTCCTTAAAAACGGGAATGGATTGCGCCTGGCCTACACATGGGATGTCGGGGAATTGTATAATGGCTTTAATGACCTGCAAACGGCTCATCATGTAATACAGATGTTTTTTATGTATAAATTTAATTCGACGGAAAAAAGATGAAACCGGGCATGACGAAACCGACACATCCTGATGGTTGGTACTGTGGGGATATTGATAATAATCATGTGACGTTCAACTATATGTCGATACATACTATCCCATTCAGGGCAGTTAGTGGCAGATTAAAATCAATATCTATTAGGGTAAAAAGGGGCAGCATTGTATATCTTATAATGGTTTCTGTACTGTTTACATTAACGGCATGTGAGAAATTGTTTTTTGAGGAGAATCCGGTAAGCACCCCCAGGGAAAATTTTGAATACTTATGGAAAGAGGCAAATGAAAGATATTCTTTTTTTGAGTATAAAGAAATTAACTGGGATGAAGTGTATACACGTTATTCAAGGCGTGTGAGAAACAATATTAATGATGTTGAGCTTTTTAATATTTTATGGGAAATGTTAAATGAATTGCAGGACGGACACGTAAACCTGTATTCACCTTTTAATATTTCACGCTTTGAGTTTCAGCTTACCGCTCCTGAAAATTATAATGCCCGACTGGTAAGAGACCAATACCTTGGTGATGACTTTTTCTTAAGTGGCGCTTTTTCGCACAATTTCATACGTCCAAGAAGGCAAGGTGTACAGGCTGGTGCCAGGGATATTGCCTATGTTCGCTATGGATCATTTTCCCGCACCGTTGGAGGCACTGATATCGGCGTAATTTTAGGCAGGTACCGTAACACTAAAGGTATGATTTTGGACCTCAGGAGTAATGGAGGTGGTTCGGTACTAAACATTTTCAGAATGTTGAATTACTTCACCGATCGCAAAGTAAGGATATACGATTCCTATATTAAAAATGGTCCTGGCCCCAACGATTTTGAAGGTCCGCAATCAGCCTATGCTGAGCCGCAGCAACAGGATTTATGGTACGATAAACCAATAGTTGTGTTGGTAAACCGCTCGAGTTTCAGTGCTACCTCTTTTTTTTCTTTGGGTGCCCGTGCTTTACCAGGAATGACGCTGATGGGAGATACTACCGGCGGAGGATTGGGTGCGCCCAATGGTGGTCAGCTTCCCAATGGTTGGACTTACAGATTTTCAGTGACACAAACCATTTCACATGATGGTTTTAATTTTGAAAATGGTGTGCCTCCTGATATTGTTGTATATATGACCAAAGTAGATCAGGACAATGGAATAGACACTATGATAGAACGGGCCATTGAAAAAATACTCAATGGATCCTAATCGATTGATTAATTGACTATTAACATTAAATAATACAAACTTAGCTCAAAACTATGTCATTTATTATCTGGGATGAAGTAAAATACAGTGTTGGAATACTGGAAATTGACAGGCAACATCAGCATCTTTTTTCACTGGTCAATTCACTATATGAAGGCATTACAAGTGGATATCATAAATTGGACATTCAAAATATTTTAGATCAACTTCTTAACTATTGTTCTATTCATTTTGAATTTGAAGAAAACCATTTTTGTAGCCTGGCGTGGTACGGTAAATGTAAAAGCCATTGTTCTGATCATCAGTTCTTTTCAGATGCCATAAAAAAATTCAGAATTGATTATGCAAATGATAAAGTAATGATGCCCATGGAACTTCTGAATTTTATAAAAATCTGGATTGAAAGTCATATAGGACAGGTAGATCATGGATTTAAGGTGAATGCAAAATAAAGCTCAAATACTACACCTGATTACATAGTCAATGCTTTTTACTGCATTTCAAAAGAAATATTGTACATTTGTCAGATTGTAAAACCAAGAGGTATTGTTATTAATTTTTTAATCGCCTGCCTATAGAGAAAGACGGATACAGTAAAAGTTGGAACCCCTTATTGGGTTCTTTTGAGATGGTTTATTGTAAAGATTTTCTAAGTCAACCTACATGGTTCTGAAAATTGTGAAGCATATTTTCAAAGCAATTATATTTCCGGTGGTCTTGCTGGCATCGCTCACTACGTGTAGTTTCCGGGATTTGAGTTCTGTTGATGGAGCCAGAACCAATCTGGTTAAATTCGTCAATCCTTTAATCGGAAGTAAATCAGGAGGTGATATGGGTAATGGAAGCACCTACCCTGCTGTTACCTTGCCTTTTGGTATGAATTTCTGGTCACCGCAAACTGCTGAAAATAATAGCAAGCATATCTATTCCCACGATGCCCGTACCATCAGAGGATTCAGATGTACCCATTCACCAGGTGCAAGTTCTGGTGATTACGGTGCTTTCTCTCTAATGCCACAGTCCGGTGAATTGACAATTGATGAAGAAAAACGTGCAAGCCGCTTTTTTCATTCAACAGAAATATCAACACCGTATTATTATAAAGTCAATCTTGAGAATTCCAATATAATTAGTGAACTCGTTCCTACACAGAGAGGCGCAATTATGCGCTTTACATTTCCAGAGTCTGAAAAATCACATATCCTGCTCGATGCTTTTCCCGGTGGATCTTATGTTAGAATTGTCCCACAACAAAGGCGCATTATTGGTTACGCAAAATTTAATAATGGTGGTGTTCCTAAAAATTTCGCATGCTATTTCGTAATTCAATTCAGTAAAAATTTTAACCACTATTCTGCATGGAATGAAACTACCTATGGAGAACTGAGTCGTGAAATATCAGGTGAACATACCGGTGCAGCCATCTCTTTTCCCACGCAGAAAAATGAAATTGTTGAAGTAAAAATTGCCACATCTTTTATTAGCATTAAACAAGCCATTATCAACCTTAGACGGGAAGTGGAAAATCTTACTTTTGATCAGGTAAAAATAAAAGCCAATCAAACATGGAATATCGAATTAAATAAAATTCAGGTTGAAGGCAGCAGCAATGATCAAAAAACCAGCTTTTACACTGCTTTTTACAGAACACTCTTACTGCCAAGGATTTTTTATGAATTCGATGAAAATGGCAAAATGGTACATTTTAGTCCATTTGATGGAAAAGTACATCCGGGATACATGTTCACTGATTCGGGTTTCTGGGATTCGTACCGAGGGGTATTTCCTTTTTTCTCTATTATGTACCCCGAAATTCATGCCAATATAATGCAGGGTTTAATCAATACCTACCGACAGGGAGGCTGGCTTCCTGTATGGCCGAGTCCGGGTTATCGCAAAACCATGATTGGTGCTCATGCCGCTGCATTATTTACCGACGCATACCTAAAAGGCATTAATGATTTTGATGTTGAACTTGCCTACCAGGCTATGAAAAAAGATGCTATTGTTCTTCCTCCTAAATATGCACCAGGCAGAGATGGTCTCAGAGAGTATAATGAATATGGCTTTGTGCCTACCCCTGACTATACCGCGGCAACTTCAAAAACACTCGATTATGCATATGATGATTTTTGCATAATGCAAATGGCAAAAAAACTCAACAGGCAGGATGATGCAGACTTATATAAATCGAAGGCTTTAAATTATAAAAATGTTTTTGACCCTGATATTCGCTTTATGAGGGGTAAAAAATCTGATGGTACCTGGAAAGATCCCTTTGATCCAACTGAATGGGGAGGCGCTTTTGTTGAAGGAAATGCCTGGCATAATACCTGGTCTGTTCAGCATGATGTGGCCGGAATGATCGAACTGATGGGTGGACAGAATAATTTTGTTCAAAAGCTTGACTCAGTCTTTTCTACACCATCTGAATTTAAAGTCGGAAGTTTTGGCCGCGTTACATACAAAATGACTGAAATGATTTTGTCAGATATGGGTCAATATGCCCATAATACCCGCCTGGCCTATCACCTGCCCTACCTGTATTCATATGCAGGGCAGCCCTGGAAAACACAAAAAATTGTCAGAGATATTATCGACAAACACTACCGCTCAGGTCCAGATGGTTTGAGCGGAGATGATGACAGCGGCCACAATTCAGCCTGGTACCTTTTCAGTAGTATGGGATTTTATCCGTTAACACCCGGTCATCCTTCCTATGTCCTTGGCGCCCCTTTATTCAAAAAAATTACCATGCAACTCGACAATGGCAATAAATTTATAATAGAAGCTCCGGCTAACAGCAACACTAATGTATATGCTGAAAACATTGAGCTTAATGGATCGAAAATTTCAGCAAACTGGATTAATCATACCGATGTTTTAAAGGGGGGCAAATTGTATTTTGAAATGACGAATAAAGCCAACCGTCGAAGAGGCAGCAATCCGGAGGATGCACCATTTTCTCTATCCGCACCTCATTGGAAAAATTAAGGTCAGAATAATTCAAGCTGATCATTTAATAACCTGAAACTTTTTCTATGCAAAGGGGTAAGACCCAATCTGCGAATAGCATCCCGGTGATAAACCGTAGGATAACCGGCATTTTTCTCCCATCCGTAGCCCGGATATTGAGTCGAATATTTTTTCATGAGCTCATCACGATAGGTTTTAGCTAAAACTGATGCTGCTGCAATGGAAGCAAAACGTGCATCACCCTTTACCATGCAAATATGTGGGAGTTCAGGATAGGGAATAAATCGATTTCCATCAATCAAAAGCATCTCTGGTTTTACCTGTAAAGAAGTAATAGCCCTGTGCATTGCAAGAAAAGAAGCTTTGAGTATATTGATGGCATCAATTTCTTCATTTGATACTTCAGCAACCGCATAAGATATTGCTCTCTGCTGGATGTCTTCTTTTAAAAGTTCTTTTGTCTTATTATTCAATTGCTTAGAGTCGTTGAGCATTGGATGCACGTAATCTCTGGGTAAGATTACGGCAGCAGCAACAACCGGTCCGGCAAGGCAACCCCTGCCGGCTTCATCACAACCTGCTTCAATATAGTTGGCAGAATAACAAGCTTTCAGCATATTTGCAAATATCTGAAAATTGCACAAAGCAACAAGTATGAATTACAATGATAAAAACCCATGGACACGCCTGGAAAGCCGTGTAATCTACGACAATCCCTGGATCAAGGTAGAAGAAGATCAGGTACTTAAGCCCAGTGGAAAACCAGGCATCTACGGTAGGGTCCATTTTAAAAATAAAGCAGTAGGCATAGTTCCTGTCGATGGTGAATTAAATACATGGCTCGTAGGACAATACAGGTATACCCTCAATGAATATAGTTGGGAAATTCCCATGGGCGGCGGGCCTTTGCATGAATCACCCCTCGAGAGCGCTATACGCGAACTAAAAGAGGAAACCGGTATCATAGCCAGCCATTGGGAGAATATTTTAAGAATACACACCAGCAACTCAGTAACAGATGAAGAGGGTTTTGTTTTTCTGGCAAGAGAACTCTTTTTTGGTGAGACAGAATTTGATGATACCGAAGACCTGCTGATTAAAAAAGTACCCTTGGAGGAGGCTGTACAGCTGGTTATGCAAAATAAAATAACCGATGCCCTCAGCATCGCCGGAATACTGAAAGTGGCTAAATTGCTCAAAATTTAAGGCATGAATATCAATAGAACTCTGAAGAAAGCCACTGTTGCTTTCATAATACTTGTTTTTTTTTCCCAGACAATTTTTTCACAATATCCCGGTGAGCTTACCATAGAAAAAATCATGAGCGATCACGCCTGGCTTGGGAGTTTCCCTTCAAATATGCACTGGTCGCATAATGCCGAAGAGCTTTACTTCCGCTGGAATCCCGTAAAGCATCCTGAGGATTCACTTTACACTTACAAGCTTTCAAGCGGTAAAGTTGAAAAGTTGCAGCCTGAAAAGGTTCTGGAAGCAACTCCACCTTCTGGGGTGTACAGTCAAGGTAAAAATTTAATGGCTTATTCAAAGAATAATACTCTGTATATCAGTAATATACGATCAGCCAAGCCTTTGAGCATATACCAAAGTCAGGAAACAATCACACCAATTTCATTTAGTCCAGACGCCAAAAAATTATTTTTCCGACAAGGCAATAATATATTCCACTATGATCTGGGGAAAGGGACCATCTTAAAAAACAGCCATTTTCAACCAGGTAAAAAGCCAGATGAAAGTAGCAATCAAAGTACATTTATTGAGCAGGAAGAAAAACAATTGTTTGAAGTGATTAAACAAAAGCTTGATAAAGAAGAGAAAACCAAAAACTACCATAAAGCAACTGCCCGGCATACACATAGTGCCGTTTATCTTGATAATGATCAGTTGAGAAACCTGCAAATCAGTCCGGATGAAAAGTATATTTTCTTTACTACATCAGTTAAACCCAACCAAAATGTACAAACAGAGGTACCTGAATTTGTAAATGCAAAGGGACATGCCAAAATGCTGAAGGCGAGGCCAAAAGTGGGTGTGGTGGAAAAGGGCTGGAAAATGGGCCTTGTGGACCTTCAGAATGATACAGTCTATTACATTAAAACTGATTTGCTGGATGGAATTAAACGAAAACCTGATTTCTGGAGTGAATATGAGAAGTATCGCGATAAAGAACCTGAAGCAAGGGAAGTATACATACAAGGACCTTATTTTTCAAAAGATACAAAGTATGCGGTCATTGAATTAAGAACCATTGACAATAAAGACAGGTTTATTGTAGTGGTTAATCCTGCTGATGCGAGCCTTAGGATCCTTGATCATCAAAGTGATGAAGCCTGGATTGCTGGACCTGGCATAGGCTATCTTCAATCGGCGGCTTCAATCGGTTTTTTACCGGATGCCGAGCACATCTGGTTCCAGTCAGAAGAAAGTGGCTGGTCGCATTTGTATAAACTACATATACCTTCCGGCAAAAAAACAGCACTTACCCAAGGCAATTTCGAGATTTATGACCCGGTAATATCTTTCGATGAGAAATGGTGGTATTTTACCAGCAATCCTGAACATCCCGGCATACGCGATTTGTACAGAATGCCAGTAAATGGAGGAAAAATGGAAAAAATCACAGATTTAAAAGGTAAAGTAGATTTTTCCATTTCTCCTGATAACAAGCACATTGCCATCATTCATTCGCTGAGCAATCAACCTCCCACCCTCCATCTATTAAAAACAGGTAAATCATTTCCCATGGAAAAAATTGCCGATGGTATATCTGAAGAATTTAATCAATACCAATGGAGAAAAGCAGAAGTCGTTCAGTTTAAGGCGCAGGATGGCGCTGATGTATATGCCTGTCTGTACAAACCTGATAAATCAAATGGTGCTGCTGTAATTTTTGTGCATGGGGCAGGTTACCTTCAAAATGCACACTATTGGTGGAGTACTTATTTCAGGGAATATATGTTTCACAATCTCCTTGCCGATAAAGGCTATACGGTGCTGGACATTGATTACCGTGGCAGCGCCGGGTATGGCAGGGACTGGAGAACGGGTATTTACCGGCATATGGGAGGGAAAGATCTGTCAGACCATATTGATGGTGCAAAATATCTTATCGATCACATTGGCATAAATCCAAAAAAAATCGGCATTTACGGCGGTTCCTACGGAGGATTTATTACCCTGATGGCATTGTTTAAACATCCTGGTGTATTTGCTGCTGGCGCAGCGTTGAGATCTGTTACCGATTGGGCACATTATAACCATGGCTATACTTCAAATATCCTGAATACCCCTGAAGAAGATCCTGATGCCTACAGAAGAAGCTCCCCCATTTACTTTGCTGAAGGATTGGAGGACCATTTGCTCATTTGTCATGGAATGGTTGATGTAAATGTCCATTTTCAGGATGTGGTAAGGCTTGCGCAAAGGCTGATAGAATTGGGTAAAGACAACTGGGAATTTGCCGTATACCCGGTGGAAGACCATGCATTTACCGAAGCTTCATCCTGGACAGACGAATACAAGAGGATTTTAAAATTGTTTGAATCGACCTTGAGGTAAAGAACCTGTGTCAGAAAAACATTACCAGCACCTAGCGCCGTGTGATATTTCTAAAAAAAGAATATCGTACGGTTCTGGGAATGTGCAGGGCTTCTGAAAATTCCTTAACACTTTTTACGCTTTCGACGGTAAACATAGCCTGCGGGTTAGTAGACTCAACCAGTGCAGTTACTTCTTCGAGTTGCTGCCTTCTGATTACAAGGAATATTACGCTCACCGGGCCTTTATTTCCTACCCCGTCAAGCACGGTAAAACGTAGAGATCTTTCTGAAAAACGCTGAATCAGTACAGATGCATCCTTTACGGTAATTAATCTGATAATAAGATTTCCAAGGGCCAGTTTATTTTCGATATACATACCGGCAAATATCCCACTTGCAAAACCCCCTGCGTAAGCGAGATAGGTTAGAAAATTTTCGAGATTCTGTAAGATCTGACTGATGGCAAGTAACCAAACCAAAGCCTCAAAAAATCCGAGCAGTGTAGCGATATATTTTCGGCCGCTCAACATAAAAATCACCCTGAGGGTGTTGATGGATACATCCATAATTCTGGCAAAAAAAATGAGTAGCGGTAGTATCACCCATTGGTATAAAGAGACACTAATGCCATAGTCTGCCAGTAGTTCCTGTAAATTCATTGTTTCTAAGGCGATTTCTTGACAGGCAAAGTTATCAAATATACCGTTAAAAAAGTCAAGTTGCAGGGATAGATGTTGGAATGTTATGTGGTAGAATTTGCAAAAAAAAATATTGATGTAGGACAACATGATATCCTCGATCAATATAACTTTCAGCTCAAAACCTATAAGGCTGCTAAACATTATAGGTAGGCCCTGCTTCTGACTGTGTTTCACTAACTGGCACAAGTCTGCGACCAGTACCCAAATACACAAAAAGATGGGTTTGAAACCCGTCTGCAAAAAAAATATTGGCACTGGACTGGGCGTAACGTTTTACGAATGTCCTTCTATTATGCTTTGAGCTTACTACGAAATACGAGCTATCTTGCTGCGAACTTTCCTAGAAGAACAATGGCCCGGGACACATACGATGTTTCTTTGGGGCATTGAAATTTAATCGATAATTCAACATAAACTCATGAGTACCATTGGTATATGTTGTTAAATCTGAAGTGATATAATCATAGGCATAACTGAATTTCAGATATTGATTAATCCACAACTCCATAATCAGAGCAACACTTTCCTGAAACCTGTAAGAAGCGCCTATACCAACCAATTCATCAAAATACACATTGGTATTCAGGTCAAAGGCAAAAGGCATGTTTTCTTCTACACGAAGTAATCCCGAAGGTTTCAACTTAACCCGTTGGCTCATATCAAAAACCTTACCTGCGGTGATGTAATAATAACGAGAATGTCGGGTGTCCTGAAAAAAGTCTCCTTCCCTCCTTCTGTGATTGGTTAAAATATAGGGTACTGAAAAACCGGCGTAAAATGATTCGTCGAAATAGAAAAGACCTGTTCCGAAATTAGGGTAAAAATTGCTGTTAACCCCACTTAAAAATGGATCAATTACCCCCGGTGGTAAGTTGAGTCTGTTAAAATCTGAACGCAGATTATTAAACCCTGCCTGCAGTCCCATACTCAGCTTTGCTCCTCTTTTAACTTCAATGCTGTAAGAATATATACCATACACCGACATATCATTATGTACACCAATAGCATCATTGGCTACAATAAGGCCGGCACCAACATTGCGGTCTTTAAAGCCGGTTTGCATGGTAAAAACGCCAAGTTGCGGCGCTCCCGGCACATTAATCCACTGATCTCTGTACATGGCGCTGAATGAGGTGTACTCATGACGGCCAGCATAGGCTGGGTTCAGCACCAGCCCATTGAACATATACTGTGATACTATGGGGCGCTGCTGCCCAAATGCAGACCCCAGAGCTAAAAAGCACAGTAACAAACCGATAACACATTTTTTATTCATTTTATCTCACCAATTCTAAGTATCCTACTTTGGCCTCTGAGCCATCACCTTTGTCTACAATGTAGAAGTATGTTCCAATGGGCAATTCGTCTTTACCCATCTGTATACCACGATTCGAAGCCCCATTAAATCTTCTTCCATGATCGTTGATATCATATCCGGACATTTCATACACCAATACACCTGCCCGGTTAAATATTTTAACATGGTTACTGGGGAAATATTCAAGACACAATACCTGGAAGAAATCGTTCATTCCGTCATTATTGGCAGAAACTCCATTATATATGGTAATATCTGTGTCGACCCTTGCAATTTTGGTGCTTATACAACCATCTGATCCTTCTACTTCAGCCTCATATTCACCCTGCGCAATATTAACTGCTTCAATATCATCATTCACAAAATACCCGTCTTTGTACCAGGTGGTAAAATGTTGTCGCTGAATATCTTTTAATATCACGCGGGCAGTACCTGTCGGCTCTGTACAAGCTGAAGGGGTTGTTACAACATCAAACTCAGGGTAATACAGCTCGGCAGCAATATGGAAAATGGATTGCGGTGAAATACAGCCAGATATTCTATGTTCGGCCATTACATAATAGCTTGATGAATCAAGTTCATATATAACATTGTCAATGAACGGGTTATCACTCAGAAACCTGTCGTTGTGAACCTGGTAATAGTAGAAATTATACTGAGTACGATTACCATTTACCAATGCCGTAGCTTCTCCATCAGGCACATTGCAACTTGTGCGATCTCTTAATACTTCCGGCGCCGGACGGTCTATAAGATCGTAAGCTACCGTAGGTTGGGCCGGTGCATCAGAACTACAACCAGTAATGCGGTGCATTGCAACAACTTTGTACAATTGATCACTTAATGCGCTACCGGTTGGTCCTGTTATATGCAGATTGCCAGACGCATCATACCATTCGAATTCATAGTTGGTTATGCCAGACTGTGTCGTGGCTGTCATTGCCGCATTAGGACGGTTTGGATCACAATAAGTCAGAGGATAGAGATCGGTTACCAAAACGACCGGATTGCGGGTTTCATCTTTAACTTCCACAACCAATGGCGCTGAAGTACAAGTAAATAACTCGTCATCAGTAGCAACGACCGTATATAATCCGGCAGGAATGTTTTCCCATTTTCTACCCATGTAATCGGGTTGTGTCTTTATCTGATCACCAATAAACCATGCATACTCAAAACCGCTGGTTGAATTGATCACCGATGCCAGCACTGCTCCATTGGGTGCATCTGCGTGACAGAAAGTGAGCGGTGATGCGCTACCTGAAAGTAACGGTCGATTGATTTCATCTTTGATCACCAGTTTTCTGGAAGCCGTACAGAGCGTCTGATCATTTTGTACCCATATAGTGTAATATCCCGATGTTTTGCCTGTGATTACAGCCTGAACTTCCTGTGCCAAGGCAAGGGATGGTGGTAAAGTGCTTTCTCCGGCATACCATTGATAAGTATAAGTACCAATGGAATTATCCTGTTCAAAAACATTTACGGCCAGGGCGCCATTAGCCAGTGTTTCCGGATCACAACTGGTCTGATTGCGCGACTGTGAGGGATCCAATACAATTAGCGGCGATTGGCTTTCATCATCTACCACAACTTTTACAAGGTCCGAACGCAGTTTCCAACGGTTATGCTCCGCCATCACGTAGTAAGTCCCTGCCGCCAGATCGGTTAAAATTGTTCCAAAATCATCTCCCATCTGTGTATGAATAGGATCCATGCCCGCCTGATATGGGGCCGGGTACCAATAGAAAGTATAGGATGCCATGTTGCCAGGTACTCCTGATAATTGCACCGCAGTTACTTCTATACTGCCCGTAGGGGCGCATATAACTTGTGGAAATGAGGCAAGTGTTGGCGAAGGCTTAAGAACTATTAAAGGCAATTCATATTGCGCACTACCTTCGCATTGAGTCTCAAGGTTTAGTGCTGTAAGCATGTAAATGCCTTTATCAAGACCAACCAAAGTCTCATCATTACCAATATTTTGATTATTCATATTATACCAGCTGAGTCCATAACCTGCTGATGCGGCAATTCCATTTATTTCAAGTGCTGAACCACTCAAGGCACCTGACCAGGTATCCGAATCGGGATTAAGACTGTATTGCGCTGAGTCGAGGCTGATGCTTACCAGTGGGTTTGTACTTACATCCTGGATTCTCACCTGGAAGGGCTGTGAATTGCAAAGGGTAGAAGCATTTTGAACTGTAGCAAAATACAATCCCTCACCCAGAGAAGTATAAGTAGTACCCGCATCAACTGCAATATTATTGCCATCGGCATCTTTAAGTTGTATATTAAATCCTGCATCAGGCATGCTAATGTCTACACCATCGAAACGAATACCAGTGACTTCTATCACCCCATTGTCTATACAGAAAGTTTTATCAGTAGGAACAGCTGTTGCAATGGCCAGTGGCTGTGTTTCGCGAGTAACGGTAAATTCCCTTTCGCTTTCACAGAATTGATCCAGACCATTACCATCTTGAACCATAACGCGATAGGTAATACCTGCAGACAGTCCTTCCGGCATAATTACATTATCATTTGCATCGTACCAGGTGAAAAGGAAGTTTGCCTGATTGTCATCCTGATCTGAACCTCCTTCTGCCATTGCGCTCAGAATACCGGTTGGAGTTCCTCCTTCGCAGGCAAAATCTGGATTGTCAAGACTTACGGTGAGTACAGGTTTCTGGCTAACATCTGAAATAACCATCAGAACCGGAGCGCTTAAATCACAATGGATATCTTTTTCACGAACGGCCACGTAATAACTGCCAGGCGCCAGGCCTGCCCATGTATGGGTAACAGGGTCAAAAGACACGTTTCCGTTATCAATTTCTTCCAGATTTTCATCATAAAAGACAATTTCAAAGCGATCAGTATCAAAGTCGGGAGAAAAGTCCTGTTCAAGTTCTTCGCGCTTCCAGTTGATCTCCCGTACAGCTATTGTACCATTTGGCGCACAAATATTCTGATCGGTAGCCACGGCATCCAGACTGAGAATGGTTTGTTCAAAACTCAGATTGATCCAGGTGCTATTGGCGCAACCTTCGTTTACACCTTCTGCATCGGTTACCACCACGGCATAAGCTGCATTCTGAAGATTTTGTATTTCACGCAAACCAGCCAATAAATTCAGCTCATCCCCATCCGGGTGTCCCTTAAACCATTCAATGGTATAATCTCCCCCATCGTCAGGTACGATTTGCAGTTCGATGATACCTGTACCGGGCTGATTTTCATCGCAGATATAATTGGCCTGCAATTGGGCAAGCTCAAGTGTTGGTGCCTGAGAGATATCAATAATTTCTGTTTCTGCCAATTCGCTAAGGCATCCACTTAGGGTGTGCAATGCCTGAATATAATATCTGCCAGGTGATAATTGATTAAATCGATCGGCATCTGTGCCAGCTCCACTTTGGCCAGGTAATGCTTCCAATTCAGGATTGAAAATGGCAAACTCAGTGTAACTACTCAGATCATCTACCGAAACATTACTTACCCATATTTCTCCGTTTCCGGGGATCAGGCATACGTCATTTGGAGTAACCTGAGTCTCCAGCCTTCTTTCGAGAAGGTTTTTAGCGATTTGCGCTGTATGTGTAAAGGTACAACCTATGCCGGCAGGACTGCCAGGTTGAATTTCGACCAGTGCAGTGTAATGTCCGGCTAAAAGACCGGATGGATTGTTTAATCCCTGATGCATGGCGTCAAGTTCGTCTCCTTCTGTACTGGTACCTGTATGCCATGTGTAATCAAAGGTGGTACCGGCAACCAATCCGGTTACAGTGAGATCTATTGCACCATTGGCCAAGTCATCATCACAGGAATTGTCGTCGGTGGTGATCGCGCTTAAAGTAGGTATCGGAAGATCAAGCAATACTTCAACATCGACCGGAGGCGAAAAACATCGCCATGCTTTTTTCTCTCTGGCTACCACGGTATACCAACCCGGTGCTACATTATCCATTTCATTAATATATTCCTGAGCGCTGCCTATCATAAATCCTGCAAAATTTTCATTTGAAGAATAATCTACGGGTGTTGGTGCAGGAATAAAAGGAAAATCATTTGGATCAAAAGCATTATGCTTGAAAACGATAATTTCATAATCTTCGAAATCAAACTCGCCTTCTACCTTTTCACTCAATACAATTTCTACATGAATTTTACCGTCTCCTGGATTGCAATGTATTGCATCGATACCAGTTACGATAGGATATTCAACCGGAGCTTCTGTCGGCAGGAATAGCAAAGTATCTGCTGCACATTGTGTCTCAAGGTCTTTTACTTTCACCCTGTAATATCCGCTTTCCAGATCTTTAATATGGCTGATCCATTTGTTCAGCATTTCACTATCATAAATATTATCATCATCCATGATCTTGCCTTTCCACCAGGTAAATTCATAACCAGCTCCGGTGCCTGTTTCTGAAACGGGCATATCGGGAGGACGAATTTCCCCTGCCCCATAATTATTGGGATGGCTTGGGGTATCATGTAAAGATCGTGCTTCGAGAAAAATTTCACCAGGCATATAATCCGGGTCATCATCGGGGTTGCAGCTTGTTGGCGCTACGGGAGCGAAATTAAAACGCATATTAATTCTTACGGTTATGAGAACAGGCACTGCGTTTGAAATACAGCCTGTTATATTATCACGAACCCTGGCCATATACCGACCATCCATAAGATTTTCAAAAGTGAATAAAGGATCAGCCGTTGAAGCCTCTGCCATGTTGCCTTCTGTGGCATTGGCAATTTCAGATTCCGGGAAACTGGTGCCTTCCAGCAGATAAAATGTATAGGATCGGTAAGTAGCTGCATCCCAGGGAAGTGTGAGCACCTGACTAAGCCTTAGGGTAACGGCACCATTACCATCTACGCAATCTGTCACTTCTTCTGTGCTTTCCACCGATATGAGTGGCAATACACCTGGAGTAGTGCCAATCTGTACAGGTGCTGATGTTTCACAACCCTGATTGTCGGTCAACCTTACGGTATAAGTACCTGCACTGAGTCCGTAAAATATTTTGATATTTGCAGCTGGTCCATCCAATAAGTCAAAATTGGTGATTTCCAAACTACCCTGCCATAATGATATGGATCGTATACCAATGATACCTGTATAGGTCATTTCAATAGAACCGGTATTTTCTGTACTGCAATCGGTATTTGGAAATGATCTGAGTGCAATCTGAGGCACTTCAGCCGTATTTACCACAGGTATTTCGGCACTGGGACGGCTTGAACATCCACCTGCAGAAGTAACCGCAATGACACGGTAGGTTCCGGTAGTTACATCTTCCAGTATGTTTTCGTTTGCACCAGCAATGACCTGATATTGATTGTTGCCTGTTTTTCTTTCCCAGGTAAATGTAAAATCCGCGATATCCATAGGTACATCCGGATTAGGCCGGGTGTTATTGATACCACTTACTTCGATGCGTCCCAAAAACTCAGGGTCACAACCAGTGATGTTCTGAACAAGAATTTCAGTGATTTCTGGCACCACACCTGGGTTTTTACCCGGTTTGGCATGAGCTATGGCAACACAGCCTGTTTCATTATTATAGATTCTCAGGGTTTGGTTACCCTGGCTGAGGCCGGTAATCGGGTTACCCACATTGTCAGGAGCGCTGTTATAAAAGTTATTGACATTTAGTATACCCTGACGCCATTCATATGTATAGTCGTAAAGAGCATAAGTCAGGGCATCTGTTTCATTGGTTGATATTACTTCCAGCGCACCATTGGGGTTTCTGTCACAGGATGTATCATCTGTTACCAGTACATTGGGAACAGGTGTAACCGGTCGGTTTTCAACGGTTACAGATACTGTGGCAGAAATACAGGTTGTAGCAAGCGATGTCGCCCTGACCCGGTAATTTCCAGGCTGCAAACCTCCAATTTCATGACTGTTTTCACCTGCAATTACCTGGCTGCCAGGCATCCGCATCCATGTATAGGTGTAATCTTCGGGGTTTCCGGTTGCCATGGTGACGCTGATGCTGCCATTCCATCGATCGGTAAAACAAAAGGTATTTGGTAATGCCACAGCCTGAGTAATGACCGGATCAACTTTGGCATCAACTACTACAGCCAGGTATTGGTTGGTACATTCATTGGAAGGATTGGTAATAATCATTGCATATGTTCCGGCTGCAAGACCTTCAATTCTTTCACCATTGGTACCTGCAGTTGATGAAATTACTGTTCCGCTAAATCCGTCCCTTCTCCATTCATAGGAAAATTCACTTATATTACCATTGAGAGGATTAGCCGCCACTGCTCCGGTAGGGGCAGCAGGATCACAGGAGATTTGATTCTCTAAAAGCAATTCAGCTTCGGGAAATACGGTTACTTCCTCTATACGAATCATCACGGGTTCAGATTCGCAAAGGCTGATTTTATCTACAATAGTTACTGTGTAATTACCTTCTGCCAGTCCTGAAAAAACAGGTAAATCTTCTGTTCTCATCAAATTGGCGCTTACCACACCATGACCGCTATATATTCTGTAAAAATAAGCAGTTAAATCGCCCTGTGGTGTTACCTCTATACGACCGTTTGGATCGCCACAGGAAGTATTATCGAAAGCATTTGCTTCATTTATTACAGGCAAAGCAATATTTTCATCTATTTCAGCATCGATAAATGCAGAACAACCTGACTCGTCGTGGGTTACAACCAATCTATATGTACCGGCCACCAGCCTGTCAGCGATAGCGCCTCCGGTATATCCTTCACGGGCGGGATTCACATCGCTTGCTCCTCGGTACCAGAAGAAATTATATCCATCAGTTGTTTCAACGCCATTCACAAGCGTTGCCCCCTGTAGTACACCAGTGGCCTGCTCTGCTTCACAGGCTGTATTGGCAACATTGGCTACCACTACAGGTTCAGGTTGCACGAGCTCCTCATCTACCACAACTATGGCTGGGTCTGACACACAACCCGTTATTTTATCAATAGCAATTAAATAATACGTTCCGGCTGGTACCTGATCGGGTCTTTCGCCGGTGAAAGATGGTGGTACGGATGCGGCAATCATTCCTTCATACCATTCAAAATCGTAATTATCATTTGAACCTCCCAGAATGGTCGCCTGCATTATGCCTGATTCCGGATCGTCACAGGAAGTGACATGTTGCACTACATTGCCTTCCACATTGGGTATGACAACCTGCTGATTTACTTCGTCACTTACCAAAACTTCGCAACCGCTGATCTGATCGCGTATCACCACCGTATATTCCCTTCCTTCCAGGTTATTGGCAGCAGGACCAGTAGCAATCAAAGGTTCTGCTCTGGGCAATTCCCTGTAATACCAGTTAAAATCATAACCGGTTGTTACCGAATCACCATCAACCACCACACCGGCACGCATAGCCCCATCATTGACAACACAGCTGGTATAAGGAGAAACGTTCACAATAAAACCATTGAGGATTATACCGGTAGAATCAATTTCAACCACTGCCGGCAGAGATCGGCAACCCGTATTTACATCACGACCCACTACCGTGTAAGTGCCATGTCTCAAACCGTTAATAACCTGTCCTGTATGAATAGACGAACCACTTTGGTCAAGTCCGGCATACCAGTCATATTGAATATTTCCTAATTCCACACCCACAGGGCGAACCAAAATTGAATTAATTTTATAATGACCTCCCTGTGAATTTGACATTCTAATAATGATCTGGAGGGTATTACCTTCAATTTCAAAACCTCTGGGCTGTGCAGTACCAAAATTACCGGTCACCTGTCCATTATTAGCAGGTATTTCCGGACCTCCATCTACTTTATAGAAAACCCTGATATAGGCGCCAGCCGGAATAGAACCAGTGGCTGTGCTTGATGAGGCACTAACCGAAAACTCCACCTTATCTACCAAGGAAATATCGATTTCCTCTGTGGTAAGTGTTACTTCATGTCTGAATTGACTAACTGTAAAAGCTGAATCTAAAACATGAGCAATGGTTGATCCACCGGCTGCAGCTGATAATGTTCTTTGCCATGCCGTTTCACCAGTATCTACGGTAGTGCCATTGGGCAGATGAAAGTTTTCATACCACATCATAAGATTGGCACTAAGTACCTGGGCTGACGCATTACCCGGTAAATCCGGATCGCAGCTTACATTAGCTGTTAATGCCTCAGCATTAATGGTAAAGTCTATGCATCCTACAGTAATATATACCCAGGCATCATCGCATTTGGCATAACATTTATCGCTGTCTACATCACAGGTGCGATATTGCAGTGAGTCACGACCGACAAAATTAACATTGGGTGTGTAACGCACATGGTCCTGATTACCTATAGAAACAACTTCTGCTACACCATTTCTGGGAGGTGTCTGAATATAAGGTATGCTCAAATGATCACCGTCAGGGTCATTATCATTGGCCTCCACATCGATAACTACAGGTGTATTGACCAGGGTAGATGCATAGTCGTCTACAGCATAGGGAGCCAGGTTTTCTCCTAACAGACAAATGGTTTGTTCATTTCTTGCACCTCCGGTTGAGCCGGTAAATCCATATCTTAATAAACTCGTACCTCCAAAAACGCCATCAAGCATGTTATCGGTATGTCTCATAACCAGAATTAAATTATCTGTGTTTGTGGTACCATCATAATTGTCAATCCATAATTCCAGCGTCTGCGTTCCATCACCATTAACAATCCATTTAATGCGGAATGCATAACATAAATTATCGTCAATATAATTTTGAGCCGGGCCCTGGTATTCGGGTAAGGGCTTTATTCTATGCACTTTACTTTCAACACCTTCACGGTTTTTTATCACTTGTTGCTGAGAATAAAGATCTCCATTATAAACAACTGAGGTGTGGTGAATATTGGTCCTGAATTCAGTGGTGGTTCCACCGGGAAAAGTAGCGTCACCCGCCCAGGTACCATTATTATTATCATAGGTATCTATTTCTATAGCGACAGAAGGCCTGATGGCCTGTCGCATTTGCGGATTGGAATTATGAAAAGCATATCCTAATCCTCCACCGGCATCACCGGTTGCGCCTTGTCGGGGAAAATTGAGCGCTGGTATAATCTCAGCTGGATTGTTTATAGTATCCCTGGGGTCATTATGCATGACAAAAGCAATTCCATCTGCTCCCCGGTTTCCCCCGTTTTTGTTGCCCATGTAAATCACGAAATCCAATGTCTGGCTTTGGCTGAAGTCCATTTTATCGCGAAACCATACCGATCCAAATTGATTGTTCATGTCACGGGTAATGGTAAAGCAGCGCTGACTACGCCGTATCGCCTGATATTTGGGTATGAAAGGGTCCTGAGCAAGCAGATAATCTATTGAGATTACCAGCAGGCATATCGATAGTAAAATGATCCTCTTCATATTTTCCGGATTTATCAATTTCTTCACTTCTTTAATCAACAATCTGTAAACAGACAAACACCTGATTAAAACAGGTCTAATTCAGGGCATAAATATACCGTTAGATACACTATACTGTATTTGTGTAACCACTGCATACTTACATCTGCATGTAAGAAGAATAAATTGTATTTTTATAAAAAATATGGCTATGTAAACAAATAGGGCTGTTTGAGGCTTCGCATTCAAGTTGAAAAAATGTAAAAAAATCACAAAATCTATTAAAAACAGCAGAATAACTTACTTTTACCAATAATTAATTTAAATATTCCTGTATTTATGTGCAAAAAGGAATAATAGTCAGAAAAACCTTACATGGTTATTTATTTTATCATTTGGCGCAAAAAATCCTCATTTTACAATCGTTACAAATCCTGTACTCACATCTTGTGATGCACATTTAATAAGATAGTAATAAGTTCCGGAAGGAAGAGGGCTGCCATTCATGGTGCCATCCCAATTATTTTGGTAAGAAGATGACTGAAAAACACTACGTCCGTTTCTGTCAACAATATTTATGGTGCAACCTTCAAAGTCTTCAATATTACGGATAATCCAGGGGCCTGTTCCCGCAACAAGCAGTTTATCAGCATCAACCGCAATACGCTTACTTTCATCAACTATTACTGTGATTTTATCTGAAGAAGTACAATTAAATGTATTAGAGCCAGTTACTATAAAAGTAGTTGTTACGTCAGGCCTTGCAATAGGATTTGAAGCATTAGGCCGGTCAAGGTCTTCTGCAGGAGACCAGCTATATACATCAGCACCACTGGCACCTAATTGAGCCGCTCCTCCCGGATTGATTCGGATATTTTCAGAAATCACTTTCACATTAGGAATGGGTCTTACTATTACCTCAACCTGGTCTGTACTTTTACAACCCACACCTGTACTGGTAATAGAGTAAATACCCGCTTGTTTAATCAATCGTTGCTGATTCTGAGATCCATTTTCCCAGGAAAAAGCGGCACCGGAATTTATCACCGTGAGAAGAATGGAATCCCCCTGGCATATTTCTACCTGGTCGGGACTACCCGGCAATTCGCCTGCCTTTATTGATAAAGCGGGCGCGGCACTCACTACTATGGTCTTTTCTATCTCTGAAAGGCAAGTATTTCTCTCATAAGAAACCGTTAGTCTGGGTCGGAATGTTCCTGACTGACTGTAAGTATAATTGGGTGTCTTCTCTCTCGAAAAGTTTCGGCCATCAAAATCCCAAAAGAAAAAAACTTCTTCATCTGTATCGTACTGAGACTGGTTTTCAAAGATTAGTGGTTGGTTTAGGCAGGGATCCTCGACAACATTAAATGCTGCTTGAATTTGCATAACCTTTCGGGTTGTAAATGTATTACTTTCGGCATTACATCCCAGCGAACTGGACAATTGTACTTTATAAGATCCCGATTCAATAACATCATATTGAAAGGTATTTGCACCAATGATTTCATCTCCATTTTTAAACCATTGGTATGTTGCACCAGCCACCGTGTTCACTGATAATACATTGCTTTCACCTTCACAGAATACAGTAGATTGACTGGCTGCAATGACCAATGGAGGTAAAAGATTCACTTCAATGGTCTTGCTAACCATAGCTGTGCGACAACCGTCTGAAGATTCAATTTCAAGGGTATATCTTCCACTATGCTCCGGACCGGCCGATGGAATAGAGATCTCTCTTTGTGATGAAGTGCCCCCGCCCGGTAGAGTCCAATGGTAACTGGCGCCCGGAACTGCTAAAGTACTTATTATCAGTTCATTGCTCTCACATATTTGTAAGGGTGCATTAATAACCGGTAAAGCTGGTAATACACTTCCACCTGCAGCCACTTCCACCTGTGTTGAAGTACTTTCGCACACATCGGCCGATGAGGAAATCGTATATGTATAAGTGCCGGGAATGCTGACGGAAAACTGGTTTGAATTGGTTAATACTTCATCTCCAAGGGCATTTTTCCATATATAATCAGATTTTGGTGCAGCACGACCACTTAGTAAAACCGGTTGTCCGCCACATATAGGCCCAGGGTTACCGGGGGTAATTATTGCATTAACACAATTTCTGTTTCTTAGAAATACAACCCGGTTAATATCGTCAACGGTATAGACCAGATCGGTTTTTCCGTTACCATTAAAATCAACGAGGGCTATGTTCCGGCTGGGTTCATTGTTACCGATAGGATATGACTGAAATGAGTAAGAATTGTTGAGACTTCTGTTTATCAATGCTATGCTTCGCTGGCCGGCATCGGTTGAACTAACCACAAGATCAGGCCGTCCATCTCCATCCAGATCTCCAACAGCAATACCCCAGGGTAATCGATTGGTCTCTACAAAAATGGGAGAGGCAAAGGAGAAATTACCTGCACTGCTATTGTTGGGTATAATAAATATATTATTGACAAAATTTACAACAGCGATATCACTTTTGCCATTTCCATTGAAATCAGCGGTTACCAGATTTACCAGGTTGCCATTGAGTTGAATACGATGAGGGTTATTGAAAGAAACATTTCCCGGACTGCTTACATTTCTGGCAATGAATATATCTGACCGCAGGTTGCTCCCAAAAATTAAATCCTTTTTACCATCGCCATCCATATCTGCTATGTCCAGACCCAGGGTTTGGTCATTGGTAGTAAGCAAAATTTTATCCAGTTCAGGAAAGCGCAGGGTATTTCCGCTGCTTTTATTGACGAAGATATGCACTTTATTATCGTTTTGGTCTGTCATAACAATTTCCGGTAGTCCATCACCATCGAGATCCATAATCCTGATACGCCTTGTAGTACTGGAAACAGCTTCTCTTGCCAATACAATCGATACAGGAGCTGCAAAACGAATATTACCCGGACTTCCCGTATTTCTGAATACATACAATCGGTCAGCGGTATTTCCTCCTCTTCCAGCTACAATATCAGGTTTGCCATCACCATTGAGGTCTGCACAGAAAATATTGCGGGCCGGGTTAAAAATATTGAGATTGCTTTCATTGATACGTTGCATGCTTATGGTACTTTGCTCCGCAGTTGTCACATTTCGGAAAACGGTAACCGAAGTACTGGCTGCCGCCGCGGCATTATTCGTTGTGACAATATCAACCCTACCATCCCCGTCAAAATCACAGGCACATACATCAAAAAGACCGGCTTCCTCAGTCAATTCGAGTCGGCCATCAAAACGCGATGGATCAAAGACATCTCCACCATGTGCCAGGAGAAATCTTTCATTGGCATAACCGGTACGTCCACTGACAAGATTAGTGACTGATACATGCGAAAATGAAGTGCCGGCTGGAACTTTAACTTCGAGAAGCGAGGCTGAAGCTGATAACGTTTCGGCAGTTGACGCACCAAAAAAAATGACATTTTGAGCCGGGTTGGTGTTGAAGCCACTACCTCTTATGGTGACAAATTCCTCCGCTGTGCCTGTTTTTTTATCCAGTGAGTGAATTACCGGAACCTGGCTGTACACCCTTGTACAGGTTAATCCTGCACTTAATGCAAAAAACAGAAGCCAAGAAATAATTTTCTTTTCCATCGGCAAAATTTATTTAACGGTTAACACCCATGCGTTTCTAAACAATGGTACTGTGGACAGACGGCTCTTTTCCCGCTGGCAATCCTGCACCGTAATACCGGAATGTATATATACATGATAATCTCCGGTTTGCGTGGCATAACCGATTTTAGCAAAATAACCTTTTGTAAAAATATCGTTGCTATAGGCATCCGCATCCCTGTAATTATCAAAGGAGGCAATAACTACATAAAAACCTTTTTCCAATTCAAGGTTGTGGCTTCCTCTAGTCACTTCAACCGGTCCTATATAATTTCCCTCTGCATCGCGACTGGCTGGTTTTTCTTCAACAACAGGCGGGCTTTGGGGCTGCATCTTTTCAGGTTCAGGAGCAGACTTTTGCTCTGACGGCACAACCGCTGGTTGAGCAGTGGCACGCTGGCTTGCACTTACCGGTTGTTTGGCCGGAGCATTTCTCGCTGCTGCCAACACCGCATTGCGGCGCTGAATATAGCTCATTTTCCCTCGCTTGGTCTTTTTCTCACCAAACACCATTCCTATACTTATTTCATGACTCGCTGCATTAAAAACCATTTCTGTCCCAATAGGAAATTCAAAGGAATATGCGAACCTGTAATTATCATTGATGTTAAAACCAATAAAAGCAGATGCCCCCATGAATTGGCGATACCCTATTCCTGCCATAAATACATTGGCCATTGTTGATGTGAGGTATCCCTCTAATCTACCTCCAAATTGCTCAGACTGCCGATAAATAAAAAGAGGTTCTATGGCAAGTTTATCTTCAACCATATGCCAATAATAGCTTAAGTTGAAATTAAGGTGATCTAAAGGCTTGAACTGCCCCATGGAAAAGCCTGAAGATTCAACAGCGGTATGCTCAAGCATGGTAGGCAAGGTTATCCCGAAATTAAATCCTTTATAATGATAATTAATTCCAGCGTGTGCAAGCGCTCTGATACTGTTGTCAAAAATTCCAGCCATTGAAGGATCAATAAAACTGCCATTACCTGCACCAATCATATCAATATTATGAAAAGCCATGCCCCCGCCTATACCAAAGCTTAAATAATGTTCAGTACCAAAATTTGCCCTGAAACCACTGCCCATCTGAAGTACATTGCTCGACAAGAGGCCCCTGCGGTCATTGCTAACACTAAAAGCAAAAGGTACTGTCTCCTTATATAAAGTATGAAACACAAGGGTAGCGGTGGTTGGCGCTCCTTCAATACCTGTCCATTGATTTCTGTAATGCAAAAAAACGGCCGGTCGGTTTTCGTAGCCAGCCATTGCAGGATTTATGAGGTACGGGTTAAAAAAAACATGATTTTGCATTGGTACATCCTGAGCGAATGCGCCTGAATAGAATAAAATAAAGGCCAGACATGTTAATATATATTTCATACTTACAGACCCTCAGGGTCTTATCTCATGATCGATCTAAAATTTTACAGTGCGCCTGAATGGTAATTAGTTTTCTCATCCGAAAATTCAAGAATTGGCCGCTTATTAACAAATCAATATGATGACATAACCTACCATCATGTGATCAGGTAATTTTTATGGATATTTAACATCACAAATACGCTGTAGAATAAATTGTTCATTTATCGATAAATAATCTGAACATAAAAATAGTCTCATAATATACTGATTAACTGATATTTAAATAATTGAAACAACAAGAAGCTCTTAACTATTTTTTAATTATGCCAATAATATTTATTAATATATCTTCAATACAGGCACTTAACGGCATGTAAGAAATCAATTCTGCACAGGCCAGTAATGCATAAGTGACAAATAATTACTGCATTTAATACATTCTATAGCGTCAAATTGCCGGCATTGGATATTTTTGTAATAAAAAACATTGTAATTTCACTTATGAAAACTATAGTCGTTCACATTGAGTTCATGCCATGGCATTAGCTTCAAAACGCAATAGTTAACATAGTCCGGGGTACAATTAATGGTTTAAATTCCTGAAAGTTTGAAAAAACAGGTTCAATATATTCGCAATATTTTGATTTCATGTCTCGCTATGCTCTTTTTGAATTCGGTTACAGATTCGAAAACAGCAATGGCACAGACTTATGTTGGTTTGAGGATTGGACCCAATATGTCCAGAAGTGTTTTTCAAGATAATGATTATAAAAGGTTTAACCGTTCGTATTTCAGTCCAGGTTTTTCAGCTGGGATTTTACTTTTAAATGAAGCTAACGACCTGGTCGGCATTCAAAGTGATATCTCCTACAGTATGAAAAGAAGACTGGTTCAGAGCAGCAGTAATGTCTTTGAATCAAACCGCAGCCTTTTCCATTACATAGATATTCCGATCTTATTTAAAATCAATTTTCCGGTACAAAATCACGATGTCTATTTGTTGGCTGGGCCTCAAATCAGTTTCTGGCTTGGGGGAAAAGGAAATATTGGCATCTATGATGTAAATCGTGATGTAATAAACCGTTTTCCTTATCAATTTAGTTTCGTCAGCGATTTTAATCCGGGTTCAGACCTGAAAGTTCCGGAGGCCAACCGTATTCAATTAGGCCTCACGTTTGGGGCGGGTTGGCGTTTTACCATAAATGACATAGATTATTTTGGAATCGAAATGCGTTATGAAATAGGGCATACTGAAGCAGGTGCACGAAGTGAAACGGATATTACACCCCAGGGCATAACAGATAATTTTAAATCTACCTTTCATACCCTATCCATCAGCGGCATTTATTATTTCAACATGCGCGAGAGGGTTAAAATTGTCCGAAGGAATTTAGCGAGATAATTCGTTAAAACGACTTGTGGCTGTTATATTGCAATAAAATTAAAGATATGAGTTTAAATCCAGGTCTCGATTCCAAGGAAATTGCCAAAATGAAGGAAAAAATCCTTGCTACAGGTAATAATTATTTAATTAATACCGAAGACCAGGAAGAGGCGGATCTTCCACTGGAAGAGTTTGCCCGTTTTTATTTTATAGGTATATGGGAAGGAAAAGAGGTAATATATGATGCCGCCCTTTACACACTCCGCCTGCACCACCAAAGTGAGGTTTATGAAATGGCTCAACAGAAAGCTTTTAAGAAATTTCCTGAATATAAACGTCTTGCAGAAGCGGCAGGTAATGAAGAGCCTGATTTACCTGAAGACCTTGAAGAAGATGTGAACTGGTACATTACAGAAATGATGAGCGAAATTGAGGAGGAAGAAAGTATAAAAGTAGCTGAGCATGTTGAAATAGATACAAATATTGATTTTGGCATCAGTATCAATGCTTGCCTGAACCTTCCCGGAATTGAGCACGAAAACATTGAAACTTTTATAAAAGCCTTTAATAGCGATACCCTGAAACTCGATGAAACCTATTACTCCTTTCAGGAAGATGAAGATGAGTAAATCTTCCCACATTCAAAAGTATTAAATTCTCAGAAACTTTATGGTTTAAATCTATGCCCAGGCAATGTTTTTAAAACCTATCATCCTGATCAATTTTTCTTTCCTGTCATGAGTGGCGATACATGATAAACGCTCAAATTATTATTTATATCACCGACATATTTTTTAAAATAATTGGACATAAATACCCTTTTCATACAATTTAATTGTTCTAATAGCACAATTATTGCATAAAATAATTTATATATTCGGCTTATAGCACAGGTAGGAATAAACAAATATTATTACTTACACCAGGGCCTTTGTCCATAATCCTTAAATTTATTACGCCTATTTTCGGGACAAAAGCAAAGTCTGCAAATATCCTGATTATTGCATTTTCCCAAAATAAAATCAATAAAAGCCAGTTAACACAATATCTGTATAAAAATATTTGTAAAATATCTATAAAATGTAATATCCATCAATTAAATTGAGCCAATATAATCATGGGGCAATAAAACATGCTTTTTTAAAATTTTGAAAATCATGATAATATTACATTGTAAGTTTTGATTGACATTTTATAATCTAGGAATAACAATATACGTATCAATAAATGCTACATGAAATGAATTATTACTTTAGGCAAATTATTTTATTATTTTCTCTTATTGGCGGATTGATGTGCACATCCGGAGCATTTGCACAAACCACCTACTATTCATACAGAGGCGTCAATAATGGCAGCTGGAATAATCCTCTTACATGGACTACCTCTCTCAATGGTGAAGATTCGCAAAACCCTGCCGTGCCTGGCAATGGCGATATCGTTTATATCGTACAAAACAGAACCGTTTTACTGCCGGCAAATATAGCAACCACAGGCCTTCGGGTCATAGTTGAAGAAGGTTCCAGCCTGGATTTCAATTCATTCACCTTCACCGCAGGATTACAGGAATTGTCTGGACAAGGCACCATAAAACTGGCTTCCAACCAATTCCCGGCCGTCATTAACAACCAGTTGGTTCAACCTGCTGGAGGTACGGTTGAATATTACAATTTTAATGGATTACTTCCTGTTGCTCAAAACACATATAATCATCTAATTCTGAGCGGTATTGCCGGTTCATTTTCTTATACCTTAGGTAATAATCTTTCCCTGAACGGAAATTTTGAAATCAGAAATGGCGCTGAACTGATCATAGGTAATAATGCAACCGTGAGGAACCTGATTATTGCCGGAGACCTTAGCATCTTAAATGGTGCAGGCATACGCATCGGCAATTTCAATGCCATTCATAATATCTCCATCGGAGGCAATATGCTTAATAATGGAAGTGTAGACCTTACCAATAGCAACAAGGGAGTGGCTGCCAGTAATGGTGCCGCTGTGCTAATCTTCACAGGTGCGGCTAATACCTCCTTGATGGGCAATGGAGCTAAACTTGATTTTTATAGACTGATTATTGATAAGGGTTTAGATAAGACTTTTGAACTACATGCCAACCCGGCCAATTTTGAGCTATGGGCACCTACTAACACAGCCAACACCGGTACCGGTCTCAACCCGGTGATCAATAAAGCGCTATGGATTAAAAACGGAACTTTAAGATTGGGAAGCAATGTAACAATACCAGAGCTTTCACAAGGTGGCAGTGACTTTTTTATACCTCAGAATGCCGCTTTGTGGATAGATGGTGCCACCGTAAATGTTACAACCTCATCCGGTGCTGCCGATAATACCGGTCTCACGGTCATAGGAGGCTTCAGGATTACTGATGGAGCCTTTTTTGGCAATAAAAGCTCGGGCATTGTTTACCGGGAAGATGCCAAAATTAATATTGATGGAGGTATGGTAAATATTTCAATGTTTAGATCTTCCATAGCCACAGTGAATCAGACAGCAGTATATGAACAAACCGGTGGCATCGTAAACATTGGTGGAACTGGACAAACCGATAATAATTTTGCAAGATTTTCACTGCCCAATGCCACACATACCTTTATCATGTCTGGTGGAGAGATGAGTATCGTAAACCCTACCAACATTGGATTTCTGGCTCTTGGATCCGGACCAGGATACTTTAACGTGAGCGGAGGCACGGTAAATCTCACCTTGCCAGGTGGAGATCTTGACCGGAATATCGCATCAAGACCTCCCCTATTTAATCTCACCATCAATAAATCTGGTGCCGGTCAAGCCGCACTTTCCGTATCAGATATAGCCGGTGTTGGCAATCAACCCCTTACCATTAATAATAACCTTGTCCTGCAAAACAACGCCCTGCTCAGGATGAACAACAATGACCTGAACGTTGCAGGAAATTTTAGCCTGGCAGCGGGCGCAAGATATATTCCCGGAACCAATACCACCCGGTTTTTTTGGAACAATGCCTCTAATAATGCAGGAACGACCATAAGCATAGCCGACAATACCGGTGTATCCCCGCTTGAATTTCATAATCTTCTGCTGGATAAAGCAGATGGGGGTAATAATTTCAATAATGCCAAGAGTATATGGATCGTCAGCCCGGGAAGAAGCACGGATGCGGGCAATCCCGCAAGTATCATTGCTTATGTAAATGGAGATTATACTGTAGACAAATACAGAAATACCCTACAGCTTGGCAATTTCCGCTTGTCACTCAAAGGTGATGTTGCTGCCATCGCCGGAAGACAACATCGTATAGAGCAAAGCGGAACATCTCGTATACTCTTGAATGGCACGGCAAGTCAGCAGCTCACTTTGGGCGGATTGGCAAGAAGCAACAGTTTCGTCCTCGATAACAGTGCAGGTGCGGTTTTACAGGACAATGCCAGAATGGGTAATCTGAATATGATCAGTGGCTTGCTCAACATTGCAAATAATCAGCTAACGGTCAATAATCCCATTGAAGGAGCGCCCTTCAGCTTGACCAAAATGATTGTTACCAGTGGCACTGCATCTTCCGGTGGCGTACGCCTTCTGTTCAGAAACAGGACGATAAACAGTGGAACAGAAGTGATTTATCCATTAGGCGTCACCGGCAAGTACACTCCTTTTTTTCTGATTTTCCCAGGTACAGGAGTTACCTTTGCTAACTCGGATAATTTCATCAGCGTCAATAATGTAGATGGCAAACATCCTGCCGTAGATGCGATTGCAAATGGCACCCGGTATTTCTGGCAATTAAGGACGCAATTTAGCGGTGCAGCTCCAACAGGATCTATTAATTACCGTGCACAATTTGTATATGCCGATCGAATTACAGCTGCAGGTGGAGGGAATAAAAGAGCCTATGTGGTGTCGGGTGGCGCCCCTACGGAAATAGGATCTTACAATGAAAGTGCTACTGTTCCGGCCAATAACTTCCTGCTCGCCAATAACACCAACTTTTTAAGTGGAGATATTTTTGGAGCAACCCAAAATTCAATAACCCCCGGCAATGTAGCCAATATCTTCGAATCCAATGGCAACGGTCCTTGGAATGCCCAAAGTTCCTGGACCAGGGTACAGGGCAATAATGGCAATTTCCCAGAGGCAGGCGATGCTGCGATCATCAGGTCGGGTGATACCATTACCATAGGGCGAAATAACGAAAGGGCGGCCCTGGTTACCATACAATCGGGCGGCACCCTCGATGTGCAGACTTTTACAGGTCATCAGTTTGGCGGGCTAAATGGCAGTGGCAGACTTCGTAGCGCTGTAGCTACACTACCAGCTGTCAATGATGGCATGGTCGATTTTCTGGTCAACAATAACAGTACGCTTGAGTTTTACGGCGCTAATGCGATAAACATCCCTGCCGCAGCTGCCAATGTGTATAACCTTACCCTGAGAGGTGCCGGTTTAAAAACACTTCCCAACCTAAACCTAACCATTCGAAATGTATTTCAGGTTTTTGGCGCCCCGGTACTTACTTCAGATGGAATTAATGGCAACATTAACATAAGCGGAGCTTTGCGACTCGATAATGCCGGCGCGAGTTTTACCATCAGGCCCGGGGCCAATCGCAGTATTTCTTCTGCCGAAGTAAGGGTATGGGACAATACCAGCCTGCTCACGGCCAATACCGGCACTAATACCCATACATTAATAATAAACGGTGATTTAGACATGAGGGGTACTGTAGATTTGCATGGAAACGGAACCAACGTGTGTAATGTATTGATGACCGGCCCCGGAAGTGCCGTTTTGGGCAGAAATGGACGTTTAATGAAACTGCATCGCCTTATTATTGAGAAAACCAATCTTACAGATACTGTTTCGGTAAGTGCCAGGCTCGAACTGGCTGCACCTGCCAATACAGCCAATAAGCCACTGCAAATGATTAGTGGCACCTTCTGGCTGCGAAATACTGAAGGCAGTACTGCTACAGATATTACCCTAACGAGTGGTGGACCAGATTTTGCCATACCCGCTACCGCTGCGTTGATCGTAACCGGAAATGCCAGTCCGGCTAATATCATACGGGCATCGGGCAATTCAGGCATCGTTTTAGATGGCAGACTTGAAGTCCGCGGAAACGGACAGGCATTTTTAAATGGTGGAGAGAATTTTATTCGTTATGCCTCATCGGGACTGTCTGAAATAATTATTGCAAATAATGGCACTCTACTGGTTGGCGGTCAAATCAGAAGAAGTGCTTCAGAACCAGGTGGAAACCTTAAATATACGCAAACCGGCGGAACCATAAGGGTTGGAACAGTAGCTGCGTCTGCCAGCAATCGGGGGGTATTTGAAATCCTCAATTCTGGCAGCAGATTTGTTCATACCGGAGGTACGCTCGGCATTGCCCGCAGTTCGGGAAATACCAATGGTGATATCATCCTGCAACCTGAAAGTCATGAAGTATCAGGCAATGCTGTATTGGCAATAGATGCCGCAGCACCAGCACAGAGCATTACTTTGCGCAGCAACATACCCCTTAATGATGTACATATTCTTCAAAACAATGCCCCTGCCCTGGTTAACCAAACCTTTCCTCTTAATATTCAAAAAAACTTATTGATTGAAGTCGGAAGCTCCCTGGCAACCAGTAACCTTAATACTTTTATTGGAGGGAATACAATCAATGCAGGCTCCTTTATCCCAGGAACCAGTGATACGACCTTTTTCAACGGAATCGCACAAAGCATTGAGGGCAGTATGAATTTTGCCAACCTTGCTGTACAAAGCAACAGCGGTCTCACCCTGCAGTCGGCAAGCCCGGTTACGGTAAGCCGAAATCTTGCCATACAAGGTCTTTTAACTGATGGCGGAAACCTGATCACGGTAATGGGTGATGTTAACAATACATCAGGACATATAAGTACATCTGCGGCTACGGGAGGTATACGCATGGCTGGAAGTGTGAGCCAGGTAATACGCGGAGGCGCCTCAATGGGCAGGCTAATAATCGATAATACAGCAGGTGTGGTATTACGCAGCGATCTTCAGCTCAACAGAGATCTCATTCTTGACAATGGTGTTTTCAACATCGAAAACCAAAGCCTGGTGCTAAGTGAAAATAGTAATATTCAAGGGGCTGGTTTTGGTATCAGTAAAATGATCTCCACTGGTGGTGATTTTGGTGATGCGGGGCTTAGAAAAAGGTTTAATGCCGGCAGTGGAATTTTATTCGAAATGCCCCTGGGTGTACCTGGAAAATATACTCCGGTTGCCTTGAGCTTTTCACATAATACTCCGGCGGGAGCTTATATTGAAATAAACCCGGTGAATGCCGTACACCCCACCATAACACCTCCTCAAGGAGACCCTTCAAGGGTATTGCAATACTATTGGGGTCTTCGATCCATCATGAACCAGTTCAGTGGAAGTTTAATCTTCACATTTAACAACGGTGATGTGTCAGGTACTATTAATGACTATTTCACCGCTCAGTTAAAGGAAAACGATACCTGGGCAAAGGTTAATGCAGGTGTTGATATTGCCAACAACAAGCTCACCTTTACCAACAGCAATATTGGTTCAGCCGATCTCAATGGCTTTTATACAGCGGGTGAAGACAGCGCCATACCCAATGTCATTGATATATTTACGGCAAGCAGCTCTGGCGATTGGGATATTCCAGCCACCTGGACAAGCAATGCGGTACCGCCCTCGGGGGTCATCGTATCCATCCCGGCCGGCATTGATGTGGATATTTTAACTAATCAAAAAAGGGTTTATAAAACCATTATTAATGGTCGCCTAGACATTGACCCTGTCAGTACCTTTCACAACCTGGGCATTGTAAGTGGTCAGGGAACGATAGCATTGGAAAATGATTTCCTCCCCCCGGGAAGGTATAACGATTTTCTCTCATGCAATGGGGGTACCGTAATATATGGTGGTAATGGAAACTATACCTTATCAGATCGTTTTGAGCAATATAAAAATATCATTTTTGCAGGTACTGGCCAAAGGCTGTTCCCCCAGCTTTCGGAACTGAATATCTGTGGTAACATGGAAATTACCGGTGCTTCAGTTGTAACACGTGCCAATATGACAACCCGTTTGGGTGGCAGCCTGTTGAAAACCACAGGCACCCTGCAATCTAACCTGTCGGGATATAATTTGATTCTCAATGGCAATAATCCCCAAATAATCAGTGGTTCTTTTCTTGTCGCCAACAATGAATCATTCAGAAATCTGAGGATGCAAAACAGCAATGGCTTGACTTTAGCCAGTGGAACAAATCTGGATATTTCGGGCAACCTGTTTTTCAATAATGGCATCATCAATACGCAAAGCGCACTGCTCAGGATAGCCAATACTGCTACAAATGCGATACAGGACCCAGGAAGCGCAGGATTTATCAATGGACCACTTGTTCGCAATCTGTCAGGAGGAAACACCTATCTTTTCCCGGTTGGCAAAGGCACTGCTTATGAGCCCATGAGCCTGATCAATGCCTCGGCAGGCAACTGGACTTCAGAATATATGGCTGAAGATCCATTGGCTGGAAGAAATAATGTAAATACACAGGATGAAAATAATGGAGGATTTACCATTGCAGGAGGTGTATTTGGCAGTGGTTACTGGGCAGTAGATGGTACAGGATCCTCTCGGGTTCAATTAACATGGAACGGCGCAACTACGGTACAAGACTTTATAGGTAATTTGAGGGTAGCTGAGTGGGCTGGCAGCATCTGGAATAATATAGGCGCACAAAATTTGAATACCACTGGTGCAAGGCATTCTGTAAATTCAAATTCTACGAATTTTAGTCAGAAATTATTTGCCCTCGCCTCCACCAGCCTTACCAATTTACCTTTGCCGGTGGAATTACTTTCTTTTGAAGCAAGGGTTGTTGAAAGTCGTATGGTAGAACTTACCTGGGTTACAGCTACAGAAACCAATAATGCGGGTTATGTAATCGAAAGAACTACAGATGGCATACGGTTCGATGAGGTGGCGGAGGTAAACAGTCTGGCACCTGAGGGCAATAGCCGGGTTCCATTGACATATACATTTATAGATGACAAACCACTTCAGGGGCAATCTTATTATCGCCTAAGGCAAAGCGATTTTGATGGAACCATTCATTATTCTCCTCTGGTAGGTGTATTTCTTAACACGGTATCATCGCTTACAGGCGTCGTATATCCTAACCCGACATTTGATGGCCGGCTCAATTTGATTACGGAAGGATATTTATCAGGTGAGAAAGTAGCTATTACCGTATTTGATGTTAATGGTCGTCCGATGCATATTCAAGAGGCCTTTGCAGACAGATCTGGTAGGGTATCGACACTTCTTTTGCCGGTTATGAAGCTTCCGGCGGGTTTGTACATTCTAAGCTGCCACGCGATAGGAAAGCGCGATATATATCGATTTATCGTGCAGGACTAATATTAAAAAAAAGAATCAGGGCCATTTTTCTAATAGAAAAATGGCCCTGATTTTATTACAATGTGAACCCGATCGTAAAAACTGCCCTGCGTATCAATCGCTTTTCTTCAGCCTGTATTGGCTGGGTGGGCCACATTATACGACCGGGCCAAAAAGAACTCCAATGACCCCATCCGTAATATTCGTATTCCATTCGGCTCTGCTGCAGTTTGTATCCCATGGAAAATGTTAGGGCGGACTTCAGAAAATTAATCTGATAGCCCACCCCTATTTGCCCCATTAAACCACCTGCTACATTGTGGACTTCATAAAAACCTGTACGGCCTTTTTCCTGAAAGGCCCAGGCATAGCCCACATCCGTAAATCCGAATAGACTTATTTTATCATTTTTGAGATAATACCGGGGTTGAATGTAAACCGGTATAGCCGATATAGAAGGATAATTATCGAAGTTGAAACCCAGCCCCAGTGCAAACCGTTCGCTTAGCCACGTTCCATTGATGAAACCCACTGACACGTTACCATGCTCCAATCCTGCTGATAGCCCTGCAAATACATTATGATAAAATCCCCTATGGTGTTGGAATCCATAATTCCCTGCATAGTTGTAAAATACGGAGCGATTTTTTTTATTTCCCAGATGTACAGTTTTCATTTTTTGTATATCGGAAGTATCGATTTCGGCCACCGAATTTGTGCCAAGATGCAGGTTTATGGGATTACCATGAATAACTTCATACGTATAACCTTTTATTTTCATGCCATTTTTCATATGTACTTTGGCCTTCCAGGCATCTTCCCCGGTTTGTGCGACAAGCCCGGTATGCAAAAATGCAATCCCAAGTAATGGGCTGAGTACATACATTACTTTTCTAAAAGGCAGCTTATCAAAGATGTTTACCAGTGTTTTCATATCAGGGTTTTTCAATAGCCAATTTGCTCAAAAGTGTAAGTTCTTCTCCTTCAGTGTAGGTATATTGGTATAAGCCATCAAGTCCTATGAGCATAAGGTGGCCCTGGTATGGTATCACATCAAATGCATTAAAGCCTCTGAAATGTTGTTTCAAATTGGCATTAATCCTGAAAATATCCGATGCATCAAATACTTTTAATCCATGTTCACCCTCACAAATGAATAGTGTCTTGCCATCTATGCCCAGACCATGAGGATGAATCATTGGATGAGAAACCAGCAATCGGGGTCTGGATGGATCTTTGATATTGATGATGTCGAGTTGGTTGGTAAATCCGCGGCATTCTGTGCCACCTCGCAGGGTAACATAGGCTATTGTGTCTTGTACTACCACCGGATCGCAGCTTAAAACATGCTGATACATTGATAGTTTTTCGGGGTTAGAAGGGTTTTGGATAGAATAAATATGCATGCCGTTTTGGGCGCCTATAAAGAGCATATCTTTGTATGGAAATATAGTCTCAATGCCCCAGCCAACGTTGATGGTTGGAAACTGAGGGGGATTTTGCGGATCGCTGAGATCAAAAGTGTATAATGAGTTCTGATCGATGGTATAAAGGTGATTTTGACTAATAGTAAAACGGGCCATGGATCCACCTATTCCAACCTGTGGCTGTGGTGCTGCCATTTGAGGTACCATAGCCATATCCATTACAGCCATACGGTTGCCAGCCATATTGAAAAAGGTCGGGAAACCCATGTTTTGTACTTCGCCTTCTGAAACTTCAATTTTTTGTACCTCTACCCAGTCAATGATAACTCCATTATCGGGATCGAAAGTCCAACCATCCAAAATCTGCTGAAATATGTTTTCATTTCTATAGACAACCTGTACCTGCTCGAGATTACTGATGTCAAGAATCACCAAATCCATGTAGCTATCGGCATAAAGCAGATTGCCCATACCTGCGATATCGTAATTGCCTGGAATTTTAATAAAACTAATATTTTTTGGGAGTTCAGGATTTGAATTATCGATAACATGTACACCTTCACCGGGCTCATTGATAAATAAGAAATTCCCCAGCATATATATTTTACCCGGAGCTTTGAGTGGTTCAGGTTGTACTATGCCTACTGAGGAACGTATTTCCTGCGTACTCATATATACAGGTTCTACCACAGTGTAGGTACGAGTGATTTCTACTTTATCATAACAGGAGCTCAGTGTGAGTAAAAGCAGCATAAACCAAAGGACAGTTGCGAAGGTATTTGTTTTCATAGTCAAAATATTTTAAGTTATATTCCCAGGACACAGCTTTCTGTCAATAGGTTGTAAGGCTTTTAAAATTTTTTTAATTTTAAATAATCACTGAAACCGCGACAACCATGCATTTAATGGTAAACCTATGAACAGCATATATGAAACCTTTAATATTCCAACCAAAGGAGCTGCCTCTTTCTAACGTAGTAAAGGCTTTTTGGCAAGTCTCCAGAGGAAACGAATACCAGCATGAAATTATAATTCCTAAAGGCGTTGTTGAAATAATATTCAATTTTACCGGGGCTATGCCGATTCATTATTCAATGTATAATAAAGATCATCATATGCCCAGATCATTTGTACAGGGTTATCACAATAAACCTATTACCCTTGAACTGCCTAAAAATCAGTCACTATTTGGCGTAGTGCTTCATGCTGCACCCGCAAAATATATATTAGGTATGCCCACTGGTGAGATTGCCCGACGGTGCGTAGATATGACGTTAATTGAACCTTGTTTTCATGAGATTTGGCATCAGCTTGCCGATTTAACGTCATTTCACGCCAGAATAAATCTATTATCTGAATGGATTTTGCAGCGTTTAGCCTCTTTTTCAGACAGAGACCGTGCTTTCAATGCTTTACTATCTCTTGAAACAAACAGAAAACTTTCAGTTGCCGGCATATCAGATTGGCTTTGCTATTCACCCCGTCAATTATCCCGCAAATTTTATCAAATAGCAGGTATGAATACAGAACAAACTCTGTTGTACTTAAAGTATTTGAAAGCCAAAAGGCTAATACATAATACAAACTTATCGCTTTCTCAAATCGCGTATAGTGCAGATTTTTCAGATCAATCACATTTCATTAAGACATTCCGTGAATTCACAAATCTCACACCCGGTCAATATCGCAAAATAAAAAGTGAGATGGAAGGTCATTATTTTGAAAATGTCCGATAAATACAATTTTCGAGCTATGTTGATGCCATATTTTGCAGCTTGTAAATCTGGAACTTATGTAGAAAATATGGCAAATACTAAAACCACCCTCAACATAGAAAAGGAAGGCGAAAAATTGACCTTTCACTCCGAGCCTGATTGTACGGCCCCATTTGTTGAATTTGATTGTGTATTTACACCTGGCGCAAAAGGGCCAGGCTTTCATGTGCACCCGAAGCAGACTGAAACCTTTTATGTTGTTTCCGGTAAAATGATAGGTCGTATAAAAGGTCAGAAAGATAAAGTATTAGGTCCCGGTGAAACATTTGTAGTTCCACCCGGGGTGATTCATAACTTTTCAAATGGAAGTAAGGATCAACCTCTTGAAACACGCATTACTCTTGAACCCGCATTGCATTTTCAATGGTTTATGATTGAAGCCGCGAAGGTTGCAATTCATGAGAAAAGCAGTCGTAATGATATATCTTTACTTCCGGAAATGGCCTATATCATGTGGCAATGCAGGGATGAACAACGAATTGGAGGCATGCCGGTATTTGTTGAAAATATGCTTATTGGCACACTTGCATTTATAGCAAGAATTACAGGAAAAGCTAAAAAGATTGCACCTAAAATCCCTTAATACAGGTATGTAAAGTCTTTGATTAGCATAATATTAACCTCACCCATATTATGATTTCTTTATAAGATTTAATCCTGCTGCAAATTCAAGTTTTACAATTATCATAAGTTATGACAACAGACAGCAGATTTTCGATGAATATCTGGCGCCTCACCATGATATTAGCGCCTTTACTGATTACTATTTCGCAGTTTTTTACACAAAATGGATTAGTTACCGCTACAGCGGGATGGATACAGGTACTCTCCTTTACCTTCTGGATAATGGCCTTTTATGGTATGTTTATAAAAGTGCATATAGCGTTCCCCAGGTTGAGTACCCTTGGATTTTTAATAGCCGTTTATGCATGCATTGGCGGTGCAGGATTTGGCTTTGATGGTATTTATACAGACGCAATGGGTATAAAATCTATAAGCGATGCAAGGTCTTTACACGCAGAACTTGGGTTTCCCTTAATTGTTTCGTTATTTCTGCCAGGGGCTTTATTCCCACTAGGCCTTGTTATGGCAGCAATACTGTTGGTCAGGTCAAAACAGGTTAAAACCTGGACTGGTATATTTTTGATGGTTGCTGCCATTGGCTTTCCGCTAAGTCGTATGCCACGGATTGATATAGTTTCACATATTGATAATGTATTACTTCTTATGTCACATATAATCATAGCCTTTTTTATAGGAGTTACAGACCCAAAACGGTAAAAACACCCTTTTAATCGTAAGAATACAGTATATAATAGATTTATCAATAAGTTATATTAACCGGTTAATTTATGTACAGCAAGGTCGGTATTCGCATCATTCCTTTCTTAACCATCCCAAAATAGAATTACTTTTTATTTCCCATTTTCCTTCTTTGTAAACAAGTGGATATGTCTGTCTGGTCTTGCCATATCTGCCAACATTTTGCTGAATTATCTCTATCCTGGTGTCAGTTACTTTAGAAATTATGGCTACATGTCCATAGCTGTTAAAGCGGGTTCCACCCAAAATCAATAAATCATCAACCCTTGGTTTGCTTCGGCTTGGGTTGGAATATTGTATTAAGTTTCGCTGTTTATTTTGTTTACCATCCGCTATGGACTTATTAAAAAAATCTTTGGCGTGGCCATAGCTATCTGGCATTGTATGGTTGATGTGTTGATAATAATAACGTTTAACAAACTCAACACACTGGTATTTCAAGCCTATATTATATCCATCCGGGCTTGTATTTCGTCCACTCACGTTGCTCACATTGCCATTAAAATAAACAAAAACTCCGTTTAAACTATCAATTTTGTTTCCTACGGAAATTTTTGACTTAGATCGTGATTTTACTTTTTTGAGTGAAAAAGTCGTAAAGCCCAAAAAAAGTAAAAAAAGGAATCCAAGGATAATAAAAAGTACACTATTATTTTTCAAAATCAATACCGGTATATAGCGGCAAGTCCTGTTTTGGAGGGCATGTTAGTTTGCGGAATGATAAGCACTGTACCTCCTCTATTATTTACCAATTCCCCTATGTCATCTAATAAATCGTCTAATTTTGGCTGTGTTAAATCTATTGGCTTAAAGGTGCCGGTAAGTTGGTTTCTCAGGCGCTCGGCAATGATTCTTCCTTCTTCAATCAACAGAGTACTTACTCTTCCTTCCTCAGCGGCACCAATTACCTCATCAATAGAATCACTGCCTAAATCATTGGCCTTTGCCTCATTGTATTTTTCAACCATCTCAGTAAGCTTGAGTAAATGCACAGGTTGCATTACTTCCCAGGCCAATTCTGCGAGTTTTTTTATTGAAACAGACTTTGGATTAAATTTAATTCCAGTGGGCAATACATTTGGATTTTCATTTACCTGCTGAAATCGGTCATGGTGTTCGGGCAGAGCCGCCAGAATAATTGGCAGACCTCCGGTTACTGAATTATTTTTCTGAATAACTTTTGCCACATGGCGAAAAAATCTTTCAGCATCTATGTCTACTTCATCCTTTTTTCCACCATGCCCATGATGCATATTGGAGCTTTCTCCGCTAACACCACCATACGAGGCTACGGTACTCCGTTTTTCAGTTAGTTCATCTCCAAGTGCTGCTTCTATGGTAGTAGGTATTTCATTGGGAAGCTCTACTTCACAAAGTGCATGTCGATTTCCTTCATATAGGTGAAATTCATGCTGGCTCAAGCCCAAAACCATATACCGGTCTGCCGATTGTAAATATCGTCTGAGTGGTCTGGTGTGGAAGGTATTTGCAACTATGGCGAGCTCGCCTACGGGAACCAATAAATGAATTGATAAAAAAATCTCCGGAGAACGAAGAATGGCTAGTCCATCGGTGGTGAAGTTCCAGAAATACTTGTTTTCTCCTAGCGCTTCCATTGGCTCCATCAGATCAGCTATTTCAACATTTGAAAATTTTTCAGTTAAAGACTCCCTTACCTTTTTGAGAAGATTTTTAAAACGGATGGTATCCTGAATATTTTCCGGATGACTTCGATGCGTTGGCATGTAAAGAGAAATACAAGGTTCTGCATTTACAGCTAGCAATTCCTTTATTAACGCGGAAGTAAGTTTAGTTATCATTGTTATTTAGTAAATAAATTTAAGATCTTTGTAATGAATTTTTTCTTTTGAAGGTAGTACTATTGGTTAGGTACAAGATGGAACATATTTAAGGCATTTTATTACACATCTAAGGAGATATGTTATATAGTTCACACATATTTTTACGAAAAGGTTAATACAAAGTTCTTTGTTGTCTCCCAGGTCAAATCGATGTTTAACTTAAAAGGACCAGAAATTTATGATTCTGTTGATTAGATCAGAGTAAAAAATATTAATAGATATACAGCCGACGGCTGCACCAAGTCAACGAGAAAGCTGGCTTTACAACATGAGTTTATTGAGAAAATTACTTAACAAATTATGGCTATATGACCTTGTCAGTTGTTTTGGTTCCACCAAAAATCAATATTCATGTTGAGAGGTCTTTATAAAATTTAAATCACCTCCAAGGTCATTATAGGAATTTATAAGTGTCATGCATTTTCCATTACCACTTAATGAGAGTAAACTTCTCCCTCTGAATTCACCGGTTACCCCATAAAAATCAACCACTAATAAGTCTTCAACATGTGGTGTATCTTCTCCCCAAATCCTGATTTCGTAATGTTGCTCTGTAATGCTGTCGTTGTGATGAATGATAAGTCGGTCATGAAGAAACTCAAATGACTTACTGTCTCCTGTAGTTAAGGGTGATTCAATAATTATTCCGGTTCCTCTACGAATATATTTGGTTTGTAACCAATCCCATTTCCCCAGGATTAACAGTTCAGCAACTACTTTTGATGAAACCTTTTCCTCAATAATACATTCATCTATACGCGTATCTTTAATAGAATTGTTACCACACCCAAAAAGTGTAAAAAAAAGGCTGAAGGCAATAATATTATAACTGTATTTTAGAACCATTGTAAAAGATCTAATAAAAAGCTTTCTTCATTAAGACAAACGATAAAGATCTCATTTTGGTTAAATGGCAAATAATTGCAGCTAAGTAAGATCAATCGAGTAGGAAATGAGTGATTATTTCACTCATTGTCCTCTCACACCACCCTACGTGCCGTTCGGCATAGGGCGGTTCGTAAAGTTACTAAGTTTTCGAATAAGCTTTGCTGAAAGTATGAAGATGTAGCCTCTCAAAA
>JAFIEV010000040.1 GCA_020832305.1 Cyclobacteriaceae bacterium | reverse complement strand
TTTTGAGAGGCTACATCTTCATACTTTCAGCAAAGCTTATTCGAAAACTTAGTAACTTTACGAACCGCCCTATGCCGAACGGCACGTAGGGTGGTGTGAGAGGACAATGAGTGAAATAATCACTCATTTCCTACTCGATTGCATTGGTGTATATTGCAATTTTATAGGAAAACTTGCTATGTCTCGTATAGATCTTCAAGTCCCGGGGGACAAAAAAGTTTATTTTGCATCTGATTTTCATTTGGGTATTCCAGATCGTTTATCGAGTCTGGAGCGTGAAAAGGTTATCGTAAAATGGCTGGATCAAATCAGCTTGGATGCGGCAGCTATTTTTCTGCTCGGTGATATTTTTGATTTCTGGTTTGAGTACCGGCATGTAGTACCCAGGGGATATACCAGGCTTCTCGGTAAAATTTCTTCCTTAACCGATGCGGGCATTCCAGTATATGTATTTACTGGTAATCACGATATGTGGATGTTTGGTTATCTTGAAGAGGAATGTGGTGCAAAAATTTACAGGTCGCCTGTGGGTTTAGATTGTCTAGGTAAAAAACTATGGATAGGTCATGGAGATGGCCTGGGCCCTGGTGATTATACCTATAAAATGCTTAAAGTTATCTTCAGAAATCCTGTAGCTCAGTGGATTTTTGCACGATTTCATCCCAATTTTAGTTTCATGATCGCCAATTTCTGGTCTGGGCGCAGTCGTTTGAGTAATAAAGCACATGAAGAAGAATTCCTGGGGGATCGTGAATGGATATTACAGTATTGCCGGGAAATGGAAGAAAAGCAGCACCACGATTATTACATATTTGGGCACAGACACTTATCACTCGAAATGAGCGTTAGTACAGATAGCATGTATTTTAATCTTGGAGAATGGATACACGACAAAAAATATGCAGAACTTTCCACTTCAGGCTTGACTTTGTTACAGTTTTCGGGTTAATTTCTGTCTTTTCATCAAACGCAGATTGTCAGTCAATTGCTTCCTGGGACATTCAAATGGTTCCTGTAATAGCCGAGGTAGACCCAATGGGTAATTTGTGGCTGGCCGATGCAGCGGGCAACCTGAAAAGATATCAGCTGAGGGATGGAAGTTTTGCCAGCTTTCAATCAGATCGACCTGCCCGTATTACCTCAATTGATTGTAGTCAGACATTAAGAACATTGTGTTTTTATAAGGAATCTCAACGCTATGTATTGCTCAACCGCTTTCTTACAGAGTCGCCATTGTACGATTTGCCCATCAGTCAGGCTCCTTTTTCTCATCTATGCCTGAGTAGTGATAATCACCTTTGGGCTTTTTCCCAAACTGATTTTGCCCTTCACAAAATCAGACTGCAAAATCCTGAAATAGTTTTTTCCGTTTCTCTGATTCCCTTTTTTACTGACCCCAATGTTGAGGTACAGTGCATTAAAGAATATAAAAATCGAATTTATCTGTGCTATGATCAGAAATACATTGCAGTATTTGACCGGCTTGGCAAAAAGACAGAAGATATCATTATGCCACACGAGGGCTGGATAGGGTTTAGTAATGATGAAATATATGCACAAAAACAGGAACAATTGATGTTCAGAAACCTGTTGACAGGTAATGAAAAAACCGAAATCCTTCAACATCCTGAAAAGATGTCATTTTTTTTAAGGTATTCCAAAGGGAACATGATAATGATAGGCCAAAATAAAATAAAATTATATAAAAATCTACCCTAATAGTTACAAATATCTTATTTTCATCAGAAACTATGTCCTTTTATTTGATAAAATGAATAAATTCTGTAAATTTATGATGATTTAATGAGTATCGGCCAGTGATTTAAATCTATTTTGATGGTATATCAACCTGATACCTATTATAAAAGCAACCAAGTACATTTTCAATAACAACCAAATACCAATAATTATGAACAAATTTTTTACAATTTGTGCCATTGCACTATTAATTAATGACCTGGCAAATGCCCAGGGTTGTGTAGCCATTCGACAGTTTTCAGGCGCTTTGGGCCAGGGCGGACAAACGGCAATAAGCAGCAGCGGAGACTGGAACATCAACACTAATTACAGATATTTTAAATCTTTTCGGCATTTTAGAGGAAAAGAGGAAGAGCCAGACAGGGTGGCCAATAAAACTGAGGTAATCAATTATTCTCATGCCTTTGATCTTAACATCAGTTATATGGTTAACGAAAGACTTTTTGGCATACTTACTTTGCCCTTTGTATATAATGAACGTTCATCATTATATGAGCATGGCCGTACAAGCAGACATATGAGCTATTCATCGGGTCTGGCTGATTTAAGTTTTGGTTTCGGTTATTGGCTTTTGTCGAATGAAAAAAGTGATAAAAAAAATATATCAATAGCAGCAAGCATTAAACTGCCTACCGGTAATTACAGTGCAACCAGTAAATTTTATAATGTTGGTCCGGAAGGAAGCAGCGAAATACGACCTGTAGACCAATCAATTCAACCTGGAGACGGTGGAGTAGGCGCCATCATCAGCACTCAAGGATACAATCTGTTATTTGGGTCTTTGTTTCTTTATTATGATGCATTTTATCTGATAAATCCCAGAAATACCAATGGAACGCGTACATTCAGGGAGACTTTAAGTCCCTTGCTTGCCAATGAAAGCATAATGTCAGTTCCTGATCAGTATGCTTTACGGGCTGGTGTTTTTGCACCCATTTTATCACACGAGCTGTCGATGTCACTGGGATTGCGGTTAGAAGGTGTTCCGGTTAGGGATCTGATCGGTGAAAGTGATGGATTCAGAAGACCCGGATACATAGCCTCGGTAGAACCAGGCTTAAATTATATGGCAGGCAATTTTTCTTTTATTATGAGTGTGCCTATTGCAATTATTAGAAACAGGACACAAAGTGTTACTGATAAGGAGACTACCATGACATCAGGTACTTACAGGCATGGGGATTCAGCATTTGCTGATTATCTGATTAATGTAGGACTGGCCTTACGGATTCCATCGAAAAAACTGCCTGTTTTTCAAACACCTGAGTTTTCTTTATAGCAGAGGATTAATCAACCATAAAAAAACCCGGGAAATCTTCACCGGGTTTTTTTGGTCAAAACTCAAAACAAATCGATAAATGATAAAATCCACAAAAACAACTCTCTAATGTAGTAAATTATCAATAGCAAGGCAAAAAAACTTCGGAAAAATTAATTTTTTTAAAACTTAATTATTATAACCGGATGCATAGAGAGAGGGTTTTTCTGATTATCAGAAAAACTCTCTCTCTATGTCTGTAACAATTAATTCTACTTTTAGCGTTTAAAACCCAGAACACTGCCTCCGCAGTGGCTTTTTGAGTCCTGAAACGTAAATGTTATATAATAGATACCCGTAGCGTTGCAAGGGTATACTATACCTGGATAAAACTTGCCATTCATAAAATTGGTTGACACCATTTGCCGGTTTGAATCGTACATTGTCACGACAATACCGTCAGTTCCATCTCCTGCCGAGCTGCAGATGTTCAGAAAATACTGGGTGTCTTTGCTGAATACATAAGAGTATTCCACTTTATTTTTGGCGCCACCCTGCCCGTCTATCTTAAAACTTTTAAGATAGGTAAATCCATCCTGCATTTTTCCTACACATGCCTGCGCCAAACCATCGCCGTCGCATTGCGCTGCAACGGGTTTTGATATTGCAAATACTATAACTAAAAAGCCAGTATATAAAAATAGTTTTTTCATAGAGTTTTTGTATGTATTATGAAATCACTTTAGACCTGATTGATGCTACACCTTTTCTTATGTCTTCCACATTTTGTGGTGTAATGTTTATGGTTGTGGTACTATTGTCTTTAATGACCAACATACCGTTTACCTCCTGGAAAGTAGGTTCGGCGTATTTATATATTATTTCAATTTCAGAAAATGCTTTTTCCAATTCCAGAATTTGCTTATGTAAATCAGCAATAAAAGGGTCGTTTACATAAAAGCCAAGCAATAATTTGATATTGTCGAGGATGATTTTTTGTTCACCGATTTTTTCTATCAGTTGTTCATTGTCGGGGTCTTTTACAGCTACCTGACAGGTAATGTGCAAGGCTTCCAGCCAGCCACCGGTAAGGATGAGTACACTGAGGTTAGATCGTTGATTTTCCTGTAAAAAAGTATTGATGTTGTTAAAGTTCTGGGTTGTAATCAGAAGAAGTGAATCGAGATTCCGGCTATTCACCGCCAATCTGCGAATGGTGCCAAAGTCAAAAAACTGACCTATGCTCAAATCATCAGCCAAACTTTTAATCGCATTGAGATAAAAGAGCGCATCCTGATTTTGCTCATATATATTGGCATAACCTAGGTCAGTTCCGTAAATACCCAGATTAAGGGCTTTCTCAAATGAACTGTTGTATTTTGAGATATTGTTGGGGTTATTTAACATATCGAAATCGTATTTTACCCCCGAACTTTTCAGCAAAAATGAAATCTCAAGTGGAGAAGGTATCTGCTGAATAATATCTGCCATAACCTCTTTGGAAATTAGAGGCTGATTGAGTTTAAGGGAATCAAGACTGGCGATCAGGGCGTCTTCACTGGATTTTTTTCCACTGCAAGCCACCACAGCAATCAATGATAACCAAAGAAGTATTCTTTTCATAAGTGTCAATTTTACTTCACAAAAATATTAATAATAAAAATTAGTCTTTTAACTGAAAGCAAGGATAATCGCCATAAAACTTACCTGCATTATAATTTGGTTCTTCTTCTTCCAAAAGCGTTGATGCTTTTACGCAACCACTCTTTATACAAAGCAATATACAATATAAGTGTCATTATCCACATAACCAGTACATTAAACCAGTATGTTTCCATAAATACCCCCAAAAAATGTTTTTGGGGCGCAAAGAAATGTGCTCTGTAATCCAGTATATTTGAGGGTACAGGCCAGTGATAAACAGGGTCGATTTGCTGTATCAGTCGCCCATTATATTCAATAATCCGGTCTTTGGTATTTAGATTTCTTACCAAATCGGTAAGACTTTCATTCATATACTTGTTTTTATATTCATTGAGGTTATAATCAGTGTCTTCCTGATTTTGCAGGAGGTAAATAAGGCGTTCTTTTTTAGCAACAGCCAGGTTAAACTTTTCCAGGTAATGCTGATTGAGACTGTCGAGATAAACATGAATAAGGTCTGCAGTACTTTTGTCAAAATACTGGGGGCTCAACATTTGTCCGATATCACTATCTTCCAGAATTCCCTTGTAAGGTTCGAGGACAAGTTCATTTTTCACCAGATCTAGATAAGTGGCAAATCGTTTTTGTATTTTTTCATCGGATTCTCCCAGATTTTCAGACAGATAGTTTAGACGGGTTCTCATTTCTTTCTGCCAGTATGAAGCTTTGAAATCGGCCTGCATTTCATCTGCTTCAAAGCCATAGAATGGGCGTTGAAAACGGTTGGATTTGTACTGTTCAACAGCTATTGCTTCATAAGCCCAGCGGGAAGACATAAAATCGGCCACCACCGGTACTTTACCACGGGTGCTGATCAACTCATTGAGTTTGTCGAAATTGAAAAGTAATCCCGACAATACCATTTGAGGAATGATTAAAAACGGAATGAGGATATATGCGGTAACAGATTTGTCAAAAGCAGATGATATATTGAGTCCTATCACATTGGCCTGACAAGATATGGTAAATAGCACCAGCCAGTAGGTAAAGGTCATTTCGCGTATACTGAGTATTCCATTACTAATAATAGTAAATGTAAGGGTTTGTACGGCCGAAAGGGTAAACAGTATTACCAGTTTAGACATGAGATAGCTGTTCCAGCTCAAATTGAGGAATGATTCCCTCTTTAAGATCTTTCGGTCTTTAATGATTTCCTCAGCACTTACAGTTAACCCAATAAACAGGGCAACGATAACAGCCATCATGATAAAAATGGGAATATTATCGTTGAATCGGAATATATATTGATCAGATGCAGGGTCGTTTTTATAGCGGATAATAAAAGCAAGCAGGAAAGCCAGAATTGGAGCTTCCAGCAAATTGATGAGCATATACTGTTGATTGGCAAATTTAGCCAGTACATCGCGTTTAATGAAAATTATCATTTGCTGGTAACCACTTGGTATATTAAGAGATTTGGGCGGCAATTCCTTTACCTCTTCAATAACTTCGGATTTATGATGTATTTTAAACCTGCCATTCCACTCTTCTGGGGTTACCTTACGTTTGGCGGTGAACTCACCATATTCGTTTACAACTTTGGCATCAATAATATTAAATATCTGTTCGGGGTTTACGTTACCACAGGAAGGACATTGTCCTTTTTCACTGCCAACCTGGTTGGTTTGCCGTTTAAAATAAGTTACTGCCTCAACCGGTGGGCCGTAATATACAGGATAACCTCCGGTGTCCATTATAATCATTTTATCAAACATCTTGTAGATATCTGATGAAGGCTGGTGAATCACCACAAATATCAACTTGCCTTTTAGGGATAGTTCTTTAAGCAGGTCAATCACATTTTCAGAGTCCCGGGAAGAAAGCCCTGAGGTAGGTTCATCAACAAACAAAATAGCCGGTTCTCTTATGAGCTCCAGGGCGATATTAAGTCTTTTTCTCTGACCACCGCTTATGGTTTTATCCAGTACAGACCCAACTTTGAGGTCTTTCCGCTGATCAAGCCCGAGATTGGTCAGGGTAGCTAATACTTTGTTATTGATTTCTTCTTCTGGTAAATCGGCAAAGCACAATTTAGCATTGTAGTATAGGTTATCATAGACGCTGAGCTCTTCGATGAGCAGGTCATCTTGTGAGATATAGCCAACTACGCCTTGTATTGATTCTGCATCTTTACCATGCAAGGGAATTCCGTTAATGCGAATTTCGCCACGGGTAGGCATTTGAATGCCCGCCAGTACATTGAGTAAAGTTGTTTTTCCTGCTCCGCTGGCACCCATTATACCAATTAATTTTCCGGGTCCTTCGGTGACGTTTACATCCTGTAAACCCATAGCACCATTGGGAAACACCAGGTCGATGTTTTTAGCAACAAAAGAAATATTGCTCTTTCGGATACCAGAGGAAAAATGACCAACAAAGTCGCTGTAGTACAAGGCATCACCTATGGGCGTTTTCAACGTGCTTCCATGTGAAAACTGATAGGCCTGTGTCGGTTTAATGATAAGACCGTTTAGGTTAATTTCTTCATTGCCCAGATACCGTACAAAATACATGTCAACACTGCGAACCCTCATAAATACCAGCACGCCTGAGAGCTCTGATACCACCTGCCTTGTACGTCCCAGATCATCGCGCTGGCTTTTGTGTACCATAAGTGCATCGGGATGATCCAGTGTGTCTTCCTGCTGATACAGAATAAACTGTTCTATGAGCTTGTATTCATCGTGGTCGATGTTAAACACATCGGCTACGGTGTTGATAATTTCCATCCGCTGCTCTGTAAAATTTCGGTCTGCACCTACCAGTTCGAGCAGTTTTATCAATACAACAACCTTTTGCTTTTGAGTGAGGGTTTTATTTATTTTTTTACAAATGGCAAGGGTGCGAACCGAATCCTTTACTGAAGTAAGCCTTACTTTTCCCTTCTTTTCTTTCTCCTCATTCTTTTTTCGGTCTTCTTCGATAAATGCATCGTACAGATTGATGTAATCATTGATTGAGCTTTGGTCAAGCAGTTCGTTGAACATGCCGATTACATAACTTCTTTCATTGTCTGTAACGCCACCGTCTTGCTTGGTAATAATGGCAAACAACTGGGTTAACGCTTTCAGGATTTCCTCGCTCATTTTTCTAATTTAAAGTCAATATAAACGCTGGCTTTACGAATATTAAAAGCCAGGTCTGGTTCTATTCAGAAAACCTGCCCACCAGATATTCGTCTGGTATTGTGCGGGTTAATAAGGTTTAAACTCAAATTCGAGATCGATGAGCTCTGAAAACTCTTCGCCGGCTTCCTCCATATCTTCATCGTCTTCGTAGAAATACCAATGAATTTTCACACCAGGTATATCTTCAAGCGCTGAGAGGGTATCGAGAATCAATTTAGAAGATGCGGTATTGAAATATTCGAGTTTAAATACAAAAATGGTTTCATCGAGTGGATCTTCTCCATACTTTCTGATCCAGTCAATGATGGGTTGATAAAACTCTGCGGCATCTTCAGGAAGTGACCTTCCGGAGATTTCAAAAATAGAATTCCCTTTATCCAGCAATATTTTTGGGGTATCTTCAGTTCCTTCTAAGCTTATAATTTCCATGACTTATTTCTTTTTATACTACTACTTAAAATTTTGGTGAATCATTAAACTCTTGATATGGTAACTTTCAACGAAAAGAAAGAGAGGCCATTACCCATGTTTTCAAAACTATACTCCAGGGGTTGTCCCGATTTGCGGGCCATGTCGACAAATCCCAGACCGGCACCACCTTTTTCGGTAAGGCCTGTGCTGCTTTTGATGATGTCTTTATAAAGGTTTTTCAGTCCGTCTTTATCGAGGCTGTTGATCTGTTCCAGTTTATTTTGCAGTTCTGCAACCGTCTCGTCTTTGATGGGGTTTCCCGAGGTTATCACATAAGAATCGTCAAACTTGCCGATCATAAAAATGGCAGTATTGCTGCGTTTTTCTTCAGTCACGTATTCTTCACTATATTTTACAATATTTTGAAGACACTCGACCATTACATTAAACACCTTTCGCTTAATGGTAGACTCTTCTCCGACCGAATCCATGTTTCGCTCGGCCATGGCAAGCACCGATTTGGTGATTTCCTGGGTAAACTCTCCTTCGTAAACGAGAATTATATTGTTTTTCAGCATCATTTGATGCAGGTCAAAAATATATCTCATGCTTTTTTAATATTAGTTGGAATGCTAAAAGTTAATAAATATTTAAATTTCATTATTTACCTGTAAACTGCCACTATTGTGGTTGAATTTTATTAAAACTTTATCCCTATCAATAAAACATCATCTGTTTGTCTGTGGTCTCCTTTCCACTCTTCCCATTCAGCGTCGAATATAGCATATTGATCTTTCATATGCTTAGTGTAGTGGTTGTGAATGAGCTCTCTTAATCGGTTTGGACCAAACTTTCTGTTTTCAGGCCCGCCAAATTGGTCGGTAAACCCATCTGAACAGAAATAAATGGCATCACCTTTTTTAAGATTAAGCTGAGTAGTAGTAAAGTTTGTTTGATTTTTATACACACCACCACCGATGGCAAATTTATTTCCTTTGATTTCCTGCATTTCTCCCTTAACCATCGCCATAAGGGGGCGGTGAGCCCCGGCATAGGCGACTTCATTGGTATTGAGATCGATTCGGCAAAGGGCTATATCCATACCGTCTTTGGTTTTCGAATCATCCTGATCTTGCCTGAGGGTTTGGGTAACTCCTTTATCCAGCTCGTCTAGTATTTGTCCAGGATCGGTTATTTTTCTTCCTTTCACAATTTCGTTGAGTATAAAATAGCCAATCAGGGAGATCAAAGCGCCCGGAACTCCATGACCGGTACAGTCAACGGCAGCAAAATAGATTACATCATTTACCCGCAGGAACCATGGGAAGTCACCACTTACCACATCCCTGGCTTTGTAAAGGATGAATGATTCGGGCAGGAATTTCCTGATTACAGTATTGTCTGGTAAAATAGCCCCCTGAATCCGCTTGGCATAATTGATACTTTCTGTGATTTTTTTGTTTTTTGACTGTATTTCAAGCTCTATTTGTTTCCGTTCTGTGATGTCGTGAGAAACCACAAGTACCGATTCAACTTTTTCATTTTCGTCATATTCCGGAATAGCATTAATTTGCATAACGCGGGCACCCAATTCCGAAGGGAAGTCCATTTCTTTTGCAACTTTTTCATTTCGGGATTCCACCTCCCGCAAAATGCTCATCCACTCTTCTTTAATACCATCATTGAGGCCAACTTCCATAATATTTCTGTTGAGAAAATCATGAGGTTTAAAGCCGGTATAATGCTCAATCATTGGGTTAATGTAGAAGAATGTACCATCATGGTCGAGACGGGTAATGAGGTCTGGTGAATTTTCAGAAAGCGCCTGCATTTTTGACCGCATACGCTCTTCCTGTTCTGCACGGCGTCTTTCAGTAATATCACGGCTGTTTACTACTATACCTTGAATGGCAGGGTCTGCCAGCAGGTTGGTCGCTGTAGCTTCGAGCCAGACGGTTTCTCCATTTTTCTTCATGTATTCATATTGCACTGAACACGTTTCAAAAGGATTCCTGATTACAACCTCAAACATTTTGGCGAAGAATGCCACTCCATCTGGATGTACATTTACTTTATCATTGATCCCAATAAGGTCATTTTGCGGATAGCCAAGAATTTTTTCTACGGATGGGCTGATGTAGCGAATACTCAGGTTTTCTTCGTAAATGGCAATAACCTCTGAAGCGTTTTCAAGTAAGAGCTGCATACGGTTTTGTGTGCGGTTTACCTCTTCAATCTGGTCTTCAAGTCTTTGGTTGGTTCTTCGAAGCTCTTCCTGGGTTGCTGCCATCTCCTCGGCATTCTGTCGGAGAATTTCCTGTTGCTCTTTTAATTCATTACTCATGATTTGAGATTCTTGCAGCAGTTTTCTCGTTCTTGCGTTTACCTGTATATTGAAAATGGTTCGTGCAATTATTACACTGATTTCTTCCACGAATTTGATTTGTCGCTCCGAAAAACGCGTAAAACCTGCAAATTCCAGTACACCAAATACCTTTTCATCGGTTCGCATGGGTGTTATCAGAAGACATTTTGGCCGTTTATCACCCAGTAATCCTGAGGTAATGGTCACATAATCATCAGGGATTTCAGTTCTGAGCACTGTGTCCTGTTCTGCGGCTGCCTGTCCTACCAAGCCTTCGGCAAAACGGAATGAAGCTTTAATGTATTTTTTCTTGTGGTAGGCATAGGCAGCTGTCATATGTATAAGTCCGTCGCCATCTTCCTGGTCAGAAACCAGGTAGAATGCACCTTGTATGGCATCAATTTTCTCCGTTATAAAGGCGATGACCTCATCGGCCAGATCGCTGATTTCATTATGTGAGCGTAGTATTTCACTTATTTCGGCTACGCCTGTAACGATCCAGTTGCGCTGGGCATCTCTTTTTTCGTTTTCCTGCAGACTTTTGCGCATTTCAAGGAGGGCATTGCCCAGCACATCACTTTCACCCAGTGATTTATAGTCAGCATCAAATTGACCTTTTCCTATTCTTTCGGCAAAGCTTGCCGTCCTGCGCAGGGCCTGTACCAATTCATTGGTGGTTTCTGCCATTTCTCCAACTTCATCATCGTATTTCTTTTCGACCTTTTCGGGAAGAATACCTCTTGAAAGCATTACAAGGCTTTCTTTTAGTTGTAACAATGGATCGATAAAAAATTGAGAGAAGAAGAGAGTCATGAAACCGCCAATTATCAACACTGCGACAGACCATGAAAGAAATTTTAATATTGCATCGAGACCTTCCCTCCGCAATTCTGAATAATCTGCTTTAACTTCCAGTCCAAAATCCAGTACAGGCATATAGCGCCACGATGAAAGGGTTTTCTTTCCTCTGTAATCGATGGAATAACCAGTGCCTTCCTTGCCATGAACTGCGCTTACTATACCCCCGCCTACACTTTTATCTTCGAAAAACACTCCTTTATCTAAAGCCGCATCGGGATCGGATTTAAGTGGATTGAGGAAAACAGCTCTTTTATTTTGTTTTTGGGCCAATATGCTTTCTATACTACCACTCAGATTCAGGTCTTCCATAAGGGTAGCATACAGATTTGATAAATCTTTAATGATAATTACTATTCCTTCTTTGCTGTTGGTAAAGTTACCTAAGGCAAGGCAATATTTATCTTGCATTTTAAAAACGGTGCTATTGTACATCTGACCGTTTTTGAGATGCTGAACTTCAAAGCCAGGGATGACCTTTCTCAGGTGACCAGAAGCCGAAATGCCCTTTGCGCTAATAATATTTCCTCTTGATGAGCTCATGATTACAGCGATATGCTCGGGATCTTTCAACAAGCTGCTAATAACAGACGATGCCGGATCATCATAGTCTATCATCATATCGTCATCCATATCATCATCCATATCGTCATCCATGTCCATGGAAAATCCAAAGCCCATATCATCTTCACTTTCTGAAAAATCAAAAGAAGCAAAGGCCGGATGGTTTATGAGATAATCCACGCTTCGGTGACCATCAGTAACAAAATCCTGAATTTGTCTTACTTTTAGATCGGCCAGGGCCGATAAGCTGCTCAGATAGCGGTTTTCCATTGCATTCATTCTGCCTTGATAGGCAAAAAATGAGGCCAGGGCTATTGTTATTATCAAGAGCAGTAATGTAAGTGCAGTTATTTTTAATCGAATGCTTAATTTTCTGAACATTGTTCAAACTTCTTTAAATCCAAAAATCTTAACCCTTTTTTTGCTTTTCATGAGCATCATTAGTTTCCTCACCGGTGGTAAGCCCTGGCATAGCGAGGGCGCGTTCTATTAGCTCCAGTTCTCCGGATGTGAGTTTTTTAAAAGATGCAAATTCTGCTATACCAACCAAATTATTTTCTTCATTGCAGACCGGCATGATTACCAGGTGTGCTGGTGAGGCACTTCCCAGTCCTGAAATTACCTTGAGGTATCCTTGCGGCACATCGTCGATTATCATTTTCTTTTTTTCCCTGGCTGCCTGACCAATGAGCCCTTCACCAAATTCATATTGAATTGTTTTGCTTTCCGGTATGCTGAAAGCATAGCTTTCCACCAGTTTTACAATACGTTTATCCTCATGCAATTCTGGCAGGTAATATGCTGCCTGGCATATTTCAAGTTCTTTGGCAAGTGCACCGAGCAATTGATCATATACATTGCTATTTTTATCTGCTTTTTTCAGACCTTGCTGTATGCGTATAAGTGCCTGTTCATCGATGGCAATAGTCTTATCTTCAGTTTGCGATTGTTGATGCTTATCCTGTTCTGATCTTACTGCTTCACTGGTTTTCTGAGCCATAATAGCTGCAGGTTTTTTCATGGCAAACCATATGGCCGTCAAACCCAGTGCGAAGGTTATTCCTGATATGATGCCAGTTTTTAACAAAATTGCCCGCAATGAGGTAATCAGCTCCAGATCGAGTTGTCCGGTTCTACGGGCCAGTTCATCTGGCAGGATGATCAGGGTGTATACCGTTATACCTATCCCTGCCAGGTAAAACATTATGGAGACGATACTGATTCGGCCGTAATTCGATTTCATTATCTGTAATATTTATATAGTTGATTTAAAAAAACTATTATTTCATCTATTTTGAGGGTATAGTCTATTTCGGTGATGGCTTTTGCAGCTGCCGGCATGGTATCAATCATGCATTCAGCAGGTTCCTGTATGATGGTAAGTCCTCCCCTGTCTTTAATTTTCTGCATGCCAATGGCGCCATCTTTGTTGGCACCTGAAAGCAATATGCCTATAAGTTTATCTTTAAATACATAAGCAGAAGATTCGAGGGTGATGTCTATTGATGGCCTTGAATTATTCACCATTTCTTCTGTTGAGAGGGCAAAAGTATTGCCCAGTTCTACCGAAAGATGATAATTGGCAGGTGCCAGATAAAAGTTGCCTTTTTTTACCGATTCTTTATCATGAGGTTCAATAACGGGTTTAACACTTTTTATAGAAAGAGCTTCAGTAAAGCCTTCCCTTACATGCTTTAGCCGATGCAGGCACATGATTACCGGCAGGGGAAAATCAGAAGGTAATGAGGATAATATCCGCGTAATACCCTGGAAACTCCCAGCTGAACCTCCGACAACTATGGCTTTATATGTATTATTTAATTTAGCGAATTTCATCTTTCAATTAGTGGTTCATTAGCGCAGTGTCCTCACTCTCTGATTTTTTTGTAAATTTTCTCTTCATTGTTTACCACAATGAATCGATTGGCTATTTCACACCAGATCAGAGATTCTTTTGATCCTATTGCCAGGTAGCCATATTTGAATATGCTTTCATGTAGTTTCTTCAACACTTCATTTTGCAGGGTTTGATTGAAATATATCATAACATTTCTGCACAATACTATATCGAACTTGTTGAAAACTATTCCGTTGACCAAATCATGCTTGCGGTAAGAAACATCTTTGACCAGGGATCTATCCATATAGGCTTTGCCATTTTTTACTTCATAATAATCAGCCAATTGCCCTGAACTACGGTACCGGAAATAATTCTTTTCATTGAGTTCCATGTTTTTGGCAGGGTAGATGCCTTCTTTTGCCTTTTCCAGTATTTCGTGGTCAATGTCAGTTGCTATGATCCTGCAGTTGTCAAGTATACCCATTTCTTTGAGCATTATTGCCATGGAGTAAACTTCTTCCCCGGAGGAACATCCGGCATGCCAAATGGTGATTTTATTGTGATTGAGCATGATGTTGGGCAATATCTTATCTCGCAATTCACGCCAGAAAGGAGGGTCCCGAAACATCTCGGTAACATTTACGGTGATTTCGGTAACGAAATCTTCAAAAAATGCCTTGTCGTCTGATATACGCGTTATCAAAGTTTCTATGTTGGGGAATTTATACAATTCCAGCACCCTTGATACCCTGCGCTTAAACGACGACATCGCATAATTGGTGAAATCGTAGCCGTACTTACTTTTAATAGTTTCAGTAAGCTTCCGTATGTCGACTATCTGTATTTCCTGCATCTTGGTTTAATTACTTCTTACTCGTAACTTTTTATATACAAATTGATATTTCTTCTTTAAAATGTGCAGAGCTATTCAAAACCTCACAAAAAATTACTTCATACTTATGGTCAAATTCTCCTTCCGGAGAATTGTCTGGACATTGATTTTTGCCATAAAATCTTCTGGCCCTTAAAATGCCACAATAAGTTGTTTTCAATAATTGTGCTGTAGTGAACCACATTGCATATTGCCACTTTATGACAACCCGAGATTTAATCCTTATGCAAGCTTAAGAAAAAACCGCAGGAACAATTATTCAAGTTTGACCTATATCTTACAGAAACACACATATTAAGGTAAACTCAACTATAAATCGCTTCAAGTTGCTCAGGTTGTCGATATAAATGCTCTTTTGTGATATTTCAGAGGCCCTGCGAGTAATTCATTTAAAGGTGTGGAATGTAATTTTTTTTGATTCACCTGATTCATTTGAATATATTAATATGCATCTTGAGATTGAAATACGTATAAATAGGATATGAAACGCATTTTAATCGTAGGGGCGGGTCGGTCGAGCCAGGATCTTATTAAGTATCTGGCAACTTTTGATAAAGGTAAGGCCTTTAACATATTACTGATTGATAAGTCTATCGAATCTTTGGATCTCTACAAGCAAGCATACGGTAATGTCGAAACCTTACAGATCGATCTGAACTATGGTGAATTGCCTGAGAAACATATCAGAGAATCGGATATGGTCATTTCAATGTTGCCTGCTTTTATGCATTATGACATAGCCAGAGAATGCGTGACAAATTATACGCATTTTGCAACGGCATCTTATGTTACTGATGAAATACAATCTTTGCATGAGGAGGCAGTGGCTAAAAATCTTGTGGTTCTGATGGAGTGTGGGCTTGATCCTGGATTAGACCATATGTCGGCTATGCGCGTGATCGATGATATCAGACAATCGGGCTATCCGTTGCATGCCTTTGAAACATTTACCGGAGGCTTACTTGCACCGAGTAATGAAGACAACCCATGGAATTATAAATTCACATGGAATCCCAGAAATGTGGTATTGGCAGGACATGGGGTAGTTAAGTTTATTCAGGAAGGAAGGTATAAATACATACCCTACCATAAGTTGTTCAAACGCACAGAACTTATTCATATCCCCGGCTATGGTTATTTTGAAGGGTATGCCAATCGCGATTCACTGAGATACCTGGATGTATACAATCTCAGGGGCATAAAAACCTTGTATAGAGGTACTCTGAGGCGTTCTGGTTTCAGTGAAGCCTGGGATATTTTTGTACAACTCGGCGCAACGGATGACAGCTACTTAATGGAAGAAGTTGGACACATGACACACCGGCAGTTTATTAATTCTTTTTTATCGTACAATCCCAAAGATAGTGTAGAATTGAAACTGGCACATTATGCCAACATTGGTGTCGAGTCCAGGGAAATGTATATGCTGAAATGGCTCAATATATTTAGCGACGAACCGGTAGGCTTGCACAAAGGAACCCCTGCTCAAATTCTGGAGCACATCCTTAAAAAGAAATGGACTATGGGTGACCGCGACAAAGATATGATCGTAATGTGGCATAAATTTGAGTATATAAAAGATGGTGAATTAAAAAAAATTCACTCACATATGGTTTGTACTGGCGAAGATGCATACCATACAGCCATGTCAAAAACAGTAGGACTTCCTTTAGCCATTGTGATAAGTAAATTTTTAAAGGGAGCGCTCAATCTCAGTGGAGTGACTATACCTACTTCTCCAAATGTATATAAGCCCGTTCTTAAAGAACTGGAAAAACACGATATCATCTTTAAAGAATATGAACCCGATGAATGAAACCAGACATAGAGAAGGCATCATTTCTTTGTTGCTGCCATTTTCCTGTAAGCGGAAATTGGCATGATGACCACAAATAAATCTTACTTAAACAAAAAGGCTTTTTTTAAAGGTTTACACCATCTTCCAATCGTGAGTCGGGCTCGATTTTGCCCAGACCTGAAATGTTGCGGCTTACAACTTTGGGGCGGCCACCGTAGGTAATGCTGCCCAGCCCGTTTACCGTTGCTTCTAACTCTTCACGTACATATACCTCAGCACTACCAAGGCCCAGCAGTGAAATGCGGCATAGTTCACTTTTAAAAGCGGAAGCCTTATATGCCCCAGCTCCACTGAGGGTAACAGTTTGGCGGTTAACCTGCCCTTTCATTCTGATTAGTCCCGCTCCTGATAAGATTACATCTGATTCATCAGCATCGACATTGAGCTCTATAAGACCTGTTCCCGCCAGGTCTACCGTAAGTTTATCGGTTTTCAAAATGTCGTTGTGCAAAATTTTCGAAGCACCCATTGAGTAAATTTTATTGAGATCTTTATAAAACACCTCTATAGTAATGCCTTTCTTGCTTTTGAGATCATAGATGTTGTTGATAGATAAAGTACCGGAATGACTTTCAACATTAATATAAGGCAAGAGATTTTCATCGGTCTCTATGGTCACCAGATTTCTGTCGCCGGGAATAAGGTTGACCCTGTAATTGCCCCCAATACGCAGACTGTTAAATCCATCTACATAATACTCCTCCAGGCTTATTTTGCCGTTACCCTTTTTCTGATTTATAGAAAAATCACAGGAAATCAGCAAGTTGGAGTATATCAATATTGAGAAAATAAAGAAACGATTGATCGCGCAAGATTGCATAGTGGTATGGTTGTTTAATAATGAAGAATATGAACACTGTTGTTGTACAAATGGTATGTGAATATAGTGCCTGAAAGAATATTTTTCAAAAGGATGTATTCTAAAAAGTATAATTGAGCGCAGAGCGGTATGACTTTTAAGATTTGTTTAGCAATATTTGCTGTTTAATTGTGAAAGTCTGCTGCTTGGATTAATTTTGAAGCTAATTTTTAAAATGTGCATATGCAAAAGGATAATATAATCTTCGATCTGATTCAAAAGGAACAGCAGAGACAGGAACATGGCATCGAACTCATAGCCTCTGAAAATTTTGTTTCAAAACAGGTAATGGAGGCCATGGGCACTGCACTTACCAATAAATATGCTGAGGGGCTGCCCGGTAAGCGATATTACGGAGGCTGTGAAGTTGTTGATGAGATCGAAAATTTAGCTATTGACAGACTTAAAAAGCTTTTTGGGGCTGGCTGGGCCAATGTACAACCACATTCCGGTGCCCAGGCCAATGCAGCGGTCATGTTGGCTTTGCTTAACCCAGGGGATAAGATATTAGGTTTTGACCTTTCTCATGGTGGTCATTTGACACATGGTTCACCGGTAAACTTTTCCGGTAAACTATACCAGGCGCATTTTTACGGTGTTGAAAAAGACAGTGGGGTAATCAATTATGATGTCGTAGAAGCCACTGCACTAAAGGAAAAGCCAAAAATGATCATTTGCGGAGCTTCAGCTTACAGCCGGGAATGGGATTACGCCAGGCTGAGATCGATCGCAGATGAAATAGATGCCTTTTTGCTGGCAGATATAGCCCACCCTGCTGGTTTAATTGCCCGCGGATTGCTAAACGATCCTCTTGAGTATTGTGATGTGGTTACCAGTACTACTCACAAAACCCTCAGAGGTCCCAGAGGAGGTATAATAATGATGCGAGAAGATTTTGAAAACCCGTTGGGATTAAAAACACCAAAAGGTGAAATTCGAAAAATGTCTTCATTACTCGATAGTGGTGTTTTCCCCGGAACACAGGGAGGACCGCTGGAGCATGTAATAGCTTCTAAAGCAATAGCTTTTGGAGAGGCCCTCAGCGATGAGTTTTTTAGCTATGCTATGCAGGTTCAGAAAAATGCCCAGGTAATGGCCAGGGCTTTTACCGACAGAGGTTACCATATTATTTCAGGGGGTACAGACAACCATCTGATGCTTATTGACCTAAGATCAAAAGGCGATAAGCTTAGCGGTAAAGCAGCTGAAGAGGCATTGATAAAAGCAGATATAACCATCAATAAAAATATGGTTCCTTTCGATACACGATCTCCATTTGTTACTTCAGGTATCAGGGTAGGTACGGCTGCTGTTACTACACGCGGAATGAAAGAGGCCGATATGGAAAAGATTGTGGAACTTATCGATGAGGCTCTTGCACGGTATGATGATGAATCTCATCTCAAATCGTTAAAAGCTGAAGTCAATGCATGGATGAAAGATTTTCCGTTGTACGTTTAAACGCTTAAATACGTGAGGGAAGAAGATTATTATCTTGAGGAGGAAGTCAGCAGCAGAAATACTCCCGAGGAAAAAGAAATGTCATTTCTCGACCATCTGGAGGAGTTGCGTTGGCATCTGGTAAGATCCATTGCTTCAATTGGGGTCTTTACAGTGATAGCCTTTATGGCCAAGGATTTCATATTTGGCAAGCTCATTCTGGGCCCCTCAAAAGCTGATTTCTGGACCTACCGTATGTTATGTAAGTTGAGCCAGATGGGTGGATCTGAATATTTTTGTATGGATTCACTTCCATTTATTATTCAAAACCGGCAAATGACTGCTCAATTTACCATGCACATCACTTCGTCGATTGTTGCGGGATTAATTTGCGCTTTTCCCTATACATTTTGGGAAATGTGGCGTTTTATAAGCCCTGGTTTGTATGATAACGAAAGAAAGCTCACACGTGGAGCAGTATTTTTTGTTACGATATTGTTTGCTGCCGGGGTATTGTTTGGATATTACCTTGTCGCACCTTTATCTATACGCTTCCTGTCGCACTATCAGCTCGATCCAAGTATTATGAATGAAATCGATTTAACTTCTTACGTTAGCACGATTATCATGCTGGTACTTGCCTGTGCCATTATGTTTCAGCTTCCAATTGTAATATTCTTTTTGGCCAAAATAGGTGTGGTAACACCTGCCTTTTTGCGAACATACAGAAAACATGCATTTGTTCTTATGCTGGTCATTTCTGCCATTCTTACTCCGCCAGATGTCATAAGTCAGCTGCTATTGTGTTTTCCTTTGGTTTTTCTGTATGAGCTCAGCATATTGTTGTCGGCCATTGTGGTCAGGCGGGAACAGAAACTTCTGGAAGCTTAGCAGTTTTACTGTGGGATTTTTGTAACAGACAAACTCTTTTACCATCGTCGTATATGCAGTCAAGTTTAAATTGGCTGCATATATATTCGATGGTTTTTTTATGATAAAACGCTATATGGGTAATGTCCCTGGCATAATACCAATTTTTAAAACGTTGTAGATCTGTATATCTTTCTGTCATGATGGCCAGTATACCATCATTTGCCAGGAGATTCGTGATTTTTTGAATTTCTGATAAAGGATGTCTGAAATGCTCAAAGCACTCAGAGGCAAAAATTACATCATAATTATGCTTTTGAATACCATCCTGAAAAAAATAAATGTCATAATTATCGCAGGAAAACCCTTTCGAGGCCAGCAATTCCGATAGTACAGGCAATGGACCACAGCCATAATCCAACAAATGCATATGATCGGTTAACATAGGAAGAACCGGAGACAAAATTCTGTTGAGAAAAGCTACATAGTCTGAATTTTGGATACTGTTGTTGTGGGTAAGGTACCGCTGTATTTCCTGTTCTGATGTGGCATGGAAAGTGGGCACTGTAGCAATCAGATGACAGTGGTTGCATAGCCGATGCCTGCGCAGATCTGCGCTTTGCAGCAGATTACCTGAAAGCGAATTATTACAAAGAGGACATGCCTGCATTCTTAAATAATATTATTTATTTGAGCAATTAAAGAACTAAGGCATTTTTATTCCATTAATCATCGATAAAAAATAATCTTCCTGGTGAACTTTCAGCTCCAGATCATTTAAAATATTCATATAGTACACATAGGCATCATAGGGCGAACGATAGGGACTGAAATAGTTACGCATGATACCATCCCCTTTGGTGCTCATATAATAAAAATGGTCAGATGCCAGTAATGACAACCATGTTTGTATTAGTTTACGACTTTTAGTTTTTGAAACATCTTTACCCAATTCGTATATTTTATTGAGGGCTTCTGCCTGCATGGCGTTTCCCCTGAAAACCGAAAGGTCATTATCCTGGTCGGTCCAGGTTATTGGATCATAGACATCAAGCACATCAAAAATTTCCAATTCTGCCAATGCTTCAGAGGGCAGGCAAAAGTGCATGCGTGGAGAGCGTATTATACCCGCTACTGTTTTATCAAAAAATTCAAAAATACCGGAATTGCTGCTGAACCGCTCTCCCAGAACTTCAAAGTCCATGCAAAGGTTAAGAATTTCCCCGCCACTATTTTCCATCCAGGTCAGATATTTATTCGGATGTAATGGAAACTGATTCCATCGGTTGTCGCAAAACCTGTAACCTATGTCATTGGAGAGGGACCGGTTTCGCAAAAAGATTTTCATTCTGGTATCATGTACATCGCCATAAAGACGGTTTACCGGTCTGTTATTCAATATTCGGCTAGCCCCTTCTGTAATTACCCCCTTAAACCCCATTTTTGACAGCTCCGGATTGAGCCAATTGTCATATGCAAGTTCAGTATTTTTAAAAATAGATGGGCGTTTACCAAAATGCAGGACCATAGACTCCCTATGTTTTTTAACCTCTTTTTTAAAGGCATCACAATTGTAAAAATACGACAGGGAATGGTAATAGGTTTCTCCCAGAATTTCTACGTTGGGATGGGCCGCGAGTTCTTGTAATCTGGGGATAAGGCAGGGTCTGAAAATACGGCACTGTTCCAGCAATGATCCACTGATAGAAAAGGAGACAAAAAAATCCTCAGGAAATTTTTTGAGAAGTTTCATTGTATGTTGAATGGCAGGCTCATAACAACGCTCAGCAACGTTATTCAGTACTTTTTCGTTGAGCTGGTCATCGAAATAAGGTTGACTTTCACCGATATCGAAAAAGGTAAAGGTCTTGTAACGTATCGGTTGGTGCATATGGAAGCACCAATTCACTTTAGTTGACGCCATAATTCAGAAATCTAAACGTTGGTTAAAACTTTTTCGTAAGCAGATACGATTTTCAAGGCGGCTTTATCCCAGGTAAGTTCCCTGAGTTCATCATTTGCTTCCTTCACCTTTTGGGCGTGTAAGGTTTCATTTCTAAGCAAGCTCACAATCTGACTTGCCATTTTATTTATGTCCCAAAAATCAGCCTTTAATGCTGAATCCAGCACTTCTGTAGCGCCAGATCTTTCAGATAAAACAACGGGTACCCCAAACTGTGCAGCTTCCAGGGCAGTAATTCCAAAAGGTTCTGAAACCGAAGGCATACAGTACACATCTGCCATGGCGAGCAAATCATGCACTTTTTTCCGGTCGACAAATCCGGTAAAATGTAGTCTGTGACCCAGTTGACGATAAGCACCTTCCTGAATCATTTGTATAAGTTGGTCGCCATTTCCGGCTATGACAAATCGCACGTTTTGATACTCCTTATAAACTTTTTCTGCTACGTTTAAAAAGTATTCAGGCCCTTTCTGCCCGGTAATACGTCCTAAGAAAAGCACCAGTTTTTCGGGAAATTTCTTGGCTTTTTTATAGACCTTCACCGGCTCAACACCATTGTGGACAGGAAAAATCATTGCCGGATTGAGTTTATAATGGCTTTGTATGATGCTGCCTGTGTAATGGCTAACGGGAATGATTAGATCGGCCTGTTGCATGGCATGTCTTTCCAGTTCAAAGACCCATCCACGGCTCTCTGCACCAGCACGATCATAATCCAGTGAATGCACATGCAATACCAGCGGTTTCCCATATCTTTTTTTAAGGTCTACCCCGGCAAGGAAAGTCATCCAGTCATGGGCATGTATCAAATCAAAATCTAAAGTTTCGGCTATCTCCTGAACATATTTTGAATATAAAATAACCCGTTGAACCAATCCCTCACCATACAAATCCTGTTTTTCAAACAAATTGGGCTCTTTGTCATTTTTTTCTATCTTTTTTCTTTTAATCCGCTCTACCAGGTATTGGGCCTGTTCTTCATTAAGCAAAATGGTTTCGTAGTGATAAGGATTAATTTCAATAACTTTTTCTACCCGCTTTATGCTTAATTCCGGAATCAGAACTTCAAGATATCCCGGGTCGATCAGATTATCGAGATCAATTTGATTGAGGCCTAAAATTTGGGTATTGGCAGGAGATTTACCCTTGCCCTTTTTGGGTAAAATAATTAAAACATTGTGATGTTGAGCCACATGCATGCAAATACCCTGACAGGCAACCCCCAGGCCCCCACTGATTACGGGTGGAAATTCCCAGCCTAACATCAAAATGTTTTTTTTGTTCATAGGTTTGATAGTATTGCTGAAGAAAAAGTATGGCTAATGCATGAAAGATACAACGCTTATTTCCAAAAATCAATAATACTTCCATAAGCAAGGCTTTCTCACTTGAGGATATATGATTAAATACTGTATTTATTAAAAATAGTTCCGGATTCCTGATCGTTTTTGTAAGTCATTAATAAAATCTTATTCATTATTGCATAAATCATAGTTTGTAGAATATTAAGATAAGCATAAAAAAAACCCCTGATTTTTACATCCGGGGTTTTTTATGTGTTTAAATCAGGGGCCTAATTTTTCATCATTCTAATAATACTACGTTGATCACCCTGTTGAATATCTATCAGATAAATACCTTGTTTAAAGTTATGTGTTGGCAACTGTATCTTAAACATTTCGGTCTGTTTCTGATTTTGCTGTAAGTGCATAATTCTTCCCGAAGTATCCAATATTCTAATGCTGATTTCTCCTCGTTCTTCATTATTTAATTCGAGGAAGAGCAGATCATCTGAAGGATTGGGATAAATCAGTACAGAATTGCCAAAAGCATCTGCAAGTGAAGTGATGATGTTGATGACGTATGCAGCTTCAGTGACAGTACTCAACAGGCCACCACTGGCGGCCACTGCTTTTACTGTGGCACTTTGCTCTAATGTAAACGGCCCTGTATACTCATTAGAGGCTGTTGTTGGCACAGAACCATCTGTTGTGTAGAATATGGTGGTTCCGGCAGCAGCGCTAATGCTCACCTGTACAGCTGCTGTATAAGTTCCGGCAGCAGGAGAGATAACCGGTGCTTCTACCGAAGCGCCGGGCACATTGAGGCCTATGGTATATACACCACTACCCAAATTGGCAAGCACAAATGAGATGGTTTCATTGTCTTCGTCGACAACAGCTTCTGCTTCCAGTATTTCAAATCCTTCGCCATCATCATACAGCAACCTGAAGTCACCTGCATTGGCAGGGAATGGAATACCCGCGGCTTTGTAATTAAAGCCGACTTCAGCAGCTCCCGGATTGCCTATTACCTCGGCATACCAACGTCTTGTCCAGACTTTGTTGGCATTATCATCACTTGCAGCTGCGCCGTTATGACCTGCAAGCACATAATCACCGGAGGCAAAGGAGCCCGACATTGCCAATTCAAGTCCTGCACCTGATGCAGAAGGGTGCCGACCCAATGTAACGCCGTCGGGATTGGTTTCACTTCCTATGCCAATCAAATCAAATTTATATTCCTGATTGGTATATACATTTAGTGAGTTATCGCCATCGCTGATTTCAAGATTATATTTAACAGCCAGGTAATTGTGAACTATGTTTCTCTGTGCCCGATTGAGTGCTGATTTGTAAATGATTAATTCAGCTACATCCATGGGTTGGAAACCACCCAAAATTACAGGAGCGACCACACTCTGAACGATGTTGTTATAAGCCGATCGTGCCAGCTGTTCGCCGTTACTTCTGAAAGTCGCATGGCGTGCGTTGCCATCGAGTTCTACATTTAACAGATAGAAATCATCATCATTAAACAATCTGGCCGGCTGATTGGGTGACCTCAGGAAAAGGTTTCTTGCTAAAACAAACTGAATGGTCTGTGGATCAGCCCCACCATTCATTTCGAGTACATAAGCCTGAAGGGCGGTATTACTTCCCCGGATATCTCTTTTTTGAATTAAAGCGGCGAAGTCAGCCAACATAGTATTTCGTTTCATTACCATGAAAATAGATATGCTGGCACCTCCATCGAGATTGTCTGCGTCGTCAATAATGAGAGAGCTCAGGTCATTATTTTCTCCAGTACGGGTGCCAAATCGCAGCAGTGGCATTCCATTGATTCCGTTTTCGACAAAAACAGGTGGTCTCTTTTGCGACTCTGCTGTATTTGGGATAGCATTATTACCTCCTTCAACCCATGTATTATAGGCATGATTTTCATTGCCCGACATATCGGGCCATTGTGTAACTGCTGTTCCATTTGCGACGCCTTGCAATGCATCTGCTTTGAGCCAAAGTGCATTTTCGGGCTGTCCTGTAACCGTATTGTCTTTAAAACCAACACCGGCAGGTCCAACACCAATGCCATCGACAGGGTTAACAACCACATAGGTAGCCTCTGTTACGGGCGACATATAAGGATCTTCATCTACATTTTCAATGGCACGCGCTTTAATTGTTGTAGTCGCTGTAAGCAAAATGCCTTCCTCAGGATTGTAAGGTGTTGTAGGATCACCTCCATCATCGGAGAAGAAAATCAGTGCGTCTCCGGGCTTTGCACTCAACAGCACTCTCACTTGATCTATATATTCTACCAAAGGCGAAGGTTCAAAAGAAGGCTCGCTAACCGGGAAGACTGAGTAGGTTGCTTCTGCCACATCGCTGTCTGCAAATCCATCTTTAACAGCAATGGCCCGAACTATTGCTGAAGAAGTAAGCGTAATACCATCAGCATGAACATATAGAGAAGATGCTGAACTTGGTGTTGAACCATCTAAAGTGTAATAAATGGCGGCTCCTTCGGTAGGCGTGATAATTTTTACAACCACACTCGGGAAATATTCACCTGGATTGGTTTGGAAAATTGGAGTGGCCACCAGTTTTCTGTGATCAAGTGTAAGAAATGCAGGTTGCCATCCCTTATCAGAAATCCATGCATTATGACCAGGGGTTTCATCCCGGCCTCGGACCAGAAAAGAGACAAACTCTTGTCCGGTACGACGTGCATTTCTTATATATTCAGTAAGAGCAGGAGACCTTATTTCATGATACTTGCTCTCTTTTATGTTGTATTCTGCCAATACGCTACCCACCGTCGGTGGTTTATTATTCCAGGTAGTTGTGTCTTCAGCCCAGGTATTTTGCAGCCCTATTACCTGAATAAAGAAGTCTTCTCTTGGAGTAGCAGCGGTGGCACCCTGCTGATCACCACGCACATTGAGTATAGCTGTTTCAAAACCGCTTCTGGCATTTGCCAGGCTGAATTTGAGTAAGGCCTCTTTAGAATCCTGCTCTGCTGTGGCTTTTCGGATATCCATAGAAGTGATACCATTAAAATTCTCATCAGGTTCAGACTCTTTTACAAGTACATCTTCAATAACAAATTGTTTGTCATCGGTATAATCAAAGGCCAGTCTGGCGGGTATGGAGTCTTTAGATGCAATAAAGGCATCCCATGCACGACCATCCCGAGCCCTGATGACAAAGCTTATATGTTGTTTTCCTGCGGCCAGCGAATCGGCCAGGTACTTGGTTAAAAACATACCTGTCATAACCAGGGTGGTATCACCATTCATTCTGAAGGTATTTACAATCGTGCCTCCTACTTCCGGCCGGTTTTCCCAGGTAAGGTCAGTTTCATCCCAGTCGCTGGAAGTCCTTCTCAGATCTATTCTTTGATTGAGATTTGTCGTTACCTCTTCTGGTATTTTCAAACCCCCATCAACGATCAGAGAAACCGTACCAAAACCAGGTTTTACATTGCTAACATCAAACTTAATCCAGGCTTCTTTATGGTTGTCACCTTGATTTCTGAACAAGAGTTTATTTTCTCCATTGAAGTTTTGTGCAGGATTGGCAAGCTCTACATAAGTGTCTTGCACGGCCATCAAGGTATCATTACTAACACCGAATAAATTTGGTGTGCTGAAATCGAGTATTGGGGCAAAATTCCCATTTAATACACCCCCAATCCACATTTGTTCAGTGCTGTCTCTTCCGGCAGATCTGATTTCAAAAGTTACAGAAGTCCTGCCTTTACGTATTTCTTCATTAATAAAATCAACCAGTCTGGTGCCATCATTGATAAAATCTTTTCTGAGAGAATTGGTAGTCATGCTGGCTTCAGCCAACACAGCTCCTGGAGTAGTGGGTCTTGTATTCCAGGTAACTGTATTATCATCCCATTCGCCGGTGACCCCCCGCAACTGTACCTTAAAATCATTTTCAAAATCAGCAGCCTCGTTTCTCAAAGCTCCCCTGAAACTTACTCTTGCTGCTTCAACGGTCTTTCCTTCTGTCCCCCTCAGATCAAATTTAATGTATGACATTACTCTTTTTAACTGGTTGTCATGCCGTTCCCGGTATGCAAGTATGTTGTTGCCTACTTTAGACTGGTCAATTACCGAATCTGCATAAATCTGACTTATTATGGCATCCTGGAATGGATATCCTGAAGCATCGCTGCTGACTGCAAAAGACAAAATAGGCCCGAAATTGCCATTCATCATGCCCCCTAACCAGCTTAATGCTGTGCTGTCTTTGCCGGCAGATCTGATTTCAAAGCTCACTATTTTTTTACCCTTGCGTATTTCTTCATTAACAAAATCAAGTAACCGGGTACCCTGGCTTATAAAATCTTTTCTTGCCGAATTGGTGGTCAGAAACGATTCTGCCAACACATTTCCACCCGTAGTCGGCCGGTTATTCCAGGTTACAGATTGGCCATTCCACTCACCGGAAACGCCACGCAATTGCAGTTGAAAATCATTTGCAAATTCCTCGGCTTCTGACCTCAAAGCCCCTCTAAAGCTAAGTTTGATTGACTCGAGAGTCCTGCCCTGGGCTGCGCTGATATCAAATTTAACATAAGACATTACCCTTTGCAGGCCGGCTTCCACACGTTCTCTGTAGGCTAATATATTATTTCCGACCTGTGACTGGTCTATGACAGAATCGGGATGAATCTGGCTGATCACAGCATCATCAATAGCATATCCAGAAGATTCAGGTGTGAAAGTGAAGTCTAAGATAGGCCCCCAGTTACCATTTAACATACCCCCTAACCAGCTTAATTCTGTACTATCCATGCCGGAGGACCTGATTTCAAGGCTAATGGTACTTTTCCCCTTTCTGATTTCTTCATTGATAAAATCAATTAAGCGCGTTCCGGTATTGATAAAGCCCTTTCTTGCAGAAACGGTGGTTAAGAAAGATTCGGCCAATACATTGCCTCCTGTTGTGGGGCGGCTGTTCCAGGTAACTGTTTGTCCATTCCAGTCTCCGGTAACACCGCGCAATTGCAGTTTAAATTCATTTTCAAACTCAGCGGCTTCTGCCCTTAGGGCACCTCTGAAACTTAAATTGGCAGTCTCCAACATCTTACCGGAGGCACCACTTATGTCAAATTTTATGTACGACATTACCCTATACAGGTTTTCGCCCTCCCTGACGCGATAGGCAAGGATATTATTCCCAATCTGTGATTGGTCTATAACTGAATCGGGATACAATTGGCTGATCACCGCATCATCAATGGCATAACCTGTCTTTTGGGGCGCAAGCGTAAAATTCAAAACAGGCCCCCAGTTGCCGTTCATCATGCCTCCCAGCCAGCTTAAAGCTGTCGAATCTTTGCCAGACGATCTTATTTCAAAACTAATAATTTTGCTACCCTTACGTATTTCTTCATTAATGAAATCTATTAATCGCGCGCCTTCATTAACAAAGTCTTTACGGGCAGAATTAGTAGACAAAAATGATTCTCCAAGTACATTGCCAAGTGTTGTCGGTCGGGTATTCCATGTAACTTCTGCACCATTCCATTGGCCGGTTACCCCACGAAGTTGCAGCTTGAAATCATTGGCAAACTCTTCAGCTTCACCTCTTACGGCTCCTCTGAAGCTAAAGCTGGCCGCTTCTACGGTCTTTCCGGCAGCTGCGCTTATGTCAAACTTTATATATGACATAACCCTAAGCAATGATTCGTCCTTCCGCTCTCTGTAGGCAAGTATGTTATTACCTACCTGAGACTGATCAATGACTGAATCGGGATAAATCTGACTTATCACGGCATCATCTATGGCATATCGTGATACATCCTGCGCCTGTAGGCTTACCATTGATGCTGAAAAGAGCATCAAAAACCACAAGGCGGCTTTTCTGTAAAATAATGTTTTCATATACTTTAGTTTTTAATTATAAAAAGCGGCCACATTCCTGGGATTTGGCGGCCTTGATTTTTTACTGTTTGAGCCTTATTGCCAGCGATTAATTGAGTTTCCCGGTGCACGGGCCCTCCAGCAATTCATCTTCTTTTTTTTCTTTTTCATGACATTGGATTTATGATGTAAAATTTTCTTTTTCTCGGCCAATCAAAATTATTAATCCCATTATGGGTCTATGTGTAATGATGTCCCAATCTGCCATGACAAACGTCCCACCTGTGTTTTTCCTTAAAAAATTTAAATCTGTCAATCATGGGCAACCTAGACTCTGTAAAACAGGCCTTACATCTTCAGATTATGACAGCATTTATTTTTTGAAGAGCGTTTTCCTGAAAGAAATTATACGGGGACATTTATAAGGTATAATTGGGACGATTTTCCACGGTCTGGCAGTGTAGGGCGGGTAATTTTGGAGGTGATTTAAAACTGAAAATTTGTGCGATGAAGAACTTTTTACAATTTATGTTTTTGATGTGTGTTGTGACACAGGCCTGGTCGCAACCACTTGAAATAACAGGAAGGGTTGTCAGTGGAGACGATCAACAAGGCCTGCCCGGTGTTAATGTGGTAGTGGAAGGCACTGCTACCGGAACAGTCACTGATATGAATGGAAACTACAGAATCAGTGCTCCGGGAGATGCTGTTTTAATTTTCAGCTCAGTGGGCTATATTTCCGAACGTATCAACGTACAGAACCGTTCTGTTATCAACTTTACCTTATTACCGGATATTACGACCCTTGACGAAATGGTGGTAATTGGTTATGGCGAGAAAAAGAAAAGGGACATTATTGGTTCAGTCGCTACCATATCTTCTGAAGATATTACCCGCATGCCGATGACTTCATTTGAAAATGCCTTGCAAGGCCTTGCCGCAGGGGTTTCAGTAGTGCAGTCGAGTGGAGTGCCCGGCGCTCCGGTGAGTATCAAAGTACGTGGTTTGAGTTCTATCAATTCATCCACCGATCCACTTTGGGTAATCGATGGCATGCCGGTATATTCCGGAGGAGGTCTGGAGAGAACCCAGGGTAGCACAGGTCAAAGTCCTCTGTCTATGCTCAATCCCAATGATATCGAATCCATAGAAGTATTAAAAGATGCTTCCGCCACAGCCATCTATGGTTCACGCGGGTCTAACGGCGTTGTGTTAGTCACCACAAAATCCGGAAGAGGCTCCAAAGGAGTGACCAACGTAACATTTAATTCAGGCCTCTCTGATCTTGCCCGCGGCCCTGCAGATATTGGCTTTACCAATACACGTGAATGGTTTGATCTGGTAGAAGAAGCCCGACGCAATTCGAGTAAAAGGCCCAATAATCCAGATGGAGTGTTTTCCCCTTTTGAGCCCCGAACCATAACAGCTTTTTTCAGAGATAATCCCACTTATGAACTGACCAGGAATGAAGCACTGGCAGTGAATACCAACTGGTTTGATGAAATATTGCGCACTGGCAATTATCAGGATCTGAACCTTTCAAGTTCGAAAGGATTTGACGGAGGTTCATTTTTTATCTCGGCAGGGTATCGCGATGATAAAAGCGTACTGAAAAACAATCGCTTTCAAAGATTCAGTGGACGCGCAAATCTAAATTTTGAGCCGGTTAAAGGCTTTGAAGTAGGTGCGAGATTAAATTTTTCCTATACCAAAAACGATCGTCAGAAGACGCAAACCGGGGGGGCTACCGGGAGTAATTCAGGTGGTTCTGTGGGTGGATTTGGCCAGGCCAACCGGGGTGCATTACCCTGGTTTCCCGTATTTAATTCAGACCATCGCAGTGGATACTGGAACCCTATGTCAGGCAGTAACCTTACCGCCAATATAGATCGCGACCTCATGCTGGATGTGGTAGATCAATACAGAGGAATTGGAGGTGTTTATTTTAATTATGCAATACCTTCAGTAAAAGGGCTTTCAGTTCGCTCAGAGGTTTCTATTGATTTTATACAAAACAACAGTGTTTTCTGGATAGCAGATATTCTCCGGGAAATGGGCTCATATGCTACCGACCGGGCCGCAACACGCAGCAGTTCCAATTATAACATCTATGCCACCTACAACCGGAATTTTGGAGAAGATCACAATATACTCATTGTTGCAGGCACAGAATCACAGAGTATAAATCAATATACCCGGGATTTGGAAGGCCAAAATCTGACAGGTTCGTATCAGCAATTGGGCGTGCCACAGGACTTTTTATCGATGAGCTCAAGACTAAATGTAGAGGAATATCTGAGAGCATTTTTTGGCAGAGCCGATTATAAATTTAAAGACCGATATCTGATTGGCACAAGCTTTAGAAGAGATGCCTCATCAAATTTTGCTCCAGAATTTCGATGGGGTACTTTTACGGCCCTTTCTGCCGGTTGGATAATCTCAGAAGAAGCATTTTTCAATATACCAAAAGTCACAATGCTGAAACTCAGAGGTAGTTTTGGCCAAACGGGTAATAAAGACATTCCGCCAAACCTGGCGCAAAACATTTACGAGAACAGACCGGCATGGAGGTATGGAACCCAGGATTTGATCGCCGCCGGAACCAGACTTACCAATATCGGTACACCAGACATTACCTGGGAAACCACCAACAGCTACGATGTAGGATTTGACTTTGCTTTGATGGATAACCGCATTTCGGGTAGTATAGCCTATTATATGCAAAATGTAACCGATATGTTACTACGCTCTCAATTACCTAATTCAGCGGGTGTACAGGGAGGAGGCATCTGGAGCAACATTGGCGATATGAATAATTTTGGATTTGAATTTGAAATTAAATCAGTCAACATTCATAAAAATAATTTCAAATGGACAACTGATTTCAATTTTACTACCAACAACAGCAAAATTTTAAGTCTTACACCAGATATCGATCGCAGCGGACGCGGAATTATCAGCGGATTTAATATTAATCGCAAAGAAGGCAGATTAAGGCCTTATTTTATGGCTGAGGATGCCGGAATCGACCCTGAAAGAGGTATTAATATGATATGGGAAATTGATTTTAACCATTACATTGCTACAGGCGAAACCATAAAAACCGGCAGAAAAGTACCTGCGACGCTCACCAACCTGCAACGAAACCGCATCATACATAATGATAAATCGGCCATTCCCAGATTTTTTGGAGGGATCAACAATACATGGGAATACAAAGGCTTTGATTTGAATGTACTCATCAGCTTTTCGGGAGGAAACTGGCTTTATGACTATGAGATGCAAAGAGGAACCAATGTACAAATTGGTCAGGTCGTGTTGAGAAAAGATCTGATGGGCAATACCTGGACTCCCGATAATCCAAATGCCAAATATCCTGAACTTCGCTGGAATAGCTTACACGACTGGGGGTGGAACCATGAAATACCAAACCCCGGGTGGACCGGCGACCCCAATGATCCACGTGCTTTTGGTTACTGGACCGGCGGCGAATTGGGCGCAGGATTAGGCAACTATAATAATGAAACTGAAAACTGGACTAAATACCTTTTCAGAGGGGACTTTGTAAGGGTAAGAAATATACAACTAGGCTACACCTTTCCCAAGGAACTGGCCCGGCGTATGAAAGTCAGCAACATCCGTACTTTTATCTCAGGGAATAACTTATTTACCTTCACTCCTGAATACGAAGGATGGGACCCCGAAACCGGAGGTGTGAATCTTCCTCTGCTTAAGATGTACAATGTTGGTATTACTGTTCAATTTTAATTTTAAATATATTGAATCATGTCAAATACAATATATAAAAAACTCTTTCCGATCGCAACAACGCTTATTCTGTTAATGGGCATTTACAGCTCTTGCAATAATGAGGACTTCTTTGAACTTACCAATCCACCCGAGTTTCCATGGCTCAATATGAATGAACTGGAGTTTGGTATTGTTTCTCCATATGCCGCAGGTCTTCACTCAAGCTGGGGGGGTGCTTTTTATATGGTGGGTAATGTGATTATGGATATCATGACAGATCAGGTTTTTCTGGTGCCGGGATCAGCTGCCAATTACCCATTTATCGAAACGTACTTTCGAACTGTTGATGTACAAATCGGAAGAGCCGATGAGGTTTTTAATGCTGCTTATATGGCCATTGGTGCTTGCAATTCAGTTTTGGACTTTCTCAACGCTACCGGTCGCGAACCATACCAGGGGATGAACGCCAATGATCGTTTAAACATTGACAGAATAGAAGGGGAAGCCTTATTTTTCAGAGCTTATTCGTATTCATATTTACTCATGATGCACGCTCCGGCCCCGGGCGCCGAAGGTTTTACAAGCCGTGAGGTATTACCTTTGCGGTTGCAATTTCCTACCAGCGCCAGTGAAGCTATTGATGTGGATTTCGGTACAGCGGCCCAATTGTATGAAATAGTAATTGAAGACTTAAAAAAATCCTTAGAGTTACTGCCGGAAAGGTTTCAGCCCGGAATCCACCATCCTTCTTACCAGCATGGCAGGGCCAATCGCTACGCAGCAGCTATGATATTAAGTCGGATATATTTCCGTTTGGGCAGAATTGATGAAGCCCTTCCGCTGCTTGATTACGTGATCTCAGGGCCCTATCAACTCAATGAAGATCCCATTGAAGCATTTAACCGAAGCAATGCTACCAGTGGCAATGAAGTAATTTGGTACGCACTCAATTACGATGATGTAAAGAGATTTACTCCCAGAGATGCCACATTGTACAATTTCTCAGACTACAGGGCCATGAATGGGGGTCGCGGTGCAGATACTAAAAGGGGAGGATGGCATCAGTTTACCATGAGTCATTATGCCCTGCAAAGAATAGGTTGGATGGATAACAACTTTGCTGAAACAAATGAAGCCCGTCGAGATAAAAGATATCAGCAACTGTATTACCGGCTTGAACCTAAGCCTAATACACCTGACCCAGACCCCAACCGATACGAGTTGCAATACCCACAGATAACTACTCCTATGGTGTGGGGCGACAAATACTACAGGGGAATGGACGGGCAATTTAGCAATGTGCCTCTTGTGCGTCTGGCAGAAGCTTACCTTACCCGTGCTATTTTACGATTTAAAAAAGGCAATGTGCAGGGTGCTACTGCCGATATAAATGTGGTAAGACAAAGGGCGGGCCTTCCGGTTCTCACTTCAGTTACAGAAGAGGATATTCACAAAGAAAGAATAAAAGAAATGAGCTTTGAAGGAGACAGACTAAACTATTTGCAAAGTCTTCAACTCGCCATAGGGCCAGGAGACCGGGTAAATGTTCAGCCTATTGCCCCGCCCTATAATGGATTGTACTGGAGAATACCTCAAAGAGAAATGGATTTTAGAATACAAAGAGGTGACTGATTCGATTTTTTTAATTATTAGACATATGAAAAAATATAAAATATACATATCAGCCGTATTGATGATCGTTTTATGCGCTGTTTCTACCTCTTGTCAGGAAGAGACGCTCGAAGCATTGCCAAGGGTAGAAATTGAATTTGATGTAAACCATGTTTCTGCCTTTAATGGAAATGATGGTTCTGTAACAGCACGCATTAGCGGTGGTAAGGAACCCTTTCAATATTTCTGGAATAATGGCATCACAGAACCGATTATTAGCGGGGTAAGGGCAGGGACTTACAGACTAACCGTGATTTACGGAGGTAAGGGCGTAGCAGCCGCTGATGTTCAGGTGCTGCAACCTGGCAAAGATCTTGATCTTACTTTGGAAGTAATACCTGAAACCTATTATACAGCCCGCGACGCGAGAATTAATCTAACTATTGAAGGTGGTACACCGCCATATAGCATCTTATGGAGCACCAATGTGACAACCCAGAATGTCAGAAATCTAAGACCTGGTGTATATTCTGTGACAGTAACTGACTCAAGTACCCCATTTGCCATAAAAACCACTGCCCAGGCTATTGTTCCTGAACTGGAATTTATGTGTGGCCGCGATTCTATCATCGATGTAAACGGCATCAGATATGCCACTGTGCAAATCGGGAATCAATGCTGGACAAAATCAAACCTGAGAACGGCCAATCGCCCCGATAATCCGGAAATTGTAATCAACGGAAGGCACTGCGCCGGAACCAACTGCAACACTTTGATGGGTGCCCACTACACTTGGAATGCTGCCATGAATGGTGCAGAGGCAGGCGCAGGGGTTCAGGGTGTTTGCCCTACAGGTTGGCATATCCCTTCGAGGGCCGAATTTAACCAGTTGCGAGATTATCTTGCGATAGATGGCAATGGAGGCACAGGCACTAATGTTCCCCGTAAGCTGCTTGGTGCCAATAGCTCATCGGGTTTTGATGCTCTGTTTGCCGGAAACTGGGGATACTCTGTATTTCCTGGCGAAAATGCCGTTTTCTGGACATCAGACCAACTTCCAACCAATACAGCAAACGCCTATTATCGTCTGCTCAACCAGTTTCCCATTGTACAGGAAGGCAATATTGACAAACGCTCGGGGATGAGTATAAGATGTATAAAAGATTAATTACGCAATGCCAAATGAATTGGAAAAGGGGGCTGCAGCAATGGCCTCCTTTTTTTTTGCTTTTTTTTATATTACATTAACAGTTGGAAATTTTAAAGCAATTTTTGTCATTACTATGATTTATTTTTCATGAAAATCATCAAACTTTCAGATAATCACAAGAGATCTCTTTCCGGCACTTTATTCCATCTTGAAAAATTATTGGTGGAAATGGAAAGGAGTTTGAAATGTCATGTAAACCAATCTATGATAAGAATTAACCATGATCTGCCTGCAGAAAGTGCAGAATTGCTTGAGCATACACTTGCTGAAATGAAATATAACATAGCTCATATGGTAGAAAAATATGGGTTGCGACCCAAAACCATTGAGCAAAGTAAAATTTTTTATGCCAATCATGTAAAAATTTGGGAAATTCTAAGTGATGCCAGATCAAAAAAAATGGAAAATTATGGAGCGTTCCCTGAAGAGCATAAGGAGGAGTTTGATAATGATATAGGCAATTTATTGAATCTGGCCAATACTTTGGGGAAGTATTGATTTCAGATCAGCAAACAGTTTTTTTTTAAAATGCGCAAACTTTTATTCTGACAACCTCAAATACAGCAACTATGAAAACGCAGTTTCCTTTTTTCGCAATTATGCTGATGATGCTTCTGTCTTGTCAATCCAAGTTGGAAAGGTCAACTTCAGCTGACAAGGTCAAGTTTTTCGGTAAATCAACATCGAGGATATCCGATGGCGTGTATATACCTGAAGGCAAGGCATTGTACATTATAAGTGGCATTGTAGCTGATCCGGCAAGCCCAGATGCCGAAAAAAATACCGCTGCCTATATGGGTGATACCAAAACCCAGGCAATCAGTATTCTGGAAAAGATCAGCGGCCAATTGTCCGATGCCGGTCTTACGCTGAGAGATGTCGTTTCGATGCGGGTTTATGTGGCTCCGGATCCATATAGAGACGGATTGTATGATTTTAAAGGTTGGAATGAGGCCTATGACCAGTATTTTAACAATTCAGAAAATACTGTAAAGGTTGCAAGGGCAACCATAGGTGTTCCTACCCTGGTTAACAGCAACTTTCTTATTGAAATTGAGGGCATTGCAGTATATCCTTAATAGCATGTGAAAAATGTACTTTTAATGCCAATGCATTTTTTAGTTTTTAATTTCAAGAGGAATTGATGGCTATATGAAACCCCATAACCCAACAGATAACATTTTTGATGCCCTGTATCACGATGAGGCACTGCGGGGAGAAAAACTTGCGTATTACTTTCGCTGGCTTTTGGTAGTTGCCATCATAATCCTGATTGGGGCCTTGTATTTTGACGGCAGAAGAGAAGAGGCTATGGTGTCTTCTTTACCCCTGGTAGCCTTTACCTTGTACAATATTTTTATGTATGTAATCATACGAAAGAAAAAGACGGGTAAAATTATACAGTTCATCAGCATTGGCATTGATATCAGCCTGCTGTCTGCACATATTTATACTATGTCGGTTTTATTTTATCCAACAGCCATTTATTCATCCGCTTCTATATTTATTTACTTTATTCTCATTTTTCTGGCCTCTTTGCGGCATGATCGCCGTATGATCATTTTTGCCACATTATATACCCTGCTATGTTTCAATCTGGTATTTTTTCTCAGGCATAACAGTGTTGATATAGTACTCAGAACTCAGATTCTATCGGCAGATTTGAGTGGTCAGCTTTTTAAAAGTATTTATTTAGGCATTTTTGGTATTCTCCTGATCAGTATACCTCAATTGGTTCGGCGCCTGATTACAAAAGTGCAAAGTATTGAGGAAAGCCGGCAAAATTCTGAGTTGATCCTTGCCCTGGAGCAACAAAAGAACCAGTTTACTATTGAAAAACTTGCCTATGAGCAAGGCTTAAATGCTGAACTGCAAAAGCAAAAACATCAAATTGAATCCCAACTTTTGCAGCTGAATGAATTAAATCATACTAAAGATAAGCTGTTGTCGATAATTGGTCATGATTTGAAAAATCCTTTCACCGCTATTCAAACCCTGGTAAGTATGTTAAATAAGGATTACGATGCATTAAGTGATGAAGAAAAGCAGGAAATCATTCTTGCAGTATATAATGCATCTCAAAAATCCCTGCATTTGCTCGACAATTTGCTTCATTGGGCACGGTCACAGTCCGGGCGGCTTCAACCGGTTATAAGGAATTTTTATTTGACCAAAGTAATTGAAGATGTTATGGAAGTGATGGCACACCAGGCTTCCCAAAAGGATATTATGATAATTAACGAAATACCGCCTGAAATCAATATTACCAGCGATGAAAACATGCTGCAGACGGTATTCAGGAATATAATTGGCAACGGCATCAAGTTTACAAATTCGGGAGGGTTTGTAAGGATATCAGCTACAAAATCGGAGCAATACTGTGAAATTCACATAGCGGATAATGGTGTGGGAATGAGCGAGAAAAAAATATCTGAAATGTTTGATGAACAAAAAAGTGAAAGCACTACGGGAACAGCCCGTGAAAAAGGTGCCGGATTGGGTTTGCTGATTTGTAAAGATTTTATTGAAAAGCTAAACGGAACCATTTCGGCCAGGAATAACAAGAGTAAAGGTTGCACCTTTACCGTCGCCCTGCCCATGAGCGATACACTAAATGAAATTGAAAAAAATTCAAATTCGATTTTAAAGTAGTTTTTTTATTAAATCATCCACTGAAATGCCTTCAGCTTCGGCTTTAAAATTTCTCAGCAACCTGTGACGCAGGGTGGGAATGGCTACTTCCTGAATGTCTTCAATATCCGGTGAAAACTTACCTTTAAGCAAAGCTGTACATTTGGCGCCGTTAACAAGAAATTGTGAAGCCCTGGGACCTGCTCCCCACTCTAAATAGGTATTGCTTATTTCAGGCGTTTTTGGTAGCCCGGGCCGGGTTTTCTGTACAAGTTTTACGGCATATTCAACTACATTATCAGCAACCGGAACTTTTTTAACCAACTGTTGATATAGCAAAATTTCATCCTTACTTATAACTTTTTGCACTTCAGTGGTATTCTGCACGGTAGTACGTTTTACAATTTCCACCTCCTGCTCATAATTTGGATAGTCGAGGAGGATGTTGAACATAAACCTGTCTAGCTGTGCTTCAGGGAGAGGATAGGTTCCTTCCTGTTCGATGGGGTTTTGAGTGGCAAGAACGAAAAATGGTTTTTCTAAAATATGGTGAATGCCGGCTATGGTTACGGAGTATTCCTGCATACACTCAAGCAGAGCCGCCTGTGTTTTGGGAGGCGTACGGTTTATCTCATCAGCAAGGATGATATTTGCAAATATTGGTCCTTTAATAAATTTAAAATTTCTTTGGTTGTCGAGTGTTTCTGCCCCAAGTATGTCAGAAGGCATTAAGTCAGGGGTAAATTGTATTCTGCTGTAGGTTAGGTGCAACGCTTCAGAAATAGTTTTAATCAACAATGTTTTGGCAAGACCCGGAACCCCAACCAGCAAGCTGTGGCCCTGGCAAAACAAAGCAGTCAACAATAATTTCACAACTTCATCCTGACCGATAATAACTTTTCCTATCTCTGATTTCAGCTGATTATACGCTTCAAAGAGACTTTCTGCTGCTTCTACCTCACTATTAAAATGTTTCACGACATCAAATTATAAGTACCCCAAAATCTATTAAAAAATATGGATATACATGGTAAGGCCAGGTATATTATTTGAAAAACCAGCGTTCCGCTTATTTGTTTAATCATCCAGGATTTTACAGTGGCTGTATTCAGGGTCTATATCTATAAATACTTCGAGTCTGGCTTCATTAAACCAGTCATCGAGCACCTTGGATCTTTTGGCCTGCATGGCGGCCATTTGAATTTTTTGGTAGTCATCCTGCAGGTTTGCCTGATGCGGTCTTATACGTTCCTTGTAGTACAAAATGCGAAGGGCATCTTTGCCGTCGGGCATGGTAAACCGCAAGGGTTTGGTGATGTCTCCAACTTTTAGTGTGTCTATAGTGAAGAACAGATTTGCATCCAGATCTGATGTGGCAATACGGGGCGCTCCGGTTTCTCCGAGAATAAAGCCACCACTTCCGGCTGTTTCTTTATCGTCTGAATGTCGTTTGGCTGCTGATTGAAAAGTTAAACTGTCACTGAGTATGCGCGAACGGATACTGTCTAAAAAAGCATAAGCCTGCTCAAAATCTTTTTGGGTATGTTTAGGTCTGATGAGAATATGTCTGGAATTATACTCATTTCCTCTCCTTTCAAGAAGTTGAACCAAGTGAAAGCCAAACTCTGTTTCTACTGGCATAGAGATTTCGCCATCTTTCATTCTCATAGCAGCAGCTTCAAATTCAGATACCATATCGCCGCGTTTTGACCAGCCTAAAAAACCACCCCTCGGGCCAGAGGGATCTTCGGAATACTGTCTTGCCATTTCTTCGAAAGTTGTTTCACCATTTATAATCTGCGTACGCACTTTTAGCAATGTATTTCGAATGGATTCTTTTTCCTCTTCACTTACCCCTGGCTTTTTAACAATCTGACCTAAAGTAACTTCAGTGGAAAAATAGGGCAAGCTGTCTTTCGGTATGCTTTTAAAAAATCGCTTCACCTCGCTGGGTGTTACTTTAATTCCCTCAACTATAGTCTGCTGCATGGTTTGTACAACCAGTTGTTCTTTGATCTGGTCATATAATTCATCTTTAAATTCAGCTAAGGATTTTTTATAATATTCTTCGATCATTTCTTCAGAACCAAAGCGCTGTATCATCATATTCAAGCGCATATTCAAGTCTCTCTGAACCATATCTTCTTCCACTACTACTGAGTCTATTTCTGCTTTGGCGGCCATGAGTTTACTCACCACCATACTTTCCAGAATGGTACATCTTCCATTGGGGCCGAGATATTCTTGCCTCGACAATACATCGAGATACTGCCTTTCCAGTTCAGATTTTAATATGATATAATTGTCTACTTTGGCGATAATTTTATCTACTACAGTCCCTCTGGGCTGTTGAGTGGCAGGCGCCAGCGCAGTTTCTTCCTGCGCCTTTAATTCAGGCATCATCCACAAGCATGCCAGCAGACAACTAATCAGGCTGATATATCTGAAAACTCTTGTTTCTTTCTGCTTTTTCATAAATTTCTCTTTCAAGGGTGTTTGCCAGTTTAACTTTCCTTTTATTGATTAATATTTTTTCAATGTCATCAACCACAAACTCCAATGGAGAGGTTTGTTTCGATATCCGGTATTCGATTACCTTTAAGAAATGCGTTGATTCACCATCATTTGCTTCTGCAAATTTATTTCTTCTAAGAAAATCAACCTTATTGGGTACATCCAGAAAGGGTGTTCCTGCAATTAATTCATCAAAATGCAGCCAGGTTGAATCATCGAGGTGGACTTTGTTTGCAAACTGAATGCTGTAAGCCTTAAGCTCTTCTTTGTCTTCTGGTTTTTCTGATCGAATAAGTTGGCGAAAGCGACTAAACCTCGGCGATTCATTGGATAACTTTATATAGTTGCACCGGATAATATTTTGCTTTAACTCAAAATTTTCGATATTTTCCTCATAATATTGCTTAATCTCTTCAAATGGGATCATGTAATCGATTTGCCGGTTGATGTACACTTTTTCAAATTCATGTACAATTAGAGCATATTTGTAATCCAGCACTTTTCTGTTTAGTTCAGATTCATTCAGGTTAAGAGAGTTTTCTGCTTCTGCAATCATCAAATGCTTTTTAATCCAGTTTTTGATGTGTCGATTTACCAGCTGAACACTATCTGTTTCACTTATGCCGTCAGGAATTAAACCATCTATATCTTTGTAATACAAATAGAAGTTTTGTACCCGGGCTATGGGTTTTTCTCCCTCAGACTCTGGTAGTTTGCGTTGCAAGGTTAACATATCGCAGGCACTCACAAGAATGCCAATACATAAAAAAGTTGCGATTGAGGTTTTCAAATCTTTTTATACATTTTAGACACAGTGCGTTTATTGATTTTCACTGTATATTTTTGTTTTAATTCTTTAAGCCAACGGTTTTCAAGAAATTGTTGATAATCTGAAATCACCCTGCCTCTGGCCTCATTAAGCCTTTTGTTTGTTGGTGGTTCAATTGTATCAACGATTACCAGGTAATAACGATCATTTTCAATAAATCTATATAAACCTTCTTGCCAGGGAGCATGACCGGGCCATTCTGAGACTTCCTTTTCATATACCCCTTCACTTGCGTGCAAAGTTAATGCCGAAGTACGGTTATAAAAATGCTCGAATGCTTTTATTGATTTACTTTTACCCGATACACTTAATGAATTTTTATTATTCTCATCGAGACTAACTTCAAAGACAACATCATATAATCTGAGACTGTCAATTTTTTGTTGAAGATATCTGATGCTTTCCGAAGAATGAACATTTCCGGCAATTATTAACGAAATATCGTCCACTTTTTGCCTTAAACTGATAAGAGTATCAATTACGCTGCCTAAATCATCGATTTTATAACCATCAATTTTCAGATCAATCAAATTGATTTCATCTCCGAGCTTTAATTTTTCTTCAATTTCATCGATAATTTCCGGCTCAGCAGCATGAAAAATACGAGCCCTGGCACGTGTATTCCAGCGGTAATTATTTTTATGATCTTCATAGAATTGCTTAAGTCCGGTGGTATCTGCCATAGATTTGCCCCAAACCATTTTTTCCATTACATCAAAGAGGAGAAGTCCGTTTTTGTATTCCTGAATAAGATATTTGTAATCTTTGTGATTAACTTCCAGCATTTTTTCCTCATAGCTGAGTATTGTTTCTTCTTCGAATCGCTCATATAAATTGTCAAAATATTGTTGAGGGCTCAGGCCGGCACGTTTTCTTTGATTTTTTTCAATGAAAGTGGCAAAGTCATACGCAGATAAAGTTTGATCACCAATGCGCATAAATATTTCCAGTTTATTATCAGATTGTGAATTCCATTGCCATTTGCCTTCTGAAAGGGTAGTGTCGGCCAGATTTCTGAATAAATTTTTCAGATTTTCATCTACCCTGAAACCGTATTCCTTCTTTAGGTTTTCAATGCTATGTCTTTTACCTTGTTGTGCCCTGGTATCTCGTGAAACTTGTTGAACAAGGGTTTCCCGAAGGTTTTCGAAGGTATCAACTGGTTTTTTTGAAATCAGCTTAAGAATATGCCAACCGTACTGGGTATTAAAGGGCTGACTTATTTCTCCGGGGCTTGTCAATTGCATGGCTGCATCTTCAAAGGGCTGAGGCATTTCTCCTGTACCAAAAAAAGGTAAAACACCACCCTGGTTTTTGGTGCGCTGGTCTTCTGAAAATTGCAGGCATATGGCATCCCATGAATCACCCGAGCTTAGTTTTTCAAAAATTTGTCTTGCTTTTTTTTCAATAACTGCCTCAGCCGAAGGGTCGTTGCCCTGTCTGAGATAAATATGAGCCACCTGTACCTGACCAGGGTTAGGCCTTTTGTCGTGTACTTTGAGGATATGGTACCCAAACCGGGTTTTAATGATTTCCGATATGTTGTTTACATTGGTTTTGAAAGCGGCAGATTCAAATGGATAAACCATTTGGAAAGCCGAAAAATACCCTAATCTACCTCCGTTTTGACTTGCTGAAGGGTCCTGTGAATACTGTCTGGCAAGGGTTTCAAAATTTTCACCTTGCATGGCCCTTCGTTTAATTTCATTAATTAAGTGATAGGCTTCCAGGGTATCAGATGCATCTTTGATTTGTATAAGAATGTGACTGGCATCTATCTGATACAGCATTCTTTCATAAGCTTCTTTTATAAGGTCTTCGCTAACTTTCGTTTCAGTGAGATAAGGACGTGCCAGCTGTTTTCTGTAGGTTTCAAATTCCTGGATAAAGGCTGGGATTGTATCCATACCCATTGCTTTGGCCTCCATAACCTTTAATTTAAAATGAATGTACAAGTTCAGGTAGGTGTCTAGATCGGGTTTCAGGTATAGACTGTCGTTTTGTAAGTTGTTTTTTTCATAAACATATCTGAATTCACCTACAGTAACATTTTCATTTCCGGCTTTAAAAAGGATGGCATCATCAGCAGGCATTTGTTTTTGTGAAAAGGCTGATTGAAAGCATAAAAGTCCAATGGTTATCCAGAGCGTAATTTTTTCTGCACGCATCAACATTTTAGGGATTTATGATGGTTATAGAAAGCAAAATAAGGAAATTGAGCATTAAGAGAGAAATAAAAATTATTAACAGGAGCATTTTTTGGTAAGCCTGTATACATTTTGGTGGGCACCTTGTTCAAATTTAACCTCGTCCATAATACGCCGGACTAACATAAGGCCTATGCCTCCCTTTTTCTTTTCGCGTATGATGTCGTAAATGGAAGGTTCCTGATATTCACCTATATTGAATCCAATGCCACGGTCTATGATTTCGAAAATTATTTTATCTTTAAAGGTTTTAACGGTAAGTTCGAGGCTTTCGTCTGGGTTGCAATTATGGGAGTGGATCATAAGATTAGCGCAAACTTCATCGACTGCCAGAACCATAGAATTTTTTTCAATTTCGGGAATGCCGAAATCTTCAAGAACTTTATTGATAAAGTCTCTGATTTCTACCAGTTTTTTCTTATTACAAGGAACCTTAAAGCGATATTCCATTTAAAAACTCTTTTGCTTCGGATTTTGTATCAACAAGTTTAAGCAATTTATCGAGGCCTAATATTTGAAAAACATGCAGCACCTTATCGCTAAGACCATATAACACAAGTCCGATTTTTTTCTCTTCCAATTCATTAATATATGACATAAATACGCCCAAACCCGCAGATGAGATATATTCTATTTTTTCGCAATCGATCAGTATTTTATCATATTTTTCAACTGCTTCTCCGATCGATTGATCCAGAAAAATAGAAGAACTTGCATCTACTTCACCGCTAACCTTAATAAGGTATACACCCTCTTCTTCTAACTCGTTTTTAATATCAATCATATCTTTTTTACGTGTTTACTGGTATTTAGTTAGCCAGTACTATTTAAATTTTATAATAACCAATGTAAAATCGTCATCAGGTGTTCTGGCACCACAAAAATTAAAGACAGATTTGACAATACTATTTTCAATTTCCTCACAGGTTTCAGTGGCAGATGATTCAATAATTTTTTTTAAACGATCATACCCATATTCTTCATTGCTTTCATTTCTGGCTTCAATAATACCATCGGTATACATTACGAGAATATCACCTTTTCGATAAAGAATATTGCCCACCTGAATATGATTTTCATATCTTACATCTCTTAAAACCCCCAGCCCCATCCCGGGCAGTTCCAGATAGTTTGCCATATTATCATGAGCGGTATAATATAACAGTGGACAATGCCCGGCGCGGGAGTATTCTATGGTTTTGATACTTTTATAAATTCTCAGAAAGATAGCTGTGATAAAGAGGGTTCTCTCCAGACATTTGCCGAGGGCCAGATTGGTTTTATTGGTAAATTCATGTAGCGGAAGATCAATCATATTAAGGCTTTGGAATATGGCCTTCATTTGAGACATTGAAAAAGCGGCAGAAGTTCCTTTACCTGACACGTCACCAATGGTAAGAGCTATTCTATCGTCATCTGATTTATATGAATCGTAAAAATCTCCTCCCACTTCTGCGGCGGCTTTAGAATAGGCAGCGATTTCAAAATCATCAAAACGATCAAGATTTTCCGGCAATAAAATTTTCTGAAAGCTTTTAGCGATTTTCAATTGCTCTTTATAACGTTCATTATCTATGGCTTCTTTAAGTAGCTTGAAATTTTCAACTGAAATGCTGGCCTGATTGGCGAAGGTTCTAATGATTTCTATCATTTCTTTGTTAAAACCATCATAAAGATCTTTTAAAAGATATAGCATGCCCAGTTCTCTATTTTGGACATAAAGAGGGAAAGCAAGAATAGATCTGTATTCCAGGTCATTAATATTGGCCATAAACCTCCGGGTTTGCATATCTTTTACCGGATCGGAGCTGCGCAATTTCTTGATTTTGGCCTTTTGTAGCTTTTCCAGTATTTCAAGCCTCCTTTTTGGACTGATTTTGTGGTATAAAACCATCGGAGCATCTTCATCGTTATACACCTCCAGCCAGGCTCCGTTGGCCATCACGGCACTTACTGAACTTTCAAGTAATATGTCATATACCTGTTTTTCGTCATGACCCGTATTTCTGGATTGGCTCAATCTTTGAAAATTGATAACTTCTTCAAATTTTTGCTCGAAAACCGATGAGGTTGGCAGGTTAAACAGCAGTACCAGCATAGAAAATACACTATATACAAATGTGAATGCGAATAAAGCCAGTAAGGTTATATTTTGAGTCATATCGTAGGTGGCCGCAATAAATCCTGGTAAATCGTGAATGGTGCGAAGAAAATACAATATGTAAAATGCTATGAGCAATAATAGGAGAATGCTGTTCCATTTCTGTCTGTAATTTAAGTAGGCTACCCATTTGAGATTAGCTGAGAGTACAAATGACATAATGGCAAAAAACCCCAGAATTAGATTAAATGAAATATCAAAATAGCCTTTATGAAAGAAGAAAAAGAGGAAGCTGAAAAAGAAGGAAGTTTCAAAAAATTGCCAGATTCGTAAGAGTTTTCTGTTTTTTTGATATAATACCAGGCGTTTCCAGACCACAAATATGGATATGAGATAGGCAGTGGCCAAGCCAAGGTGTACTTCAAAAATAATAATGAGAAAGTACGGATTATTAGCATGCTGACTACCCTCGAGGGCCATGAGAAAATACCTGGCCAACAGTGATAATAAGGTAGCGACCAGACCGGTAACAAATACCCTCCAAAGCAAATCAATTACATTGATGCCATCAGCAGAAAGTACCTGTGCCCTGTAAAAGACGTAAAGCAACAGTACAAAGAAGATGTAAAACACATAAGGCACAAAAATGGGAAGTCCGTTTTGTACCATATTCACCTTTTCAAACTGTATGAGCAGACTTGAAGCAAGCATGATCATCCAGCTGATTGCGCTGAATACTACACTAATTGTCGCTATGTTTTTGCCTGATAATGCCAATGATGAAAAAAATTAAAATAAACTTATTGCGAATATAGTTTGCCACGCGCATTCCAAATGTGTAAATATTCAAAATTATACTGAAATATTAAAATGTGAGCAGAGCCTGTGAAATGTTGAACCACAGGTTATATGAATTATTCATTGTAGATTACATATAAAACCGTTTCGCCAACAACCTGTAATGTATAAGGATCAATTATGGAAATATTATCTGCATGGGTATGGTGGTAAGCAGAAAAGTATTGATTTTTAGCTTTCGGATCATATTCTACAATGTTGATCATAGGAATTTTGGCATCTCGGTTTACGAAGATATGGTCATCGGTTATCCCCGGGCTGTCTGCATTAATGAAGAAAGAACCATGCCCAAGATCGCGGGCAGCAGACCAGACTTTTTTAACAACTTTTGGGGCAAATTGCATTGAACCTCCCTCGCGATAAAACAAGGCATCTTTTGCACCGACCATATCAAGCAAAATGCCATAATAAGCAGAGTATCTTGGTACATGCAGGTTTTTGGCCCAATACTGTGATCCCAGGCACCACCAGATCTGCATCCTTCCATCTTTTAAAGGCGCGGGTTTAGCATCCTCATGCTCACCATAATCTTCACCATCAAAAAGTATAATATCAATACCAACATCAGGCTTTTGGTGGTTGTGTATTACCCTTGCAATTTCAAGCAAAACTGCTACTCCGCTAGCGCCATCGTTGGCGCCATCAATAGGTTGGTTTCGGTTTATGGTATCTTTATCTGCATAAGGGCGGGTATCCCAATGTGCGGCCAGTAAAACTCTTTTAGAGGCATCGGGATTGTAGGTAGCAATAATATTTCTGAGATTTAATAGGGTGCCATCCCATGCCTGTTCTTGAAAAAACTGTTCCGTTACCGTCGCACCAAAGCTTTTTAAAGTATTTGCCAGAAAATCTCCGCACTGCGTATGGGCCAGCGTATTGGGGACCCTTGGTCCGAAAGCTACCTGCTTTTCAATAAATGCATAAGCACTGTCGCTGTTAAAAGAAGGAACAGTAACAGACCTCGACTTTTTTTGAGGGGTTTCTTTGTCTAAAGTCCTTGTACTGGTATTACAAAACGTAAAAGCCCAAAGGACTACCATACAAAGGAATACAGGTAAAACATTTTTCATTCTTCGTAAGCCCAGCCAATTTTATCTTTCATATCTTTAACCACAATGCCCAATGCTTTGAGCCGGGTTCTTATTTCATCGACCTTATCGTATTGCCTGTTATTTTTAGCTTCTGCATATACTTCCAGTAAAATATGCAAAAACGATTCAAAATCAACAGGTTTTTCTTCCAGAAGACCGAGTATATCCTGAACAAAAGTTTTAAAGGTAATTATAAGTTTGTCAAAATGCTCTTTACCCAATTGACCACCAGACAATTGACCGGTAGATATGGAATTTATTTTCTTTAATAAATTAAACAATTGGGCAATAGTACGTGCTGTGTTAAAATCATCATTCATAGCATGATAACAGTTTGCTATGATCTGATCGACTTGCGATTGTTGTTGTTCAGAAGGGGTTTCATCTTCGGAGGATGTGTATTTTAAATCATGACAAATGCTAAGACCATTTATCAGTTTTTTATAGCCTTTAGCAGCTGCTTTTAGGGCGTCGTTGCTGAAGTCGAGGGTGCTGCTATAGTGTGACTGAAGCATAAAAAACCGCACAGTCATAGGACTGTATGGCTGGTCCAGCAGGCTGTGATTACCGCTAAACAATTCTTCGGGCAAAAATGAATTGTTGAGAGATTTGCTCATTTTCTGGCCGTTTACTGTAAGCATGTTGGTATGGATCCAGTATTTTACAGGGTCTTTCCCGTTTGCACCGACGCATTGGGCTATTTCACATTCATGGTGTGGAAACTTCAGATCCATACCGCCACCGTGGATATCAAAAGTATCTCCCAGGTATTTGGTACTCATAACAGAGCATTCAAGGTGCCAGCCAGGAAACCCAATACCCCAGGGGGAGGGCCATTTCATGATATGTCCTTTTACCGCCTTTTTCCACAATGCAAAATCTGCTTTATTTCGTTTTTCATCCTGACCATCAAGATCTCTGAACCCAGCGATCAGGTCTTCGATGATCCGGCCAGACAACTTGCCGTAATTGTGTTTTTCATTATATTTATTGACATCAAAGTAAACTGAACCCCCTGTTTCATAAGCGAGACCATTCTCCAGCAGCTTTTCAATGAGGCTGATTTGCTCTAAAATATGCCCTGTTGCTGAAGGTTCAATGCTTGGCTCCAGGATGTTAAATTGCTGCATCACTTTGCGAAACCCATTGGTGTATTTTTGCACTATCTCCATGGGTTCAAGGTTTTCAAGTCTGGCTTTTTTGCCAATTTTATCTTCGCCATCATCACTATCATCGGTGAGGTGTCCGACATCAGTAATGTTTCGTACATACCTCACTTTAAAACCGAGATGCATCAGATAGCGGTAAATGATGTCAAAACTTAAGAATGTGCGCACATTTCCCAGATGTACATCGCTGTATACGGTAGGTCCGCACACATACATGCCCACATGTGGAGGGTTTATTGCTTCAAAATTTTCCTTTACCTTGGAAAGGGAGTTATATATCTTCAATCGGGATTGCATGGCGCAAATTTAGCAATTTCAAATAATTGCCATGCATGTTGTTCATTTTGAAATAAAATTTGAGATCAAATTGCTTTTTTAAGACATTTGAAGACTGAAAATTTTTAGTGAGGGACAGGTATTTGATAATAAATAGTTTTTTAGCTAAATTTGCAGTGAAATTGAACGTGTCTGAAGGGGGCCGCTGGTTCCCTTTTTTGTTAGTCCTTTTTCTGAATGGATATTAAGGAAAGTATCAGGCATATTGTAGAAGATATAATACCTGATAAACAAACATTTATAGTTGATATTTTGGTGAGTGGCCACAAGGGCACCCGCAAAGTGCTGGTATTGCTCGATGCTGATCAGGGATTAGATATTGATATTTGTTCTTCTGTAAGCAGGGAACTTTCTGCCAGACTGGATGAAAGTGATTTACTGGAAGGCAGCTATGTGCTGGAGGTTTCTTCCCCGGGTCTTGACCACCCCCTGATCTTTACTCGCCAGTATATTAAAAATATCGGCAGAATGTTAAATATTACGCTCAACGACAATATGACAATAAAAGGTGAGCTTCTTGAAGTAACTGAAGATGGCATTAAGATAAATGTTGAAATCAGAGAAAAAAAGATGAAGCCCCGTCTTGAGGCTATGGACATACGTTTTTCAGAAATAAAAAAAACTAACGTTTTGGTATCATTTTAAATCACTTAGATGGAAAGCACAAATTTAATAGAGTCATTTGCCGATTTTGCCAGGCAGAAAAGTGTAGACCGTCCAACCATGATTCGCATCCTGGAGGACGTTTTCAGGACGATGATACGAAAAAAGTACAAAGTAGATGACAATTTCGATATCATCATCAACGCGGATAAAGGAGATTTGGAAATATGGAGGTTCAGGGAAATTGTCGATGACAACTCTGAAGATATATGGGATCACGATAAAATAAGTTTGTCTGAAGCCAGAAAAATTGAACCTGATTTTGAAATCGGGGAAGAAGTTGCAGAAGAAATCAAACTTGAGGATTTTGGCAGGAGAGCGGTAATGACCGCCCGGCAAACACTGATCCAGAAAATTAAAGATCTGGAAAAAGATAATTTATTCGGGAAATACAAAGATCTGGTAGGTGAGATTATCACCGGTGAAGTGTATCAGGCCATGAGCCGGGAAGTATTGCTGATCGATGCTGAAGGTAATGAATTAAACCTTCCTAAGTCAGAGCAAATTCCAAAAGATCGTTACAGAAAAGGTGATACAGTAAGGGCCATAGTTCACCGGGTTGAAATGGTTAATGGAAACCCAAAAATAATTCTCTCAAGAACTTCTCCGGTCTTCCTTGAAAGACTGTTTGAAAATGAGGTTCCAGAAGTATTTGATGGTCTTATTACTATAAGAAACGTGGTGCGTGAACCAGGTGAACGAGCCAAAGTAGCCGTTGAATCTTACGATGACAGGATTGATCCTGTGGGTGCCTGCGTAGGTATGAAAGGATCAAGAATTCATAGTATAGTTCGTGAGCTTCAAAACGAAAATATCGATGTAATCAATTATACTGATAATCTTGAATTGTATATTGCAAGGGCCTTAAGTCCTGCAAAAATTACCAGTATGAAAATTGACAAAGGAAATGGCAGGGTTTCTGTATTTCTTAAGCCTGATCAGGTATCAATGGCCATCGGTAAAGGAGGACACAATATCAAACTAGCCAGCAAATTGGTCGGCTATGAAATTGACGTATTCAGAGATATTGAAGAACTTGATGTAGAAGAAGATGTCGATCTCGAAGAATTTGCTGATGAAATTGAAAGCTGGATCATTGATGAATTAAAGAGAATAGGTCTCGATTCTGCAAAAAGCGTTTTGGCACTAACAAAAGATGAACTGGTCAGAAGAACAGATCTTGAAGAAGAAACAGTTGAAGATCTGCTTAAAGTTCTCAATCAGGAATTTGAATAATAAATTAAATAAAGTAATCCGAAGGCATTCATATGGCAGAAAGAACTATGCGGCTTAGTCAGGTGGCGAGAAAATTAAATATTGGTAAAAATACCATCCTGGATTTTCTGGCCGCTAAAGGGCATCAAATCGAGAACAATCCAAATTCCAAGATTGACGAAGAACAACTCAATCTGCTATCAAAGGAATTTGCCGGATCGGCACATGACAAAGAAGAGGCATCAGGTCTCACCATTGGCTCTAAACACAATGAAAATGTGGTAATCAATACCACGGCAGAAGCCCGTGAAAAAGAGTTAGAAGACGAAGAAGAAGAAATCTTTATCAAAAATATGCCTGCCCAAAAGCAGGAAAGTCCAAAATCCACTGATGCGATTAAGCCTGAAAGCCCAAAACTGCCCGGCATAAAAGTGGTTGGTAAAATTGACCTCGATAAAAAAGAAAAAATTACTCCTGAAGCAAGCTCAGAAAGTAAAGTAAAAAGTGAGGAATCTGAAACACCGGTAGAAAAGCCTGCCAAAATAGAGGCCGAAGAAAAGAAGACACAACCCGAAGAAAAACCTGAGAAACCTTTGGAAGTAAAGGCTGATGCCGAAGTAAAAGAAGAGAAACCTAAAGAAAGCGACGCAAAGCCTTCCCCTATCGAAGTCGAAAAGCAGCCTGCTCCGGAGCCTTCGATAGAAAAAGAAGAAAAACCCGTAGTTACCGCAGCTCCTGAAGCTAAAGAAGAAGTACCTGAGGTTACACCAAAAAAGGAAGAGAAAGAAATTAAAAGTGAGCTCCCCGTTGAAGCTAAAGCTGATCCGGAAAAGGCAAAAGATGATAATCTGATTGAAGCCAGGGCCGAAACACTTAAAGGTCTTAAGGTAATTGGTAGAATAGAGTTACCAGTTGAAAAAGCAAGGAAATCAGATAAGCCGGTAGCCTCATCTGATGACCAGAAGGAAAAAGATAAAAAGAAGAAAAAACGCCCACGCAAGAGAATCCGCAAGGACCAGCCTGGCACGGAACAGAATAAACCAGCAGCCAATGGCGGCGTTAATAAGCCAAAGTCGCCACAGGAAACAGCTGCAAAAGGAGGAGGAGGAGGAACCCAGGATCAACGTAAAAGACATCAAAGACCAGCTCCGAAGCCTAAAAAAGAAGAAGTTTCTGATAAAGAAATACAAGAACAAATTAAGCAGACCCTTGCACGCCTTAGCGGTGGTGGAAAAACCACAGGAACGCGATCTAAATACCGCAAAGAAAAGCGACATGCCCAGCACGAAGCAGAAGAAGAACGCATGCTTCGGGAACAGGAAAAATCAAAGGTACTCAAGGTCAATGAGTTTATTTCAGCAAATGACCTTGCTTCTTTGATGAATGTCTCTGTAAATGATGTGATTTCAGTTTGTTTAACTATGGGTCTTTTCGTTTCGATCAACCAAAGACTCGATGCTGAAACCATAACCATCATTGCAGATGAATTTGGTTTTGGAGTAGACTTTTCTTCTGAAGAAGATACACTCATCGTTGAAAATGAGGAAGATACAGATAAAGATTTGCTTCCAAGAGCGCCTATTGTTACCATTATGGGACACGTTGACCACGGTAAAACATCCCTCCTCGATTTTATCAGAAGTGCAAAAGTGACCGAAGGAGAAGCCGGTGGTATCACACAACACATAGGAGCCTATGATGTGGTAACCAACAGTGGAAAAAGGGTGACATTCCTCGATACTCCTGGTCACGAAGCTTTTACAGCTATGCGTGCCAGAGGTGCAAAAGTTACAGATATTGTTGTGATTGTGGTTGCAGCAGATGATCATGTTATGCCCCAAACCAAAGAAGCTATTAACCATGCACAGGTAGCAGGGGTACCCATAGTATTTGCTATAAACAAGATAGATAAGCCCAATGCCAATCCCGAAAAAGTGAAAGAGGAACTGGCAAATATCAATATGCTGGTCGAAGACTGGGGCGGTAAATACCAAAGCCAGGAAATATCAGCTAAAACGGGTTTTGGTATTGATGACCTGCTTGAAAAGGTTTTGCTGGAAGCTGAGTTGCTGGAACTTAAGGCCAACCCCAATAAAAATGCAATAGGTACCGTAGTTGAAGCTTCACTTGATAAAGGTCGTGGATATGTGACCACTATACTTGTACAAACAGGAACCCTAAACATCGGAGATATTATCCTTGCAGGTGCCCACCACGGAAGGGTGAAAGCAATGTTTGACCACAGGGGTAAGAAAATTAAATCAGCAGGACCTTCAAGCCCGGTACTTGTACTCGGATTAGACGGAGCTCCACAAGCCGGTGATAAGTTCAACGTAATGAGTACTGAAAGAGAAGCCCGTGAAATTGCCAATAAGCGTGAGCAGCTTCTCAGGGAACAAAGTATCAGAACCCGTAAACACATAACACTCGATGAAATTGGTCGACGTCTTGCCATTGGTTCTTTTAAAGAACTTAATGTAATCGTAAAAGGTGATGTGGATGGTTCTATTGAAGCCTTAAGTGATTCATTGCTCAAATTGTCAACCCAGGAGGTACAGGTAAATATCATTCACAAGGCGGTAGGACAGATATCAGAATCTGATGTCTTGCTTGCATCAGCTTCAGATGCCATTATCGTTGGTTTTCAGGTGAGACCTTCTAACAGTGCCAGAAAGCTGGCCGAGCAGGAAGAAATTGAAATACGCCTTTACTCCATCATTTATGATGCCATTAACGAAATTAAAGATGCCCTTGAAGGTATGTTGGCTCCAGAAGTATCAGAAGTTATTACTTCAAATGTCGAGGTAAGAGATGTCTTTAGGATTTCAAAGGTAGGAACTGTTGCAGGTTGTATGGTGACAGATGGCTCCATAAAACGAAACAGTAAAATACGACTGGTGCGTGATGGTATTGTGATTTATTCAGGTGAAATTGATGCACTCAAACGTTTTAAAGAGGATGTCAGCGAAGTGAAAAACGGATATGAATGTGGTGTGAGTATTAAAAACTTTAACGACATCAAAGTGGGAGATGTCATTGAATCGTACGAAGAAAGAGAAACAAAACGAAAGTTGTAAATTTTTCAAACATTTGTTAATGTAAAACATGTATGGGCTTGGGTATCGATGTAATTCCAGGCCCTTTTATTTATAACCAATAATCATTGAATACTGCTTATGCCAGGGTCTGCCTCTATAAACAAGTGGTTTATATTCTTACCCCCCCTGTTATTTGTAGTTTGTTCCTCGTTGGAATCTCCGGGTGAAATGCCTCATCATGCCTGGATTACATTACTAGCCACAGCCTGGATAGCATTCTGGTGGGTCACAGAGGCAATCCCCATTCCTGCAACTTCATTATTACCTATTGTTCTTTTCCCGATGGCTATAGACATACCTGTTACTAAGATAACAGCTGCTTATGGGCACCCTACAGTTTTTTTATTTATGGGAGGTTTTATAATTGCTCTGGGTATTGAAAAGTGCAATCTGCATAAACGGATATCTCTTAACATAATTAAAATTATAGGTACTAACCAAAGGACTATCATCCTGGGTTTTATGGCATCTACCTGGTTAATTTCTATGTGGATTTCGAATACGGCAGCCAGTCTTATGATGTTACCCATTGCATTGGCGGTTATACAACAAATTAAATCTGATAATCCGTTGGGAAATAAATCAGTTTTCGCCTTGCCTCTTTTGTTAGGGATTGCTTATGCTGCAAGCATTGGAGGTATAAGCACACCTATTGGCTCACCGACCAATGTAATGCTTTCGGCCATTAGCCGGCAAATGCTCGACATCGAAATAACTTTTGCCTCCTGGATATCCATGGCGCTGCCACTTTCCTTTACTATTCTTGTGATAAGCTGGTTCCTATTGTGCTATGTGATTTTCAAAACTGAGCTGAGCACTTCCAATGCCCGTGCTGAAATTGACGCTGAGCTGCAAAAGCTGGGATCATTGAGAAACGATGAGAAAAAAGTGATTTTTATTTTCTCACTCACTGCGCTTGCCTGGATTTGCCGGTCATTTTTATTGCAGAGATATATTCCGGGAATAGACGACACCATCATTGCCATCAGTGGAGCTTTGCTCATGTTTATTGTACCTTCATCAGAACAAAAAGGCGGATTAATCGGATGGGAAACAACCAAAAAACTTCCCTGGGGTGTGCTCTTGCTGTTTGGAGGAGGACTGACACTTACAGTGGCATTTGAGGATTCCGGTCTTGCTATTTATACGGGGAAATTATTTGAAGGTATGGGCGAATACCATATTCTGGTTTACCTGGTTTCAATTGTGGGTTCGGTGAATTTCCTTACTGAAGTCACATCAAATGTGGCCACAACCAGTATTGTTTTGCCACTATTGGTAAGTTTTTCAAATGCTATCGGTGTAAAACCTTTAATACTTATGTATGGTGCTACTTTATCGGCTTCCTGTGCATTTATGCTGCCTGTGGCTACCCCTCCCAATGCTGTAGTTTTTGGCTCTGGCCTTATTCGGATTATCGATATGGTAAAAGCCGGATTTTTACTGAATATCATATCTATAGTTCTTATTACCCTTTTTATCTGGCTGTATATGCCTTTGCTCTGATGCAAAATTTGGGTTAAAAGGACATTTTCAATGGCCATGACTTTGATATTTGTAGGCTTTTTAATTGTACTTATTTTTTCTTTTAAACATTCAAATCCTAATGCTCAGTATTTGGGGGCATGTAAAGCAAGCGACGCAAGCCTGTCACTCGAAAAGCAGGGTTTGCAACCCGGCCTATATAAGTTAAAGTATAGATTAATTGGGACTTATCAGGCTTTTACTGCTCTTACCATTTCTGCTTTGCCGGGAGGCCCGGGAAGTGTTTCTACTTTAAGTCCGAGGCTTTTCAGATCTCTCTTAAACTGGCCTTTGGCACAATAGGTGACCAATGCACCTCCATCTGCCAGGGCTTCTACGCATTTAGCGAGGACCGGTAATTGCCACATTTCTTCCTGTTTGGAGGGGGCAAAAGCATCATAAAAAATGATATCGCACTGCGGAGGGGAAAAAGCAGGCGATAAAAAGTCTGCAAGAATTTTATGTAAAATAAAGTTGCCGGAGATTGCTGTTTCTGTGTTCCAGTCACAATAATGCAAGGCTTCAAAAATGCCTTGTAAATTGTTATCTTCAAGATATGAACAGTAATTGAGGGTTTTAGCCACTTCAACAGCGATGGGGTACTGCTCTATACTATGATAAATGGTTTTTATTTTGTGTTTTTCTGCAAAGATTAAACTCAGCAATGCATTCAGTCCGGTGCCAAACCCAATTTCAAATATTACTATACCAGAGGGCACCGGCTCTTGAGCCAATCGCCACTGCAAGCCTTGTTCAATGAATACATATGCAGACTCCCTGAAAGCGCCATGTCGTGAATGGTAGGTTTCGTTGAGCTCGGGCAGGTATAAAGTATGGCTGCCATCACCGGTCTGAATGATCTGCATGGTTTGTTATTTATGAATCAAAACCACGGCATAAGCAGAAACCCCTTCTTCTCTGCCTACAAAACCCAGTTTTTCGGTGGTAGTCGCTTTTATAGAAATATCATGAGGATCAATGCCCATAACCCCTGCCAGACAGATTTTCATTTCGGGAATAAAAGGATTTATTTTAGGCTTTTGAAGACAAATGGTACTGTCAATGTTACTTACAGACCAACCTTGTTCAGATAAAAGGATCACTACTTCTTTCAAGAGCTTTTTACTGTCTATCCCTTTATATTGAGGGTCGGTATCCGGAAAATGAAATCCTATGTCCCTCAGATTTGCAGCCCCCAGCAGTGCATCGCAGATAACATGAATCAACACATCGGCATCAGAATGCCCAACCGCTCCTTTTTCATGTTCAATTTGTATGCCACCAAGCCAGAAAGGGGTATCAGGGGCCAGCTGATGCACATCGTATCCCATGCCAACGCGTATCTTCATATGATTTGATTTATTAATTAAGTGAAATTATGGTTGAAGAGTAAGCCAGTTTTCGAATGTCATTACATTTAAAAATATCACCCCGAAGAAGCTTTTTCTGAAACTTCGCTCAGTACTTTTTGGTAATAATTTTCGTACATGGGCACAATTTCGCTGATTTCGAATTGCAAAGCCCTTGACAGAGCATTTTTCTTAAATACCGGCAGATTTTTTTTATCGAGTATTTCAATGGCCCTGCGTGTCATTTCTTCTACATCTCCGACATTACAGGTATAGCCTGAAAACCCACTAATGTTTAGTTCTGGTAATCCACCTGCATTTGACGATACAACCGGTACCTCGCAGGCCATAGCTTCCAGGGCGGCCAATCCAAAGCTCTCTTTTTCAGAAGGCATTAAAAACAAATCAGCTACAGATAGTACTTCTTCAATAGCATCAAGTTTACCCAAAAACCTGATATCTTCACAGGTACCCAGCTCTCTGCAGAGCTGTTCTATTTTACTTCGCTCCGGACCGTCACCCACGAGCAGTAATTTAGAAGGCACTACCTGTCTGAGTTTATAAAATACATGTACAACATCTTCAATCCGTTTGACTTTTCTGAAATTCGAAGTATGAACAATAAGCATTTCATCGTTGGGACAAATAGCTGTTTTGAAGTGGTCTTTCTTTTGCTTTTTAAACCGTTCAATGTCCACAAAATTGGGTATGACTTCTATATGTTTTGTGATTTCAAAGTGGTTATAGGTATCTTCTTTGAGGTTTTCAGAAACAGCAGTTATACCATCTGATTCATTTATGCTAAAAGTAACCACCGGTTCATAGGAAGGGTCTTTGCCTACCAAAGTGATATCTGTACCGTGCAAGGTGGTAATCACGGGTATACGTATACCTTTTGACATCAGAATTTGCCTGGCCATGTAAGCCGCTGAAGCGTGCGGAATGGCATAATGTACATGCAACAAGTCAAGTTTTTCAAATAAAGTCACATCTACCATTTTACTGGCCAGGGCGAGCTCATAAGGTGGGAAGTCAAAAAGAGGGTAGGGTCGAACATCTACTTCATGATAAAACAGGTTCTCATTAAAGAAGTCCAATCTGGTGGGTTGTGAGTAGGTTATAAAATGAATTTTATGACCTTTTTGAGCCAACGCTTTGCCCAATTCTGTAGCAACCACACCGCTTCCTCCAAAGGTAGGATAACAAACTATACCTATTTTCATTTTTTGCACATTTTGTAAAAATTGATTCATTCGTTTTCAAAAAGACGAAAGGAATTGATTAATTAACTTCGTTTTTATTTAATGGTTTTTTAATTTCTTGAAAACTAATGGAATCGAATAATATATGCTGCAAATATACGGAATGCACTTCTAAACCGGCATTAAAACTTCCCTGAAACCTGTGAAGTGTCGTAATCCCGAATGGCTTCGTAAACAATATCCTGTATTTTCTGACGAAATTTTAAATCGTTGAGTTTGTTGTTACGCGCAGTAGGATATACACGGTTTGACAGGAATATATAAACCAGGTTATAAACGGGGTCAATCCATATGGCGGTTCCTGTAAAACCACGATGGCCAAATGATTCAGCGGAAGCATATTTTGAAGCCGGATTGTTTTTTTCGTTGGTATCGGGTTTATCCCAACCCAGGCTGCGACGATTATTAGTTCCTATGCTTGTGGTAAATAATTCTACAGTTTCAGGGCTTAGAAAAATACGATCTCCATAAATACCTTTATTTAATTGCATCTGACCAAATTTGGCCAAGTCGGTGGCATTGCTAAAAAGACCTGCATGGCCGGCCACTCCACCTTTCATAGCAGCAGTGGGATCGTGTACTTTGCCCCAAACCAAACCACCCCGGTATTTATAATCAATTTCCGTGGGTACTATACGATTTAAGGGGAGTTTACAGAGCGGATTGTATCCCATGGTACTCATGCCCATTGGTTCGTAAAAGTTTTGGCTCATAAACTCATCAATGGGTTGGTTTAGCATCCTTTCGGCCAGAACCTGAAGCATATAAAATCCCAAATCACTGTATTTATAAGGATAGGGGCCAAATTTTGATGTTCTTCTGACCAGTGGAGACCTGATGGTCCATTGCCATAAACTGTCTTTGAGGTGAATTCCGCTGTATGCTCCCGGGTTTAGTTTTTCAGATTCATCCAGACTGATAGAAACATTCACCTCATCATATTCATTATATCGGTCAATTAATTGATTCCAATAGGGCAAGCCGGGTCTTAATCCTGCCTGATGAGCCAGAATGTCCTTTAAAATGATATGTTCTTTATTTGTATTTACGAGTTCTGGTAAATATTTAGAAATTTTTTCATTGACATTGATCAGACCGTGTTCAGTTAAAAACATAATGGCCTGGGTGGTGGCCGCTACTTTGGTGATAGAAGCTATGTCATAAACTGATCGATTTGTAATGGGAATATGGCTTTCATAAGTATAATTGCCATAAGACTTTTCAAACACTACCGAGCCATTGCGTGCAACCAATACCTGACAACCGGGAAAGACTTTATTTTGAATACCATCTTCAACCAGTTTATCAATTTTCATAAGAGTCTCGCTGTCCATTTGTTGTAACTCCGGAGGCATGTAAGATAGCCTGTACAATGATTTGGTTTGTATACCGGGTCTGCTTCCATTTCGCTGAGCAACAGGAAAAAGTCCCTTGGCTTCAAGGGCTCCGAAAAGCATTTGGGCAGCAATATTTTGTGCAATGGCATTATTTTCATAAGCGACAAGTAGGTTGTAAAAACCTGAGGGGATGTCAGTTTCATCAGATACGTCAAACAACACAGGAATAACATTGCAATAGCTTTGCAGATGCTTCAAAAATTCCAGGTCATCCTTGCTCATTTTTCGATGCACCCCTACGATTACATGGTCGAAAAATTTTAATTTACCTGCAAGTTCATTGTACGATTCGCGCCCTGTATCCTTTCCCCCGAGCACAAAATGAACAAAAGGAGCATAGGAGTCCAGGGTTTCCTGAAAGCCTGTAAGGGTTGCAGCACCAATAGATAAAGATGCAAAATTGACTGTATCAAGTGTCCTGAAGGGAATGAGCCCTTGATTATTCTCCATTAAGGTTATGGCGTTTTTGTACAGCAGGTATTGTAATACAGTTACGCTTTGATCTGGCATAGGCTCTTCCTCAGGTAAATCCTGGTCGGTTTCATCGGGTGAAGATCCGGTGATATATTTCATCCACAATACTCTTTTAACCCTGCGCTCAATTTCCTGTGCCCGAAGTATTTTTGCATCCCGAAGATCGATAAGACCAGAGAGCGTCCTTTCTGGTTTATCGGTAATAATTACATCAACACCTGATGCGAATAACAGCTTTTCGAGTTCTTCTTCATTTCTTATTGCCGGACCAATTTCATTTTCAACCACTTCAGTAATATCGGCAATCAGCAGTCCGTTGAAATTTAGCAGGTTTCTGAAGTGCTGTTGTACGATTTTGGTTTGCAAAGCAGCGGCTTCTTTGAGATCGTTTACAGGGATGTTCTCCAGTCGCAGGCTCAAATAGGGATTGTTGATGTGCGATAAGGATTCGTTGAATATATTTTCTTCAGACTTCTTTCGAATGCTTCTTATTTCGGGGCCCAGCCGGTTTAAATCGGGGTATTCTGAAAAGTCAAATTTTAATCGCGCGGTTGATATAATGCCCTGCACATCCATACCTGCTTTGAGGTATGAGATTTTTTCAAGGGCCAGCTCTCCTGAATTTCCCAACCGGCTATAACTGGCGTTTAGATCCTGAATAGAATACACCAATTCAAACAAGGGGTCTGCATTCATTTGTATACCTGCAAGGCTAAATCTCTCCCCTCTGTAAACGGCAGCCTGTTCAATCAATTTGATTTGGTCTATAGCCCCCATGGTAAAAATAGAGGGCATAAGTCGTTTTTTTGGTATGTTATAACCTGCACCGGCACTGATTAGTAAGGGAAAGGAATAATGTTTTTTCAGGGTATCCAGCACAGATTGGTGGTTGTAATTTATCTCAATTCCACCAAAATGGTTTGATGCAAATAAATTTAAATAATCATATGCTACCTTTTGATTTTGGGTTTCTTTTAAAAAAATAAGCTGACCCAATCGCTGTTCGGGCGAAAGGGCATTATAAATACTGTCAATCCATCGCTGGGAATCATCGGCCCAGGCGCCAGACAGAATAAACACATTTACTAAAAGCATTGAAATACAAGCTTTTAACCGCATACCTACATTTTTCATTTGTTATAAAACCAAATTTAGGTTTATTTTGTCTTTTAATTTCAGCAATTTCATGAGAATTCCTACGCTAACAAGATTACCCACGAACAAAAGATTTAATCTTCAGCCGAGGTATTATGATCCTGTAAAAGAAGATATCAAAGAACGTACCGAAAGGATACGCGGTGATTTGCTTGATAAAACCGCTAAAAATTACAAGAACAATATAGCTTTGGCGTATGGTGAACGAAGGAGAAAGGAAAAACGTCTTGGCACCATGCAATTTTTGTTAATAGTGCTTATGATGGGAACCTTCGTGGCATGGTTATACTATGGCGATATAGCATTATACGTTTTTGCTGTACTTTTTCCGGCTTACATTTATTTAAGAACACGCAGGTTTTTCGATTAAACCCACTACATGTCAGATATAATTAAATTGTTGCCAGACTCTATTGCCAATCAAATAGCCGCAGGAGAGGTAGTGCAACGTCCTGCTTCGGTGGTTAAGGAATTGTTGGAAAATTCCATAGACGCCGGGGCCAGAAATATTCAGCTTATCATTAAGGACGCAGGCAGAACCCTCATCCAGGTGGTGGATGATGGCCTGGGTATGAGTGAAACCGATGCCCGGATGAGTTTTGAACGACATGCTACTTCCAAAATAAGGGTAAGTGAAGATCTTTTTTCCATAAAGACTATGGGTTTCAGGGGAGAGGCACTGGCCTCAATTGCAGCGGTTGCGCAGGTCGAAATGAAGACACGTACCCAAAACCATGAGCTGGCTACCCACATCATCGTTGAAGGATCTGATTATAAATCACAAAAACCGGCAGCTCATCCTGTTGGAACATCGATTTGGGTCAAAAACCTGTTTTTTAATGTTCCGGCCAGAAGAAATTTTCTTAAATCTAATCCGGTTGAAATGCGGCACATTATGGATGAATTTCAAAGGGTTGCCCTGGCGCATCCTGAAATTTCATTCAGCCTATACCAGCACGATCTCGAAACCTACAACCTGAAACCAGGAAAACTTGGTATGCGAATTGTCGATCTGTTTGGAAAAAATTATAGACTAATGTTGATTCCTTGCGAGGAACAAACACCCGAAATTTCTATACAAGGTTATATTGGTAAACCTGAAGCCGCTAAAAAAAGCCGGGGTGAACAATACTTTTTTGTAAACAAACGATTTATCAAAAGCAATTATCTCAACTATGCGGTAAGCAATGCTTTTGCCGGTTTAATGCCAGAGGATCACTTTCCATTTTTTGTGCTCTTTATAGAAATCGATCCCAGGCGCATCGATGTAAATGTGCACCCCACCAAGACGGAGATAAAATTTGAAGATGAAAGGACCCTGTATGCCCTGTTGCAATCCAGTGTGAAGAAGGCACTGGGTATGCATAATATTACGCCTTCCCTCGACTTTTCTTTTGACGTGAATTTTTTACGACCCAACACCGGAAACAGTCAAAACTATAATAAAGCCGACTGGGCAGATAAACAGTCGAGGTCGTCTGCCGAAGGAAAATGGGAAGAAATGTTTAGAATTGCCGGTAGTACTGAAAGTTTTGAAAACCAGGCTTTACATGAACTCAGGCAGGCAGAGAAGCCCACAGAAATTATTTTCGGAAGCTCGGCCAATGAAATGCAATCTTCGCAGGTTGATCAGCTTTTTACCATTGCTGACCGTGAGCGCCTGGTGTTTTTCTTACATAACCGTTACATTATTACGCAAGTAAAATCGGGACTTATGTTTATAGACCATAAGGCTGCATGGTACCGTATACTTTACGAAAGGTTTGTAAAACAACATCAGGCACGCAAGTCCTCTTCCCAGCAAATACTTTTTCCCGAAACGATTGTTTTAAACCCAAAGGATTATTCGCTCGTTATGGAATTAGCTGATGAATTAATGGCACATGGTTTTCATATCGAGGAGTTTGGCCCCAACACACTGGCGATTAAAGGTGTTCCTGCCGGCCTGGAAAACAGCGGAAGTGTTGCACTCCTTGAGTCTATTATTGAAGAGTGTAAAAAGAATTTTAATCAGTTTACGGGAAACAAAAGTGAAAACATAGCGAGAATTACAGCCAGATATATTTCTTCCTTTAAAAATCAAAAATACAACAACGAAGAAATGACTATGCTGATTGATCAATTGTTTGCATGCGAAAACCCAAATTATACGCCTGATGGCAAAAAATGCTTTACTATACTAAAGCTCGACAATATTTCGGATTTGTTTAACCATTAAAAAAAGCAATGTTCAGAATAACCCCAATCGTTCGTAATTTATTAATTATAAACATAGCGCTGTTTTTCATACAATCCCTGATCAGGGTTAATTTAGTCTCGGTAATGGGGTTAAGAAATATTCTGGCCCCCGACTTTGCCCCTTATCAGTTTATCACTTACATGTTTATGCATGCGAGTACAGGTCACCTTTTCAGCAATATGCTGGCACTGTTTTTCTTTGGCCCAATGCTGGAAGCCCTTATGGGTGCCCGGCGTTTCTTGATTTTTTACATAATTACAGGTATTGGAGCTGCTGTTATATACGGCTCCATCAGTTTTGTGGAAATGAATCAACTTAAAAACCGGGTAGACCAATACAGTCAAAACCCCAATCCTGAGGATTTTGCCCGATTGTTGTCAAATCAAGGTGATTATTTTTATGCTGAATACATTAATTTTATAGACGAATATGCCAGAAATCCTGAAAATGGTCGTTACATTGACAAAAGCATAGAAGTAGCACGTTCTTTATACAGGGCCATGGTAAATATACCGATGGTGGGCGCTTCGGGGTCTGTATTTGGAATTTTACTCGCCTTTGCTATGTTCTTCCCAAACCATACTATATTTTTGCTTATTCCTCCAATTCCGGTCAAAGCAAAATATCTGGTTGGGGTTTATGCCTTGTTTAGCTTTTTTGCCGGGGTTCACAAATTGCCGGGAGATAATGTAGCACACTTTGCCCACCTGGGAGGGATGCTTGTAGCCTTTCTGTTGATTAAGTATTGGAGATACAAAGGAATTAGATTTTATTAAGAGCTATGAATTCACTGATTGATGATGTAAAAATGGCTTGGAATAAGCCCAACAACGGACTCACCCAAATTATCATTATTAATGTAGTGGTGTATGTCTTTCTTGGCCTTACTGCCGTAATTGCCACCTTTAGCGGTCTCGATCAATATTTCAAGATTCTTTACAGGCAATTTAGCATTCCCGGTGATTTTAATGAGTTTATTTTTAAACCCTGGACCATCATCACCTATGCTTTTTCACACAGCCTGATGGACTTTTTTCACATATTGTTTAATATGCTCATTCTTTATTGGTTTGGCAGGGTGTTCGTAGATTATCTGGGCAGCCAAAAAATGGTCAATCTTTACATAATGGGTGCTATAGCTGGTGCAATCGTGTATTTGCTTGCTTTTAACCTACTTCCCCATGACCGCATCCCTGTGGGCAGTTATATGGTAGGCGCGTCAGCTGCAGTATATGCCATTTCTGTGGCCGCCGCAACACTGGTACCTGATCATACTTTCTACATGTTGTTTTTCGGCCCGGTGCGTATAAAATATCTGGTTGGTATAAGTATTTTCCTTTCTTTGCTAGGAAGTATTGGCAGCAATGCCGGCGGTAACCTTGCCCACCTCGGAGGTGCCCTTATCGGATTTATCTACATTAAGCAGCTCCAGTCAGGAAATGAAATGGGGGTTTGGGTATTTAAAAGTATGGAATTTGTTAAAAGTTTCTTTATCCCCAGATCTCCGATAAAAGTAAGTCATAAGAGTAAAAATACCGCCAAAACAGCTAAAAAGGGTGCTGGAAGGGTCGACCAGGCAGAAATAGACCTTATTTTGGATAAGATATCCGAAAAAGGATATGACAGCCTTACCAAAGAAGAAAAGCAGAAATTGTTCAATGCCAGCAAACATTAATTACTTGCTTCCAGGCAAAAAATCATATTCAATGTATTGATAATCAGGCTTTATAGTTTTTGCCTATAAGGCGATTCAATCTTTCAATTATCTATATGGGGTCTTCTCTCGTATATTTGTATAGTATCTGTTGACAAATAAACAATTTAAATTTTTAGAGATATGACTACTATTGCAAAAAATGGCAATGAAATTCTTTTGGAAGAAAATGCATTGTCTGAACTCCTGGTTAATTTAAATGGCTTACTGGCAGATTATCATATTTACTATCAAAATCTGAGGGGATTACACTGGAACATCAAAGGAAAATTTTTCTTTGGTCTGCACGAAAGGTTCGAAGAATTATATACCGAAGCTGCCGGTGCAATTGATGAACTGGCAGAAAGAATATTAACTCTTGGCGGACAACCCCTTCACACACTTAAAGATTATGTACAGCATGCAAAATTGCCGGTAGCCAAAAACGTGGAAGACGCAGAAACTTCTATACATGTAGTGTTGGACAATAGCCGTTATTTATTAACTCGATTCAGAGAAATCCTTCAACTTGCTCAGGATAATCAGGATGAAGGAACTGTAGCGATGATGGGCGAATATATAGCCGGCACAGAAAAAAGAATATGGATGTTTAGCAGTGTGCTGAAATAATTTTCTTTCTGGAAGAAAGGAATCACATAGGGCCCCGGTGAATGCTTTGCTTTAAGGTAAAGTTTGATCGGGATCCTTCTTTATAGCTATATGCCACATACATGCTTTTTGTGATACGAGGTGTCCTCCCCAATGATCCTTTTCTGAAATTTAACACCACCTGAAATAAGTTTGATTTTATCATTGTTCTAAACCGTACAAAATATCTTGACGTTTCACCTAAGCAAACCCTTTTACCCATCCGGGCCAAAGATTTGTCAAAAAAAGATACACATCTTTGACAAAATAATATAAAACATCAACCATCAGGGATTGTAATTTTGCGGATATAAAAGAAGTATGGTATGGAAGTAATAGAAAATAAGACGATAAAAATTCAGAAACTTACCTTACCGGTAGAAGGTATGAGTTGCGCAGGCTGTGCCTCCAGCGTCGAATCAGTGATTAAATCGGTACAGGGGGTTCAAAATGCGGGAGTAAACTATGCCAACCAAACTGCATGGATAGAATTGGATGGAAAAGCAACCCGTTTTGAGGAAATACGAAAGGCAGTGCAAAGTGCTGGTTACGATTTGCTTCCGGGTGAATTGGAGTCAGAAAAGGAAGAGAGGGAAAAAGAGAAATATCAAAAATTAAAAATTCGCACGATCTGGACGGCAATTTTGGCCCTGCCGGTTGCCACTATAGGCATGTTTTTCATGAATATGCCATGGGGAAACGAAATCATGATGCTGTTAACGGCCATTGTAATGTTTGTCTTTGGCCGGAGCTTTTTTATCAATGCGTGGAAACAAGCACTTCACAAATCAGCCAATATGGATTCGCTGGTGGCCATTTCAACCGGGGTTGCCTTTATATACAGCACATTCAACACCCTGTATCCCCAATATTGGGAATCAAGGGGCATGGAGGCACATGTTTATTTCGAAGCAGCCGCAGTCATAATTGCTTTTATAACCTTGGGGAAATTGCTCGAAGAAAGGGCAAAATCAAAAACATCAGGTGCACTAAAGAAACTGATGGGTTTGCAACCTAAAACAGCCCGTCTTGTCGATGAACAGGGGGAACGGGATATTCCAGTTGACAAAGTTCAAAAAGGTCAGATCCTGCTGATACGCCCGGGTGAAAAAATACCAGTTGATGGAATGGTACATGAAGGGACTTCATTTGTCGATGAAAGTATGATAACCGGAGAGCCCGTTCCAGCCGAGAAGCAAAAAGAAGATAAATTATTTGCAGGTACCATCAATCAAAAGGGCAGTTTTACCATGAAAGCAGTAGGCGTTGGAAGTGAAACCGTGCTGGCACAAATTATTAAAATGGTGCAGGAAGCCCAGGGAAGCAAAGCTCCTGTACAGAAGCTGGTGGATAAAATTGCAGGTATATTTGTACCCATTGTTATCCTTATTGCGATCATCAGCTTTGCAATCTGGTGGATGCTGGGTGGAGACCATGCTTTTTCACAGGCACTTATGGCCTTTATGACGGTTCTGGTGATTGCCTGTCCATGTGCACTGGGTCTTGCAACGCCGACCGCTGTTATGGTGGGTATAGGAAAGGGGGCAGATAACAATATATTGATCCGCGATGCAGAAAGTCTTGAAATAGCGCCTAAGGTTACAGACATTGTGTTGGACAAAACCGGCACCGTTACCGAAGGTAAACCGGTAGTGCAGGAAATCCTTTGGAACAGTGATGCAAGAGATCATGATGCAGCATTGCTGAGAAAACTTGAAATGGCTTCTGAACATCCCCTGGCTGATGCCATGGTCAAATACCTCGAGGTTGAATCCCATTCTGTACAACTTACACAGATAAACAGCATCACAGGTTTTGGCATTAAAGCTATGCATGAGAATGAACTCTTGCTGGCTGGAAATCAGAAACTCATGGTGGATTACAACATCGAAATTACTGATGAGATTGAGCAAAAGGCAAAGGAATGGGAAAGCGCAGCGCATACGGTAATCTATTTCAGCCGGGGGCCTGTGATTAAAGCCCTTGTTTCCATTCACGACCCTGTAAAAAGTGGTTCAAAGGAAGCTATACAACAGCTAAAGCAATCGGGCCTGACCATCCATATGCTTACTGGAGACAATGAAAGTACTGCGGTGGCTGTTGCCAGACAGATGGGTATTGACCAGGTAAAAGCTTCTCTGCTACCTGGTGAAAAAGAAAGCTATATAATGGCGCTGCAGGAAAAAGGAAAAATAATTGCCATGGTCGGCGATGGAATAAACGATGCACAGGCACTGGCAAGGGCCAACCTTAGCATCGCTATGGGGAAAGGATCGGATATAGCGATGGACGTAGCCCGTATGACCCTTATTTCTTCTGATTTAAGGCTGCTGCCCAAGGCCTTCAAATTATCGCAAAAAACCATTAAAACCATACGGCAAAACCTGTTTTGGGCATTCATCTATAACCTTATAGGTATACCCATTGCGGCTGGCGTACTATATCCGTTTACTGGTTATATGCTCAGTCCTATGTTGGCCGGAGCGGCGATGGCCATGAGTTCGGTCTCAGTAGTCAGCAATAGTTTAAGATTAAGAACGGTTAATATTTAAAAAAGGATTATTACCATGACAAAGATGCAGTTTACAACTAATTTGAAATGCGGTGGATGCGTTGCAGCCATAACGCCGGGAATGGATTCTCTGGAGGCAGTAAAAAGCTGGAAAGTGGACCTGGCACCTGCCGTCAAAATTCTGGAAGTAGAAGGGGAGGAGCATGCTGAAGGGGAGATACTAAAGGTGGTGGCTCAGGCTGGTTTTGCCGCTGAACGCATTTAGTGAGCTTGTCAGCCTATAACAACATAAGCCCTTACTTCAGTTTTGCCAGTTGACCTGATCAAAAAAGAAGTAAGGGCTATTTAATATTGTGACGCGCGACAGATTGCTATTTCAGTTCCAGTTGTTCAATCTTACCATACTCTGCACCTCGCAGTGCTTCGAAACGGGCAATTAACTCAGCCAGCAATTCTGGTTCCGTATCGGCCAGGTTATTTCTTTGTCCGATATCATCTTTTAAGTTATAGAGTTGATAATTATTGTCATTGCCCAGCTCGATGTTGACCATGGTATTCACGGCAGGCCCCTTATAAGGTGGGATCATAATAAAATCACCACTGCGAAATGCTGTACGGGAGGTGGCTTCTATGATAAGTTCCTCCCGTCCAACATTTGATTTGCCTAAAAGCACCTCCAGCATGTCCATACTATCATCTGTGCGTATGTCACTGTTTAGCATGCTGGCAAATGAACTCAGTAAATCGATCTGGCTGATCAAAGCATCAGAAACTGAAGGCTGTACAGTACCTTTCCAGTAAGTCATAAAAGGTACTCTGGTGCCGGCCTCAAAAAGACTGTACTTCCCACCACGTAATGGTCCCCAGGGCTTATGGTCCCCTAGTTTTTCCACTGCATCGTCATAATATCCATCATTCAATACAGGTCCGTTGTCACTGGAAAAAATGATCAAGGTATTTTCCAAAATACCCTCTTCCTCCAGGGTCTTCAACAATTCTCCAACACACCAATCGGCCTCAATAATTACGTCGCCCCGTGGACCCATTCCGGAAGTTCCCACAAACCTTGGGTGCGGTGTTCTCGGAACATGAGGTTGCTGCAAGGCATAATAGAGGAAGAAAGGCTTTTCACTTTTACTTTTCTGTCTTATGTAATTTTGAGCATCAATCAAAAACACGTCGGCCATATCTTCATCAACCCATTTGGCCTTTTCTCCCCCTTTCATAAATCCGATTCGAGGAATTCCGTTGATAATACTGTTATTATGACCATGATGCCACATCATTTTTAACAGTTCAGGATTTTCCTTTCCGGTGGGCTCCCCTTCAAAATTATTTTGATAATCCACCAGAATAGGATCATCTGCTTCCAGGCCTTCAACATGACCATCCCTGATGTAGACAGTGGGTACCCTGTCCTGGGTGGCTGCCATGATATAGGCATAGTCGAATCCCACTTCATTGGGTCCCGGGGAAATATGTTCATTCCAGTTTACATTGCCATCGCCTAAACCCAGGTGCCATTTACCTACAATGGCCGTTTGATAACCTTTGGTTTTCAGCATTTTTGGCAAGGTCATTTGTTCGGTACTTATGACCAATGGCGCTGTTCCCGGAAGAATTTTGGCATCCTGGTTGCGCCAGGGATACACTCCTGTTAATAGTGCATACCGACTGGGCGTACAGGTGGCTGAAGTGGCATATGCATTGGTGAATCTCACGCCGTCACGGGCCATTCTGTCCATATGCGGGGTGCTTATTTCTGTGGCTCCATAAGCGCTAACGTCACCATAGCCCAAATCATCTAAATAAATGATGATGATATTTGGATTGGATACATCCTCTGAGGCTTCTTTTTTCTGGCAAGCGGCCAAAGCAAAAAAAGATAATGCGATAAAAATGGTATTGCGAAATTTTTTCATGTTGTCTTAAAATATAGTCAAATGTACAATTTCAGTGCTTAAACTCAAATCTATTTAATGTCGGGTTGAACCAACGGATACTTTCGGTCATATAAATCCCTTTGTCGCACTTTCCACTCAGCGCCTTCAAGGAAGACAGGGTGAGGCAATGACAGATCCCAGTCACCCAGTTTTTTAAGTAGGCTACGGGTAATTTCGGGATTTTCCATAGCCACATTGTTTTGTTCCGAAATATCACGGGACAGGTCAAATAGCAAAGGCAGCCTGTCTGGCAGTCTTATCAGTTTCCATTGATCTTCCAGTATGCTGGCACTTATGGTAAACCTCCATTGAAGATTGGTATGCGGCGCTGTATGCTGATGATTGTTAATAAAAGGGATCAGGTTTTTTCCATGCAAACCATCTGCATCCTTCACTTCAATTCCAGCGGCTTCTAAAAAGGTTGGCATGAGGTCGAGCGACGTTATGGCTTGAGTATAGGTCTTGCCATTTGGGATTTTATCGGGCCATTTCATCATAAAGGGCACTCGAAGCCCTCCTTCCAGCAATATGCCTTTCTGACCATTGAAGGGGGCATTGATAGAACCATTGCTATCGACAGGGCCGCCATTATCACTTAGAAAAACAATAAGTGTATTGTCCTCTATGCCCTCTTCCTTTAGCGATTTAAGTATTCGGCCAACATTTACATCAAGCCTGTGAACCATGGCCAGGTATGTTCTGCGGTGTGGGTCTGAGATATGGTTATATAAAGCAAGGTCTTCTTCAGTCGCCTGCATTGGGGCATGAGGAGCATTAAAAGAGGCAAACAGAAAAAAAGGCTGATTTTTATGTCTTCGGATAAAATCGATGCATTCGTCTCCCTTGTCATCGGTAAGATAGGAAATTGGTTGAGGCGTTTTGTAGTTGCTGACCAGAGGCGCCAGGTACCCTTTTCCTCCTTCCTTACTGGTGAAATAATCGTGACCTCCGTTGAGGTATCCCCAGAACTCATCGAAGCCCCTTCGCGTTGGATGAAACTGCTCCTTTTCGCCCAGATGCCATTTACCTATCAAGCCTGAAACATAACCAGCTTCCTTTAATCTTTCAGCAACGGTTTTTTGATGTACAGGCAAGCCTGCATACTCAGGATCAAAGCCTGGCTGGTTATTGGCCAGGTTATTATCAAAGCCAAAGCTCACCTGATTTTTTCCTGTGAGCATGCCCGCCCTTGAGGGAGCGCAAACCGGAGCAGAAACATATGCCTGGGTGAAATTGACTCCTTCATTGGCTATGCCATCTATGTTTGGCGTTTGTATTTGTTTGCTTCCCGTGAGACTTAGGTCGGCATAACCCAAATCATCTGCCAGGATTAGGATGATATTCGGTTTATTATCCTGCGCTAATGCACATAAGCCGAATCCCAAAAATATGGTTGTCAAAAGCAAGATCAGTGAATAATTTTTTCGCATGGCAGTTTTATTTTTTATCAAAGAAAGTTAAATCCCACTGTTCATACCATCGTAATACCGGCTTACCAGCTTCGAACTCTACAGGCAATAGAATATATCTTCCATCAATAGGATTGTCGGGAGTCCATCGGTCACCTACGAAGATGAATGCATTTTTCTTGTCAATAACCGGAATCACATAAGTGCTTTGAGACCAGAAGGTAGTATTCATTTCATCTTCAGTGCCGATGCATGGATTACCCAGGGGAGTCCATGGGCCCAAAGGATGGTCAGCTACCGCAGATTTACCGGGATTGGGATTCCAGCCGGTAAGTCCGGAAGAAAACATATAATATTTCCCGTCTTTTTTAAATACGGCGGGTGCTTCATTTTGCTGACCATGCAAAACTCTGGTGTAATTACCGGAAAAATCAAGATAATCCTCAGTAAGTTCGGCAATGTGGAGTGTTTGATTCTCTTCTGAAGAATGGAAGTGATAGGCCTTGCCGTCGTCATCTACAAAAAGCGTCATATCTCTGGCCATTTGACCTCTTTCGAAATCACGTCTCACGAAGATTCCATCTACTACGGCTTCTTTCCATTCCTTTGACCACCTTTCTATTTCATCGAGATTTACCGGCTTACTTTTCAGGCTGTCAGGATAATTGGCCGGCCATTGACCTGCATGAGGATTTACACTTTTGATGTACCTGTAGGGACCCGTCACATGATCGCTAAGGGCCAGTCCGGTCATTGCGGCCTTATAGCCCTGGTCTTTTAATTCATGGTGAAACCACATCACGAATTTTCCAGTTTTATGGTTGTAAATAACCTTGGGCCTTTCAATGATACATCCTTTTACCAACAGAGAATTCGGATCATCGTGGACTTCAAGGGCAATTCCTTCATTTTTCCAATTATACAGGTCTTTAGAAGAATAAACACTTACGCCAACCTGGGCCTTGTTTCCTTCTTTTCCGGCTATTTTATGTTCACCAAACCAATAATATGTATCATCATGTATTAAAAAACCGCCTCCATGAGCATTGATATGAACGCCCTGGTTGTCTTCCCAGATTTTTCCGGGATTAAAGTTTTGATAGGTTCTCTGACCGTATGAAACAATTTGAAAAAGCATTAAAAAACTTAAAAAACTTATTTTCATTTTTTATTTGAATTTAATTTCCAACATAAATAATTGCGCCCATGCCGGGTTTCCCGTTTATGGGATTTCCCATAAAATCGACTTCGGGGTTCATTCCCTGTGGTAGCCCGAAATCATCTTTGGGCAAGAAAGGGATATGGATTCCTCTTTTTACAAGGTCTTTATTTTGCGGGATATAATCTTTTGGGTTTTGGCCTCCCGGATTTATAAATGCCGCCTTACCAATAAGAGGGTTTTGGTCCTGAATCATCGCCTCATTTGGCCAATTGGCTGTATTGAGGTAAAGGTTATTTTCAAAGAACACCCTTTCCATTGTACCGGTATAACCATCATCCGGCTTATATTGATCTCCCGCCACCATTTCAACGGGGCCTTCGATGTGGAAAATATTATTGGCAATGAGAATGCCTTTTGATCTGTTATCTATGGCAATTTTTGAGACCTGATCTGCCTTTACGTAGATGGTATTATTATAAAAATAGGAGTTTATGGGTCCTTTCCTTGGTTTTTGTCCACCCTGATATCCGCTAAGCCAGAAGATTTTTCCTTCCTGAAAGGCTCCGTTTTCGCCTTTTACCCTGTGGCCGTCATTTACACTGATATTGTAGCGATAGGCGCAGTTGTAATTGTTCCCCAGAATCTCACAAAATCCTCCTGCATTTTCTGCGCTGAAGTTGTATTGCAAAATCACATTGTCACAATTATAATCGATATGCGCACCGGCAGAATCTCCAGGACCATTGGCATGGGTGAAATTGTTGTGCTCGATCATCACATGAGAGGCAGACCAGGTCCACAGGCCTGAGCCTCTGCCCCACTTCCTTGAATCATCGGTGCTTCCTGAATAACTTACTTTATTCCCTTTAACATGGACAAACTTGACACCAGACATCTGTATCCCCGGTCCTCCCGTCCGAAAAACCGTATTATCATAAATCTTAACGTTTCTGATGTTTTGCCTTTGTGTTCCGGTAAGTTTTATACCCGTATGACTCACATTCTCAATGGATGAATTTTTGATTGTTACTTGTTCTATTTCGGAATCATCTTTGGCTATCAATCGAATTCCCCATCCATATTTCTGAGTTCCATTCGCAGACCTTACTTCTGCTTCTGATCTGCTGATGCCGGGTTTTTCATAAAACACATCTTTTATCTGTATATTATCCAGTACAATATTTTCTATCTTTTCAATGCCATTACCCAGCAATAAAACCCCAACACGCATTTCGCCTTCCTCATTTTCATCGGTAGGGCCTTCGGCTTTTATCGATATATTATTGATATGAACATGGCTGGAATTGACCAGGAGAATCCCGTTTAAGAGGCCTTTGGCATCAATAACGGCTTTAGTTCCAGGGGTAGATCCATTATATTGATAGGAGCTTATTGTGATAGGGTTTTGAGAACTTCCCTGGACATTTCTGATATACAATGTTTCATAGAAAACCTCTCCGGCCGCTAAGAAAACCCGGTCTCCGGGCTTTAGCTTCAGTTCTTGCAGTTTATGAAAAGACTTGAATGGGGAGCTTATTGAGCTTCCATCTGTCTGATCATTTCCTTTTTCCGGGTGGAAATAATAATCCCTGGCCTCCGCACTAAAAGCAAGAATAAGTAACAGAAAAAAAAGTGGCAGAATAGATTTACTATGATTCATAAGTTTTCGATCTTTCACTATGGCTATTTATTTTCAATTTTCCTTTCAAAACGATCAGGATGAAGTTCGGAATAGGCTTTATCTTCCATCAACCCCATGAAAACCGGATCTTTCAATAGATCCTTCCAAGCTTCAATTTTTTGATTGAGTTCATTCATTTTCCCGATATTGGCTGGCGCCAGGTTATTCTTTTCTGATACATCATGCCGAATGTCAAACAAAAATTGATTATCTGGTTCTGTAGTCATTTTATCCTGAGCGGTGCGAATCGCAAACCTCCCTGCATTAAAATTCCGCCAGTACAATGCTTCATGGGGCACATCCATATTCTCTCCTTTCAAATAGGGGAGCAGATTCACGCCATCAAGTTCATTTTTGGTTTCCAATCCTATCAATGCGGCAACCGTACCGTAGATGTCCAAAGAGATTACAGGATGCTCATATTGGCATGATTCAGGAATCGTTCCTTTCCATTGTGCTGCGAAAGGAACCCTCACACCACCTTCGAAAAAACTTCCTTTATATCCTCTCAGTGGGCTATTGTCTGTATTTTCAGGAGGGCCTCCATTATCTGATAGAAAAAACACAAGTGTGTTCTCTTCAAGCTTTAATTTTTCTAATAAGTCCAGCATCGCACCTACGCCATCATCTACTGCTGAAATCATGGCAGCGTAGGTTCTTCGTTTTTCATTGGAAATGTGGGTAAACCTCTTTAGATATTTTTCGGTGGCCTGCATGGGTGCATGCGGGGCATTATAGGCGAGGTAGAGAAAAAATGGATTGTCTTGATTCCTTTCGATAAAAGATAAGGCTTCTCTGGAGAAAGCGTCTGTCAAATACTCAGTTTCTTCAACTCTTTGGTGATTTCTTAGTAACTTGGTTCTGTATGCATCGAAATTTCTCTTCACTGCATATTCATCCTCGAAGACCAGGTTTTCCGGAAAGTAATCATGCCCACCGGAAAGAAAGCCAAAGAATTCGTCAAATCCTCTTTCATTTGGCCGAAGCGAAGGATGGGCTCCCAAATGCCATTTACCAATAATAGAGGTAGTATAGTTTGCTTGTTTCAGATAATCGGCAAGTGTCTGCTCTGCACGATCCAACCCCATTGTGGAGTCATTGGGTGCAAAAAGGGGATTCTTTCCAAACCCAAACCTATCCTGATATCTACCGGTAAGTAATCCTGCCCTGCTTGGGCCACAAACAGCGTAAGATACATAGCCTGAAGAAAACACTGTTCCATTCGCTGCTATCCGATCAATGTTTGGCGTTGGGATTTCCGTGCTTCCATTAAATCCTACATCTACATAACCCTGGTCATCTGTTAAAATGATGATAACATTGGGTTTTTGGAGTGATTGAGCAACTCCTTCGTAAGACATGATGATAGCAAGAGCAGTCAAAACCTTACACAATCTGTGGAAAATCATTCAGTATTTTGGTTCTACTTGTACGAATATCTTAAGTAAAGGTGCCAGTATTTAATACAGGCACCTTTTTTCTATTAGGTCTATGATATGTTATTCTTAATCCCAAACCGGGTTTTGTAACAGATTTTTGTTGGCATCCAATTCCTGTTGTGGAACGGGGAATACTTCAGATCTGCGTCCCATATATTGCGGATTGTATGGCCCAACGGGATCAGCAATAGCCCTGTTAATGGCTTCTTCTATGATTCCCCATCGTTTGATATCAAAAAAGCGTAAGCCTTCAAAAGCGAGTTCAACCCTTCTTTCATGTCTAACGATTTCAATCAACTGGCTTTGGCTTAAACCTGCACCTTCAACATCTTCAATAGCTGGCATACCGACCCTGGCTCTTACCTGATTAACCAAAGGATACACATCATTTACCTGACCGAGTTCTGCCAGCGCTTCAGCGCGCATTAAGAGCACATCAGCATACCTGATCAGATACCAATCCTGTCCGCCAGCTGAACCTACACCAATACCTTCTGGTGAAAGGTTGTTTCTGGTGAATTTTTTTCTGGCAAATCGAGTTGCTGTATTTCCTCCAAAAGGTCTGTTGAGGTGAATCAGGAAAATATCTCCCTGGAAATAAATGGTTGCAGTGAGCCTTGGATCTCTGTTTTCGTTTCTTCTCTGCGGGTTGTAAAGCGGGGATTCAGTAATGGGAAGACCATCGATACAACGATAAGCATCTACCAGGTTTGGCATAGGTTGATCGTTAACCCTCGGAATACCCTCGAAAGTTGAAGAAAAAGTTTCGCCATTATTTGATTGGTCCTGAATAAATCTCACAGAAAAAACAATTTCATTGGTCAATTCTCCGGCCGGTGTAAACAATTGTGCATAATTATTATGCAGACCATATCCCAGACCCATTACCTGTGAAGTGTAATCTGCTACTTTCTGATATTCTTTATTATACAAATACCACCTTGCGGACAATGAAAGGGCTGCACCTTTTGTCGCATAACCAAATAAAGTAGAGGGATAAGATTCGGGCAGAAATTCAATTGCCCTTTCCAGATCTGCATTGATCGCTTGTCTTATTTCTTCATAAGAATTTTTAGGAACATAAGCATTTTCCAGTGTCTGAATCTCAAGAATCAAAGGGACTTCCTCAAAATAGATGGCGAGATTCATATAAAATAAAGCCCTTAGAAAATATGCTTGTCCCAATAACCTTTGTCTCGATTCTATGGCAAAACCCTCATCGGTGATACTACCGATACTTTGAATGGCAATGTTGGCTCTTGCAATACCACGATAGTTGGCTGTCCAGAAATTATTAAAGTAGCCTGTGAAGGGTGTGACATTACCTTCCATGAAATTACCTGGCCCCTCAAACCTCCAGTTGTTGAAAGCATTATCAGACAGGCCATCATGTTGTGGAATACCAGCTGCATTTGAAGCATTCAGGCTTCCTCCATAAAGTACATTTTGTTGAAGGGCAGCATAAATGCCATTGATCCCCAGTTGCGCATCTTCTTCGGTTTGCCAGAAGTTTCCTTCCGCCAGCTGAGTGAGTGATCCTCTGTCAAGAAAATCATCAGAACAAGCGGTGAAGAATAAAAGTGCAAGGATATATATAGTTACTTTTTTCATGACTTTAGAATTTTAAATTGATACCTGCTGTATAGACTTTGTAAAGAGGCGCTGATCTTTCTGTATTTATGCCTCGCTGTCTTTCCGGATCAAAATTTTTGACTTTGGTGAAGGTCAGCAGGTTTTGTGCGCCAATAAATATTCTAGCCCTTTGTATCATCAGGCGCTCAGAAAACACTTTAGGTATGGTGTAGCCGATCTCAATATTTCGCAGTCTGAGAAAAGACATATCTTCAATATAAAAATCAGATACCAACTGATTATTTATGCCGCCCAGTCTTGGTAAATCCTCGGAAGGGTTTTCAGGTGTCCATCGGTTGATCCAATAGGAAAGAGCATTGTTTCGTTCATCCACCATGGGGAGCTGTCCATTGCCCATCATAAGTCTGTCGATCCGACCCACTCCCTGAAAGATGGCATTAAAATCAAAATTACCATAGCTTAAATTGGTATTGAAGCCATAAAGCCATCTTGGGAAAGGATTGCCAATGACTACCCTGTCGTCGGCATCTATTACTCCATCTCCATTTATATCGGCATATCTTAAATCACCAGGGCGATTAAGGTTACTTCCGAATTGTACCGGAGCCCCATCTACTTCTTCCTGCGTTTGGAATACACCTTCAACCCGATATCCAAAAAATGCCTGGAATGGTTCGCCGATTCTGATAATATTAGAGTTTGTAATGGTTTCTTCACCGCCCTCACCCAGGCTGGTAACTTTGTTATCGGCCATTCTGGTAACATTTCCACCTATTTCCACCCTGAGGTTACCAAACTTCTGACGATAGTTTGCATTTATTTCTAATCCGCTGTTTTCCATGCCAGCAGCATTTTGTGCAGCCAGATTGGTAACCCCAATGGAGTTTGGTATCGGGAAATTGGTGTAGAGAATATCAGAACTGATCCTTCTGAAGTAATCCGTAGACACATTTAATTTATTTTGAAACAAATCCAGGTCGACACCTACATTATACTGCTCTATTCGCTCCCATCTGATGGTGGGGTTTGCCAGGGAGGTCAAGGCTACGGCAGGTATAATGGTACTTTGTCCGATGTGATAGTCAAGGCCGGTGTCATACGTTTGTTCCCAGATATAGTTGCCGATTCGGTCATTGCCGCTGACGCCCCAGCTACCTCTTATCTTTAAATCGGAAACCACTCTGGAACCAGCCAGCCAGGTTTCCCTTCCAATGTTCCAGCCTGCGGATAATGAAGGAAATGTACCATATCGATTTTCAGGTCCAAACTTGGAAGAACCGTCGCGTCTGAGGTTGAATTCAAATAGATACTTATCCTGGTAGTTGTAATTTACCCTTCCAAAAAATGACTGCAAGGCTTCTTCCGAAGCACCACCACTTACCGAAGGATTTACCACACCGCCACCATTAAATTCTTCTATGACATCCGTAGGGAATCCCTGAAGAGAGCCTGAGAAACCATCTATTTTATCATAGATTACAGAGTGTCCCAACATAAAATTGAGATTATGGGATTCGTTGATCGTGGTGTTGTACCTCAGAATATTTTCATTCATCAACCTGTAATTGAAATTAAGGGTGTTGTTTAAAGAATTGAGAGGATTTTGGTTAACTATATTTCCTTCCCAGTCCCTGATGGTTCTTCTTGGTCTGAAGTCAGAAACATTTCCAAAATTGAAAATCAAACTTCCACTTGTCTCAAAAGTAAGGCCATCCATAATTTTGGCGCTAAGGCCGATTCTCTCACTTACATTGATATTATCATTTTCATGATTGCCAAAAAAGCCCGTTTCCAGCACATGGTTGATCGGGTACGAAAAGTTGACGCTTTGCCATGCGCCATTTACAAAGCCGAGCTCACCATTGGGATACCTTACCGGAATGGTAGGTGCAGATCTTTGGAACTGATTAATGATGCCCGTTTCTCCGGTAATGGCACCTGCGCCACCGGCCGGCCCTCTGAACTTAGCCCAGAAAGCATTGGTAACATTGGTAATGGTGAGCCATTTATTCGGTGATGATGAGAGGTTAATGCCCAGATTAAATCTTTCATTTTTGAATTTTCCCTGTACAACCGCTTCCTGTTTAAGATAAGCCAATGAAACCCGGTAGGTGGTTTTGTCTGACCCGCCTGAAAATCCCAAAAAATGGTTTTGTATAGGTGCATCTCTTAAGGCTACATCAGCCCAGTTGGTATTGGCGTACCTATCGGGCATGGTTCCGTTTCTGATGGCATCAATAACTTCCGGTGAATATCTGAGTGGCGCATCTGGCCCGTTGAAGTTTAAATCTCTCTCATTTCTTAATTGCGCATACTGTACTCCATCGAGATATTCGGGTACCACCGTTACCCTTTGAAAACCTGTAAAATTGTTATAGTCTACAGAAAACTTTCCCTTTTGCCCCTTTTTGGTTGTAACTACAATAACCCCATTGGCGCCTCTGGCTCCATAAATAGCAGCCGCAGAAGCATCCTTTAATACAGAGATACTTTCTATATCTGTGGGTGAGAGGTTATTGAATTCAGCCATACCCTGATATTGAATGTTATCAATGACCACCAGAGGATTGGTGCCACCGAAGGATCCCTGTCCACGGATGGTGATGGTGGATTGATCGCTGCCAGGCAGCCCACTTCCCTGGGTCATTTGAACCCCGGCGAAACGGCCATACATGAGTTGTCCTGAATTGGTAACCGGTTGGTTGACGGCATCATCAAATTTTATGGTTTCTACAGAACCTGTAAGATTGAGTTTTTTCTGTTCACCATACCCAACCACCACCAGTTCATCCATTATGGTTTGGCTTTCTGATAATGCTACATTCAGAATGCTCTGATTGCCTACCTGCACTTCTTTGCTGTCATATCCGATAAAACTAAAGATCAGAACGGATTCCGGTGAAGGCACTTCGATCGAAAATTGTCCGTTAATGTCAGTAACGGTACCACGTGTGGTTCCCTTAAGCGTCACTGTTACGCCAAGCATCTCCTCATTGTCATTCTGTGAAGTAACTTGTCCGCTCACTTGCCTGCCTTGCTCAAAAGCTTCAGCATTGATGATCGTCCCAAAAGCCAGAAGGAAAGCAAATACTAAACTTTTTTGCCATCCAACTGATACGCTGTAATTGCGGCGATCCTTTGTAATGTTTACATCCATAAATAAAATTACATTTAGGTTTACTGTTGATTTAAGGAAAAAATTCCTGATACAAATCTCACTTATAGAGAGTTTAATCAGTGGTCTCAATCAATCATTTAGAGGGGTAATTCAGGCAAAATGAAAAAATAGGCACTGTTTAAAGCGCCTTTTTTGCCATTTTTGATCAATTCTGGCCCGTATGTTGTAAGATTTTATTTTTGTACTCAGAGGGGAGACAGCCAAACTGTGCTTCAAAAGATTTTTTAAAGTATTTGTAATCGTTAAAGCCAGATTCATGGGCTACCTGACTTAATTTCATATTACTTTGAAGAATCAATTGTGCGGCTGTTTTCAATTTGATGGAGCGGATAAATCCGGTTAATGACATCCCTGTCAGCGACTTAATTTTTCTAAATAAGGTTGACTGGCTCATAAAAAGTTGATCGACCATGGTTTCGATACCAAAAGACTCATTTTGCAAATTGTCATTTACCAGTTTAATGGCTTTTTCAATAAATTCCGAATCTAAATTTGATTCACGAATATCCTTTGTATCAGGCTCAAATCGTATTTTATGGTAGAAGTATTCCCTTAGTTTTTTCCTGTTTTCGAGAATATTAGCAATTTTGGTTTTAACAATGCCGGGGTTAAAAGGCTTGGTGATATAATCTTCTGCGCCGGTTTGCAAACCTTCCAGTTCATAATCAAGTGAGGTTCTGGCAGTGAGAAGAATCACGGGTATATGCGAAGTGCTTATCTGCCCTTTTACTTCCTGACACAGATTTATTCCATCCATATTGGGCATCATTACATCGCTTATGATCAGCTCAGGAAGTTCACGGTTGATTATGGAAAGTGCATCAATGCCATCTTCCGCCTCCAACACCACATAATCTGAATGCAACAGATCTTTCAGGTAAGTTCTGATATCTTCATTATCATCTACCACCAGAATGGTTGAGGATTTTTCTTCATGAACCTCCATTGCCTGTTCAGCCAAATCAAAATCGAGGTCTTCCAGCAAGGCTGAATTTGATGATGGCGTATCAGGATCTGTATGATTGGCCTCAGCATTCAATGGGAGTTCTACAATAAATGAAGTACCAACATTTAATGTGCTTTCAACCATAATATAGCCTCCGTGCAGGTCAATAATGTTCTTACTAAATGACAGACCAATGCCACTACCTGCCATTTTAGATGCATCTGTGCTTTGCACCTGGAAGAACCTGTTGAAAATCTTTTCCCTGTTCTCTTCAGAAAGACCGATGCCATTGTCTTTTACGATTATACGAAGTTTATCTTTTGAAACTTCGATCTTGAGGCTGACAATGCCATGTTCCCGGGTAAATTTAAAAGCATTGGAGAGTAAATTGTAAATCACAATTTCCATTTGATCCCTGTCAAAGTCTATCAGGATCTTATCTGTATTGCTCTCAAAATGATAATTAATCTTTTTGCGTTTGGCTACATTTTCGAAACTGTGGTATACACCTTTTGCAAAGGCTATGAAATCATCATTTACATGTTTCAATTTCAACAACCCGTGTTCTGATTTTCTGAAATCGAGCAGCTGATTGATCAATTTCAGCATTCGTTTTGAATTGTCCTCGACCAACCTTAACTTTTCCTTGACTACCGAATCTAAATTATATGATTCAATCAATTCGGTAACCGGGCTGAGAATTAAGGTAAGTGGTGTTCTGAATTCATGAGATATGTTGGTGAAAAAGGTAATTTTTGCTTCGTTTAGCTCATGTTCTTTTTCCTTTTCTATCTGAATAATTTTCAATTCAGCTTCCAGTCTTGCCTGCCGTCTTGAAATATGCCTGACCAAAACCAAAATTCCTGCAATGACCAAACCATAGATCAAAAAAGCATACCATGAATACCATGGGGGTGTGGCAATAAAAATGGATAAACTCTTTTCTTCTGACCAATCCTGGTTGTTTCGGGTTGCCTTAACCAGGAGCTCATATTTTCCGGACCGAAGTCCTGTAAAGTTGATTTCATTTTTTACACCCAGATTAATCCACTCATCCTGAAGCCCCTTAAGTTTATAGGCATAGCTGATATTTTCAGGTCCAAAGAAATCATTGGCCGCAAAGCTTAGCGACAGGTGATTTTGTGCATATCCCAGTTGAATGGTATCCGTTCTTTGAATAGACTGCGTCAAAACTACTTTCCCATCCACCTCCTGACCTACTTCCAGGCTTTTATTGTTGACCGTGAGGCTGGTAAAAACAACTTCGGGGATATTGAATTCATCAGAAATTTTTTCGGGATTGAAGGTTATAATGCCATTGGATCCGCCAAAAAACATCATGCCGTTTTTGTCCACCAAAGATGACCCGATATGAAAAGAATTGATCATTACTCCGTCTTCCCGGTCGTAATTGACGAAATTATCAATCTCTTGTTGGTATTTGGCGATCGTGGTGGTCGTACTGAACCAAAGGTCTCCATACTTATCTTCTTCGATGGCACAAATAAAATCATTGATCAGACCGCTGTTTCTGTCAAAAAATTTCTCAAGCTTCAAGGTGCGATTGTCATAGCTAAGAATGCTCAGGCCGGTGGGGGTGCCCAGGTAAATTTTTCCATTGCTCAGATGAAGGTCGTTGATGATAATACTTGTGGCACGCTCCCTGAGAAGACTTTGCTGATTGTAAAAACGATCGTTTTGTTCATCATATAAATTTAAACCACCATAAGTAGCTAACCATATATTACCATACTGATCTTCTTTAACATGGCTGATTCTGTTATTATCGAGTACCCGTTGATTTTCCGATTCTGAATATAAGCGTAAGTTATTCAGTTCAGGATCACTAGTGTAATGGGTCATCCTTAGTCCTCTTTCCTGGGTTCCTATCCATAATCTGCTTTTTGAATCAAGCAATATTGCTGTGATTTTTTCATTGGGCAGGGATCTCGTAATTTTTGAAAAATCATTCTCCTTAACAATGTATATTCCTAATGCAGTACCGATAAAAATGGCATTTTCCCTTTCATAAATGGTGTTGATTTTAGCCTTTATAACCTGATTTACTTGTTCAAAATCTCCATTTTCGTTGATTGAAAATAAGCCCTCTGTGAGTGTGCCTTTAAAAAGTCTGTCTTCTTTGTCTTTGAAAATGGATATAATATTCTGGTCAACCGTAGGTTTTTCTGATTTGCCGGATATTATCTGAAAGCCTTTATTGGGATATAGAATCAGTACGCCACCATGAGCCGTTGAAAGCCAGGCAATGCCATTTTTATCAATATCTATATCTAGAATGATAGAATAATTTACATTTTCGAAATTGCCCCCCTGAGGGTTGGTATTGATTCTTTCAAAATGATTAATGTTCTGATCGCTGATGTATAAACCATCGCCCCAACTGCCCAGCCATAACCTGTTCTTATTGTCCAGAGCCATCCCTCTGATGAATCTTGCCTGAAAATTTACCGGATGAAGATTTACTTTTTGCGTGTTGTAATCAAAGCTCTGCAGGTATACCCTTGTTCCTGAATTACCTACCATCCAAAGTTTATTTCTTTGGATATCTTCTATCACATTATTCAAATAGTGATCTGTAGGAAATCGGATCAATCTCGCTTCAGAAGGATCAAATTTATATAAAGTTTGCCCCCCAACGTACCAAATGTTATCATAACGATCGCGGATTATTTTATATACGGGGACATTCAGGGAATAGTGCGTTACCAATATTTCGCCTTTGGGATCAAATACAAAAACACCATCAGCCCAGGTACCCATCCAAATCATACCATCAGCAGCTTCATTAATGGAAATTACCCTTAATCTTTTGTTTGGAACGGTCGAAAATACGTGATTGTAACTTCGAATTTTGCTCGTTTTACCATCAATTACCGAAATCCCACCTTCCTTGGTTCCTACCCAGATATTGTTGCCCGCATCTTTGAACAGCGTTTCTATATTTTCATTTTCCAGTTCAGGGTATTCCATACCTGGACGAAAACTGGTAAAATTGTAGCCATCATATTTTGAAACACCCCCTTCTGTGGCAAAATATTTGAAATTATCATCATCACTAACTGTTTTGGTTACGAAATTGCTCAGCAGGCCTTTCCTTACATCTATGAAATCAATGGAAAACTCCTCACTGCTTTTCTGGCCTAATGCTGTAAAGGGTAGTGATAAAAAAAACAGAATGTACAAGGGCTTTATCATATCGTTGATTCAAACGCACTTACTAATTTACCAGTAATTTTGTATTGTTTTCGTTGAAAACAATTTTATAAAGTATAAAACCGGTATCCCGGATGATTTGTGTTGTGCATATACAATAGCAAATTAAACCTGATATTATATTATATTGGGGTCTAATCGGTCAAGCTGTAGGTATATTCATTCAATACCCCATTTCAGGATGTAGAAAGATTGATCGAATTATAAAATAAATATATCTTGATCCAAAAACCAGATCTTCAATGGCTATGTCAAAAATTTTTCAATTATTGGTTTTCACCATTCTATTTTTCACTTGCTTACAGGGCTTTGCGCAGCGAAAAGAAAAGCCCAATGTACTGTTCATTCTTGTAGATGATTATGGCTGGATGGATGCAGCAGTCTATGGCAGTTCCTTCTATGAAACACCAAACATAGATAAGCTGGCCGCCATGGGCACTAAATTTAACAATGCTTATACCGCGTCTCCGGTATGTTCACCCACACGAGCCAGTATTATGACAGGAAAATATCCATCCAAATTGTATCACACCGACTGGTTTGGAGCCCCGCAACCCTGGAATTATCAGAATCACTGGACAAGGAATAAGCCACTGATTCCTGCAGAATACTCACCCAATCTTGCCCTGGAAGAATATACCCTTGCAGAAGCTTTTAAGGACGCTGGTTACAAAACATTTTTTGCCGGAAAATGGCACCTCGGTGAATCGGAGGAGTACTGGCCTGAACATCAGGGATTTGACATCAATATTGGTGGCAATAACAGAGGAGCCCCAAGTACTGGCAATAAATTCTTTTCTCCATACAACAACCCTAGAATGGAAAATGGTCCCGAAGGTGAATATCTTCCGTTAAGACTGGGTCAGGAAACGGCGTCATTTATAGAAAAGAATAAAGACAATCCTTTTTTTGCTTACCTTTCTTTCTATTCTGTGCATACTCCATTGATGACCACAGAAGCTTTGGAACTTAAGTACCTGCGAAAAAGAGCCAAAATGAACCTCACTGATCAATTTGAGCCGGAATATGCCAATACAAACCGCACCACACAGGCACATGCCGTCTATGCAGGGATGGTCGAAGCGATGGACCATGCCGTTGGAATGGTATTGGAAAGCCTGGAGAAAAATAAGCTCACCGATAATACCATTATTATGTTTTTTTCAGACAATGGTGGATTATCTACTTCTGAAGGCCAGCCCACATCAAATTTACCCTTGAGGGCAGGTAAAGGATGGCTATATGAAGGGGGCATCAGAGTGCCACTCCTGGTTTCATGGAAAGGAACCATACCAGAAGGAAGGGAAAGCAATACGCCTCTGATTTCCATAGATTTTTACCCGACACTTATCGAACTGGCAGGCTTAAAGGATTCATTTAAAGGGAATGGAGAAATGGATGGCCTGAGTTTTGCCCCGCTGCTGACAGGAAAAGCCTCTGATTTTTCGAGGGATGCCATATACTGGCATTATCCTCACTATGGCAATCAGGGGGGAAACCCGGGCTCTGTCATACAGGAAGATGGCTGGAAATTGATCTATTTTTATGAAGATAACAGAATAGAGCTTTATAACCTTTCTGAGGATATCGGAGAAAGAAATGATCTGGCAAAGGTTGAAGTACAAAAAGCAGATTATCTCAAAAATAAGTTGATGACATGGCTTTCTGAAACCCAGGCCAGAATGCCTTCAAAAAGAAAAACAGATTGAAAAATGCAATGAGAAAAGTAGTTTTTTTCTTTTCAGTAATACTGCTTTCCGGATGTGTATTGTTTTTAAATCCCATGGCAGTAGGGCAAATCAAAGCTCCGGATCGCGGCTTTATCAGTTCAGAGCCTGCCGAAACCTGGGAGCAGGGTTTATTATCGGGAAACGGCACCATCGGCGCCAACGTGTTCAGCCAGCCGCTTGACGAAACCATCATTTTTACTCACGAAAGGCTGTTTTTACCAATGGGCGCTCCCCTTATGCCACCAGATCAATCGGCCCGGTTGTTTGAAATCCGAAAGCTTATTGCCGATGGAAAGTATAAACAAGCAACCCAACTGCAATTTGATCTATCTGGACAGACAGGATTTATGTATCCCGACCCTTTTGTTCCAGCATTTGATCTGAAAATACTGATGAATACTGACAAGGAAATCAGAGATTATTTACGTTCAGTTAATTTTGAAACAGGAGAAGCTGTTGTTCAATGGAGTGATAAGCATGGAAGCTATGAGAGAAAGCTCTTTGTATCCCGGGCAGACGGGATCGCGATAATGCAGATGAAAGGATCGGAGCCAGGAATTGTGAATTGTGAATTGAGACTTCGCAGAAGAATTCCGGATAACAAGCTTGATTATAAATATATTGAAGGTTCTGTTGTAAGAGCTGCTTCACATATTACTGATGTTGAAATAAAGGCCAATGACAATTATCTGTCTTTTAAAAACAGGTTTTCTCATGCTTATCCCGGAAGTATCCATGCCCTGGAAGGATTGGCGCAGGTAGAGGTAAAAGGAGGTACGGTAAAAACAGTGCGCGATCGCATGATTATCGAAGAGGCTGATGAAATATTGGTATTGATCGACATTGCCCTGCTTTACGACCCCGATCAGTCGAAGATGGAGGCCATGCAACAGCGATGTAAGACTTTGGAAAGCAACTACGACCTTTTGCTGAACCGGCATGCCCGTATCCACGGGGAATTGTTTAAGCGGGTAAAGCTCGATCTTGGAGGAGGAGCGGATCACCAACTGACTACAGAAGCGCTTCATAAAATTTCAACCAATGATCATTTAAACCCTGCACTTATTGAAAAACAATTTGATGCCGGCCGGTACAACATTATTTCAAGCACCGGCGAGCTCCCACCCAATTTACAGGGTAATTGGGCAGGCACCTATGTTCCCGATTGGGCCAGTGACTATACCCATAATGGCAATGTCCCTTCAGCCATAGCGAGTATGTTGAAAGGCAATACCCCGGAGCTTATGCTTGCCTATATTAACTATATAGAAAGTTTAATTCCCTGGATGGAAATAAATGCAAAGCATCTTTTTGGCGCAAGAGGCATTGTTTTACCTTCCAGAACCACTACGCATGGATACAACAATGCATTGAACCCATCCTTTGCCGGGGGCTTTTGGGTAGGTGGGGCAGCATGGGCCGCTTCATTTTTTTATGATTATTACCTGTATACCGGGGATAAGAAATTTCTTGCCGAACGCGCAATACCTTTTATGGAGAAATGCGCGGTATTCTTTGAAGATTATCTGTACGAAGGTGCTGATGGTAAGTTTATATTTTCACCTACGCAGTCACCAGAGAATACTCCGGGGAACAGCAATTCTCAGGGTTCTTACAATGCCACCTCAGAAGTGGTTATGGCCAAAGAGCTGTTCAGAAACCTCATAAGTGCGTCTCGTGAGCTGGGCATGAACAGAGAAAGGGTTCCTACATGGCAAACAATGCTTTCAAAAATGCCGGCATATATGACCGATGAGCATGGATTTATTAAAGAGTGGCTTACACCAAGACTCGACAACAATGATCTGCATTGGCACTCATCTCAGTTTTATGAACTCTATCATGGCATGATGCTTGAAGAAATTGCCTCGAATCCAACCTTGATTGAAGCGTTTAAAAAAAGCATTCATTATCGATTGGATAAGCATTGGCGAGAGGATCAAAGGGGGTTTATGTCTTTTGGCCTTGTTCAGCTTGCACTGGTTGGGGCGAGTCTTGGAGATGGCGAGATTGTTCATGAATGTCTGAAGCATCTGGTCAACCGCTTCTGGCTCGACAACCTCGCATCTATGCACAATCACAAATCATTGTTTAATATGGATATCAGTGGAGGGATGCCGGCTGTTATCATTAAAGCCCTGGTTGCTTCAGAAAGCGGAAGGATCAGGTTGCTGCCGGCACTGCCTGAAATTTGGCCTTCGGGCGAAATACAAGGAGTGCTTTGCAGAGGTCAGATCGAAGTTAAAAGTTTGAAATGGGAAAGCAACACGGTAAATGTTGTGCTGCTTTCAGCCAAAAATCAAACTATTGAACTCGAGGTATTTGATAGAAAGCAAAAACTCAGGTTATCAGCAGGGAAGGAGATTTCCCTGCAAATTGTTAAGCAATAATATGTAATGATATCAGGATTAACCTGAGACTGTTCAAGGCGGCCTCCCAACCCGCAAGGACCACCTTTACTCCCGAATTCACAGTGTTGTATAAGGCCTCCAACCATTTCAACAACAGTATGCTGCCTTGTTTGAAAAGAAGTACAGGTAGAAGAAAATGCAGGAGGAAGAAAAGATTCATGCCTTGGAGCGATCTACCCAGGAATATCGCAGACGATTTGAGGAATTATCAGAGAGCCATGAGGAAATCAAAGCCAGGTACAGCCTGTTGCAGATAAGCGAAAGGGAGTCGGTCAAGGAGAAATCAAAGCTGAAAGAAGAGTTCGATAAAGTCAGGCAGATGTTGAGCAGGAAGAAAGGGGAGATAAAAAAACAGGACTTTGAATATAAGTAATTTAGCGACTAAGAAGAACTCATCCACCAGTCTATGATCATTGGTCGGTAACCAGATAATTTAAACCTGATTAATGGCATACAGGATTTCGATTTGTGAATTGTTAACATTTGCTAATTTGTTGAAATATATTTTTCAAAATGTTTGCATTATTGTGAATTATATTCAATATTTAGATGTTATATGCATGCAATTAATTTTTGATGATGGGTATTAGATAGTATATGAGCATTGACAAATGCCTCTAAAAATTATTTTCTTCTTCACTTAAAAAATGCGTTTGCTGCCATGACAACTGAAAAATAAGCAATGAAACACTTTTAAATGATAATTTCAGCTTTGTCAACTATATGAAATGATTACATCTTCGCAGCTATAATTTTTTTCATTTCAAATAAATAGACGAAAAATGAATAGGAGGCGATAGTGATCAGGTATTGAATATTTGCATTTATTATGTAAAGATAAGTGCAGAAACAATGTTGTTCCTTTGTTATCCTGCTCAGTTATAATTGTGTATGCTGCATAAATATCGTACTTTCTACTCAAGTGATATGGATGGATTAACCAATTTTTATAACAATTCTTCCAATAAGGTTGCGACCGATGTCAATCCCTGGGCTGAAGTCGAATTTGATAATTCTCCTTTTAGTCGAGTAAAGCGAGCAGGTTCCTATGGTACAAATTGGCAGTTAAATGTAGATGAAGATTTTAAAAATCCGGTGGTAGGTTTTACCCGTGTGAGTAAATCGGCCAATGGCGACTGGGAGAAATTAGAGAGCAATTTTACGGCCAGCGAGGCAGGTCATTTGTTTGTGTATGTGAGCAATGAAGGGAAGGAAGATGTCAATATCTATTTCGATGATTTTATTATCATGAGTCGATCGGCGGTAACTGCATTGCAAATTGACGACTACTATCCCTACGGATTGCCTATTAAACCATTGGCTTATAAAGATCCTGATATAAGCCATATCAATAGGTTTATGTATCAAACCAAATACTGGTACGATGATGGCATTTCCCCACTGGAAGTGTACGACTTCCATGCCCGGATGTACGCCTGTCCCGATAGTGCAGCGTATCGGGAACCGGTGTTAGGACGGTTTTTAGGTGTAGATCCCCAGAACCAGTTTGCCAGTCCATACACAGGCATGGGGAATAACCCCGTGATGATGGTGGATCCGGATGGGGAGTTTGCTTTTGTCGCAGCTGCTTTTTTAGTTAAAAAAGCAGTAGTAGCACTGAAAGCAGCAAAAGTTGCCAAGGGTTTAACTGCTGCCGGAAAAGCTGCCGCAGGTGTTGGTAAAGCTGCAAAAGCATCCAAGTTTGCCACAGTGATGGGCAAGGCTACATCAACAAAAGGTATTACCACGGGGCTCAAGAGCGGAGCTATCAACACCATTTCCAACTTCGATTCCGATGAAGGTCTGGGATGGAATACCCTTGGCGATTTTGCAGCAGGTTTTGCCGGTGGCTCCATAGGCTATGGTTCAGAAAGCAAGCTCATCGGTATGGGAATAGGCGGTCTGGGCACTTGGGCTGTGAATGGTGCAAGCTTTGATTATCAGGGTGGGCAAGAATTTGTGGGCGGGGCGCTTTCAACCTTTGTCGGAATGAACGGAGCCGTGAAGGGGAAGCATACGCTGTTTAAGGAAGCTGAAGGTGTCAACACGTTGGTCAAGTTTAAGAACAAGAATATCTTCACCAAAACGCTGATGAACCACGGCGACAATTTCATAAAATACGGCCTTCAAAACAATGCTTACGACTTTGCCTATACTAAGGAAGAAGACTTCAGAAAGCGCAAAGGCGGGCATTTGGATTTATTTCTGTGGGGCGGTGCCAGTGGGGCATTCCAACAAAGCTCATTCTTCTTTGCTGATGAAGCTGATTTTAGCAGATTTCCGTTTGGTGCGCGAATGGAATACCAAGCGATCGATTGGGCAATTAACGGATGGATTAAAAAACGCTACGATGGATTTAAGATCGATGGCAATAAAGCTTTGGTAAATTATTTCAAGTGGAATCTCTGGTTTTACGGACGACTATGAAAGCGTTTTACCTTTTACTATTTTTCGGCATGATTATGAGCTCTTGTGGTAAGAATTTTTTAATGTTAGACGACTACTATGCACGTGCTAACAGGAAAGAAAGAAAGTTTTTGAAATCATACCAAAAACCAGAAAGCATTTGTATCGCTAAAGTCAAGTTTCGCCATGAAGCAAATATAGGAAGGAGCACTAAGGGCAGTATTTCAATAATACGTGAAGATGTTCTAAACTCCTTAAGACTATCTTACTCAAGGTCGTTTAACCTGTCTTTTTGTGGCAGCAATAGAGAAAGTTTACTAATCCAAGACTTTAATTTCATAAAAAGAAGCCTAAACAATGACAAATTCTCATGTTGTAATAAAATTATAGAGCCTACTTTGATCATAACATCTTATACATACAGAAATATTGAAGGTGGTGGTGGACTCACATTCGTAGAGTACATGGGGAATGATAGGCATAGTTTTGAATACAAGTTGGTTACTTCAATCTATCAAAATGATACGCTGGTTTACATGGACAATCGAGCCTACTGGACAGAAGTGTTCAGTGAGCGAGGTGAGCGATTGAGGTATCAGGTACCTCAGGTAGTTCTTGATTCTTTGGTATCTTTAACCTTAAAGGAGTATTTTAAAAGGGTGGAGTGAACTATTTCAATACACATACCTATTATGATCAAAAGGTAAGGTTTTTAGGTGTAGACCCTCAAAATCAATTCGCCTCTCCTTATACAGGAATGGGGAATAACCCCGTGATGATGGTGGACCCTGATGGGGAGTTTGTGTTCTCAGCTATACTTCCGGGGATCGGGACTTTCATTGATGCGGCCTTGTGGGGTGCTGTGATCAATGGAGGAGTCTACACAGGAAGTAAACTTGTACAGGATGGAAATCTTCGAAATTGGAATCTGGGAGAATTTGGTAAGTCCGCTGCGGTTGGTGCTATATCAGGCATAGCAGGCGCAGGTGCTGGAATGGCATGGAACTCGATATCAGCGAATGTATATGGTGCTGTTCCCGGAGCAGTAGTAAAAGGGGGTCTTTATGCCACTTCTGGAGGATTAGGAGGAGGTTTTGGAAATATGATCATGACAGGTGGGGCTCAGGGTTCCTTTTGGAGCGGTTTTAAACAAGGGGCAATTACTGGTGCTATCATGGGAGGAGTTTCGGGTGCAAGAGAAGGATATAATAATGCTCAGAACTCCTTTTTCGAAAGGAATTCAATTTTCGGAAACTTAACAGAGGGTGGTAGAAAACATGCCGTATTACATTATGCCAGAGAGTACAATTTATTGGATAATGGTATAACAGACATTCGATTTGAAAGGTTGCCTAACAAATTTGCAGAAATTACAGTACCCAATGAATCTGTTGCTAGTGCAGCTAAAAATTATCCTGGTGGGGTAAATACTACCCTAACATTTAATTCAAAAAATATGGTTTCGTTAACGAAGTTAAAGGAAACCCTTATACATGAGCGACAACATGCATGGGACTTTAAAAATGGATGGGCTCATAAATTGCTTTTGCAAGTAGGTGGAAAAGATACCAGAAAATGGCAAGCTTTAATGGAAATAAGAGCCCATAATAGTGCTAAGAATTTCGGTTTCAGAAGGGGTTATAACCAAGGAAGGATAAATCATTGGTATGATATATTTATAAAATAGCTTAAAAAAACAACCAATATGAAAAGCAGCATTTATTTTTTTGCTTTAATCTTTATAGTGGTCGGTTGTAAGTCCATAGAAACGGTTAAGACTGGCCAAAAGGAGTATTTTGCTGAGGAGACATATTATATTGGCCGAATGTGTTTTAATAGAAGCATATTAAAATATTTTGAGCCCTTGGGCTACTGTGATGAAGTAAGAATATCCATGTTCTATTTTGATTCATTAGGGCATGGGAAGTATGGTCATTGGGAAGGAAGAAATCCTTGGATGTTGATGAATTTCAATTACTGGATAGATAATGATGAAATTGTATGCGATTTCTACAACTTTGGTAATCAGGATACGGTTCATATTGAAAATAATAGGCGCACAATAATTAAGAAGTCTCATAGATTAAGAAGTCGTAAAATAAAAAGAATAAAACGCAACGAAAGACATTTAGATCTTCTAAATCAGTTGGAGAATTTTGATGATAGTCCATAAAGGAAGAAAAATACCTATTTTGCAGACAGTGTTAAGTCGCTGTAAGTTCTTTGTAAAGGTGGTGCCAGAGGCCGTTTTTGTTTGCTAAAAAGTTGCGCAGAGGTTTATAGGTGTGGACCCCCAAAACCAATTTGCCAGCCCTTATACAGGGATGGGGAATAACCCGGTGATGATGGTGGACCCTGATGGGGAGTTGGTTATTTTAGCATTAGCAATTGGGGCAGTGGTTGGAGCAACTGCTGTAGGTGTAATCGCCCATAATAATGGTCAAGACTGGTGGAAGGGAGCCTTCAAGGGAGCTTTAGTAGGTGTAGCTCTTACAGCAAGTATGGGTAAAGCTGGTGTATTAGGTGCAAAAGCCAAAGCAAGTTTTACTACGATTGCCAAATCTTCAAAATTGGCTGGTGTAGCATCTAATTCGTTTTCAGGCGCTGTAAATATGGCAAATAATTATGATTCTGATAAAGGACTCGGACATATGCTAGGCAATTTTGCAGCCGGTTATGTTGGTTCAGCTGTAGGTATTGGTGGTGAAGAGGTCGCTGGCGATGTGCTTGGAGGTTTTTTTACTGGAGGGGTTCTTACTGGCATGAATGATATGGCGCATGGAAGAATAGATAATGAATATAGCTTAGTCCAGTCCTTTGTAGGTGGAGGGCTTTCAACCTTGGCTGGTAAAAGTTTCAATGGCTCAATTTCCGAAAAATGGGGGATAGCGGATAAATATGCCAATAAAGAAATCTTCGCCAAGTATGGCTTGCAGAACGTAGCCTCAAACTTTGCCTACGACAAGAAGCAGGAGTTTTTCAAAAAGCCCTTGGCCATCCACGGTGCGGCCTTTATGGTGGGCGGAATCGGTGCGAGTGTGCAGGAGGGGATTATGGAGGGTAACCAATCTGAAAGCGAATTTTTTAATTTTTCTAAAAGATTTGGATTATCAATGCTTACTTATGGTGCGGAATATTCTTCGAATTACTATTTTAAAACCAAGATGCAACAGGTTAAATACGGGGACTATCGTAGAAGTAAAGGAGCATCTTATGGTGTAAAATCGTTTGCTTATAGCTGGCTTTATACTTGGTATTAGGATGGAAAAGAAGATTGTGATCGCAAGTTTTACTGTTATATTTTTAACAATAATAACCGGATGCCATAGGGAATTTAGTCGATTAAACAAGGGACATAGTAAGGCAGAAAAGTTTTATTCGTATTCTGATTCTCTTGTTATTAAAAATTACGTGTTATATAATTCTCAAGCACATGCCAATCTAACACATAACAGTTTGCCAATCCCGATTAATGAGGATAGCGTAATGCAGGTTATTTGGAAGTCATTTGATAAACTGGACTTACCCATTATTTCCCAACTTGAAAAGGGAAAAAATCATAATGACAGTACATTTTATAAAGATTATTTGATAAGAATACGAAAGATAGATAAGGAATGGATAAAGGAAGTTGCAGGAGAATCAAATGATATTTTGGTACTTGTTCCTGTGATTTCCATTTTAAATAAAATTGGCTTTACAGGTTTTATTTCATCGGGAGGAATGGCAGGTAGCAGAGGTTTTATTATGAATTCATTTATTAATTTAGTTGTTTTTATAGTTCATAATAATGAAGTAATTTATATACGTCAGATAAGGCATTCCTCAGAAAGAACCTGGGCCGATTCCCGTGCTGAAGCAGAAGCAATTCCACCAGCTCCTTTGGTAACCCAGGAACACTGGGACGAGTTGGTCAGGCTGGCGATGAAGGATTATATCAAGCGGTTAAGATGAAAAGGCAAGAAATCATCACCAAATACGGCCTGCAAAACTTAGCTTACGACAAGAAGCAGATGGTTCCAGAATACTATTGAGATGCAATAATTTAATTTTCATCTTATGACAAGTTTTACTGTCTATACTCAGGCTATAGATTGTGAGGATTATTTCAAAAATTTTGATTCAGACGAATCTACTGAACTCGTTCATGTGTTTGAAAGCCAACCGACTCCAGTTGGTGGTCTTGAGAGTTTTTATAAATCGGTAAAGGAGCATAGCGATATATCCGTAGTTAAAGGCAAAGTCTTCGTCCAGTTCGTGATAGACACCACCGGGCAGGTGCATTGCGCCAAAGTTCTGAAAACGGACTATGAGGTGCTAAATGACCAAGCCATTGCATTAATAGAAGAAACAAAATTTATCCCAGCAGAGCAACGGGGCAAGAAAGTAGTGTCTACTATGGTGCTTCCCATTACTTTTGGTCTAGAGCCACCTAAGGAGAAAAAACAAAAGGATATAAGGAAAAGTAAGAATTAGAAAAAGCCTCGGGAGATCGTGGTTTTTTATAACAATCCAGCCTTTTTCATCAGCTCAAGGATCTGTTCTTTGGTCAGGTTATCGAGCTGGCTTTTGTCGTAGATGGATACGAGGTAGACTTTTTCCTTGACCACCTTCACAAAAGTGATCACCCTGGCACCACCTGATTTTCCTTTGCCTTTTGAAGCTATGGATAAGCGCACCTTGTAAACGTCATGACCCAAAGGTGTACCGGTTGTTGGGTTTTTGGCAAGCTCTTCACCCAGAGCCTCCAGTTCAGTTTTGAGGGAACGGTATTTTTTGGTGAGCTTCCTGGCCTCTTTTTTGAAATGTTCTGTAAGTTCAACCTCAAAGTTCATCGAGGAACTCTTTAAGCGGTGTGCCTTTCATCTTACCTTCCTCGATCAACTTTACCTCTCTAAGGCCCTGTTCGAGCCCTTCTAAAGCTTGCTGTCTGGCGTCCACTGGTTTTTCCTTTACCTTTTCCAGCCCCAGGTTTTTGAGCAGTTCCAGAAAGAAGGAATACTTGTTATCAGGTATGTTTATCGTAATCTGTTTCATAATCAGGCAAAGGCTTTTTTGGCTTTAACATTTTGCAATAGCCCGTCCAGGGCATAAAGGATATAGTTCTTGTCCTTTTCCGGCAGACTGTTGAATTCTTTTAACCGCTGTAACATAATGGGGTTTTTAACAGTTCGGCATCTGCGCTCTCACCCAATAAGTACCCTACCGTGGTATCCAGGAATCCGGCATTCTTTTGTGCCACTTCGATGGAAGGTTTCATCAGATTATAATTTGTTTTTTAAAGGACTGATGGAACACCCTTAATAATCATCCCCCTGTGTGAGAAGACTTTTCTCGTGGGGTGTTTCATCTCATCCCTTTCGTAGCATCCAATCACCGAGATAGAGATATTGAGCATTTTTGCCAGGTCGCCCTTGCTCATTTAATTTTCCTTCCTTAAAGCAGCCTTTTTTTACCAAAGGTATTCTTAGATTAATACTTATACGGGCTATAAAAACATTATTTTCCTTATAATACACAAATATAAGAACCTTATGTGAGTGAAAAAAGTTGCAAATGTTTTTCTTCATTGTATATATTGATTATTATGTGTTTTGTATAGTCTATGTTTTCAATGATAAAATGGAGCTAATTTATAAAGATCAATCTGGTGTCAACGCAAAACCTGAAAGTATATGGGAATGGGAAGATGCTTTGACATTTCCAATAGAAGAAAGGATTACAGAAGAGCATTTTGAAGAGATGATCAGGGAAGCCTTGCGGGACTACATTGAATAATTGTGCCATGAACTCATCCTTGACCTACAACCGACAAATTTGGAAGGGATATTTTAACTATAATGCGCATTCATATTTTTTCAAATCATTATTTTATAGTAGCTTTTAATATGAGAAGTGTAATATTAATTCTTTTACTGCTACAATTCTATTCTTGTGGTATACCTATACCAACAGATAAAACTGCACAAATTGATTCTAGAAGTATTGCATTTGCTGGCTTTAAGCCGGTTTTTATTGAACAATATAATGGGGATTCTTTGATTATAAGTAATTATTTATTAGCAAATTTTATCACAGGGTCACATTTTAAAGGAATTAAAGTTTTAAAAACAAATGAAGATAGTGTGGTATCTGCCATTTCTAATGTGTTGCATGACTTAAATTTGCCTTTGGTTCAAGAAAATGAATTGCTTAACATATTTAGTCCTGATAATTATTATAATCCTGATTTCAGTCACCATCATTTTCAAAGGGTTGAGCGGAGTGTTTTTGAATTTGTAAAAGAAATGAAAAATACATCTGGTAAGTCTTCTTTGGTTCCTGCAATTGACATTAGAAAAGACCGTTCTTCTGGGGGTTATGCCGGAATGACTTCTGTAATCTCTAATTATTTCGTGACATTTATGGTTTTTATTTTTAATAATGATGGTGAATTAATTTACAAGAATATTTCCGGTATACATGCAAAACCTAGGGAATTTGCATTTTGGGAAGAAGCTTTGGCCTATCCAATTGAAAGAACCTTAACAAATGAGAATTTTGAGGAAATGATATTTATGGCAATTCGAGATTATTTAGGGGTGGACAATGAAAAAGAAGAATCAATTCAAGTGGATGAATGAACTACCACATTTGGAGGCATTAGAATCTTCTCTCGATAGTGAATTCCAAGAATTTGTAGCAATTTTATTTAAACTAAGTATTTATTTTTTCTAAAACCTTTTGACTATTAAATGATTAAAGTTCTGCAAATATTGCTTTTCATACACTTTACAATGTTTTTTTTGATTGGATGTACGAGTACTCAAGTATATGATACTCCATAAAAAGCCAGGGAAAAAGATGTTCTTGATGGTTATAAGCCTTTTATCGATAATAAATATAATGGTGAAAGGTTATGGCTAAAGGATATTGTTTTGGCAGACAGGAAAATCAACGGATTTCAGCCATTTGTTTTCAGAGCGATATGTCGTGAGCGTTTCATAGATATTGTCTACTCTACTTTAATTGATCTGGACATGAATGTGGTAAAGTTGGATAGCGGTGAAAATAGATTTATTTTCGACGAATATTATCTAGACGCTTCAAGAGATTTAATCTCCAATATGACAACCGGGGAAACCTCAAAAACATCCAAAAATATGGAGAGTTTCGTTACTCAACATTATTACAAATTTTCTTCGGACGAGGGATTTGAGATTCTACCATGTCTTGAATTTAAAGATTTAGGCACAAGCCATACACAATTTGGATCCTTTGAAGTGCTTGGCCATTTCACTATGCATTTCTATATTTACTTTTTTGATAAAAAAGGAAGGATTGTATATAAAAATCAAAGGAGTATGAATACTAAGGAGCCAGGTATATACAATTCTGACTTTTCAAGAGCAGAAGCAACAGATATCTCTTCTTTAGAGAGGAAAATCCAAATTTTAATTCAAGAATCCTTAAAGGATTTTATGAATTGAAGGAAAGTATACTAAAATATTGAATAACCAATCGGAAAATTTCTCTCACCGGCGCAAGGTTGTAAGCAGTGTGCTTCTGGTGCAAGCATCCGCTTGTACCTACCACAAAGTAACGTCCTCTACACAATAAAAGCCTTGAGAGTAAAACCTAGAGATTCTTTTGTGTAAGGAATCGTAAATATACCCTAAATGTATACGACAGTTGGGGCATAACGAGCCTTGTACCTAAGGACTCCCCATCTGGTCATAGGGTTTAGATTTTAGCGAACCTACGACCGCTAGTGTAGCCTCGGAATTCCGATTAAGTTTTCAATAGTGTCCTTTAGCATTGTGAACCACCACGGCAGTTTCCAGTACTTCGTATACAAGTCGGTGTTCTTTGTTTATCCTGCGTGACCACAAACCGGCCAGGTTATGCTTTAGCGGTTCGGGCTTTCCGGTTCCGGTGAACGGATGTTCGGTCAGTTCGTCCAATAGAATGGCTATTTTGTTCAACAGGGACTTATTACCCGATTTTTTGTGAACGGCAATATGTTCCTGTGCCCGTTTGGTAAAGTCTAAGCGGTAAGTCATTCCAGTCCCAAAAAACTTTTTATATCTTTTTTCTCAACGCTTATAAACTCACCCTTTTTGTACTGTTCCCGGCTTTCCTGGATTCTGGCTACAAACTCAGGGTCGTAGGGCTTTTCTTTGGCTACTTCAAACTTCATTTTAAGCGCTTTGGCAAAAGCCTTCAGGGCCTTTTCCTGCTCCTTGTTTTCGGTATGGATAATAATAGTGTTGTTCATATCATCAAATTTACGAAGCGTAAGCTTTTTTCGTTTTGGCATCCCTTAGAAATGCATCCATCAAGGCCATCAAATGGCTCCTGTCTTCCGGTACAAGTGCTTCAATATCCTGAAGTCTTCTCACGGTGAGTTTATCAAAAGTAGGCCGGGCAGTTTCGTCTACAAGATAATCCACCGTTACGCTAAATGCATCGGCGATTTTCTTTGATGTCTCTACCGAGGGTAAGGCTTCGTTGCGTTCATACTTGCCAATAGACTCTCTTGAAGCTCCTATTTTTTGGCCAGTTCTGTTTGCGACCAGCCGTTTTGATTGCGTAGCCGCGCTATCCTGTCACCTATTTTAGTCATGATTACACCTTTAAATAGATGATGATGCATTAATAGCCCAAAAATACGGTAAAAAGATGCATAAAAAAATTAAAAGTTTTTTGTTATGGACATCCAGGAGATCAAATCCCGGCTTGGGCTATCCCAGATACTCGACTACTACGGATTAAAACCCGACACAACGGCTGCACTGCCCTAGGCATGAGGATAAAACGCCCAGTCTGCAGCGCTATCCCAAGACGAATACCTGTATCTGCTTTAGCGGCAACTGCATCTACGAGTGTTTAGAAACATAGTCTTTTTTGAGGTATTGGCAATGCTATTTTGAATAACTTTATCGAGGTTTTCGGGTGAAGCTATTGCGGTCTGCTGGTCGGTAAGCCAAACGATACGGACTGCATTGGCACCGGTTTTGGTAATTTCGGGCATAATCTTTTCACCGGTAGGATCATCAGACCAAATAAACATTTCATTAATGCCCCACAACACTACCTGCTCGCCACATGGATCGTATAAATGCCTGCCCTTTACCTGCATGATTTGCTGTGCCGACAGAAATGGTAAAAGACTAAAAGATACTAAAACGGTGAAAATCAACTTCATATTTCTAAACTTTTTAATAATCGGTAATTAATAATAATCTGATTGACAATTATTTCAGCTTAAGGCACTCAATAATCTTTGAGGCAAAATATTCACAATCACCCTTTGATATCTTGTAAGTGCTGGTGTGCCAGTATCTGTCACCTGCAAAATGACATGCGTCGTCTGCGGTCTGGAAATCTCAACTTCTATGGGAACGCTTAGCCTTAACACCGGCGTTTTTTCATTTTGCATAACAATCCCACGATTACCACGCCAGTGCCAGTATGAACCAGCCTCAGGGTAGTGAATCCAATGGGAAAGCAACACGGTAAATGTTGTGCCGCTTTCAGCCAAAAATCAAACTATTGAACTCGAGGTATTTGTTAAAAAGCAAAAGTTCAGGTTATCAGCAGGGAAGGAGATTTTCCTGCAAATAGTAAAATAGTTTCAGACAGCATACCTAAGTTATTTTACGCGGAAGCATATACATCCAACAAGTGCATTTGAATTTTCTAAAATTAATAATGGTCTCTATTCGAGGCTTTTGTATACATCAGCATCTTCCAGAACCAATACCCAGTCGTGGCCAATACCTGAAGTGGGCGGGGTAAAGGTTTCTGTCCCGACGTTTTGAAATTGCCCTAAAGCTGTCATCTTTCCATTTCTGGGATCAAACCACCTTGCATTGACGTTTTGCCCTGCAATTTTTTTCATTACCACTGAAACTGGCTGGCCCTGCGCCATATAAGCCAAAAGAAAAGAACCGTCAGTAGCCACAGCAGCCCTGATATGAAGATCGTTCCTGTAATTTTTTCCAGTGATTGCCGATTGATCAGGAACCATCTTTGAGAAGCAATACTCTGTAAATAGTGTTTTAATGTGTCTTATTTGTTGGGCTCCAGGCCTGTCCAGTGATTCGCGCCAGTCGTAAAGGCAGGGGATTTCCGGATCCGACCCTTTGGAAAACATCTGCCATACGGCATTATTTCCGTAAGTATAACCGCATGCTCCTGAAAGCAGATTCCAATAGGCATGCACCCGAACGTCATAATCGGTAAAGTAGCCTTTTTTGAAATAAGCAGTGTCTTCTATAAGGTTATCCGAATCGAATAAGGTTGAAAAAACCATTGGATCTGTCCTCCATTCGTTAAAGGTCCAAAATTCCATGGGTATATCTTCATAAGCCGGTTCTGAATCTAAGGTAGGCTTCACCGGATACATCATATAATCGTAAGCAGCGTGTTCGTAAACCTTCTGAAAACGATGAAAATGTGCCGTCTGGTACATATTGAAATCGAGCCATTCCTCGTTATGTAACCAATAACTTGAGGAATGCACTCCACGTGGATGGTAAGAAATCAGGTGAAGTCCTCCGTCTCCGGCTTTTAGGCCGGCAGCCATTTCCTTCCAGATTTGATAGGCGTTTTCGTTGTCAACATTTCTGTCACCGCCCAAAATCCAGATAATTGGTTTGTCTTTGTAACGTTTGCCAAGGAATTCGCCAAAGATCCGTGCATTTTCAGGATTGAACACCACAGGGCCAATACCACCGATGTCATTTGGCACCTTATCGCCCCAGGTAGGCAGCATCCCGACAAAAAGACCAAGTTGTTCAGCTTTGTTAACTATGAAATCGACATGCTCAAAATACTTTTCAGTGGGTTTGGCAGGATCAAGGTCTGTCAAAGGGACCTCACCGTATGCATTGGGGGTGTGTAACCCATCAAGCTCTGCGAGCACAACGGCTTGAATTATGGTGAAGCCTTTCTCAGCCCGATTTTCAAGATATTCGGATGCTTCCTCCCTATCGAGCTTATGAAATAATTCCCATGCTGTATCACCAAGATAAAGAAATGGTTTGCCATTACTGTATTCCAGATATCTGCCGTTAGTACTTACTTTTAATTGCATTGTATCCTGATTATCCTGATTTTGGCATCCCAGTGAAAAAGCAAGAAAGACAAGATAAAAGAATGATTTATTCATGATAATAATTTTTTTACGGATATCGTATGATTGTTTATTAAAACCTCACAGGCTTAAAAGATGGATGTCTTCCATTTTTTAGATTAGGTTATTGAGTTACGCGTGATGATAAATTCAAAACTTTACTCCAAAGGGAGCCTTTGTCTTATCAGGGCCGACGGGTAATCACATAATTATCCATGGTATAGAAAAAGTCAGCTGGAATAGCATAAATATCAAACCACTCCCAAATGGCGATTTTCCTGGGATTCTCAGGTCTTTCTATCCATTGTTTGTCTTCGTAAATGGGGGCAGGGTGTTGATAGCTTTCTGCCCAATCTGGGTTTTTGAGAATGGCAACGGCAGCCATATCGAATAACGCACGACCGGGAGGGTTGCCCCACATATGGTTTTGATATTTGAGGTATAATTCTACGGCATAATCGCCCCAGGTGTAAAACTCACCCCCATGCCGGCCGGTAATGGGTTCTGAAATACGTGGGCCAACTCCCGGCATGCGATGTTCAACCATGGTCTTGGCTACGAGTACAGCTGAAGTTCCTGATGGTTTGCCATAGCGCACCGTGACCATGTCAAAAGGCACATCTACATCAAGAATATAGTTCATGGAAGGCACATCCCAATTTTGATTATGCTCTCCAGGGTCAGGATAATTTGAGCCTAACCATACGATATGAACATTTTCAGCAATACGTGGCTCCTTTTTTAGCGCCAACGCGATATTGGTAAGTTTACCAACCGGCAGTAGCACCAGCTTCTGGCCTCTGTCCCGCAGTGCCTGTTGAATAATAAAATTTACCGCTTCATGACCATCAAACTCCGGGTTGTCCAGATCATCTTTAATGTCATCAAAGCCCTTTTGGGCGCCGGTATACAATGGGATGTTTCCATACACTCCGCAAAGCTGCATAACCCTTTTGGCTTCATCGTAATGGTCACTTACCGGTGAATAACCATGAGCACCATCGGGGTCACTGGTAGCATTTACCGTTACTCCTTCCAATGCAAAGTGATCACCATTGAAAATGAGATAGGCCAGTGCGTACTGATCATCTACCTCATTATTGGCATCGGTATCGAAGATTACATGGTGTTTGAAGGAGACTGCTTCCTCTTTTGCAGAATCTTGGTTTTGGGAACAAGCGATGAATAAAAATACAGAAAAAATAGCCACATACAACGATGCCAATCTTCTGGTATTAAGACGATTAAGAGAATTATTTTTCATAGTATTAAATAATTTAAATTTTCATATGTTAGGTTTTAAATTCCGGCAGTCCACTCAATGGCGCCATTTATGTGTTGTAAAAACAAGGGGTCGGAATACAGTTCTTCGGTGTGACCCAAAGCGGTTTGAAATACCCGTCCCTCTCCTGCATATTGATGCCAGACCATTGGGTGATCGCCCATCCTTTGGTTGATCCCGGGAAACCATTCATTATTGTCTACATCATAGCTCGATTCATCAATGGACACCAGTACATGTACATCCTCTCTGGGGTTTCGGTCAAAGCTGTACCATTCATCTACGATGGTCCAGATTGAGTCAGGCAGGAAGGATGTCGCCGGATGCTCCCGGTTTTCTATAATCAGTGTACCTTTTTGCGTTGGAGGATGGCCTGTAAATTTGGCGCCTATCAAAGACATATACCAGGGCCAGTCGTTTTCAGTAATGGTACCCGAATGGATGGTAAGCAATCCTCCTCCTTTTTCAACAAATGCCTGAATGTCCTGCTGCTGTGTTTCATTGAAAATATCACCAATGGTTTGCAGAAATATGATCAGGTCGAGGGTATCTAGATTTGCCGAGGTGAAATACAATGAATCTTCTGTATGAAATAAATCCCAATTATTTTCAGAAGCCATTTTTTTCAGGGCCTCTACAGCCACCGGAATATTGTCATGGCGGTAGCCATCGGTCTTGGTAATTACTGCGATTTTCATGTTTTCTTTTTCAGGGCTTGAAGTACAGGCCAGTGACAGGATCACTATGGCAAGAAACCAGAAGCACAGTTGCCATGGTCTGCATTTTTGATGTCTGTATATTTTCATTTCAATCATATTTTGTGATTATGGTTCTGCTTCAATAATGATCCTTCGATAGGTAGTAAGCTCTGGATTGCCGCCATCCTTCACCTCGAGTATGATATGAAGGTTTTTGTCTTCCAAATCATCTGGCATGGTCAGGGTTAGGGTATTGCTGTCAGCATTTGTAATTTCCAGCTCACCGAGGTAGGAATCTGCTTCTTTGTACCTGTACCAGTGAAAACGCAAGGCATCGCCATCCGGATCGGAAGAGTCAGAAGCATCAAGTAAGACTTTAGCCCCCGGCTTGGAGGAAATACGAATCAACTTGTTTGTTCTGTCGCCGTTGACCACAGCCATAGGTTCGCGATTTACTTCACCGGGTTCTTTCACAGACCAAAGCAATCGGTTTTTGAAACTATTGGTAGCCGCGGGAATCCATCGAACCAACTCATGGCGATCTATGTCGCATGTGGAATAATACTGATCGGGGAAGCTTTCTCCCATAGGTCTGAATCGGCTGCCCCAGCTGCCATGGGTAGGGTCGAGTGGATCGTTGAGGCCAAATACAGCACTCAGCAAATACAAATAAGCAGGCGTATCACCTTCTCCGCCATTGTCATAAATGTCTGACATGGGTCCATGGCCGTTCACCATTTCCGGTTTTACAGGTTTAACATAACCTGGCTCTCTGCTTCCTACGTAATACCAGAAATGACCATTTTCAAATAACACCATTCCCAGTTCCACGGGCTCTTCATGATAAGTGGAAATGGCAGTTCCCAAACCAGCGCAGGTTTCATTTTTCATTTTTTCGAAACTTGCAAAGTATTCAAAGGAAATATCCTGAAAGAGAATGCCATAAAGATGAAGTTTTGGGAGCAATTGTCTGAATTTTTCTTCTCCGTGCTTTTGACGGAAGCGGTGTAAAGCCTGTACAAAAGTAATGGTACCCCCCCAGGCTTGTACGAAAATGGGACGCTCATCATCCTTTTCAAAAACCTGTACCAGAAAGTCACTGCCTTCAGAATCTTTGGACTCACCATGTGGGGTAAGGCCTTCCCCAATCCAGTCGTGAAAGTACACCGAATCCCAGGAGCTGGTTACATAGCGATCGGCAATGTTGTTGGAAAACTCAAGGGTGTTGGTAAGCCAGATAATGGGGATGGCGCCACGCCCTTGTTTGGTTACCGCCATCAGCTCTTCATATCCCGGAAGATCTGGGTCGTGTTTACGCAATTGCGGAAGTTCCTGCTGATAGGCACTCAGTATGGACATCCCTTTGTCCCATGGACCGGTATCGTCGTGATTGAAATCCGGCAACTGGTTGGTAATGATCATGGCTTCCAGGTCGAAATAGGAAGCGTAATACAAATATCGGATTAACGAATTACCATCGTCATGCGTCATGTCAGTGAGAATTACGGTTCGGATTTTATCCGTTTTTTCATGCAAAGATTCAGGTTTATCTGTTTTACAGGAAGCAGACAATAACATAATTGAAAGCATCAAAATGGCGGATATTCTCATTGTATAATTGTTTTTTGTCATTTATGGTATTCGGTCATTCCTAATAGTGCTAAAAGTAAACCCGTGATCCCGGATCGGTATTGGAATAAACAACCAGCGCTGTTATGTTCACCCTGAGACCTTCCTTAAGCTCCCTGGCAACAAGTTTTATCTCGTGCTGCTTTTCATCCAGATCGTAATTCCAGTAAATTTCGTGTTTACGATGTTCCCATTTTACCGGAAGTGTGACCGTTTCAAGCAATTGATCATCAATGAAAACATCCACCAGTACTTTATATGTGTCATAATCGGGTATACGGGCTCCGGTAAGGGAAACATTTCCTGCTACCACGATGGCCGAACCTTTGAAAGAATTTACATATTCTCCCGAAGTACTGGTAAGATGGTTGGGTTTTCCATCAAAACGGCGGGTGATGCGTTCTACGGGGTATAAATCGACAAAACACTCTTCAAAACGCACCGGCTTTACCTGCTGGTACTTAATTTCCACGACATCATCCAATACGCTACCGCCGTTTCGCTTAATCATCTCTTGGGCATGTTTAAACCCCACCTCATACACATCCAGGAGTGACATATCGGTATATTTAAACTTTATGCCTTCCACTTTATCGAGGCCTTGTTTCCAGTAGTCAGGAATATTGCTGTACCCCAGCATAGTACCCAGAATCCCGGCAGCATTGGCCGGATTGCAGTCAGAATCCATGCCTGCCCGTGTACTGATGTCAACGGTTTTGCCAAAATCGCCTTCTCCGTACAATAATCCCAACACGATGTATGCGCCATTGATGCTGGCATCGATATTAAATGCCCTGAATACACCATCGGGGCATCCTTTTTCAGCAGACCATTTATTCTGTATTTCAAACCAGTTCTTTTTCCAGTCGTTGGGATACATCTCGTACCATGTAAGCACATCGTCAATGGTTTTATAATAGCGGCTCTGTTCGGGAAGCGTCTTAAGGGCTTCGCGTATAACAAATTGAATATCATTGCTCACAAAGGCCTGGGTGTACATGGCGGCTACAAATACCCCACCGTACCATCCATCGCCGTAATTCATAATATGACCGATGCGGTCTGAAATCTCTGTAGAGGCATTGATCATACCCGGTGACATAAGACCGGCAAAGTCAGCTTCAATCTGAAAGTCGATATCATCGGCATGCGGGTTATTCTTCCAGTGACCGGAGGCAGGTGGCATAATACCGTTTAAAATATTATATCGTGCAGCCTGATTGGCATGCCAAAGGGGGTATTCAGCATGGGCAAAAGCCAGTGCATGCAGTTCAGCAGATGCATCCAGGCCATGCTCTTCGAAAACCTGCACAAAGGTGAGATCCATATATACATCATCGTACAAGCCAGGTGAGTTTTCATACCACCACAGCATCTGATGTTCATCCCAGGGAATGGGCACGTGGTCGCCGATTATGGTGCCATTCCACTGGAATTCGGTGGGACCTCCATAAGTACAACCAATGACCTGTCCGGCCCAGCCGCCCATGATCTTGTCTTTAAGGACGGATTTTTCTAGGGTGATGAGCTGGCCGTCTGTAAATGATTCAAGCTCAACCCTAACTTCATTTTTGCACGCGAAAGTGAAGAAAAGAGTCAAAATGGCAGGGATAAAAATTTTATATTTCATGACTTATAGGTTTAAGGTTTTCTTTTAAGGTTAATTTCTTTTGAATTAATCTTTCATTTCAGTCCAAAGCAATTATTTATGCTGGCTTAATACCTCCATAGGGCCACCAGGGATTTTTATAATAGGGAGATTCGACACTGATTTCCGTACCACCTCGCTTGTAGGTCAACCTCGCTTTAATCCAGTGTTCTGTCGCCAGCAGGCTCCTATCTTTGTCACTTAGCAGGTACTCTTCCATAAGAGAATCAGATGATGCAAGGGTCTGGTTATTGACGATGATTTCAAATTTAAGAATTTGAATATCCTCAGGACCATCAATTACGCTTATCCCGATTTTTTCACCAATTTCTTTGGAAAAATCAAGATCGAGATGGGGGCTACCCGGACTATTGGTTATTTCGGCGAGCAGATTGAAAAAACTACGTTTGCGATCAGAACTAAGCTGCCAGTTAACCGGTATACTCTGGAAGCCCAGATTGTACTGATGATCTTCAGCGGGCAACCGAAAATCGAAATAGCCCCAACCGGTATAACTTTGAATGCTGGCCACAAAATTATTTCCTTCTTCGCCCCAGCCCTGACCAGCATTTCGCCAGGGAATGTCGTCTTCATTATTGACCAATGGCTTGGGAGTATAAACACTTTTGCTACGTATTTCATCAGATATTAAATGAATTCTCTCAGGATCATTTACTCCGTTACCATGAATCAATATAAAGTCAGAAACCGATACAATTTCATCTGTGGGGATATGTCCTCCTGCCAATGAGGTGGATGCATAGAGACGACGGCCACCAACCTCAATATCCTTGACCAATTTGATTAACTCATGTACCCTGTGGCATTTCAAAATATCGTGGTCATAGGCGTTTACCGAACATTCATTATTTACTTCGATGATTACATGGGTATAGCCCTTATTGAGCACCCAGCGGGTTGCATTTTCTACAGCTGATTTTACAGCCTTTTCGTCGGTGAGGGTCTGATCTTCACCAAAGTAAAACAAACCTAAAATCACAACCATGCCGATTTCGTCGGCCCTGTCGAGGATGCGTTCTGTTCGATGCATAAAGGCTTCCCTGAGTGATCCGTCAGGCCCAAAGGTTGAGTTGTCCCATGGAAAACTACTGCAATATCCATAAGGACAGCCACCTTGCAGATTAAGGGTAAAACCAAGCAAGCCATGAGCTTTCCAGACTGGCATTGCTTGAATAAATTCATCCGTATTCCGGTCTGGGTCCCATTCACCTGTATCAGGATAGGCCCACTGACCACGGGTTTTTTCATTCAGGTCATCAAAAACCCCCTGAACCAGCCGGGCATTCATTAACAAGCCCTCGATCGGAAACTCCTCACCCTGGGGATTTTTCCAATAGATTCCTTCATAGGTGGGTTTGCCATTTATAAAAAACTTTTCGCCTTCAATAGTAACTGCGGTTTTGCGATGTACTGGATCTGGATGGCTTTCTTCCTTCGAAGCACAGCCTGCCACCATGGTCATAATACAGATTAAAGCGGACAGGCTTTGTATTAAGGGTTTAGTTAGTTTTTTCATATGCTTATAAAGAGTATTGACTATATTCTTAAATTATTCCACCTTCAGTATAAACCTTCTGTACCGTGTTATTGGAAATGAAGCCTTGTCTTTTACCTCACAGATCACATGAATGGTTGTTCCTGCGGCATTTTGTGGTATTTGAAGTTCCGCCATTGGCTGGTCATACTTTTGAATCTTAAGTTCTTTACCAAAAGTCTCTGCCTCGGTGTATACCCACCAATTGAATAAAAGCGCATCCCCATCGGGGTCCCAGGAAGGGGATGCATCCAGCAAAAGCGTTTCCCCTGCATGTACTGTAAGGTCTTCATCATGTGCCAGCCTTACATTTGGCGCATGATTAGCCATTTTGAAATCAGGAGTATTGCTCCATTGCATACGGGCGGCAAAATCTTCCTGTATAGGAATGATGAAGCGCCAGAGCGGTTTGGTATTGTCGCCATCGTCTTCCGCATCAATCCAGGTATTTCCCGTTCCGGTTTTTGTAAATCGGCCTCCCCAACCTCCCCAGGCCGGGTGGATATGGCTTCGGAGACCGGTTCGTATAAAGTGCAGAAAGGCGGGCGTATCACCTTCTTCCAGTTGATTTCTGTCGTAAATGGCTCCAAAGCTATTGACATTCTTTACATATTTCGCAGTCCATTCATCGCTATAAATCTCGTGATCTTTATACGGATTTTTGCGATCGTGCCTGTAGGCAATTACCCTCCAGAACTGATGCTGGTTTAATATATAATGTACCTCGGGGGCCTCAGTGTGCATCCAATCCTTGAGATCATCCTGCTCTGCAATGGCATAGATGTGTGCTTTGGCAAAAGCCTTGTCTTTATGTTGGGGATAACTGGTTTTAATCCGGTACAAGGCCTGGGCAATGTTGTTTAATCCGCCCCATGCCTGGAGCCATACCGCTCTGGGGTCTTCACTTAATAGTACCTCTACAATTTTATCAGATCCAGGGGTATCCATGCCTTCGCCAACCGCTTCTCTGCCTACCTTTTCCAATTGCCCCACATACATTTTAGATTTGAGCCAATCAGGTTCAGGATATGCAGGGTAATGAATCTTTAGATTGGGGTAAATGCGGGCATAGGCATTCACCATTTCGTGCATCCATGCTGTGCCATTACCTTGTAAATGCCATTTGGAGTTGGTATAAATGAGGGCTTCAATGTCGAAATCGGTGGTATAAAGCAGGAAGCGCAAGAAAGATGCTTTATCGTCTGTTTCTCCGTCGGTAGTGACGATGATTCTCGGTCTGTACCTGGCATCTTCCAGTTTTAGTGAATAAATGATATCAGCCATTTCATTGGGGCTTTTTTTCAAAAGCAGGTAAGCATGGTTGGTGGGTTTATCACTTTGTACCCATTGATTGCCCCCATTATCATCGGCAACACACAAGCCATTTTCGATTTTATCCCAATATATGCCTTCACCTCCCCGCACCGCATAAAGTACTGCGGTCTGATCAAAGGATGCGTTGGCAGTAATTTTGCCTGGAACATAACGATCTTTCATCCAGGAGGCATGCTCACTAAAATGCATATAGCCGATGTACAGCGGATTGTGGGGATCCAGCTCGTGAAACCTTGGCCCGGTTCCAATTTTTACACCTAACTCAAAGCCAGAAAAGACAACGGGAACGCTGATGTTTTCCAGAACAAAACGTGTCACGCCGGGCATGTCTCCATTAAAATTCCATTCCCAATCGCCGGAGGGAAAATGACCTCCCATCATCACGAATTTATCAACTTTTTTCTCTATGAGTTCTTTGCCATTAAGACTGGAATGTTGGTCTGGCTCTGACATCAGCAAGTCACGAATGTTGGCAAGTGGGCCAACCGTAACAATCGTGATACTATTATCTCCATGATTCGCTAGTATTTCTCTATAAAGACCGACAGCCAGTGGAACATCTTGATTTCTCAGTTTATGTGGTAATGCATCCGCTAAAGGTTTGGTATAATTCCAATCTGAATAATGGCTTTCGTGTGATCTTATGCCCATGGGAATTTCAGGGTTTCCATACCAGCGGTTTACGGCATCCATTGCCGGAATTACATATTCTTCAGTAGACCAGCTCATTATAGCCAAAAAGTTGCACTCACCCCGGTTATGCAGGTTGTGAAGCATTACGAGTGCACCCAGATCATCTGCATCTCCGCCAAAATCCGTATCAAAAATGATTTTGGGAATTTCAGTAACAGTTTCAGCATCTGATTCAGGTGAGCATGCATAGTACATCCCCAAAATAGAAATAAACATCAAAATTTTCAGAAAGCTTCTCATAACCGTTTACTAATTATTCAAAAATTAATAGAAAAAATACGAAAACAAAGTAATTATTTTAAAAGGCATTTAGAGCTCTGATAGAAAAGGAATCGAAGATTGGGCTCCCATTTTAGTTACGGTTCTGGCGGCGGCCTGATTGGCAAAGCCGACTGCTTCAAGTATGGGTCTGTTATCAGCCAGGGCCACCGCAAGGGCGCCGTTAAAAGTATCACCGGCAGCTGTGGTATCTACGGCTTCTACGCTGGGTGCCGGTATTTGCTCCTCAACGCTACCGTCAAAAACATAAGCCCCATTGGCTCCCAGGGTTATGATGACAATGGATACACCTTTTCCGATCAGAAATTCAGCAGCTTTACGGGCTGAGGAGGGATCGGTTACTTTAATCCCGGTTAGAATTTCTGTTTCTGTTTCATTAGGTGTAATTAAATACAAGGACTTTAAGAGCTCATCGTCAAGCGGAACGGCAGGCGCAGGATTTAGAATGGTTTTTTTTCCTGATTTTGCAGCCAGCTTCATGGTATATCTTACCGTATCGAGGGGTATTTCCAATTGAGCCAGCACTATTTCTGAGGATTCAATCAAGGCTATCATCTTGTCCACATCACTGATACCGAGTGTCATATTGGCGCCGGGAGCTACTACGATACAATTTTCGGCATGGCGATCAACAGTAATTTGTGCAACACCAGAAGGCTCATCAAGATCAATAGCCACGCCGGCAACATCAATACCTTCGTTGATCAGGTTTTGTATGGCTTGCTGCCCGAAAACATCCTGTCCTACTTTGCTGATAAAGGCTACATCACCACCGAGTCTGGCGGCTGCGACGGCCTGATTGGCTCCTTTACCACCGGGGTTCATAAGAAATTTGCCTCCCAGTATGGTTTCTCCCGGTGCGGGAAAATGATCGGCGACAATGACCATATCTGTATTGGTGCTGCCGATGACAACTATTTTTTCTTTGTTTTTCATTTTGGGTCTGTTCTGTACAATAAATATATTTCTATTTTTCCGTTTTTCTTCGCTAATTTTTTCTTATAATTATAATTCTATAATCCATTTTTAATTCCTATGTAACTGTAAATGAATGCAATTAATATATTTAAAATTATTATCCTAAGATTGAAAATTGCTTAATCTCAGGGGAATTGAAAATACACAAAAGAAAGGACAAAGTAAGATGGCTTCATATAGTACTTTGAATGAATTGATTAAAAGCCTGAGTAAGTCTGAGAAGCGCAGCATACAGTGCCACGCCGGGTTTAAGGCATCTGGTATTTACTTTTGGATATACCAGTACATTGCCAGGCATCCGGATAATTATGGTTCATTGAAAAAGGAATTTCTGGTTAAATTCCCAGAGAGTTCACTATCTGTTGGGATGAACCATCTTTTTGAGCAGATGCTTAATATGCTGAGTCGAGTGGAAAAAGATAATACACCCACAGCAAAAATTATTAAATTGATTCAGCAAATCAATGTATTATACGCAAGGGGCTTTTATGAAGAATGTTTTCAACTCAATGCTAAAGCCATACAATTGAGCAAAAAATTTGAGCTTTTTGATTTGCATTTGTATTTACTCCGTATGCTATTGATGTTGAAAACTACCACCCGGTTTTATCAGCTTCAGGAATCTGAGTTGCTGTCTTTGCACAATGAAATCAGATTAACTTTAAATTATCTGCAAACACAAAGTCAACACCAATTGCAATATGACTTATTGCATACCCGCCGATCATCAGTCAAAAACCAGGCAGTTCAATCAATGGACGATCTGGCCATGCATGAAAGACAAATTTTTGCCAACCCCAGGTACAAAAGCTTTGAAGGCGAAAAATTGCATTTGATGTTTCAGTCTGAATATTTTCTGGCAAAGGGCAATTCAGAAATCAGTCTGCGAATAGCCAAATCGCTGAATGAGCATTTTGAAGACCACAAACATCTGATTCAAAAGCCTGCACTTCATTATATTACGCATATTTCGGGAATATTACAGAGCCTTTATCAGGCATGTGATTATAATGCTATGATTCCCTATGAAGAAAAGCTTTGTGCCTATTCCCATACTGAAGCACCAAAATCAGGTATGGCAGATTACGTTTGGCTGCATTACAGATTGCAGAGACATATAATGCAGTTTTCAATAGCTGGGATGGATAAAACATTGCCTTATGCACAAAAGATTTTAGAGGATCCCGTGCCACCTTATGCCTGGGAATATGCCCGTCTTTTAACATTATCAACGGCCATTGCTTGTTTTTTAAAAGGAGACAAGAGAAAATGCCTGCAACATCTGCAAAGTTTACAGGATAGGGAGTTCAGCATCAACCTGGCACCGGTAATGCATACAGCCTGGATTCTTCAAATTTTATTACATTTCGAAAACGGTGACCTTGATGTTATGGAAGCACGCATCAGAGCCTGTGTACGACAACTTCGCAACCATGGCAATTATGGTCATCTGGAGAAAATGTTCTTTCAACTTCTTGTGAGGCATGGACATCATTACCAGCCTATGCTTAAAGAGTTGATTGAAAAAGCCAAAAAGACAGAAAAGGAACATTTTACTGAAAGCCCCTTAAATCAATCCCTGACATTTTTTCGATGGGATCTGTGGTTGATGAAAAAGTGTTATTAGAAGTCTGCATACCTTTGGTTTATTATGGTATAGATCTTAAGGTCAGGTTCCTCTTACCAGTTCGTCGAGTTGTGTATAATACTCAATCAGGTTTAACCATCCCTGCCGGTAAACTTCAGCTATAGTTTGTCGCTCCGATTTTTTAGCCTGTACTTCTCTTCCGTCTGCAAAAATACTTCTCGTTTTAAATACATTTCTTTGACTGGATGTATATTCGATCTGTACTTCCACTACTGGTGTTTTTTTAATTTGCTCCAGCATATGTAAAGGAATGGCGCATAGCATACTAAAACCTTGAAGGACACTTTCCTGATCCTCGCTGGGATGAGCCATGTTTTTGCTTTCATAAAAGCTTGTAACAGGTTTTTTAGTGCTTAAATTGAAAACTTCCTGATTGCTCAGCAATATTTTCACTTGCACTTGCATATCACCGGATAAAAATACATTTGTGGAGCTGTTTCTTTTTGTTCGGACTGCAAAGTGGGTGTATTGCATTCTTAGTAACAAATCACCTTTGTCGCCAATTATGGCAGATGCCTCAACTTTTTCGAAGTATACAGGTGCAATAACCGGCTCAAATCCATTCCTTGCCAATAAGAACATTTCACTGGAGGGTTCCTGACCATATGCTTTGCTGAAGCAAAGTGTCCCAACTGCAATAAAAGCCACCCAAAAAATAAGCAATAGTTTTACTTCGGTGGTTCGTTCTGTAGTTTCCATGCCAATTCATTTTTTAAATTTGGTTTTTTGCCCCCTATGAAGCACTTTTTCAAATTTAAAAAAGAACATTATTCATTCATAATCAGTACATTACACATGAGTGAGAAATGGTGTAATGAAACACTTACTTTTTAAGTACTTGATTATACTATCTATCATTTAGTGGCATTTGCAAACCTGTTTCTGCTATGAGCTCTTTATGGTATTCCAACAGGTTAATCCATCCCTCACAGTATCTTTCTGAGAATCTTTCACGGGCTCTTTTTCCATCCCGCTCTCTGCCATCGGAAAAGATGCTTACAGGTCTTTTGGTATCTGTATCACGGTCATAAAAAGCAAAGCGAACCCCTATTAGGGAATCATCGGCAGCTTTTTGCATAAAATCAGGAGGAAGATCCACATAAGTGGTAATGCTGTGTATGGTATTGCGGTGTTGCCGGTCAAATCGATTGACTTCATAGGTATTTCTGATCATGGTAGATTTACGATCAGGATTCAGTTCTTATCTAAAACCACTTAAAAGTAAAAATATGACCTCAGGCTCAGATCCGATTTCATTATTTTTAACTGCCGCATTACGATCGTAAGAATCTACATGTAAATCGACATATTTCAAGGCCAGTATTTCTTTGCCCATCCTGTTTATTCGGGTACTGGTCTCTGGTCTTTCATAAAACAGGGATGCAACTAGCGGTTCATTTCCGTTTCAACCAACAATTTGAAAGCCAGTTTTTCTCTACTTTTCACCGGAGAAATCATTTGTCTCAATTTCAATATTGCTGGGCTGAGCATTTTCAATTACCGTTATAATTGATGGCAGAACACATAATATATTTCCCTAAAGTGCCATAGTAAATCAGGAAAATAATTATTCGGTTTGTGTTTAAAATCAATAAAATATAATATCATCTGAGTAAAATACAAATAACTACATTAAGCATAATTAATTATTCAATGGATTTTTCGGAAAAAAAGCTTGTTATAATGTAAAAAATTGAGATTTACCGATATTATTTTACAGGCACCAGACTAACGGCAAATCCTCCGGCGGCTTTCAATGGAATATTCAGAATGGTTGTATTATCAACGTTTACAGATTCAATGATATATTTACCGGGATTTTCGAGATAGTTTGTTTGATTATGGTCGCGATAAATGTGGCCAGTGTATTTTCGACCTTCAGGCAAAAAGTCAAGAGCAATATTAGCGGTATAAGGATTTTCACCGGTTATGCCACCAATAAACCAGTTGTCTGTCTGTTTTTCCTTGCGAGAAACTATTACATGGCTTGCTATTTCAGCATCGAGAATAACAGTTTGGTCCCAGTCTACCCCAACATCCTTTATGAACTGAAAGGCCGGGTGGCCGGCATAGTTTTCTGGCAAATCAGCTGCCATTTGCAGTGGACTGTAAAATACAACATACAATCCCAACTGATGAGCCAGGGTGCTGTATACCCTGCTTATCACTTCTTCTTCAATGCCTCGGGTGTCAAAAGAAGATACCTGTGTGAAGCTGTTTTTATATTTTTCCAGTTTGAGGTCAAAAATACCCGGCGTGAAATCCATAGGTCCGGCCAGCATTCTGGTAAAAGGCAAAGTGACGTTATGTGAAGGATGGTTTCCATCACTCCAGGCATTAAATTCCTGACCGCGCATTCCTTCTCCTGTCATCAGGTTGGGATAGGTACGTGAGAGTCCTGTAGGCTTAATTGGCTCATGAATGTTGACCATTATGCCGTATTCGGCTGTTTTAGTTACGGTTTCATTGTAATGATTAACCATTCTCTGATCGTAATGACGATGATCTGGAATTTTTCCAACATATCCTGTTTTCACAGCTTTTATTCCCAAATCCCGATAAAGTTTATAGGCAGCCTCCATATGCTTTTCATAGGTCTCAATAGCTGCTGCCGTTTCTATAGTTACTCCATTATTCTTAGCATACTTAACCACTGCTTCAAGGTCAAAATCGGGGTAAGGGGTTTGAAAGTCAAAAATGCCTTCACGGTTTTCACCTGTCCAGCTTTCCCAGCCGGTATTCCAGCCTTCAATCAACAGACCTCTTATGCCATTTTCTGCACAGAAATCGATGTATTTTTTAGCGTTTTCTGTAGTAGCGCCGTGCTTTCCACTGGCCAGGTCCCAGGAAGACTTTCCAACATGCATTTCCCACCAAATGCCCATATATTTCATTGGTTCAATCCAGGAGACATCCTCCAGACGGTTGGGCTCATTTAAGTTTAAAATCAAGGATGATGTAATAAGCTCCCCGGCATTCCTAGCCAATTGAATGCTGCGCCAGGGCGTTTGAAAGGGCAGGTTTACCCTGGCTTTTACACCTGCATCAATATGGCTTTCTGCCAGGTGGCTCTTGTAGGTAAAGGTGGCTGTATCTATGGTAAGCGACATTCCCGGAAAATCAATTAATGCCGCTTCATGAATAGAATAGTATTGACCGTTTTCAGTTTTCATGGTTACCGGTGTATTGACTGAATGCAGGTGGGTAATAGAAGTAGCATTGGAATAAGGGTATTCATGCTGGAAATATGAAGTATTAACCTCACTGATCTTTGACTCCGTGTATGGATATTCATCATTGTCCCAGCATCCTGGCACCCACCAGGTTTTATGATCTCCTGCCATGGCAAACTGGGTTAATTCATCTTTTACTGATAAATGTTTTACGCTCTCCTGTTCAGGGAAATAATACCTGAATCCCAATCCGTCATTGTATAACCTGAAGTGAATTTCCATAATATCATCCCGGGAGTTTTGGAGCTTAACCACCAATTGGCGGTATTGATTTTGTATATCAGCAAACTGTCCCCAAACGGGCTGCCAGGTTTCATTATAATCAGAAATATGATGTTCTGTTATTTTAAAACCATTTGAAAAGTCAGCTTCTTCAGAAAGTAAACCCATTTGCGAAGGCGCTAAAACTGTTAGATCATCCATTGTAAGAGCGTACCTGGGGCTTCCGGTTTCATTGAGGTAAAAATTCAATACTATACTGCCATCCTGCGATTGCAACTGTATTTTATCTGTCTTTTGTGAGCAGGAAAAACACGAAAAACTCATTAATATGGCTAAAGCAAAATATCTCATATCATTCAAGGTATTAAGTACTTATACCAAATTAATACATTCCTCCCACTATATCAAATCTAGTAGGGGTAAGAAAAGATATAGCTGCCCGATCCCAGCTCTATTAAGGTATCTTCATTTTCAAATCGCGCATTTTCAAATCGCCGGTTTTGTAAAATGGGTTTTCCTGATTCTATTACCCTTTCCGGTGAAGTATTGGGCAGTCTCACCTGCGCTGTGGTGTTATGTGGTATTTTTACCAAAACCTTTAAGCTTCCGTCTTTAAGTTCATATCCCGATTCTATAGTACCATAGTAGCTTTCATAACTTGCTTTTGCCGAAGGTAGTCTTCTGTCGATATGAGGATGAATTTTTATCTTTTTAAAGCCGGGCTCTGCCAGATCGAGTCCGGCCACTACACTATACATCCAATCTCCTATGGCGCCATAGGCGTAGTGATTGAAAGAATTCATCCCCGGGTTTTGAAAGGTGCTGTCTGGTTTTTGTCCATCCCAGCGTTCCCATATGGTTGTTGCACCCATTTTAACCGGATACAACCATGAGGGATAGGCTTCGCGAAGCAAAAGGTCAAAAGCCAGCTCTGTATGACCAAAGCGGGTTAAAACCTGACACAAATAAGGCGTTCCTAAAAAGCCTGTGGTAAGGTGTTTTCCATAAGATTTAATGTTATCAACAAGCCGAAGTGCAGCCTGCTCCCGAAGTTCAAAGGGTAACATATCAAAATGCAAAGCAAGCACATAAGCAGTTTGGGTGCCAGAAATCAACCGTCCTCTTGTGGTCATATATTCTTCTATATATGCTTTTTTAATTGCTTGTAACCTTTCCTTGTAGATGTTCGCATCTTCCTTTTTCCCCAACAATTCAGCAGTTTGCATAGCTATTTGTGTTGATCGGGCCCAAAAACATTGTGCGATCATATATTTATCAGTAACTGCTGCCCGCCCGTCTACATCATCATTGGGCCTGAAAAATAACCAATCGCCAAAATGAAAACCCTTATTCCACAGGTTGTCTGTACTTTGCGACTCAATGTATCGCAACCAGGCCTGCATGCTTTCATACTGATTTTCAAGAAATTGTACATCGCCATATATCTGGTATAAATCCCAGGGTATAATAGTGGCCGCATCGGCCCAGCCTGCTGATCCCGCTATATTGTTTACGAGCACATTGGGAATAACAGGTGGAACGATTCCATTTTCCAGTTGATCGGCGCTGAGGTCTTTTAGCCACTTGGTAAAAAAAGCAGCAACATTCATATTAAAAGCAGCCGTTCTGCCAAAAACCTGTGCATCGCCTGTCCATCCCAGGCGTTCATCCCGCTGGGGGCAATCGGTCGGCACATCAAGAAAATTGCCTTTTTGGCCCCACACAATATTTTTCTGTAATTGATTAATCAGTGGATGAGAAGAATGAAAGCTACCAGTAGTAGCCATGTCGGAATGCACAACTATGGCTTTGACATGCTCAGGCTTTAATTCTCCCGGAAAACCATCAACTGAGATGTATCTGAAGCCAAAAAAGGTGAACAAGGGTTCATATTCTTCAATATCTTCTCCCCTGGAAATATAACGCATGGTCGCATCAGCAGACCGAAGATTTTCAGTATAAAATTCACCATGCTTATCAAGTACCTCAGCATGGCGGACGGTAATGATAGTTCCTTCTTTTCCTTTAAAAGTCAATTTTACCCAACCGACCAGGTTTTGACCAAAATCAACTACCAAAGTGCCATTGGGCGTTCTAAAGATATCCACCGCCTCAAGTTCTTCAATGCGCTTTACAGGCACCGTTTCCATAGCAATTAAGTTGTCAATGGAATGGTTGGCGACCTCTACAAGCTGCCAGGGGTCATCATCAAATCCGGGCATATCCCATCCAGGTATTTTTTTTCGGGCATCATAGGTTTCGCCATCGTAAATACTGTTCATAGTTACAGGCCCATCCTGCGTTCCCTTCCAGGATTCATCACTGATGATTACTTCAGAACTTCCATCACTGTACTGTATTTGAAGCTGACACAATAGCCCAAGCTTTTTGCCATAAATACCCCAGTTATCTTCCCAGGCTAGTGTACCTCTGTACCATCCATCGCCCAGCATAGAACCCAGTGTATTGCTCCCTTCTTTTAACAAGGTAGTGACATCATACACCTGATATTGTAACCTTTTCTCATAGGAAGTCCAGCCAGGCGTCATAACCTGATCACCTACCCTTTGTCCATTGATGGAAAGAATGTATAAACCATGGCTGCTTACATATGCTCTGGCATTCAAAATTTTTTTATTCAGATCAAAATCTTTTCGCACCATAAGCGCCGGCATTTCTCGTTCTTCAGATTGTAATGGTACTATCCATTTTGCCTTCCATTCACTTTTATCCATAAAGCCGGTTTCCCAGAATGCAGTTTTACTCCATGAAGAGTTTCGGCCTTTATTATCCCATATTTTTACCTGCCAGAAATATCTTGTTCCTGATTTGAGGGCCGGACCCTGATAGGGAGTGAGAACAGACTGGTCATCAGAGACCTTGCCGGATTCCCATATAATAGATTTTTTAGAAAAGTCAGGGGATGTAGCTACCCTTATGGCATATCCTGTTTGGAGGAGATCGACATCCTGAGCAAATATTTTCCAGCTGAACCGAGGTGACTTCGTATCGATTCCTACAGGGTTGATTTTATGTTCGCAAGACAAATCGTATACTGATGGCGCTTTAGATAGAAGTATTCCCGCAGAGACGAAAAAGACAGTAAACAATAAAGAAAATTTTTTCATGGGTATTTTACTTTTTTAATGGTCTTAACTATGGCTTTGGTGGCCGCTGCGTGGCCCGAACCATTAATCTGGTTGGTAGTTCCGCAAAAAAACAGGTCAGTATCGGGATTGTACCAGGCAAAGGAACCGGTTTGACCCCAAAACCCGAGGATTTCCCCTAATGGCTTAAATGGGGTAAACAAACGGGGTATCCATATTTTTTCAAGACCTATGCCAAACAAGAACAATCCGGGCGGGGGATAAATGAAATTCCACTTTTTGAGTTTTTCAATATTCTCTTTTGGGAAAAATTGACCCTTAAAAAAGGCTTTCAGGAAAATCATGGTTTCAGCAGCGGTTGAAACAATCCCGCCTTCAGGAGCAATGGAAGCTATGTAATTCGGTAGCCAAAGCTTTCTGGCTTTATAATAAAATGGAACGGGGGTTTCATCATTCAAATCACCATAAACATAGGTGTCTTTTAAATTCAATACATCGAAAATTAATTTTTTGAATACCAATGCAATTTTATCACCGGTTACCTCTTCAATTATTCTGCCTAAAATTTGGTAATTGGTATCTGAGTACGCTGCTTTTCCTTTTTTACCAGGGTAAAATTTAGGTTGAAGTAGCTTAACCGTTTCAAGTGTTTTGTCAAGATTCCATGAAACATCATTACCTTCCACAATTTCATCCGCTGCAGTTTTTCCACTGGATTGTTTATGAAAAAAATAATCAGGCAAGCCTGAAGTATTGCTAATAAGATGTTGAACTTTAATGTCCCCGGTATAGTCTTTCCCCTTATAAACATGCAGTTTTTGCCGGTACTGTTCAGGAAGAAACGCAATAATCGGGTCTTGCAGTTTGATTTTCCCTTCCTCCAACAGTTGCATCATTACAGCCGTTATGTACAACTTGGTCACACTGGCAATAAAAAAACGGCTGTCCTTTTGCATTTCTCCCGAGGCACCTGTCCAGGAAAAATTTCCATCTCCACTTTCAACCCGTAATACGGTGCTGTAGACATATTTTTTCTGAATAATGGATTTCAAAAGACCGTTAAAAAAACCTTCGTTTGGGCTAACCATAGATTAAAAATTTTGATCTGCAAACAAATTGAATTGCCCATTGCAATTCAATCAGTATATAGCTAAAATAAAATTCATACATGTAAAGAAATAGGCTTGCCGGTATCGATTTAATAGATTGACGAACGACCGGAAAGCCTCATTAATTTATAATCTTATTGCTTTATGCCATCAATTTTTTTCACAGAGGTGTAGAAGCACAAAAAATCACAAAATCATTCTGTCATTGGAGTCTCCAGAACTTTGAGATCTTCTTCCGAAATATTGCGATCGCGCATTGCTCGGTTTTGACAAGTTTTACACAATTCGGAAATCCCTTTTTCATCCCAGGATGTCTTAACACTTCCATTATTTATTTCATCCCTTCCCCTGATGTGTTGACAATCGTCAAAAATATGATAACGGTTGCCTGCTTTTGTCCAGTACACATTATCATTATCAAAATTGAGTTTCTTAACAACATCGGTCTGTTCATTGATCTGCTCGGTATATTTTTCAATTGATGGCGGATCAAAATCAATTCCTGCAATGCCCGCTACGAGCATGGCTATTACGGCAATGGTACCGGCAATACCTTTGGTTTTTCCGCTTACATCTTTATTCGTTAAAATAAGAATGACCAAAGGCAAAAATGCCAATACGCCCATAATGGCCCCCAATTGATTTTGGATAAAGAATTTAACTTTGTCTTTTTCCGAAGCCGGGTCTAAACGGTTTGCTTTTTTCCACAAGGTTGATCCAACCAGGGCCAGAATTAATATGACAACAATGGCGATGATGAGATAAGTAAGCATTTCATCGCTGATCAATTTAAAAATAGCAAAGATCTGCCCAGCCATGGCGACCAACCATGCCAATATGGCAAATAATCGAAGTTGTTTTGCTTTAGCCTTGCTCTCCGGGCTGGCAACAAATTTTTTTTCTGTGGACATATGATAGGTTTTTAAAATAGTGGTTAATAATACTATAAATAAAATTCAAAGAAACAAAAAATAAAGATATCAGGCCTTATCAAAATTTAATTCCATGTTCAGCAAATAAAGTCAGGTGAAACATGTCAAATTCAAATAAAAAGGCAATTCAAACCTTTTAGTAAAGGTGAATTAAAAGCCTGAATTTAAGAAAAATACCTATACGGCAATGGTTTTTTAGGTTAATTTAGAAATATACTTGTGATTTGTCTTATTTAGTTTAGAAGCCCCTTCTCGTTGATAAGTGTCAGACGACAATTCAAGAGCTTAGTGGTAGTGAAAATATGCACCGGGCTTAAAGCTTCCTTACAGATGTTCAGGATTAGAATGGAAATATACCATGTCTTCGAATAATAAAATTTGAAGACAGGATACCAGTAGATTATCGAAGTTAAAAACAATATCAGGGCCTAGTAATGCCCTGATATCAAAACCAATTGATTTCTATAAAGCGGGAAAGTGTATATTCTAATTAGTTTAGGTTAAAAGTATATTCACCATCGAGGGCAGCTACCCTACCACTTATTACGGTACCGGCAGGAACATTAAACCGCACCACAAGGTTGGTAGCTGTGAGGGTTACAATATTCATTTCCACATTGTCTGCACTACGTATAATGCGATTTCCATCATCACTAAGTCTGAATCCTCCTGAAGGCCAAACTGCGGCTGCTCCCTGAGGTTGACCTACTGTTGTCATATTCGTACTGCTGAAAGTAACCCTGAAGCCTGACCATTGATCTGAACTTGTGGCCGTTCCGGCGGGTACAGTTACCGTTCCGCTCCAACCGCCCGATTTGCCGGTAAGAAGGTCCATTCTCTGATCTTTCAATGATGGTTCATCATCATCGTCTTTGCAAGATGAGATAAGTACAAGACTTCCAATGATTATAAAAAGTAGAAGTAATGGTAAATTTTTCATGTTAACTGAGGTTAATAGATAAATAACAATATTTTCTCGAATTTGGTGACGCTCGGGTAGCGTACGTTGAGCAAAAATATAGATTCGCGAAAAGGTCTATGTGTAGAATCGTCCCAAATAAACCGTACAAATGTCCCTCTATTTGGTTTCTTGTCTTCTAAGCCAGCAAAAATCAAGAATTTAAACTGTAGTCCCTTTTTTTAAAAATTCACAATTATTTGTGTTTCAGTTTTTGGTATTTGAATTTGAGGTATCAATATCTTTTTTTATTTTCTTCTTTTACAATTAAGGGTAGAATGTTATCTTGTCATGGTTTATTTCGCTTATACGTAATTTTCAGTTTTTTATGAGGGCACTTTTTACCATTCTCATCTTCTTTTCTTTGTATTTTATTCCTGATTTTGTTCAATGTCAGGATTACGAAAGACTTTCATTTCGCTACCTGAGCATAGAAGAGGGCTTGTCTCAAAATACTGTGAATTGCATTTTTAAAGACAGCCGTGGCTATATGTGGTTTGGTACCAACGATGGGTTGAACCGATGGGATGGCTATGAATTTACCATATACAGGTATAACGCACATGATAAAAACTCAATTAAGGGGAATAAGATCTACGATATTACAGAAGACAGACAGGGTATGATTTGGGTCGGATCCAGGACCGGTGGCCTGAGTCGCTACGATCGCCTGAAAGATGACTTCATATCATACCTTCATAAACCAAATGATACGTCCTCGATAAGTTCAAACTTTGTCAGTTTTATTCATGAAGATGAGCATAATAAACTCTGGGTAGGAACTCTAGGTGGTGGATTAAATCTTTTTGACCGTGAAACAGAAAAATTTCAAAGGATAGATTTTATATGTAAAGGAGATCATTGTAATGAGGGATTGCATTTTAAAGATCTTACATCACTTATATGTGACAGGCAGGGTAGGTTTTGGATCGCAGGTTACTATCCCGGAATTGCCTTATTTGACCCAATACATCAAACACTTCAGCTTATTCCTTTTGATCCTTTCTCGAAGAGTGAAAATCATATGATTGGAAAAAGCTTATTTGAAGATGCTGAGGGTCGAATCTGGGTTTGTACCGAAGGTCAGGGGGTTTATATTTTTTATCCTGAAAAAAATAGTTTTCAAAATTACTCAAAGGAGAATAGCGGTCTCAATGACAATATTGTAAAACAGGTAATCCAAAAAAATCAAAATGAGTATTGGCTGGCAACAGATGGCGGTGGCATAAATATACTTAATCTGAGTGAACAAAGCTTTGCATATATACAAAATGACAATAACATACCCGGTGGCCTGAGCAGCAATGCGGTTTACAGTCTTTATGAAGACGATGAAAACATTATGTGGGTGGGGACTTTTGGTGCCGGCATTAATTTACACCACAGTCAGAATCAGCAATTCAGGCATTTCTGGCATCATCCGGTTAAAAATTATAGTTTGAGTCACAAAGCAGTGCTGTCAATACATGAAGATCCTTCTGGAATGATTTGGATTGGAACTGACGGTGGAGGACTTAATGCATTTGATCCGGTAAGTCAGAAATTTACTCATTATCAGCATAATGCCACCGATCCAAATTCCCTGAGCAGCAACGCCGTTACTTCCCTGCTGTCGGTAAATGAAGAAGAGCTTTGGATAGGCACTTATCAGGGGGGCTTAAATATATTAAATGCCAAATCCGGCATTTTTCGACGCTGTGATGCCAATCCACGACTTCCAAATGCCTTGCAAGGTGAACATATCTGGGCCTTGCTCAAAGATTCCAGGTCGAGAATTTGGATCGGGTCGCTGAATGGAGGTTTACATCTTTATCGCAATGAAACTGATGATTTTCTGCCCTTGAGATTTAGTATCAATCAGCCTGAAAAATTTGTGCACCGGGTAACCTGTCTAACTGAGGATATAAGAGGCAATATATGGGTAGGAGGCACAGGTCTTAGCCGTATGAATCCTGAAACTTTGGAGTTTAGTAGTTTTTGGCATAATCCCGATGACGAACATTCCCTGAGCAGCAACGATGTGAGATGTATTTTTCAGGATAAAAAAAACCGGATATGGATAGGAACTGAAGGAGGGGGGCTCAATTTGCTGATGCCAGATGAAAAAAGTTTCAGGGTTTACAACGCCTATGATGGTTTGCCAAATGATGCCATACATAGTATACAGGAAGATAACAATGGAAATTTATGGCTGAGCACCAATAAGGGTTTATGCAGGTTTAATCCTGAGAAAATGACTTTTAAAAATTTTGAGCGAAGTGACGGGCTACAGAGCAATGAATTTTCATATAATGCTTCCTGGAAAACCAGGAATGGTGAAATGTATTTTGGAGGTGTAAATGGATTCAATGTTTTTAATCCATTATCGATACAGGAAAATCCAATTCAACCCAAAGTATATATAACTGGCTTTCATGTTAATAATAAACCACTTGAAATAGGCTCAGAAAATAGTCCGCTTACACAACATATCAGTGAGACCAGGCATATTACACTCACTCATAAACAATCGGTAATTTCTATTGAATATACAGCACTTAATTTTATTTCATCGGAAAAAAATCAATATGCCTACATGATGGAAGGTTTTATGCCGGAATGGACACATGCCGGTACCCGCAGGATGGTTACCTATACAAACCTCCATTCGGGGGATTATGTATTCAGGGTAAAAGCTTCCAATAACGATGGAGTATGGAATGATGAAGGGGCTTTTATTCATATCAAAGTGTTGCCTCCTCCTTGGAAAACATCATGGGCCTACCTTATATACACTATGACCTTTATTTTTCTATTGTATTCATTCCGGAAATTTGCCAATGACAGGGCTCAAATGAAGAATAATATCCGAATTAAGGAGCTTGAAAAACAAAAAATAGATGAAGTAGCCCAAATGAAACTCAGGTTTTTTACCAATATATCCCACGAATTAAGGACTCCGCTTACACTGATCATTGGCCCACTTGAAAAACTCATGGAAGATCATGCGGTTACGCAAAATTATAAAAGTCATATTTCTATTATGCATAGAAATTCCATGCGCTTGTTGAGAATGGTCAATCAGCTAATGGAATTCAGGAAAATGGAAAAAGGTAAAATGGACCTGACCCTCAAACAGGAAAATATCATCTCTTTCATTAAAAACATCAAAGAAGCTTTTGATGATTTTGCACTTCAACACAAAATGAATTACACTTTCAGGAGTAATTGTGAAGAATTGTGGATGTATTGTGACGTAGATAAACTTGATAAAATATTTTATAATCTTCTTTCAAATGCCTTTAAATTTACACCAGACGGAGGTCGTATATTGGTAGAAATTGAATATAGACCCCAGGATTCAAATGTGCAAATCAGCGTTCAGGATAATGGTATTGGGATATCACGCGAGCGGATGACTAAAATCTTTGATCGCTTCTACAAAATAAGCCCTGATGAAAAGTTGCGAAAAACCATTGCACTTGAAAGCAGTGGAATAGGTCTTTCGCATACCCGTGAATTGATAGAAATGCACAATGGCAGTATTCTGGTTGAAAGCGAAGAGGGAAAAGGCAGTAAATTTGTAGTAAGCCTTCCTCTTGACAAGACCTTATTTAATTCTGAGGATTTTGTCGAAAATCATTCTCTTGAGCAAGCTGACCTTAAAAACAAATTGATGAATTTTCTGGACGAGGAACCTTTGCATCAAATGGCAGATGATGAACTTATACATGAAAATGATTCAATCCAAACAAATAAACCCATTGTACTTGTGGTTGATGACAACCGGGATATCAGGAAATTTATCAGGATGTGTCTGGAAGAGAATTACTGTATAATTGAGGCAGATAATGGCAGGTCTGGTTTAGACATTGCAGCCAGATACATTCCGGATCTCATAATAAGCGATATTATGATGCCAGGAATAAATGGAATAGAATTATGTAGCAAAATCAAAGAAAAGGAAGAAACCAGCCACATACCTGTGATATTGTTGACGGCATGGGATAGCAGGGAAAGGCATTTGGCAGGATATCAGATTGGAGGGGATGATTACATTACAAAACCTTTTGACAGCAGTATTCTTTTGGCAAGGGTACAGAATCTCATTGCAAGCCGAAAAAGGTTAAGAGAATTATTTAAAAAGAATTTATTACTCGAACCAACAGAGATTGCCATTGAATCTGCTGATGAACAGTTCGTAATAAAGGCAGTGAAAATAGTAGAAGATAATATTTCAGACCCCGATTTTGATGTAAGGAGATTTGTGAGAGAAATCGGAATGTCCCGTTCGGTACTTTACAGAAAATTGCAGGCAGTAACCAATCAGTCTGCCAATGAATTTATTCGTCTAATTCGTCTCAAAAGGGCGGCGCAGCTGCTTAAAAAAACCAATTGTACCATCACTGAAGTATCATCAGATGTAGGTTTCAATGATCCTCAGTATTTTTCCAAATGTTTTTCAAAACAATTTGGCCAAACCCCCTCAGAATTTGCAAATCAAAACAGAGCCGTTAAAAATTAAAATTTGATCATGTATGGCAATGCCTTTGATGTCCTTTTTATCAATGAGCTAAATCAATGGTAAGCTATGCACTTTGAAAAAAAAAGATAAGGTGAGCTGAAAACCAACTGTCTTGCAGGTCTGTTTTAATATCCTGAATTCATATTGCAGATGCATACTTTTTTCATCAGGCCCTGGCTTGTTTAGCTACCAGGGAGCATTTTTCTCACCTGCAGAACTTTGATCACTGCCTGAATGATTTCCTCTTCAGAGGTAGTCATATAATTAAAAATAACGTCAAATAAAGTTTCGTCAGCTTTTTTACCGATGTAGAACTGTAATAGCAAGTCTCTTTTGTGGTCAATATCAGCTATTCGCTTTGATGCTTCTTCCAGTGTGAGATTGTATTCTTTGGCAACATGATGAATTCTCCAGTCTTTGGGGGCAACCAATCGGATATGCAGTGAATTGGGGATATCCCGGCAAATGGCAGCGGCAGCCCGTCCTACAATTACAATATTACCCTTCTCAGCATTAAGTCTTATAACCTCTGCAATGGTTTTTTTAATTTTAACTTCAGTAGGATAATATTTATGGGTAAATGACTGCAATAAATCGTTTATAAGTGAACTTTCATTGGCGACGGCCTCACGCACTTCTTTGGCTTCAATTTTCAATGATTTAGCTGACTCTTCCAGGATTTCCTTGCCAATCCAATTCCATTTTGGTTTGTTTTCATGAACGATTTGTACTTTATTGAGTGCAAGTGTGAGATTAGCGGCTAGTTTTTTCGCCGGACAACCATATTGTCTGGATAAAGTAATCACAGGCAAGCTTCCGACAGTTGATCCTGTCTGGTTGATTTCAGGATGCAACCTTTTTTCCATGTAATCCAGCAAAGAGTTTTTCATGTGTAAATTTAATTATAGGTAACAGGAATATTTTCGATTTCCATACTCACAAATATAATTGGCGTACCAATGGCTTTACAAACGCTCTGGCCACATTTTGAGATACATCTCTCTTAAGATATTTACGTAACAATATAATGTCAGATTAGCATTTTTAAAACGTTTTTATTGTAAAAGTACAGAGATTCTAAAAAACAATTTTATCGAAGAAGATCACTAAATACAATTTGTCTCCTGGTTAAACTGAAAATTTTGAGAATTTTGCAAATTTATTTTGGATGCTTGAAATATTGATTATCATTGTCCTATATATTTTATAATTTTATATATCTTTACTCGCTAAATGATTTGTATGCCTATGTACGGATCGATTTTTTTACGTTTGGTTTTGTTGATATTGGTTGGATTACCAGGAATATCTTTTTTGCATGCGCAAAACAGCAGATATGAATGGGTGCCGGTTGCCGCCGACTCAACTGATATTATTTTTTATTCAGAAGCTTTTGATACAAAGATTGTTCCTTCAGGTAAAAGCACTTTATACCTGGGAAGTCGTCTTGGGGGCGTGTTTGTTGCGGGAGTCAATCTTACCTACATTTATTTTTACAATAACAGACCAGTTTTGTTTCTCGAAGGGGCCTTGCAAACTACTTTAATTATTAATTCGGTAAATGGAGCTGCCGGTATTTATCTGGGTCAGAATGTTTCGGCAGGTGTACGATACCATAGAATTTACCGCTATATTTTTGAAGACGAATACAATGGTTTCGCATGGGCTCCGGAATTGGCCTGGACGAAATTTATGGGCGTACATAGAAGGAAATCGGTGCAACTCAGGGCTGGTTTGGTGATTGAAAGAGCCATTTATCCTGATATTAGCTTTGGAATTAATATTCCAATTCATCGAGGACCCTAAATAGTCGCAGATATTTTTTTACGCTAATTCTAACTCTCTTATTTACATGAAAAAATTACTTTTAATTGTATTAATTTTTACTTTTTCCGCTTGCTCAAAAGAGGTTGAAAAAAATTCTATGTCTGATCTGATTGAAACCGTAATGGATATTTCTGCCAGACAATATTTTGAAATGGCAAACAAACTCGAATCAGAGGAAGGCCGATTGCCGAGAACCTATGAAAACGGCGAATTTAAGACCTCGGATTCAAGGTGGTGGACCAGTGGTTTTTTCCCCGGAACACTCTGGTATCTATATGAATACACTAATAATGATGATTTGCTGAGATACGCTAAATTGTATACCCAAAGAGTTGAGCGTGAAAAATACACCACCGACAATCACGATGTAGGGTTTATGCTTTATTGCAGTTTTGGAAATGGCCTGAGGATTATCGGAGAAGAAAGCTATAAAGAAGTATTGCTAACCGGGGCAAAATCCCTGTCAACCCGTTACAATGAAAAAATACAATTGATTCGCAGCTGGGATTTCAATAAACATCTGTGGCAATACCCTGTGATCATTGACAATATGATGAACCTCGAATTAATGTTCTGGGCAAGTAAAGAATCTGGAGACCCCTTTTTTACAGAATTATCTGTAGCTCACGCCGATAAAACCATCAATCATCATTACAGGGATGATTACAGTTGCTATCATGTTGTTTCGTATGATACCATAAGCGGAGAACCACATATTAAGCAAACCTTTCAAGGGTATAACGATGAATCTGCATGGGCCAGAGGACAAGCTTGGGGACTTTATGGATATGTAGTGATGTACCGGGAAACCAAGCAACAAAAATACCTCGATCATGCAATAAATATTGCTGATTTCATAATCAATCATCCTTCTATGCCTGAAGATATGATCCCATATTGGGATTTTAACGCTCCCAATATACCTGACGCCAAAAGAGATGCCTCGGCAGGTGCGATCATAGCCTCTGCCCTCATAGAATTGTCTGACTACAACTTAGGTGAAAAGTCAAAAAATTATATAAAGGTAGCTGAAAATCAGTTAAAAGCATTGGCGTCGGAGGCCTACCTTGCCAGACCAGGTGAAAATGGAAATTTTATCTTACGGCATTCGGTAGGGCACTTACCGGGTAATTCTGAGGTGGATGTTCCGCTTACCTATGCAGATTATTATTTTATTGAAGCACTTTTGCGTTGGAAGCAAAGGTTTTTATAATCATTAAATTGTTGAAAGAAAAGAGCAAAAAAAGCCAGGGTCATTTTTACATATGCCCTGGCTTTTAATTTTTTATCTGTGGCGAAATCACTTAAGGCGTAAAAAAGCTTTTTTTAAGGCATCATAAGCTTCTCCTATGTCGTGAGTAAACAATTCAAACTTTTGCTCAGCGGTTTTTACATTGCTATCGAGTTTTGATTTTAAATCTTTTATTTGATGCAATCTTTCCTGTTTCCAGCCTTCAAAATCATCGAGCGCTTCTCTTTTATGATGATCTAAATGTACTTGTTGAATGGCAAGTTCAGATTTAAACTTTTGTATGCCTTTCAACATTTCTGATTTAAAATCTTCTTTCTTTTTACCAGCTTCAGAAGTTATTTCATCATAATGATTTTTTAACACTTCCTCAAAACTTTCCAAAGCTTTAAGAATATCCTGTGGCTCGTTGCTGTATTCGATGTATGAAATATCAAAATCAGTTTCGAGGGTTTGCAACAAGTATTCAGAGCTTTCTTTAAACTCCTTTATTTTATCACTACCACCTTTTTCAATTTTTGAAACATATTCGTGTACCTGCTTCAGGAGTTCAGCGAATCGCTCCTTATTTTTACCATATGCCTCTAAAAATTTTTTCTCTCCCAACTGTAGATAATTTTCAAGGCTTTCCAATTCATGCTGGATTTCTTCGATGGTTCGGTTTTTTTTGTCTTCCATTTCGATGAGATTTTAAGGTTCTGCTGTTATATTTTCAATTCTTTGGTCCTGAATTTGTTTCAATTCTTTTCTATGATTTTTGGCGCCAACACTGCTTACCACTCCACTGAGGATTATTTTAGTCCAGTAATTAAAGATAGATCTCGTTTCATCCCTTTCAAAAAATACATCACCTTTTCTTACGAGTAGTGCCCGGTTGTTATTTTTTCTTATCACAAATGTGTTGGCAAAAAAAGTCATCAGTGCAGGACCCATTCCAGATGATTCATAGTTTTGCTGGTTGACAAATTGTACCCTGAGGTTATGATATCTCATTCTCATTTCACCTACCGCATAATAACGATTCGCATTAACTCTAAGTTGTAAAGACTCCATTTTACCAGATGGAATATTAATGAATACCAGAGGCAACAACACAGGTTCAAGCTTGTCGAGTTGGATAGGCCCCATTGATGCAGTCATTAAAAAATTTTGATCTGCATGAACCATGTCATACCTCATGACCGATGAAATATTTCCTTCACCCATGAGTTTCCCTTTTAGATTAAGGGTTGAAAAAGCATATCCTTCACCTATTGTACGTAAACTGTCGTCATTGGTTAAGGGACCTATGGTGGCATTTACATCTGTAAAATAGATTTTACCGGCTTTGGTTCCTTCAACAGGCAGTTCTTCATAACTGATGTACGAATTCTTAATGGATATCTGATCAACTGCAAATTTATTGGCAATTTGGGATATCGTTTCTTGTGGCATAGGCTTAAATAAAGTGTCAGGCCATGGGACTTGTTTATTCCTAAAGGCTTCAACATATAGACTGTCGATATCTATACGCCGGCAATACAGTGCTGCATCATGTATCAGTCTGGGTAGATCAAGGCCCTGTAAAACCACTTCACTGCTTTTTAAATTGATCCAGTCTGCTTCTTTACCAGCTTTTATTGCATATTCCATTTTGTCATAGCGGGGCATTAAACAAATATGGTTGATTATCATAAGGGAATCTTCCTGTGCAAAATCCAGTGCCCCGATACTGAGCGTATTCAAACTATCGGGGAGGTCAAGCGAGATGTTTTTTAGTGCAAGTATTGAATTCCTTGAAAAGAATAATTGTTGTTGATCGTATTGAGAGACATTGGAAAGATTGAGGTCATCTAACGAAAGGCTGAAGTAATCCATTTGAAATTTCATTTCCCCTGAATCCAGTGACAGAGCAAGGTTTAATTTTCCGTTTATAAAATTCAAATCACCGCTAATTGTATTTGACTTTATGCTGCTTGCGGTTTTTACAGGTTTATGATTATCGGTTTTTCTTTTTTTATCAGGCCTGAGTGTAAGGGCTATTTCAGGATTTTGCAAATCGGCATGCGCAAATTGCCAGGACTTATTTATAACACCATTGAGTGGATTTAATCCATTGATCTTTATACCGGGGATGTATATGTTATCAATTGTAAAAACTTGTTCCTCATTTTTTTCAATGGGGTAATAAGAGATAGCTCCTGTAATAAATTCATCGCGCTCTGAGTCAAAAGAAATATTTTTAATATTCACTATTGATTTTTCTGCATCTGAATACTTTAAAAAATCTATGTTGGTAGAATAATTATTAAAGATAATGTTGAGATTTTCGAGCTTTAGTTCATGTGTGGAAAAGGCGATATCCCGAATGTGCAGATTTTGAATAGAGGTCTCTACATTTATATGCGGGGGATCATGGGCATGTATGCTGGTTTTTTCGATGGAAATCTTCTTAATGTTAACAAAGCTTCCTGTATCATCGACTTTGTCAGATTTATTCTTAGCAGGCCTGGCTTTTGGTTTTATGTTAAAGCGCCGGTCATTTGGCAGTGGCTTAAATGTAACCAGGGCACCTCTTGTAAAAATTTCATCAATATCAATTTGGTTTTTATGAATGGCCGATTCAGAATCAAATCCGCCAATTAGCAATTCCGGTAGATGCGCATTCAACTCAAATTTTTTATTATCCAGGTAAAATACATCCTTTAAACTGGTATTTTGAATAGAAATACTAGAGTCTGATTTGCTGAAAATGAATTCTTCTCCTTGAAGGGTGAGAAAATCCCATGGACTGTTATACTTAAAACTTTTACCTTCTATTTTAAAATCCCCTTCAAATAAATTAAGCTCTATGTCATCGGGCGCTCTGTTGATCCCTGAAGAAATTACCTTTCCATGGGAGATGCTCAACCATGTATGTTTTTCATGTGTGATTTGCGCTGTATTGAAACCGGCAACATAAGTTCTCACAAATAAATCTTCCGGAATAAGAATGGGCTTGCCAAGATCAGGTCTTCTTCCATTTTGTGAATAACCTGGCGGATCAGCCTCGATGCTGAGCAGAGGAAGATCTATAAAAAGTGTATCAGCTTCAATTTTTTGATCATAAATTAAAACCGGAAGATTTAATCCGGCAATTCGGGCAGAAGCGCCTTCCAATTGAAAAGGCAATTTATCATTATTATTATTTCCATCTGGTTCTTGCTGCAAATTGATTTGACCTATCGACATGGTTTCACCACGGGTGGTATATCTGAGATTTTCAAAATGTAAATTTTTATTTCGTTGATAGAGATTGACATTGCCAGCGGCAATCTGAAACCTGAGTAATTCTCTTCTTCTGCTTCTTTCACCATGAATCATAAGTGAATCGAATGCAAGGTTGAGCAACTGTAAGTTCATGCCTTCAAGACTTACCACTGCTTTCTCACGGTTGCTTACAAAATGTCTGTATTTACCATTTCTGAGGTCGATATTCCCCAGGTAAATTGATAAGCCCAGCTCTTCTGCCGGCGCATAAATATCTCTGATATTTTGCGGAGTATCTTCCTTTCGTCGTTTTTGGCCCGGATTATGATAAAACTCCACATCGGGGTCGGTAAAAATAGCATTTTGTATCCTTACGGTATCTTCATAAAGAATTTTTTTCAAATCAAAACCAGAAAGTAAAAAGTGCGGTATGGTTACATGAAAAATGTCGTTTTTCTGCATATTTTCATTTGTTTGACCGGTTAATTTTCTAAATGGGGCCAGAACAAAATTTTCTGCACTAATGGTTTGTGTAGCGGTATTCGCGGTAGCAATTTCAACACTTATTGCATGAATGCTGTCGGCAAGCCTCTGGTGGTAATTTCTTATTGTGAGTTCAACCGAGTTAAAGGCATATACTCTATTGTTGGTTTGATAGTTTGAACTATCAATAAGTAAGCGGCTAAGTTTAAAATCAAGGCTATCGAAGGTGAAGTGTCGGCTTCTCAGCTTTTTCCAGTCAAGTAGATCGAGTTGTGCATTTTTGACTTCAAAACTTTCAACCGCGATCTGCTCAAAAAAGTCATTGGCCAACCTGGCAATTCTGTTTTTAATGGCGGCTTCTTCAACCGGAACTTCTCTGGGCGTTTGTTCTGTAATAATATTTGGCGATTCAAGTTTTACCCGGTCAACATTCAAACGGTTTTGATGATAGGCACCGAGAAAATCAACGCCATCGAGTTTAAGAATGGGCACATGCACATCATATAACTCTGATTGCTGATCTTTATCAGCAAGAATGTCACGTGTACGTAATCGCAGGTTTTGTATATATATTGCAGAGTCTGCGGTTGAAACATCAAGTTGGTCGAAGGTGAGTACATTTATGCTATCGGGCAGTTCAACCAATTGATTTTTAATAGAAACTGTAAAATCATCGGAGTACAAAAACTTGTCTTCATCTTCGAATGATTCCGGAGCGATCAGGAAATTTTTGAACCAAAATGATATATTGTTGATTGAAAAAACACCCTGGCCTTTTTCTGTAAGAGCAATAAAATTAAAACTGCCATCTATTAGCTCAAAATCATTGACTTTAAACAAATTAAGGTAATCAGATATAAGGTTGTACAAATTTCCTGTTCTGAACGAGATATCGGTACGTTCTATGGTATCTGGCAGATAAAAGACATCCAAATGAGGGGCAATTGCACTCACAGATACGATTTTAAGCTCTTTCCTGAAATACACATCCCATAAGCTCTCTACATTTATATGCAATTCAGTTAAGTGGGCATCATAGGTACTTTCCCGGGTCTTCAGCATTGAGCTTGTGTCGGATACTGCTGCATCGCTAAGTGAAAAGTCTGCGTTGTACAAGCTCATTTTTTTTCTCGCAAGTTGTACGCCAATCTTTTCACTGTTTAACTGATACAAACCACCAGATTGATTGTGCACCAGATCCTGCAAAATGCGCAAGGTCAAATTTTCAGTAGCAGATTTGATTATAAAATAAAAAACAACCATCACTGCAATCGTACCCAGGCTAAAATATAGATATCTGAATAATATCCTCCTTTGATTGCGTCTGGTATAATTCGTTTCTTCTGGTTTCATGGTTGATGCAAGAGTCTAAAAAAACTTATGAAGGCAAAATCGTTTCTAATATTCAGATTTTTTTCCTTCTGGAATAATACAGCAAAAATACGGAATGATATACTCGCAATAAATTATGTATGAATATTAAAATTACATAACGACGTTTTTACATCTACCCAATAGCCTGTACAAAAAATTCAAAATCCAGGGTTCATAATGACCTGTTTTACGGTTTATGGTGTGATGGTAATTTGATAGGATCTACCCTGTGCAGGGAAAAAGTATGCACTAAACAGGAGTAGTAACGAGGATTGAAAAACGAATTGTAATCAGATTAAATATTTTATCTTTGTTTTTATATAAAAGCCACATTCACCAGATCAAAAAGATGTTTTTAGACAGACCTTTTACTTTTGAACGCGTAGCTCGCGCACTTTTCATCATTGCAGTTATTGTAATTGTATATATTCTGCTTGATTTTTTAAAGGATGTACTCATTCCATTTGCCATAGCAATGCTGATGGCTTATCTGATTGAACCTTTTGTATCTTTTTTACAGCTAAAGGCACGACTCAAGAGCAGGGTATTGTCTATAGCCATCGCCTTGCTGATTATCGTTGGCTTGCTTACCGGCTTGGTGGCCCTTCTTGTACCTATGATTAGTGCTGAGGTACAACATATGGGAGCCTTGATGAGGGATCTTGCAAGAACCATAGAAGTGAGGCGAAATTATCAGGAATACATTCCCGAATGGTTGTACCTGTATTTGGTAGAGATTACCAGAGACACTGATTTTCAAGGAATTTTCGATAGGGAAAAGCTTGGAGAAACCATACTTGAACTCAGCCAGAAAGTCCTTCCTGGAATTTGGAATATTTTTTCAGGCACGATTTCATTTTTTATAGGATTCGTAGGTATGGGGATAATATTTCTTTATTTGATTTTTATTCTTCTTGACTACAGAAACATTATGCAAGGCTGGAAAGAATACCTTCATCCCAAAATCAAAGTTCAGGTTACAACCTTTGTTGAAGATTTCAGAATGGCCATGAGTGCTTACTTCAGGGCGCAAACCCTTATTGCTTCTATTGTAGGAGTGCTTTTTGCTATTGGATTCAGCATAATAAGTTTGCCATTGGGCATTATCTTCGGATTATTTGTCGGCATTCTAAATCTGGTGCCCTACCTGCAACTTATTTCATTTATACCTGCGGCATTACTGGCACTCATTTATTCCCTTGATACCGGCACCAGTTATCTTTTTTATTTAGGAACGGTACTTTTAGTATATACCGTAGTGCAATTGATACAAGATGGTTTTTTGATTCCAAAAATAATGGGTAATGCCACAGGGCTCAATCCTGCACTTATTTTATTGTCATTATCGGTTTGGGGTAAACTTTTAGGGATATTTGGTCTTCTCATAGCTTTACCTGCCACCTTTTTACTAAAGTCGTATTACATAGCATTTTTAAAGTCAGAAAGTCGCCTGATTTTTAAGCCGGATGACCATAAAGATGCCGATGACTATGCCGGCTCTTAACCTATGGGTCATTTTTAAAATTCGGTGCTCGAAAATTACCTTTTTGTAAGCCCGGATCTTTAAATCAGATCAACGGGTTAGTGATATTATAATGGCTATTAATGACAAAGCACCACCAACAATACCGAATAATGAACTTGTACGCGGTAAAGTGTACATACTGGCAGTACGTGCCTGCAAGGGGGGCACAATGATCAGGTCATCGCGTTTCAGATAAAAATTTTCAGCATTGAGCATACGTTCATCAAGGGTATTAAGGTAGATAATTTTAGCCTCACCTCCTTCACGCCGCACGATTTTTATGTTTGACCTGTCGGCAAATTCACTTAGATTTCCGGCAAGCGCTATAGCATCGAATATGGTTAATTCAGGATCAAAGCTTGTATACCTTCCTTCATTATTTACTTCGCCCAATATGGTATAGTGAAAGTTGAGCAATTGAATTCTCACCATTGGGGTTTCATAATATCCTGTGAGAGAATTTTTTACCAAAGCTTCAGCTTCTGGAATAGTAAGCCCGGCGAGCTTTAGCCGACCTATCTCAGGGAGTTCCATTTCACCTTTCAGGTCAAGCACAAAACCAGAATTCATACGGTCGAGAATAATTGAAGAGAGTCCTCCATCATCTGATTGCCCACGCATACCGCCACCACCCATCATCATTTGGTTGTTAAGCCCCCCTCTTCCTACTAAATCCTGTTCGCCCTGCTTGTACTGGTTTAATTTTCTAATGATACCCAGTTCGGTTTCGTATCTTCTGATAAAATTAAATTCGGTTTCAGTTACGCTGGCTACCCTGAGAGATATAATATCTTCGGCTTTTAATGTATAAGGTTCTCTTTTGAGGTTATAACTTCTCAGAACAGTATCAACCGGGTTTATGGTTTTAATGTCTCCCTGATGTTGAAGATATACCAGCCGCTTATTGGGGACACAGGCGTAAAACCATGGTGCAAGTACACTCAGTAGTATTAAAAACCCTGCAAGGTTTTTAAGCTTTTCGGGCAAAGTATATATTTTCACTTCCTTTTAATAAATGGTAATTTACTCAATAATTTTTGAATCATGTTGCCACTTTCCTGCTCTTCCTCATAATAGCCGTAACCATAGCCATAGCCATATCCATAACCATATGAGTTGCTGTATCCATAGCCCTGGCCATATTCATATTTCCGGTAGTCGATGTCATTAAACAGAATACCCAAACGGCTTATCTTACCTTCATTATACATTTGAGTTATGGCATTCAGTGATTTCTTATAACTTCTGTTTTGTCTTACGATCAACAAATTAGTATCTGAGTACCTGAGCAGCTCTATTGTGTCAGATACCAGGCCGATTGGCGGGGTATCAATTACAATTATGTCGAAATCTTTTTTGAGCCGCTGTATCAGTTCCTGCATTCTGGGTGTAGTAATAAGCTCAGCCGGGTTTGGCGGGATATTTCCTGCCGGAATTAAAGACAAAAGGTCTTTTTCTGTTTCGAAAATTACATTATCTATTTCTTCAAAACCTGCAAGATATCGGCTGAGACCGGTAGAATCCCTGAGATTAAAATGATCGCTTAGCGAGGGGCGTCTCATATCTGCACCAATAAGTACGGTTTTTTTGCCCGACATGGCAAAAGTAAAGGCCAGGTTTATGGAGCAAAACGTTTTTCCTTCACCACTGATAGAAGAAGTTATGAGAAAAACATTGGCTTCGGGCTTGCCCTGATTAAGGTACTGCAAATTAGCTCTTATACCTCTGAAGGCCTCAGCGACATGAGATTTGGGTTTGTGAATCATAACCTTGGCCGAATTTGCCAGGCTATGCCCTACACTGCCAATGATGGGAATATTGGTGTTTTTAACAAGGTCATCTTTACTTATTACCCTGGTATTTAACAAATCTGTAAGATAGATCAGCCCAAGTGGCAGTCCCAAACCGGCAATCAGTGCAATCAAATAGATTTTTTTGGTATCTGGATAAACCGGAATACTACTAAAAGAAGGGGAGGTTACTATCTGATAATCTGAGGTTGTTGAAGCCTTTGCAATATATGCGTTGGTTCGACGAGACAGTAAATCATTAAAAATATTTTCATATAAACCCAGCATTCTTTGCATTTCGGCATATTGCCGGTTTTCGAATTGCATATTTTCAATCGAACTATAGAAAAACCTGGCCTGGTCGTTTAGCTCACGCATGCGTTGGTCATTAAACGACTTTAGATTTTGCAATGCTTCAAATATATTTTTTTCAATACGTTCATAAGCCCGGTTACTTCGGTTAACAAGCGGATTTTTCAGGTTTTCTTCCTTTAATGCGATTTTATCTTCCCACTTAATTTCGAGATATTGCTGAATGAGCTCATTTAAAGGTGCAGCGTTGATACCGATAAGATTGGGGGCAAAAATTTCAGATTGTTTTTGATTTTTAACGTAGTCAGCTATGTAATCATAATATTGGTTTTGCACCATCAATTCAGCCTTTTTTTCATCAAGCTCATTCAATTTTGTCAAGACGAACGAACTTCCATTAAGTACTTCACGATTGTTTAATCTGAATTTATCTATTCGATTCTGATATCTCATTAAGGTATCAGAAATATTTACCATGTATTCATTGATAAAATCGATGGTATTGGTAAGGTGTTCGTTTTTATCTTCCAGGCCTTTTTCGATGACTACATCGAGATAGGTTTTAACAAAATCGAGGTCTTTTTCAGGTAATTTACTTTGAACGGAAGCATTTAAGATGGCTGAGCCTTTTTGTGCCCATGTTATGCTGAGTTTTCGCCGATATTCAGAAACCAGGCTGTTTGGATTATTGATGATAAAAAAGTAGCTGTTTACTCCGCCATTGACACTTTCTCTGGGTGCCTGGATGTTCATCTTCCAGGTATGTATAGTTTCAGATACCCCAAACCTTAACCTTCTGCCATTGAAGTGCTGTTGTATTGTCGAATTATCGGAGTAAAGACTGTAGTAATTATTGTTTTCAGGTTTGATATAAATGGGGGTGCCAAAAGGAAGATTGGTAGATACAGGATCAATTAATATTTTAAAAGTAAAATTTTTGTAAATTTCGGTGGTTTTGAACCGACCTTCAACAAAAAAAGAAATGTCGAATTCGAGCCGGCGCAGGGTTTCCCTGATCCTGCTCTCTGATTTGAGATAAGGTATTTCCTGCCAGACTTCTGTTCTTTGTCTGAAGGCCGATCCTTCGAGCATACCGGTAAGGCCGGCAGAACTTTCTTCCCATTTTTTTGATATGAATGAAGCGTTTATTACATACACAGGGTCTTCATAGCGGGCAAAAAGCCAGGCAATGGTTATGGATAATGTAAATAACAAAACTATCCAATACCACTTTTGCAGTACGCGGCCAAGAAATTTTTTAACTTCTGCCAGGTTGTCTGTTTGTTCCCAGTTATTATTTTGCGTCACAGATTCATATCTTTAGAATACTGAAACCTGGATTAATAAAAGTAATATAGAATATCTTTTTGGTATCCGGCATCATGTAAAGCCAACATCTTTTCAATTCAAAAAGACGAAGTTATTTAATAAAATCAATATATCAACCTAAAGAAAACGTGTAATTGTGTGATTTGTCTTATAATTCAGCTTTGCAGGTCATCAGCATGTACATTTTCTTTGGTAGTTAAAAAGCGTTTAGTGCTTTTAAACTGAATTTTCATACCAAGCTGTGGGATATACAAAACCACATTGCTTTTATTTACCTCACCTACTACACCATGGATTCCTTTAAATGGGCCTTCCGTAATACATACAGTATCTCCTTCAGCTATTTTAAGACTGGTGACCTTTATATCTTCAGCCTCTGTACTGATGAGCTTTATTGCCTCAATTTCATAATCTTTTACAATTGCGGGATTGCCCAACCAGTATACAAAATTTCTGATTCCATTTATCTTTAGTACCGAAACCCTATCTGTATCTTCAATATTGACAAACACATAGGAATTAAACATAGGCACGGTGATCATTTTTTTACGATCACTCCATTGCCTGAGTGTTTTTATCAAGGGACAATAAACTGTATATCCTTTTTCCTGAAGTCTTTCCGCTACTTTTTTTTCATTCCTGGGTAGCGTATAGACTACATGCCACTTTTTCGTACTCGACATCTAATAATTAAGATTACAATTTCCAAAACGCTAAACAAACGCAGAAATCATCATATTGTTATTGGCTCTTCAATAACTGAATTACAAATTTAACATAAAAAACTTTAGACAGGTAAAAAGAATACCTTGATGCCTTACATAACACAAGGGTTTTACAGGTGATTATTCATTATTTGTTGCCTGATTTGATTTTCTTATCACCTGAAATTGTTGAGTTTAGGCTAGATATTTTTAGGATAGAATCAAAAACTGTTTAAATGTGACACAATTTCTGGCAGTTAAAAAAAAACAGACTGCCTTATTTGAGACAGCCTGTTTTAATAAATGAGCTTAATTGCCTGCCATTATTTGTTACGGAGCATTATTTCCAGATCATTTATAATTTCTTCATCCTTAATTCTTTCAAGTGGGGCTATATCTGTCTGGTTTTGTAAAATCTGGAAGAAGTTACCATCAAACAACAGATAAAAACGCCTTCCTTTTTGAGTATTAATTTCAATTATCTCATAGGTTTGATCACCAAAATCTCCGTACAAAAATAATTTATTTCCAGTAAACCTGTAATGCAAGCCTTTTTTAACACCTTTCAGGGTTTCTACGGCAACTTTTTCACTTAATTTCTCAAAGCTGCTTACGGAACTTTCGAAACCACCATCCGGTGCTTCAAAATCACGGCCATCATCTATTATTGCCAGTTCAGGTACAATTATTTCTGGCTTTGGCAGTTCACGTATCTGAGCTATAGCATCATTTGATATTTCATGATTTGCGGGAACTTCATCATCATGCGTCACATCAGAAATAAGATTTTGGTCGGCATGTTCAGATTCCTGTATATATGCAATTGGCATTTCAGGTACATCACCCTGAAGATTTTGTGCATATGTTAAGGCATCAATTTCAACTACAGAAAATACTTCAGATGGTTGGCTAAAATACAGATATGCTCCAAGCCCTACCATTGCGGTTATAGAGGCCGTAGCTGCAATTTGTCCGCCCAGGGTTTGATACCAGGCTGTAGTCGGCAGTTGAACATGCGATAATTTACTTTTGAGTTCAGCCCTGCGGTAAATTTTGATGGCTTCGACCATATCTTTTTGCAGGCTGTATTCTTCCTGTAAAACAGGATCAGTAACAAGCCTTGATTGAAAATCGAGTTTCTCAATCTCAGACATGTCACCATCGATGTAGCGACTTACAATTTTTTCAATTTCGTGGTGGTTCGTCATGTTTAATCCAGAAAATCACTTTTAGAGTACTTAGACCTGATTAACTCATACAAACGCTGTTTACATTTATATTTTTTAGTTTTTGCTGTATCGGTATTGCTAAAGCCCAATTTATCTGCAATTTCCGACATTGGCAGACCATCAAAATAATGGTATGTCAATAATTTTTTACAGGTATCTCCCAGTTGGTTGATGCAATCTGTAACTATTTTCAATCTTTCTTCTTCATCGTTTTTAATATAGACCTCTTCGTCTTTTTCTTCATTGGATAAGCGCTTCTTTCGATCTAGCTCTTTTCGCCAGAGATTTTGACAGATGCTGTACAAATAAGTACTGATCTTTGAGCTCAAAACGAGATTACCACTGGTCACTTTTTGCCAAAAAACAATGAGCGCATCCTGAAAAATGTCTTTAGCTTCATCTTCTGTACCATTATTTTTCAAAATGCTTCTTTTCATCATTGAAAAATATTTTCGATACAGGTATTCGAGGGCTTTTTCATCGCCTTGGCTGATCTTAGCAATAATTTCGCTGTCTCTCATGCCCTCATTTTTTAATACTGTTTAAACAAATTTTGTAACCCTTCAGTTAAAAGAAATTTACAAAAAAATTAAGCCCTTATATTGATTTTGGTTTTACTTTGCTGTTAAACCCATTTAACAACCTGTTCTTCTGCAATAATAAAAATATTGTCATCAAGATCATAATCCATAGTCGTACAACCTGTAAAATTGCCAAACGCAGGTAAGATTCCGGTACTTTTTCCAAAATAAAAGCACGGTATGCGTATATGATTCATGGCCTCGCTTTTTAAAACAACACCGGGATGCAAATGGCCACACACATTATATAAATCATTGATATTAATGGGTTTATGGCTAAATAAGAATGGAGGCATCATTAAATATTCCGGTATCCATTCCAGACCACTGTATTCACCGATTTCGAGAATATCGTGATTGCCAGAAATCAATGAAAACTTTATATCAGTGTATTTTTTTATCCATTTTTTGAAATAAATCCACTCGTTATTAAGTGAACTATGAAATAAATCACCGAGGAAGAGTATTTTTTCTGGCATATATTCTTCAATAAGCCTTTCCATTTTCCGATAATCTTCCATGTGTACCGAATTTGGAATGGGTACACCCGATTTTCTGAAATGAGCAGCTTTTCCCAAATGCACATCTGCCAACCAAAGCATATTTTTATCTTTCCAATATACGGCATGGTATGGATGCAAGTATAATACCTGATCCAGAAAAAGAAATTCAACACTATTTATATTTGCCATGCTTATTTGAAAACCCAATGCAAAGAATAGGGTTATAAAATTTTACACTTAAGATTTTAACCGGGATTTATAAAATGTTCAAAATTAAAAGTTTTCTTGTAAATGTGTCGATGCTGGTTTTGATACAGGCGCTGCTCGGTAGCACAAGTGTTGCAATAAACAACAACCCGGAGCGCATTCTCGGTAAATGGTATAATGAAGAGAAGTCAGCCAAAATTGAAATTTATAAAGAAGAAGGCAAGTTTCATGGAAAAATTGTCTGGTTAATTGAAAATGAAGATCATCTTGATGAAAATAATCCCGATAAAAATTTGAGAGAACGGCCACTCATGGGGCTCGATTTATTGAAAAATTTTGAATATGTGAACGGTGAATGGAAAAACGGCAGCATCTACGATCCCAGAAATGGTAAAACCTATAATTCATATCTGAAACTTGAAAAGAATAATGTGCTTCAGGTAAGGGGATATGTAGGTATTTCTTTAATTGGCAAAACCACGTATTGGGAAAAAGTCAGGTAAAAAGATCACAAGTGTGTTAATTACGCTTTCTGATGTCTTTGTTTATTACATATTACGGTAAAAAAGCTTGGACTTTGTAATTAATGATTATTTTTGACCATATTTTTTACAAATATGGTTTTATAAAATGCAGGAAGCAGATAATTCTTTTATGTTGCAAGGTCCGGTAACCATCAAAGACATAGCCAGACACTTGAAAATTTCCCCTTCTACAGTTTCGAGGGCGCTACGTGATTTACCCGATGTCAAAAAAGAAACGAGGGAAGCTGTAAAAAAGCTTGCCACAAAACTTGAATATCAACCTAACACCATTGCCCAGGGTCTTGTAAAAAAACGATCCTTCAACATAGGTGTAGTTATACCTGATTTTAGAATTCACTTTTTTGCTTCAGCCCTTTCCGGAATTTTTAAAGCAGCGAATGAAGCAGGATATAATGTGATGGTTTCTCAGACCAATGAGTCGTATACTGCTGAAATAAAGTCGGTACAGGCTCTAGTTTCTAACCGGGTCGATGGCCTTATTTTTGCATTATCTCGTGAGACTCAAAAGTTTGATCACATCAATCAAATCATAAGGCAAAATATACCGGTTATCATTTTCAATAGAATGAGTGAGGAAATTGCCGCTTCAAAAGTATTGATCAATGATTATGAAGGAGGGCTCATGGCGACAAGCCATCTCATTGATTGTGGTTGTCGTAACCTGGCTCATCTCAGTGGTCCACCCAACCTCGAAATTTCAAGGCAGCGTCAAAAGGGCTTTGCTGATGCAATTACCCGTCAGGGGCTTAAGGTAGATACAAGCTTGATTTTAGATACAGACTTTACCATTGACAGTGGTTATGAAGCGATGAAAAATTTAATCAGTTCGGGAAAAGCTATTGATGGTGTTTTTGCCGTCAATGATCCTGTAGCGTATGGTGCCATTGCTGCTATGAAAGAAGTGGGTATTAAAATACCTGAAGAAGTCTCTATAGTAGGCTTTACCAATGAACCTTTTGCGAGGCTTATAGAACCTAAGCTGACAACGGTTTCACAGCCCATGTTGCAAATAGGAGAAGAAGCTACAAAGTTGCTTATTCAATATATAGAAAAGGGTAAACCGGCTTTGCCGGAAACCAGAGTTTTTGGTACAGAATTGATAATCAGAGATTCAACACGGTATAAAAAGCATTAGTGCTGAAAAATCCACTGCATTTCATCTTGAATACCCTTGTCTTCAAGCACCTCCCTGAGCTTATCAGATATTTTTTTTGACTCATTCAATATATTTTGAAAATCATCACGTGCTCTCAAACTGTCAAATAACTGATCGTATTGAATTAAAATACGTAATAATGGGTTAAAGCGTACTTTTTCTAACCATTCTACAGCCAGTGCGTGTTGACCTATTACTGCATAACTTGCTGCAATATCATATTCATTTCCTCCGAATAATGCCGGGTTTTGCCTTTCCTGCATGAGTCGTTGAATATGCATTCTGAATAATTTGCGGGCTTTCTGATGCTCGCCGTTTTTCCACCATATATATGCAAGTCTGTGTCTGAAATTGGGATGCAGTGAAACTTCTTCAAAGCCTTCTTCGATCATGCGCATAAGTTCCACATAAATTTTTTCTGCTTTTTCATAATCACCCAGCAGCCAGTAATTAAATGCAAGTAAATCCTGAGATGAAAAATCATTGCGTGCCAACGATGCCTGTTTGGCAATAATTTCCCGAGCATCTTCGTAACGTCCCATCAGAAATAGCAATTTCGGATATCTCACATAGCTGTCGAAGCGGTCGGGGTACAACATAATTTGTCTTTTATATAAAGCTTCAGCTTTATCGAAAAGCCCGGCAGCTGAAAGAAAATATCCCATATTGCCATACAGGCTTTCAAGTCTTTGATAATTCCGAGGGTCAAGCCTGAGTGACCGGATCATCATAGGGATACCCGTTTTGTAATCCTCTTCATTTACTAAAATAAAACTCAGCTGTTCCAATGCATCTGAATGATTGGGCATAAGCTCCAGGGTTTTATTAAAATGAATTTTTGCATCTTTCAGATTGCCTTTTAGAAATTGAACCCTACCACTCAAATACCAGCCCTGGCTTACCTCCGGATGTTCACTTGAAACCTTCATACTTAGTAAGGCAGCAGAATCGAGCCATTGTTCACCATAACCATACCTCACCCGGTTTAAATAGGCATCACCCAGTCTGCTGAGAATTATTGGATTTTCATGATCCTTGGCCAATGCCTTAAACAATATCTCAATTGCCTTTTCATTAAAGTCTTTTTCATGGCTTTCGGCATATTTTCGCAGATGGTGATTTGCACTGAGAAAATACTCATATACCGAAATGTCTGATGAGAATATATAATGCATTTGCCGGTTGCGATCCCTGCTTAGTTTGGCCTGTAGTTCATTGGTGATTTCCATTGCGATCTCAGACTGTATGGAAAGTATCTGCGAAATCTGCCTGTCGAAGGTATGTGACCACAGTAATTTGTCGGTTTGGGTATTGATCAACTGAACAATCATACGCACATGGTCTCCATCTTTAAGTATGCTGCCATCGAGTATGAAATTAACATTGAGCTCACGGCCTATTTGAGGGATGGTTTTATCTGATTCCTGATATTGTAAAACAGAGCGCATAGAAGTAACCTTCAAATCACGCGCTTGTGACAGACTGTTTCGAATCATCTCAGCGACACCCTGGGCAAAAAACAACTGATCTTCGTCATTGCTTAAATTTCTGAATGGCAAAACGGCAATAGACCTTTCTTCTGTAAAACGATCTCGCCGGCTTATATTTTCACTAACCAGCTCCGATGGCAAGGGACTTTCTTTTTGGTTGCTGTAGAAATAGTATGATGCGATTATCATAATGACGATTACAAAAAACATAGAAAATACCAGTGTGTTTTTTGCTTTATGTTTTTCTCCATTGCCAGTGAGAGCCAAACGCTTCTGAATGTAAGATCTGTCAGGAATAACTATGTCTTTGTCAATCAATGCATACAATGCCTGTTTCCTGACCATATTTTTCAATAAGTAGCTACCCAGGCTCTTTACCTTAAAGTCGGGATGATTGCTGATTTCGTCGTAAATTTTTTCGCTGATTAAAATACTGCCTGCTTGAGCCAGGCCCTCTATGCGGGAGGCAATATTTACACTGTCACCAATGATTTCTTCCTGATTGTATATTATATCTCCTGAGTGTATGCCGATTCTAAGAGGAACCTTAGGCGCTATTAGCATAGCTTTTTGAATAGCCAGGGCACATTCTACGGCATCTATGGCACTTGAAAAAATACTTAGCGTGCCATCGCCGTAGTATTGTAAAATCTCACCATGATATTGTGCTGTGAAACGGCTAAAAATTTCTCTGTGTTTGCTGCGCCATGAAAAAGCCTCCTTCTCATTATTCTGCATTACAGCCGAATAACCTTCAATATCGGTAAACATTATAGCGACAAGCCTTCGTATCACGTTATGGGCAACAGGTTAAAAGTATACAACGTTTATATATTGCAATATAGCTAAATGTAGCAGACTATTTATAGCCATATAAAAACTAACTTTACCATGTATTTAGGTGTTCTTGGGCGCAAACGAAATGAAGGAGTATGGCAAAACAACAAAATACTTTCAGCAAGACAAAGCCATCTGCCGTTGTACCTTGAAATTATGACAGTATTACCTGAATCATAATGAGAGCCTGTCAATTTGAAAGTTTTTGATAAACTTTGTGGCAAAAAATGATATAAAATTAATAACAGCACACATTTTGTGTGGTTGTAAGGTTTAATGGTCTTAAAACCTCTTTTATCGGACAATAATATGGAACTGACAGCGGAAAATAAGCTTAAAAAGCTTTTAGTAATTGGTGACAGGGTTTTGGTGAAGCCTTCAAAAGCAGATGAAAAAACCAAAGGTGGTTTGTATCTGCCACCGGGGGTTCAGGAAAATGAGAAGGTCAGAACCGGATATGTGATGAGGGTTGGGCCGGGTTTCCCTATTCCATTACCAGTAGAAAATGATGAGCCCTGGAAAGATAAGGAAGAACAAATCAGATATATCCCTTTGCAGGTAAAGGAGGGAGATAAAGCTCTTTTTTTACAAAATGGGGCTTACGAAGTTATGTACGAAAACGAAAAGTATTATATTGTCCCCCAATCGGCCATTCTCATGGTTGAAAGAGAAGAGGATCTTTTTGATTGATGATTTTTTTAACTAAACTGTAATTGCCTTGAAAGCAAAACTTTTTATCCTGGTATTTCTTTATGCTTTTTCAAGCTATGCCCAGACGGAGCAGGAAATTGATAAGGCCTTGTCTGTCATAAATGAACAGACTTTAAAAGCACAGATGAATATGTTGGCCTCAGATTGGATGGAAGGCCGTGAAACCGGCACCAAAGGGGCCTATTTGTCAGCCGATTATATTGCCAGCATTATGCAATATATGGGTTTACAACCGGCAGGCGATTTTAATGACAAAATGCCAGGAAGAATGGAAATGCTAAAAGGAGCCTCCTATAATCCGGGACCTTCTTATTTTCAGCCGCTTAGCCTGATCAAATATAAGCCAGCAGATGAACAGTCTTTGCGGCTGTTGATGCGGTCGGCCGATAAAAACATTGAATGGCAACTGAATTACAAGACAGATTTTGATGTCGCCCCATCTGATCTCCCATTATCTGCACGTGCCGGAGTGGTTTTTGGAGGATATGGTGTTCAGGAAGAAAGCCTGGGTATAGATGATTTCAAAGACCTTCCGCTTAAGGGCAAAATCCTGATGCGCATCGCTGGCATGCCTGGAGATGACAGCGCTGCCAATACAGCAGGAGCAAATTATGCCAGAACGAGGTTCAGCATAGACGCCCGAAAAAATGAGGCAGCACGCAAATTTGGAGCCATCGCTGTTATTGAACTAAATCTGCATAAGGATATCAGTATCCATTGGGCTGGCAATGTGCCTTTTCGCTATAATTATTCTTACTATGAAGGAGACGACCCTCTGCCCTGGACCTATGACTTCAGATTAAAAAGTGCTCTCATGCCTCCTGCTGATGACATCCCGGTATTCAGGCTTAGCAAAAGGATGTCTGAAAAACTCATAAAGGAATTGGGCATTCAACCTGAAGTATTGTACACCAATACGAAGGAAAGAAAAAAGAACCCAAAATCTCAGTTGCCCTTTTCGGCTGAATTTTCTACCATGGTAAAATCTGAGATCATCGAATGCCGAAATGTTTTGGGCATGATCGAAGGGGAAATCACTGATGAAGTAATTGTGATTGGTGCACATTACGATCATTTGGGGAAATATAATGGAATCGTTTGGAATGGCGCCGATGATAATGCATCAGGAACTGTAGGTGTACTCAGTATTGCAAGGGCCATACAGGAGTTGGGGATTAAACCAAAACGCACCCTTATTTTTGCTGCCTGGACGGCCGAAGAAAAAGGCCTTATCGGATCGAGGTATTTTGTTGATCAGTTTGGCGATCAAAGAAAAATTGTTGCAGCGCTAAATTACGATATGATTTCACGAAACAGCCAAAGGGATTCAGTAGGCAGACAGGTAAGCCTTGTTTACAGTAATGCACTCGATAAGACCAGGGCGATAAATGATGAATTTAATAGTAAGCACAACCTGAACCTCGAAATCAATTATTCAGGGGTAGATAAACCAAGTGGTGGTAGCGACCACTCTTCCTTTTCAAGGGTTGGCGTTCCTGTTTTATGGTATTTTACAGGGTTGCATGAGGATTATCATATGCCCTCTGACCATGCAGAAAAAATTAACTGGGATAAATTTACCCGCATAGTGCAATTGGGCTTTTTGAATATATGGCACCTGGCACAGCAGGAATAGTCGTTTTTTAAGGTCAGGGAGCCGGTGGCGTATTGAGCACTTGTTGATATATTATTTATAGCTTAGTTTTTCATACTCCCATTTTTAAGGATTGTTGATTGTGTGTTCGCAATAAGATGATACAATTTTCATTACAGGCGATGTGTTTCCAATAATTGTTTTGCAATGATTTACTATTAAATGGTTTTCAATCTTTTTTCCTGCACCCTTCAACATCAGGTCACCACCGGCGATTTCACCAAACGATCATTTACTTTACTGCGCACAAATGGTGACAAAATATAATCCTGCTTGCGAATAGTCGTAATTTTTCTGCAATTTTTACTTTTTTCATTCATAGCTGCTGTTTTCATTCATAGCTTACAACTTTACCTTAAAAGAGTTATAGTTTTTCAATAACTTTGGGATTAACTTTAATAGTGCCAATACATTAACATGGTGTGAAAAACAGTAAGAGATTATCAGGAAAAAACCGGTATTTTTTTATATCGTTGTCTTTTTTAATCATTGCTCTCATCTGGCAATACCTGGGATCTTTATACTATAACCAACCTGAATATTTTAATGCCCGAATTGAGAGTGCGCTTAAAAAACAAATAAATCAGGCTTTTAAGGAGCAGGATCTCTATTACAACCTGCTTTCCCAGGCTTTTTCAGGTGCAGACATCTACAATACACTGGAAGCCTCTTTATCAAATCCGCTTTTTTCCTATCAAAATGGAAGACTGGTACATTGGTCTGACTACAGATATGTACCCAGATACCGTGATGTTGCCGGCCCAGACTCTATTCGCTTTTTTTCTGGCACCAAAGGGAAATACATAGTTTGTCGATCTGAGAACATCTTTAAAGGACAAAAAAGAGAGGTGGTAAGTTTAATATTGCTGGCCTCAGAACCTAAAATTCTCAATCAGTTTCTAAAGCCGGAGTTCAATTCAACAGTTTTCGATGTACAGGAGTTTGAGCTGTATGAGCAACCGCAGGAAGGTGCATATGATATTTTTTTAAACAATACCCAATACCTTTTTTCCATCAGGTATGGGACTGCCTACAAAGTGAACAGTTTTTGGCTGGCGCATATTATCACTCTGCTGGTGTATATGTCGTTGATTTTCTTTATCATTTTTCTCGTTCGACGAACATGGTCTTACATTGATCGCTATAAGTATCTTAAAGGCTTTCTTTTTTTATGTATAAGCCTGGCCCTGGTGCGTTTTTTTATGCTGGCAGCTGATTTTCCCTATTCTATTCTCCCGGTAGACTTATTTGATCTCAGAAATTATGCTTCTTCGGCATTGAACCCTTCCCTTGGAGATTTACTGCTGAATATGGCAGCCCTTACAGCCATAGCAGGGTACTTATTCAGACATTATTTTAAAACCATTGTTTTTAAAACATTGCTAACATCCAGTGCATGGGTTAAGTCATTGGTTTCAGTAATGTTGGTGTTAATTACCTATCTGATACTCACCTTTCAGTATAATCTGGTGTACAGCTTGTGCTTTCATTCTCAATGGTCATTAGATATTACAGATCAGCTCAGTTTAAACCGCTTTAAATTTCTAAGTTATCTGATCATATTTCTGGGGGGCATCATTTACTTTCTCATAAGCCATGTAGCATTTAAAACATTCTTCAGGATTAACCGCCTAAACAGTCTTTCTATATTATATAATTTTTTGGCGGCCACCGGTTTATTTGCCCTATGGGCTTTACTGGCCGGGTGGAACTTCACCCTTATTATGAGCGTGAATATTATTTATTACCTGATTTTATACCTTTTCCAACTACCCGACAACATAGGCCGCATTCAGTATGTAACATTTGTATACCTTTTTATTGGAGGACTGCCTTCTGCCGTAATCAGTGCCCATGCCATATACAATGATAGTATCAGGCAAAAAGCCATAGAAGAAGAAAGGCTTGCTATGCAATTGCTGGCGGAGAATGACCCCTATACCGAATTTTTACTGGCCGATGCGATTGAAAAAATTCAGAATGACGTATTTATACAAAACAGGATTTTTAGCCCCTATACCTCCAAAGAAATTATAAGACAGAAAATCAGAAGAGTATTTCTCAACTACTATCTCGACCGCTACGATATTCAAATTTATGTTTTCAACTCCCTGGGTGAACCCTTCGATGAAGGATTATTAAACTACAGGCAGATCAGGAGCCGGCACACTGACTATGTGACCGAACATCCGGATATTTTCTTTATCAGTCGCTACGATGAGGGCTTGCTGAACCGCTATTTAAGCTTTATTGAAGTAAGGCGTTACAACCAGTTGGCAGGATATGTAGTGCTTGACCTCCGGCTCAAACGAATCATACCCAATAGTGTATATCCGCTGTTGCTTACCGACAACCGATTCATTCAAATTGTGGAGCAGAAAGATCTAAGTTATGGAATTTTTGGTGAAAACCGGCTGATCTACAGTTATGGCGATTTCAATTATGAAAAGGAATTTGACCTGAATAATGCAGCATTATATTCGCGAAGTGGATTATTGTGGAAGGATTTTGTACACCGGGCCTTTTATGGCGATGATGATAAAACCATTGTCGTGTCCTCGCAACCCTGGCCCAGTATACGCGCCATAACAAATTTTTCATTTCTGTTTTTGCTCTTTGCGCTGAGTATTTTAATTATTCTGCTCATTACCAGTATTTATGTAAAAATTAAAAACCTCAAGCAGAATTATGCCACACGCATACAGATGTTTTTAAACATAGCGTATTTTGTGCCACTGCTGGTAGTTTGTATAACAGTTGTAAGTGTTTTGTTGCAATCATACCGTCAGGAAACCGAAAAGGAATACCTCGACCGGGCAAGGGGTTTAAGTACCCGACTATCGGGCATACTCAAAGGCCATGACGATGGCTTGCTCGACAATGAGCAACTCAGGGTTCAGATATCTGAAATTGCAGGCTATTCAGAACTTGATATCAATTTGTTTAATACAAACGGAAGACTGCTTGTATCAAGCCAACCCCTTATTTACGAAAATGAATTGCTCTCAGAACAAATCAACCCCGGGGCTTTATACCACATAGCCCACCTGAAGAACAATTATGTTATTCTCGATGAAAATGTAGGAGAGCTTACCTTTAAAAACACCTACTTTGGTATCAGGTCTTCCGATACGGGTGAATTGGTTGCAATACTCAGTCTTCCATTTTTTGATTTTAAAATTGAATATGAAGAGAATGTAATCGATGTACTGATGAATGTCATGAACCTCTTCACCTTTGTGTTTTTACTCTTTTTATTTGCCTCCTATTTCGCATCGCGCTGGCTCACCTTTCCCCTGCGCCTGATAACCCAAAAAATAAGACGTACAACCCTGTCTTACAATGAACCCCTGGAATGGAAATCTGATGATGAAATCGGGTTAATGGTGGGCGAATACAATAAGATGCTTGAAAATCTCGAAGAAAGTCGCAAGGCCCTGGCACGCAGTGAAAAAGAAAGTGCCTGGCGCGAAATGGCCCAGCAAGTGGCGCATGAAATCAAAAATCCGCTTACCCCCATGCAGTTAACCCTGCAGCATATGCGGCGTACTATAAATGCAGAAAAAGACAGTGAAAGTAAAGGTCGTCTGAGGCAGATTGATTCTCTGCTGCACCAAATCAATACCCTGAGCGATATTGCTACTTCTTTTTCAGAATTTGCCAAAATGCCGGTACCCGGATCTGAGAAATTTGATTTTACCCAGTTGCTTAAGGAAACCGTAGCCTTGTACGACAACAAGGAAAGCGGCAGTATTGAAACATCAATAGAAAAGGGAAACTTTATGGTAATGGGCGACCGCAAATGGATAGGTCGGGCCATTACCAATATTATTATAAATGGCTTTCAATCAGGAGCCGACGGCGAGCCGGTAAAACTCAACATTCGACTGGTGCACCTGAAAAACAAAAAACTTTTACTGTCAATAAAAGATAATGGCCTGGGGATACCAGAGGAAATCAGGGAAAAGATATTTATTCCAAATTTTAGTACCAAAGTAAGTGGTACGGGCATAGGTCTGGCAATTGCACGCCGGGGTATAGAACACGCAGGTGGAAAAATATGGTTTGAAACAGAAACAGACCGGGGTACTACTTTTTATATAGAACTGCCGGAGTTGAAAGAGGAGCGACCATGAAACATATCTACCTGCTATTGCTAATATTGCTTTCTCTGTCAATGCCGCTCCTTGCGCGGTCAGGAGAAAAAGAATGTAAAAAGATGACAGTGTATGAGTCCCCGCAAGTCCTCGACAGCCTTACCGCCTGGCCTGAAAGTATCGTCGTTACAAACCTTAAGGGACAACATATTGCCTTTCAGTATGAACCCGGCTCTGGTCAAATCGTTTTTCCGGAAAGCCGGCCCGGAGAAGTGCTTGAGGTTTGTTACCATACCCTCCCCATTGTATTGCACAAGAGCTACATGCACAAGAGCTATACTGAATATAAAAAGGGACATGAAGAATTACAATACGATATAGCAGCTGATGGATCAGGGCATCCCGCTTCGCAGCGGCCTGTGGCAGAGGAACTGTTTTCATCAGACCAAATTCAAAAAAACGGCGCATTATCGCGAGGAATCAGTTTTGGGAACCAACAAAATCTTTTTGTGCAATCTGCGCTAAACCTGCAACTGGAAGGAATGCTCACCGATGAACTGGGCATCAGGGCGAGCATAACCGATCAGCAGATACCCTATCAGCCAGAGGGAAATACAGCAAGGATTCAGGAATTTGATAACATACTCGTGGAGGTCTTTACCGATAATTTAAGTTTGAGCTCCGGAGATATAGTTTTTCGCAATAATGAATCAAACTTTCTGAGGTATAATAAAAATGTTCAGGGCGCTATGTTTAATGCAAGGCACAAGTATGGCCCCGGGATCAATGCACAAACCCGAGTTGGTGCTTCGGCAGCCAAAGGAAAATTTGCCTCTCTTGAAATAGAACCACTTGAGGGTGTTGCAGGGCCATATAGAATCAGGATACCCGGAGCATCACCACTCAGTATTATTCTGGCAAATTCGGAGCAGGTTTTTATCGATGGAAAAAGAATGCAAAGGGGTTTTCAGAATGATTATATAATAGACTACAACCGTGCAGAAATTACCTTTATGCCTGGTGTGCTTATAACGCGATTTACCCGAATACGCATCGATGTTGAGTACTCTGATCAGCAATACAGCCGAAGTATTATCACGGCAAGTCACGAAGTGCAAACCAAAAAGTGGTCTGCCTTTGTAAATTATTACAAAGAGAAAGACAATAGGTTCAGACCCCTGGGTATGCCGCTCGATTTCGATCAAATGCAAATCCTGGCCGAAGCAGGTAATGACCCGCTCAAGGCGGTTACTTCTGGTGCAGTGGAATCGGAGTATATGACCGGAGCTGTTTTGTACGAACGCATCGATACGCTTGACAACGAAGGTCAGCCCATACAATTTTACAAGCATAGCAACGATCGCAATGCAACACTCTACCAGGTTTCTTTTTATGAACTCGGGCAGGGGCAAGGTAATTACCGGCTAAGGAATACTATTGCCAATGGCCGGGTATATGAATGGGTGCAGCCGGTAAATGGTGTTCCCCAGGGCAGGTTTGAGCCCCTGCGACCACTTAAAGCGCCTGATCAAAAGCAAATGGTCACCGCAGGAGGCACCTATAAAATTACAGAAAAGGATGAGATTTTTACAGAAATCGCTTTTTCTGACCATGACCGGAATTTGTTTTCAAGCCAGGATCAGGAAAATAATAAGGGTATGGCCATCAAGACCGGGTACCGGGCCTTGCCCAGGAAGGCGCCACTGCTAAAAAAATATCAAATCAGCGGAGAAAGTTCTTTTGAATGGTTAAGCAGAAATTTCAGTGCCATTGACCGTTTCAGGGATATTGAATTCGACCGCGACTGGAGTGTACAAGTTCCCCTGGATTCAGCGCGTGATGCAGATCGCATCTGGCACGCAGCCTTGTTACTGCAAAAAGATGCAGAGGCCTATATAAAAGGGTCATCCGTTAGCCGTATGCGGGGTGAATGGGTAAACGGCTGGCAGCATCGGATGGATGCCGCACAGAAGCTGGGCAATTTCCGTATGACAGGCGCAGGCTTTCTGATGCATAATGCTACCGAAGCGGTGCAGTCTGACTGGCGAAGGTTACAGACGGGTATTCATTATCACAATGCCTGGCTTATTCCGGGCTATACCTATGCCATGGACCACAATGCCTTGTATCTTCCGGGCACAGACTATGTAAAAGCGTCTGCCATGTATTTTGATGAACATATCTTCAGCCTCAAAACCCAGGATAGCCTAAAGACCACTTTTGCCATCAACTACAGCCTTCGAACAGACCAAACGCCTCAGGAGGGAGAATTCATGCCATTTTTCCGATCAAAAACCACTACCGCTCGCCTGCAAAGGCAATCGGGAACACGCCACAGCTTCGATGCACTTTTTACCTACCGCCATGCCGATAATCTGCTGAGCGAGGAAGGGATTTCAGAAGAAACGGTAATGGGCAGGGTGAACTGGAATGCCAATGTACTTAAAGGTCACCTGCAATCGGAGCTCAGCTATGGTTTAGGCAATGGAAGGGAAATGCGAAGGGACTTCTTTTATGTGCAGGTGCCAGCCGGTCAGGGAACACATACCTGGCGTGATGATAATGGCGATGGTATACAGGATTTAAACGAATTTTATCCTGCGATAAACCCCGATGAGCGAAACTATATACGCATAATGATGCCCACCGATGAGTTTGTTTTCGCCTATGAAAACCAACTGAACTACCGCATCAATGCCGATATGCCAAAATCCTGGGATAAAAAGGGGGGCATAAGTGCTTTTATGTCAAAATTTTCACTTATGAGCGCTCTAAATGCTTCACGCAAGGTAACCGATGAAAATATATGGAACCGCCTGGTGCCACTGGGCAACTCGGTTGACGATGAAAACATAATGCACGAGCGTACGCATTGGCGTAGTATTATATTTTTTAACCGCCGAAATACCCGATACGGGGCAGAGGGTGGCTATTCACTCTCCAACAACCGGCAGCTGCATCTCAATGGCTTTGAAGCCAGAAACCGCGAAAACAGCCATTTCAGGTTCAGGTATAACCCTTCTCAAATGTGGAATTTTTTATTCAATATGAGCGCCGGACATGAGGATCACGGCTCTGACTTTTTGAGTGACAGAAATTTCACGGTGATTGAGCGAAAATTTATGCCCGAAATGGCCTGGCAGCAAGGCACAAAACTACGCCTGAGCACCCAGCTGGCGATGACCCGTAAATTTAATCCACTTCAGGAACAAGGCGAATTTGCCAATTGGAATGAGGCCATTATGGAGCTGAGATACAGCGGTGATAAGGATTATATGTTTACAGGCCGTTTAAGGGTGGCAGAGATACAGTTTGAAGGCCAGGAACAATCACCTATGGGATATGTCCTGCTGGAAGCCTTAAGGCCCGGCACCAACCTTACCTGGAACCTGGTCATGCAGAAGCGTTTGATCAATGGCCTTCAGATTATGGTGCAATACGATGGCCGAAAATCTGAAGGCCTGAACATAATTCACATGGGCAATGTGCAGGTGAGCGCACTATTCTGAGGGTGTTGCTTCATCCGAATTTTTTTGTCTGCGCAAAAGCTATTTCTCCCTTGTTATACTGAAAATTTCTGCCTCTAAGCCTTTCATGAACGTTTTAGAATCCATAATGACTAGCAAAGACAAAGACTTGTCTACGTGAAAGGTTGAATAATTTGAAATAGCCTTTTTCTTAATTTGTCTGCCAATGTCAGTCTGTTCGCAGTATGTATACATCTGACCTGTACTGTGTGCCCCTGTTGTAAGATAAAAACCTTCCGTTGGGCGACATAATGCAGTGCGGGTGAGCGTGTTGTCCGAATGTGTGACTGCCGCTGTTGTGGGCCCCAAGGATATGAATATCGGGTATCCCCTGACTATTAATGTTTTCCCAAAAAATTTCTGAGATCATATTGTTGAAAAACAAACCATCTGTAATGATGGTATTTCTGGTGGTATGTGAAGAAATATGTCCATAGCTAAAATTTGGAAAGATTTGCTCCCAGAGTACTTTGCCACCCTGGTCGGCAACCCCTATGTAATGCGGTCTTCCACTGAAGCCCTCAGGAAAGGTATGATGTTCTGACCTGCCATGGTAATAGACATATTTGCCATCCGGACTCCAGTTGCTGTGTATCTGGAAACGGTTCGGATTGAGAGGTCTGATTTCTGTAAGCTCTTTTGTTTTAATATTCAGCAACCACACCCTGGTGGTTTTTCCGTGATCTCCCCCATGGCCAAATCTGGGTGGCAGATCCCTGTCTATCAATAGCAGATCGGGATTTGTAGGACACACAATAGTGTGGTTGTTTCGGCTATTATCTCTGAATAACTCTTTGCTTTTACCGGATTCAATATCCACCGCAAAGTAAACCGATGAGGCAGCCGGATAGGGGTCATCGATATCACGCCTGTAGCGTGGCATTTTTGTCACGTAAAGGGTTTTTCCATCTGTACTACCGGTTGGATGGCCTAAACCAAAACCATCTCCTGCTTCCAGAAGCATCCTCTCCTCAAGCGTTTTGAGGTCATACACATAAAGCTTGCCGCCCCTGACAGCCGCAGCCATATTTGTAGCGGGGACCATGCATATGTTATTGCCGTTAAAATGTCCATGATCTTCTTTTGGCACAACAGCAATTACCTTTATATCTCCGGTTTCCACATTTCCTTGCATCAGTGCCGATTCTCCATCTGTATTCCAGGATGCGAAAACCATTGTTTTGCTGTCAGCTGAAAACCCGGTATGTATGTGGTATGTGGGCGTTTGGTTGAAATCTCTGTATTGTGTGAGCCTCAGTAAAGCCCTGCCAGTTACAGAATCTGCCAACATTTCCGATTCGTTGAAAACTGTGCCTTTCGGAGGAATGGGAGATTGTGCTACTGCCTGAAATAGCAAGGCTGAAAGGATGGCAGTTAAGTATCCCTTTCTCAGGGTGATGATTAATACTTTTAACATGGGTTAATCTGATCTTGAAAATTGTTTAATTCAACTCAATTTCAGAAGGGTATTCTGAAAATGTCCTTTACTGTTGATCAATTTAGGAAATAATTCCTTATGATCCGACTCCATAGTACTCTTTGTTTTGACTTATCCAGGTAAATCATATTAACTGGTAACCGACATTCTTTCGCAGAACACCCGCTGCATAGGCTGCATATTCCGGATGTCAGTTGATGCCAATATCCCCCTGATCATCCAATTTCGAAATGCAGTACCCATCTCAGTTTCTACCCGATCATTACATAAAACACATAGCTGTAGTACGCTTTGTACTTGTTGTATAAACTCATTTCCAGTTCCATCTCGGTTTCCAACACCTTGCGGGCTTCCTCAAGGTGGCCATAAAGCTTCAGGAATTCATGTTTTTCTGCTTTCATCAGGTGGTAGTAGTTCTGTTGCCAGCCGTATTCGGGCAAGGTGAGATGAGCCAGCGGACGATAGCCGCATTTTTCTATCACACGTAGCTTTTCAGATACGGTGCCGATTTCGGGGTAGGCAGTATTCCAGAAGTCACGGATCTCAGCAGGGACTTCTCTTTGTAGCCAGGAAATTTCTGACACCACCAGGTAACCACCAGGCTTCAGTAAGCGTTTCCATTCTTTCAACCCTTTTTCAAAACCCATAATGTAAATAGAACCCTCAGACCAGATGAGATCAAACTGATGGTTATCGAAGGGTAACCGGCACATGGAGGCATTTAATGTGGTAATGGATCCTTTAAGCGTTTCACAGTTTGCATTTTCTTTGAGCTTATCCAGAAAGCAATCATAAACATCCACTGCGGTGATCTCACAGAAAGACATACGAGCTAATGCAAGCGTCTGACGACCCGAGCCACAACCCACATCAAGTATGCGTGGGTTGTGGGGCAAGGGTTCCAGGAGACGAAAGGCCATCCCAGTGTACTTGTCATCGCCCGGGCCTTGCCGGTCGAGTCTTTTATAGAATTCAATAAAGTAATCGACCATGGTGGTTGCATAATTTCTGAAGTTAGTGCATTAAGTCAGCTCGCACTGTGCACGTGTATTGTTGTTTATCCCTTCCTTTTTTTCACTGAACAGTTCGTCCAACCAATCGAAAGTGGTTTCTCTGATCAGGCTGAAATTGGGCAACATGTTTTTCCCTCCGGCACCCAGGGAAGCACTTCCTACAACCAATTTCTTTTGGGGATGCTTTATTTTAGCCATGGCATCTTCGTGGAAACACTTGCTGTTGGGGAATGCCAGTTCATCCTCTCCCACAAGCATAAGGATGGGGACATCAATTTCAGAGGGATCAAAGACGTATTCCTTGCACACTTCAAGCCATTCTGCCAGGGTATTGACCCCCCACTTCCACTTCCAGGTGTCCATTACGTTGTACAGTCCGGCAAGCCAGGAACCAAAAAGCTTTGCCACCATGCTGAACCAAAAAGTATTTTCATATTTAGCCAGGGTCTCCACTTCTTTTACCTGTACAAAATACTCGTGGAGATTCAATATGATGCTGTTGGCAATAACTGCCTTAATCCTATTATCGTGTACGGCCACCCTGGGAACGTTGTACCCGCCGAGACTTCCACCCCAAAGGGCAAGTCTGTCTGGATCCACATCGGGACGGGCAAGGATATAATCAATCACGACCGACATGGCCTTTTCTGGCCTTGGGGTCATCAACATGCCGTCCAGGGCAGTGCTTCCCATGCCCGGCAAGTCAACCGTTACAATATTATAGCCTCTGTCCTGATCGTTCAGTCCGAATACCAGGCAAATATCCTCACATACAGAGTCGCCACCGCCTAAAGCAATTAAGGTGGGTCGTTTAGCCATGCTGTTGTCGGGCTTCATAAAATAGCCGGGAAGGGTTTTACCTTCAAAAGGAATTTCAAGTACTTCCACCGGATGGCTAAAAAGGGAAATGGCTTTGCGAAAGCGATCTTGTGAGCTTAACCTGTGCTTTTTATAGCGGTCGATATATTTCAACGGACTGAGCTGGAACAATGCGGCACGCTCCAGGGCATAGGCTCTCAGGTAGCGGTCACGGGCGGTGACAAGATGGCCTTTGGCCATGGCTTCATCGGCCATAGCAGCAACCTTTTCACCCATATTGGTAAACTCACGTACCCATGCTTCGGTATCGTATTGCGAAACATGCCCTGCGGCAGCATAGGCTTCTCCCAGGTCGGCACCCCCGCGAGTGCCAAAAGCCAGTACATTGGCAAAATAGCTATCCACAATAGGATTCTTGTAGTAAAACTTCATGCGCCCAACCAAGGGTTGGTTTTTCTCTTTCTTCTTTTTGGAAGAGGATTTGTTTCGGGAATCATTTTGTGTTTTCATCTTTTTGTGATTTTGAGCGATTTATTCCTTGTATCACTACAAATTTGCGTACAAAAAGAGATATGGTTTTAGTAAAAAATATGGTTAGTTTGGTAAAAATTCAAGGAATCAGAAACGTACAAAGCATTCCGCTACTTACGGTTAATTCATCTGCTTCTTCACCTGCTTCCGAAATTCAGCTGGTGATACACCACTCATTTTTTTGAAAAACTTCACGAAATGACTGTAATCATCAAAATTTAATGACCAGGCCAGCTCTTTGATGCCGGTATCGGTTCCGGACAGCAGGGTCTTGGCATGTAGAAAAATGATCTCGTTGATGATGTCTTTGGGGGTGGAATGGTAAACCTTCTTTACTGCTTCGCCAAGATAGGCCGGGGTTACGCCTAGCAGGGAAGCATAATAGGCTACCGTCTTATTTTTTATGTAGTGTTCAAAAACCAGACTTTTAAATCTTGTGGCAACTTTCTGATACTGCAACTCCACAAAGCTACCGGTGGTTTTCATTTGCGATACAATGCGGTTGATATACACTATCATTACCTGCATAAGATTTCGTATCACCACCAGGTTTTCTTCTTTCATCTCCCGCTGTTCAAGAAGCATGAGTTCGAAAAAATTGCTTAAAACGTGGTAATCCGATTTGCGCAGGTTAAAAACCAAAGGCTGCATACGATGCAGAAAACCATAGCTTTCAGTAAGGTGTGAAATACTTCCCAGGTTTAAAAAACTTTCCTTTACATTGATCAGATAGCCGTCCCAGTCTCCGGTTTTTTCCCAATGAATGATCTGTCCGGGCAGATACACCACCATTGAATACTTTTCGGTTACAGTTCTTGTATCAAAAACCCCGACCTTTGCAGAAAGAACCCGACCCAGGGCAAAATGATAGTAGGTTTTGCGGAAAGGACCCATCTTTGGTATTATATCATCACCGGCATCGCTGAAACGAAATACATGAAAGTTTTCGTACTTCGCCCGTATTACAGCATTGGCATCGGCATAATAGTCGTTGAAATTATGGTAGGTCTTTATTTCAGAATCCGGCTCCATAAGTCATTTTTTTCGTTTCTGTCCTTTCATTTATATAGGTTATAGATAAACTCAGTACAGTCAACCCTGTCTGAAACACATTGCGGTAAATCAGTCTGACAAAAAACTCCGGCCATTGTTAAATACAGCTCAATAAGTATAAATATATAGAAATTTTGGCAAAAAAGAAGCGAATTAAAGGAAAACAGTCCCCCGGCGATAGTCCATATAACTAATTGCGAAATTTAAATTTGGAGAAACTGTCCAGATAAAGTTGATGATAGATTGTAGATTTTGTGTGTTCAGGTTCATATTTTCTATTTATTCTTTCTTTTTGCTCATTTATGCTGGCTCTTTAGTGCTGCTAAAGTATTAAGGCTAAAGGTTGATTTTTCGCAAGAAACCTGCTACATGCGCTGCATATTCCGGATGCCAGGTGATGCCATTATGCCCCTGATCCTCCAGTAAAATAAGCTGATCATCTTCTTTAAGGTATTTTTCCAAAAGCAAGGAGGAAGTGTGGGGTATCAGATCATCATTTTTACCATGAACTATCATCACGGGCACTTTGCATTTTTGCAAATGCAAGGCATTGTCAAAACGATATTTTAATAAAAAAGTGGGCACAAAAGGCAGCTTAGACTTTACCAAATTCGCGAGATTATAGTAAGGCGTCTCCAGAATCAGTGCAGACAACGGATAATTCGCTGAAACCCATGATGCCATACCGGTGCCAATGGAATAACCTATTACTATGATTTCGTTTTCCTGATAATTATTTATCAAAAAGTTGTACATGCTTTGTGCATCCTGATACATCTGTTCTTCACTGAAAATATTCCCTTCACTTTTACCAAATCCGCGGTAGTCGGGAATCAGTACATCGTATTGTAAATCTGTGTAGACGCCAGCTACCTGCCCCCAGCCATCGAGAGAACCGGCATTGCCATGGAAATATAAAATAACGCCCCTGGGTTTTTCTGCCTTAAACCACAAGGCATGCAAGAGCGTACTGTCATAGCCAGGTACAAATACCTCAGTGAAATTTTCGGCAAAGCGAAAAACATGGTCTTTTTTCAGCTTTTGAGGAAAGAAAATCAGCTTTTCCTGGATTGTGTACAGCAGCAGGCACACAAGGACATACAATATACTCAGCAGTAAAATGAAGAATAAAAAACTACGCATCAGCCGGCCGTCCAGATAGATTTTTGATTTACAAATTCCATAATGCCATGCCTTGCCAATTCTCTGCCATACCCCGATTTTTTTATGCCGCCAAATGGTATGGCGGGATCTGATGCCATCATTCGGTTTACATATACCGCACCAGATGATACTTTTTTTGCAATTTCTATTCCTTTTTCAGTGTTGGATGTCCAGACACTCCCACCCAGTCCAAAATCACTGTCATTGGCAATGCGCACCATATCTTCTTCATCCCGGGCTTTAAAAAAACAAGCTACCGGGCCAAAAAATTCTTCCTTATATGCCGGGCTGTGCACGGGAATGTCCTCCAATACCATAGGGCCGAAAAAGCTGCCTTCCGGTTTTTTTAGCAGACCATAAGCGATATTGGCGCCGGCATCTACCGATTTTACTACCTGCTCATATAGCTCGAAGGCCAGGTCAGCGGTGGCCATACAGGCATAGCCTGATTCTTCAGATTCGGGGTCTCCTATTACCAGCTTGTCAAGATGCTGAATAAAAGCCTTTTTAAAATCCTGATAAATTTCGGCATCCACAATAAAGCGTTTGGCAGCTATGCAACTCTGACCGCCGTTGATCATTCTCGATTTCACGGCAAAAGCAGCTACTTTGTCAATGTCTACATCTGCCATTACGATAAAGGGATCTGAACCTCCCAGTTCAAGTACCGTTTTTTTCAGGTGCTTACCTGCTTCCGAGGCAACAGAAGCTCCGGCTCCTTCACTGCCGGTAAGTGTTGCGGCCATTACATAAGGATGTTGAATAACCTTTTGAACCTGTGATGCACGGATCATCAAAGTTGTAAATACGCCTTTGGGAAAACCAGCCTCCTTGAAAATGTTTTCAATTGCCAGGGCACATTGAGGCACATTGGAAGCATGCTTAAGCAACCCTGTGTTTCCTGCCATAAGTCCGGGAGCTGCGAACCTGAATACCTGCCAGAATGGAAAATTCCAGGGCATTACCGCCAGGACAGGCCCCAGGGCTTCGTGTTGTACAAAGGCGGTGCCCTGTTCGGTACTTAACATTTCATTTTGAAGGAATTTTTCTGCATTTTGGGCATAATAGCGGCAAACACTGGCGCACTTTGCAACTTCTGCCCACGATTCACTTATTACTTTTCCCATTTCCCGGGTGATCAACAGGGAGAGCTCTTTTTTCTGCTGATCCAGAAGGTCTGCAGCGGCAAACATTAGTTTTGATTTCTCTTCAAAGGAAACGTCTTTCCATGACAACCATGCTTTATGGGATTGTTCGATCAGGCTTATAACATCAGCATCAGAGTGGGCAGGAAGGGTTTTTAATACTTCTGAATTATATGGATTTTGTGAATGAAAAGACATATAAATTTTCTTTTTCGGGTTCTACATAGGAAATGCCTGAGGCGACAATACCTAACACCGGGGCAAATAAAACACCAAATAAGGGCACCAACAGGGAAATATTAAAAACGAGTCCTATGCCAATAAGTTTACCCGGATGCCGCAAGCGATAATGGTTTAATAATTTTACCGATTCTCCCCTGGGTCGCAGGTGAAAATCTGCCATTATGTATCCTGTAAAATAGCTTTCAACAATAAGTAGTATAAAAGGTGCGAGGGGTCCCATCCATGAAAGCAGCATAATCATTATCCCAAATACTACCAGTATGATCAATTCAATAATAAAACATTTAATAATGAGGAAAGAACTTCCCACTGCCATTACAAAATAGGCAAGAAAACTTCTCGAAACTTTTCGCTGCTCCCGCTCCATGTACATTCTGTCGGCAAGCGCCAGAAAGAGAGGAGCAAGTATAATAAGAAGTACATAGCGGTATATTTTCATTAAAAAGAAGAGCATTATGCCCATAAGCAGTATGCGCAGCAAAATGGTAAGCGGTTTTTGCAGCCAGTCATACTCTTCAGAAAAACCAAAATCTGTAAAAATAACACCCCTGAACTGTTCAGTGGTCATGTAGGCCAGGTATACCATAAAAATGCCAACGAATATGCTTATGATCGCCGGAATGAAGATCAGGTGAAGGATTTTTTGCTTTTCGATGTATTGAAAAGACTTTTTCCAGGCCTCTAATGCTTTTCGTAAATCTTTATAAAATTGCATTTTTTTTGGTTTGCCGAAAGCTATTAAAAAAAGATTATAATTACCTATACTGACGCAAAATACCCCGTTAAGTTAAAAGATATCAAAAAAAAGTACAACGATCACAAAAAAAGACAGGCCCTTTTAGTAGCGCCTGTCTGAATTATTAGTCAATAATATTATGATATCAATTTAAATATGCTTCTACCGGTGTAAATTCCAGTCCAAAAGCTTCAGCTACGGCATTATAAACGATTTTTCCATTGATGGCATTGAGTCCTTTGCGCAATTCAAGATTATCCTGGCATGCTTTTTTCCAACCTTTATTGGCCAGTTGAATGGCATAGGGAAGGGTAGCGTTGGTGAGTGCCAGGGTAGAAGTATAAGGCACTGCTCCTGGCATATTGGCCACGCAATAATGAATTACATCGTCTATGATGTAAATCGGATCCTGGTGCGTAGTGGGTTTACAGGTTTCGATACACCCGCCCTGGTCAACGGCAACATCTACCACCACGGTACCCGGGCGCATTTCTTTCAGCATATCGCGGGTAATAAGGTGAGGCGCTTTGGCACCCGGTATTAATACTGCCCCTACGATGAGGTCATGGGTTGGAAGGAGTTCCCTGATGTTGAATTCATTCGACATCAAAGTGGTAACATTGGCAGGCATTATATCGGCGAGATAACGCAACCTGGGAAGGCTCAGATCCATTATGGTTACATCTGCCCCGAGTCCGGCTGCCATTTTTGCTGCCTGCGTACCTACCACACCACCACCTAAAATAAGCACCTTGGCAGGATTTACGCCTGGTACGCCACCGAGCAATATACCTCGTCCCTTCATGGGCTTTTCGAGGTATTTGGCACCTTGCTGGATGGCCATTCTTCCGGCAACTTCCGACATAGGTATAAGCAATGGCAGGCTTCCATCAATTTTTTCAACCGTTTCGTAAGCAAGACAAACTGCTTTCTGTTGAATCATTGCTTTTGTAAGCGGCTCATAGGATGCAAAATGAAAGTAAGTGAATAATAGCTGTCCTTCTTTAATAAGTTTATATTCACTTTCAATAGGCTCCTTAACTTTTATAATCATTTCGGCAATGGAATAAACATCTTCTATGCCGGGCAAAATGGTGGCACCGGCTGAAATATACAGCTCGTCAATAAATCCACTGCTTTCGCCTGCACCTTTTTGAACATAAATGGTATGACCACGCTTTGAGATTTCTTTTACCCCTGCGGGCGTTAATGCAACCCGGTTTTCATTATTCTTAATCTCTTTTGGAACGCCTATAATCATTTTGAATTATTTTAAGATAGTTGTATGCTGCAAATATAGTGATGAGCCATCGAAATTTATCTGGATTTGAGAGGTAAAATTTTAATTATCTATTTGTTACATAATATTTGGGCTCACATTTGTTTATAAATAAGCCGGGCATTTGACGCCTTGGGGACCAAAGATGATAAATTGGATAATTTTTGCATTTGCGAATATTTTTTAACGTGCCCTTTAAATTTTCCCTGCGGCTTTTCTGCTAAAATATTCTTTTGATTTATATGTAAAATAGAAAATTTTTGCAGGTTTTTTGACTTAATATCGAAACATGGGGTTAAATTAATTTTGTCAGATAATAAAAAAGCGTCTTGAGTGAGAATATTTTTTTCTTAGTTTTGTTTACTGACACTGCCGTATATCGTAATTTATTTTATATGGACATTCCAAAAACAGTGAACACACTCAAGCTTGACAGAGAAATTGACATTCCGGTGGAGGAAGTTTTAAACGACTATAAAATAGCTCAGCTTAGCCGGTATACGAGTCTGATTGGGCGCAAAGAGGTTTTTTTAGGTAAAGCCAAATTTGGCATTTTTGGTGATGGCAAAGAAATTGCCCAGATAGCTATGGCCAAGGCTTTCAAAAAGGGGGATTTTCGTTCGGGTTATTACCGCGATCAAACTTTTTTTATGGCCCTCGGTAAATTAAGTATACAACAATTTTTTGCTCAGTTGTATGCGCATACAGATGTCACCGCAGAACCTTCTTCAGCAGGCAGACAAATGAATGCACATTTTGCTAGTCGCCTGATCGATGAAAATGGCCAATGGATTGAGCAGACAAGTAATTACAATACGGCTGCAGATATATCACCCACAAGCGGTCAGATGCCCCGTCTGGTAGGATTGGCTTATGCCTCTAAGTTGTACAGGCAAAACAAGGATCTGCATGCTCTGAAAAAATTCAGCATCAAAGGAAATGAGGTGGCTTTTGGCACGATTGGAAATGCGGCAACAGCCGAGGGTTTATTCCTTGAAGCCATTAATGCTGCAGCTGTACTGCAGATTCCTATGATAACAGCTGTTTGGGATGATGATTATGGGATATCTGTTCCTAACTATTTACAAATTGCCAAATCTGATATTTACAAAGCTTTATACGGTTTCCAAAGAAATGAAAAGGAGTCAGGGCTTGAAATGTATCAGGTTAAAGGCTGGGATTATCCTAATTTAATCAGGGTCTTTAAAGAGGCCGCCGACCTTGCGAGGGAATATCATGTTCCTTCCCTTGTGCATGTCAACGAACTTACCCAGCCTCAGGGCCACTCTACATCAGGCTCACACGAACGTTACAAGTCAAAAGAGCGACTGGACTGGGAGCGGGAATATGATTGCAATGTAAAGTTTCGGGAGTGGATACTTGAAAATGAGTACGCGAGTACTGAAGAACTTGATGCCATTGATAAAGAAGCGCAGGCAGAGGTTTTAAAAGGAAAAAATGCTGCCTGGAAAGCCTATTCTCAGACCCTTTCAGCCGATAAAGAAGAATCTCTCAGGCTGATGGATGTTATTATCGAGGAATTTCCACAAAATGCTGATCTCGCCGGGCTTAGAGATGAACTGATAAACGAACCCCTGCCATACAAGCATCAAATGACCAGAGTGATCAAAAAAGCTTTGCGAATCACAAGGGGTTCTGAATCGGATGCTCGAACGGATATGATTGTATGGCTCGGGGAAAAGCAACGTAGAAATTTCGAGGATTACAATTCACATATTTACAGCGAGTCGCCTTCTGCGGCCATTCGTATTAAAGGACTTGAGCCACAATATTCAGGAATTTCAAACCTTGTGGATGGAAGGGAAATTTTGCAGGCATGCTTTGATGCGGCTTTTGCCAGAGATCATCGTATCGTTGCATTTGGTGAGGACCTGGGTAAAATCGGGGACGTAAACCAGGGTTTTGCAGGTCTGCAAAAAAAATATGGCGAATTGCGCATTACAGATACTGGGATCAGGGAAGCTTCCATAATCGGACAAGGCATAGGCCTTGCGATGCGTGGACTGAGGCCTATTGCAGAAATTCAATACCTCGACTACCTTGTTTACGCTCTTCAAACCCTTACCGACGATCTGGCAACTTTGCAATACCGAACCAAAGGGGGCCAAAAAGCACCCATGATCATAAGAACAAGGGGGCACAGACTTGAAGGTGTATGGCATGCCGGCTCACCCATATCGATGATCCTGGGAAGCATGAGGGGTATTTATATACTGACGCCAAGAAATATGACACAGGCGGCGGGTTTTTACAATACCATGTTTGAATCTGATGATGCCGCATTGATTATTGAATCGCTTAATGGATACAGGCTTAAAGAGCAAATGCCTGACAATATCGAAAAGATAAAAGTGCAACCGGGAGTGCCCGAAATACTCAGGCAAGGAAGTCATATCACCATTGTAACTTATGGATCGATGTGCAGAATTGTTATGGAGGCGGCTCAGCAACTCGCTGAAGTTGGCATTTCGGCTGAAGTGATTGATGTGCAAAGCCTGGTGCCCTTTGACTTGCCTAAGATAATAGAAGCTTCTATAAGAAAGACAGGAAGGGCTATTTTTGCCGATGAAGATGTGCCGGGTGGAGGAACAGCCTACATGATGCAAAAAGTGCTGGATGAACAAAACGCCTATCAGTTCCTCGATGCCAAACCGGTAGCTATATCAGCAAAAGAACACCGAACGGCTTATGGCTCAGATGGAGATTATTTTTCGAAACCTAATACCGAAGATGTCTTTGATGCTGCTTATCAGCTAATGCATGAAGCTGATCCGGGAAAATACCCTGAAATATACCATTAAATTGTGCCTTCAAAAACCTTTAAGGCTGGCCCCCTGAGATACACATTGCGGAAACCACCGTTTTCAGTGGCTTCTGCTTCTATGCGGAGCGCTCCACCCAGGGTTTGAATGTCTATGGCTCCAATAGTAATGGATTGTTTATGCATTAAGGCAAGCGCAGATGCAGTTACCCCTGTGCCACATGAAAAAGTCTCTGCTTCTACTCCGCGTTCGTAAGTCCTGACAAAAATTCTATTTTCATCAAGGGTCTGGGCGAAATTTACATTGGTGCCTACCGGCGCATATTCTTCTGAATACCGAATGGCCTTTCCTACACCGGTAACGTCTTCTGAATGCACGTTTTCAACGAAACAAACATGGTGCGGAGAACCGGTATCTATAAAAAAATCTTTACCTTTCGACACAACCTCAGATACATCCGGCATTTTCAAACGGATCCCCGTTTGCAATACATCAGCCTCCAGCTTGCCGGCATAGGTCATAAAACGCACATTATTTTTAATTATACCAAGGTCATGGGCAAATTGTACTGCGCAACGGCTGCCATTTCCACATAAGCTTTGGCTGCCATCACTGTTGAGATAAATCATTTCAAAATCAAATTCCGGATGATCGCGGATCAATATTATACCATCTGCCCCAATCCCAAAATGACGATGACATAAGTGCGCAATACGGTCTTTGTCATTTTCATCAAAAGAATGGATCCTGTCATCCAGCATGATAAAATCGTTACCCGTACCCTGATATTTGTAAAATGGAATTTTCATGATGGCCCAATTTTTGGTAAATATATCGATTATCAACAAAATGCCCCTTTGGTAAAGGTGTATAAAAGAAAAGCCGGCTCCGAAACAGAGCAGGCTGATATATTCCTGAAGCTTTTTATTTTTATCTGAGTTTTTCTTTGATTCTTGCAGCTTTACCTTGTCTGCCTCTGAGATAGTAGAGTCTCGCACGACGCACTTTACCTCTTCTTATTATGGTAATGCTGTCAATATTTGGCGAAAGGATTGGAAAAATACGCTCAACACCCACACTGTTGGAAATCTTTCTTACAGTAAATGTTTCACCGGCTGTGCCAACATGACGCCTTTGAATAACAGTACCCTGAAAATTCTGAATGCGTTCTTTATTTCCTTCTTTAATCTTTACAGCAACGTTTATTGTATCTCCGGCAACAAAATCGGGGAACTTACTCTTTCCTGAAAGAAGCTCCTGCTCGAATTCCTTTATAAGATTGTTCATGACTTGGGTATTTTTTTAGCTTCCAAAAATGGAGTGCAAATATAGGAAATTATATTTTACAAATTGAAATACTGTTTGTAAAAATTTACTTTTTGCAGGCACCTCAATAAAAAGAATGCCTGATTATAACACACACAACCTTCATAATTTGGCTGCTTGGCTTGTAACAATTACATTTACAAAGATAAAATTTTGTAAGCTTTACTTGTAATGACTTATTCATTATCTTCCGAAAATCTAATTATTCATCAGAAAACGATATGCAAAACATCCCTCAACTCGTACAAGACGATCCATGGTTAGAACCCTACGCCTATGAAATCAATGGTAGAATAGAGCGGTTCAGGTCGGCACTATCTAAAATAGAACAGTCTCATTCAAATATTGAAAAATTTGCCCATGCCTATCGCGAGATGGGCCTGAATTACGATAAGAAAAAGAAAGGTTGGTTTTACAGGGAATGGGCCCCGGCTGCTGAATCTTTATTTTTGATAGGTGATTTTAATAACTGGAACAGAAAATCACATCCCTTGACCCGCCTGGACAATGGTATGTGGGAAATTTTTGTCCCGGGAAAAGAACTTGTGGAAAACTCAAAGGTAAAGGTACACACCATTACTTCCAAAGGGCAAGTTGACAGAATGCCAGCCTGGATACGCTATGCCGTACAGGATGAAAACAGTCACGATTTCAGTGGTTTAGTCACGCCCATTGAGGATGGTTTTAACTGGACTGATCAGGATTTTGACCTGAAAAGCATAAAGGAGTGTCCTTTAATTTATGAAGCCCATGTGGGCATTGCGCAGGAACGGGAGGGATTGGGTACATACCGTGAATTTGCTGATAATATACTACCCCGAATAAAAAAACTGGGTTATAATACAGTTCAGCTGATGGCCATTCAGGAGCACCCTTACTACGGTAGCTTTGGATATCATGTATCGAGCTTTTTTGGAACCTCAAGTCGTTTCGGAACCATTGAAGATTTCAAATACCTGGTCAATAAGGCACATGGCCTTGGCATAGCTGTGATTATAGACCTGGTGCACTCCCATGCCGTTAAAAATATCGCTGAAGGATTAAACGAATTTGACGGCTCCGATGACCAGTATTTTCACCCGGGTGGCAAAGGATACCACAACGCCTGGGACAGTAAGCTTTTTAACTACGGAAAACCGGAAGTACAGCAATTTCTGCTTTCCAACGTACAGTACTGGATCAAAGAATTTCATGTCGACGGATATCGTTTCGACGGAATTACCTCTATGATGTATTTTCACCATGGTGACTTTACGGAATTTGACCATTACGACAAATACTTTGTTAATGATGTAGACTGGGACTCCCTGGTATATCTGCAACTGGCCAATGCCCTGGTGCATAAGATTAAACCTGATGCCATAACCATTGCAGAGGATATGAGTGGTATGCCGGGTTTGTGCCGCATTCCTGAACATGGCGGCATTGGTTTCGACTTCAGGTTGGGTATGGGTATTCCTGATTTTTGGATTAAATATCTCAAACATAAAAAAGATGAAGAGTGGGATATCCATGAATTGTGGAGCGTTATGGTAAACCGCAGGTATCAGGAGAAAACCGTAGCCTATGCCGAGTCACATGACCAGGCTATTGTTGGTGATAAGTCAGTTGCATTTTGGTTGATGGACAAAGAAATGTACTGGCACATGCAGGTCGACGATGCCAATCTGGTTATTGACCGTGGTTTAGCATTGCACAAAATGATACGTCTATATACAGCTTCTCTGGGTGGAGAAGCTTATCTTAATTTTATTGGAAATGAGTTCGGTCATCCTGAATGGATTGATTTTCCCAGGGAGGGGAACAACTGGAGCTATAAATATGCCCGAAGACAGTGGTCATTGGTGGATAACCCAAAATTAAAATATAAATACCTTAATGATTTTGATCAGGGAATGATTCAACTGATCAAAAAAAACCAGGTCTTGCCGGCCATACAGGCGCAGCAGCTTAATATGGATACAGTCAATCAGGTGATTATATTTGAAAGGGCCAACCTTATTTTCCTCTTTAATTTCAGCCCGACCAATAGTGTTGCAGATTATCGTTTTTACGTTCCCAAAAAGGGGAAATATAAGATCATTCTAAGCAGTGACGATGCTGAATTTGGAGGCTTCGACCGGGTGGATACCAAAATGTTGTATCCTTCAGATCAGGATCAAAAGCTCAGTGTATACTTGCCCTGCAGAACGGCATTGGTTCTCAAAAAGCAACGATAATGCAGTTTTCCCTTGGGGGGATATATTTTTTTAAAAACAATTACCTGAAAATGAAAATAAGATGTTTATAATTCAATCTTATGCGCTGGCAGTAGTTTTTTGTTTTATTACAATGTTGTGCTGGGGATCCTGGGCTAACACCCAAAAACTGGCCGCATCTACCTGGCGCTTTGAACTGTTTTACTGGGACTATGTGATAGGTATAGTGTTACTTTCCCTTGTATTTGGGCTTACACTCGGAAGTACAGGCACGGGTGGAAGAAGCTTCCTGGCCGATTTGCAGCAAGCCGATATGCGTAGTTATCTAATGGCCTTTTCAGGTGGAGTTATCTTTAACCTTGCCAATATTCTCGTGGTAGCTGCTATTGCCATAGCAGGTATGTCGGTAGCTTTTCCCGTAGGTATAGGCTTGGCCCTGGTGCTAGGAGTAATTGTAAATTACGTATCAGAGCAAAAAGGTGATCCAATCATTCTTTTTCTGGGTGTAGGACTGGTAACGGCAGCTATAGTATTAGACGCACTCGCATACAGGAAACTAAGTGACAAGTCAGAAAGACCTCCAGCCAAAGGTCTGAAGCTGGCTTTGTTAGGTGGATTACTTATGTCCTTATTTTATTTCTTTGTACAGCGTTCTATGTCACTTGATTTTAATAATCCTGCGGCTGGTATGTTTACACCCTACTCAGCTGTATTCATCTTTTCTCTGGGTATTTTGGTGAGCAATTTTCTATTCAATACCATTATGATGCGCAGGCCTGTTGAAGGTGCCCCTGTTAACTATACCATGTATTTTGCCGGAAAACCGGGCATCCACCTCGTAGGTGTTTTAGGAGGTATTATCTGGTGTATTGGCATGTCTTTCAGCATCATAGCGGCAGAACAGGCAGGGCCAGCCATTTCTTATGGCCTGGGTCAGGGCGCGACTATGGTGGCAGCTTTCTGGGGCGTATTTATCTGGAAAGAATTCAAAGGGGCCAACCGGGGTACCCGTCAATTAATCGCTGCCATGTTTGTGTGTTTTATCATTGGACTTGTACTAATTATTTACGCAGGAAGCTGATTGCGAAAAATGGTAAGAGGCGTAAATAAGTGCGGCCACTTGATATCAGCTTGTGAATTGCTATTTAAAAATAAGCTATAGGCAATTTAAAATTGTTTTCTGGCATTTATTCTTAGCCATGAATATAGAGAGATCGAGATAAAGAAGATAATCCCAGAATGCGATCAATACAAAATTTATGGATTTCTTTTCATTCAGGCAAATACGAAATAGGGCAAAATCAAGAGCATTTATTTTGCTGCTTGGGACAGTTTACCAGGAACTTAGGTTTGTGTTGCCACAATTTTTCAACATCAAATATCCTGTCACGAGTGTTTTAAGAATTTTGCATTTGAGTTTTTCCTCCTTTATGCGTTTGGTATTAGGAAGAAGTGTAAAATTTAGCTATGCGTTTACCGGGGAAGACCGAATTATTGACGGTCTTCTTAACCGGAGAATACAGTATTGTGGATATTATGTTGAAGTCGGTGCCAATCACCCTGTTTTTTTATCCAACACATTTGGCCTTTACCGAAGAGGTTGGAAGGGTATATGCATTGATGCCAATGAAAAACTGATAAGGAAATACAGTTTGTTCAGGCCAAAAGATATAGCTGAATGTGCATTGGTTTCTGATGACCATAACCCAAAAAAATTTTATTTTATTGAGAATGATGTTTTGTCAAGTGCAGAAGAGAGTAACGCAATTGAGGCTGTGGCAAAAGGCCTGTCTGTAAAAGAGAAAATGCTGAATACCAAAAGCCTGACAGAAATTCTGGATAAGTATAATGCACCTATATTATTTGATTTATTGTCAATCGATGCAGAAGAACATGACGTTAATGTGTTAAAGTCCTTAGATTTAAAAAAGTACCAACCAAAACTTATTATTCTTGAGTTGGAAAATTTTAATTTGAAGTCGGTTTCAGAAAATGATGTTGTCACGCATCTGCAGCGATTTGATTATAAGCTGGCCGGTTATGTTCTAAAGAATGCTTATTTTGTAAAAAATAAATAATTCAAATAATGGATGAATCTTTGCAGTATCCCATAGGTAAGTTTAAGGCACCCGAAAAAATTACAGATGCACTTATCGCAGCATGGCACAGTGCAATTGCCCAATTTCCTGAAGACCTTAGAAAGGCTGTAAGTAGTCTTAATAATGAACAACTCGATACGCCATATCGCCAGGGCGGTTGGACTGTCCGGCAGGTCGTGCATCATTGTGCCGACAGCCATGCCAATAGTTTGATGCGTTTTAAACTTGCCCTTACGGAAGATAATCCAATCATCAAACCTTATGAGGAGGCGAAATGGGCTGAGCTTTCCGACAGTAGCATGCCCATTGAACCGGCTCTTCAAATGATCGAAGGCATACATGCCCGCTGGGTCGTACTTCTAAAATCACTCAGCAATCATCAATTTGCTCAAACCTATTATCATCCCGAGCACAAGAAAAGTTTCCGCTTAGATTATACCCTGGCATTATACGCCTGGCATTGTAATCATCATTTAGCGCACATAACCAAATTCAAAGAAAGAATGAATTGGTAATATTTTGAAACTTTAAAAACCAAAGCAATATGTATCATAAAAAGTTAAATGGAAAAAAAGCGCTGGTTACCGGCGCAGGTCAGGGCATCGGATTTCAGATTGCCAAAGATTTATCAGATGCCGGTTGTGAGGTGCTGGTTCAATATTTCAATAGTGAAGATGGTGCAATTGAACTAATGAGTTACGGAAAAAATAATGAACATAGGGTGCACATATTCAAGGCAGACCTCACCCAGGAGGCCGAAGTAAAAGCCCTGGCTGAAAATGCGGAGAAATTGTTTGGCAACCTCGATATTTTGGTAAATAATGCAGGTGGACTGATCGCCCGAAGGTCTGTAGAAGCTACCGACAATGCTTATTGGGAAAGGGTAATGGCGGTAAATGTAAACTCAACCATGATGCTTACCCGTGAACTGATTCCATTGCTTTCAAAATCAGGTAAGGCAAGTATCGTAAATATGTCATCGCTGGCAGGAAGAAAGGGAGGACATTCCGGGGCCCTGGCTTATGCTACTTCCAAAGGTGCGATAATTACCTGGACCCGCGCCCTTGCCGTGGAGCTGGCAGACAGGGGTATTCGTGTAAATTCGGTGGCACCAGGCCTGATTCTTGGAACTGCTTTTCATGCAACGCATTCGACCAAAGAAGCCATAGACCAAACCATTGCATCAATTCCCTTGAAACGTGCGGGCACCTCAGATGATGTATCGAGGGCGGTTTTATTTCTGGCTTCTGAATATGATGGTTTTATTACCGGAGCAACCATTGATATAAACGGGGGTGTTTATGTGGCCTGATGTCATAAATCATTAATCTATTTCAATGGAAAAAGATGTAAAGGTTTCGAAAGTAATAAATGCCGCTCTTTGATAAGAATTAACCATTCAACGCAGGTAGATTTAGACCAAAGTTTAGGTGTAAAATTCAATTTAGCACAAAAAAGCAAAAACTTATTGTATCAATTTCGTACAAAACAAGAAAAACGTTTTGTATGACAGATCAAATCAACTTCAATTTATTTCAGGAGGTTTGTGGTTTTGTGGATGAAGCAGCCATGTACCTCGATATACATCCTGGTTTACTTGACCAGATTAAACAATGTAACAGTATTTACAAATTTAATTTTCCCCTTAGAAACCCAGACGGAACCTATCAGGTGCTTACAGGTTTCAGGGTTCAGCATTCACATCATAAACTGCCGGTAAAAGGTGGAATTCGATATAGTGAATTGGTTAATGAAGATGAGGTAAAAGGTCTTGCTGCCTTAATGACCTTTAAATGTGCCCTGGTTTCGGTGCCTTTTGGAGGGGGTAAAGGAGGGGTGCAAATTGATCCCAGAAAATATACGGATGAACAACTTGAACGCATCACCCGGAGATATACCACCGAGCTCATCAATAAAAATTTTATCGGACCGGCCATTGATGTCCCTGCTCCTGACTATGGCACCAGTGCACGAGAAATGGCCTGGATCGTGGATACATACCGAACCTTTTATCCCTCAGCCGTAAATGCCAGTGGATGTGTAACAGGTAAGCCTATTCATATCCAGGGAATAAAAGGACGTACCGAGGCAACGGGTATGGGGGTTTACATAGGTATTCGTGAAGCGGTAAGTGATACAGAAGATATGAAGCGCCTCGGACTGAATACCGGCCTGGCCGGAAAAAAGGTGATTGTGCAGGGCTTTGGTAATGTCGGCTACCACTCAGCGCTTTATTTACAGGAAGCCGGGGCAATCATATGTGGCATAGCAGAATGGAATGGAGGACTTTACAATGAAGATGGACTTAATGTAAAAGCGCTTAAGGAATACCACAGCCTTAAAAAAACACTCAAAGGCTTTGAAAAGGGAAAATTTGTAGAACAGGGCAATGATCTTCTTACCTTTCCCTGTGATATTTTGATACCAGCTGCATTGGAAAACCAGATTACAGCTATAAATGCGGGAAAAGTACAGGCAAAGATTATAGGTGAAGCAGCCAATGGACCAGTAACTAAAGAGGCTGAAAGTATACTCACAGAAAAAAATGTACTGGTAATTCCTGATATGTACTTAAATGCAGGGGGTGTGACTGTTTCCTACTTTGAGTGGCTTAAAAACCTGTCGCGCGTTTCTTTTGGCAAACTTGAAAAGCGATATGAAATGCGCAAGTACGAAAAGCTTTTAAATAATATCGAGGAAGTGACTGGTCATAGCTTTAACCCTGAGCAGCGCTTGCTCATCGCCAGAGGAGCAAGTGAACAAGATTTAGTACTGTCGGGCCTGGAAGAAACCATGGTAAACGCATATCATGCCATGAATGGACTGCGAAAGCAAAAAAACATCAGAACATTGCGAACCGCAGGTTTCAGTATAGCTATTGAACGTATCGCCGCAAGTTATCTGAGCATGGGTATTTTCCCCTGATCTCCGGAAAAAACAATGGAATTTCAAAGGTTTAACAGGTTTTTATCTGGTAAACCTTTGAAAATCAAGGAGCACTGAAAATAGCCGGGCTTCTCGGGTTATATTATTGACCTGAATTTTATATTATAGATGCATACATTTTCAGCCGGGGCTAATTATCAGAAAGGCAAATGGCCGAAATCTACATTCCCCCCTGTAAAAATAACCCCAATACGCTTGTTTTTAAACTGGTCAGCACGCAGGGCTAAAGCTGCCAGTGGTACGGCACAGGAGGGTTCTATTATAATTTTCATACGCTGCCATACCAGTTGCATCCACTTGATAATTTCTTTATCACTTGCGGTAAATATATCTTTTACATGTTTTTGAATAATGGGAAATGTTTTGTCACCCAATGAAGTAAGCAAACCATCGGCAATGGTTTGCGGATTTTCAGAAGGGATAATATAACCTGCCTGTAAGGATCTCATCGCATCATCTGCGCCTTCCGGCTCTGCCCCGTAGACCATTGTCGAAGGAGAAAAGTAATGCGCAGAAAGCGCTGTACCGCTTATTAAACCGCCGCCTCCAACCGGAGCAATAATAACATCTAAATTCTGGATGTCTTCCAGTAATTCAAGAGCACAGGTTGCCTGCCCACTTATGACCCTGTAGTCGTTGTAGGGATGGATCACATGGGCACCTGTCCTTGCTACCACATCTTCCAGGGTACTTTCCCGCGCTGCCAGGGTGGGAGCGCAAGGTATGATCTCAGCTCCGTAGCCCGCCACGGCTGCTTTTTTAACCGCAGGTGCAGAATCGGGCATTACGATATAAGCTTTGATCCCCGCTTTTGCCGCCGCCAGGGCAAGGGCCTGAGCATGGTTTCCCGAAGAATGGGTGGCAACGCCATTTTTTGAAATTTCTTTCGGTAAAGAAGCAACGGCACAGGTAGCCCCGCGGTACTTAAATGCACCTACTTTCTGAAAATTTTCACATTTGAAAAATAATTGCATCTGCAACATCTTGTCAAAGGTTTCACAATGCATAACCGGGGTTCTGTGAATGAAGGGTTCTATGATCGTATGAGCCCTTTTAATGACTTCAGCATCAGGGAACAATAATTCTTCTTTTATTGGTGCCACAGTATGAGAGAATATTAAATGTTATTCGATTTCGCGAAGGTCAAAATCATTGCCCCGGCCATATCGCATTAAAATGCTAAAAGGATATACCTCCAAAGATAGCAAATCCTTTATCAAAAAATCTCCCACACCCCTGCTTTCAAGAATGATGAAACTTGTCATTTCACCATGGTTTTTAAGGAAATAAGACTTGCCTACCCTCATATTATCAATTGACATCGTATTCGAATTTTAAAAAACAACTTTCCTCGTCTATAAACACTTAAGGCCCCTCTCAGGTTGTAAATCTAGCTAAAAATATTATCTGAACATATGATCATGTATTTGCGTATTATTAATATGCCAATGAACCTGTTGCACTGGTTGTTGTTGGATTTTTAAATAATGTTTGATACTCGTATCAAAAGTTTATGCCTTTTACCTAATTTTTGAATTTTTATGGAGCTTACGACAAAAAGTATTCAGCCCGAAACTTATGAGATAATAGAGCATACCGATGCAGATAAGCTTGAGCGAATAGCATTTATTCTCAAGGCCATTGCACATCCGCTCAGGATTCGCATAATTGGTCAGTTGGTTAAAAACCAAAAAATGTGTGTAAACGACATTTGTGAATCGCTGCAATCAGAGCAATCCCTTACTTCACATCATCTTTCAAATATGAAGCTCTCGGGCATTATTGGAAGCGAACGATTGGGCAAAAATATTTTTTATTTTATAAAACTGGAGGAAGTGATTACCGTGCTCAGGTGTATGAATAAATGCGAAACGCTTTAATCTGTTTTTTGCTAAACCCCTGGCCTGGGTGTTTATTTATGGAAGATGCGCAATATTTTATAATAGGGCAGTCTGATTTTTAGCAATAAAGTATATAGCCCCACCAGGAAGCCGCTGTCATTCCTGCATTTGCGCATAGAACTGAGCATTAACTCTGCTGCTTCCCAATTTTCAGTATATAAAGCCCATTTTACCTCATAATGTAAACGTCGGTATAGCGCGGCATTCTCTTCTTCACTTACATTCATCTTAAGCGCTTTTTCACAAACGATGGCAGTACTCAGGGTATGCGGGTTTTTGTACATTTTCTGTCGGTTTGATGCCGAGTTTTTCAGCATCCTTTTATGCAATAATACCTCATCGCAGTAACAATACAGATAATGCCTCGATGACCTTAGCCAGAAATCAAAATCTTCATAGGTGAGACCTTCGTCGTATCCCTCCAAACTGTCCAGGGCTTCTTTTCTGATCATCATTGTGGGCGGACTTACCAGGTATTTTTCGAGTAGAATCTTATATAAATTTCCTTCGGGAATGGCTTGTGTCGATTTACCCTTGTGGTCTATTGGATAATGAAAACCTGTAATGCAGTCATTTTCATCAATAAATGCCGCATTGGTATATTGTACTGCATATTCAGGCGGGAGATTTTCAAACATTTCAACCCCTTTGGCAATTCTTTCAGGCAGCAGTACATCGTCAGCGGCCAGGTCAATTATATAGCGCCCTTTAGCATTTTTAAGCGCCAGGTTAAAGGAGCGGCAATTGCCGATATTTTCGGGGTTAAATATGAAGGTGCCAAAATGGTGCTTTTCGATAAATTCTGTAATTCGTTCACGACTGTCATCAGAAGAAGCATCGTCAACGATGATGAGTTCCAGGTTTGAGTAAGTCTGATTCATGACAGAAGCCAGGGCTTTTTCAACCCACCGGCCCTGATTGTAGCAGATACAAATTACTGAAACCGTTGGTAAAAAATCCATAAAAGATCATTTTTGCGTAAAAATTACAAAAGCAATTTAGTTTTCACTTATAAAATCTGAATTGTTACCAACTTTTTTCACTACGGTGGGTTAAGATACATTGATTAGCCTGCCATTGCGTAATTGGTATTATTAAACATTGATTTTTATTATTCATGAAAAAGAGCAGACCTGGAAAAAAAGGTGTACTATTGGTAAATCTGGGGACTCCCGACAGCCCATCGGTGCCTGATGTAAGAAAATACCTAAGAGAGTTTTTAATGGATGGAAGGGTAATAGACTTTCCTTTCATCCCCAGATGGATGTTGGTTAATCTTATCATAGCCCCTTTCAGGGCTCCTAAGTCAGCTAAAATATATAAGCAGTTATGGGAAGAACGCGGATCTCCCCTGATGTTTCACAGCCAGGATGTACGTACAAAGTTACAGGCAAAACTGGGAAATGAGTATGTAGTTACCCTTGCTATGAGATATCAGCAACCATCAATTGAAAAGGCCCTGAAATTTTTGAAAGAACAGCTTGTATCTGATATATTAGTCATTCCCTTGTTTCCTCAGTATGCTTCAGCCACTACAGGTTCGGTGATCGACAAGGTAATGGAGATTACACGTACCTGGCAAATTATACCAAATATCAGTTTTGTAAGTCAGTTTCTGGAACACGATTTATTTTTAAAGGCTTTTGCGCAAATCGGGAAGAAATATCTTGATGAAAGGCCATATGATCATATTCTATTCAGTTATCACGGACTGCCTGAACGACAGATACGCAAGGGTTCAGTTGACAATTATTGCAAACTGGGAGAATGTTGTAATACATACCATCAGAAAAATAAATTTTGTTACAGGGCACAGTGTTTCCAAACTACCCGTTTGCTGGCATCTATGCTCGACATACCGGAAGAGAAATATACAGTTGTTTTTCAGTCGCGTCTTGGAAACGACCCATGGATAAAACCCTATGCCGATAATGTAATAAAAGAATTGGCTGAAAAGGGCCATAAGAGTGTTCTTACATTTTCTACTTCTTTTGTGGCAGACTGCCTCGAAACTACGATTGAAATCGGAGAGGAATTCAAGGAAGTATTCGAGGAGCATGGGGGCGAACATTGGCAAATGGTTGAAAGCCTAAACTCAGACGATACATGGGTTGATTGTCTCAAAGAAATGGTTTTGGAAAAAATGGAACAAAAAGCAGTGACTGAAGTTACACATTAAAACCGGCTGACAAAAAATCGATAATATTTATTAATAAAAACCTCCTGCATGTCGGCATATACCGAAGAAGAGATTGAGGGCCTTAGGAAGGCCGGTAAGGTAGTGGCACTTACCTTAACCGAAATGGTGAGTAGGATTGAGCCGGGTATTTCCACATTGCAGCTCGACGAGATTGCCGGAAAAATTCTCGCTCAGCACAAGGCGAGATCAGCACCTGCCTTATTACATAATTTTCCCGGTACTACATGTATCAGTGTTAATCACATTATAGCACATGGCAAGCCCAACCGCAGAAAACTCCAACATGGTGACCTTATAAATATTGATGTTTCTGCTGAGCTAAACGGATTTTATTCAGATGCTGCTTATTCAACCGTAGTTGGTAATGACCAGGATGAACTGCAAAATCTTTGTGATTGTACCTATGCAGCGCTGCTAAAAGCCATTTCGATTTGTGAGGCAGGCAGGCCATTGCAGTTAATCGGCCAAACCATTGAGGAGGAAGCCCGGCAACATGGATATACTGTGATCAGAAACCTTTGCAGCCATGGTGTTGGGAAATCATTGCACGTTACACCTGTAAACATCTATAACTATAATGAACCCAATCAGGAAGGTTTTCTTGAAGAGGGAATGGTGATTGCCCTGGAGCCATATTTATCAACCGGTGCCTGCCGGGCAGTTGAAATGGAAGATGGCTGGACCATGACAACGCATAACCAGAGTTTTGTTGCTCAGTTTGAACATACCATACTCATTACCGGTGGTCAGCCTGAGATTCTGACAGTTTTGTAGGTAGCTTTCAAGCGTTTAGTGCATATAGCTGCCTGCATTGATATCAAAGGTGGCCCCTGTGCTGTGGTCAGCCATGCCACTGGCCAGAAAGACAATAAGTTTGGCCACATCAGAAGGTTCGGTTATACGGTTAAGAGCTATGTCGCCATAAATATAATCCTCACCATACATTTCCAAAAAATCATTGGCCATATCGGTTTTTACAAAGCCTGGCGCAACCACAAAAGCTTTGATGTCTTTTTTGCCATACGCACGGGCGATTGATTTTGTCAGAGAAACCAGTCCGCCTTTTGAAGCGGCATAAGCCAGATATTCTGCTGTATCACCTCTGAAGGCAGCCCTTGATGAAAGGTTTATAATGCGTCCACCTCCTTTTTCTGAATAATGCTGAATGGCTTTTTTGCACAACAATGCAGCAGCGTTTAGATTGATATCCATAGTATTGAGCCAGTCATCAATCCATTGTATATCATCGGTACCTATACTTGATGAAACGGCGATCCCAGCATTATTAACGAGCACATCCAGCTTGCCAAAATGGTCAATTACTTTATTGAACATATTACCAACTTCAAGTGCCTGGGATAGGTCTGCTTTTACAATAATGGCCCGGCCTTCCATTTGCTCTTCAAGTTGCCTGGCAGCGCTTTCACTTCGGTTATAGTGCAGCGCTACCTGTGCTCCGGCCTTAACAAATTCAATGGCCGTTGCTCGTCCTATTCCCCGGCTTGCTCCGGTAATGAGGGCAGTCATGTTTTTTAAGCTGATATGACTCATAAGAATATAATTACTGCCAAAAATTAAACAATTTAGGTCAATAAATTTTAAAAATAGCTGATTATTCAAAAGATTGGCGCAAACCAATTGACCTTAAAAGGGTTATCATAATAAATGCACCTTTCAAAGCCAATATATAGTCTCGGGCTCTGCCTTATTACCTTTTTGTGTTCGCAAGAGGCAAAGGGACAATTTGTTACTTTGGGACATGCCAGACCTATGGATAATGGTTGCATTCTGCTTACCGAGGATATGCCCTACAGCGAAGGGATTGCTTACAGCAGTCAGATGCTCAATCTGATGTTTGATTTTGAAATTTCATTTGATATTTACCTGGGTGATAAGGATGAAATGGGAGCAGATGGCATCACCTTTGTAATACATAAAGATCCCCGGGGATTTCAGGCGTATGGCACCTATGGTGAATGTCTCGGATATGGGCGTTGGGATCCGTTTTCAAACTGGGGAACTTACATTGCACCTTCAATTGCCATTGAGTTTGATACCTATCAAAACCCCCGGCAAAATGATCCGCCCTCAGACCATGTGGCCTACCTGGAAAATGGTGTAAATCTTCACGTTGACTATTGGAACAATGATGACCCGGACTACAACCTTGAGGATGGTCGATTACACCAGTTTCAGTTTCAATGGAAAGCAGATATACAAAAAATAACCGTTTACTTAGATGGCTATAAGGTTTATGAAGGACAAAGAGATTTGATAAAGGATATATTTAAAGGTGATCCTATGGTAATATGGGGCTTTACTGCATCAACCGGCAGAAAATATAATTTGCAATATTTTTGTTTGAAAAGACTGGCAGTGGATTATAACTTAAATCATTCTCAATCGTTGGAAGCTTATAGACATTGGTAGTTATGCGCAAGGTACTCATACTTTCATCTTCTTTCGTATTTGTATTCATCATCGCATTTTGCTTCTTTTCATTATTGAAGCTCACGCCTTTTTATGGGGTGTTCCACCTGCAAATGGAAAAAATATTCAAAGGTTATAATCTGGAACCTTCTCCCTATTACAGTCCTGATATGGTAGTTGAAATTCAACTTAGTGCCCTAAAATCAAACAATGAAACTGATCAGGGCATAGAAACAGTCTTTAACTTCGCATCCCCGGTCAACAAACATTTTACTGGAAATTTCGATAATTTCCGAAAAATACTTCGCACCTCTGAATATGAGTCACTCATCAATCTTAAATCATTTACCCGGGAGAAACTTAGCTATTACGGTGTTCATGCCTACCAGCTTGTAAACATAATTGATAAAAATGACCGCAAAGTCAGTTATCTGTTTAAGCTGTCGCTTCAGACTAAAAATCCGTATTATGGTTGTTGGATGACCGAAAGTGTCGAAAAAGTTTCTGAAGATACCATCATCTTGCAAATATAATTTTGCTTTAATCTTATCCAATTTCTTACAAGCCTCCTGTTTTTTATAATTATTCAAGGTTTCTTATCTGATAATATTCCAGCTTGAATATCATTCGGCAGCTAAAATGTCAGGTCTTCACTAAGAAAGGCCTGAAAAATTCTATGCCATTGGAATGCTATTAATTGGTGATTTGATACGACTAACGCCTTTTTTATATGCGAATCGTCACTTTATTTTTTTATAAGCTTTGCTTTGCATTTTCCGGACTTGTAATAAATATTCTAAACGCTGATGCAGGGATACGGATAAGTGCTGAAGAGAAATATGTTTTAACCGGAAATCTTGTAGAAGTAAACCTGTTAATTGAAGGCTTTGATGAAATACTTACAGCCCAGGGATCGATTCGTTGGGATGCACGATTACTCAGATATCATTCCTCTAAAAATTTTGCACTTCCATTTTTTGGTCTCGGTTCACTTGGAACTACAGATATCGGGGAGGGCATATTGAGATTTCTATGGACACCCGACGATGTACAAGCACGATCATTACCACCAAATTCGGTTTTCATTACTTTAATATTTGAAACCATCGGTGAAGGAACTTCCAAGGTTTTGGTTTCAGGAGATCCATTAATCATTGAATTCAGTGATAAAAATTTGGATAAAGTCCCTGTTGAAAGTATTGCTGCGGGAATTCATATTGCGAGTCAGCCTGAGGATTTTTTTGAAATCACAGTTCAGAATGATTTTTCATGCAGGGAAGACTCAAGTCTTGGTTCTTTATTGGTTGAGCTGGGTATTGGCGAAGGCAAATTTGAGTACATCTGGTTCGACGATCAGGATCAGGAGTTAGGAAGAGGCGCCACCTTGAATCTGTTGAAAGATGGTAACTACTCATTGAAGGTATATCAATCTGATACTTTTTTTGCCGGACCCATTCAACGTTCTATTGAGCATACTCCCATCATTTTATCACCGGTAATTCGATCAATCACCCAAAATACAAACTGCGGCAATGGAAATGGAAGCATAGAAGTTGATGTGAAAACAGAGCCATTTTCTGACCTCCTGAAATTAAAGGGAGATTGGTTTATTCAATCTGCTACTGATAAAAGAAATGTTGGTTCGGGGCTCTCTTTGGCGGGTCTGGAGTCGGGAATATATCTTTTTGTAGCCAGAGAGGATCTAAGCGACTGCCAATCAGATACTTTAGTGATACAGCTAAAGGATGAACCAATGATTCCTGAGCTTGATTTTGATAAAGTTAAAATTTCACCTGACAGAACGTGTAACCCCGGGATTATTCATACCGGTAAAATTGATGTTTCTGAGGCCATAATCATAGGAGAACAGCGGGTTAGTCCCCGTTTTGCATGGTACAAAAATGAAACCAACTCATTTGCTGCAACGCCTCGTATTGAAGGTTTGGCAGCCGGAAAATATACCCTGATATTAACTGATCCCATGAGCAACTGCAAATCAGATAACCTGGAGTTTATGGTTTATGCCGCCAGCAATCCTGAACCTGGTCTGACCATAGTGGGAACCATACATGAAGACCGTCTCAAACTCACCATAGATGGTAAGGTTGCTGCTGCTGAATGGAATATTACCTGGTACGAAGGACGTTTCCCACTAATAGATAATGTTTTGTCGAATGACATTATGCTGGAAGTTGAAAAACCTACAACCTCAACAGGATTTTCGGTCCGTTTTAATCATATTTCAACGGGCTGTATGTACTGGTATGTATACGATTTTGATGTTGAAGGAGCGTCGCCTGAATTAAAAATTGAATCATTTATTTCGGCCAACAATACTGCCTGTTCACCATTTAATGGGCAGGTAAAGGATTTTGTTCTTAGTAAAAGTGACGTAGAATATGTAATCGAAGCCTACGACACCGCCGGCATTATGTTATTTTCAGGGATGGAGTTTTCTTCTCTGGGCGGAGGGCAGTATTTTTTTATTGCCAGGGATAAAACTAATCAGCTGACATCTTCAAATCCATTGCAGGTACAAATATTGGATGAAATCATTCTTCCTGAGCTGGAAATCGAATATAGAATAAAAAATTCGCGCTGCCTCCCTGACGAACAGGGATACAGCGGATCTATTGGCTTCAGTTTGTCAGGACTGCAAAATGCTGATGATGCTCAAATAATCTGGTATACAGACGATTGGGAGCAATTGGCAGAGCTTAACAACTTTTTGGAAGCCAGGCATTTAAAAGATGGAGACTATACCCTTGAGGTGACAGATCTGGTATCGGGCTGCATGACAGAACTTGCCTTTAATATTGAATTTGAACCTTTTGAGTTTCTTTTTGACGTGCAAACCCGTCCTAATAATTTTTGTACCAACGGGTACAATGGGTCTGCCATTGTGGTTCTTGATGAAGCCTCTTACCCTGATTACCGATACTTTTGGCTTTCAGGGTTTAGTAATGCTGACACTTCAACGGCCATTGGAAGAAACCCGGAAATCCTTCAATTGATGGCGGGTAATTACCGACTGGTTTTGCAGCACATTGCCTCTGCTTGCATTAGCAAACCCTATTCATTCGTTGTAACAGATCACCCTATTTATCCCGTCGCGCAAATTGTACAGTCAGAAGACAGCCTGAAGGTAAATGAAGGCATCGCCTGGGAATGGTTTTTGGAAGGGCGATCTCTGGGTGAAATAAATGGGTTTCTCGTACCTTCAAAATCCGGAAACTACAAGGTACTGGTCATGAACGAATATTATTGCACGTCATTTTCGCCCAATTTTGAATATAGCATTACCCGGTTGGATGAAACAGGTTCTTTGATAAAGAATGTAAGACTATACCCAAACCCGGTTCATGAAATGATCCACCTGCAATTTTCCAATTACCAATCAGGGCTAATTACACTATACAATATTACAGGTAAAAGTGTCTGGGTACAAAGATTCCATCAGGAGGATCATTTGGCAATACCTGCCGGAAATCTTTTACCAGGGGTATATACCTTGCGGTTGGAGGGAACGGGTGGTTCAGAGACTTTAAAGTTGATCAAAAAATAATCCATCAAAATATAGCAGAATTACAGATTTAAGTATTTCTGACATTGGTGGGGGAGAAAAATTATTTTAAAACTTTTAAGAAAAACATTTTTTGCGGATTTTTACCTATGCATCCAATTAGTTTCAGGAAGAAGATTTTTTTTCAGGCCATAGTGTTGGTAATGCTTTTCTATCCTCTTCAAATTTTATCGCAGACAACATATACCAGTAAAATTCAGTGGTCATCTCAGCTCATATATCAGGAGAATGCTTTTCAGGAAAATGTCTGGTCTGGGCATCAGGTACCAGGGGAACCCGATGCATTTCCTCCCGGGGGCTTGCATAAAAATGCGTTCAGGCTTAGGTCCCGGGCTGATATAGGTAGATTTGTCGTTGGTTTTTCCAGGCCTCAACCTATCACAAATGTCATAATAGTTGAAAATTTTCTACCGGGACGGATTGCTCAGGTAAAGTTGATTGATGAGGAAGGATATAGTTATGTGATTTATCAGAGTGTTGCATCGGCTTCAGCTGATAATTTCAGAACACTGGTACTGGCTTTTCCCCGTACTTTATACAAGGTCAGGGAAGTAGAGGTGAGTTTAAATACTTTGGCTGCTCCGGGAAACAGCCAGATCGACGCTATTGGCATATGTGATTGTGACGATATTGGAGACATCCGTGCTGAATTGCGAGGGGCAAATTTCAATATCCATCGTCAGCTAACCTTTGTTTCGGCGAGGGAAAAAATGAGTGAACAAATCAACAGCAAGTATTCAGAAACGAAGCCTTTGGTATCTCACGACGGTAAAACCTTGTATTTTTCAAGAATGTTTTATCCGGGTAATACCGGAGGGAGGGAAGATCCTCAGGATATCTATTATTCTAACCTGATCAATGGAACCTGGTCTAAGGCGCATAATATTGGAAAGCCCTTTAATGATGCACATTCAAATGGAGTATGTTCGGTCAGTCCCGATGGGAACAGTCTTTTGGTGATCAATGCGTATATGCCTGATGGTTCTATTTTGCCGGGAGTATCTATTTCCAGAAAAACTGATGAAGGGTGGAGTGTGCCTGAAAAAGTTGAAATAGATGATTTTTACAACTTTAGCGAATTTCAGGATTTCTTTTTATCGCCTGATGGAAAAGTGCTCATTATGGCACTTCAGCGGAAAGATTCACGGGGTGACCAGGATTTATACATCAGTTTTAAAAAAGGGTATAATCACTACAGCAGACCAAAAAACATGGGAACAACCTTGAATACTTCTTCAGCAGAGTTTTCTCCGTTTATTTCACAGGATCAGACAACCTTGTATTTTGCTTCAGAGGGACACAGTGGCTTTGGGCAGAGTGATATATTTTTTTCATACAGGCTCGATAGCACATGGTTGAACTGGTCACAGCCCAGAAATATTGGCCCGGCCATTAATACTTCAAGTTGGGATGCTTATTTCAGTATAACCAATGATGGCAGATATGCTTATTTCGTCTCATCGGAAGGCAGTCGTCGCGATGCTGAAAGTATTTATCGCATTGCGCTGCTAAAGGACATTCATGAAGCGCCGGGAAAGGTAGAAATAGCCTTTAAAGGGACCGTGTATGACGCACAGACAAGGCACCCTATACAGGCAATGATCAGCCTTACAGGTAAAAGCGGGGATAATCTGTCTCGTTTGATTCAAGCCGATGAACTTACAGGCAGTTTTCAGATCGGACTGGCAGAATCAGGTATGTATTCGCTCGAAGTACAGACGCCAGGTTATATCCGTTTTGAGGATGAATTTGTTGTAGATATACATGCCGGCAAAGATATCAGAAGAGAATTTTTTCTACAGCGCATTAGCCCCGGACAGGTCATAAACATCGATCATATTCAATTTGAGCAGGGGAAAGCAGATTTGCTGGAAGTTTCAATTCCTTATGTGCAAAAATTAATCAGGGTGATGCTCGATAACCCGGGATTAACCATTGAGTTGGCAGGCCATACCGACAGGCTCGGTAACCGTGAAGCTAACATCCGATTGTCTGAAGAAAGAGTTTTGCATATTAAAGAACATCTTGTGGCCGCCGGAGTTGATGCCTGGCGGGTTCAAACCGTAGGATATGGCGGTTCAAGGCCAATCGCACCAAGTGATTCAGAACAAAACAGGGCAATCAACCGCAGGGTAGAAATCACTATCACAAATATTGGCATGTCTCGTTGATCAAATAATTTCTTTGTACTGCATATTGTACAGCTGTGAATAGTAACCATTTTTTGACAACAAGTCGCTGTGTTTTCCTTTTTCAACAATTTTTCCCTGATCCAGCACCATGATGGTGTCTGCATTTTGAATGGTACTCAGTCTGTGGGCAATGATTATAGAAGTCCTGCCTTTCATTAGTTTTTGAATAGCCTCCTGAATCATCTCTTCTGTCTCTGTATCCACGGAAGAGGTGGCTTCATCCAGAACAATAATTCTTGGTTTATACACCATAGCTCTGATAAAAGATATGAGTTGCCGCTGCCCTACAGAAAGTGTGGCCCCCCTTTCCATTACATTGTATGACAAACCACCCGGGAGGCGTTCAATAAACTTTCTGGCGCCTACGAGGTCTGCAGCTTCCATGATATGGTCATAGCTGATATCAGGATTGCCCAGCGTAATATTTTTTTCAATTGAATCTGAGAAGAGAAAGACATCCTGAAGTACAATGCCGATTTTTTCACGTAAAGCACTGAGTTCATACTCCTGAATAGAAACATCATCAATAAGGATTTCTCCTTTATTGATATCGTAAAATCGGTTGAGCAGGTTTATAATGGATGACTTTCCGGCCCCTGTTGCCCCAACAATGGCCAATGAATTGCCTTCATTTACGTTAAACGAAATATCTTTTAAAACATACTGCTCTGCTTCATAAGCAAACCATACATTTTTAAATACCACATTGCCCCGTAATTCGGTTGGGCGCAAGTTGCCATTATTGGGAATCTGGTCTTTATTGTCGAGGAGTCTGAATATACGTGCCGAACTCACTACTCCCATTTGCAGGGTGTTAAAACGATCAGCGATAAGGCGAATAGGCCTGAAAAACATCTGTATGTACATAATAAATGCAATAAGTACCCCCAGTGTGGTAAATTCCTGAATAACCCCTTTAGCCCCGTACCATACGAGCAAGCCTATGCCCAATGCCTGAATAACTTCTGCTACAGGAAAGTATACTGAGTAATACAAAACCGATTTTATGTGGGCCTTACGGTGTTCCTTGTTGATTTCTTTAAATTTTTGGTATTCTTTCTCTTCACTGTTGAAAATCTGTACTATGTTCATACCAGTGATATGTTCCTGTACAAATGAGTTTAAGTTGGCAACTGCATTGCGCACCTGGTTAAAGGCTTCTTTAATTTTTTCTTTAAAAACATAGGTTGCAATCAAAAGCAGCGGAAGGGTAGAAAGACTTATAAGGGTGAGCTTCCAGTCGGTATAAAACATAATGGCCAGGATAAAAGCAATTTGCAGCAGGTCACCAACCAGAGCGGCGATTCCCTCGCTGAACACTTCTGCCAGGGTTTCAATATCTGAAACTGTACGGGTTACCAATCGCCCAATAGGTGTACGGTCAAAAAATTTAAGGCGAAGGGAAAGTAAATGCCGGTATAATTTTACGCGGATGTCTTTAATGATATATTGCCCAAGCCAACCTGAAAGATATGTATGTAAATATTGTACAATGCCTTGTATTACCAGTAAGATCATCAAAAGTATGATCATATTCACCAATCCCTGATAATCGCCCAATGATACATGATCATCAATGGCATAAGATACAATGTAAGGACGGGTAGGGGCCAGTACAGCCATAAGCAGGGTAAGCGCTACCAGACTATAAAAATGCACTTTATAAGGTTTTGTATACTGATACAACCTTTTTAGGATTTTCAGGTCCAGCAGATTGCCGCTAATTTGTTCTTTTTCCATATTCAATTACAAAAATACATTCAGGGGGTATTCAATTTTGCTGAGATAAAGACCCTCCGGAGGCAGGGCTCTGCCTGCTTGTTTTCTGTCTCTGCTCTCAATTATGCCTTGAAATCTGTCAAGACTACATTTACCTTCACCCACCAATAGCAAAGTTCCTGTCAATGCCCTTACCATCCCCCTTAGAAAGCGATTGGCTCTCACATGAAATTCAAGACAGTGATTGTGTTCTAACCATTTTGCCTCGTAAATGTCGCAGAAAAAATTATTCACATTGGTTTTTACAAGACTAAAACTTTGAAAATTATGACGTCCTACAATTAAATCACATGCAGATTGCATTGAATCCAAATCCAATTGTTTTTTATATTCATATGCCAAACCTTTTAAAAAAGGATTTTTCTGACGACTTATTTTGTAAATATAGTTTCTTGCCACCGCATCATACCTGGCGTGGGCAGTGGCTTGTACAGGGATAATCTGGTTTATAGATATATCCTCTGGAAGGAATGCATTGAGTTTATTCTTATCACTTTCGGCATCTAAGGCTTTAGGAATGTCAAAGTGTACTATTTGTTGTAAGGCATGTACTCCTTTATCAGTACGGCCGCTGGCCATGATTTCAATTTTTTCCCGCAATTGCAGACTCAGGGCTTCTTCAATTACTTCTTGTATACCCTTTGCATTTTGTTGCGACTGCCAACCATGAAATTGCGTGCCCTTATAAGATATATCGGCAAAATACCTGTAGTGCATACTGCAAATTTAGAATCATAATTTGTATTTTATTATTAAAGCTGGTTTTATAAATCGTATATGCCTGCTTTAAACTTTTAAATATGTGCTAATTGTTTTTTATTTGCTCAAAATACAGAATAGGCATGATACAAAGAATTCAGTCATTGTTTTTATTGGCAACTACCCTTGCCATGTTTTGCATGGTAATTTTTCCGCTATGGGATAAAACCAAAGAAGATGGTAGTGAAAGGATTGAGGTAACTGTACAGCATGTAGTACATTACAAAGTGACAGACACTACAGTAGGCCTGGAGATTCTTCAAAAGAAAAATGTAATCTATATTGCATTTTTAGCTGTAATGGCAGCAGTTCTTGCCTTTTACAACATATTCCAGTATAGAAACCGTTTGGTACAAACCAAAATATGTGCAGCTACTGCTTTCCTGATTATGGCATCACTGGCAGTTTCTGCATTTATTATCTTTGATGCAGAGAGAGTTTTTGACAGCAGTGTAAAAGGCAACTATAAGGTTGGGTTTTTCATGTCAGCGCTTGCATTAATCTTTAATTCTCTCGCAGTGAGATTTATTAGAAGGGATGAAAAACTTGTAAGATCGGTTGACAGGATTCGATGATCGTACTTTTGTACCCGAGTGATAAATACAAAGAGGCTGTTTCCAAGTAGAAAACAGCCTCCTTCCGTGGTTTGGATTACTACAGGGCCTGATATTTTAGCATATTGAGTCTTTGCAGGGCAATATCCCACAGCTCTTCATAGGGAATAATTTCTATATCCACCAATTCGGTTCCTTGCGGCCTTGCCTCCATTAGCTTATCTACCAGATATTTACTTTTGGCAAGAATGGTTTCCTGATCCTTGTTATGAACTACGATTTTATATAAAAGCTTGCAGAAAGTCTTGGTTCGCCGGCTAAAAGCATTGTTTAGGTGACGCACGAGGTATTCATCCAGTTCGTGTAAAATCCTATGAAGTGAAATCAAATCGCCATCGAGGTTGGCCAATACCTGCAGAATCATCGTTGCCACATTAATGCCTGCCCTTTCCTTGTCAAAAGTGGGTATTTCGTTAAGAAATTCGCTGAATGAGGATCTCTTAACCAGTCTGCGATTTCCGGTAATGTAAAACAGGTACGACTTGTAGAGCTCCCACTTTTCTTTGTCGAGTTGATCGAGAAATACTGCGGTTTTATTGCCAAAGACTTCAACAATCAAATCTGTAGCCAATTCATATTTCTTAGCATGCATCGCCATCAGGAAATAATCATCCATCATTTGGAACCAGTGCTTGCGTTCAGGATTTATGCGTTCTTTATATTCTGCAGCAGCGGTTAGTCCATCTTCAAGCCGCCCGGATTTCAGTAAAGCTTTTATACGGTTGAGTGAGATAAAATCCTCATCGAAACGGTCTTTATTTATCTTGCCATCCTGATAATCCTTCTCAATAGTTGCCATCAGTTCAAGTGATTCATTAAACTTACCCGATATGAGGTAGTACCAGGTTTTAAGTTTTATTAACTTTTCATAAATGTTGAATGAGGGAACCTGATTGTACTGTTTGGTCAATAACTCTATGGCTTTTTCGACCTGTTCGTAGCTTTTTTTGCGATTATTTACTGATCGGTTCAGCAAAAGCTTCACTTCGTAATACACTTTATCAGCTTCTTCTTCCAATTCGATCAGTTGCTTTTGCTGCTCAATTTCTTCCTTGAGGCTGACAAATAATTTAGGTCTGTAGGTTTCCGAATACAAATCCCTCATTTCTTTCATGCCTGCAAGTGCCAGATCGTTGAATTCATATAATTTTGAAAGCTCGATGGATTTGTTCAGTAATTTTTGTGCAGGATCTAGCTCACCCAGCATTTTTAACATTTTAGAAAAATGAAGCAAATCCATACATTCTTGTCTATATGCTTTACTTCCATCCCTGCCTGGGTCGAAATCGACGAAAAAAAGATGGTTAAGTAACTTTCTGTTCAACCTTGACTTAAGCATTCTATACTTAAAGTCAACTTCCTTTGTAGAATAAATACCTTCCGAAGCTTCAGAATCAGTGGTATAAGCACCATTTTTGATCCCTAAAAAAAGCCTGAGTTCCTTATTTTCTGTTTCGGGCCCCACTTTAAGATCCACCAAAGGAAGGTTCCTGCGTGTGAAAGTATTCACGATGCGGATCAATTCACTAATATCTTCCATAGCCTGCACTTTTAATTTGAATTAACCATTTAAATTACTTTTTCTTTAGTGATTCTACATCATGTTTGTACCAATTCTCTGAAAAGCTTTTATTTTTTTCTCACGTAAATACTATAAAATCATGACAAGAAACATTTTTACTTTAACAGCTTTAAATATCGAAAGAAAGTAAATCGCATTTTTAAATTTTCTATAATCTCAGATATATTGTAGACCAATCGGTTGATTATTTCGATGAATCGTTTTAGCAGCTTTTTGATTTTGCTTTACGTTTTTAAATGTTATCCTGATAACAGCATATAGCTGATGCTTGAAAAATTTTACTTTACAGGCATTTTATTCTGTTATTTACATAAATATAACTCTTTTATATGGGACTTCTGAAATAATTTGAAAGTGACGCATTGTATTGGTTTATTACATATCATCTCTGAACATGCAGACTATTGCGTTTGATACATGGCCCACAACATGGTGAGTATGTTATTTAGAATTGTTGAAAATTGTATATGGGTTTTAATTCATTTAATCACATTGTATATTCCACTACTTTGGATGGTCCTGCTGTCTTTATGACAAAAGCATGAGTAGAATGAGGCCAAAATAAATGTTGCTACTGCATTTTTTGATTGCGAGGATGGTATTTTTGTACAGTTTCTTTTAAGAAATCTCTGTCAAGGTGGGTGTAGATTTCGGTGGTAGTGATAGATTCATGGCCCAGCATTTCCTGCACGGCCCTTAAATCTGCACCGCCTTCTATCAAGTGAGTTGCAAATGAATGCCGGAAAGTATGCGGACTAACTTTTTTTGTAATACCAGCCTTTATACAAGCTTCACGGATGATATGATAAATCATAATCCGGCTGAGTTTAGCGCCCCTTCGGTTTAAAAAAACAAAATTTTCATGTCCTTTTTTAATGGAAATGAATGGCCTGATTTCTTCAAGATAAATGCCAATATACTTTATGGCGTGCCTGCCAATGGGTACCAGCCTTTCTTTATTGCCCTTACCAAATATACGAAGGAATCCAATGTCAAAATAAAGGTTCGAAATTTTGAGATCGGTCAGCTCTGAAACGCGCAAACCGGAGCTGTAAAGTGTTTCTATTATGGCACGGTTTCTTCCTCCTTCGGGGGTAGAATGATCAATAGCGGTTAAGATTTGATCAATTTCATCAAGATTGAGTATCTCCGGCAATTTTCTCCCTAATTTGGGGCCTTCCAGCAAATCTGCAGGACTGCTTTCTATATATCTTTCGTACATTAAAAAGTTAAAAAATGCCTTAATGCCCGATAAAACCCTGGCTTGCGAATGAGGAGACAAGCCAAGCTCAGAAAGGAACTCAAAAAAATTGTGCAAATGATAATCCTTAATTTCAGGGGCAGCAGGTGCCGGGTTTTGCATTTCAGCAAATTGCTGAAGCTTTACAATATCGCGGGTGTAAGCATCGATAGAATTTGGCGACAAAGAGCGTTCAAGCCTTAGAAAATTCTGAAAGGCATTCACATGAAAAGACCAACTCATAAAACTGCAGTATGCACAAGAAAATAATTGTATATCTTTATGCCAAATATAGTGGAAAATGGACATACTCATTATTAATGGCCCTAATTTGAATCTTTTGGGAAAAAGAGAGCCTGGGATTTATGGAGACAGCAGTTTTGAGTCGTATCTCAATAAACTTATCGAAGAGTATCCCGGTCTGAGGTTTGAATATTATCAGTCAAATCACGAGGGTAGTATCATTGACAAATTGCACCAACGAGGTTTTGATAACTGTGGAATAGTTTTAAATGCAGGAGCTTATACACATACTTCAATAGCCATCAGGGATGCCATAGCAGCCATTTCAGCACCAGTGATAGAAGTACATATCAGCAATGTATATGCCAGGGAAGGCTTCCGGCATCACAGCCATTTGTCGGCCGTTTGCAAAGGAGTTATCGCAGGCATGGGTTTCGATGGTTACAGGTTGGCAGTTGAACACCTGATTCAAACTAAAAAATAAGTGCATAAGAAAGGCACTTTTTTGCTTCGTTTCATAGTTTTGCAAAATGTTTGAAGTATTACATTTTAAGGAAATCTTTTCGGTAACGCTCATTTTGTTTTCGGTGATTGACATTGTGGGTTCTATTCCAATTGTGATAGACCTACGAAAAAAAATGGGACATATAGAGTCTGAAAAAGCTACCATCGTTGCAGGCCTGCTCATGGTTGTTTTTCTTTTTATCGGAGAGGGAATATTAAGGCTATTTGGAATCGATGTGGCATCCTTTGCTGTTGCCGGAGGACTTATCATCTTTATCATAGGTATGGAAATGATTTTAGGAAGAGATTTTTTCAAATCAGAACCCAAAAGCAGTACAAGCTCCGTCGTGCCTCTTGCATTCCCCTTGATCGCCGGGGCAGGAACACTCACCACAATTCTTTCCCTGAAAGCTGAATTTCATCAGCTCAATATTTTAATTGGTATCGTACTCAACCTTGTATTTGTATATCTCGTGCTGAAATCTTCAAACTGGCTGGAACGTAAAATAGGAGAAAACGGATTTAATGTGCTCAGAAAGTTTTTTGGAATAATTCTGCTGGCCATTTCGATCAAACTTATTAAAACTAATATCTGATATGGTCACCATTTATACCGACGGCGCTTCCAGTGGGAATCCGGGTCCGGGCGGCTTCGGAACTGTATTGCTGTATAAACAGCATAGAAAAGAACTGAGCGGAGGTTTCAGACATACCACCAATAATCGCATGGAATTACTTGCCGTGATCTGTGGACTGGAAGCGCTCAACAGACCGGGCCTCGAGGTTACGGTATATTCAGATTCAAAATATGTAGTAGATGCTGTTGAAAAAGGATGGCTCAGGTCATGGCTGCAAAAGGGGTTTAAGAATAAAAAAAATGAAGACCTGTGGCGGAGATTCTGGCAGGTATATCAAAAACACAAAGTGCGGTTTCGATGGGTAAAAGGCCATGACGGGAATAAAGAAAATGAAAGGTGTGATGAGCTGGCCGTAAAAAGTTATCAGACCAGTGATCTGCCTCCTGATGAAGGCTATGAGCAAAATCAGGGATAGGTTTAAATGATACGGGAATTATGGGACAACCGTATTTTCAATTCAAAAAATTCAGAATCGATCAGGAACATTGTGCGCAAAAAGTAGGAACCCTTTCATGTATTCTCGGAGCGCTGGCAACTCATCCTTTACCTGAAAATATCTTGGATATAGGTACAGGTACAGGCCTGTTGGCACTAATGATGGCGCAAAGATTTTCGAATGTCAATATCGATGCCGTAGAAATAGATTCAGATACAGCCAAACAAGCCAGACAAAACTTTTCAAACAGTCCATGGGACTCAAAACTGCAACTTATCAACCAGGATATACTTTCTTTTCAACCTGCGCTTAAGTACGATCTCATTATTTCAAATCCGCCTTTTTATAAAGGGCAACAGCACACCCGGCATAATCTTATTAATCTGGCAAGGCATAGTCTTGCCCTACATCATTTGCAATTGGTACCATGGATTGCAAGTAATCTGAAAGATGATGGAAAATCCTGGATTCTGTTACCTCCACGTGAAATGGAGCAAATGGATGCGGAATTTAAGTCTTACGGTTTCGGATCAGAACAATTGTACCAGATTTTTGTACGACCCGAAAGCCCTGAAAAAGCCCGTATCGCATGTTTTTCGCGCAATTTTTCAGTTGCCAGGAGGGAAACTTTTTACATTCATACATCTTCAGGCGCATACAGTGACCCATTTGTCGACTTACTGCAAAGTTTTTACCTGCACCTCTAATTCGTCTCAGTGGTGCTTTGAAATAAGACAATCCGCAATCATTTTGAAAAAAAAGCTCAATTTGAAAAATTTAGTATGCTAGCATACAATTTGCGATATTTATGAATACAGTTCAGTAAAAATCAAAAATCATTGCAAAGAATTCAAAGTATTGTGACAAATAATCAAATTGTTATATATCCGACCTTGGGTGCTGAAAAACAATATTCAATTTTTTTTTGTAATATCGTATGCATGCATACCAAATTGTTCCGTGTATGTAATGTAAATATTGGAGTTTTTAATTATTCGGCTTAACAAACCTGAAAAGTGGTTGGGTTAAAATAAATCGTCCTATGAAAGCGGAAGAATCTGTAGACTATGCAATAAAAACAGCCTGGCATGCCATTTCACGCATGTACAATCAAAAAGCAGTTAAGCATGATATGACAACTTCAATAGGTTTTGTATTGTTAAATATCAGTTCATCTGTTGGTACTCCAGCCACCAAAATAGCGCCACTATTGGGTCTGGAAACCCGAAGTCTTACCCGGATGCTGCGGACCCTTGAAGAAAAAAATTATATATACCGTGTTAAGGATCCTTCTGATAAACGCAAGGTACATATACATCTTACCGACTTGGGAATGGAGAAAAAAGGAAGGACCATAGAAACGGTTAAAGCTTTCAACAAATACCTTATGGAAAAAATTGATCCGGAGAAGATGCAAGTCTTTTTTGAAGTGATAAATACCATTAATCTAATGATAGAAAAAGATGCTGATTTACGGGAAAAAGTTTTTTCCGAGGAATACAGCGGACAACCACAGAAAACAAATGACTCTTATAAATCTGCCAACATAAACATATAAAATAAACAAATCATACAGCTATGAAGAGAGCCATCAGAAAAGTTGCTGTTTTAGGTTCGGGAATTATGGGTTCGCGTATTGCATGCCACTTCGCCAATATTGGTGTGGAGGTATTATTACTCGATATTGTTCCGGGAGAACCAAATGAAGAAGAGCAAAAAAAAGGACTAGATCTCAAACATCCCGCGGTAAGAAACCGCATCGTTAATCAGGCGCTGCAATCGGCCATTAAGTCAAAACCGGCACCACTGTATCATTCAAAAAGCCAGTCACTTATTAAGACAGGTAATTTTGAAGACGATATGCAGGGAATTGCCGGATGCGATTGGGTTATTGAGGTGGTGGTAGAAAACCTGGCCATTAAAAAGAAGGTATTTGATCAGGCAGAAAAATACCGCACACCAGGCACGCTTATCACTTCCAACACCTCAGGTATTCCGATGCATTTGATGGCAGAAGGCAGAAGTGATGATTTTAGAAAGCATTTTTGCGGCACCCACTTTTTTAATCCACCACGGTATCTTCGGCTTCTCGAAGTCATTCCTGGTCCGGAGACCGATCCTGCCATCATTGATTTTTTTATGGAGTATGGTGATCGCTTCCTGGGTAAGACCACTGTTTTATGTAAGGACACACCTGCTTTTATTGCCAATCGCATTGGCATATTTGCCATACTCAAGGTGGTAGACAGTATGCAAAAGCTGGGACTGAGTATTGATGAAATAGACAAGCTCACAGGCCCTGTGATTGGCAGGCCTAAATCGGCAACCTTCAGAACTTCAGACGTGGTAGGCCTGGATACACTGGTAAAGGTGGCTAACAATTTGTACGAAGGTCTGCCAAATGATGAGCAGCGCGATATGTTTAAGCTGCCTGATATTGTTAAAAAACTGGTAGATAATCAATGGCTGGGTGATAAAACCGGTCAGGGGTTTTACAAAAAGACCAAAAGTAAAGATGGCAAAACAGAAATCCTTACCCTTGACCTTGAGCAAATGGAATATGTGCCTCAAAAGAAGGCCAAATTTGCCACCCTCGAATTAATCAAACCAATAGATAATCTTAAAGAGCGATTTGCGGTTTTGTTTTCGGGAAAAGATAAGGCAGGTGAATTTTACAGGGATGCGTTTTACGGATTGTTTCAATATGTATCAAATCGCATACCTGAAATCGCCGATGAAGTGTATAAAATCGATGATGCCGTTTGCGCAGGTTTTGGATGGGAATTTGGGCCCTTCGCCACCTGGGATTTTGTAGATGTGGAAAAGACAACCCGAAAAATGGAAGAAAAAGGCTATAAGCCGGCTCCATGGGTACAGGAAATGCTGGAGGGCGGCTGCAAGACCTTTTTCAAAGTAGAGAAGGGGAAAAAAATGTATTACAGCCCTCAGTCAAAGAAATACGAATATATTCCGGGTACCGGAGGATTCATCATTCTGGATCAAATCCGCGAAGATAAGGTAATCTGGAGCAATTCGGGCAGCAGCATCTTCGACCTGGGAGATGGTGTGTTGAATGTTGAATTCCACACCAAAATGAATACATTGGGCAGTGAGGTAATCGAAGGTTTAAATAAAGCCTTTGATCTTGCAGAAAAAGATTATCAGGGACTTGTAATTGGCAATCAGGGCGCGAATTTTTCTGCCGGCGCCAACCTGGGCATGGTCTTTATGTATGCCATAGAGCAGGAATACGATGAACTCGACTTTATGATTCGCACCTTCCAAAATGCCATGATGCGGGCCAGGTATTCTTCCATTCCTGTAGTGGTTGCGCCCCATGGGCTGACATTGGGCGGTGGATGCGAACTTTCTCTCCATGCAGATCAGATACAGGCGGCTGCCGAAACCTACATAGGCCTGGTAGAGGTGGGCGTAGGGCTTTTACCCGGTGGAGGAGGGACCAAAGAGATGACCCTAAGGGTATCTGACCGTTTTATAGACGGTGATGTTGAGTTAAATTTTCTTCAACAGATATTTATGAACCTGGCAACAGGTAAAGTGGCTACCTCAGCCGAAGAAGCAAGGGATATGTTTTACCTGAGGCCTCAGGACCGCATTACCCTCAATAAGGACAGGCAAATTGCTGATGCCAAAAGAGCAGTGATGGAGCTGGCTGCTGCCGGATATACCAAACCTGTATATCGTACCAATATAAAAGTACAGGGACGAAGCGGTATCGCCATGTTCCTGGCAGGGATTTACGGTATGCGCACAGGTAATTTCATAAGTGACCATGATGCTAAAATCGCCCAAAAAATTGCCTTTGTTATGAATGGAGGTGACCTGACTTCTCCTGCCGAAGTAAGTGAACAATATTTACTCGATCTGGAGCGAGAAGCTTTCTTATCGTTGTTGGGCGAGCGCAAAACACTGGAACGCATACAGTCTATCATAACCAGTGGTAAACCATTGAGGAATTAATCATACGTTTAAACAAGTCTTAAAAGAAGAAAATGAACGCATATATAGTAAAAGGATTCAGAACAGCGGTTGGCAAAGCTAAAAAAGGAGGCTTTAGATTTACCCGACCCGATGATCTCGCCTCAGATGTTATTAAGCATCTGGTGGCTTCTGTTAATGGACTAGATCCTAAAAGAATTGACGACGTGATCGTAGGCAATGCTGTCCCGGAGGCTGAGCAGGGGATGCAAATAGGCAGAATGATTGCACTCATGGCACTCCCTATGGAAGTACCGGGTATGACGATTAATCGTTATTGCGGATCAGGTATTGAAGCTATTAATATAGCTGCTGCCCGTATCCATGCCGGTATGGCAGATTGCATCATCGCCGGAGGTACAGAATCTATGTCATTGGTACCGATGATGGGCTATAAAACAGCACTGAATTACGATATAGCCACCAACAATCCCGATTATTACACTTCCATGGGACTCACAGCCGAGCTCGTAGCTAAAAAATATGAAATCAATCGTGAGCAACAAGATGAATTTGCTTTCAATTCGCATAAGAAAGCCATAAATGCAATAGAGAAAGGCTTTTTTAAAGAGGAGATTGTACCTGTAGAGGTGGAGGAAATATTTTATGAAGAGGGAAGTCGCAAAAAGAAAAGCTATGTAGTGGATACCGACGAAGGCCCGCGCGCAGATACCAATCCTCAGGCGCTGAGCAAACTAAGACCTGTATTCGCACAAGGAGGCACGGTGACAGCAGGAAATTCTTCACAGACTTCAGACGGAGCTGCATTTGTCATGATTATGTCTGAAGCTATGGTAAAAGAGCTGAATCTCGAACCCGTGGCCCGGCTGATGAGCTATGCAGTAGCAGGCGTAGAACCCAGTTTAATGGGGATTGGTCCGGTAGAAGCGGTGCCCAGAGCACTGAAAAAAGCGGGACTTAAACTGTCAGATATTGAGCAAATTGAGTTAAACGAGGCTTTTGCAGCACAGGCTTTGGGCGTGGTTAAGGCCTTGGATTTCAATCCGGATATTTTGAATGTCAATGGTGGCGCTATCGCTCTTGGGCATCCCCTGGGTTGCACCGGTGCAAAACTTACTGTGCAGATTATAAATGAAATGCGCCGTAGAAATCAGAAGTATGGTATGGTAACCGCCTGCGTGGGTGGAGGCCAGGGAGTAGCTGGGATAATTGAAAGATTATCCTGAAGCAAATTTCCTGGAAAGCTTTTTGAATTCTCTGTTACAATGTTAAATCTGAAAATATTCAATTATGGAAACCATCGATAAAAAAAGAGCACTAAAAGGTGGAGAGTTTCTGATAAGAGAAACCGATGCCCAGGATATATTTATTCCTGAGGAATGGAATGAAGAGCAGCGCATGATTGCCCAGACCTGCCGTGATTTTCTCGACAGTGAGGTTATGCCTAAACTCGAAGAAATCGACTCTATGAAAAATCCACAACTCATGCCGCAATTGCTTGATAAAGCTGGCGAACTGGGGCTCCTGGGCACATCTGTCCCAGAACAATACGGTGGATTTGGCATGGATTTCAACACCTCAATGCTCGTAGCCGAAGAAATTGGAAGGGGGCATTCTTTTGCCGTGGCATTATCTGCACATACAGGTATCGGCATCCTTCCTATATTGTATTATGGCAATGAGGAACAAAAACAAAAATATCTGCCCAAAATGGCAATCGGTGAGTGGAAAGCCTCTTATTGCCTCACAGAACCCGATGCAGGATCAGACGCCAATTCCGGAAAAACAAAAGCGGTTTTAAGTGAAGATGGTAAGCATTATCTTATCAATGGCCAAAAAATGTGGATCACCAACGGCGGCTTTGCAGATGTTTTTATCGTCTTTGCCAAAATTGATCAGGATGATAAATTGACAGCGTTTATCGTTGAAAGAAATTTTGGTGGCATTACCATGAATGAGGAAGAAAAGAAAATGGGTATCAAAGGTTCTTCCACCCGTCAGATCTTCTTTAATGATTGTCCGGTTCCTGTAGAAAATATGCTTTCAGAGCGTGAGAATGGATTTAAAATTGCCGTAAATATTTTAAATATTGGCAGAATTAAACTGGCAGCATCAGCTATTGGCGGAGCTAAAGCTGCCCTAAATCATGCCATAAAGTATGCCAATGAGCGCAAACAATTTGGACAGACTATAGGATCATTTGGCGCCATCAAGCATAAACTGGGAGAAGTAGCTTCGCATATCTTTGCCAGTGAATCTGCACTCTACAGGGCCGGTCAAAATATTGATGATGCCTATGAAGACCTTGTGAAAAATGGTATGGATAGCTCCGAAGCTAAGCTTAAATCAACAGAGCAGTTTGCAATAGAATGTGCCATACTCAAAGTACATGGTTCAGAAGTATTGGATTTTAGCGTAGATGAAGGCGTACAGATTTTTGGAGGCATGGGTTTTTCGGCAGATGGTCCCATGGACAGAGCATACCGTGACTCGCGTATTAACAGAATATTTGAAGGCACCAATGAGATCAACCGTATGCTAGCCATCGATATGATCCTCAAAAGGGCCATGAAAGGTGAACTTGATCTTATGGGGCCAGCAATGGCGGTTGCCAAAGAGCTGACTTCCATACCTGATTTTGGAGCAATGAGCGATGAAGGATTGTTCGCCAAAGAGAAAAAGGTGTTGCTCAATCTCAAAAAAGCCGGTCTTATGATTGCCGGGGCTGCTGTACAAAAACTCATGATGAAACTCAAAGATGAGCAGGAAGTATTGATGAGCCTTGCAGACATGCTTATTGAAGGCTATGTGGCTGAATCGGTTCTTTTAAGACTTGAAAAGCTTATTGGTATGCGTGGCGAAGAAAATTGCAGTTTACAAACCGATATGATGCGCATTTATTTCCATAACGCCATTGAAATCGCCGCCAGGGCCGGAAGGGAAGCTATTTACGCATTTGCAGAGGGTGACGAACAGCGAATGATGCTCATGGGATTGAAACGCTACACCAAAGTGGAGCCATTTAATCTTAAAGAAGCCAGGCGAAGGGTGGCAAATCATTTACTGTCAGAAAATCAATACCCTTTTTAAACATTATTTTTTTGTATTGATGATCTTAAAAAGATTCTGTTAAGCAGTTAACAGAATCTTTTTATTGAAGTGGAATCCGGTTTTAAAATATCAAAATCCAAAAACCCATTTTTCTTATACAGTTTATTCCAATTTTCTATCTCAAATCGATCACGTAGTTATCCATTCGATCAAAAAAGTCAGCTATAATGGCGGTCTTGTCAAAATTTTCCCATACAACCATTATCCGTTCATTATCCGGCCTTTCCACCCATTGGTTGTCAACCAGAAGCGGAGCAGGCACTTCTATTCGATTTGCCCAGTCGGGATTTTTAAGTATGGCCACCGCTGCCATATCAAAAAGTGCACGCGTACCTGCGTCGTCATAGGTGTTGATGTGTTCATACAAATTGACGGAATAATCGCCAAAAAACTGAAAATCACCTTCATGCCTTCCTTTAACTGCTGCACTGGCTCTTGGCCCTTTTCCGGGCATCCGGGCAGTGATCTGAGCCCGGTTGGCGGTTACAGCCGACGTTCCCGAAGACTTGCCATAGCGTACAGTAACCATTTCAAAAGGCACATCCAGATCAAGCAGATAATTCATGGCTGCCTTGTCATTATCCTGATTGTATTCACCTGGTTCGGGATAGTTAGACCCCAGCCAGACAATTCTTACTTTGGTAACAATGGAAGGGTCTTTTTCCAGTGCTAGCGCAATATTGGTGAGTTTTCCAACCGGAAGTAAAATGAGCGGTTCATCACCGTATTTATGTGCCTGTTCAATAATAAAATTGACAGCCTCAGCACCATCAAAATCATTATTTTTTACATACGGTCTTATTTCATTAAATGAAGCATTTGCCCCTTTCAACAGAGGGATTTTGCCATATACATTACAAAGTTGCATTACTCTTTTAGCTTCTTCATAATGTCCGTTGATGTCTCCCCCATTAAATGTTGCATTTACGGTAACACCTACGGTATTAAAAACATCTCCATTGAAAAACAGATAGGCCATTGCATGTTGATCATCGAGCTCATTGTTGGCATCTGTATCCAACAATACCTTGAGTCGTGGATCATGTGGCTTTTCCTGGCTGCTCTTTGACTGCGTCTGACATGCTCCAATAGGTGAAATCAGGAAAAACGAAATTGCCAGAGACTGCAGCAGCCGGAAGAAATATATTTTTTTAATGGTACGCATGCTTGTGTCATATTTAGGGGATGGAAAAAAATGAAGTTTAAGTAAAAGGCTAAAATACTAATAGTCTGTGTAAATTGTAATATTTTGCTGTTTTATTTAATATATACAAGAAAATGAATTGCTGAATGATGTTGAAAACCTTCATTAATACCGAAAGCTGTTTAGATTATGGTTGGGCAATTTTGCCTCAGAAATACTGTTTTTATAAGAGATTTCAGGTTGGTCTGAGCCAAAAACGTGCGGCACAATCAATCCCAGTGATAGCAGGGCAGCCAGGATCAAAAAAAGACGTGTGCGGGTTTTTATTTTCATTATTAAAAAATTTGAACCTCTAAGGTACAGTTTTTTCAGGGATTAATCATGTTTTATAAATGATTTTTCAGCATGAATGATTTTTAATGCTGAAGGGAATGAGATACCGCTTTTGGTGGCTTTATTGAGACTAAGGATAAAAAGCCAATGTTATTTCAAGGCTCTAATATATTCCATGGCAGCAATGATCGCATCATCTTTGCCTTCAAGAAAGTGATCGTATGAATATTGAATATACATATCAGGTTCAATGCCTGTGCCGATAAATTCTGTTCCATCGATCATAAGTTCTCGTTTTGAACAGACAGCGCCCAAGCCACCGCCCGGTAGTGGAAAAAATAAAGGTTGACCGGTACTGCCTCCAGTAGTCTGGCCTATGAGTATGCCTCTGTTCAATTCTTTAAAGGCGATCAGAAAATCTTCAGCAGCTGAGTAGGTATCGGGGCCTGTTAAAACGATGACATTTCCGGTATAGGTCGGTGATTTGTAAGGAGACCACTTTGAACGTATAAAATCGATCTCATCTGGAGGCAAGCCCCATGCCCGCATTGCAGGTTGATATTTTCGGATGGCACTGTTTCCGGAATTAATATTTCGATGGCTGAGGTATCCCAATAACTCAAAACCATAGCCGCTATTTCCACCTCCATTTTTCCGCAAATCTATAATGAGGTTTTCCGGATGCTTTGTGGTTTGAAAGATACTGTCAATAAAAGGAATTAGAGAAGAGTCGTTAAATGTATTAATCCTGAGTATTTTTGTTTTGCTATCCAGTGCCTCATAGCTGAAGCCCTCAAATGCAGGGAAAAAGCCAGTCAGTGACCGGCGACTGAAGTCTTTGGTAACAACTTCTCCACCAGGTTTGAGCAGGGTGAGTTCCAGCGGTTCTGAAAGGGAACCTCGTGTGAGGTAGAAAGACATAATTCTTGCGATACTGTCCTGTGTTGTACTAAAGCCGGCATACGGAGCGACAAATTTTGTAATATAATTCTCAGGTGTAAGCCCGTTTATACGTTGTATAATATTACCTGGTGCAAGGTAAGTATAATCGTAATCCTGATTGAGGTGTTCTTTTATGATAATTTTACCATCATGCAACTGACACCTGATGGGGATGTATGCATACACAGAGTCTTTGAATGCTTCTGGTACGAATATCAGGCTATGTCCGTCATTTAGATGGTGATAAAAGCGCATAAGTTCTTTGTAGTATTCAACCATACTTAGCCTTTCTGTGACTGCCGGGATAAAGCTTTGGTAAAGACTATCCCAGTTAAGATTAGGAACCAGGTCGAAATTGGCGAAATTCCATTTGGCTTCAGCCCAGGCCCTACTCAATCCGGCTATTTTTGTTTTTACATCTAATGTATCACCATACCATCCACTGCTAAATCTCTCATTATAATGATTTTGATATGCTATGGAGTCAAAAGTTTGTGACTGAGCTGATAATGGTATTATCCACAAGGTAATTAATATAAGTTTTTTCATACTACCGTATAGTCAATGATAAGTATAAGTATGGCGCATCGTAAATCGCCTGTTTTGTTGATTTATTTTAATATCCTGAATTTTCATTATTGAGACATAATTTTCAGCAGACCCTTCTAAGACTATACGAATTTGACACTCGCTGTTTTTAAATTTTACTTAAACGGACTTAGAAAAGTGATGTATGGCCATGTTCTCTGTTGATCAAATATATTTACCTGATCATTGTTGACTATGATAATGGCGATGATGGGTAGGGATTATGGATATTCCATCACAACTAAAACACAAAACCGGCATTAATGCCCAGTCTGGGCACGACTGAAAGATTGTCTTTATTGATCTTGCGAAAGACATCTTCATACAGGGGATTATTCGGGAAATTTTCACTATAGCTTCGGTAACCGGCGCCAATGCCACAATATAAATCCAAGCTAATGCCCCAGTTTCGACTTTTTTTCCAGGTTTCTCCAAATAATTTAAACCAGCGGATGCCTGCAATAATAGAATATTCAATTCTTTGTTCTCTGGCAGATATTTGCATTAGATTACCTGTACCATTTGCCGGATTCGATACATTGGCCAGATGCCTTATCTGTGTAATTCTGAGTTCATGTCCAAAATAGGGTACTCCAAATTCACCTTCTGGATGATAAAATTTCTGTCTGAAAGCAACATCATAGCCACTGTAAAAAGGTTCATTGAGTGGAATACTTTGCTGAGAACTAAAAAAAGGGTTCCTCAACATGCGTACCTGTACTTCATATCCCAGTCGTTCGTTGAAATAATACTCAAAGGCCAGCGGCAGAGAATGAAATACCACAGAAGTCGGATTGATGGATAGTATGCTTCCTCTGAATTCATTTACAATTGGATCGAAATATCTTTTTTGTCTTTTGCGGTAACGGTATTCGGGTTTCATATAATCGGTGTGAACAATAAAATCATCACTTTCTGATTCATCCATCAATTTGTAAATAGGATTTTTGTCTTCATAAAGGGGTCTGTAATAACCTGCTACCGTGCCATCGGGCTGAAACAATTCCCATAGACCTGTATTGGTGCCATTTTCTATTCTTCCCTTCATTTTAATATTTCCTTCAGGGTAGTACCCGGTATAGTCTCCCGAGCCCCGATCAAAGACACATTCTCCTTCCAGGTTTCCATCTTCATAATAATAATACCATTGGCCTTCATTAAGCCCGTCTTTAATTTTACCGGTTACTTTCTTTTTACCGCTTTCGTAATACTCATTATAAATGCCATCTCCGGCATCAAAAATACCTTCAGCCCTGAATTTTCCTGATTCGTTGTACAGTTTCCAGTAACCTTCCTTTTTGCCATCGCGCAGGGCACCTTCTGATTTTACTTGTCCGTTTTCATGGAAGTACACCCATTTTTCATCCTTTTTACCTAATTTGTATCGCCCTTTGGCAGAGACAGCTCCAATCGGATAATAAAAAGTCCAGTCTCCATGCCGAAGCCCTTGTTCATAACTTCCCCTGGCTTTGATTCTCCCATTTTCATGGTAGTAGGTCCAGACACTATCACTTTTTCCACCGGCATTTTTTCCTTCTGCCTTTAATTTTTGATCCGGAAAAAACTCCCGATACCAACCGGTGTCATTTTTAAAAAAAGCCTGTGCTTTAAGCGTACCGTCTTCATAAAAGTAATTCCAGATGCCTTCCCTTAAGTCATTGAGAAAACTGCCCTCAGATTTTTTACCACCGCTTTCAAAGAAATATGTCCAAAGACCCTGCCTTTTTCCTTCTTTTAAAGTCCCTTTCATGTTGGGCTTGCCGTTTTCAAAATAATACTCCCAGGCACCATCGTTTTGTCCTTTGTGAATATTTCCACGCATACGAACATTTCCATTTTCGTAATAATATACCCAAAGGCTATCGGGCGTATTATTTTTATAAAAACCTCGCACTTGTATTTTACCGCTTAGAAACCAGGCAGCATATTCACCATGTAATACAGCATTGAAGGAATCGGCCAGATGATATACTTCTTTGATTTGTTGCCGGTTATCATCAAAATAATTCTCAACCCTGATGCCCTGGGCCCAGACATGGTCAATTTGTGAACCCATAACCAGGAAGGAAATGACAAATGTGATTAAATAAAAATGAATTTTTCCGAACATATGCTTTTAACCGCAAATACCTGGTAAAAGGTTTTGATCCATAAAAATAAAGCGCAAAAGTCAATATTTTTTGAAAAACGGTATTTAGTTTCTGTATCGCATCGAATGGAATTCACGTATTTATAATGATATTTGATTGTATATCAATGTAATTTTTTACAAATGGAAAGACTGAAATACCCCGATTTTTTTAAACTCGATGATCTTTTAACCGAAGAACAAATTATGGTACGCGATGCCATGCGCAATTTTGTAGCGGCAAAAATTAAACCATATATTGAAAGATGGGCGCAAAATTCAGAATTTCCGGTTCACCTGGTACGTGAAATGGGGCAAGCGGGAGCCTTTGGGCCTATGTTGCCACAGGCTTATGGGGGTTCTGATATTGATGCCATAGCCTATGGTTTGTTAATGCAGGAATTGGAAGCTGGTGATTCGGGTATGCGCTCAATGGCTTCAGTACAAGGCTCACTGGTGATGTTTCCAATACATGCTTTTGGGTCGCAGCATCAAAAAAGCACGTATTTGCCAAAGTTGGCCAGTGGTGAAATGCTAGGTTGTTTTGGTCTTACAGAACCCGATTTTGGTTCAAATCCTTCCGGCATGCGCAGCAGGGTTAAGGATATGGGGAATTATTATTTGCTCAATGGCGCCAAAATGTGGATTACCAATGCACCGGTTGCAGATATCGCAGTGGTTTGGGCTAAGGATGAAAATGGACGCATCAAAGGCTTGATTGTAGAGCGGGGGATGGAGGGCTTTACCAGTCCAGAAACAAAAAATAAATGGTCGCTCAGGGCGAGCTGCACAGGCGAATTGGTATTTGATAATGTAAAGGTACCGAAAGAAAATGTACTCCCTGGTAAGGATGGACTTAGCGCTCCATTGGCCTGCCTGGATAAAGCCCGTTACGGTATAGCCTGGGGGGCAATCGGGGCAGCAATAGATTGTTATCAATCTGCGGTGCGATATGCCGGTGAGCGCATACAATTTGATAAGCCCATAGCCTCGTTTCAGTTAATACAAAAAAAGCTGGCTGAGATGCTTACTGAAATTACCAAAGCTCAGTTATTATGTTACAGACTAGGTCAGTTAGTCAATGAAGGTAAAGCCTCTACGGTTCACATTTCTATGGCTAAGCGCAACAATGTGGAAATGGCGCTGAACATCGCGCGAGAAGCCCGACAAATTCATGGGGCCATGGGGATTACCGGCGATTTCCCAGTTATGCGGCATATGATGAACCTTGAATCGGTAATTACTTATGAAGGCACCCACGACATTCATTTGTTAATACTTGGTCAGGAGATAACCGGAATTCCTGCCTTTAAATAATATAATCCCGAAGCAATTAACCAGTATTATCGGGCTTCGGGCATCTGCATAATCATTCAATAAAATTATTGTATATGTAAAATTGGTATGCAATAATATCAGGTGTATTATAATTGAACCTTTCATTTTTGCAAGTACAGGAAGATCTGATTAAGGTCGAAAATTTAAAAAATGTTTCCTGACTTTTTGAAGGTCAAAAATGAATTCGTCAATATGAAGAAATTGTTAATTCAAATTCTATAGCATGAAATGTTTAATTGACCAATGTGCGAAAATTTACTGAATGCAGGTAAGACCGACGATTGAAGACCAAAGTGAAAAAACACACTCGGAGACTTTGATGTTGGCTGGCTCAAGAGTGATTTATCAGCTGCGAAAAACTTGCGTGATTTCACCCTTTTGATATACTTTTCGCCGTTTTAACACAAAGTACTTTCATTTTTGTTTTTTTTGAGAAAAAAACCAGTTTTTATATTGTCATTTATCCAGATGGTTAGTTTGTATTTGCGCAAATTGAGGATATTGGCCTATAAAAAGCATGAAGCGGTAGTGATTCGGAGGCAGTTTTTTTAGTCTTTTATATAAATTTTTCCTCAAATAATATTTGACATTACATCTGAATTGACTACCTTGGTGTGGGGTAAAACCTTATGTATTAGTAAGACTCGCAGCTTTTAAGGCCTTTCATTAATAAAAGCATCACGTTTTTATTACATGGCCTTAACATTACGTATGGAATTAATCATTATGTTGCAATTTTATTAAATCGATTGAAAAGGTGGCATACCCGGAAAAAAACACACTCTTTAGAGTAAAAGATGGCGATAAGCTGGAGTTTGGAAGATTGTATACGTATTACCGAATACCTTCTCTCAAATTTTGTGTATCTCTTGTAAAGGACGAAGAGGAAGCAGAGAATATCGTACATGAAGTCTTTATTAAGATTTGGGATAAGCGAGACCAGATTAAGCCTGATCTGAATTTTAATTCTTATTTATTTACATGCTTGCGCAACAAGGCTTTTGATTATTTAAAGGAAGTCAAGAAAAGTGATTTACTGAAAAGCCAATATCTGATGCGAATGGAGACCGCCAGGGTTGACGATGAGGATGTAGAAAATTCTAAATTTACCATATTACATTCAGCCATCGATGCTTTGTCTGAAAAGAGAAAGCTCATATTAAAGATGAATGTGGAGGAAGGGAAGTCGTATCAGGAAATAGCTGAACTTCTCAATATTTCAAAAAATACGGTTAAGAATCAATTAGTAAAGGCAAAGCAAATTCTCAGGGAAAAGATTGATTTTGCTTCTATACTCACCTGATTTTTGTGAAGGAATAAAATATTAAAATAGAAATACAGGCTGTCTGAACGGGCAGCTTTTTTTGTCTGTTATCCTCAAGAATAAAAAAAGGTTGTCTTAATTTAAGACAACCTTTTTACTGAGATTTTCTGATTAAAAATGCTTATGCACCATTATTTTGCTGCGGCATATAATTCAGCCACTTTATCCCAATTGACTACACTCCAGAAAGCTGCAATGTAATCTGGTCTTTTATTTTGATATTTCAGATAATAGGCGTGTTCCCAAACATCGAGACCCAAAATAGGTGTTCCTTTTTTCTCTGCCACGTCCATAAGAGGGTTATCCTGATTTGGTGTAGAAGAGACAAATAGTTCACCGGAAGCATCAACACTCAACCATGCCCAGCCGGAGCCAAATCTTGTAGCGGCCGCTGCAGCAAAATCTTCTTTGAATTTATCAAATGAGCTGAATTTTGAATTGATGGCATTAGCCAGTTCTCCTGAAGGAGCACCTTTGCCATTTGGGGTAAGAATTTGCCAGAACAATGAATGGTTGTAATGTCCACCGCCATTATTTCTCACTGCGGCGCTGTAAGAGCTAATGCCGGCCATGATTTCTTCAAGCGATTTAGATTCTGCCTCTGTGCCTTTTATGGCATTGTTTAGGTTGTTAACATATGCGGCATGATGTTTTCCATGATGAATCTCCATGGTCATGGCATCGATGTGAGGTTCAAGTGCATCCTTTGCATAAGGTAATGCGGGTAGTTCGAATGACATATCTGTTTATTTATTTAGTTAAACAATTAAAATATTAGGTAATGTTTGTTTTAGTTTCTCAATGTAGAAAAAAAACTTTTAAGTATTTCTTCGCATTTTTCTTTCAAAACGCCTGAAGTGATTTTGGTTTTAGGGTGCAAAGCGTTAACTGCTTTTTGCGTATAACCCCTTTTGGGATCGCTTGCGCCGTAAACCAGGGTGCCCAATTGAGACCAATACAATGCACCTGCACACATCAGACAGGGTTCAAGGGTAACATATAAGGTACAATCCTGTAAATATTTAATTCCCAGATGACTACAGGCAGCGGTTATGGCCAAAATTTCTGCATGCCCGGTCGGGTCATTGAGCAATTCTACCTGATTGTACGCCCTGGAAATTATTTTGTTATTACAAACAAGCACAGCACCAACCGGAACTTCCCCTTCATCGAAGGCTTTAGCAGCCTGTTTCAGCGCTTCCCGCATGAAATATTCTGGCGTTGTATCAAATATTGAATCAGGTTTCATATCATTTATTTAATACGCTACGCCTATTGAAATAACTAATCATAGTGTGAAAAGTTTATTTCAATTTTATACTTTCCACAATGGCCGGGGCGGTATTTTTCCAGGTATCTCTGAATTTAAAGGGACAACTAAATGAAAATAAGTATGTTTGGTTATTATAAATGGTATATGCGATGTAGTTGTATTGTTCTACCGGGATTCTGCTCACAAGGGTAGTACTTTGTTCCGGGAGTACTTTGCTGTCGAATTCAAAAACCACGAACTTTCGCCCCTGGATATTGCGTATTTCTTCCTGCGCGAAAGACACCTCATCATAAAGACTCATAATATTTGATTTATAGAATTGCTGTAGTAACTCTATATCTTCTGAACGCCATCTGGAAAATGAACTATTTATCACAAAATCTGCCTGTTTAGCCATATCAGTGTATGCAGCTATTGGATTGCGGGAGCCTAATAGTTTGCTTTGCTGCTCCTTTTCTGACATAGGCAACATATTTTTTGGTAACATGATCTGTATTTGATCATTTATCTTAACCCTAACCATGTCTGCCGGTTGGTTTTGCAGAAACAGCAAAATCAATCCGAAAAAAGGAATAAACTTCATTCTTTTTTAAATCCTTTAATTGTTTTTTCAATGATATCACAACAATCGTGCAATTGATTTTCTGTAATCACCAATGGCGGGGCAAAGCGAATGATATTGCCATGTGTAGGTTTGGCAAGCAATCCGTTTTCTTTTAATTTCATACAGATATCCCATGCCGTACTGCTGTCTTCACTGTCATTAACCACCAGGGCATTGAGTAATCCCTTTCCACGAACCAGGTTTACCCATTCTGATTCATGACAAAGCTGTTGCATTCTTTTCCTGAAGATATATCCAAGTTTTTCAGCGTTTTCAGAGAGTTTTTCATCTTTTAAAACCTGCAGGGCTTCCATGGCCACGGCGCATCCCAGTGGGTTACCTCCATAGGTTGATCCATGTTCACCCGGTTTAATGGTAAGCATTATTTCATCGCTGGCCAAAACAGCTGACACCGGAAAAACCCCGCCTGAAAGCGCTTTGCCAAGTATGAGGATATCTGGCAGGAAATTTTCATGGTTGCATGCGAGTAATTTGCCGGTTCTGCCCAAACCGGTTTGTACTTCATCAGCGATAAACAACACATTACTTGACCGGCACATTTCATAAGCCTTTTTCAGGTACCCTGCATCAGGCACTACTACACCGGCTTCCCCTTGTATGGGCTCAACCATAAAGCCCGCAACCGTAGGGTCATAAAGGGCCTTTTCGAGTGCATCCAGGTCATTATATGGAATAATTTCATAGCCTGGCATAAAAGGCCCAAAATTGCGGGTGCTTGATGGATCGGTTGAAGATGAAATAGCAGCCAGTGTTCTTCCCCAGAAATTACCGCTTACAAATATTATTTTCGCCATATTGGCTGGAACGCCTTTAACTTCATAGGCCCATTTTCTGCAAAGCTTCACTGCAGTTTCACCACCTTCAACACCGGTGTTCATAGGTAAAACCCGGTCATAGCCAAAATAATCAGTAATGTATTCTTCAAACTTTCCGAGAACATCATTGTGAAAAGCCCTGGATGTTAGGGTAAGTTTAGAAGCCTGTTCGTTTAAAGCCCTGATGATTCTTGGATGACAGTGTCCCTGATTTACTGCGCTGTAGGCGGCCAGAAAATCAAAGTATCTGTTTCCCTCCACATCCCACATGAAAACACCCTCAGCACGGCTGAGAACAACGGGGATGGGTTTATAATTTGTAGCACCATATTTTAGTTCTAATTCAATTGCCTGTTGACTTGAACCAATCTGTAAATTCATCGCTTAGAGCTTTATTCATTGAAAAATCATAAACTCCAAAGGTAGAGAATTTGTGCAAAAACCTAAAAGACAAACCTCGCCACCTGTAAGCCTCAAATATTTTATTTGGTTAAAATATTCTAATACCTAAACATTATTTTGCCAGAATTCGTTATGAAAAAATAAAATATAAGCAAAAATGAATATAGCGACTAAAAATAATCTTAACCTCGATAATTTAACTGAAGGCATTGACTATTATGTTAATAGTAAGGGTCTGATCGTTTTTACAAAGACGCATCTTAAAAAAGCCGGTGAATGTTGCAACTGTGGTTGCCTTCATTGTCCATACCCTTACAGAAAAAACCAGGCTGAAGCATTTACAAGAATATAATTTATTGAATATTTAAATGTTTTCTTGGTGATTTGATTATTTTTTAACACCTTTGCAATCCGTTTCGAAAACATAGGAAATTTCATAAGAAAATGTCTAGGATTTGTCAAATTACCGGGAAAAGGCCAAGGGTTGGAAACAATGTTTCTCATGCCAATAATAAAACGAAGAGGAAGTTTTTACCTAACCTTCACAAAAAGAGGTTTTTCATACCGGAAGAAAACAGATGGGTAACTATAAAGGTATCCTCTACTGCGCTTAGAACCATAAATAAAAATGGTTTGGCGGCCACCTTGAAAAAGGCCAGAAAAAAAGGTACAGCTTTGATTTAATAAAGATTTAAGGATATGGCAAAAAAAGGAAACAGAGTTCAGGTAATACTTGAATGTACAGAACATAAAAATTCTGGTTTGCCCGGAACTTCCAGATATATTACGACCAAAAATCGGAAAAACACTCCTGAAAGAATGGAGATTAAAAAGTTTAATTCGATAATGAAAAAATATACCGTTCACAAAGAAATTAAATAACCATGGCTAAGAAAGTTGTTGCAACACTAAAGACCGCTACAGGAAAAACCTATGCCAAAGTGATCAAAGCGGTTAAATCTCCAAAAACAGGAAGCTACACTTTTCGGGAAGAGATGGTGCCTGTTGATCTTGTAAAAGATACCCTGGCAAAGTAAATTAAAGAAATTCAAATAAGTAGGAAGTCCCCTGTTTTGACATGGGACTTTTTTGTGTTATTTTTCGCGGTAAGCTTGCAAATGGTTTTTTAATCAATTCAAAATCAGTAATTATGGCCCTTTTTGGTTTTTTTTCGAAAGAAAACAAAGAAAGCCTTGACAAAGGTTTACAAAAGACGAAAGATAGTTTTTTTACCAAACTTGGGAAGGCCGTAGTAGGAAAATCAAGAGTTGATGAAGAGGTTCTCGACGAACTGGAAGAAGTGCTTATTGCAGCAGATGTCGGGGTACAAACAACTATTAAAATCATACAGAAGATTGAAGAAAGGGTTGCCCGGGATAAATATCTCAATACATCTGAGCTGGATGTAATTCTCAAGGAAGAAATTGCCTCATTGCTTTCTGAAAAAGAAGATGCATCAAAAGCTTTGGGTGATTTTGTAATACCAGATGGTTTTCATCCATTTGTAATGCTGGTAGTTGGCGTGAATGGAGTAGGCAAAACAACTACCATTGGCAAATTGGCGGCTCGTTTTAAAGAGAATAATAAAAAGGTATTGCTGGGTGCGGCAGATACTTTCAGGGCTGCTGCCGTTGAACAGATAAAGCTTTGGGGTGAAAGAGCAGGGGTTCCGGTGGTTTCACATGGTATGTATACCGATCCTGCATCGGTTGCTTATGATGCCGTAAAACAAGGCCTTGAGCAAAAAGCTGATATCATAATAATAGATACTGCCGGCAGATTGCATACCAAAATAAACCTGATGAATGAACTTACAAAGATCAGAAGGGTGATACAAAAACTGTTGCCAGATGCACCCCATGAAGTATTGCTTGTGCTGGACGGCAGTACAGGTCAAAATGCCGTCATTCAGGCAAGAGAATTTACCAAGGCCACCGAAGTTACTGCCCTGGCAATCACCAAACTCGATGGTACCGCTAAGGGTGGAGTTGTGGTAGGCATAAGCGATGAATTTAAAATTCCAGTGAAATATATTGGTGTCGGAGAAAAGGTAACTGACTTACAGGTTTTTGATAAAAAAGAATTCGTGGAAGCCTTCTTCAGAAAAACACTTCAATAAATATCTGCCCATAAAATTATTATTGGTATTGTTGGTAAATTGCTATTTTTCTATTATAAATTGCAATTAACTTAACCTAATATATAGGAATATGAGCGGCTTGCAAAGCCTAGCGAATATTCCCGGTTGAACGAAATACCCATTTTATTTTCTATGTACTTATCGAAGGTTTTTGGTGTTATCTTTCTGAATAATGGATGAAGCAGTTCTGCTGGCAAATGCTTTTAGGGGTCTCTAAGGTTGTCTTTTATTCCACAATTTACTTCATGTTTATTTAGATTCAGATCTTTTGGGCAATAGGTTTCCATCACCTCATTTTCAAGAGGTTTAAAAAGTAGATTTTGTTGATTATAATAATAGCATTGTTCTGAATAAAGCTCCGGGCGACCTGATTCTTGGGATGATGTTTATGATGTGCATTCTGCCTGTTTTGCAGTAAGGACATTCTCCAACATCAAAACCTGTAAGCCGTTTGATTTTCTCAACTGTAGATTCCTTTTTGGCATCCTTTGTCTGTTTTTCAACATCTTCAATGGTAATAGGCTCGAATTGTAAAGCCAGGTTTCTTTTGGTAGTAGCATTGTATATACCATATCTTCTAATCCTAACAAACCTATGGGGTAATATCCCGATTTCGGGACAGGCTATGTTGACAAAAACGCCTGAGAAACTCGGTGCCTTCCAGTTCTACTGGTTTTTTCTGTGCCCGATCCCGGTAGTCTTTGGCAATAAACCGCACATGGGTATCACTGACATTGAGAATTCGCTGGTTGCTGATGGCAATCCGGTGGATGTATTGACCAAGATAGCGGATTACATGTTCAGAACCCGCCAATGATGATTCACAATACACCACCCAATTTGTATCGTAGGACTTCTGAATATTTGCATAAAATCCAGAAAGGGCATTCAACTTTCTGAGTTTTCGTTTGATGCCATCCAAAAACCTATGTTTAAAAGCATCACTGAGTTGAGTTACAGGATACAGGTAATCCTGATACACACCAATGTTCCCCCACCGGCCATCCAGCGTATACCCCGCCGCAGGTACGATGCAATGGATGTGCGGGTGGAAGCTGAGGTTTTGGCCCCATAGCCTGTCCCGGTTTATCGGGATGTGCAGCAGAGCCACCGCACCGGATTCTACACCATAATGGCTGTATCCAAAGCTGCGCAAAACTTGCCATACACATTCAAACAAGAGGTTGTAATACAGCCTGCCATTCCACAAGGCGATGCCATTCAAGTGATGGGGAACCGTGAATATGATATGGTAGTGTTTTACCGGCAGGGTAGATCGAATAAGTTCGTCTACCCAAATAGCCTGTCTGCTGTTTTGACATTTTACCCCGTAGGATTTGTTTCAAAGAAAATTATAGATAAAATATTCTCTTGAGAATCCAACGGGGTTTACCCCGTTGGATTTACTGAATAAATCATTATATATTTATTATTATGCACTATTATGTTTATGTATTACTTAGTGAAAAAGATGGCAATTTTTATACTGGATATACTAATAATATTTCTGCCAGGCTAGAAGAGCACAATCAGGGAAGGGTTTATTCAACTAAAAACAGAAGGCCATTTTTACTCGTGTATTGGGAAGGTTGTTTAAACCAACAAGATGCTACAAGACGGGAAAAATACCTTAAATCAGGAAGTGGAAAAGTATATCTAAAAAATAGAATTAAAAATTATCTTGAGAATCCTACGGGTTTTACCCCGTAGGATTTATTTCAAAGCAAATTATAGATAAAATATTCTCTTGTGAATCCAACGGGGTGAAGGCAATGTCTGTCACGACAACTGTTATAGCTGTACCGGTGTTGATGGCAGTGGTCACATTCTTCTTCGTGTCCGCCCATTACTGATGTGCGGCAATACTTAATATTGTGCAATGCTTTATACTGTACTGCCGATAATTTACCATCAAGTAGACCCGGTGAAAAACGTCGAACGATATCAGCCAGCTCAAAATGGACTTTATCCTTTTTTTTCATACAGTCTATCCAGAGGGCTGTGCGCTTTTACAGGATCACATTGGGCTATATGAAGATAAATCATCGTAGTTGTAATGTCTGCATGGCCCAGGAGCTGTTTAAGGGTTACAATATTTATGCCCTGTTCAAGCAAATGGGTGGCATAAGTGTGGCGCAGAGAATGAAGGTTTACCTTTTTATGAATGGTCGTTTTCTTCAAACTTTCACGCATGATCCAGGAGAGGCCTTTGACACTAAACCTTTCATGGGGGATTTTGCCATTAAACAACCATATGTGAGGGTTTTCTGCTTTGAGGTATTTGACCAGACCACGGGCCATAGTTTTTGCCAGGGGCACTATTCGGTCTTTTTTGTATTTACTCTGCCTTATATGAATGGTCATACGCTCAAAATCTATGTCGGATATTTTCAGGTTAATGACTTCCTGACCCCTGAGCCCGGCTGAATAGATTAAAGCCAGGATGATACGATGTTTCAACAGTGAGGGAGTTCCAAATAATTCCTTTAACTCCTTGGCATTAAGTATGACAGGCAGTTTACTTTCCTCTTTCAGGGAAGGGAGAGCAATGGCATTTTTGTTCATCCCAAGTAATCGAAAATAATATCGCAAACCATAAACCATATGTTTGAAGCTGCTTCGGGATGGAGATTTAGGATCTCTGGCAAGGGATACCAGAAACTCATTAAGTTCATCTTCAACAATGTGTTCAGGAAGTTTGCCAAAATGCAAAACAAACAAGGCGATTCGTCGAATGTAATTGTTGAGGGTGCTTTTACTTTGCCCACGCAGGGCAACCTGTTGTTCCATTTTAAAAACAACATTTTTAAATTCAGGGACCATAAAAATAGCCTGTTCCACGATGGTGGGAGATGTTCTTTTACGCATAACTGTATTATTTTAAAGGATTTAATAAATACAGGTAAGGTAATCGATTCTTTATTGCATGGGAATCGTATATTTGAAACAAGCTATCCCAAAGGGATTTAGTTCAACTATACCTGCATGGAGAAACTCTTTCGCTTAATTCGTTTGGTTTCAGATGCGCTTACCATCTGGCTCCTTATTGAGATTTTTTTCTTCATTGTTTTATTTGGAATTTTTTATTTTTTAGCTCGTGAGTGGATTAAACCGGATTCCTGGCGGGTGCGGGCGCAAAAAGCGGTGACTCTTTTTAATTATATTGCATCAAGACCCTTTCTGGCGATATTTTTTTGTTTTGCATCAACGATCAGCATTTGTGCCTTATATACCTGTATTATTATGCCATACCCCGAAATTATGGATGAATTCAGTAATATATTGGGGGCCTATACTTTTGCGGAGGGACGCCTGACCAATCCGACGCACCCTATGTGGCATTTTTTTGAGACTTTTCACGTTTTTCATCTTCCATCCTATCAATCAAAATTTCCTCCTGCCAATGCATTATTTATGGCATTTGGCATTGTTACAGGTGGACACCCTATTGTAGGTGTGTGGGTAAGCTTCGCCATGGCAGTAGCGGCCTTGTGCTGGATGTTACAGGCTTTGGTTCCTCATAAATGGGCCTTGGCCGGGGCCCTGGGTGCTGCCTTTCATGGTCGTATGATGCAGGAATGGGGACTTGAATATTGGGGAGGAGCTGCTTCTCTTCTAGGAGGCGCTTTATTGTTTGGCGCGCTGGCTCGTTTGCAGAAAAAGCCAAATGTGGGTTGTACGGTTTTATTTGCTTTAGGGCTACTTTTACTTGCCAATCACCGACCCTTTGAAGGCTTAATTACAGCACTTATCCCAACTGTTTTACTCATCTGGCTGATGTTCAATTACCTGCAAAAAAACAATTTCAGCATTGGGCCACAGTTACAGGTACTGGCAAAGTTTTTAATCCCGGGCATCCTGGTTTTTGGTGCAGGTGCATATGCGATGCTGTATTATAATATGGCAGTGACTGGCAGCTATTTTACCTTACCTTATACCTTCTACGGTCCTCAGTATGAAATGGCTACCCCATTTATTTTTAAAACATATGAGGCGCCCGAATACAGGCATGAAATTTTTAAAACCTATGCCGAACTTGATTACAGACTAGCATTAAGCAGTCATTTCACTGTTTGGGGTCTTATCACTGAATGGCTTTATAAAATGTGGTACTACTGGAGGTTCTACTTTTCAATAGTTTTTACACTACCATTAATTGCTTTTATTGTTTCGGAAAAAAACAGGGCCGACAAAATTTGTTTATTGATCGTTTCGGTGTTGTTGATCTCTATAGTCGTCAATACTTATGCCTGGCCCCATTATATTTCACCCATTGCAGCTTTGTTTGTCTATATGGTGATCAGGGGCATGATGAATTTTTCTGTTTTTCGGCAATATATGAACCAGTATATCTACGCATCGCTTAAATTTACCATCATAGCTATCGTAATTTTGTATTTACCCCTTACCTTACTGGCTCATATTCGGCAGTCGAGAAATTCATTAAGTGAAAAGAAAGAATTGATAGAAAAACGCTTGAAGGCAGATGGCTCAAAGCATATCATCATGGTGAGATATAGTGATGAACATGACGTATTGAGAGACTGGGTGTACAACGGCCCTGATCTTGAAAATGGTCAGGTATTGTGGGCCAGAGAGATGGAGCCGCCTGAAAAGAACAAGGAAATTGTTTCTTATTATGCAAATCGAAAATTCTGGCTCTTTCAGCCTGATAAAGATCCTGACATGCTAATTCCTTACGAATTACCACTGAAGCATCCTGAATAACAGTAGATTAAAGTCTGCCCTGAATTTTTTCAGAGCAATTTTTTCTGCTTTAATAAGAAAAATAAATGAATAGAAGCCCAGGTACAAAAAGCCTGTGTTTTTTTCAGGCTCTTATGAAGCCAGTAATTCGTGGTGCAGGTTTAGCATGAGCGCCTGAGCTGAAATGAGATCACTTACCTGATAAAGGCTTATATTATCGCAAGGAGCAGGCATTTGTATAAGGCTAAGTGAGCTGGCTTGGGGATTTATACTGATAACTTTTTTTATTTGCCTTTGCAAAATATGGTGTTGGCATCTATACTGTAAAATTTCGTTATACGCTGGAATAAAGGTGTGATTTAGTGATAAATCGTAAATAAAACCTCCCGCTTTAAACTTCTGTAAGGCTTCAGTTTCAGAGGAAATCACCTGATGAAATACATCGGTGCCGGAATTTTTTTTCCATATAGAAACAATAGAATTACTTATTGCATCGTACGCCAAACAGGCTATGTCAGAATTAAGTATGATTTCCATGATATCTCAGCCCAACAACTTTCCATGCAAAGATAGTTCTTACTCGCCGAAATATTTTTCATAAAAATCCTTTCACATTACATGCCTGCAATTAAAGAATTTTATGCACTTAAAACGCTTTAAAAGCCTATGCTTTTTCCCCTCCAACCATCTTCTTCAATTTTTTTGGCAGATTCGAGCACTTTACTTTTCAAATCTTCCTTATAAGTTTTTAGTGCATCCGCAACTTTTTTATCAAAGGTTGACAAAATTTGTGCTGCAAGTATGCCTGCATTACGTGCGCCATTGAGTGCTACTGTGGCAACAGGTACACCGGCAGGCATTTGTAAAATGGATAAAACAGAATCCCATCCATCGATGGAGTTGCTCGATTTTACAGGCACACCGATAACAGGTAAGGTGGTAAGTGAGGCTACCATTCCTGGAAGGTGTGCAGCTCCTCCGGCACCGGCAATTATCACTTTAATGCCACGCTCCCGGGCATTTTGGGCATATTCATACATCCGGTCGGGTGTTCGGTGTGCTGAAACAACGGTGAGTTCAAATTCCACTTCCAGGTCTTCCAACACCTGCGCAGCTTCTCCCATGATTTTCAGGTCTGACTGGCTGCCCATAATGATACCTACTAATGCCTTGCTCATGCAATAATTTTTAAATGATTCCGTACAAATTCTGCTTTTTCTTTCAGCCTTTCTACATTGTTGTCTCTGAGGGTAACATGACCCATTTTGCGAAAGGGTTTGGTTATTTTCTTGCCATATAAATGTATATGTGCTCCTGGCATAGATAATACTTCGTTGAGTCCCTCGTATTTTGCCATGCCCTCATAACCATCATTACCCAGTAAATTTACCATAGCTGTCGGCATAACAATTTCTGTGGCTCCCAATGGCATGTTGAGTATAGCCCTTAAATGCTGCTCAAATTGAGAGGTAATATTGCCTTCAATGGACTGATGCCCGCTGTTATGGGTGCGTGGCGCAATTTCATTTACCAGCACTTCTCCTTTTTTGGTTAAAAACATTTCTACAGCCAAAAGACCAATCATATCCAACGCATCAACCACCTGAATGGCTGTATTTCTGGCTTTTTCTTCTATCTCGGGTGAAATCTCCGCCGGAGAAAAAAGGTACTCCACCAAATTGGCTTCGGGATGGAAAACCAGCTCCACCACCGGGAAAGTTTTCACCTCACCCGATGCATTTCTTGCCACGATTACAGATATTTCCTTTTCAAAGTCAATTTGTTTTTCCAATAGCCCCGGTTTATCAAAAGCTTTATCAATATCTCTTTCGCTGGCTAATCGTACTACACCACGGCCATCATACCCCTCTTTGCCCAGTTTGTGAAAAGCGGGGAGATAGGACATCCATTTTTTTACTTCCTCTTTATTTTCAGTAAGTACAAAATCAGCAGTAGCTATGCCATGGTCTTTGTAAAACTGTTTCTGTAATCGCTTATCCTGGATCAGCTCAATGATATGCGGTTGTGGAAATACTTTTTTGCCTTCAGACTCCAGTTTCTTTAAAGCCTCTACATTCACATTTTCTATCTCAATGGTGATAAGGTCACAATTCTTGCCAAACTCATATACATCATAATATGATGTGAGCTTACCGCAGGTAAATTTAGAAGCAATCTGATGACATGGTGCCACAGGATCAGGATCAATGATATGAACCTCGATATTAAAATCGATGGCCGATTGAATGAGCATACGACCCAGCTGTCCGCCACCCAGTACCCCGAGCACAAAATTCTGATAAAAAGCTGAAGACTCCATAATTGATTTTGCTTCAAAAATACGTTGTTTTTTTAAAAGTCAAGGCAAAACGGAGTCTAAACCCGCCTAAGGAGTTCATTTTTGGTCTCCGTATCGCCACACCTCCCATCAAAGTATCGTACAGCAAGATCTTCTCAGGAAAATGGGGGACAATTACATCCAGGCTTTGTTTTCTTTTTCTACTTTGAAAAGAAAAAAATCACGCAAGTACATAGCTTCCTTTTTGTGCAGATAGGAAAGGCTTAAGGCACCACCCGCAGTAGAAATATTCAACGTATAAAAGCCAAATAGCCTTGAAATCGGACCGCGAATAATCGAGACATGTTGTATTTTTTCGAACTTGATGAAAAAAGTGTTTTTTTCGAAAAAGGCAGACTGTTTCTGAATTCCCTTTTTGAGTAGTTTCACTGAATAACAGGTGACACTGCGGTAATGTAAAATGAATAGCAGTACTAAAACAATAGACAAAGGCCAGTTATACATGGGAGAATTGAAATAAATGGCGATACCCAAGGCCATTATAAGGAAAAAAAGCATCCGTACCCAGATATAGCGGGCTCTGAAGGGGTGTATATCAATATTTTCCGCATCTTCCGATTCCGATGGGTCTTCACGGTAGGCATTAAGCCATTGCTGTGCCTTTTGGGTGCTCATGCCCGGAATATCTATCGCACGGCTATTGTTGGGGGTGCCAACCCCAACCTGGGTTAACTGAAGTGCAGCCATGTCAAGCAACTTTTGAAAGGGGTTCTGAGTGAGCGTAATTCGCTGTATGCGTTTTTCCTTCAGATGCGTTTCTGAGGTTTTAAAAAGCCCATGTGTACTCACCAGATATTTATCATAATCCCTGAGCCGGAAGTTATAATATTTAAATACAGTACTGATCAGGGAAATCAGCAGACTTATGACGACATACAAAAACAAGAGATTGAGCCAGATGGTCAGGGAATTAAAATCAAAAGCTGTTTCATCAATATGACGCATGGCAAATTTCTCCAATCCAAATTGCTCAATGTATTGATACAGATATAGAGTGAAGGCAAAAATATAGGTGGAGGACCTTAGATGGTTTTCAGATAAGCCTACCAAAATAAGCCTGCCGACATTCAGTTTGACGAGCACCTTGCCTTTTTTAGTACTTTTTAATGGATGCATAGCCGATTCCGGTAAAACACCTTCCTCTTCATCCGGTGAAAGTACATTAATATTAGTGCGTCTTTGTAATTCTTTTCTCAGCGATTGTGCATTTTCCATGCTGAGTGCTCTCAGACGTATTTCATCAATACTGCTTCCTGCTGTATCGATTTTTACCTGAAAAACTTCCATAATCTGCTGCCAGAAACTTTGCTCGAGGGCAACAGATTGTATCCGGTCATAGGGTATATTTATGCGTTTTAGCCGAAAAAACCACCGCTGAACAATCATTTCTTTATCATTGAGCCAAAAGCGAAAGTTTAAAAAGTAAATGATCCCCGATATAATGGCCAGTATCATAGCTATCACAATTATCAGGGCGATAACCTTTAATTTTTCCCAGCTAAAATCAAGAATAAGCGGTATAAACAAAAACCATCCAAACCGCATGGCATAGCCCATAAATAACACACTGCTGCTTATGAGGGCAAACAGTGAAAGTCGCTGTGGCTTAGTCCAGTCGATTGTTTGTTGGTTCTTCATCGGTCGATGTATGATTTGGTTGATCAGTTGATTCCTGGCTTTTTATCTGATATAGAAGTTGCTGCTTGATTTTTTCAGCGGTATTATAAAGCAAGCCGGGTAATACCATATCTGCCTGAGCACCCCCTGCTGTGAAAATTTGCAAATGTGCCAGATCGAATAATTTTTCCAATGGTCCTTGACCCAGGCTTACATGCTGTATGCGGTTGAGAGGAATGGTGGTCATGGAATAAAAAATTCTTCCCCTTTCGTAGGAGATATCATGTTCACGGAGTAAAAACTTTCTGGTCGGAAAAACGATGATGGTCATGAAAGTGGAAAGCCCCAAAAGAAAAACAAGAATTCCGGCGGCCAAAAGGCCGGGAAAAATGGCAAAGTCCCTCTCAATAAAGAATACAACAGCCCATAAAAGGCAGATAAAGACTAATTGAAGTCCTTTTTGCATAAGTAAAACCTTTAAATACGCAGCTTGTATGGGCTCCATTACCATTCCCTCAAAATCCGGCAAATCGCTAATGGGTTTGGCTGCATTGGTGAATGTTGATATATCATTTTCCATAATGTATCCCGATCGTAAATTTGGTAGTATACAAATACTCCTGACAAAACTACGGTATTCGCACAAAGTTTCACAGATCTTACCCGGAAGTTGAGTTTTATGCTATTTCTGGCATACAAATACTCAATGTTTTCAAAATAAGATGGGCGACCATGACACCAATCAATCCAGCGCGCTGAGATGAAAAATACTACTTTTGGGGTATTTTTTGTAAATATTCCTTTCACGATTTTTATACCAGATAAGAAAGGTAAGAGGAAGCTAATTAGTCTCATCTAAGGGATTAATTGAGGCACATACATTTATGATATGTGGCTTTAGATTCACATCGGCCCTTTTGAAAATTCAATTCCGGATAATTTTAACTTTATATACTACAACTATGAAAAAATCATTACTGCTTTGGCTCCTTACCTGTTTCGCAGGTCTGAGCTTTTACCATCCGGTTTTTGCACAATCTAATGTACGAATTCGGGGTGAGGTAGCATCTTTTATAAATTCAGGGGCTGATTTCATCTACAGGGTTCGCGTAGCAGTCGATAGCCAAACAGCAACAAATCTTGTAACCTGGATAAAGCTTCCCGATAATAATTCAACACAGCTAGTTTATCCTACGTCAGTACATCCCGATGCTCCATATCCAGGTCAAAATGATCAACTTGAATTTGTTTCTGCCACTGATGGAGGGCAATATACAGCAACGGGTTTAACAATAGTTGGTATAAGCATACCTCCCAATAGCGTTTATTGGTTGAGATCCAGTTTAAATCCTGGCAGTACCATTATACCTTCTGCCACTCTTAGGATTAAGTCAGGGACATTATCTGGCACTCAATTAATAACACAGTGCTTCTCGAAGGCTGAAAACAGTAATCTGGCAGAATCACCCAACTACACAACAACTGCCTCCGCAAGCCGCCAAACGCAGTTGTCATTAACAGACAATTTCTTGATTTTCCAGGGACAAAAGTACCTGGATTATAATACACCTGGATTGTTTAATTTGAAATTTGGGAACATAAATAATAGCTCAATCATAGGGCGGGAGACTTTATATAATGTGCGGGTTTATGAAAATTTAAGTCAAATTATTCCTTTGATGAAAGATGGTGGAAATGGAATAAATCTGGATGACTTTGCCCCATATAGCGAGGGAGCTGTTTTCGATCCTGCTTTTGATCCGACAGGATTGGGAACGCAAGTCTTTCCTGCCATTTACTGGAACCTTCCTAATCTGAAACCTAATGAAGTAGTCGATCGCAGTTTTACCATCCAGGTCAAAGCAAAAGAAGACATTTCACCGGAAGTCGCCTCATTTACGCGACAGGGAAATATATCTTCATTTCCCGATTACAGTCTGAATGCTACTGGCATCATAAACTTAGGTATTAATACCACTCCCGACCTTAGGTTTAACCTGGGAGAAAGGTTAGGCGCTGCCAGCCAAATAAGTGCGGGCAACGATTTGTCCACCCTCTTTGTCGGTAATGGGAATAAGTATTTCGCCCTTTTAAGTATGGAAAACCTGGGTCTGGTTGCCCTGCACCACGTCATATTGTACAATAAAATACCTGACAATTCTGTATTTTCACAGGCTTTCCTGCCCGAAGGTAGTCAGGGAAAAATATTCTATTCTACCACCCGTGATGCTGCTTACACAAGTACCAATCCACCACCAATAGATATTATTAATCTACCAGCTACCCTTAACCCTGTCGGTTCGGCGTTTTGGAATTCTTACAGTGATAATCCACCGTCTGATAACGGTGAGATAACCTGGGTTTTGTACTATATTCCAACATTGGCCTCAAGCGCGTTTCCTGATGGATTATCCCCCTCGTCTGTAATTGCAGAACTTGAGTTAACCAGTCAGTTAAATGACCCTTGTGTTTCCCAGACCATCAATAATACGGCTTATTATGAGGTTCTGGGTAAATCCTCACCTGGTTCTGAGCTCATAGAAACCGTGAACCTCACAGGAAATCAGTCAGACCCGATGCAAGTTGTGCCATTAGTGCCAACTGTCAATTTTAGTGCATTTTTTAGTTCTTCTCTCATCTCTTTAACTTCTTCTTTTAGCAGTACTGCATTACTGAGAATGCCCATATCCAACGCTGCAAATGCCACCGATTTAATGAGAAACCCAAGGATTGAACTCTCATGGGAGCCTGTTGACATAAATGGCGTTCCTCAGTATTTTGAGTTGATATCGGTGCTCAATGGAAATATTATTGAAGATGACGCAGAAAGGGGTCGAGTACTCATTCAATTGAATGATATCCCCATAGGGGGCAGTGTTGAAGTAAGGGCCAGTTTCAAATTTCCCGAATTCGGTGTATATAGTAATTCCCGACTCAATACCAATATGGTTTTAACTTGGTCTTCATCATGTGCACCAGATAATGTCACCAGAACAGCTTTTACAACATTCCTTGGCAATCCATTTCTTATACTCAAGTTTGAACCATTGCCTGAGTTTATTGCCCCCGGAAGCAAAATAGATATCCTTGCAAAATTTAACTCAAAAGGCAATTCTCCTTCTAAAAAAACCTGGATGGTTAGTCCCGTTCCATCAAAAATGGTATTGGAGAAAGTATTTAAACTTGAAAATGATGGCCCGGTATATTTTTCCAATACTGATTATGGTAATCCAGATGTTGATGCAGATGTTGAAAACTACCCTGTAACAAATGAAAATTTTATCAAAAGTAATTTTGTCTTGGGGATTTTTTCTGACAATGGCACACCTTCAGATCCCTCAGATGACTATTGGACAAGCCCTTTCGGTGAGGAAACTTGTTCAATTGCCTTTAATGCCGACTATCCTGATTTAGGGGTGTTTCCGACTCCTGATGAATTAAACATTAAATGGAGGCTTCGAAACGATAAGGATAGAGGTGAGGCTCAGGCAAATTCTGCAGAAGGAGAAAATTTTATAGTATATGGATCCATCTTTTCGTCTGAATTGTTGCCGGCATATACAAATACAAGTCTGGTAACCTTTCAAAACCTTGCCCCGGAAGATCAGGACAACGATGGAGATGGATTTACACCTGCCCAGGGTGATTGCGATGACAACGATCCTAATGTATATCCCGGAGCTCCTGAACTATGTGATGGCATTGACAACAACTGCAATGGCTTGATTGATGAAATCACAGAGGATACCATTCTTACTGCCTTTTACATCGATGCCGATGGAGATGGATTTGGTGATGCAAACGCAGAGCCGATTTTTGCCTGCGATCAGCCTACAGGCTATTCACCCAATAATCTCGATTGCGATGACAGCAACCCTGCCGTTAATCCGAATGCGCCTGAGATTCTGGATGGTATTGATAATAATTGCAGTGGTTCGATAGATGCTGAAGATCCCGCTTTTGTCAATCCAATTGCCTATTATATTGACAACGACCAGGATGGATTCGGAGATAAAAATGCAGTGCCTGTATTTTCAAATACGCCACTTGCGGGCTACGTGACCAATAACCTGGATTGTGACGACAGCGATCCAACGATCAATCCTGATGCAGGAGAAATTTGCGATGGTTTGGATAATAACTGCAGCGGTTTGATAGATGGAGAAGACCCTGAACTGGCCGATGGATTTGCTTACTATCCCGATGCAGACGGAGATGGTTTTGGAGATGTGAATGCTGAACCCATTCAGTCTTGCGTACCCATAGAGGGCTATGTGACCAATAACCGCGACTGCGATGACAGCAACGCAGCCATCAATCCGAATGCACCGGAAATTCTCGATGGCATTGATAATAACTGCAATGGATTAATTGATGGAGAGGATCCTTCTATGGATCCGCTGTTTGCCTTTTATCCCGATGTTGATGGGGATGGATTTGGAGATTGGAGTGCACAACCCATATTTGCCAAAGTAGCTCCCGAAGGATATGTTGACAACAATTTTGACTGTGATGACAGCGATGCATCCGTTAACCCAAATGCCCCTGAGAAATGTGATGGCATAGACAACAATTGCAATGGCTTGATTGATGAAATCACAGAGGAAACCATTCTTACTGCCTTTTATATCGATGCCGATGGAGATGGCTTCGGCGCAGCGAACTCAGAGCCGGTTTTTGCCTGTGAGGCACCGATAGGATATGTGGATAACAACCTGGATTGTGATGATACTGATCCGGCTGCCAACCCACTGAATCCTGAAAACTGTGAAACAGATGACTGTAGCCTGCCTTTTGAAATCGTAAATATTACGGGCCCTATAGATCCGGTGTCATTTGGCACCTCTGCCACGCTGCATATCAGTTTTAACAGAGAACTTACTGGCACTGTAAAATGGACGGTTTTTGATGGAGCAGAGAATGTACAGGAATTGTCTTCTTCATTTTCGGGTGACAAGCTAAGTCAAACACTGACAAATCTGCCGGCAGGTGTTTACAGCATATTGGTAGAGGTAATTGACGACTGTGGCCAGGGTGCAAACGGAAGATTTGATTATGTTGTGGTTTTTGAGCCCGGAGGAAGCTTTGTAACGGGTGGCGGTTGGATCGAATCTCCGGAGGGAGCGTTAGTTGCAGACCCCAGCGTTACGGGAAGAGCGAATTTCGGATTTGTTTCCAGGTACCGAAAGGGCACCAATAAGGTAGATGGAAAAACAGAATTTCAATTCAGAAATGGTAATATTAATTTTCACAGCAGCAGCCATGATGATATGTCTTTGGTGGTGGTTGGTCATCGGGCTATTTATAAAGGGAAAGGCACGATTAACCGTATCACGGGATATTCCTTTATGGTATCCGTTATAGATGGTGACCGCAGAAAACAACCCGGCCCCGACCGTTTCAGAATAAAAATATGGGAAACCCTCTCAGGAGATATTGTCTATGATAATCAAATGGGGGCAGCAGACAATGCAGAAGCCAGTACGGTCATTTCAGGAGGTTCCATAGTCATCCATGAGCCAGGAAAGAAAAACTCAAGATTCGCCGATCCTGAAGAAATGGCAGTAACCTGGAACACCGGTCAGGTTGCGCTTGAGAAGCAATTCAGGGAATGGTCATTTAAAAATTTACATTCGGAACAATCGATATACATCGACTGGGAGATGAATATATATCAACCCAAAGTACCTGGAGAATACCTGATCATGGCATTCTTAGAAGAGGATACCCATGATCAAGAAAGGGATTATATTGAATTTCCTGTAATGGTTAGGGAAAAAGCTTTAGCCCTTGATATTGTCATCGACAGAAATATTCTTTCACATGATGTAAAAAGCGGAGAGATCATCGGTCGCTTAAGCACGATTGATCCGCAGGATGACCAGCATAGTTACGAAATATCAGGAAGTGCTGATTTTATCCTGAAAGGAAATGCATTGGTTTGGAACAGTACCGCGGCACCGCCGGCCAATGCGACGTTAGAGGTGATAAGTACCGATCAGCGAGGTCAGAGTATAAAAAGGGATTTACAATTCTTCCGGGGGGGACTTTCTCCCAATGACCTGCTCATTTATCCAAATCCTGCGCATGATTTAATCCAGCTGGTTATGCCGATGCATGAGGCAGGCAAGGTACAGCTAAGCATTCTGGATCTTACTGGTAAGCTACTTTTGCACGATGAGTTGTATTATCCATCAGGATTTATGCGCAGCCTGGATGTAGGTCTTCTTCGATCGGGCATGTACACAATTAGGTTAAAAATCAACGATGAAGTCATTATGAAAAGGATCATCAAAGAGTAGTCAGAAATTAAAATGAATTAAGCTTGAAAGCTTCCGGGAGTAAGACACCGGAAGCTTTTTTTATGCAAATGGAAAAATCTGTTAGCGGAGTTTTACGATTACTGTTTGTCAGAAGCGCCGGGCTTATTTGGTTGTCAACCCTGAAACCACCACTTCGCGGCATATTGTGATGAGTTCGTCGACATTAGTGGCATCATAAGCATCGGTAGATACGGGAGGGTGGATGGTTATGCTGGCTTTTCCGGGGAACAGATCAAAGGTATCGGCAGGCAGGATTTTGTCGGTGCCTTTAATGCTCAGGGGGACAATGGGCAATTTAAGATCGATGGCGAGCATAAAAGCCCCCTTTTTAAATCTTCCGGTTTCACCAGTTATATTTCGGGTACCTTCAGGGAAAACCACAATGGATGTGCCGCCTTTAATTTTTTCTCGTGCGGCTTTTATTGAGTCCACAGCGGCTTTGGTATTGCTGCGATCAAGGAAAATATGACCCACTTTTTCACTGGCAAATCCCAGTCCGGGTACCTTCCTCAATTCCCGCTTCATGGTCCATCTGAAATCGACCCCCAACCAGCCATACAAAACAAAAATGTCATACGAAGACAGATGATTGGCTACAAAAACATAGCTCTGCCCTTTTTTCAGGTTTTTTCTTCCTTTTACCCGTACCCAGATGGGCGTTAAAAAACTGTTGAGCCGTGCCCACAAGACACCACCAACCCAGCTGGCAATTTTTTGATTGCTGATGATGGCCAATAAAATAGCCAAAATTGCGAACATGGCAGTATTGATTGCCAGAAATGGGATAAAAATCAGCCATTTATAAGGCTGATACAGGATGTACAGCACTTTTTTCATAATCATCAACCATGATTAAATAATAAAAATGGCTTTTACCAGATCGGCACCGAATTCCTCATGAATAATAGAAAGGATTTGTTCTCTTTTCTGGTTGAGCTCCTGCCGCAAGGGAGCTGAATTTACCTTGACAAATAGTTTCTTATCATTGATATACACTTTTTCGGTGCGGTCAGCAATGGGTTTGCCTACCAATTTGGTCCAGGAGGCTACCAGTCTTTTTTCTTCATATTTATCGCGATGGCGGTACTGCTTCAGCATATCCTGTATAGCCGTCCGCAGGGGGGTGGTTTCCTCGCTGCGCTGTTTTTCCGGATTTATTTTTTTTCCTGCCATAGCTGATTAATTTATTATTGCACCAATGTCATTTCTTCCAGCAGATGCCCTGCCCCGGCAAATTTGTCGATAATGAATAAAACGTAACGAATGTCTACAGAGATATTCCGGCAAATCTGAGGGTCATAATTGTAATCGCTCATTGTGCTTTCCCAGCTTCTGTCGAAGTTGAGGCCTATGAGGTGACCATCGGCGTTGATTACCGGACTCCCGGAATTGCCCCCGGTGGTATGGTTTGAGGCGATGAAACATACGGGGAGCTTGCCTTCTTCATTTTTGTAAATACCGTAATCCTGCTCCTCGTAGAGCTGGATGAGCTTTTTCGGCAAGGTAAAATCTTTGTGGTCAGGGTCGTGTTTTTCCATAACCCCATCGAGGCTGGTAACCGGCAGATAACTTGTCGCATCTCTGGGTACGTATCCATCTACTTTGCCATAAGTAATGCGCAATGTACTGTTGGCGTCAGGATAAAAGGCCCTGTATTTTTCCATCTCCCGTAAGCCTTGTATATATCTTCGGTAAAGCCTGTCTAATTCATCACCCGTTTCTTTAAGTACTGGCTGTACTTTTTGTGCATACATGCTTTCATATTCATTAAGAAAAATGGAAATGACATCGTTGCGAAGCTTATTGATGTTTTCATCGGAAGGATTTTGAAGAATTTTTTTGATAAATGATTCATTTTTCAAAGCAGAGGCATCAAATAAAGAACCCAGATTATTAGCATGTTCTTTCATGCTTTCCGTATGAAATTCCTCAGGAATGTTAATGATATATAAACTGAGCAGTTCTACGAAAACCTGACGATCGGCGGGTGTATGGTAGTCTTTGAAATGATTTTCTACCATAGTTTCTGCCTGTTCCAGTATTTTTCTTTTTTGCTCTTCATTATCAGGCAATTTCAGGAAGGGATTTAACCGGTATGCCAGCATTACAATTTCCGGTGCAAGTATAGCTTCCATTCGATATTGCTGTACAAGTTCGAGGCCCTGCCTTCGGTCATATTGTTCTTGTATCTGGTTGAGCAACCCACCGTATAACTTTCGGTTTTTTCTTTTTGAAGACCATCTGGCAAAATCATTTTCCCGGGCATATTTCCTGTCTAAAGCATTGAAATTTAAAAGGCCCCAGTTCTCACCTACCCATTTTTTGTGGTGATTTGATATCCTTGCGTATTTGGAAGTATATTGAATGCGCACTTCATCACTTTTATCCATTTCGGCCTGTAATATATTCAGGCGCATATCCCGCAAGGCAATTCGCTGTGGGTTGATATTTTCAATGATATCCTCTATGGCCCTGGAGTGCAGATATTGCTCGGTACGGCCCGGATAGCCAAAGACCATGGTAAAATCTCCGGGCTGTACACCTTTTAATGAAATGGGGAAATGATGCCTGGGGCGATAAGGTATATTGTCTTCATGATATTCCGCCGGGCTGCCATCAGGTGCTGTATATACCCTGAAGAGCGCAAAGTCGCCGGTATGCCGGGGCCACATCCAGTTGTCGGTATCACCTCCGAATTTTCCTATAGATGCGGGGGGAGCCCCTGCCATACGCACATCTGGAAATGTTTCAGTAATAAATAAATAATATTCATTCCCATAAAAAAACGGACGGATATTGGCTTCATAATGGGTATTTTCCACAGCCTGTTTTTCAAGGTGGGCTATTCGCTCGGTAATAATTCTCTGTCTATCTTCTTCAGTTGTGCTTTCACTTATACCTTCGAGGATGGATTTGGTAACGTCTTCCATTCTTATAAGAAAACGGGCGAATAAGCCGGGGTTGGTAAGTTCTTCAGACCTTGACCTGGCCCAGAAGCCATTGCTGATGAGATCATTGGCTACGCTGGAATGCCGCTGGATTTGCCCAAGCGCACAGTGATGATTGGTCAGCAGCAGGCCTTCCGCAGAAATCATTTCTCCGGTACAAAAGCCACCAAAATGTACTATGGCATCCTTTAAACTGGATTGATTGACTGAATAAATATCTTCGGCGCTAAGTCGCATGCCCATTTGCTGCATATGCGATTCGTTGAGTTGTTTTAACAGCATCGGTATCCACATGCCTTCCTCGGCGCGGGTTTGCCAGGAAGGCAATATCAGTATTGTCAAAGCCAAAAGCCTGTATACAAAATGTTTCATTTTTCTTATTTTCTAATTAAAACGCCTGACGGTCTATGGGCATGGTCATGCAACGTGGACCACCCAGACCTCTGGATAGCTCGGAGGAGCTGGTTTCCAGCACTTCAACGCCTGCCTCCCTAAGGGCGCGGTTGGTAAATTTATTTCGGTTATAGGAGATAACGCGACGTGGTCCGATGGCAAAAACATTGGCGCCATCATACCACTGTTCCCTGAGGGCATAGTCGGGATTGCCGTCTCCTGTTTCTATTACTTCGAGGTAATCGATTTCCTTTTTCAAAACGGATATAATACTTTCATTTATATTTTCTGCCACCATTATGGCCTGTCCTTGTTCATCGATTCCCTCTTTTCGGTAAACCACGGTTTTTAAAATAGCATTCATGGCATCAGGATAGGTGACAATAAGGTTCTCATCGATAATGGTAAATACGGTATCGAGGTGCATAAAATTTCTTTTTGCCGGCAGCATTACTTCATATACCCGCTCGACCGCTCCTTCACTCATAACCGACCGGGCAACAGCCTGAATAGCTTCAGAATCGGTACGTTCAGAACATCCTATGGCCAGGGCTTTATCAGAAAGTACAATTACATCACCACCCTCAATGGTTGGTATAGGAGAACTAAGCTTATCATTGGGGTATACCCTGTTAAAATTATCTTTGAAAAGGTGATGGTTTTCAAAAATAATTCTCAGCAAATTCGATTCACGCTGTCGACCGCTGTACTTCATTTCACTGCAGATTACTCCTGTTTGAATGACAGCTGCCGGGTCGCGCATAAAATACAAATTCGGGCTCGGTGGTATGATATATTCTGCATCAATAAACTGGTCGAGGTACCTGCTTTGAAATTTTTTGCGCAATTCTTTTACCTTAATTCCTGCAATAAGAATAGAGGAACATTCTGAGGTTGAATATCTTGGAATAATGTCTTCAGCAAGATGTCTGAGGTTTTTATGTTCCAGATTTTCTGAAAATACTTTAAAAAGCAAATCGTCATCAATAAGAACATCTACCAGCAATTCATGAAGTCTGTAAACCCTGGCACCGGTGGAATTATGGATTAGGGAAGTGAATTCATCATGCTCTTTTTGCATCACTTCAAGATAGGGGACATCTTCAAACAATAGCTCACTGGTATTATAGGGCGTAAGCCTTTCAATTTCATGTCCGGGTCTGTGGGTAATCACCGCACGAAGGGTTCCAAATTCAGAATTTAATTTCAGTTTAAGCATATATTTTCCTTCCAGAAGTAATATAAATAAAATCAGATCAATTTTTCAGCATGCTTTATCAGCAAAGACAAATATTTTTCGTCTAAGCTGTCAAAGTCATTCAGAATATCGCTGTCAATATCAAGGATCCAGGCTACCTCACCATTTTTATATACAGGTAATACAATTTCAGATTTTGATGCCGAACTACAGGCTATATGCCCGGGAAAAGCATCCACATCAGGCACAATTATGATCCTTTTTTCTTTCCAGGCGGCACCGCAGACTCCTTTACCATAAGCGATTCGCGTACAGGCTACCGGTCCCTGAAAAGGCCCGAGTATCAACTCTTTACCCTCGACCCTGTAAAAACCTATCCAGAAAAAGCCCAGGACTTCTTTGAGCGCTGCTGAAATGTTGGCAAGATTGGCGATAAGGTCAGATTCACCCGTCGTCAGGGCTTCGATTTGGGGAAGTACCGCTTCATATAAAGCCTTCCGGTCTGATGTTTCCGGTATTTTTAAATCCTCTGCCATGTATTGTCGTTTTGATATATCATTAACAAATCATCGCCAATGGGTTCACGGGATAGCTGCCTGGCAGAAACCAACCTTGGTGCGGCAATGCCTTTTCCAAAAGAAAGGTTTGATTGAAAAACCCTGGCTTCGTCCCACATGCCAATGGCAATAAGGTTATTTAAAACCATGGTGCCACCTTCTACCATGACTGATAGAATTTTTCGTTTGTATAAATCATCCCATATATCCTGAAAAAAATTATCATTTCTGCATTTTACATAGGTCAGTGATTCTTCTTCAGACTCCCTGACGGTATTGTAAAGCACGGTGGGTTGGCTGCGGTCAAATACCTTCAGATGCGCAGGCAGGCTGAGGTGGCGGTCAATCACCAGCCGCAGCGGATCTTTTCCCTTCCACATTCGCACATTCAGTGCAGGATCATCATGTAAAGCAGTTTGTTTTCCCACCATAACGGCATCTTCCTCAGCCCTCCACTTGTGGACCAGGGTTCGGGATAATTCACAGGAGATCCATTTAGAGTCGCCATTTTCACGGGCTATATAATGGTCGGCGGTCTGGGCCCACTTTAAAATGATGTAAGGCCTTTTATTTTTATGAAAGCCAAAAAACCTTCTATTGAGATGCAGACCTTCCTCCTTTAATATTCCGCTATCCACCTCAATTCCTGCGTTTAAAAGCTTTTGTATGCCTTTGCCGGCCACCAGTGGGTTTGGGTCATCGTTGCAGATGAATACTTTTTTTACTTTTAAACCGGCCAGCAGGTCAGCACAGGGAGGGGTTTTGCCATAATGGGCACAGGGCTCCAGGCTTACATATACCTCACTTTCTGCTAAAAGATCGCTGTTTTCGACACTGTTTACCGCATTAACTTCAGCATGCGGACCACCATAGGCCTGATGCCATCCTTCTCCAATTATTTTACCATTGTGCACAATCACACAACCAACCATCGGGTTGGGAGAGACATACCCCATACCCAGGCCGGCCAGCTGAAGAGCCCTTTGCATGTACACAATGTCTTTTTCCATGGGGGGCAAAAATAAGTCTTTTTTGCGAATCAAATTTTTCAATGTGTATTATAATTGTCAATATTGCTTTTTATGCAAATGCAAAATACCCATAATGCCAAGAGGCTGATGGAGAAAATCAGCCAGCAGCTTCTGCCTGTCTATGAGCCCAGAGAAGCTGAAAATATTGCTTTACTGGTAATGGAAGAGCTGTTTGACGTAAAGCGTATGGACATTATCATGCATTGCCCGCTGGAAATGGACCTAGCGCAACTTCAAAAACTGAATGATGTTCTGGCCTTGCTGGTGCAGGGCAGTCCGGTGCAATATGCCCTGGGGTCAGCCTGGTTTTACGGTAGAAAATTTGAAGTGAATTCGGCGGTACTGATACCCAGGCCTGAAACGGAGGAACTGGTGCAGGTTATTGTGGATGATATAAAGGGCAGGGATGGACTGCGCATGTTGGACATAGGTACGGGCAGTGGTTGTATAGCCATTAGTCTGGCGCTGGAATCGCCCTCATGCACTGTATTTGCCTGTGATATATCAGACCCTGCATTGGCGATGGCCCAAAAGAATGCAGAAAATTTGCACGCCAGGGTGCAGTTTTTTCAGTCTGATATACTCACGGAAAGAAATAATATAGAAGGATTGGATGTGATTGTAAGTAATCCGCCTTATGTATTAAATGCTGAAAGGGACAAAATGCACCGAAACGTGTTGGATTATGAACCATTGCAAGCTCTTTTTGTACCAGATGACGATCCTTTGATGTTTTACAGGGCAATTGCAAAGTATGGACAAAAAACGCTGGGAGAAAAAGGGCTTCTTTATTTTGAAATTAATGAAGCCAAAGGCCGGGATATGCTGAAATTGCTACAGGAAATGGGATATGCTGATTGCAATATCTTGCCAGACCTTCATGGCAAAGATCGCTTTGTAAGGGCTTGTTGGAAGCCGGGGCACTAGAAACCATTTAAAACATTGAAATTTATAATTGCCTAAAGGATATGGTATACCATTAATATCTAATTTGAAAATGATTCTGATAACATTTGATCATGTTAAAGAATACTGAAACATACTACGTTTGTTTATGTAAAGTATATAATCAATCTGATAAACTCTCTGTTGCGTCAATTTTTTTACATTTTATGATTAGAGACTATTTTATTCAACATTTTTTGCATTTTTTATATAATTACTAATCTTTTAGAAATTTAAACAACTTAGTCCCCTTCAAATATTTTTCTAAAACATCGAAGTTTGCAATTATTTTATCCAAGTCATCGTTGTTTTGTTTTTTTAATAAGGAATAACAGTTATACTGTTTAACTTGTAAAAAATTTAAGATAGTATTAATTTTATTATGGGTGTCTGATTCTAAATCTTCATAACTTAAATTGAGTAATTCGTGATTTTTAATTCGTAATAATAATTCTTTTTCAAATTCCATTATCTTATTAAGGTATGTAATACAATTTTCAGGATCTATTTCAATTTTATTTTTAAAATTATGTTTTGTATTGTGATAAACAGTAGAAAAATTGCCTGTATAATTTGCTATGGCAAGTGAAACATACATTCTGAGAAGATTATTTCTAGATAAATGTATGATCTTAATATTTTTATCTAATGTTATTTCTTGTAATAGCCATGAATTATTCTGATCGGATAGGTATTCAAAGAATATTTTAAATCCGACTGCTTTAATGCTTTTAGGGAGGTTTTTTGTGAGATAGTTTAATCCATTTTTTTTTATATCACTATATGTTTTGTTTTCTTTATTCATTTCGCCAATAGAACTAATATTTGGATGCGAATTTAATAGAGTATGCAACCATGTGGATCCAGTGCGAGGGTGACATAGTATAATAAACTTTTGAGATGAATTATGTCTTGACGGAGAAAAATTCATCTTAAATCTTTTTGTATAAACCGCTTTGTACGTTTTTATCCAAATTTTAAACATAAAAGAATTTATTAAGTGTCAATTGGTAAAGCCAAAAGTTTAATTTTCAAATTAACAACAATAGAAATTTATTTTAAATCAATGGTTAGAAATTTCAATTCTTTAAAAACGCATTAAATTATCGAATAAAAAAGTTTTCCATTGGGCCATATCAGCAATATATGCAATTTTTAAACTAAACTCATTATCGTTGCTCATTACCTCTCCATGTCGCCAATTTTACATTTTGTGAAGCCGATGGTATTTTTTGGCCTTGAATAATAGCGAATTGACTAAAAATCTTTTACTTTGCTGATACGTTTACAGTAATTATGTCGAAATATACATTTTCTAAGTCGGTTTTACTGGTCTTTGCGGTGCTTCTGGCATCCCTGAAGCTAACCGTGCACATGCATTTTTGCATGGACCGCCTTGTTAATGTGTCTTTCTATACAGAAGCCCAGCCTTGCATTGTTTTTGAAGATTGGGAAAATGGCAGCTGTCCTTTTCACCCAACTGAACACAAAAAGCCTGGCTGTTGTGATGATGAAACCGAGGTATATGAAACCGAGGATTTTCTCATCACATATCCTTCATCCTTTTCTGATGCACCATTACTTCATTTGATAGCAGATGCGGGATATACTGCGGAGCCAGTGTCTTTACTAAAAGCCCGGCATGTTATTATTAATGTACCCGAATCTCCACCTCCGCCCGGAGGACGACAAATTTGCATTGAGGTGCAGAACTTTTTGATTTGATATTTTTTCTCTGATCCACGTCATGGGGTTTGTTACAATAACCCTTCCGTACAGCCATGTCTGTATGGTACTTGTAATCCATAATTTATTCTTTACCTACATTACAACATTTTACTATTATGTTGAATCGTATAATTGCTTTCTTTCTTGAAAACAAACTGGTAACGGTTCTATTGTTGCTCATCCTTACAGGCTGGGGCATCGTTACGGCTCCGTTTAACTGGGAAATCAATTGGCTTCCAAGGGATCCGGTGCCGGTAGATGCCATTCCCGATATAGGTGAAAATCAGCAAATTGTTTTTACCGAGTGGATGGGCCGTTCGCCCAGAGACGTAGAGGACCAGATTACCTATCCCCTCACCACTTCTCTGCTGGGCATGCCCGGCGTAAAGGCCATCAGAAGTACTTCTATGTTTGGCTTTTCGAGTATTTACGTCATTTTCGATGACGAAATTGAATATTACTGGAGCCGTTCGCGCATTCTGGAAAAGCTCAATGCGCTGCCTTCGGGGCTCCTACCGGAAGATGTGCAGCCCCAACTTGGGCCGGATGCCACTGCATTGGGGCAGGTGTTTATGTATACCCTTGAAGGACGAGATGAAGAAGGAAAACCGGCAGGGGGCTGGGACCTGCACGAACTTCGGACCCTGCAGGATTATTATGTGCGATATGGTCTGGCAAGCGCTGAGGGTGTGGCAGAGGTTGCTTCCGTGGGCGGACACGTTAAAGAATATCAGATAGACCTCGATCCGGTGGCTATGAAGGCTTATGACATTAGTCTTATGCAAATCATGGAGGCAGTAAGGGGCAGCAACCTTGATGTAGGTGCCAATACGGTTGAAATCAATCTTGTTGAATACCTGGTGCGCGGCCTTGGTTATATTGAAAGCATCGAAGACATCGAAGAAAGTGTGGTAACCAGCAGGAATGGTGTAGCCATTCGTATTGGCGACATAGCCAGGGTAAATATGGGGCCGGCGGTTCGCTCAATGACGGGTTTACTGGATAAAGGAGGTGTTGAAACTACCGGAGGAATCGTCGTAGCCAGGTACGGGGATAATCCGCTCCAGGTAATCGCGAATGTAAAAAAGAAAATTGAAGAAATCAGTCCGGGTTTGCCCTCTAAGCGTCTCGAAGATGGACGCATTTCCAAGGTTACCATAGTGCCTTTTTACGATCGGACTGGTCTTATCTATGAAACGCTATACACCTTGTATGAAGCCATAAACCTGCAAATACTCATTACAATTATCGTAATTGTTGTAATGGTATCTAACCTGAGGGCTTCGGTATTAATTTCTGCCTTGCTGCCACTGGCCGTACTGATGAGCTTTATTTTCATGAAATACGTTCAGGTCGATGCCAATATCGTAGCTCTTTCGGGAATTGCCATCGCCATAGGTACCATGGTGGACCTGGGGATTATTTTAAGTGAAAACATCCTTAAGCACCTCGAATCGGCTGATGAGAAAAAAAACCGGCTAACAGTAATATATGAAGCCACCACCGAGGTAGCTTCTGCCATACTTACGGCAATTTCAACGACAATCATCAGCTTTTTACCGGTATTTACCCTTCAGGCAGCTGAAGGTAAATTATTTGGCCCACTTGCCTGGACCAAAACCTTCGCACTTGTTTCAGCCCTGATTATAACCCTGGTGATCATACCGGCTTTTGCCCATTGGATGTTTAGTAAATCCAGGCAGCGCTCGCGTCTATCGGTATTAGCCACTCCCTTATTGCTGATTTTAGCTGTAATATCTTTCATCAACGGATGGTGGTGGGCCGGATTTATGTTATCAGCCTATGCCATCAATCGAATCAGAAAAGATTTTTGGAATGGCAGATATGCTGCCTGGTATAATCCTGCCAATATTGTCATAACAGTGGCCGGGGTTGCATGGCTGCTCAGTTCGGCATGGCTGCCCCTTGGCGCATCGAAGAGCCTGTTGCTCAATTTTATATTTGTTTTAATGCTCCTGACCCTGGTCCTTGGCACCTTTAATCTTTTCATTCGTTTCTATAAAAACCTGTTGTATTGGTGCCTTGAAAACAAAGCCTTATTCCTCGCCATACCTGCCTTGATTATTTTAGTGGGACTCAATATTTGGCTCGGTGCAGATCGCATTTTTGGTTTTATTCCCAATACGATGAATAAACTGGGTTTAGAAGCAGAAAACAGTCAAAGCTGGAAGGCTCTCAGAAATACCTTTCCTGGTATGGGTAAGGAGTTTATGCCTGCATTGGATGAAGGATCTTTTTTGCTGATGCCTACTTCAATGCCACATAGTGGTGTGGACGCCAATCGCATGATTTTAGCCAAGCTCGATATGCTGGTGCAGTCGATTCCCGAAGTAGATAAAGTGGTTGGCAAAGCCGGAAGGGCTGAATCCCCACTGGATCCTGCGCCCATGTCGATGTTTGAAAATATCATTCATTATAGACCGGAATACATTAGCGATGAGGAGGGCCGTAAAATTCGGTTTATGGTCAATGATAAAGGAGAGTTTATGCGCAACCGGCATGGAGAGCTGATTCCTGACCGAAAAGGAAGGTACTTCAGGCAATGGCGGGACCATATTCAAACAGCGGATGACATCTGGCAGGAAATTGTTAATGTCACACAAATTCCGGGCGTAACCTCGGCGCCCAAACTTCAGCCCATCGAAACACGCCTGGTTATGTTGCAAACAGGCATGCGGGCACCGATGGGATTAAAAGTATATGGCCCTGACCTGGAGACCATAGAGCGCTTTAGCCTGGAGATGGAGAAATTCCTCAAGCAGGTGCCTTCGGTGAAACCTGAAGCAGTTTATGCAGACCGCTCCCTGGGCAAGCCCTATCTTGAAATTAAACTCAACCGTAAGTCCATGGGGCGCTATGGACTCAGGGTTGCCGATGTACAGGACTATATAGAAACGGCTTTAGGAGGCATGCCGCTGACAGTGACGGTGGAGGGCCGTGAACGTTTTGCCGTAAGGGCACGATATGCAAGAGAGTGGAGGGACACACCGGAGAGCATCGGAAAAATGCTTATTCCTGCCGGCAATGGATTGCACATTCCTATGGAAGAAATCGCCGAAATAAGATACCGGCCTGGCCCTTCCATGATACGTGGTGAAAATGGTTTCTTAACAGGATATGTTTTAATGGATAAAAAAACCGGTTATGCAGAAGTTTCAGTGGTAGAAGAGGCCCGGGCCTTTTTGCAGGAAAAGATAAACAGAGGCGAATTGATGGTGCCGGCAGGGGTCAGTTATCAGTTTTCTGGCAGCTACGAGAATCAGGTGCGCGCAGAAAAACGACTTGCCATTGTGATTCCCCTAGCTTTAGCCATCATATTTTTGATATTGTACCTGCAATTTAAATCAACAGCTACTGCATTAATGATTTTTACCTCTATTGCCATGGCTTTCTCAGGGGGCTTTGTCATGCTTTGGCTGTACGGGCAGGATTGGTTTCTCAATTTTTCATTGTTCGGAACAGAAATGCGGCAATTGATGAGTATACATCCGGTAAATCTCAGCGTAGCGGTTTGGGTGGGTTTTTTAGCCCTTTTTGGCATAGCCACCGACGATGGTGTGGTAATGGGGACCTATCTGAAGCAAAGCTTTGACCGCAACCCAACAGAGTCCGTTGAAGGTATCCGTGCAGCCGTTCTTGAGGCAGGATTGAAACGGGTTCGTCCTTGTCTGATGACTTCTGCAACAACCTTACTTGCCCTTTTGCCAGTACTTACCTCCACCGGCAGGGGAGCAGATATTATGGTACCCATGGCCATTCCGGCTTTTGGAGGTATGACCTTCGCCTTGATTTCCCTTTTCGTGGTACCGGTATTATATGCCTTATGGAAAGAGTCCACACTTAAAAAGAAAGTTTGATATGAATGTCAGAATAAAATCACAAATAATAATAAGATGTATTGTCTTGCTGACAGCCCTGATCGGCTTAAATGGTCCGTTGCCTGCGCAGGTTATGGAAGAGGATGCCATTATATTAGGATACCTTCGGGAAGCAGCAGAAAACAACCGGGGACTGAAGTCTGCATTTAATGAATTTACCGCCTCCCTGGAGTCTGTTCCTGCAGCCGGGGCCCTGGATGACCCACAGCTTAGTATGGGTGTATTTTTGCGTCCCATGCAATTTCCCATGGGCAATCAACGGGCAGAGTTTTCGCTGATGCAGATGTTTCCATGGTTTGGCATGCTTCGTACACAGCGAAACGAGGCGAATGCGATGGCCAATGCCCGATATGAAACTTTTCGCAGCCTGCGCAATCAATTGAGTATGGAAATTAGAAACAACTGGTATGCGCTCTGTCGGGTAGATGGCGTTCTGGCCCTGCAGGATGAAGAGCTGGAAATACTTGAAATCAGGGAGCGAATCTTATTAAACCTATTGAGTACATCAGTAGGGTCATCTCCTGCCAGTTCGCAAAGCATGCGTTCTCAACAGCGGCAAATAAGCGGCGCTTCGTCATCGGGTGCAGCAGAGTCGGGTATGTCGATGGGAGGGGGCGCAGAATTGAGGCCCTCATCAGGCACAGGCCGCCCGTCAGCTGATATGGGCAGTATGCCTTCAGGCGGGGGCGGAAGCGGTGCTTTAAGTGCGCTTTTAAATCTGGAAATGGAAAAGGAAACGCTCCTTGTCAGCAAGCAGTCGCTGGAGGAGGATAGAAAGGCGCTTTCGGTTCGGTTTAACCAGCTAAGGGGCGTGGAACCTGGTGCCCGAATCGAAACCCGTAAAGACCTTGATCTCCCTGAATATGAAGCCACACTCTGGATTTGGGATGAAGTTTATACAGACCAACATCCCATGCAGCGGATGATAGAAAAGGAGCAGGAAGCGGCCCTTGAAAAGGAAAAAATGGCCCGTTTAAATGGAAGACCCATGATGGGTCTCGGCGTTAACTACATGCTTTTTTCCCCACTCACTGAAAATGGAATGAATATGGGAGGTGACAATATGATTATGCCAATGGCCACCCTTAGCCTGCCCATTTACCGAAAAAAAATTAAGGCTCAGCAAAGCAGCGCTGCCTGGGAAATCAAAGCCTTTGATCAAGCTTTACAATATAATCAAGATGAAATTCGAAGCCAATGGCAGTCAGCGCTGAGCGAGTTGCGCAATGCAGAAAGACAAGTCAGCCTTTTGGAAAAGCAAATGGAGGTCAATGAAAGAATCAAAAACCTGGGCATAAGTGCTTATGAAAATGGAAGCGCCACCTATGAGGAAATTCTCGATATAGACGCACGCAGTATTGCTTTGAAAACGCAACGCTGGAATGCTGTTATCGATGCCTGGCAGGCATTGACACAGGTCAATTTTGTCATTGGCTCCGATGCCGGTGAATGATTAAAATAACTGATGTTCTAAAAACAGGATAAAAAAATGAAAGCAAATATAAAAATCAGATCCATCCTAAAATATACACTCATCCTTGTGGCAGGAATTCTGCTGGGTCGATGGTTTTTCAGTGCCGGCTCAGATTCCCATGATCACCAACACGATCATTCTGGTGAGGAAGTAACGTATACCTGTAGTATGCACCCTCAAATTCGACAAAATGAACCGGGAAAATGTCCTTTATGCGCTATGGACCTGATACCTGCATCCAAATCGGGGGGCGCTGCCATGAACCCGGCAGTGATTGAACTCAGCATCGAAGCCCTCGCCCTCGGCAATATTCAGACGCATCGCGTAGCCTATGGCGATGGGGAGCGTCCGGAGATTTTCCTGAATGGAAGGATAGAGGTAAACGAACAGAAGAAGGTAAGCTTATCTGCTGATTTTCCGGGCAGGGTGGAGGCTTTATATGTCAATTTTACAGGAAAGAGGATCAGTAAGGGTGAAAAGCTGGCAACCTTGTATTCTGCCGAACTTATCAATGCCCAGAAAGAACTGCTGGAAGCGGCCCGCACACGCGAACGAAACCCCCAGATGTACGAAGCAGCCCGTGAAAAACTGAAACGCTGGCGCATTCAGGAGCAGCAGATTGATGACATACTGGAAGCGGGTAATCCGAAAACCAAATTTGATATCTATGCCCAGGCAGGCGGTTTTGTGAGCAGCCTGCTTGTACAGGCCGGGGACTATGTAACCGCCGGGACTCCAATGGTCGAACTGGGTGACCTGCAAAGCGTCTGGCTGCTTATGGATGCCTATGAGCGAGACCTTCCCCTGGTGCAAAATGGCGCTGAACTGACTTTTTCGGTAGGGGCACTGCCAGGAGAAAATTTTATGGCGAAAATAAGTTACATCAATCCTACCATTGATCCTGCAACCCGAACGGCCATCCTGCGTGCCGATGCAGCAAATCCATCGGGGCGATTAAAGCCGGGTATGTTTGCGGTAGCCAGACTGCAAGCCACAACCAGCAATCCAGGCGCCACTTTGATGGTGCCGGCCTCTGCGGTATTATGGACTGGCAAAAGATCGGTGGTGTATGTAAAGGTAAAAGGGTCAGATGTACCGGCTTTTGAAATGCGCGAAGTGACCCTGGGCCGTCGTCTTGGCAACAATTATGAAGTGCAGGAAGGTCTGCAGGCTGGCGAAGATGTGGTACATAATGGAGTGTTTTATGTGGACGCTGCCGCGCAACTCAATGGTAATTACAGCATGATGGCAGCCAGGGAAACACGTGAAAGCATTGAGGTGCCTGAGTCCTTTAAAAAGGAACTCACCTTACTGGCAGCGTCATATTTTGATTTAAAAAACCATTTGGTAGAAGCCCAGGCAGAACCTGCATTGAAGTCAGCAGGACAATTCATGGAAAAGCTAAAGCAGTTTAATACCTCAGGAGCCAGCGATGAAGCCAAAAAAGCCTGGAAAAAATTGAGTGATAAAATGGAAAATTCGCTGGGACTCATGCAAAAGGATAAGGCTTTGGCTGATCTAAGAAGGCATTTTGAGCCGCTTTCAGAGGCTATGCTGGAGGCAGTGGCTGTATTTGGCTTCACTGCAGACGAATGGTATGAAGCCTACTGCCCAATGGTAGATGATTTCAGGGGGGCTTACTGGCTTAGTGAAAAGGAAGAAATCTACAACCCCTATTTTGGCGATGAAATGCTGCATTGCGGAGAGAATACCAGGATTTTTAAAAATGAATAGGCAATAGGCATATATAGTGCTATAAAGTCCTGCAAGTTTTTTAAAATTCTTGCAGGACTTTTGATACTTAAGGATGCCTTATTATATGTGACGCTAAATGTATGAATCGTAGCTTTGGTCTGTGTACTGGCTATGCGGGGCTATGATTTCATACATAATGTTGAGTGTAGTTTTCTATTCAGTCAACCTGTTTTTCAGATCCATTCTTCCGTGCAATATTCTTGTTATCTCAATTGGATCTGATTTTGTTTTACGGTAGAAGATTATATGTCGGTTTGCTTTTAATCCAAACAAGTCGGTTGTAATTCCGTCATAATTTTTTCCTAAATCAGGATTATTGGCTATGTCTTGACAAGTGTTAAGTAGCATATTGTAATATTTATCAGCTTGCTCTTCGGACCACTCGTCAGCCGTGTAGTCCCAAATCCCATTCAAGTCATCAACAGCTTTATTGGTCAATTTATATTCAGCCATTCTTTCTCCTTTTGGCTTTTAATTCCTCAAGGTTCTTTTTTGGGTCAAAATCGTGTGCTAT
>JAFIEV010000033.1 GCA_020832305.1 Cyclobacteriaceae bacterium | reverse complement strand
TAATTAGGGCCTGCTTAAAAACTCTCTATTAAATTTAATTTTAAAACCAGCCATATGTAGCATACGGCTGGTTTGTTCTATTTACAAGATTTTTAATAAGGTAATTTGTGTAATTCAGCAACATTTTCAGCCTGTCATATGCTGAAAAACTCAAGCATAGGGGAGCTAACCCGGCCAATTTGACCAGGTTTAACACCAATATTATGGAAGATATCCATGATTGACTGGTATTTTTTAGGCGTGCTCTGATACGGTTCATTCCATATCCGTTTTTAGCTTGGCCAAATTTACCTTCTATCGGATTTCTTTCCCCCGGACTTACGTGGTTTTCCACTGCCTTCACCGAAGAAGGCCTGCCTAGTGGTTTGGCAGCCAGTTTGATTCCTCGCTCTTTGAGCCATTTTCTGTTTTCACGGGTACAGTACAATTTGTCCGCCAATACTTTAGCCGGGTAAAAACCGAAACGGGTTTTGTAATTTTCAACGTATTTTGTTAGATAACTTCCTTCGTTGAATGCGTCCCAGGAAATTTGGTCTAAAAAACAATATCCATCTACCATGGATAGATGGATCTTAGAACCAAACTCTGTTTGTGACCTTGACTTTCCCCTTACTATGGGACGTACATGTGGCTGATGAATACTGATTATCCTATTTGCTACCTGATGTTTTCTGCCCAAATACATTTCCAACTGCTGATCATATAATGTTTGAATGATCCAATATTTCTGTAAAAGCTTTTTGCTCAGCGGAATGCTTGTACCAAAACCGTCAAGTTGTTTTTCAATGACTTTAAAGTTTCTTCTCAGGTAACGCAGTTGTTTGGAGATTCCCTTACGAATGAGCTTACGCGTTGGTCTTTTGTTCTGGGCAACCTTCAAATACTCTCTCCTGGCAATCTTTGGGTAGGTTCTGGGTTTTTCTGTAGCGCCTGCTTGTTTATGCAGTACTGAAATAATATGTTCAGAAATTTCCCTTGCTTCATTGAGCAAGTTGATATCGGTAGGATAGGCTATGTCTTGGGGGCATACCGTAGCATCCATTAGTAATTCACCACGGTTACCATTGATGGTGTCATTACTGTCATTTCCGGTGTCATCGTCCTTTTTGGGTTTTGGCGCTGTCTCATCTACTTTGCCAGTAGAGATGCTCTTGCTTATTTCATATATGCGGCTGTTCATTTCAGCTATAAGCTCATCACCCATCCTTTTTCGTATCTCAACGAAAAGTGAAGGGTCAAAGGGTGGCTCATGGCTAAAACTACTATAGCCCAAAAAGTATTGAAAATACAAATTCTCGGTAATTTGGCTGATGGTTTCCCTGTCATCAAGATTACACAAGTGCTTAATAATGACTGCCCCAATTACTACCCTTGGGTTGGCTCCCGGTCTGCCTGTTGATTTTGTAGGGTTACGCTTTAAATATGCTGAAACTAATTCGTCCCAGGGAATAATATCAGCAAGCTTAACCCAGCGGTTACTTTTCAGCAAGCCATTATGAAATGGAGTCTCGAATCCTTGTATGGTTAACTGCTTGGGACTAATGTAAACACTCTTAGGTGCACGCTTTTTGGTGGTCTTTCGCATAAATACTTGCACTTTGAATTTCTCAAGTTCGTAAAATTCTAACAGCATTCATTATAAAACCCGTATTTTTACTTTCTCAGCAGGCCCTAATTATTGGAAGCCTGAAAATTGAGAATGATACAACCTTGACCAGTATCCTAACAATTGTGGGAATAATAATCTATGCTATTTACCCGTTGGCGATCGATACGTCGTCTTAGCCCTCTCCTGATGACGCTGCTTGGCCTTCGACCCCCATTAAAAAGTGACGCGATCTCAGGTCATGATAAGTAGAAAAAGGCTTTCTCACAAATCAATTCCGACGCTATGCAATTACCACTCTCCGGTACGGACTGTGCAGTGAACACCGCAACACCGGATTGATCACAGATTGTCAGATACCCTGAAGGGCCATTTACACGATTTGGATTTCTACTGCCGATACCGAAGCAGCAGGAAAGGTCCATGTCCCGTCGGCCGGTGCCTCCTTTGTTTGTATTTGGAGTGGGTCTGGCTCCCGGGCGATTACTTCAAACTCTGGATCGGCTGCCATCTCGTGCACCTTGATCGAGGCTATCGTGGCCCCATTTAGGGATAAGGTGGTTTTTACGGGCGACGATCGATGCGTATTGACAACATGCGCAAATAACCTATTCCCCTTTCTACTTGCCGTAACGTCGAGGTAGGCGGGCGTTTGTGTTGTTTCGCAATAGTTGGTGCCGCTGTATTTTCTGTAGAGTTTCATCACTTTGGCAACGGGCATCAGGAATGTTTCTCCGTAGGATCTTGGGATAGGAATCATCAGGGCGTTGACCTGCCAGCGGGTGCCGCAAAAATCGGCCATGGTCGCGATTTTGAGCAGGTCCCCGTGGCGTTGGTGTAAGTTTGCCATGCGGGCATAGGAAACGCCGGTGGCCCAGGTGGACATCACCTCGTTTCGGTTTCTGCCTGGAAAACTGTAGTGGCACTCGGTCAGGGCCATGGGCATTTGGTAGGGCTCCACCTGTTCCCGCATGGCTACTACTTTTTTCTCGTGAAAGGCGCAGGCATTCATCAGGTATTCCCAGGTTCGGGCAGGATCTTTCCTGTAATCTACTCCTTTCAATGGGTTGTCTTGCTCCCTGCCATAGGGGTTAAACATGTGATGAAATGCCACGTAATCCAGGTGCTCTCCGGCACGCTCGATCATTTCCCTGGCCCAGAATTTTTCTTCTCCTTCACCCCATCGTTGCAAACCACCCCAGCCGATCAGTTTAATAGACGGATCTGCCCGAAGCATCTCTTTGCTAAACGCTACCGTCTTCTGAACGGCGGTATCCAAGTGGAAACGGTCTTTGGCATAAGAGGTTTCGTTGCCGATTTGCCAGAAGGGGATTTTCAAGGGGTCGTCTATACCATGTGCCTTTCGTAGCGCATTGTCCGGATTGTTACAATAGTCCACCCAGTCGGCAGCTTCCTGGGCGGTACCCCGCCGATCGCTACCCATACTGTCGATCGACCACCCGGGACTGCCTTCCGATTCGAAATTCACACACATGAGCGGATCGGCCCCTACCTGCCTGCAAAAGTCGACGAACTCTGCGGTGCCTACATGGTTTGATTCGTAACCGCCCCACAGTAGATTTTGCATGGGTACACGAGTGCTTCGCTTACCGACTCCCTCTCGCCAGCGGTAATACGAACTGAAAATACCGCCAAACCGCACCATACTGGGTGCCAGCTCCCGGGTGGCTTCCAGCACGTCCTCCCGCCAGGCATGTTTACTAAAATCCCATGCGGCCTCTACCGACCCGTCGGTGCGGCCAAGGGGCTCCATAAACTGCATATACAAATAGGGAGACAAGGCAAAGGTTGGCTCGGGATCAATCTGGATCCCCTCCTTTGCCTTAACCACAACAGACCTGGCACCTGCTGACAAGTCCGGGCTAGCCGCTAATCCCGCTCCGGCTAAAGCAGAAGATTTAATGAAGGTTCTTCGGTTAATACTCATTTTTGAAATAGGGTTTTATACGCAAAAAACGTACGGATCGGTTACGGATGTGGCTCCATGATCATTGGGTTCACCAGCAGGTACTGACCCAGACAGCTTGCCATCGTTCTAAACTAATAAAAAAACGGAGTTTGACAAAATTAAGACACCGAATCGAGAAACAAACAATGAGTATTGGCGATCTACGCATCGGGTAACCCTTGCATAACAGCATGCGCGCAGCTTTGCTTTTTCCCTCAAAACCGCCCTTCCCATTGGTTTTTTGCCATTCCTTGATTTCAACGAGTCTGATGAATCCTGGCAAAGGTGCTAAAAATTAGTTGATTTGGGACATAGGGAATTGAATTGCTCCGGAAATAAGTGGGTAGGCCAAGGCCACCACGCCATCCAGCAATAACAGGTTTTTCGCAGCGCGTACCTTTGAATCGGCACTGTTGACGGCCCTGGCCATAACTTGTATCAATAGCTCTTTTTTTCCGCAGGCGGGTTTTGCTACGTCCATTCGCCGGAGTACTTCCGGACCCCCGTAGTTGTTGCATACAATGGCTTTCATTACCTAGAAATTAAATCCAGCATGCAATCCGGGTTGGCCAAATAAAAACCTGGGCCATTGATCGTGCTGCTGCAGGAACCCATCCGGCATTTTCGTGTGGTAAGGGCGGTGGGTAATGGCAATGAATGGTTCAATAAATAGTCGACAGTTAAACAACTTTATCTGATAGCCCATACGGTAGGTAATAAACAGTTGGAAGCCTTTTTCTATTTTCTGTCCGTTTTCGTCGACAAAACATTGCCAGGCATGCATGATGTGGACACCGACATACAGGCCTTTCCGCCAAAACTGATGGTACACCAGGATAAAGCCGTGTTCTCGGATGTATCCGGGAAAGGCGGTATTGGGGTCGCCGTAGGCGCTATTATTTGGATGTATACCCAGCGGCCAGGCATATTTTCAGGTTTTTAGTTCCAGGGATAGCACGTCCTGCGCTGTCTGACTGTCTAAAAACCTTAAATAGGATTTTATATTATCAATTTAATCTATAGAATGTATTGATATTGTTTTTTGTCTTATGACATGAAACTTATACCCGCCTGCCAAAGGCAGATAAAGCACAGACAGACATCAGCTCACCATCTTTCCTACCTGCCTGGAAGATTCAGTAGATGCAGACGAAGAAGTCAGACTTATCGATTTGTTTGTGGATTCTCCGGATATCAATCCTATGGGTTTAAAATGAATTTTATAGACAACCTGCCAGAGGCAGACAGGCCTGCCTATCATCCGGGTGACTTATTAAATCTTTTTATTACCAAAAGGGGCATAGACAGGGCCTCAGCAGATGTGGGATTTATGTTTACAGCCTATAACCTAAAACGGATCTTCAACCTGATTGACAAAAAAGCACTCAGAGCGTATCTAAGGATGCTCATCCCCTGTTTTTATCGCAACATGGCCAGTATGAAGGCCCATTAACGACCAAAAACATCTCGAAAATTTTGTGTCCTGCCCATAGAAATTTTTTAAAGCTGGCAGCATAAGGCCTTAAAAGGCTTTATATTTATGTCTCGCAGGATGTATTGAAAGCAGGCCTGAGGTTTTTTCCCGAACTAGCTTCGCGAACGGCCGTAGGCAGCAAGGTCATTTTGGACAGAGTGGTTACAACAAAGAAAATTAAAATTAAACGAGTGACTTTAGCAAGATGGAGTTTTTTATTTTAGGACTAATCGGTTTCATATTAGTAATTCTTGTTATCCATCATGTTAACAAGGGCAGGACGAAAAGGAAAATAGATGAAATTCGAACAGTTTGGGGCAGTCCTAAAAAAGAGTCCTTTGACTTTGATAGCATTTCTAAATATGCAGACACTGTTAAGAAAAGCAAGTTTCATCGACTTACTGACCAAACAATCGAAGATATAGACTTTTATGGCATCTTTGCACTTATCGACAGGACAACCAGCAAAGTTGGACAGCAGTTCCTTTATAAGAAACTACTAGAACCAACAAATAATACTACAGATCCATCAGAAAGTCTTATCAAATTATTCTCCAATGATAAACAACTGAGAGAAGAAATTCAGTTAGAACTTATTAAACTAAATAATAACGGAACTTACTATATTCCATCCTTATGGAAGGATAAATTATTAGAAAAACCAAAATGGTTTAACCTACTCATCGTGGACATAATTATTGTTGCAAGTTTAGTGGTTTTATCATTTAAATTTCCAGTACTGATAATAGCTCTTATTGTTCCAGTTACATTAAATATGTTTTTACACTACTGGAATAAAAATAATACATTTCAATTTCTTAAGTCATTCCCACAATTGAACAATCTGATCAACGTTTCAAAGGTATTAATAAAAAAAGGAGACCAATTTCATGACAAGTCAATTGAAGATAGCATAACAAATTTAAAGTCATTTCAGCATAAAGTAGCGCTTATAAACTTTGACAATGGGACTGGAATTCAATCTTAACTAAGTCATTTAGGGACGTATTTGACTGAGCTAATAAAGGCAGTTTTTTTAATAGAAGTA
>JAFIEV010000025.1 GCA_020832305.1 Cyclobacteriaceae bacterium | reverse complement strand
TGCTTTTTATAAGGCGCTCAAGTTTCGCTGATTCTCCACGGCACAGACATTCGATTTGAAGTTTCAATTCCCAGGGAATGCCGCGTGATGACCAAATCTTATTCCGCTCTGCATCATTATGAAAGGCAAGTCTGGCATCCATATCTGAGGTCTGGCCTACATAGTATTTATCCAGTGTCGAAGAATAGAGTATGTAAACAAAATATGACATACTACATTGATTTGAAATAAAAAAGCCTTCTCCAGTGTAGAAAAGGCTTTTGTGGGCTCCCCAGGCTGGGCTCGAACCAGCGACCCTCTGATTAACAGTCAGATGCTCTAACCGACTGAGCTACTGAGGAGTGTCAAAGTTCAATTCTTCCAGGGATGAACCAGCGACCCTTCCCGATCTTATATCGGGATCAGATGCTCTAACCTCCCGATAACTATCGGGATGAGCTACTGAGGAGTGTCAGAGTTCAATTCTTCCAGGGATGAACCAGCGACCCTTCCCGATCTTATATCGGGATCAGATGCTCTAACCTCCCGATAAAATCGGCAAGAGCGACTGAGGAAATACCAGTATTTTTCGGTAAATACATGATCACGTCTTGATCATTTCTAAACGGACTGCAATATTAGTGGTTGCAATATAAAATTCAAAGCACACACATAAAAAAATATTTTATCAATTTCTCTGAAATTCGTTACCAACCTTAAATTATGCCATTGTGTCTCCTTATAACCATCATTCGATTAATAATGCGTCATTTTGTCTGCTTTTTTAGACAAACTACCTATGGCATGGTTTTCGAATTTAGGTTCACAAAAATGAATGGTTCAACAAAAAATTAAATAACTATGGCACTTATTAAATATTCCGGCAATCGTTTTGGTTCAGAGCTCGATCAGCTGATTAATCAATTTATGGGTGATACTGTCACTTCAGAATCACAGGAAGTCAATAGCATCAGGCCAAGGGTTGATATTTTCGAAACAGAAAAAAATTATCTGTTGTTCCTGGAAATTCCTGGTGTGAAAAAGGAGGATATTGATTTGAAAATTGATCAAAATGTATTGTACATCAAAGCTGAAAGACGAAAAGCTCAATTGCAGGAACCCAATAAAGGGCATCGCGTAGAATCGCATTATGGAACCTACGAGAGGAGTTTTACACTTTCTGATGACCTGCGCTCTGATAGCATTGAAGCGAAATATGAAGATGGAATTCTGAAACTTGAAATCACTAAAAAGGCAGAAAAACCCTTTAAAAAGACAATTAAGGTTTCATAAAACCGTCTATTCAAAACAAAAAATGTTGATAAATGATAATAAAAGGTGGCTTTTGACCACCTTTTTTCGTTAATTTTTGTTAAAGGAGTATCCAAATTCTGCTTCTGGCGTTATTTTAGATGCATCGCGGAGAGAAATAAAACATTTATTTTAAAAAAACTAATAGCTATGAATACTAAACATTTTTTTGCAGGCGTATTTTTCGCTGCAATACTTGGAGGCTTAGTAGCGATAGGGGTGTATAAACTAACTGTGAAAGAACAGGGAGTTCCTTATCAAACTATTGAAGAGCAGCAAAACTATAGATTTACCACTAATTTTCTGGAAGACACCTCTCGTTTTGTCGTTCCTGAAGGGTTAAATTTTGTTTATGCTGCTGAAATGACTACGCCTGGCGTAGTACATATAAAGTCTACCCTAAAATCTTCAGCTCCAGAAGGATATTCAGGAAGAAATCCATTTGAAGATATGTTGCGTGATTTCTTTGGAGATGTTCCGAGGGATAGACGTGGCGGATCCAGACCTTCGAGATCTTTTGGCTCAGGAGTTATTATTACCCCTGATGGATACATCGTTACCAACAACCATGTAATTGAGAATGCCGATGAAATGGAGGTGACGCTGAATGATAACCGAACCTATAAAGCAAAATTGATCGGGAATGACCCAAATACGGATCTTGCCTTAATCAAAATAGATGAAAAGGATTTGCAATTCATTCGATTTGGTGATTCTGATGTTGTAAAGGTAGGTGAATGGGTGCTGGCCGTAGGTAATCCTTTTGATTTAACATCCACCGTTACTGCTGGTATTGTAAGTGCAAAAGCCAGAAATATCAATATTATCCGGGGCAGAGAATATGGTATCGAATCATTTATTCAAACCGATGCCGCGGTAAATCCAGGTAACAGTGGCGGGGCGCTGGTAAATTTAAAAGGACAGCTCATAGGTATTAATACAGCCATAGCAACGCCGACTGGTTCTTATGCAGGATATTCTTTTGCAGTACCAGTAAGTATAGTGAAAAAGGTTGTTGAGGACTTAAAAGAATTTGGTGTTGTGCAGCGAGCCCTTCTGGGGGTTGGTATTGCCAACGTCAATGATCCAAGGTTAAAGGAACGGGAGATCAAAGAGCTTCAGGGCGTTTATGTAATGTCTGTAAATCCCGAAAGTGCAGCAGATAAGGCCGGCATTAAAGAAGGTGACATTATTACTGAAGTCAATAACATTAGAGTAAATACAGTGGCAGAACTTCAGGATCAGATTGCAAGGTACAGACCTGGTGATAAAGTTTCTGTGAATTACCGAAGGGGAGGAAAGGACAAAAAAGTTGATATTGTTCTGAAGAATATGATGAATGAAGTTAAAGTGGTTCAAAGAAACGAAAGTATTGCCATCGAAGGAGGTACATTTGCCAATTTAACTGATGATGAAAAGAAGAAGTATAAACTGGATGGTGGTGTTAAATTAGAAGAACTGGGTGATGGCAAATGGAAAAATGCCGGAATACGCAAAGGATATATAATCACCTCCATTGATAAAGCGCCCGTTGAAAATGTAAATGACCTGGTGACCATTCTCAGGAATAAGTCAGGTGGCGTTTTGATAGCTGGTATTTATCCGGATGGTGAAGAAGCTTATTACGGTATCGGATGGTAAGAAATAAGAATTGATCCTTTTATAAACACTTTGGTAAAATAGGCTGTCTCAAAAAGACAGTCTATTTTAGTTTATTCACCATTGGAATTTAAATACCGGTCAGTCAGAGACGACGATATTTGATAAGCAAATTTCTCACCGGTAAGCCATACCACTTCAGTATTTGTCTACTGCAATGCCATCTCACTGGAAAATCGAAATTTTCATTTTTCTTCATGGGATGCGGATTAGTCTGAAATGAATATCTTCGATCAAATGCTCTTACTTTAAGGTAATGTATTAGAAAGCATTTTTGTCTCCTTTGAGCATTGAATAAGTAGTTAAAAGTATAATTCTGATGTCAAAAAATAATGACCAGTTGGCAACATAAAAACGGTCTAATTTAACACGGTTTTTAAGCTTTTCGTAGGTATTGGTTTCACCACGGTACCCTTTAATTTGTGCGAGACCTGTAATGCCTGGTTTTACATAATGCCTGAGCATAAATTTTTCCACCGCGAGAGTAAATTCTTCAGTATGTTTCAACATATGTGGCCTGGGACCAACAACGGACATTTCGCCCTTTAAAACATTGAAAAACTGAGGCATTTCATCAAGGTTTGTTCTTCTTAAAAACCTGCCAAAACGGGTAATACGTGCATCATCACGGGTAGCTTGTTTTTGATTTGCATCTTTATTTACATGCATGGTCCGGAACTTGTAACATCTAAAGGATTTATTGCCCCGTCCCGTACGTCTTTGAATAAATAAAGCAGGGCCGGGAGATTCCAATTTTATAAAAATAGCAAAAAGAGGAAAAAGCCAGGAAAGAATACAAACTAAAACCAAAATTGAAAGTAACAGGTCAAAGCTCCTTTTTATAAATGCATTAAACTGATCTTCTAAAGGACCAGGTCTAAAGTTTAAAACCGGAATAAAATCATAAAGGCTGACCTCTACATTTTTACCGGGAAAACCTCTAATATCAGGTATTATCCCAACTTTGATAAAATTATTCTCAGAAAATTTAATAAGTCTTCTCACTTGCCTTGGTTCAATATATGGAAGACAACAATATATTTCGTGTATTACGCTTTCAGCACAGAATTTCTCAATACTCTTAATGTTTCCTTTAATTTCATTGCTATCAGATTTATCATCAAATATCCCCAACAACTTGTAACCCAGTTGCGGATTATTCATTAAATACTCCTTTAAATCAATAGCAATTTCACCATAACCTGCAATGAGTACATTTCTGAAATTATACCCCTTTCTACGATAGTTTTTAAGTAAGGCAATTACCGTTATATTGCTAATTGTCAATAAAAAAGCAGTCAAAACATAAGATTGAAAAATCAAATACTTATTATAAAGAATTCCTTTTAAACCTAAAAAAGCAAAAATGAGTATTAAAAACAGCAACAAAGCGTTAAGTAATCTTTTTACTGTATCCTCAGTGCTATTTGTTCTACTGATATCATAGACCTTTAGCGCATTTACTGAAAAAAACCATGCAATATTATAAAACAGTAATAATTCAAAATACCTGCTTTGCGCAAATGCATTCAATGAATTAAAGTGATATATATATATAGAAAAATAACTTACATTCAATATTGCAATATCCGTGAGAATACTGAGTGTCTTTTGATATTTAGAATATCCTATATTTTGCATAGCAAATTAATAGATTTAGAAAATTTACTTCTTGTTTATGGTGAAACCACCAGAATAACTGGCAGAGAAAATGAATCCAAGACTCTTATACATATCTCCAAAATCAAAGGCTGTTGAAGCCGAAAAGTTAAATGATGGGTTTTTTGGTAATTCTACATTTAACTCTAAAAGAATATAATTCTGGTACTTCCCTTCTTTAAAATAATAATTATACTCAGAATTGACATTCAGAGATTCCCAACCACTAAATCCCTGGTTTTCGCCAAAATAAGTACCCAAATTGCCAGAGCTAGTATAAAGAAACCGATAACTCGTTGCTTTGCTTATGTTTCCTTTTACACCAGTGTGAAAAGATTTTACACGGTTATTAACGATAAATCTGTCATATGGAAAATTAAGATTAGGATCTACCGCTCTCATTCGATCGTAAGTAAGCATTAATGGGTTACCCATTACAAAACCATGATATGTCCAGCCCTTATGATACATATAATTGTTGAGATAATTATCCCTCCCTCCAAAACGGTATCCGTAATTTAGATTTTCAACTAAATAATCAGAGACCTGATCTCTTGTATATTTCTGTGGAGGCAAATTGAAGTTTTCGTCCATAAAACGGTCATAATCTTCGATTTGATCTAAAAATACAAAATTTCCATTAACCACAGGGTCAGGAGAGCCAGGTCCACTTTGCCATTGTGTATTGGAATATTGAAATAAAAATTCTGTTAACCATGTTTTCTGTATATTTGAAATATGAACACCCGTTAACATATCCTTATTAAATCTAAAAAAACGGATGAAACCAGATCCATCGGTAAAAGGCTTTTGATGATAAAACTGTATTCTGGTCTTTTTTACATCCAGGTAAAAACCAAAATCAAACAAACCAGAGTGTGCCCCAGCCACATTAGAAGCCTCCCCAGGAAATAACTCCCCGACTTTGCGAGAAGGGGTAGCAAAAAAAACTGAGATAAAATCGCCTGGTATTTTATTACCATTCGGCAATTTTCCTCCGAATATTGCAGAATGAATTAGACCAATATGTGGGTTAATAGGTAAACCCGTTGAACGGATATAGCCAAATTTTTCATGAAGCAGCGGGTTGATAATCCCCCTATTACCACGATCATCATTTAAAACACCTATGTTAGCTGCTCCCTTTATTTCAATAAACGGTATAAATGGCAATACTGTATACTTAAAAATACCGAAACCTAGTCTAGGAGGCGGCCTGAAATTATTGCTTAGAAGCCAGGATCCTTGATTTAATCCGTCACCATATTGATTAATGGAGTATGACTCTTTACCCGCTTTTATTTCAAAATTAAATAATTCAAAATTTATAAAAACCTCTGGCAGCATACTGTTGTTACCATACATATTACCTAAAAAAGTTATGCCGGATTGAATACCAAACTTGGATTTTATTTGAATAGGTACATTAACGCTGAAAATAGCAAAACTTTGTTGATTATGGTGGCCTATTATTCCATTATTTCCAAACAATAACCAAAAAGGAAGTGGTGTTTCAGTTCTAGAAAAAATATTATGTAAACCTATATCGTATTTTACAGAATCATCATTTGCTAAGGTGAATGAAGCTACAAAAATCAAATATACGATGTAAGTATAACGCAATATCAACATCATTGATAGACATAAGTGTTTTGTACGACTAATTAAGCAGAAATTTATATAAATATTTGGTTCTTAATATCTAGCTTCAAATGACAAGGTTTTATAAAAAAATATGTCACTTTCTCGGTCATTATATTCTAATCAAGGACAATTAATTATAAGCCAACTATTTATCGGACATTTCTGAAAATAAGTCTAAATATTGGCCTGCCACTTTCTCCCATGTATAATTATCCGTGATTCTATTTCGAGCTATTTTTCTTAACATGTTTAACTTATCTACATTACTTTCAGCGAATCGAATACATTCAGCCACGCTATTTAAATCCTTTATGAAATACAATCCATATTCATCATCGGCCAAAACTTCTCTGCTGAAAGGAGTATCTAAAGCCAAAATTGCGCAGCCATAGGCCAGTGCTTTAAGTAAAGTTGGATTTGTACCTCCGTATTCATGTCCATGTAAATACGCAAAACTATTAGAATACAATTGAAACAACTCTTCCTGATCTGTTACATATCCAGTAAATAATATGGAATCTGATTGAAAGGACTTAATGTAGTCGACAAATTTATCTTTGTAGGGAACATCACCTACAATAACAAGTTTTTTGGAAGAGCCAGACTTAAGATATCCTTTTACAATAATATCTGCATTATTGTCAGGTATTAACCGTCCAACAATGAGAAAATACTCTGCTGTTTGTAAACCAAAATTAGAGAAAGACTTTTCAGATACGTCAAATTTTATATTTGCACCATAGGCAATAACAATAGAATCTCTTTTAAATAATTTCTTATATAAGGATTGCATTTCAATTGAATCTGATATTAGCACATCAAATACTTTAGCGGTAAGCCATGATGAAAAGTAAAAATACTTAGAACCCAACCCTTTCCATTTTGGACGATGCCATTCCACTCCGTCTGTATTAATTACTATTTTTTTCAGAAACAGCTTCGCCAACAAACCAAATGGACCATTTGCAGTGTTGACAAAAAAAAGAACATCATAGTTATGGAAAATTGCATGAATTGTACTTAAAAAACTATGGCTAAGCTGACTTAAGGTTTTTGTCTCAATTGCAGGCACATAATGTAAAAATACTCCCTTAACGCTGGAAGGTCTGCTCTTGAAGAGACTCTTATGACAATAGATATGTATTTCTAACTTATCATTAAGTCTTTCAACTATCTCCTTCACAAAAGTTTCATACCCACCATATACATAAGGATATCCCTTTGTGCCAATTATTGCTATTTTTCTCATATCTTTTTTAACTGAAAATTACATGAAAGAATAAAAGAGAACCAGCTAATCAATTGTACCTTATTAATTTCACTATTGAAAAATGCTGCAAAACAAAAATATATTATAAAAAGATTAAAATACAAAAGAGGAGAGCTTGAAGATTTATTGTAAAAAAGTTTTAAAGGCTTAAAATAAATAATTAAAAGATATAATCCACCACATAAACCAAATTGTGACAAAATGGTTAGATAAGAATTGTGTGAATCAATCAACACTTCAATATCAAAGCCATACAAATGCTTAACATCATTCCATCTACCCGCACCAACACCAAATAAAGGATTATCACGAATCATTTCAACAGAAGCATTTAAAAGTAAATATCGTGTATATATACTACTTGTTGACTCACTTATGTTAATATCGACATCACCATCACCTGCGTTAATATTATTTAATATTGAGTAAACATTATATCTGGAATCAACCTCTCCTATATATTGAACAGTAAAATAAATAATGACCAAAAACACTGTCAAGTATAATACATAATACCATTTGAATTGTTTAAGGTACAAAAATAAAGTAGAAAGAACCAATACAATAATTGTAGAGCGTGTCCCACTTAATATTATTGCACTAAACAAAAACATTAATACAACTGCTTTAAGAACTATATTTAAACGCATTGGATAGAAGAAAATAAATAACACAATTGAGCCTAAAAGGTTGGCAAATGTATTAACTCCTAATGAACCAGAAGTGAGACGATCATAACCATTTAAAATACTATATATTAAAGCCTCTGAAATCAATACAAAAGAGCCAAACACTATAGATCTTAGAATGTAAGATCGATTAATATTTATATCTTCTATGGGCAGGAATGAAAAATATAGCAGGAATCTTATGTATTTTGTACCATACATTAACTGTTTCAATTCATTTATTTCACTAATGTAAAACAAATTAATCAAACTTGAAATAAAAAGCAATGATATTGCTATGTAAAAATAGATACTATTGATATTAACACGATTGTATTTATATCTAATTAGGTTTAAAATTAAAAAAATATCTATATGATTAAATACTGCTATTTCCTGAAATTGATCAGGACCAGATAATGTGAGAAATGACGGGAAAAAATTATTTACAGCAGAAGGAAAATATAATAGTATTATTGGTAAGATGGAAAAAAAATACTTTTTAGACAAAAAGGAAACAAAAACCAATAAAACAAAAATTGTCAAAGCGAATGTACTTATTAAATTAACTGTGCCAAACTTAACATCAATTAAGACAAAAAACATGCCTACAATTAAAATTAAGACTATAATATATAGTATAAATTTATATGTTAAAAGTCTTAACTCCATATTTTATCAATTCTAATTGAATGTCATCAAACTCATTATTCTTTACCAATGTATAAACTTCTAATGAAGAATTAACAAGTTTTAAATTTAATAGAGCTGAAGATGCCCATGAAATTACCTTTTCAGGTTTAATACGAAGAACAATATTTTCTGCAATTTCAGATGATTCAATTATGGAAACATTGGATATAGAAGGTAAATTCTTAAAGTAGCCCATTTTCAACTCATGTGGGTGAGGTTTATATAATATCTGATAATCGCTTATCGAATTGACTAAACATATAAAATCATCTGCATACTCATTATAATTAGCTATATCTACTAACTGACCTAAAATTAAAACTACAGACTTTGTTTGTTCATTATTATACTGAGAAGCGTAGTCTGTTTCTGAAAATTGAAATTTAATTCTTGAGACATTTTTGAAATCTGAATTTAGTCCTTCGGGGTAAAACAACTTCTTAGTTCTTCTATCTTTAAGGTCGTACATCGGTGCTTTCTTATAAATAAACCCAAATAGAAAAGATAGAAATAATCTCCGTCTAAATTCCGAAACCGGCATAATGTACTCAGACTTTCTAATATACATTACACCCTCATAGAAATAATTTAAATTCCCCGCATAATTAAAATATATATAATTTGTTAATATTCCAAGGTTATGAGGTATAACTACGTCTTTAAAATTATTAATCCTTAGAATGTATATAAATACGTCTATATACCTTAATCGTTTGGTATGGCTAGAAGTGATAATAATTTTATCTTTAAAATTAGCAATCAGGTAGTTGTCTAGTTTTTTTTGGACTATGATTTTTTCAATAAAAAAATTATGAAATGGGGTATATGCTATAAACAACTTATTGTATTTCATAATTTCCTCAGATAATGACGCCCTAAATAATTTAAACTAATATTGAATAAAAAAAAGACCAAGACAGTAGTTAACGCCACACCAGCAATACCATAGCCAAAGACTACTACTAAATAATTAAATAATAAGTTTAACAGAACTGCAATCACTATAAAAGATAAATAAACTTTTTGCTTATCGATAATATTGAGTAGATTTCCATACCCCGATGATATAGGTAAAGATAGAACTGCTAATGAAACAATCCTTAATGGTAACAGGCCAGGTAAAAATTCAGGCAAATACCGTTCAACAATAAATGTCATACTAATATTACTTAAAATCAATAATGGTATAGATAGGTAAAGCACTTTTTTATATTGCGCATGCAATAACCTTTTCATTTGAGTAATATCATTATTTTTATTAAACTCATAAATCATTTTTGGATAATATATTTGGGAAACAACCTGCGGCAATAATAGAAGGGCACCAAATACAATAATAGATAAAGAATAATATCCCAAAGCCTCAGCACCTATAAACAATCCAATGATCCATCTATCAGCCGTATTTAAAAATGTATAGGATATACCAACTGCCATTATAGGGAAACCAATTTTAATTAATTTGAAGATTTCGTCAAATCTAATCCGGAACCGAAAGGTTAACATATTCTTATTATAAAAATACAATACAATCATAGAAATGATCAATGAAATGATATATCCATAAATATATCCATACAAATCAAAAAAATACGCTCCGGAAATTGATAATATAGGAAAAATAAACGTAAATATTATTTGACCTAAACTTACCATATCAAATCTAAACTGAGATTTCAAAAGTATATTACTGTAACTGTAATATTGTAGGACACAAAATAAAAATGCTGTAGCTATAGCTATGTATAAAGAATCATTGAAATCGTAAAAAAATATAATACCAATAAAAACAATCATACTTACAATAGAAGATAAGCCTATAAAAGAATATCCAACACTTTGATAATCTGATATCAATCTACTACTATCAGAGGCCTTTAATTTTGGAATTTCTCTGTTCAAGGCATTATCAACCCCTAGGGAGACTAAGCTTCGGTACGCAATAATAAGATTAAAAAAATACCATTTCCCCCAAATTAAAGGCCCTACAAGCTTTGCAATATAAAGCTCTACCAAAACTTTCGATAATTGAAACAAAATGGTTGAAGAACCCAAAAAAGAAAATTCTTTTAGATTGTATCTATTCAAATATTTAATTAAAACTTTTAACATATTTGAATAAATATTTAATTATTGAAAAAATACTTTCACCCTTCGGTAAAAAAAGGTTGTTAAAGATCAAATGAATAATCAACATGTGATTTTATTAACTCTCTGAGTGTTTCTGGCGTTTCCCATAATTCATTTTCCCCTGAGTTATAATGGAACCCTTCCTGAACTTTGACAGCTTTAAAAACTTCCAGATATTCGTCGAGTTTCCAATTGGGATTTTGCGGAAGTATGATATAGTATGTCCCTAAGTCATAGGTATTATAAGAATCAGAAGAGGTTATCATCTCCTCATGTATTTTTTCTCCAGGCCTTATTCCTATAATCGGTTTTAAGCATTCCGGACCTATTGCTTCAGCCATATCCATGATTTTATAGGAATGCAATTTTGGAACATAAAGCTCACCTCCCCACGATTTTTCCAAAGCAAACATCACCATTTTTACTCCATCCAATAATGAAATATTGAACCGAGTCATTTTTGGATTAGTAATTGGTAGTACACCTGTTTTTCGCATTTTAATAAAAAAAGGAATTACTGAGCCATTGGATCCCATTACATTTCCATACCGCACTACAGAAAAACTTATAGGGTTACTTCCTTTAATTTTATTCGCTGCAATAAAGAGTTTGTCTGACGTTAATTTTGTCGCGCCATATAAATTAATCGGAGCACAGGCTTTATCGGTTGATAATGCTACAACTTTTTTAACACCTGTTTGAATTGCAGCATCGATAACATTTTCAGCCCCCCCAATATTTGTCTTTATACACTCATCTGGGTTATATTCAGCAATATGTACATGCTTCATTGCAGCAGCATGAATAATATAGTCAATACCTTGAAAAGCTCTTTTCAGTCGCTCTTTATCCCTGACATCACCTATAAAAAATCTGAGTTGTGGAAATCTATCAGCTGGATATTCCTGAGACATTTGAAATTGCTTTTGTTCATCACGAGAAAAAATGACAAGGCGTCTTACGTTGGGATAGGTTGTTAAAATATATTTGGTTAATGCCTTACCTAATGACCCTGTTCCTCCGGTAATTAGTATAGATTTATTATTCAACATGATTTTATAAATTTTTATTTCAAAAAAATGAATTTGAATATTTGGATGGATGACGACAATAATAAACCTATAATTATTGAAGCTAAAATTATATATAACCTCTTAGGTTTTGACTTTTCAAGTGGCACAACAACAGGTTCTATTATTGTAAATACAGGCGTTTCTTCCTTAACCTTAATCTCTGACTGTTCCAATTGAGCCCCAAGACTTTTGTATAACTCAAAAGCAAAGTTGTACTCATTTTCCAAATGTTGCTTTTCTGAACGCACCAATGACGAAATTACATTAATATTTTTGTCATCATATATGGCAAGTTTTTTCCTTGAGGCCTGGAGGCGATCTTCCGCTTCATTGAAACGTTCCTTTATAAATGCTTTATTCATACGCAATTGGGAAAGCTTATAATCTGTTATGTGTCTTTGAAGTAATCTTACACATTTGTCAGTTAATTCAGCAGATGCCAAAGGGTCTGGCATTGTTGCAGAAACAGATATCATCCCATCCTTTTTATCTACAGATATAGCAATTCTTTCACCCAATTCATCCAATAAATCCCGCATCTCCTTGCTAATCAGTATAATATTTTGGCCTTCACCATGCGCAAATTCATCCTTTGAGTCTTTGCTAAATATTGAAAAGATGGTCTTTTTGGTTTTGTAAAAAAATGATTGCCCTATTTTCTCACTAAAAAATGCATAAAAACTAATTTTTCTTTTAATTCTAGAAAAATTCAACTCCTCATAGATTAATTCTTGTCTAAAAGGCAGACTTTGAACTATTTGTGGGTATAATTCTGGCTTCAAAGAACCCTGATTATCAATCAAATCCAGATTAATTCCAGCAAGGCCAGCTAAATTACTCAAACCAGTCAGATTATTTCTATTAACATCTCTTACCTCAGGTAGTAATTTACAGTTTGACTGGTACTCTATTTGACTTGTAAAGGCTATGACTATTCCTAAAATAAAAAAAACAGATGTGGCTTTTATGGTTGGTTTCCTACTTTTCCATAAGACCATTAATAACTCTGAAATATTAATTTGATCTATTTCAGTATTGCTGTTATTAGAGTTGTGCCCTGGCGTCAAATTGCTCATCGTTTATCTACTTGCCAAATTATTTATAATCAAAGCCAAAGTCGCTACACTTGTACTCAATCCTATCCATGCCTGAGCACTAAGTCTTTGACGCTCGGGTTTAGCGGGCATAATGATCTCTGCCCCGGGTTCTATCCTGGGATATACATTCAAAAACAGAAACTTGCGGGTGCGGTCTACCGATCCGTTGGCATAGACAACATAAGCCCGGCCCTTACGGCCACGATCGGTTATACCACCGGCCCTCGACATATACTGCGAAAAGGTATAATTTTCATCATAGCGCACCGTAACCGGATATAAAAACTCTCCCCGCATTCTCACCGTCTCCAGCCTGCGGGGTATATAAATTACATCTCCATCCTCAAGGATTAAATCGTATTTCGATCCTGGAGATTGCATAATTCTATCCAGGTTGATGCCAATATTTTCGAATTCCTGAACCCTGACTTCTTCCTCATCAATCAATGTGTCTTTACGAGCCAAAGCTTCCATCTGCTGTCTGCGAAAACGAATGCCCTCCCGCTGATTTTCAATTTCTTCCTCTTCCCTGATTTTCTGAATCTTACGATTTACCTCTTCCAACCTTCCAAACATCAACATTTCCGATTCCGTAGCGTCCAGCAAATTCCGGTCACTCAGCTGCTCCTCGAGATCTTCCCTTATCTTCATAAGACTTTCCAATTGCTGCAACCTGGGCGCCGGTACCGGGTTATACTCCGTTCGGCGTATAAGTGTAGCCCCTTTGGGATAGCCTTCCGGCGTAATGCCTCCGGCCCTCCTTAACAATTCAGAAATACGTTCATTTTTCTTAGCCAAAGAATATTTTCCGGGAAAAACCGCCTCTCCTTCCACCTTTACCAGCTCCTGCTCCTGATAGCCTGGTGCACGGCGAATAAAAACCTGGTCAAAAGGCCTTAATGTAAAATCGACGGCACTTTTTAAAGCAAGGTTTTTATCAATGCTAAACGTAAATATTTCAGCCATTTCGGCAACGGGTTGTTCTCCTTCCTTTTTTACCCTTCGAGCTACCTCCACCCTTGCTCCACTGGCCGATTCCAGCAATCCCCCTGCTTTGATAATTAAATCCTCAATGCGCATTTCCTTATGGTACGCATAGGTTCTGGGTCGGCGCACTTCACCAAAAATGGATACAAAAAACTCTTCCTGTACATCGTAAATAGAAGGAATACTCACAAGGTCTTCTCTTTGTAAAACTATATCGGCTGCTTCACCTTTCATAATTTCACGCATTCCAAAAGAGATGGCCATTGTAGAAAGGTCTGGATTGGTCCTGAACAAGGTACCTCTTTCCATAAATGCATCTCCACGTAAACCATCGGCTTTATTAACAAGGCCGAGTAAAGTTAGCCCGTCATTCAGTTCATAAGTACCTTCGCGGTAGACAGCTCCACGGATCTGAACCCGGTTTTCAAAGCGGTTGGTAATGCCTTCTACAACAATTACATCACCATTTTGTACTTTCTGTTGTGTCCATTCATCAGATGCCAAATCAATAAATTTTCGCTGACCTCCTGCATTTCGTCGCACTTTTAGGCGGCTTTGATATGCATTTTCAGTTAAACCTCCGGCATATTCTATCAAATTGTCATAGGTATCGTCTTCCCGGGCTTCAAAGATACCCTCTCGCTTAACCTCACCCTCTATTTCAATCCTCCGGATATAAGGCTTTACCCTTATAATATCCTGATCATGCAAGCGAATATTATTTTCCTGAACACCCTTAACCAGAAAATCGTAAAGGTCAAGGGTAATGTGGACGCGGTTACCACGAATAAGATCAATCTCCCTGAAAGAACCATTTTCTGTCGGGCCTCCGGATAAATACAATGCGTTAAAAACTGAAGCAAGGGAACTGACATCGTAGGTGCCGGGTCTATTCACCTCACCCACTACGCTTACCTTTATAGTACGCACTTGTCCCAGACTCACCTGGGCAAAAGTATTGGGGTTTGATCCCGATAGCCCTGAATAAATGCGGGTCAATTGAGATTTAATACGGTCTTCAGCGCGATCCATCTGCAGTCCGCTGAGGTAAATCGGGCCCAGGTTTGGAATCCTGATATATCCATCCGGTGATACAACCTCCATATAGGTTTGTTCAGAGGCGCCCCATACATCAATAATAACTTCGTCTCCCGGGCCGATGGTATAATCTTTTGGAGTGGCCACATTCATACTTGGCTCAAAATTCAACATTTCTGAGTTAAAAAGATTATAGCCAAAAATCCGTTTTTGCCTTTCGGTAACCTGCTTTTTTTGAAAATCTTCATAATCTTCCTGCAGGAAATCAAATAAATCATCTTCATCCACAACCGATTTCTCCCGGGTGCGAACCTGACTAGTTGGAGAAGTAGTTCGACCCGATGGCGTTGCTCTCAGTTTATTCATCCTTTCCCTCAGCTTTTGAATTTCTGAGGCCTGCATTCCTCTCGCCTGTAATCCGGCAAAAAATTGCTGCTCACTCACTCCACTTTCGCGCATCCGTTCCATCAAAAGGCGAATTTGCGCATCGGGGAGGTCATCTACTCTTACAGAGCCAACCTGGCCTTGCAAGGCTGATGGATCCATATTTTGAGGCAAATTGCCGGGCCTTTGCTGGGCTGCTACTTCACCAAGTAAAAAAAATGTAATGAAAAAAAATGAAAAATATTTGGTTGACAAACGTGTCATAAGTTCTCAACAGTCATGCTAAACATTGTAATAACTCCGGTACCAATCGATAAATTGCCCTACACCATAATCAATGGAGGTTGAGGGTTTAAAGCCTACTGCATCACTTAGTGACGAAACATCAGCATAGGTTGCAGGAACATCTCCATCTTGCAAGGGCATAAAGTTTTTAATGGCTTTCCTGCCTGTTTTCTTTTCTATGGCTTCTATAAAATCCATTAATTCAACCGGGTTGTTGTTGCCTATATTAAATACCCTGTAAGGCGCATTACTTAATGCCGGATGGTCATCAGGTACAAAACGTGGTTGATCAACGGCTGCCTGCCAACCCTGGGGTATTTGTGTCATTATCCTGAAAACTCCTTCGACTATATCGTCTACATAGGTAAAATCTCTTTTCATTTTACCATGATTAAAAACATCTATCGGCTCCCCTGCCAGTATCGCCCTGGTAAAAAGGAACAAAGCCATGTCTGGCCTTCCCCATGGACCGTAAACGGTAAAAAAACGCAAGCCTGTTACAGGGATATTATACAAATGTGCATAGGTATGTGCCATCAGCTCATTGGCTTTTTTAGTAGCTGCATAAAGCGATAATGGGTGGTCTACATTTTGCGACTCTGAAAATGGCATTCTTTCATTACCTCCATACACTGAGCTTGAAGAAGCATAAACCAAATGCTTAACCTTAAAGTGCCGGCAGCCTTCCAGTATATTTAAAAAACCGGTTATATTGCTTTCGGTATAGGCATGGGGATTCACCAATGAATACCGTACACCAGCCTGTGCCGCCAGATGGACTACATAATCAAAAGCTTTACTTTCAAAAACCTTTTGAATGTGCCCCTTATCTTCAAGGGATGCTTTGAAAAATGTAAACAATGGATTTTTTTTCAAATTATCCAATCGGTTTGTTTTAAGGTTTACGTCATAATAATCGTTGAGATTATCAAGCCCAGAAACCTCATAACCGCTTTCCATGAGTTTTAAACTCAGGTGAAAGCCTATAAATCCGGCTGCACCGGTTACCAATACACTGGCCAAAGGAATGTTGTTTATGTTATTAGTTAAAACGAAAGTGCAAAATTAATCAAAATGCTGACTGTCAAAACATACTTAATGTCATATTTTATTACATGCGAAGATACAAAATCCTTTTAAGGGACTACAGCTTATTTATATTTGCGAAAAAAAATGGCATGAAGGAGGTATTTTTTCTGGTGCGAAAGGAAATTTTGCTGGAATGGAGGCAGCGTTATGCCATAAGTGGAATTTTACTATATCTTACAAGTTCTGTTTTTTTGGTGTATATGGCTTTGGGTACAGCAGGTGGCGCTGATTTATCACAAGCGCCCGATACCTGGATCGCCATATTCTGGATTGTTATGTTATTTACCGCGGTAAACGCCATCGCCAGAAGCTTTATTCAGGAAAGCCGCGGACTCAGGTTGTACCATTATATAATTGCGAGTCCGGTCTCAATAATACTTTCCAGGGTGATTTACAACACCCTGCTTATGCTGTTACTTGTTTTTGCCGGCATTCCGGTATTTATGCTGGTTTTAGGTAATCCTATTCAAAATGTACCCCTGTTTGCTCTGACGGCATTTTTGGGCGCCCTGGGCTTTTCAGCAGCTTTTACCATGATCTCTGCCATTGCTTCTCACGCTGGAAATGCTGGAACCTTAATGGCAATTCTGGGCTTTCCAGTGATTTTACCACTTTTATTATTGCTCATAAAAGTTTCACAAGCCACTGTTCTTTCAGCAGTCCCCGAACAGACCAATGGTCAGATTTTTAACTTATTGGCAATAATTATGATTTCATTGAGCACTTCAATCCTCTTGTTTCCGTATCTTTGGCGTGCTAATTGAAACTGCAATGCAGCTTTAAATTATTAAATCAACGAAATAACTTTAAAAAAACTTCATCAGCATGTGTAGCGTTTACTGATGAAAAGTTTTTCAACAAGTAAAATAAATGTGAATTCATGAGCCGGTTAAAAAACATCTGGTGGAAGGTCTTGTGCATTATCTTATTATATTATGTGATCATCGCGGGATTTCTGATGGACGTGCCCCGATTGTTTATCTTAAATGAAACTATAAGAAATCTGTTTTTCCACGTGGCCATTTGGTTTGCCATGTTTATTATGCTTATCGTTTCTATGGTGTATGCCATCAGATATCTGAAAAGTTCCAATATCTTAGACGATATAAAGTCTTCTGAATTTGCCAATGTAGGTATATTTTTTGGCATTTTAGGTGTAGTGACAGGCATGGCCTGGGCCAAATTTACCTGGGGTGCCTGGTGGGTAAATGATCCCAAACTCAATGCAACATCCATAGCTATGTTGATTTACATGGCCTATTTTGTCCTCAGGTCATCTATAGAAAATCAACAAACCAAAGGCCGCATCAGTGCCGTATATAATATATTTGCATTTGCTGCAGCCATTCCTCTTATTTTCATATTGCCACGCATGACAGATTCGCTGCATCCGGGTAATGGAGGAAATCCGGGATTTAACAGCTATGACCTCGACAATACCTTGCGAACTGTCTTCTATCCTGCCGTGGTGGCTTATGCCCTGCTCGGTGTTTGGTTTGCCTCAATCAGAATCAGAATACAAAGGGTAAAGGAGGATTTCAGGCAATTGGAATTAAATGTTTAAAAAATCCATGAAAAAAATCATATATATCCTCATTCTTACAGGAATAGCAATTTTCTTTCAACTTAATAAGTCACTTGCAGGCATTCTGCAGCAGGAAAGCGATAAAGTTGAGATGGCAGATCTCTTCAGATCAGAAGGAAAGATTTATGTAGTAGTTTTGGTAGTGATAATTTTAATTACCGGTCTTATTGTATACACTATTCTGACAGACCGTAAAGTATTAAAGCTACAGCGTGATCTGGATGCATTGAAAAGCAGACAAAAAAATGACGGTTCCAACGCTTAGACTGTATTTATAAGTAAACCAAAACGAGATTCACTTCGTTATCAATGATGCAGAAATAAATCATTCAGCTTTTTGATCCTTTTCAGGAAATTGAATGAAGTTCCAAAAGAATAAAAATTAAAATGAAAAAATCGCATATATTATTAATAGGAGTAATTGCTGTAGCCATTTTCATTATCATATCTACGGCCGGTGATGCCAGTTCTTATGTAACTTTCAGCCAGGCCAAGGCGCTTTTTGAAAGTGGCAATACCAAAAAAATTCACGTTGTGGGTGAATTACCTAAAGACAGTGCAGGCGAAGTTATTGGTATAGAAAGAGGAGAAGATATGGTCTCATTCTCATTTTTGATGACCGACAGCAATAATGAAACGCGCAAAGTATATTACAATGAGCCCATGCCTCCTGATTTTCACCGGTCAGAGCAGGTCGTGGTAATAGGAGGATTCAGGGACGATATTTTTATTGCAGACCAGATTCTACTCAAATGCCCATCTAAATATCAGGAAGAGACGGTAAAAGTTACAGGGGTTAAAACGTTGGACTAATCAGTTATGATAAATGAATTTATTGGCAAAGCAGGTCACCTCTTTGTGATTATTACCTTTATATCCGCTTTATATGCGGCAGGATCGTATCTATGGGCATCCATTGTTAAAGACGAGATAAGTAAAAAACAATGGCAAAAAAATGGGAGGATAGCTTTCTTTATCCACATTGGGTCGGTATTCGCAACAGCGCTTACACTATTTTACATCATATATAATCATCATTTCGAATATCATTACGCCTACAGCCATTCCTCTAAAAACCTACCGGTTTATTATATGATTGCCAGCTTCTGGGAAGGTCAGGAAGGCAGTTTTCTGCTCTGGATATTCTGGAATTGTGTACTGGGTCTCATTCTTATTTTTACCAGCAGAAAATGGGAGTCGCCGCTCATGACTGTATTTGCCCTGGTGGAAGCTTTTCTGGCCTCCATGATTCTGGGTGTTATGATTTTTGGCGTAAAAATTGGCAGCTCCCCGTTTCTTCTTCTCAGAGATGTATTTGATGATCCGATTTTCAGGATAAATCCTGATTTTATTCCCGCAGACGGAAGTGGATTAAACCCATTATTGCAAAACTACTGGATGGTAATCCACCCGCCAACGCTCTTTTTCGGCTATGCAAGCACATTGGTGCCATTTGCCTTTCTCATGGCAGGCCTATGGCAAAAAAAATATAAAGAGTGGATTCGCCCGGCTTTGCCCTGGACAATATTTTCCATAGCCACGCTAGGACTGGGTAAACTTATGGGGGCTTACTGGGCCTATGAAACCCTGAATTTTGGAGGCTACTGGAATTGGGATCCTGTAGAAAATGCAGTGTATATACCTTGGATTATACAGGTGGCAAGTTTACATACTATGATCATCTTCAAGAAGAATAATACGGCCCTTAAAACTTCTATGATTCTCGTTATTGCCACCTTTCTATTTGTTCTTTACGCGACCTTTCTCACACGCAGCGGTATTTTGGGTAATGCCTCCGTTCATTCTTTTACTGATCTTGGGCTCAATGGACAATTACTCTTGTATCTCCTTGTTTTTCTGGCAATTTCGATCTTTTTATTGTCAATCCGTTGGAAAGATATTCCTACTACCGAAAAAGAAATATCAACCTACTCCAGGGAGTTTTGGATATTTATGGGAGCTACCACATTGTGCCTAATGGGTTTTCAGGTATTGATCCCTACATCAATTCCGGTATTTAATGCCGTTTTAGGGTGGTTTGGTATAGAAAGTAATATGGCACCTCCTGCAGATCAGGTTGGTTTTTACACTAAATTCCAGTTATGGGGCGCAATATTAGTTGCTATACTTTCCGGAACAGGGCAATTCTTTTTTTGGAAGAAGATGGAAAAATCTAAAATTAAAGAAGCATTGCTCATACCCATTTTACTTACCCTGGTCTTTTCTTCGGTAATTATTATGGTGATGAAAATTCAAAATCTGACCTATATTTTACTTCTCACGGCTGCTTTGTATTCTATCATAGCCAATTTTAAAATATTGCTGGGATTTAAGGCTGCGAATATTCATTTATCAGGGGGTTCGGTGGCGCATATCGGCCTGGCAATGATGCTTATCGGCATTTTATTTTCGTCAGGTTATTCAAAAGTAGTATCTCTCAATCAATCAGGATTGCTGTACTCCAGGGATTTATCTGATGACATCAATCGCGAAAACGTACTTTTATTCATAGATGAAACCCGTAAGATGAACGATTATGAGCTTTTGTATAAAGGACAACGTGTAAAAATTGATGGTGTAGGCGGATATCTCAAGAAAAATCATTTTGATCAAACCAAAGAATCACACAAAGTGGTTGCAAAAGAAGACATTATTAAAAATGACAAGGTTATTATTCAAAAGGGCGATACAGTTGGCATCAGGGCTGAAAACACCTATTATGAAATAGAGTACAGAAAAGAGGGTAAAAGGGCATTCACACTGTATCCTCGTGCACAGGTCAATCCATCTATGGGACTGGTGGTTTCACCGGCTATCAGAAGGGCTGTTGATCACGACCTTTATACACATGTATCCACCATCCCTGATCCGGAGGTTGAAGTGGAATGGAGCGAGCCTGAAACCATATCACTCCGTGGTGGTGAGCAGTTCTTTGTGAATGATTTTGTTGCTGTATTGGAAAATGTTCAGCGGGTAGTTGAAGTAGATGGTATTTCACTGAATGAAAATGATGTGGCTGTGGAGGCTTTGGTTCAAATCTATGGCAAAAACGAAACCTTTACAGCAAGGCCTGTATTTATCATACACAACAACATGGTTGGCAATATACCCGATATCGTTGAAGAAGCAGGCGTTAAGATCGCACTTACCAACATCAATCCGCAAGAAGGCAGCTATGAACTTAATCTGCAAACCACGCAAAAGGATTACATAATTATGAAGGCAGTGGAAAAACCATTGATTAATATTCTTTGGTTAGGTACCCTTATCTTAATGCTGGGTTTTATTATGGCTATAGTCCGTCGATTCAATGAATTCAGAAAACTCGAAGTGCAATAGACAGGAATATTATTAGACTGATGATAATTGTATAAAAACTAGTAGCTAACTCACAGGAAAAAAAGTAAACCAGATTTTGTAGGCGGTGGTTCGTTCATTTACCATCGCTTACTTTATTTTAGGGCTGCTGAAAAAGTATACATCTATAATGTAAATTCTGGTTATTAAATAAATCAAGAAGCCAGGAGATTTTCAGCGCACCTTATTTTATGCTTCAACAATGCCGTTGGCGGGGAAAATAAGTTTAAAGGTGCTGCCATGCCCTTGTTCACTTTCAAGATGGATGATCCCTTGCATCCTATCGACTAAAATCTTAACAATGGCCAACCCAAGACCATGCGAACTTTCACCGCCTGTTGGTCTGGCGCTCAGTTTTTTAAACTTTTGGAAAAGTTGTTTCTTATCTTGCTGAGAGAATCCAGGGCCTTCGTCCTGCACATCAATTTCAAGTTTTTCTAAATTCTTTTGGGCCCTGATTATGACTTTGGAATTCTTTGGCGAAAATTTAATGGCGTTGGAGATAAGGTTATCCATAATTCTATCGAGAAAAACTTCATCCAGATGTACCACACCACTGACCTCATTTTTGAGTAGCAGTTCAATATTCTTGGATTTAGCTGCCGGAATATGCGCCTCTGCCTTTTGCTTGATAAATGCTCCAAAATCAATATCGGCAAGCTCCGGACTTTGGTTTTCTTCAAGCATATGTACATCCAGCAGATCGCGAATAAGCAATAGACCTGCCTGTGTATTATTTTTTAAAATATCAATATATCGCTTTTGATCTTCACTGAGTTTGCCCTCCATTTCCATCAAATTTAATATGCCTTTAAATCTGTTGAAAGGAGCTTTTAAATCATGTGCAACAATACTCATGAGAGTATCTTTCTCATGGTTTAATTCGTGTAACTGAAGATTTCGTTTGGATAGGTTTTCATTCTGAATCAAAATCTCTCGTCTTTGTCTTTCTATGTAATCATTTTGCAAGGCAAGCTTTTCATTTACCTCTTTCCGCTTATTATTGTTGCGCCATTGCAGATAAACCAACAAACTCACAAAGATACTGATGATAAACAGAATGGTGCTTTGCAAACGTTGCTGTTTGATAATGGATTCAGTACCTGCCTGCTGGGCTTTGAGCAATTCATTTTCCCGCTCTTTTCGCTCTATTTCCATTTCAAATTGAAAACGTTCTACCTGACGAGCCAGATCCAGGTCTTTAATAGAATCGCGAAGAATCAGGTATTCATTATGATTCCTTATTTCATCACTTCTATTATTTTGCAATTCAGAAATTTTCCAAAGCAAATAATGTGCATTCATTTTTGAGGCGAGATCTTTTGTTTCTGTGGAAACCATTAATGCCCGCATTGTAAACTCACGCGCATCGTTTAATGCTCCTTTCTCTTTAAAAATTTCGCCCATTATAAGAAAGGTCTGTGGTTGCATGCGAATGTGGTTTTTTTCAAGTATTACCATTAACCCGTCTTTGCACATTTGCTCAGCTTGCAGCCATTTTCCTTGTTTGAGAAAACTTCTTGCAATATATGTTTTGATCTCGGCAAGTGTTATTTCGTCTTTTATACTTCCTGCGGTGGAATCAGCCTTAAACAAATACAATATTGCCAAATCATCCTGATCATTTTCCTGGTAAAACCGGCCCGTTTGTATATATGCCGATGTGATGTCCTGGGTAACTCCAAGGTTCTCCCTGATGACATTTGCCAAAAGGTAGTGATTTTCTGCCTTTTCATAATCATTTTGGGTCTTATACAACCTTGCCAGACTCTGGTAAGTATATGCCAGGCCGGTTGAATCATTGAGTTTGATAAATGCATCCAGGCTTTTTACAAAATAATTGTACGATCGGTTAAGTAATCCCTGTTCAAAAAATAACCTGCCCAGGTTATTGTTGGAATAAGCAATCTGGGTTGTATCATTGAGACTAATGGCCAGTTGCAATGCTTTTTCAAAGAAGTCGTAGGCCAGGAGCCTGTCACCTTTGTAATTGTAGGCTATGCCAATAAAGTTGAGCGGTTTTGCAAGATCTTCTTTTATTTCTAACTCCTGACCAAGCGCATAGGCAAGTTCACTGTAATAAATACAGCTGTCAGGATATGCTGAACGAAATTCCCATGCCAGATCGTTGAGCAATTCAAATTTGTCGGTACCATTTGAAACTGAAATCTGCTCCCTGACACGCTGAATGCGTTCCAAATTTTGCGCTTCAGTTACACTAATACCTAAAATCAGTATTCCAAATAAGGAAATTAATCTTTTCACCAGATATTCTATAAAAGTTTAAAGTATCCCCTGGTTTTCTAAATGGGTTTAAATATAAGAACATAATGAACTCAATAAAATTCTATGTAAGCAAAAAAACAAAATAGAGAAATCAGGATCATGGATTAAAGAGTACGCCCAGGGAAATTTCATATCCGGTAAAGTCGAGCCTGGCATTGGGAAAATTAAAATTTCCCTGGCTGGTGGTATTGTTTCCATAGGCTGCATAATCACCGCTAAGGGCTATATTGGCAAATCCACCATGATATATTGCCTCAGCAGTAAAGGAAAATTTACCCGAAATATGAAAAATCCATTCTGCCCCTACCCTGTATCCGAGTCCGGGCTGATTCTCAAACCTGGTTTCTGCATTGAGTATATCATAATCAAAAAATTCGCGCAAGGCCCTGTCAATATTCCCTTGTTGAACTTTAATACCAAAATTGTGGAATCCAAAACCACCACCCTTAAGACGAAGTTCGGTATTCCCAATGGGAAATTCTATTACCATGTCAACCGGTATCATAATTGTAAACATAGGTCCGAAAAAAGGCTCCTTTGTTTCAAAAGGAAGATTGGTAAATGAAAGACCAGACATGCGGTATAGGGTTATACCTGTCTCCGGCCTGATATAGCGATTTATATTAAATCCCAATCCGCGATAGGATAATGGCGTTACTGGCACAGAAAAGTCTCCGTTGCGGGGGAAAAAGTATGAAAAAGACAAGCCCAACTGTTGCGCATTCAATTCAGAATGCAAAAACATATAAATGCATAATAATGGCAGCAATGCCTTTTTCATAGATAAGAAAGTATCTGGTCTTCAATTTGTGAATCCCCGGCAGCAAAATATGCCGCTATCTTGCCCTTGAATAATGTTCCATAAACCTGACTTCCATTTGGCTGGCCTTTTCATTTTCACCTTCCATTTTTAAAGTCCGGATTATTTCATTCATGATGATTAGGTTTTTCTGAGTTTCATTGCCTACTGATGCATTATAGCGATAAAAGTAGGTTAAAACTTCATCTGCCCTTCTGGCCAGAATTTCTGAAATTTCCATGCCTTTTTCCCTTTCCCCAACAGTAAACAAGAGGCCGACCATTTGAGCTGTTGTATAATCGTAAGGTATAGCTGCATCGGGCATCAGCTCCAGGGATCGGTTAATTACTTCCCTGGCCCTTGGGAGATCGCCCTTTTTAATCAAGGCCGTTGCCAGTGAATTGAAGGATGATCTGTGGTTTAACACAAACATGCGGTAATCTTCACTGTAATAGACCCTTGGATTATCAAGTTCCCTAAAATGGAAATTGTACATCATATTATCGTACATCACCTCAGTATTTACAAACTCTTCATTTGCAGAAGGATTATTAATCGGCAGTAATCGATATGCATTGCCTTCCTGTACCACATGATGCGAAAGGTTCACACTAATTCCATTGAGCGATGTATTATTAAAATAAATAGGACGTTCCCAGTTATTCGCCTCAATAAGATCCAGGATCATCAGGGTATTTTTTTCGATTCCATTTCTTTTTACTTCAAAGCGCATCTGACTGGCAATATGTTCTCTCTTGCCCGGTGGTATGAGGTTTCTGTTGAGCACATCAGCTGTATCGATGTTGAGAAGCAGTGTTTTAGACGGTATGGTATTGTAACTTCCCTGCCTGGTGTTCATCTGCAAACGTGCATTGTTTTGCCTGATCAGTCGCAGATATTGTGATAAATTAATGGCACCGGTTATATTAGGGTTTTCCATATACGGCAAATAATCATTTAAGCCGCCCTGGCGATAATGCGACCTGTCGAGCGTAAATGGCAGGGGCGCCGATTTATTTATCGGCCTTGTCATTTGATCGATATACCAGTCGGTATTGAAATAGCTTAAAACGATTACCCTTACGTCGGTCCTGAATCCTTCAACTTCCTGCACATACCAAAGTGGGAAGGTATCATTGTCACCCCCGGTAAAAAGAATGGCATTGGGCGCGCAGGAAGCCAGGAAATTTTTCGCGCTGTCAACAGAAAAATAACGGTTTGAGCGATCGTGATCATCCCAACCTTCAGCGGCCATTATGCCGGGAACAGGAAGGGTTATCAAAGTAGCGGCCAAGGCGGCTGTGGTTCTGTTTTTAATCAGGTTGTATAACCAGTAGCCAATGCCCATGGTTCCAAAACCTATCCACATGGCAAAGGCATAAAAAGAACCAACATAAATATAATCTCTCTCCCGTGGTTCAACAGGAGGGGAATTGAGGTAAACCACCAGCGCAACCCCTGTCATAACAAACAACATGGCTACAAAGGCAAAATTTCTGGGGTCTTTCATATAGTGAAAAAACATCCCCAACAAGCCCAAGAAGAGCGGTAACATAAAGAATTGATTCCTTCCTTTATTCTTTTCCAATATTTCCGGAATCTCCTTCAGGCTGTCAAAAGGGGTCATCCATCCTGCGCCCTGTATATCGCTCTCCCTGCCTGCAAAATTCCACATAAAATAACGCATATACATAAAGCCAATCTGATACCTGAACATAAATAACAGATTGTCCCGGAAATTAGGCACTTCATTTTGGCCAAGATTCATCCAACGACGGTATTCTTCTACATGTCTGGGATCATTACTATACACCCTCGGCAAAATGGTACTGCGATTGGGATCATACACATATTGCATGCGATAATCAGAGATCTCATACTTGCTTTCTCCTTTTACAAAAATCGCCTCTCCTTTTTTCTGATCTACAATATTGGCGTCAAAATACTGGCCTTTTATTAATGGCCTCGAACCGTATTGCTCTCTTTTGAGATAACTAACAAATGATATAATGTTTTCAGGGTTGTTTTCGTCTATAGGTGGGTTAAAGTTTGATCGTATCACAATAATGGCATAAGAAGAATAGCCAATAAGAATAAATACCAGTCCCAGCAAAGCCAGATTTAAAGTGACCTTTTCCTTTATCTGCGACAAGTAGGTTCCATAAACTACCAGGCCTATAAAAAATACAATGAAAACAGCAATTCCCCAACCAAACCCTGCACCCAGGCTATTGACAAAAAATATTTCTACCTTACCTGCCAGGGAAGGAAGCCCGGGGATTATAAAATCGTTGATTAAAAACAGAATCAGCACACTTATCAAAAGTGCAGAGAAAATACCTTTAACGCTGGGTTCATACTTCTTAAAATAATAAATTAAGGCAAGGGCAGGTATGGTAACCAGGTTTAAAAGGTGAACACCAATGGAAAGTCCCATGGTATAGCAAATCAGGATAATCCATCGACTGGCCAAACGATCCTCTTTGATGGTATCCCATTTGAGCATAGCCCAAACTACGAAAGCAGTGAAAAAGGAAGAAAGGGCATAAACTTCTGCTTCCACCGCTGAAAACCAGAATGAATCTGAAAATGTATAGGAAAGGGCTCCAATCGCTGCGCCACCCATAAGCAGCCAGGTCTGGTCAGGTGTTTCTTCACCCGGCTGTATCTTAAACATTTTACGTCCCAATAAAGTAATGGACCAGAATAAAAATAAAATGGTAAAGCCACTTGCAAGTGCACTGGAAATGTTGATCCAATAGGCAACCTGTTCCACATCACCTAGAGCAAGGAAAGAAAACATCCGGCCTATGAGTAAAAACAGCGGTGCACCAGGAGGGTGTGGTACCTGTAGTTGGTAAGAAACAGCAATAAATTCACCACAATCCCAATAGGAGGCGGTTGGTTCAACCGTAAGCCAATATACCGTAGTAGCAATGACAAAAATCAGCCAACCACTTACATTATTTATATTTTTAAAATCCTGCATTAAGAAGAAAAGAAGTTTAAGGCCCGAAAATAATAAATATATGTGAACAAAATGATGTTTCTAAGAGATTATAACCACAAGCAGGTTTATATCTTAATCATAAAGTAATATATTACAATGCCGGTAAGCATTTCAACGTTTTGTTTTCAACGCAATGTTTTTTACAAATCTTGCGAAACTTTCATTTTTATTTGTTCCTGGGGCCGATTAATTTTAAGGCCATTAATATGTATATGAACACTTTGTTTCATCTTAAGCTTTTATGTGTAATTCTGGTTATTACCTGTCTCAGGTCTGCGGCTCAGTCTGAGTCTATGTCGGACACTACGAATACCCAGACAGACTTTCTACTCATCGCAGATATGCGAATTCAGATTCAGGCTACCCAGGCACTGAATGATATGTACAATTTTAAGTTTGACAAAGCCGCCAGTGGTTTCAGGTCTCTCAAATTCAAATTCCCGGCTCATCCTCTGGCTGATTTTCTGCTGGGTTTAAATGAATGGTGGAAAATAGTCCCCAACATTGCAGTTGAGGTTTATGATGCCCGGTTTTTGATGTACATGGATTCCTCTATCTATAAGGCTGAAAAATTGTATAAATACGATAGTTCAAAAGTGGAAGGGGCATTTTTTCTTGCCGCTGCTTATGCTTTTAAAGGGCGGCTTCATTCCGAAAGAAGAAGCTGGCTTAAAGCTGCCAATGCAGTAAGACAGTCGTTGAAATACCTCGACGATTGCCGTAGCCGGGATGACCTTAGTCCTGAACTGATGTTTGGAGATGGTTTATATAATTATTTCTCAGTATGGTTAAGAGAAAATTATCCGCAGCTCCGTCCGTTTATGATTATGTTTTCCAAAGGGGACAAAGATCTGGGACTCGATCAGCTTCGAAACGTCTCCAGAAATGCATTCTACACCCGAACTGAAGCGCAGTTCTGGCTTATGCGCATATTGTTTAATGAAGAAAACGATCCACTGGGGGCCATTCAGGTTTCTGAATATCTTCATAACACATTTCCCGATAATCCTTTTTTTCAAAGGTATTATGCCATGATGCTCTTCAGCAGCGGCGGTATCATGCAGGCTAAAAATGTATCGGAAGATTTGCTCGTAAAAATAGACAGCGGATATTTTGGTTACGAGGCCACGAGCGGCAGATATGCAAGTTTCTTTCTTGCACGCATCTGGGAAAGTAATATGGATCTCGAAAAGGCCTTGCATTATTACAACCGCGCCATATCCTTTGGTGAGGAATCTGAAGCCTATGAATCGGGATATTATCTGTATTCCTTAATGGGCGCAGCAAGGATATATCATCGCACCGGCAACAATAAAGAAGCCCGGGAATATCTTAAACTCATCCGCAAGCATGCCAAAAGGAAACATCCTGCCCATGAACAGGCACGGGAGTTTCTCAAAACCATTAAATAAGCATGGAAGTTAAAGACCTTCTGGTTACGCCCATTTTGCTATTGCTGGTATACGCAGGCATGTATATTTCTAGACCTGCTTTTACGAATAAGGATACCCGAAAATATTTCATTCCCGGATTTACATTAAAAGTTTTAGGTGCTATAATGGTCGGGGTTATATATCAGTTTTACTATAAAGGTGGTGATACCTTTACCTATTTTACCAATGGCAGTCGCCACATATGGGAAGCCTTTTTGAATGATCCGGCAACCGGAGTAAAATTGATATTTGCAGGCAAAGAGTATGATCCAGAAACTTATATGTATGCAAGAAGGATATTTACCTACGGTGACATTCCATCCTATTTTGTGGTGCGGGTTTCAGCTGTATTTGGTCTGATGACTTTCCACACTTATTCTGCTGTAGCCGTATTATTTGCACTGATGAGCTTTACCGGCGTTTGGGCTATTTACAGTGTTTTTTATAAAATCAAGCCACACATGCATTTTGAATTGGCGGTAGCATGTCTTTTTATACCCTCAGTATTTTTCTGGGGCTCCGGCATTTTAAAAGACTCTTTAACCCTGGGCGCTGTAGGATGGATGACATGGGGCATTTATCGCATTTTTGTCGAAAAAAAGAATGTAGTGCTAAGTGTTATACTGGTTTTGGCGGGATTTTACATTGTGTATATAGTGAAAATCTACATTTTACTCTGTTTTTTACCCGCTGCCATGTTGTGGATTTCCATGCAATATCTCAAAAGTATTCGCAATCAGGTTTTCAGGTGGGCCATAGCTCCAATGATTCTGATTATCGCTGCCGGCGGTGGGTACTATGCTGTTATAAAAGTCGGAGAAGAAAATGCAAGATACAATATTGAAAGTATTGCTTCAACAGCTGAGGCCACAGCGCGTTGGATTCACTTTGTAAGTGAAAGGGATGGTGGCTCAGGGTATACACTTGGAGACTATGATTACAGTCCTGCCGGGGTGTTGAGAAAGACACCAGCTGCCATTTGGGTAAGTTTATACCGGCCTTATCTTTGGGAGGTAAAGAATCCGGTCATGCTGATGTCTGCTTTGGAAAGTGTAACTTTTCTGCTTTTTACCTTGTGGATTCTTTTTCGTGGCGGCCATAGATACGTCACCAATGTTTTCAGCGATCCGCTCGCTGCTTTCTGCCTTGTTTTTGCAATCTCATTTGCTTTTGCTGTGGGCTTAACCACCTATAATTTCGGATCACTGGTTAGGTATAAAATTCCAATGCTGCCCTTTTTTGCAACTGCATTGTTTATACTGAACTACAAAGTAAAAAGTTCCAGAAATTCATCCTTCACAGCTTCAACAGTATAGTTATTACGTATTTTTTCCCTGGCATTCTCACCCATTTCCTCACGCCTGGATGCATCCTGGATCAGGAGTTTTAAAAATCTTTTCCATTCAAGCAGACTTTCACATAAAAAGCCGTTAAGACCATGCTGTACGATTGATGTATTTACACCAACCGGTGACACCAATGCTGGTAAACCCAATGCCATATACTGGATAGCCTTAAAACCACATTTCCCTTTTTCCCAATCAGAATCTTTCAATGGCATCAGACCGATGTCTCCCTGCACCAATTGCTCTACTTCTTTTTCTTTGCTCCAAAATTCAAATTTCAGATATGCTCGCGACCAGGCAGGCATTTTATTGCTTATTAGCAGAAATTCAAAACTCATTTCATTATTCAGATCATCAAGGGCAGGTAGTAAATCGTCGAGATATTTCATGGTCGAGTGGGTACCAGTCCATACAAGTTTAACCGGTGCAGTATTTGAATGGCTCTTCATTGGGAACCGCAGCCATCTGTCTTCAATAGTGGTCGGTATAACGTATACATTTTTATTAAAATTTATAGCATAGGCCGCCAGCCAGGGGTTGCCACAACTTATTTTATGGCTCCATCTTATGATCGAAGGGGTTTTGCTATGCCATTTTAAAAAAGAAGCCACGCGGTTTTGCTCTGAGGTATTGGGCAGCCAAATGGCATCGTCAAAGTCGTAAATCACTTTCTTACGCATAATTTTAGCAATAACCCATTCGAAAAACGGTGGGCCGAGTGGCGCTGCCTCCCTGTGTAAAAAAATCAGGTCGTATCGGGGGATACGCAAAAGCAGGAAGCATCTTTTGATATATCCGGCAATAAGAAACCATATTTTTGATGTTACCTTACCCTCATCATATAAAATCTTCCAGGCCCTATCAGACCAAAAAGGATAAAAGTCAACAGCATACCTTTCTTTTAACAATAATACGTATTGTTCAAATCTGAATCTCTGTGAAGGCGCCTGTGCCACAGGATATGGTATAATAAAAGCAATTTTCACTTCAATTTTTACATCAAAGGGTGTAAATCTAATGGCTATGTATTCAATGAAAAAATTTAAATGATCTGATTTTTAATTATGAAGATAAATTATTTTCCGGCTCAATACTTATTTTTATAATAGGCAACAACTTATATGTAACTTTGTGGGAGTTCCATAACCTAAGGTGTCTTTAATAATTTTGGCTGACTAAATACCCCGGTTGTTAAGTGCAGTAAAAAAATTGGTATATTAAGGAATGCTTAAAATAGTACAGGCAAGGTTGTTGTGGGTAATTTTTAAAAGATCTTTTGAATAATTAATACACAATGCAAACAAAGACAGGTTTCGATTCTTTAGCTAATAAGAAAACTGTCACTTCTTTAGGTAAAGCAGGTAAGGCAGGAAGAAACCAGCGGTTAAAAACCAATATGGATTTTTACAAAAACCGCTCTGCTCTTAATCTGGTGATGGTCGCCATTGCCATTATCATTGGCTCTGCTTCTATCATTTACACCAACGACCTTGTTAAAAAGCTGCAAAGCCGTGAGCGCAGGCTTATAGAACTCTACGCGAAAACCCTCGAATATACAGTAAATGAGCAAAATGCTTCCGACATTACTTTTGTAATACAGGAGATTTTACTCCCCAACAACAGCATACCTTTAATTTTAACTGACGGAATTGGAAGGCCCCTGGAATCTAAAAACATACAACTCGATCCCGGTGCAAGCGAGCAGGAAAGACAACAAAAACTCAGGCAGGAACTGGATTATATGCGAAGTCAGCATGAGCCCATAATGATTACATTTCGCGATGAAGAAGGACAAATTTATGACTATAATTACGTCTACTACAAAAACTCAGACCTTCTTATCAATCTCGAGTTCTATCCATATATTCAACTTTCGGTAATCAGCATCTTCTTTCTTCTTGTTTATTTTACCTTTAGTTACTCAAAATCTGCCGAACAAAATCGCCTCTGGGTTGGTCTTGCCAAAGAAACAGCCCATCAGCTGGGAACACCCATTTCTTCATTAATGGCCTGGATTGAGTATTTTAAAGCCGATGATCAATTAAAAGACAGTGAAGTTATTGTTGAATTGGAAAAAGATATCCAAAGACTTGAAATGATTACAAACCGTTTTTCAAGTATTGGTTCTGTGCCCATTCTGAACAGCGAAAACCTGGGTGCTGTAGTCAATGACACAGTAGGCTATTTACGCAGGAGGTTGTCTAAAAAAGTAGAAATTAATGTAAATGCTTTGCCGATAGACATCAGGGCAAGTATCAGTAAACCATTGTTTGAATGGGTTATTGAAAATTTGTGCAAAAATGCAGTTGATTCAATGGGTGGTGTAGGTCGAATTGATATTTCCTTGCGGAAAGGCGCTGATGATACTGTAATCATTGATGTGTCGGATACCGGTAAAGGAATTCCAAAAAACAGATTGAAGAAAGTTTTTACCCCTGGGTATACAACGAAGACGCGCGGTTGGGGATTAGGATTAACCCTGGTAAAAAGGATTATTGAGCGGTACCATAAAGGGAAAATATATATAAAAGAATCTGAAATAGACAAGGGAACTACTTTCAGGATACTGTTAATGTCCTGAATCAGCGTTGATGTATGTAATTTTGAGAACTTAGTTTGGAAAATATTGCATTTACTTTTTAGCTTGCATCGCGTTTTTTAATATAATTAAGTAACCTATAGGATAATTAATCGCACAAGATGGCAAATACCGGAAAAGTTGTACAGGTAATCGGGCCTGTAGTTGATGTTAGTTTTGAAAATAGTGATACCATTCCACACATTCACGAGGCGCTTGAGGTCATTAAGCCCAATGGGCAGCGTATAGTTCTTGAGTGTCAACAACACCTTGGTGAGGACCGTATTCGTACCATAGCCATGGATGGCACTGAGGGGCTGATGCGAGGTCTCGCTGTAAAGGCCCTGGGGAGCCCAATTACTGTGCCAACCGGAGAGGATATAAAAGGTAGACTTTTTAATGTTATAGGTGAAGCTATAGATGGTATGCCTCAACCTGAGGGTAAAAAATCACTGCCAATCCACAGAGATGCCCCAAGATATGAAGACCTGAGTACTTCCACAGAAGTGTTATACACAGGTATTAAAGTAATCGACTTGCTCGAACCCTATGCCAAAGGTGGTAAAATTGGTCTATTTGGAGGCGCCGGTGTTGGAAAAACCGTTCTCATCCAGGAATTGATCAATAACATAGCCAAAGCTTACGCTGGTTTGTCTGTATTTGCTGGTGTAGGTGAAAGAACCCGTGAAGGAAATGACCTTTTGCGTGAAATGATTGAAGCAGGCATTGTAGACTATGGTGATGCTTTCAGGGAAGGTCTGGAAAAAGGAGGATGGCCACTGGAAAAGGTTGATAAAGAAAAGCTGAGAAATTCAAAGGCTACTTTCGTTTTTGGTCAAATGAATGAACCTCCAGGCGCCAGAGCAAGGGTAGCTCTTTCAGGTTTGACCTTTGCTGAATATTTCAGGGATGGAGATGACGGAAGCACGGGCAGAGATATTCTCTTTTTTATCGATAATATATTTCGTTTTACTCAGGCAGGTTCTGAAGTATCAGCTCTACTTGGTCGTATGCCTTCTGCCGTGGGTTATCAGCCTACACTCGCCACTGAAATGGGTGAAATGCAGGAAAGAATTACCTCAACACTAAGAGGATCTATCACATCTGTTCAGGCAGTGTACGTTCCGGCCGATGACCTTACTGACCCGGCGCCTGCAACTACCTTTGCACACCTTGACGCGACCACCGTACTTTCCAGAAAAATCTCAGAATTGGGCATCTACCCTGCCGTAGACCCGCTCGATTCTACATCAAGAATCCTCAGCCCCGATATTCTCGGAGATGAGCATTACAATACCGCACAACGTGTAAAGGAAATTTTACAGCGTTATAAGGAACTTCAGGATATCATTGCCATACTTGGTATGGATGAATTATCTGATGAAGACAAGGAAGTTGTGCATAGAGCGAGAAGAGTTCAACGCTTTTTGAGCCAGCCGTTCCATGTGGCAGAACAGTTTACAGGTCTGCCAGGCGCCCTTGTTGACATAAAAGATACCATTAAGGGATTTAATATGATAATGGATGGAGAACTGGATTACTTGCCTGAAGCCGCTTTTAACCTCGTAGGCAACATTGATTCAGCTATAGAAAAAGGTAACCGCCTTATTGCTGAATCTAAACGTTAAACAACTATGCTCTTGCTAGAAATTATAACACCCGACAAAATGGTTTTTAAAGGTGAAGTGGTCTCAGCTACTTTTCCAGGGAGCAAAGGTTCATTTCAAATTCTAAAAAATCACGCTCCCATCATCAGTGCACTTGATAAAGGTGCACTTATCTATGATACCGGGCAGTTTAAAAAGAAAATTTTCATCGGTGGTGGTATGCTTGAAATGCAAAAAAACCACATTATTGTACTTGCTGAATCTGCCAGTGAAAAAGACTGAAACCATAAGCTTATAGTAATATTATTTTATCTTAAGCTCAACCTTGTGTGTTGTTCTTCGTAAGTTGAAGTATATTTAAAATATGAATTCAGTTTCAATACCGATCAACGTTTTTGACATAACATATAAACAAGGTTAGCTTCTGGGTTAGTTCACACGACAGTTCTGATGAATGAGATGAAGTTTTCAACATCAACAACATCCCCGGCATCAGTTTGAAATAGCTTTAGAAGTATTAAGGCGGATGTATATCTGCCTTTTTTTATTTTCACTCTTCCTTATAGGAGAAAATGCTGAATGCAAATATGTTAATACAAATTTTGGAGATCACAGGACTTTTCGCAGGTCTGTTGTGTGTGTGGTTGCTGATCAAACAGAATATATACACATGGCCTATAGGAATATTTTACGTTCTTGTTTCTTTGATTATTTTCTGGGAAGCAAAACTTTATGCCGACCTGTTGCTGCATTTTCTATATCTTTTTATGAACTTTTATGGGTGGTATTACTGGGTTCATGCAGGAAAAACTGAAAACAGAGATTTACAGGTATCTGCTTCAACATTAATGGAAATGGGTGGTTTTATATTGATTTCTCTTGTAGGCACTTTTATCATGGGATATTTTTTTCAATCGAATACAGATGCTTCCCTACCATATCTCGACAGCGCCACTACAGTCTTTAGTTTCACCGGTATGTGGCTAACGGCAAGAAAAAAAATAGAAAACTGGTACATTTGGTTAATTGTCGATTCCCTTGCAGCCGGTATATATTACTACAAAGGTCTATATTTTTACAGCCTATTATACCTTATCTACATGGCTATGGCGGTTGCAGGATATCTGGCCTGGAAAAAAAGTATGTTGCAAGCACAGGTAATATGATAAAAATAGCTGTAACCGGACCGGAATCAACCGGAAAAAGTACACTGGCTTCAGATCTGGCAAAAGAATTTGATACCGTTTGGGTTCCTGAATATGCCCGCTATTATCTGGCAAACAAACAGGGGGGGTATGAAAAAAAGGATTTGGAAATTATAGCAAGAAAGCAAAAACAACTTGAAGCCGACTATTTAAAAAGAGCGCGAAACAATATCCTCATATGTGATACTGACGCAACAGTACTTAAAATATGGTGCGAAGTAAAATACGGTACCTCTCTGCCTGTCATAGAAGAATGGTACCAAAATGCAGATTATAATCTTTATCTTCTAAACTATGTAGATTTACCCTGGGAATATGATCCATTGCGGGAGCATCCCGACAAGCGTGAATTTCTATTCCAATTGTATTTGCAAACTTTGGAATCTGCTAATAAACCCTTCAAAATCATTCAGGGTGATCGCGAAAATCGCAGAAAAGTGGCTATTTCTGCGATTTATGAAGTATTGGGTTCAGGATTGAAACACTTCAAGCATCGGTAGTATTTCATCCAGAAATACCCTGTTGTTTGAAAGCCTGGGTACTTTATTTTGACCACCAAGCTTTCCACGTCTTTTCATCCAATCGTAAAAAGTACCTGTTCTGGCAAAGTGAACTTTAGGCATATCGAGTGCCAGGTTTTTATATCGCTTAGCGTCGTAATCTGAGTTTAAATCTCTTAATTTTTTATCCAACAGTTCTATAAAAGCCTGTTGATTATCAGGAACCTGACGGAATTCAATGATCCACTCATGCCCTCCCTTTTTTCCCTTTTCTATGTAATATGGTCCGGCAGTGTAATCTTCAATCACTGCATGGGTCTTATCACAGGCATATTTGATTGCCTGATCTGCATTTTCAATGATAAGTTCTTCTCCAAAGGCATTGATAAAGTGCTTGGTTCTTCCGGTAATCCGGATTCGGTAAGGCGATATGCTGGTAAACTTTATGGTATCTCCAATCATATACCTCCACAAACCTGCATTGGTACTGATAAGCAAAGCGTAATTTCTACCCACTTCAACATCATTCAAACCTATGGCATTGGGGTGCTCGTCGTTTATATTTTCCAGGGGAATAAATTCATAAAAGATGCCATAGTCAAGCATTAGCAACATATCCCTGCTACCCACCTGATCCTGAATACCAAAAAAGCCTTCAGAAGCATTATATGTTTCGAGATAGTTCATTTCGGTTGATGGAGCAAGATTTTTAAAAACTGCCTCATAAGGGTCAAAGGCTACGGCACCGTGAACAAAAAGCTCGAGGTCTGGCCAAACCTCGTGGATATGAGACTTTCCGGTTATTTCTAAAATGCGCTGTATCAGTACGATAGTCCAGGTTGGCACTCCAAGAATATGTGTTACATTTTCCTGCATGGTGCTATAGGCCATTTTCTCAATTTTTGATTCCCATTCACTCATCAGGGCGATTTCAAGACTTGGGGTACGGTACCATTGTGCGTAGAACGGGAGGTTTTTCATAAGCACAGCCGATACATCACCGTAGAAACTACTCGCATTTTCATCAAACTGATTTATTTGCTGGCTACCTCCAATGGCAAGGCTCTTTCCGGTAAAAATTCGGGTTTCAGGATTATTATTGGCATAGATGGCATATAGGTCTTTTCCCCCCTTAAAATGGCAGTCATCCATAGCCTCCTGAGATACAGGAATAAATTTACTGCGTGCATTGGTGGTTCCCGAAGATTTGGCAAACCAGCGGATATCTGAGGGCCAGAGGATTTGCTGTTCACCTCTCAACAATCTTTGAATATATGGATATAAATCTTCGTATTTTGAAACAGGAACCCTGCTACGGTATTCTTCCACACTCTTTATGTCCCGAAAGCAAAAGTCTCTGCCGAAAACTGTATCTTTGGCTCTGTACAACAAGTCAGTAAAAAGTTCATGCTGCACTTCATTAGGATATTTCATAAAGAGATCAATATCGTGAATTCTCTTTTTAAAGACCCATGATAATATAGAATTGATTATCTCCATTTACTTCTAAATTTTTCTAAATTTTTCTTCTTAGCTCAAAATGCTGTCCCAGATAAACCCTTCTCACCTGTTCATCACTGGCAAGTTCCTCGGCTGTACCCGCCTTGAGGAGACGACCTTCGAACATTAAATACGCACGGTCAGTAATGGATAACGTTTCATTAACATTATGGTCTGTAATTAAAATGCCTATATTTTTATTTTTTAGTTGGGAAACAATGGTCTGAATCTCTTCAACAGCGATAGGATCTACGCCGGCAAATGGCTCATCCAACAATACAAATTTAGGATTGACGGCAAGCGCCCTGGCTATTTCAGTTCTTCGTCTTTCTCCACCGGATAAAACCATTCCAAGGTTTTTACGCACATGAGACAAACTGAATTCTTCAAGCAGGGATTCCATTTTTTCTTTTTGTTCCCTTTTACTCAGCTGTGTCATTTCCAATACAGCCATGAGGTTTTCTTCAACGGTTAATTTCCTGAAAACAGAAGCTTCCTGTGCGAGATATCCAAGGCCCTTTTTTGCTCTTCGGTACATAGGAAGATCGGTGATATCCTCATTATCCAGGAAAATTCTTCCGGTATTGGGCTTAATCAACCCTACAATCATATAAAAAGATGTGGTTTTACCGGCGCCGTTCGGTCCTAAAAGGCCAACAATTTCTCCTTGTTCTACCCGTACCGAAACTTTATTTACAACCGTACGCTTTTTATATACTTTGACAAGATTTTCTGCTCTTAATACCATACAACATTAGTCAAACTTTACGTCTTTAGCCCTGAGCTGCAGGGAGGTCTTACCATTAAAACTGTTTTCTTCCAGATAATAAGCCATAGAAAATTCCATGCCACTTCCTACCAAATCAGCATATTGAGCCTGCCCAAAAGCTATAACGTCAAACATAAAATCGGCTCCCTCCTGTTGTACGCTAAATTTGAGATGTTGTTCCTTTAAAATTCTGGGTCTTCCATTTATACGAAGCCCTTCACTCATAAATACCGGTTGGTTATTCCCCGGACCAAATGGAGCCATGCGGCAAAGTGTCTGATAAAAACTGTCGTTATATTCATGCAGATCAGCCCTGGCATCTATCGTTATCTGAGGGATGAGTTGCTCAGCAGAAATTTTTCTGCTCACTACCTCTTCAAAACGAGTTCTGAAAGCATCAATTTTTGCGATGTCCATGGTGAGGCCCGCCGCATACATATGACCACCGTATTGATCCAGCAGATCTGAACATTCTGAAATCGCTTCATAAAGATCAAAACCATGTACTGAACGTGCAGAACCGGTTGCTTTACCATTAGATTCTGTTAATATAACCGTTGGTCTGTAATATTTGTCGAGACATCGTGAGGCAACTATGCCAATTACCCCTTTGTGCCAGTCGCTTTTATAGAGTACAGTAGACTTTGAAATCTTTAATCTTTCATCAGCCTCTATCATTTCAATAGCTTCCTGGGTAATGTTGGCATCGTAGTTACGCCGAATATTATTTTTGGTATCGAGCATTCCCGCCAATTTTTTAGCCTCCTGCTTATCTTCGGTGAGTAATAATTCAACTGCAATTTTGGCATGATCCATTCTTCCACTTGCATTTATACGCGGCCCTATACCAAAAACAATACTGGTTATGTTTATATCATCACGAATACCCGATCCTTCAATGAGGGCTTCAAGACCGGGTCTGGGGCTTGTATTCAACTTAAGCAATCCATGATATGCGAGTATTCTGTTTTCGCCATCAATAGGTACTATGTCAGCAGCAATACTTACCACCACCAAATCGAGATAATCGTATAAAAGATCAGGGTCGTAGTGATTGAAATTGCAAAATGCCTGAATCAGCTTAAATCCCAGGCCACAACCTGAGAGCTCTTTGTATGGATAATTACATTCTGTCTGTTTGGGATCAATTATTGCATATGCTTCGGGAAGTTTCTCACCTGGCAAATGATGATCGCATATAATCATTTCTATATCGTAACCCCTGGCAAGTTTGGTCATTTCCACCGCTTTTATGCCACAGTCTAAAGTAATTATTAATGAAACACCCTGACGTGCAGCATACTCAATGCCTTCTTTTGAAATACCATACCCTTCCTTATAACGATCTGGTATATAATATTCTATATTGGCGTGGAAATGCCTTAAAAAACCATAAACCAAAGCTACTGAGGTAGTGCCATCCACGTCATAATCACCATAAACCAATACCCTTTCCTGCTGTTGAATGGCCCTTTGAATCCGAATTACTGCCCTTTCCATATCTTTAAGCAGAAAAGGATCATGCAAATCATTTAATGAAGGATTAAAAAACTTGAAGGCACTTTGTGAGGTTTTGATACCTCTGTCTACCAGTATGGATGCAATTAATGGATGAATATTGATTTCTTCAGCCAGATGCGCGGCAATCCCATTCTCTGTCCTTCCGTTATATATCCACCGGGTAGTCATATTGAGTTTTATGTGAAACTCACAAAACTAATGATAACTGTGTCGAAATAAAATCAAAAGCTGTAAAAGGATAAAACTAATTTATTTGATAAAAATCAATTAAATTTTTAAAAGGAATATTTGATTTTAGAGATTGATGTTTAAGGTTCCTTTATGGGTAATAATGCTGTGGATTATAGTGGATGCGATATCAAAACCTTTTTCACCAGGACTTAATTTCGATAATTGCTCAACTGATTTATCCATATAAAAAATCATTCTTTTGATGAGCGATGATTTGTTGTAAGTAGCGTGATAATTATAAGTCGAAATCATCTGGGTTGCCTTCTTATAATAAGCCAGTCCAAGGTCATATTCTGCGTTTCTATTATGCTGTACCTGACGTTCAAGTCTAGCTATCTCTCTGTCAAGGGAATCGAGTGATTCAAATTGATCCACCAGTTGACTTAGTTCATTTACATTAGTTGTCTGGTTCTGTGCTATCAGCTCTACTTTTCCCCTGGAAAAATCTTCAAAACAAACCGGTTCCGGTAGCAATTGCCACATAGGATCTTCGGGAAAATGTGTTTGTATAAGCCTCGCAGGACTAACAAGATAAAACATATTCAATGCATAAGACTTTTCAGTCTCCGGAGCTTGCGCCAAAGCCTGACTGGCCCATCCAACATCTACCAAAAACCACCTGCCGTTTACTTTCACCGCATTCCATGCATGATTAGGAGTTTCGGCATTTATCACGTCACCGGGTCTTGATTTTACAAAGCCCACGACCATTCTCGATTCTATCTGGTTTATTTCACATAAAGAATTGAATAATCTGGCATAGCCTTCACAAACTGCAGTTCTTCTGGATATTACCGCCTCGGGTTGCTGACTGGGAATATCCAGGCTTGCAGCAGCTTGCGCATCATAAATGATGTGCCTTGACATCCAGGTAAAAATACTTCTTACTTTTTTTGATTCACTCAATCCTTGCAATTGAAGCGAATGGTTGATCTGATCGATGCTTTTATAAGCCTCCAATGATTTCGACCAGACATTTATATCAACATCGGTGAGCCCTTTTATCTGAAAATGATCCGATGAAGAAGATTTTTCAAAAATTGTATTTGCTTCAAGCAATTGAGCCTGCAACTTATTTATCCCAACCAAACCGCATATTGCGAAAACAAAACTAAATACAATTTTTGAAAATGACCTCATTGCAATTAAATATTATAATAGTACAATTTATTCTGTCTTCTAAGTTTTTCGCTTGTACTGAAAAAATTCATCGTAAAGGTATTAATGTCTTTCAAATTATCATTTAGCATATATTGAGACACTGTTCCCTTGTAAGATTTCACAAACATTTTAAAAATTCCTTTAACTGAATAAAATACAAAAACTGCTCTGAACGGTCGCAATAAAAGCATCCTTTTTGATTTATAAAATACCTTCGGCGAAAAATACAACTCTTTCTTCTATTGTTTATGGAGGCGCATTGTACAAAAGCTTGTCCTAAAGGCTATTTATGAAGGCAAAAAGTACAAAAAAGGAGTTCATGCATACAGCTGATATCATGTTAAGTTCCATAGTGTGCCGGTAATCAGCCTGTGTCTTATCAAGATGTACCACACTATACCATCGGAGAAAATAGATCAACACTGGCATGAGAAACATCTGGAAAAAGATAGCAACCTTGAGTGAATAAAAAATATAAAAATAAAATACGAATGCGAAATTTGCCATTAAAAACACCACCGCAGTAAAATAAAACGTTCCTCGTACCCCCAGGAGCAAACTCAGGGTTTTATCTCCGCGTTCTGCATCTTCTTCATGTTGATAAACCTGTGTCATAGGATAAGAGCCCCATAGAAGCAGAGAACACAAAGATGCCGGAAATATTATTTCAGGCTGAAAGAATACAGACCAACCGCTGGGATTTATACCTTCTATGCTCATTATATATGTGAAATAACCCTGAAAAAATCCGGCAATAAACCAACCCATTAAAGGATATTTCTTTAATCTTACCCAGGGATGACTATAGGCCTTTGAAGCGAGACCATAAACCAGCATTAATAAAGCAAATAAAGGACTGATAAAAAAACCCAGAACAATAGCAAAGACATCAAAAGCAATGGATGTATAATAAAGATCTTTTTTAACCGGGGGTGGCTTCTCCACCAGACCTATGCTTTTTTCGTCTTTATCAAAATAACTATTGTAACCATTACTGGCAGGATACAGGAAAAGATGAATGGCTATAAAAGATATGATTACATTAAAAAGGTCTGCGGCATTGTTAACTGCCAGCGCAAACAAATATACCGGCATTAAAAAGAATGAAAAAGGGATTCGTAAATGTACCCATGACGACCTGCTGATTTTAAATATTGGCATTTATAAAACAAGTTATAGATTTTTTTGATTCATATGCTGTATGAGCAGCTTTATAAACGCTATTGGAATTGCTATTCCTCCCTTCAGCATTCTGCAAAAAGATGCAGCAGAATTCATGATGCGCTTTTTGAATATCGAAGGTTCAGAAAAGCGTTTAATCAAAGCTATTTACAAAATGTCTGGCATAGAAAAAAGACATTCTGTAATTCCGGATTTCAGCCTTACCCCGGAAAGTTTTACATTTTTTCCGAAAAATGAAAATTTATTTCCATTTCCAGGCACAGATGATAGAATGAAGGTGTATAGTACGGAGGCTGTAAATTTAGCCCGTAGTGCCATTGAAAACTGTATTTCAAATGCCGGAAATTCGATATCTTACACCGATATAACCCACTTTATAACCGTAAGTTGTACCGGCTTGTTTGCTCCGGGACCCGATATAGTCCTGGTCGAACAGCTTGGAATGTCTCGTTCCGTCCAACGAATTGCGATAAATTTTATGGGTTGCTATGCCGCTTTCAATGCTTTGAAAACGGCCGATGCTATTTGCAGGGCCTATGAAGATGCTAAAGTTTTGATTGTTTGTGTCGAAACCTGCACCCTTCATCTCCAGAACAGCAAAGAAGAAGATCATCTGATCTCTGGTGCTTTGTTTGGTGATGGCGCTGCCGCACTTATTGTCGAAAGTAGTCCCGCCCATCATAAACCATCCTTGGAAATAAAATACATGTATTGCGATCTGTTTTTTGATGGCAAGTCTGAAATGGCCTGGCAAGTAGGAAATCATGGCTTTGAAATGACCTTGTCATCATACATACCTAACCTCATTCAAATGGGCATTGGTAACCTTACATCAAAACTACTCGACGCTGCAAAGCTGCAAATATCTGATATTGATTTTTTTGCAATACACCCGGGTGGTAAAAGGATTCTCGAATCCATAGAAAAAGCGTTGGGACTGAGCAAAGACGACAATCGTTTTTCTTACGACATCCTGAAAAATTATGGAAACATGTCTTCAGCCACCGTTGTTTTTGTACTTCAGGCAATATTGGAACAACTCGACAAAGAAGATGATGGTAAAAATATTTTGAGTTTCGCATTTGGCCCGGGTCTAACCCTTGAATCAATGTTGCTAGGTACTCACATCCGTTAAAAACTAAATCATGCCCAACTTCAAGCAAAGGTCAGATAAAATCGAAATAATGGATGACCTGCAATGCCGTGGTGAAGTGGTTGAACAAACCCTCAGAGAACTCGATTTCATCAATCGTTGGTTGGGGGGTAATCAGGTTACCCTTTCCGGATTGAGTTTTTTATTGCAAAACAAAAAAGTTAGTAAAACTTATAAGAAAATTCGTCTGACAGATATCGGATGTGGTGGCGGAGATATGCTTAAATGCATACATTACTGGGGTTTAACAAATGGAATTCAATTTGAACTTGTTGGCATCGATGCGAACCCACATATTGTAAACTACGCTAAAAAGAATTGTGCAGCATATAATAATATTAACTTTGAATGCATTGATATACAATCAGATGAGTTTCAAAACAGGGAATTTGACATAATCATAAGCAGTCTTTTCTTTCATCATTTTCATGAAAATGAACTTATCAGCTTTTTGCGCAAGCTGGAAAGCAAGGTTTCTATTGGCCTTATAATCAATGACCTTCACAGACATTGGCTGGCATATTACTCCATCAAATGGATCACCGGAATTTTTTCAAAATCAAAAATGGTACGGTACGATGCGCCATTATCAGTGCTAAGAGGCTTTAATAAAACAGAGCTTGAACACATTATGAAAAATGCCCGGTACCACATTGCCATGTTAAAATGGAAATGGGCCTTCAGGTGGCTAATGGTAGCTCAATCCCCTGTTTCTGAAACATTACATCCCGGGCATAAGTAAGGCATTGCCTATTAAGATTTTACCTTGCTCCCAAAATGATCTGAACAATGGGTTGTCTGCAAACAGAATTACCTGACCCCGACCAAAGTTTATAACCCCGGCCGAAAGATTTTGACTAAGTCTGGGCCTAAATTCACTGCCGGCAAATCCAGCCATAATTCGGGGATTTTCAGAGGTATACACCACATTCATTCCGCTACTTTTAAGGTGCTCAAGCTGTATGGAATTATTCTTTAGAATATAATACGTTTTTGGCAATCCAAAGGCCAGGGGATGTTGATTATCTGCCTTAGCCTCTATTATGGCACCCTGTACCGTTTTACTTATGTACTTTCTGTCGAGCTCATCAAAGGGCGTATAATCAGGGTTTTCTTCTTTATCTGTTTTTGTAAAGCTATATCCAAATCCTTTTTCATCTGCCAGGCTCATCAGGGCATTTTCGACCAGAATCAGCCTGCCACCATCGCTCACCCAGTTTTTCAGATCTTCTATTTCATCTTCCGAAAAGACATCATTATAACGGCCAGATGGTAAAATTAAAACATTAAAACCATGCAGGCTTCGCATTGGAAAAGTACCCAGCTCAAGTAATGACACCTGGTAATCAAGCTCCTCCTCAATAAAATGCCAGAATTCTCCCAGATTATTAAGGCTAGTCTTGCCGGGATGGAACAAAATGCCTATCCTGTTTTTCACAAGAGGTTCGAGGTAATTTGAACCTATGGATATGCCTCCAAATCTGAAACCTGCTTCAACTGGGTAATATTGAAGTTGAAATAAAGATAAGATCTCATGCAAATCAGCAGTTACCTGTTCCCATCGACCGGCATTTGCGGCTCTTGTAACAAGTAGTGTACCAGGAGCAAATTCTCGATTCTGGTAGCTGAAATTTTTGAAACTCACGTCAGCTTTTATCCCATTTTTATGTAAAGATGAAATAAAGGCCAGACTCGACCTGCCTTTCATGGGTATCAGCCATCCGATAGATTCTTTTACTACCTCCAGGGCCAATTCAGTCTTTGGTTTAGCACTGAGTCCTGATGGAACAGAAGTAATTTCATAGGCTGGTATATTAAAAGCAAAAGGAAGGCTCCAGGCAGTAATATCGTAAGTCAAAGAATCTTCCAGCAAAGTTGTTGGTTCAATCAAAGCCTGTAAGATTCGGGATTTCACCTGTCCTTTTGGAATAACCACATCACCGGCTTGAAGTGTAAACTTCACTTTTTCCTTTCGGTGATAATCATAGCCTTCCATGTTTTTTTCATCGGTCGCGTAATACATCTGTATTTTATTCAGGTCCAATATATTTTTTAGGGCTGTGAGATTTGCTCCATTACCGGAAAGCACATAAGCGCCTTTTTCATTCCGAGACCTTCGAAAATAATCGGTGTAAGATTGGTTGAGTTGTTCCCTCCCTGCTGCGCTTGCCTCAAGAGCCATCAACGCAGCCTCGTGGTTCATGGCTATTCTGTTCTTAAGGGTAAGGGTGTCGCCGGTTTTTGTGATAATGGCAGAGCCAGCCCTTGAATTTCCGGCCATTTCAAAAGTTAAACCTACAGCACCATTTAAACCCGGATAAGTATCACCATAGCCTGGATATAAAAGATCAAAACGTTCATCGGTAAAATATCTCCAGTTTTTTTCATCAAAGCGATTGGCAATGTTTTCTGCGATCTGCTTTTGAAAATCTTTCTGCCAATTCTCTATCAGCACATGGATGGGCCTTGCTCCTGGACCAAAAAAATAATGGGTATTGTAGCCCTGCTCATGAAAGTCTATATGTACCTGCGGCATCCATCTATGATATGCTTCCATTCTCAGCCGGCTCTCATGCTGTGATTGCCAGGCCCAGTCTCGGTTCATATCAAAAAGATAATGATTTGCTCTTCCGTATGGCCATGGCTCAAAATGCTCTCGCGTCATCGGATCAGGATCAGGTACCCGGGTACTTACCATTCTGTGCCAATTTACATATCTGCTATGACCATCTGGGTTTAAACAGGGATCTACCACAACGACCAGGTCCCTTGATAATCTGTCCAATTGATCCGGATCTGATGCCAGATGATAAAGCAAGCCCAGACTGGTTTCCATAGTGCTGGCCTCATTTCCATGCATATTAAAACTTAGCCATATTACCGCTTGCGAGGCCTGATTTATAGATTCAGAATGCATCCCACTCTTGATAAGGTGACTCTTTCTAAATGACTCGGGATCTGAAATGACATCCTCTTGTCCGAGCAGAACATATATCAACGGGCGTCCCTCTGTAGTTTTTCCATAATCAAAAACACGAATTCGCTTATCAAAATCAGCAAGATATTTTATATAGTCTATCGCATCGTGGTGGTAAGTGAATTTACTCCCATATTCATAGCCAAAAAACTCAGAAGGTGATGCTGGCTTTAAATCCTGAGCAAATAGCAAGTGCACACCAATCAATAAACCAATGATTATGCCGGAGACAGTTTTTGTAATCATGTATTTAAATATTAAAATATTTGATTTCTTCGATACTAACCCAATAATTCAACAATCTGGGAATTTTTAATAAGCATACAGCTGTTGTGCAATATAAAAGCTTATTATGTTGCTTCAGACAAAAATTTACAAAAAGCACACAAAACAGAAGTGTTTGCCGCAATGTGGTAAACACTTTGAAAGGATATAACAATTTTTTGACCTTATTTATCATCAAAAATTTAAAAGATCATTTATTATAAAATTGTTTTTACTAATTTTCCAATCGGTTATCTTGCTGTAATTAACAGTGTGTCTTTGTAAGAATTTACAGGAAGGGGTAAGATAGAAAATTGATAATTTCACTACTCGAGCAATTTATCTATATTTGTACTGATTAGTGCCACAAGCTATGACAAGTGATGAAAAAAAAGCTTTTCTTTTACTAAAATCCGTAATATTTCACTATCACGGTCTGGATGAAGAAGAGCAGAACATATTAGAAGAAACCGCGCAGAAGTTCGATGCATCTGATGAATTGAGATGGGCTATTGAATTTATTTCGTTGGATTACATCACTGCCTTTGAAAGGGCCAGAGAATATCTCAATAAAGTTGTAGGCCGTATGGATCGCGAACAGCGTTTAAATTATCTGCATATGGTATGGCGAGCCAACAATAAAAAAGGTTTTATCACCGAAATGGAAGCTACAGCCATGCTCAAACTGGCTAAAGACTGGGATATAGAAAATGAACTCATAGAAATGGTCAGAAAATAACTTCTTCTCTTATTATAATTGTTCTATGTTTTCCAGATATTCTTTTGCCTGTTGTTTAATTTTTTCAGTTTCTTCTTTTGTCATCTTGTCCAGCGTGCGGTAAACCATGCCGATACGGGCATTTTTCCCAAGTAAGTCCCGGTTCTCTATATAAAAATTCCAGTATAAGCTGTTGAAAGGACAAGCTTTATTTCCATGTCGCTTTTTACTGTCGTAATAACAATTTCTACAATAATTGCTCATTTTGCTGATGTAATTGGCAGAGGAAACGTATGGTTTGGTGCCCACAATTCCTCCATCTGCATACTGGCTCATACCACGGGTATTGGTTATTTCTACCCATTCTATGGCATCGATATATATGCCCAGGTACCAGGTATCTACCTCATCAGGATTTATGCCTGCCAGCAATGCAAAATTTCCGGTTACCATCAAGCGCTGTATATGGTGCGCATAAGCAAATTGCAGAGATTGGCCAATAGATTGTGCCATGCAATGCATACGGGTATTGCCGTTCCAATAAAAATCAGGCAGCTTCCGTTGGTTGCCAAAATAATTTAAACTGGCGTATTCAGGCATGTTTGCCCAATAAACTCCTCTCATATACTCGCGCCAACCGGCTATCTGTCTGATAAATCCTTCAATCTGTGAGATATCATATTTCTCAGGATATTTTTGCCACATCGCCTCAACATATCGAACTACTTCCAGAGGATGAAGCATTTTTGTGTTGAGGGCAAATGATAATCTCGAATGAAACAAAAAAGGATCATCGGCTCTCATGGCATCTTGATATGTGCCAAAATATGGAAGCAGCTTCTCTGCAAAATCCTGCATAGCAATTAGCGCCTGTTCACGAGTTAAGGGCCAATTGAGAATTTGATTGTCTGCACTGCCTATACCTTCAATCCCCATTTTTCTTAAAGCACCTGTCAGATCTTCAATATCATTTTTGAAATCTGTTATTACGGGTACCTTCACCCGATCGGGAATAGGGTTTCTATTGAGCTGGTCGAAATTCCACTGACCCCCTGACGGTTCTTTACCATTCATAAGAATATTAAACTTTTTCCTGATAGATCGGTAATAAGATTCCATTACATAGGTCTTTTTTCCTTTGAAAAAATTCTGGAGTTCCTTTTTGTCTGTTAAAAAATGTTCTGATTCACAAACGCTGGTTTCTATTGAACAGCAATGACAAAAATCTTCAAAATATACTTTCAGTCTGTATTCATCAGGTTCCTGATATTCGAACAAAGAAAATTCACCTGAAGCCAGTTGCTGGCGGATATTTTCTGAAAAATCCTGGAGGTTGTTATTATCATCGATACACAGATAGCGCACAATATGACCATTATTTTGCAGCGAATTGGCAAAATTTCTCATAGCCTTGAAGAAAGCCAGAATTTTTTGTCTGTGATGCGGCGCATAATTGGCTTCCGGAATGATTTCCATCATAAGGTAACAGACTTTTTCATCTGCCTGGTTAAACCAGGAATGCCTTATATTTAGCTGGTCGCCTAAAATCAACCTTAAGGTTTTCATATTTTTTGTTTAATGAAAAATAAAAACCGATTGAAAGGCAGTTTGGTTATTAAATGGCAGCAGCAAGGGCTTGTTCAACATCTGAAATGATATCATCGAGATGCTCCAGCCCGGTCGAAATTCTTATGAGTCCATCGCTGATCCCTGTTGACAGTTTTTCTTCTTTTGATAATTTTGAATGCGTTGTCGATGCAGGATGCGTAGCAATGCTTCGGGTATCACCCAGATTAGCAGTAAGAGAAAGCATTTTTAAATTATTGAGAAATTTGCGGCCACCCTCCAATCCGCTTTTTATTTCAAAAGTAACCATTCCACCACCCAGCCGCATTTGTTTCAAGGCCAATTTATGTTGTGAATGTGATGGTAAAAAAGGATATTTAACCCATTGCACACCTTGTTGTGTCTCAAGCCATTGGGCAAGTTTGAGTGCATTTTCACAATGCTTTTCCATTCTTACGGCAAGGGTTTCAAGGCTTTTGGAGAGAATCCATCCATGAAAAGGTGACATAGCCGGACCGGTATGTCTTGCAAAAAAACGCACTTTTTCAATTAAATCGCGACTTCCCAGTATGGCACCTCCGAGTACACGCCCCTGACCATCAATAAATTTGGTGGCCGAATGCGTTATAATATGCGCTCCAAAAGAAGCAGGTGTTTGCAAATACGGGGTTGCAAAACAATTGTCAATGTTTAAGATAATACCATGCTTACTGGCGATTTCACCCAGGTACCCTAAATCTATGAGGTCGAGACCTGGATTAGAAGGTGTTTCAGCAAAAATCATTTTGGTTTCTTTTCTGATTTCCTTTTCCCATGCCCCATTATCGCCTATATCTACATAGGAGTAATCAATTCCCCACTTAGGAAGAATTTGGGTAATAACCTGATGCGTTGATCCGAATAAGGCCCGGGAAGCAAGAATATGGTCTCCCTTCTGTAAAAAAGCTGCCATACTGCAAAACATAGCTGCCATACCCGAAGCTGTGGCTATACCATCTTCCGTTCCCTCAAGCAAACATAGCTTTTGCACAAACTCATCATTGTTGGGATTCGAAAAGCGGGAATATATATTGCCTTCAATTTCATTGGCAAACATCGCCCGGGCCTGCTCTGCATCATTGAAAACAAAACTCGAAGTGGTATATATAGGTACAGAATGCTCTCTTTGAGAAGACCTTGACGTTTGCGTTCTAACAGCCAGGGTTTCAAAATTTTTCTTTGGTTTCATTTTCAAAATTTTAATGAACTGTTCTCTTATTCAGGAAAAATATATCTCTGCCTATGCCCAAACTTCCCGAATTACAGATTTGGTGCTAAATTTACCAATTCCTTTAAACAATCAAATCATGAGATGGATTTAAAAGGGGAATTCAACGTATTATTGAATGGCCGGAATCCAGCACATAAGAATGAATTAACGGCTTTTATCTTTTAAAAATTTAATTTTAATACCTTAATTATGAATGAGATAAGTGTAAATGATCTGAAAAAAATGATGGATGAAGGCGAGGATTTCCAGTTAATTGATGTCAGAGAAAACAATGAATTCGCCTCGGCAAATATGGGAGGTGTACTTATTCCAATGGCCACAGTTCCTTCTAATGTAGAAAAATTTGATAAAAACAAAAAAGTGATCGTTCATTGCCGAAGTGGTAAACGTAGTGCCAACGTTATTCAGTATCTTGAAACGCAGCATGGATTTAAAAATTTATATAACCTCAAAGGTGGAATTCTGGCCTGGAAAGAATCCTATGACCCCGGTTTGAATGTAAGCTGAAAGTTCATTGTATTGTAGACTATGGAGCCCTGAATCTGATATTAACACTTATTTCCTTGGGAACAGGGATTCCATTTTCTGTGGCTGGCTTCCATGATGGGCCATTGAGCAATAATCTGATCGCCTCGTGTTCAAATTCAGTACCAGGACTATTCAAAACCCTAATATTTTCAATTTTCCCACTCTGAGAAACAATAAACAATAGATTAACCATGCCACCCTGTTCATCTGCTTCAGGAGGATATACTAAGTTTTCGCGAATAAACCGGCTAAAATAATCGTGGCCGTTTACCGGTTCTGGCAATGTATATTCAAGGCTTGCATCATAATCATATGCCCCATCCCTGAATCCTGTTACTACAATTTCCGATAACACATTTACATCGAGTTCCATTTTTACAATCAATGGAAGTGGCGCATGCGTAGTCTGGAATGCTCTGCTGTATCCTACAGAACTTATAATCAATGTATCGCCCTCATCAAAAGGTATTTCAAGTATAAAATTGCCACTGGCATCGGTTATAGCACCGATTTGGGTGTCTTTAAGCATAACATTGGCACCAGGTAATCCATGAAAATCCTCAGCACAAATAACCCTGCCTGTAATTCTTCTCAGCGTCTTTACTTGTTGTTTTTCAAACTTTTCCGGAATTTCTTCTTTGCTCTCTTCCAAAGGGGTGCTTCGTCGCTCTTTCAAGGCCAAAGACTCTCTTATAATATCATCGCTCACTATGTAAATCTCGCCCAGGCTGTCTGCATAAAATGGATCGATGTCAAAATCTTTAATTTCCAGATCATAAGCCGAAGTATCTGACGGTGTTTCATCTGCTTCCGGGCTTTTTGGCACAAGGCCGATATCAGGTTCCTTGATTTGATGATCATCGTATTGAGCATCATCTTTGTAATCCCCTGCACTGAATTGTTCATCCGGAATATCTTTTTCTATCGTCCTTTGATGTACGAAATAAAGTATCAATCCGATAAACACCAATACAATGAATAAGATCCAATGGCGGCGTCTGCCCAGGTTGTACTTTTTATTTTGATCCAATTCATTCATGTCGGTACATCAATAGCGGGTAAGGGAATGCAATTGAACACCTCCCAAATGCAGATTAGTCCCTTTGTAAAATTAAAGTATTGAAATGCATTAGCCAAAAGGGAAACATTATTAAATAAATTTAATGTGCATACACCAGACATGCTATTTATGATTCGGAGAAATCACAACCAATTAAAGTGTAAAATATAATTTTAAAAAAAACTCTAAATCCTTTATTTAAAACCCATTACATAAAGAAAGGGCTGGATATTTAAAAATCCAACCCTTTTCAAACCAAAACTTTAGGTGTGAAACCTAATAACCATGAACCAATTATTACCAACTATATAATTCTCTTTTTGTACAAATAGTTCCCGAAAATCAAAAAAATTAAACTTACCTTACTTTTTAACCTTATTTTAGTTTTTCATGAAGAGATAATAAGCAACATTTGCGTTTTTAAAAAGAAAATCTGATTGGCAAATAAGTGGACATAGAATAGAGCTGCTTCTCGAAAAAGTTGCCATATCTACCGTTTCTTCACGGAGTACCCTGCCTTGGGTATTAATAATAACAACTCTTGTTTTTTCTGAATTATTTTCTGTGTTGACAGCATCCTCCTGCATCCAGCTTACATCGCTGATCATTTCGAGGTATGTTTCAAACTCAGTTATATGGATTGATTTCTCCTCCATTGCATATAAACTGCTCAACGCTACTAGCATTAAACAAAGGCTGGTGTTGATGATTGTTTTCATAACCTTATCATTTAGGCCATAGATTATTTTGGTGATGTCGTTGTATTGATATTTACGCAAAATTATATTTTCCGATTATGTTTTTTAGTATGGTAGGACAGAACCTGATGTGACTTTCGTGTAAGATTTATCCGACTATTCAATTTTTTATGGTCGTTTTCGGGATAATGTCCAATAAATTGTCAGTTTTTTACATATTCTGATCCATTCATTTGCAAATTTTAAATTATCCCCTCTGCAAGTCGACAAATTTTATATCAGCCCCATCAGGACAACCAAATTTTATTTGGTTTGCTTTCATGGCTCCATTTTTTAAATATTTAATTAATACCCTGTAATTATTATGGCAATATTGAATTAAATTAGTATAATTATTATAAATATTTACAATATTTACAATTTGATGGCGTCTATGTTACAAATAAATCGAATCCTTAGTTGGTCATTCAAAAGCTTTCAGCAGAAGATCTCATTATGTGTATTAATTTCAATCAAGACCTCTTTTTTTGCCAATAAATATTCCGTCGGGAGCTTGTTTTTATCCGTTTACGTAAAATCATCATCATTTTACTCGATTTTTTCGTATCGTTGATCATAAATGAAAAGTATTGTAAAATTTGCGAGAAGGAAAAAAGTGGTGTACTGGATATTACAGATATCCGGGTGGACCGTTTACGCCATAGTTAACCTGTTCTTTCTGATTCTTGCTGATACCTTCGAAGAAAGGAGGGCCATAAATATAGTATTATCAGCGGCCTGGTTTCTTTTGAGTTCTCACCTTTTTAGAAATTACATCATACACCATAAATGGTTTGCGCTTTCACCTGGCAATCTTATTTGGCGGGTGATGTCTATGATCGGCCTGCTGGGTGTAAGCAATTACTTGTTTCAGATTTTTCTTTCCATTGCCCTGGGTACGATTAATTATGAAACCGACTTCGATACTTTTGTAGTAATTACCTACATATTTGCAGCCATGGTTTTTTACTTTTTGTGGTCGCTATTGTATTTCATTTTTCATTTTATTGAACGCTATAATAATTCCCTGAAATACGAAGCTTTAATCAATGAGATAAAACTCAACCAGCTTAAATCACAATTAAACCCACATTTCATTTTTAATGCTTTAAATAGCATCAGAGCATTGGTTGATGAAGACCCTGTCAAATCAAAGCAGGCAATAACGCAATTATCAGGCATATTACGTGGATCTCTGGTAGGAAATAAAAAGGTACTTACAACCTTAAACGAAGAAATTCATACTGTAAAAGATTATCTTGCACTGGAGGCCATTCGTTTTGAAGAAAGATTGCAAACGGTTTTTGAGCTCGATAAATCGGGTGATAGTTTTCAAATCCCCCCCTTTATGCTACAGACATTGGTAGAAAATGGCATAAAACACGGCATTTCAAAATTGAAAGACGGAGGTATTATTCACATAAAAACCATAGTGGAAAATGACTATTTACATATAGAAATAAGAAATACAGGCACCTACTTAAATGGTACAGACCAAAAAAGCAAAGGGTTGGGTATTGAAAATACCTTGCAAAGGCTAAATTTACTATATGGTAACCGGGCTGATTTTAGTATATGTAATGAAAAAGAAGGCACAGTACTTACCCGGGTTGTGATTCCGAAGAGCTAATACCTGCTTTTAAGCTTCACTTGCCATTTTGAATAAATATAAATTAATTTTTACTGATTGGAAATCATGAAAGCCATTATCATCGATGACGAAAGACTTGCCAGAAAAGAACTGACCAGTCTATTATCAGAACATAAAGAGGTTGAAATAATTGCTGAAGCAGCCAATGCCGATGAAGCGCTCGATTTAATTGAATCGAAAAAGCCTGATCTGATATTTTTAGATATTCAGATGCCTGGTAAGACGGGTTTTGAAATGCTTGAAATGCTTGATTATGTACCTCAGGTTATTTTTACTACCGCATACGATGAATATGCCTTGAAAGCCTTTGAAGTAAACGCCCTCGATTACCTTTTAAAGCCAATACGTCCTGACCGCCTCAAAGAAGCTGTTCAAAAAGTATTGCGAATGCAACAAGAATCCCATATAAATATACATGAAAAACTGGGCCTCAATGACCAGGTTTTTGTGAAAGACGGTGAAAAATGCTGGTTTGTTAAACTTTCTGAAGTGAGATTATTTGAATCAGATGGAAATTACATTAAGGTTTACTTTGATAAAAACAAACCTATGATACATAAATCGCTCAATGCACTTGACAAACGTCTTGATGATAAATCTTTTTTCAGGGCAAGTCGAAAGCATATTATTAATCTCAGCTGGGTTGAAGGCATTGAATCATGGTTTAACGGAGGTCTTTTAGTTAAACTAAAGGGCGGAGAAAAAATTGAAGTAAGCCGCCGACAGGCATCAAGGTTTAAAGATATGATGAGCCTCTGATTTACCTGATCCTAAAATATGGCTTGTTATAAGGCACGGGAAGGTGCTTTCTGTAAAATAAGAGCATGGTAAATGAAGGTAAAACTCAAAGGTGAAAGTAAGTGATCACACCTTTAATTTTATCAGTTCCGGTGTTTTAGCCAGATATTTAATGACAAAGGATTTCCCAAAAGGTTGGTATTTTTCACCTTCAATAGTAAAATGACAAGATAGAACTAAAGCAGGCTTTGCTGAAAAAGTATGCTTCTATCATGTAAAAACAGGATATTAAAGTAAAATAAATCAACAGGATAGGCAATTTTCAGCGCGCCCTAAAGTACTTTTTAATTACAGAAGGTAAACCCCAAATCTTCCTTTCTCCAACGAAACTTCAATATGGTCATTGAGCATGGTTGCAAGCTCATAGCCTTTATAATCAGCTGAAATCGGAAATAATTTATGGCCCCGATCTACAAGTACTGCCGTCTCTATTTGTCGTATATCGGTCGAAAGAAAGGGCTTCAAACTATTGAGAAAAGTTCTGCCTGTGTGCAAAACATCATCTACCAGAATTACTGACTTATTTTTTAATTCTGACGGATTGCAATCTATGGTTACTTCAGATCCAAAAGGATCCTGCTTGTCGATATGAACAACAGTAAGCCTTACATCCAAAGGAGAGACTTTATCCAACTCTTTTTTTATCATTTCAGCAATGCGAAATCCAGTTTCAGGAACACCCGCCAGATAGATCTTTTTTTCCAGATAGTGGTTTTCATAGATCTCGTAAGCAATCCTGCTGATTTTTTGAAGAACTTGCTTTTTATTCAGTATCTGATTGTCGGTAGATGTCATAGTTGACGAATAATTAAGGTATCGGCAGCACTTTGCTGTCTTTAAAAGTAGACAATACCACCATAGACTGCATATTATCGACTTCTTTAATCTCACTTACTTTTTCGAGCATTAATTTTTGATAGGCCGCAATGTCTTTAGTGACAATTTTGAGAATAAAATCTCCTGCGCCGGTTATATGATGACACTCTATTACTTCTTCGATTTTATTGATGGCATTCATAAAACCTTCAATATTTGCTTTATTATGACCCATTAAAGATACTATAACGAAGGTGGAGACCCCCAGGCCTATTTTTTCGGTATCTAATTTGGCATGATAGCTGGCAATGATACCCGCCTGTTCAAGTTTTTTTACCCTTTCTAATGTGGGAGCCGGCGATAAACCGATTTCTTTAGAAAGTTGTGCATTGGTAATTTTTGCACTTGCCTGAAGGATTTCTAAAATCTTTCTGTCAATGGTATCAAGTTTCAGTATTTGACTCATGAATTGTAACTGATAAAAGTAATTCGTCTTTTGGCAAAGCTTTAGTTTGGCTTTAATGCCAATTAACAAAATAATTTTTGGTTTAAAAATGATGTAAGGTAATTTTTTCTATTTTTTAATGTGCGAATACATTTTGAATACATGCATGATAGAACGTTGATATTGCAAATTTATTGAATTGTTTCCAGACCATGAATTCAATCTCCAACATACAGCAGATATATTAGTACAATAATTTTTTCCATCGAGGTATACAGTAAAAAAGTGTGATGATGGCAGCCAGAAAGTCAGCTACCGGAAAGGCAATCCAAACCCCGTCAATATTGAGAAACATAGGAAAGATCAGGATAAAAGGCAAGAGTAAAATCCCTTGCCGCAATAAAGTTAGCACCAATGCCGGGCCAGCTTTTCCTATTGCCTGGAAATAGGCAGCGCCTACCATCTGCGAGGCAATAAAAGGTGTCGCCAAAAATACATAGCGTATTGCCCTGCTGCTTTCTTCAATAAGTTGCTGGTCTGAAGTAAATAAATATACGAGCCACTCAGGGTAAAATGTTGTAATTAAAAATACCACCAATGAAATGACTGTTCCGGCAATGATAGAAGTCTGTATGGCTTCCTTGACCCGATGGTAATTCTCCGCACCATAATTAAAACCCGTTACCGGTAAAAAGCCCTGCACCAGGCCTATCAAAGGAAACAATAAAAAAACCGTTAGCCGGCTTACAATCCCATAGATAGCAACGGCAATTTCTCCTCCATAACTAAACAAACTATGGTTGATCACAATTGCCAGTAAACTTATTGAGCCCTGGCGTGCCAGTGAAGTGATACCTATCGAAACTACTTCTTTTACCAAAGCTGCTTTAAGCACAAAATATTTCAGGATGATTTTTACCCGGCTATGACCCGAATAAAAATACTGTGTAGCATATATTGCACTTATGATATATGAGATGGTAGTAGCCAAAGCCGCACCTTTCATCCCCATATCGAGCCAATAAATTAGAATTGGATCCAGCAGAATGTTTAAAATTGCCGGTATTACCATAACCATCATGGCCCTCCTGGCATTACCTTCAGAGCGAATCAGGTTGTTGCTCATCATTGCCCAACTTAAAAAAGGCATTCCCGGTAAAAGCCAGTAAAAATATTCGTCGGCATAGGAAAAAATATTCCCCTTAGCTCCAAACAAGATAAGAAACTGGCTTGAAAAAGTATATCCGGCAACAAGCATAATGGCAGACAGGCCGAGGTTAAGGCTTACCAGGTTCCCGACTGTTTTATTTGCTTTCTTAAGATCCAGCGCTCCCAATGCCCTTGAAACTACAGATGCGCCTCCAACGCCCAGGGCCATTCCAATGGAGGAAATGAGCATGTTAATCGGCAAAACCACAGCAATACCGGCTATCCCCAAGGGCCCCACCCACCTGCCTATGAAAATGGTATCAACCAATTGATATACTGTCATCGTGAGCATACCTATGGCTGCCGGCACTGATAATCTCCAAAGCAATTTTCCTACAGGTTCTTCTCCGAGTGATTCCGGCGATACTCTCTTGCCCATAACTTACACAACGCTCACAAATTAAATGCAGGTTAAAACAAGCACACCTGCATCTGTCTTACAATAATAAAAAAAAGGTAAAAACTCTTTTTCATTCACGCAAAGAAACCCATAATCTTTCACCCTTACAAAACATAGGTATAATACATATAGTTCGCTATAGGTATTTCAACATCATATCATGAATCTAACCAATCTTCAACAATCGATGGGTCTGTACCGGCAGATTGGAGACCCGATAGCTGATGAACTGGCAAGGCAGTTAATTCAAAAAATGAATCGGCAGCAGCTTCAGGAATTGCTGAATTTCGATGCTCAAAACATATCAACTCCGAAAGAATATAATGACTTCCTGACAGATCTGAAAGTACTTCCTGTGTGGTACCGGCAGCATCAAATGCAGGAAGCAGCGAAGTTTTTTAAAAAATATACCCGGGAGATTATGGCGATTCTGGGCGCATACAGTCTCCCCTATTGCTACGCCGCTGCAGATGGGGCCAGGGTGTTGTATCTTTCAGAAAAAATTAGAAAAAACCAGGATAAGCGGCTTTTTGAAACCGCTTCTTTTGTGGTTGGGCTGTTTGAAGACAAGGCATTCTCGGGTGATAAAGCTGGCTATGAACTCATTCTCAAAACGCGCCTTCGCCATGCTGTTGTCAGGTATTTTACCCTCAAAAGTGAATGGAATAATGACTGGGGTGTTCCCGTGAATCAGGAAGATATGGCCGGTACAAATCTTGCCTTTTCACTTATCGTACTGAAAGGTTTGGAAAAGTTTGGCTTTGACATCAGCCTCGATGAAAAAAACGCCTGGCTTCATGCATGGAAGTATATTGGCTTCCTTCTGGGAATACATGAAGTACTCCTCACAGATGATCTCAGGGAGGCATACCACCTCGAAAGAATAATTGAGCGGAGGCAATTAAAAAGCTCAGAACATGGCAGAGAACTTACCCGCTCTTTGGTAAACCACCTTAAAAGCAGCATCCCCGACAAAAAAATCGCAGCCATGGTAGAAAGCCAGATGAGATTGCTCATGGGTGATAAGGTTGCTGACATCCTCGGGCTCTCCAAAAATATAATAGGTACACAGCTCACCCGATTGCTCTTTAACCTTCAGTATCTTCAAAATCTGTTGAAAGAACACCATTCATCTTATCCCGAATTCATTAAAGAGTTTAATAAAATGAAATACAAATTTAGTCTGGAAAAATAATTATTTGAATTCCTGCCAGAGTATTACAGGATTTGGTGAGTGATTGAAAAATGAATGCATCCCGCTGATCTGTGTGGTGTATGTGTTTCTGTTTTTTACTGCCTGATCCTGATTCCTGGAAACAGGGGGTTCAATAATAAGCATATCTTCAATGGCGGTAAAAAAATATTGCCCGGGCGTCAGCCATTTTTGAAAATTGGCCTCGGGAGAGATTATGATGCCCCTATGATTTTGCGCATAGAAAACGAATTCAATTTGGTTGGGCAAAAAAAGTTCTGCCTTTTCCGGATCATCGATTATCACATTTGCCTGCTTTATACCTTTGGTTTTCAAAATTTCAACTAAAAAATGAATTTCTGCATCATCCCTTTTCATGAAAAAAGTTTCAAGAGGTTGTTGTTGCTCCAATTCTTCATTCCAGTTTTCAAATTCTGAATGAGTCCCCAGAACAACATCCAGTTTTATCCCTCTTCTAATGGCGGGTTCCAGCATTGGCCCGTTAACTATGATCATCGGGCTCCATTCAAGCAAACCTTCAAGCGTTTCAGATGGTAATGAATTCAACCCATTCCATATGATTAAAGTAGGCTCCTGATGTTCCCTGACGATATGATGTGATGACATATTGATGAAAAATTACAAACCAACAAACTGTTCCATTGAGCATTCTGAAAAGTAACAATCCTATTAATTTGCTAAAATATGATTGATGTACAAATTCCAATAGCTTGAGTAAAAAAGCCCCTGAACAGAAGTTCAGGGGCTTTTTTTGTATAATTATTTTGCACTTTCCATTATCAGGCTTCTCCTTTGGCCCTAAGCATTTTTTTGCTCAGGTCAAGTGCTACCGGAGATGCTATGTAAATCGATGAATAAGTACCAACCAGAATACCTATAAACAGGGCAAAAGAAAATCCTCTGAGCACCTCTCCACCAAATACGAGTAAGATAAATACAACGATCAAGGTAGTAAATGAAGTAATCAAAGTACGATTCATGGTACTGTTTATCGACATATTAAAAGTATCGATGAGTTTTTCATGCGGCCTCTCATTCATATTTTCACGAATACGGTCAAATACAACCACCGTGTCGTTAATGGAGTAACCGATAAGCGTCAGCATCGCTGCAATGAAGACCTGGTCCACCTCGAATGCGATGCCAAACAACCGTGCTATGGCAAAGGCTGCAATAACAAACAAAGCATCATGGAATACTGCCACCACGGCTCCTAAACCAAATTGCCACCTTCTGAATCTCACAAGAATATAGAGGAAGATAAGAATCAGTGAGAAGAAAATCGCTTCCTGGGCGGCTACTTTTATGTCTTCAGCTATGGTTGCTCCAACCTTGGTAGAACTGCTGATGGTAAAGTGATTTTCATCCACTCTTGAGTCATCTGCTATGAATTTCTGACCCGTAAAGGATTCTATGCTGGCTATAAGTGCATTTCTTACCATTTCATCACCTTCATCCGATTCATCATCGATCAGATAACTGGTCGTTACTTTCATCTGCGTGTTACCGCCATAGGTTTTTACCTCGGTACCAGCGTCTTCAAATCCAGTCACCAGGGCGCTTCTGAGTTCTGTAGGCACCACAGACTGATTGAAGGAAACCACGTATGAGCGGCCACCGGTAAAGTCTACACCATAATTGAGACCACCTTCAAAAAATACCAGTACAATACCTAAGACGATAATAGAAGATGAGGTAATGTATGCCACCCTTCTTTTCGAAAGAAAATCGATGTTGAGATTAGCCAACAGATTTGATGAAAATGGCCAGGCAAAGGTCATTTTGCTCTTGTCACCCTTTTTGGTCATCCAGGTCACAATTACGCGTGTAATAAATACAGCTGTAAAGAATGAACAGGCAATACCAATCATCAGGGTAGTGGCAAATCCTTTAATAGGGCCCTGACCAAAGGTATATAAAATCACACCGGTGAGGAAGGTGGTAACATTGGCATCTATAATTGAGCTGTAAGCCTTCTCATAACCAAGGGAAATGGCATTTAATAAAGCTTTACCACTGCGAAGTTCTTCACGGATCCTTTCAAAAATCAGTACGTTGGCATCAATAGACATACCGATGGTAAGTACTATCCCCGCTATACCCGGCAGGGTAAGTGAAGCGGTTAGCTGTGCCAGAATACCTAAGATAAAGAATATATTAAACAACAATGCAATGTTGGCAACCAGGCCACCTTTGTTATAATACGCAATCATAAACAAGACCACAATGGCCAAACCACTAATGATAGAAAGAAAACCTTGTCTTTGCGCTTCTTTTCCAAGAGTTGGTCCGATAACCGCTTCTTCTACAATACGGGTACGTGCAGGTAACGCACCTGCCTTGAGCACATTGGCCAAATCTTTGGCTTCATCTAGGGTGAAGTTACCGGTAATGATGGATTGACCATTTGGTATTTCAACCTGAACCATCGGCGCAGAATATACATAATCATCCAGGACTATGGCAATTCGCCGACCAATGTTATCAGCTGTAAGTCTTCTCCACCTTTTGGCGCCTTCAGAATTCATTTCCATAGATACGGCAGGCGAGGTTCTTTCATCAAGGGTCTGACGGGCATCGCTGATTACATCACCGCTGAGAGCAGATTTTCCACCCCTGGGTACCCTTATAGGTATTAATGCCAGTGCCTCACTACCATCCTGCATTTTAGAAGGTTTTACCTCCCATAAGAAACGCACATCCGGAGGCATAAAACCCCTCAGATCTCCCGAAGCAATTCTTTGCAAAATTCTGTTAACCCTTAAGGTATCTTTAAGACTTACGAAACCTGCTGGGTAGTTGATCATACTCAAAAATTGTGAAATTGCAGGACCTTCCATTGCATCCTCCAAAGAAGCAGTATCTGATTGAAGAAGGGCTTCCAAATCATCGGCCTCGAGAGTATCCAAAGAGGTATCGGGGCCGATCTCCTCTTCTATCAAGCCTGACAAGTCGTCATCCTGCGGTGTAGCTGTACGGGAAGGTGTCGTGCCAGTCTTTGCGCGTTCTTCCTCTAGAAGACGGTTGTTGATGGCCAGCAAAGGATCGCTGAGCTGCTGGAGTTCATATACTTCCCAAAATTCGAGGCGGGCAACACCCTGAAGTAATTTACGAACCCTTTCGCTGTTTTCTACACCGGGTAACTCTATTTGCACCCTACCAGATCCCTGCAGCTTTTGAATATTAGGAGAAGATGTACCAAAGCGGTCAATACGTGTTCTCAGAATTTCAAAAGAGCGGTCTACTGCCTGATCGATTTCCTGACGCATAATGCGCATAATTTCATCGTCACTGGTGTCAAAACTGATTCTCCCCCGATTACCCGAGTGGGCAAATATAGGCGCCAGTCGGCCTCCCGGATTTACCTCGCGAAAAGCGGTGAGAAACTGTGCTGCATACTCACCCGGGTTTCGGCGCTGTAACTCATTGGCTCGTTCAATGGACTGGAGAAAAGCGGGATCCTCGCTGTTACCGCTTAAACCTCTGATGATATCTATGGGTGAGATCTCCAGGGTTACATGCATACCTCCCTGTAAGTCAAGACCAAGGCTCAATTCCGTTTCCTTGATATCTTTGTAGGTGTACTTAATGCCCAGAAAACTGAAAACAGGTTCAGTCCAGACAGAGTCGAGGAAGGACTGTTTTTTGGAAAAATCAATATTTCCATTCACATCGGTAGCGTGAATGGTTGCCTTTTTATTTACATTGGAAGATATAAACGTAAATGAAAGGTAATAAATACACAGTATTGTAATGATAACTGTGAGAAATACTATTGCACCACTATTGCGCATAGATTCTGAAATTTAAGTGTTATAAAATAATTAGCTATTGTAAAAATTCAATTTGCCTGAGTATTATCCTGCAGGCAAAACTATAGAACTGTTTCAATTAAGGGGCATTGGGAGATATTATGTACCTGAATAAGATATTAAAGTAAGGTACAGGCTTTTGAGCGAGAAGGTATTTAGAATCGATTTGGGTATTCTCAGGCTCCGGAACCACAAGTTCAGCCAATAACACCGCCTGTGGTATAGCATTGACTATAGGCATCACTGCCTTGTACATAACGATGCTATACTGCGACGGGAAAGATGTTTCACCATCTTCATCCTGAACCTGCTCAAGCATTGCCGAGTGGTCATCAAATTGTAAAGTTGAAACCACACCCGTAGATGACAATAGCACAGAGGCCAGAATTACCCACATATAAAACAGCTTCTTCATAGCGGCTGTAATTTGATAAAGGACTGCAAATGTAGAAATAAATATATTAAAAACAAGTGCTCGTTAATTTGGTATGGATGTGTAAAGAATCGGAAAACTAAAAAATATATACTAAGCGCATTCAAAATTGAACGATTCAAAAAATGGGTTATGATATCTTAACACAACACAGCTTCCGGGAAGGTTTGCAGGTATTTTAACAGTGAATTAAAAGTTGATATGAATATTCGCTAATCCGGCAAATGACTCAGGTTTTGATTATGACAATTGAGTCAACCGGTTCTACAATCTGCGCCAAAATTATATTCTCGTTCAAACATTTGTGCTTTTGATTAGTATTTACTATGTTGTAGGTTAATTATGAAAAAACTGCTACAGAAGATCGTAAATTTATTTTCTCTCACAGGCAAACTCCTGCCTGCAACGGTCTTTTTATGCAGTATGACCATTTTGATAAGTTCCTGTGAAATAACCCCTGAGCCTGGAAAAAAGGCTGAACTTAGAAATCTTACTGAAATTGAAAGCGAGCTAATCAGATCCAACAATCGGCTCGCTGCAGATGTTTTTAAAGCCTTGTATCAAAGTCACCCGGATGCAAACCTGGTTTATTCGCCTTTTTCACTCAGCACATCACTTGGCGCTTTACAAAACGGAACCAAAGGTGAGGCACAAGATGAAATAAGTGGTCTGCTCAATACCAGGTATCTTAGCCCCGTAGCTTTAAACAAAACGGTTAGTGAACTTTTAAATTTGTACCGGCTGATAGATCGAAATATTGAATTAAGCATGGCATCCTCTTTGTGGCACAGCGATGAGCTCAGACTTAACCATAATTATGAAAATATAATTATGGCTTACTACGATACAGAGGTGCGTGTAGCTAATTTCGGCAAAGAAAATGCAGGTGACCTTGTAAACCGCTGGTCTGAACTCCGAACCAAAGGCCATTCCGGTAAAGTTCTTCAAAAAATAGCTCCAGAAGCAAGATTATTTTGGATTAGTACCATATCCATGCCCATACAGGAAATCTTTAGTAAGGGCAATTTTGCATTCGCTAAAGGTGATTTTAAAACTCACAAGGGAAGTATAATTAATAGTTCATATATAGCCGCACAACAAACCCCCCTTCGAAGCTTCAGGGATCAGAAACTTCAGTATTATGAACTACCGATGGGAAAGGGTATGTTTCAGTTTTGTATAGCTATGCCAGATGAAAAATATACCCTGTCAGAAATCATACAAACATATCGGGCTGAAGACATGGACTTTTACCATGAAATGGCCATGCCCGAAATAGCAGATATTAGTTTTCCTGCCTTTAAATCCGAAAATAGTCTCTCTTTGAATGAAGTATTAAAATCTCTTGGTGTTAATGAGATTTTCAGCAATTCCGGAGCATTAAGTGAAATGATCACTGAAAGCCCAAACTACCTGCATGAAATGCGCCAGAAAGTACTTTTTGACATAAGTGCACCTATAGCAGCTCAGGTACTAAGTAAATTGCCCGCAAAAGTAGAGGGTAATAAATCATATCATATTGACAGGCCATTCATGTATATGGTAAGAGACCGTCACACCGGTGGCATATTGATGCAAGGTTTCGTTTCCAACCCCTGAATCAGGATTTCTTATGAAAGTATTACTCACTTCGCAGATTCGTGAGGCAGATGCCTACACCATTCAGAATGAACCAGTTTCTTCTATAAATTTAATGGAAAGGGCTTCCCTTGCATTTGTCAAATGGTTGCAAAAAAATATCAACCTGAATACAGAGGTACATATCTTTTGTGGGGGTGGCAATAATGGTGGTGATGGATTAGCCATAGCAAGATTATTGCATGAAGAAGGATGTGAGGTACAAGCGTTTGTTCTTTCGGCAAACATGAAACCCAGTGAAGATTTTTCTACCAACCTTCATCGCTTGAAATCTCTGATCAAAGTAGTGACAATTGAAGATGAAAATGGTTTTCCCGTCAATATTCAAACTGGCCACATCATAATAGATGCCTTATTTGGCTCAGGGTTATCCCGCCCTCTCGAGGGATTAAATGCAAAATTGATAGAACACCTAAACCATTTTCCAGGTGTAAAAATATCCGTCGATATTCCATCAGGTATGTATGGCGATAAATTTTCAGATGGAATACGTTTCAGGGCAGACCATACCGTTGCTTTTCAGGTTCCCAAACTTGCTTTCTTTATGCCGGAAAATGCCAGATATACCGGACACTGGCATTTAGTAGATATTGGACTTGATGCGGGCCACTTACAACAGGTGCATAGTCCTTATCATATTCTCGACAGGGAAATGTTACTTTCCCGCATTTTGCCCAGGGAACGTTTTAGTCATAAAGGGCATTATGGCCATGGATTAATACTTGCGGGCAGCAAGGGTAAAATGGGTGCAGTTGTACTTGCAGCCCGGGCTGCCCTAAGGTCCGGTGCAGGCCTGCTTACCTGTCATGTGCCGGTTTGTGGTTATCCGATTGTACAAACTGCTGTGCCTGAAGCCATGGCTTCTGAGGATGACAATATTGAATATACAGTTGCACTTCCCGACATTTCAATCTATACCGCCATTGCTGCGGGCCCGGGCTGGGGGCAACACAAAGAAACAGCCCAGGTTCTGCAAAACCTCTTAAGCCAGGCCCGGCAACCTCTGGTACTCGATGCAGATGCCCTTAACCTGCTATCTCAACATTCTGCTTTTATTGAACTCATTCCTGAAAATACTATTCTTACCCCACACCCGGGAGAATTTCGACGCATGGCAGGTGATTGGGACAATGATTTTCACAGACTTGAAAAGCTCAGGACTTTCGCTATCCAACACAGGTGCATAGTTGTTCTCAAAGGAGCTTTCACCAGCATTGCACTACCCGATGGCAATGTATTTTTCAACCCTACCGGCAACCCTGGAATGGCTACAGGCGGCAGTGGCGATGTACTTACCGGAATTATCCTTTCTCTTCTGGGCCAGTACTATCTTCCCTCCGATGCAGCTAAGTTAGGTGTATTCCTTCACGGGCTGGCAGGAGATCTGGCGGCAAGTCGATTGGGTTACACTTCTCTGATTGCATCTGATATTATTGAAAATCTCCCTGCTGCTTTCCAAAGCTTTGAACGCGCCTGACACCATTCTTTTCATACATTTTTACCTTCCTTTTTGTGTAATTAACAGACACCGTATTAACTTTATGCAAAATTTTTTCTCCTCCCGCTTACGCTGATATTTGTTTATGAAGATAATTAAAATTTTTCTTTTCTGCATGGCAGGACTGAATGTTGTCTTTTACAATAATGTAAAATCTCAAAACCATGATGATCTACTTTTTGAGAAAAAAGCCAGGGTATTAATCCATCATATAGCTGATCATTACCAACCGCCCTCTCCTTCTATTGGAGATCCCGAAAAATATTACTGGCCATATGCAATGGCCCGATTTGAAAAATATGGATTGGAAGACAGCCTTGCCAATTTCTGGATTTCGAGGTTCAGCGAAAATGCACCCTTCCACTTCACCCTGGTTGGTATGTCGAGGATATTACACAGATATACTGAGGCTCAGTCAGTAAAAATCAACAAATTTAAAATCCTTGAAAAAGCATTTGAAAGAAAGGATGCCAATAATGCATCGACATCAGAAGGTACAGAAAACCATATAAACATGGATCGCACTAGCGGCTATTTGCATGCGCAATCAGCGCTAAGCCATGCTGATCGTTATCCTGAGGCAGAAAAAAGATTTCGTGAAATGGATCAATGGCTCAGGCGCTGGTCGCATGATTTGTTTCAGAATGGAAATGGCGAATGGCATTCTGGCATTTACCAGGTATATAATCTGATGGGCTGGCTAAATATCTATGATTTTGCTAAAAATGATGCAATAAAAGCCATGGCCAAAGCGGTTCTGGATTACTATGCCGCAGAACTTGCCCTGTATTACAGTTTCGGCGGGCAGGGAGGCCCAGAAATGCGTGGCACAGCCATACCTCGGTCGGGCATTGAAGCCACCACCTATCTTACGTGGCTTTGGTTTTCTCAGAGCGAACAGCCACCCGTTCCTTTTAGAGGTGCAGGATATATACAATGTCTGCATGCGGCAACCAGTACCTACAGGCCAGTGGCAAGCATAGTTAAGCTCGCATTGGGTAAATCCAGCGGCACCCAATATCTACTCTCAAGACCTGATTATCATATGCTGAGACCCTCATTCGTGAGAAAGCATTTCTATATGGGTGATAACTTTTCAATGGGCAGTGCCAGAAGTAATTATGGCGGATGGACCGGGGCAAGCTATCAGATGGTCAACTGGAAATTGCTCATAAAAGGACAAGGCGCTGATTCACTTCCCATGGTCATTGGAGGAAACGGCCGGTTCTATGAAAATTTTGGAGGAAATGCCACCACCCCTTTTACACAAATTGTACAGCATGATAACACCCTGCTTCAAATGACCCGTACCCCGTTAGGCGCACAGACCATGGCAGATACCATCAAAGCGCTCTGCCTGAATTGGGACAGTCTCTGGCAACGGGATTTTACCCTGCGATTTCCAGACAGTAAAAAGCACCATGGTGTGGTAAATTTTGCTGCCAATCAAAAAGTCCTTGCCGAAAACAGCTCTTATATCATTCTGCCCAAAACCATGCCTGTTTCTCAAAGATCAGGACATTTACTCCTACATGGCAACAATGCCTGGATCTGTGTATCACCTTTCGGAGATGTACATAGTTTGCGGATTTTGGACAAACTTGAGCAATACCCCACCTATCAGGCAGTGGTCATCTCTGCTGAACCTGATCAGGTTTGTGGATTTGTCCTGGAGGTTTTTGATTCAAAAGACTTTAAAAACCAAAAATCCGTTGAAAAATATTTGAAAAGAAAATCTCCCATCACACCAGAAAACGCAGCAGATCAAAGCTTTATTGAGGTAAAGAACAGGCAAAATATTCGTCTGAGAGCCGTATATCAGGCAACAGGCACTTTCGAAGAACCCATGTTCGACTGGGGTTTTGGCCCAACAACACAGGCCAGCTATATTTCAGACCAGCCCTGGCAGCAGCCCCAATGGCCTTATGGAAACGGATATGGAAGAATGCCAGAGCTTTATGTCAACGGAGTGCCTCAAGGCAACCGGGCAATCATACCTTTATTTGAAGGTCCTGGTATTCTTATGAAAAATGGCGTTCTGGAAATTCAGAATGAGGGTGGCAACTACCGAATTGATTACAGCGGAGAAGTTCCTGTCTTTCATCAGTGATTGCCCGCGGTGATCTCAAACTGATAAGAACCCGAACCTGCCCTTATCACCCATTCAGCGTTATTTTCATCCTTTGAAACAATACCTTCGACTTCTGAAGGATCCATTCCTTCACACAATATGGTTGAACCAAATTTTGCTGGTAAAACAACCTCGGCCGTCGTATTGAAAGGTATGGTGACATTTACTACATACGATCCTTCCGTTTTACTCCAGGAAACCCTGATATTCCCCCTGATGCTTTCAAAAGAGGCATTTACAAAATCGAGGCCATCCGCAAAATAGGGCCTGATGGTAAATTGCCTGAATGCCGGGTGATTTTCATCCATTCTTATGCCTGCCAGCTCCTTGTAAAACCAGGCATCGATACTTCCCATCATTACATGGTTTTTGGATTGCTTCATGGTCCAGAATTCACACATCGTATTGTATTTCTGCATCATGGCATGCCAGCTGGGATAGGTGATTTGGGTGGCCAGCGACCAGGAAATGTCTGATCGGTTAAACATAGACAGGGCATCGATCATATATTTGGTGCCCAGCACCCCGGTGGTAAGGTGGGTATTGTTGTTAACCACAATGTCGTGAACTAGATTTCGCAGTATAGATGGCGATCTTTCTTCGGGTTGCAATCCAAGATATAGCGCAAAAGCATTGGCCATTTGGCTTCCATCATTGTAATCATTATGGTTTGCATCAAAAAATTTCTGGTTGTAGGAAGCTTTTATTTTTTGTGCCAAATTGGCAAAATGCACCTGATCTTTGCTGTAACCTAAAACAGCCGCCACCTTTTCGAGGGTCCTTGCATTGTAAAAATAAAAGGCCGTGGAAACCGATACGGGCTGACCTTCCTTCCAGCCTTTCACCATGCTTCCCCAATCGCCTATCCAGCCATTGGGTACGATATTATCTGTTGAAATTTTTCTGAGAAATTCCATATATCTCTTCATGGCACCATAATGTTCTTCCAGGATGCGCTTATCCCCATAATACAGGTAATGCTGCCAAACCATAATAAGGTAGGTGCTGCTCCACTCTACACCTTCGTCTTTGATATAGGGCCGCGGACTGATGATAGGTATATCTCCGCTTTTTTCATCCTGATTTTTCCGTATGCCTGTGAGCCAGTTGCCAAAAAACAATGACATATCAAAATTAAACATAGCCTGTTCAGCGCTCACCTGCACATCGCCAAGCCAGCCCAGCCTTTCATCTCTTTGCGGGCAGTCCATCGGATAGCCAATGCTGTTGCTTTTTTGTGACCATACCGTGGCATGATGAATTTTGTTGATGAGATCATGACTGCAATTAAAAGCTCCACTTTGTGGCATATTGCTGTGGATAACCAGGCCCTCTACATCCGTTATTATGATGGGGTCACCTTCAAATGTAATTTCTGCATATTGATAGCCGTAGTAAGTGAATCGGGGTTCATACGTCTCCTCCTCCTCTCCTTTCAAGATGTATTCAGCTTGTGCAGCGGCCCTTTCGTTGCTGGTGATGTCAAGGCGGCCATTATCGTAAACATCTTCGGCAAAACGGACATGCATTTTACTGCCTTTTTTGCCCTTGAGTTTAATCCGGATAGATCCGGTGTAATTCTGACCCATATCGTACAATAAAGTATCGCGATGCACCGACCAGTTCCGGGCCGGCTTTTTCACCTCAACGATTTCCATGGCCTGTAAGCGCTGGGCCCTCATCTGTCCACCGGGAGGCTGCATCTGTACAGCTTTTTTCCAATGACTGTCATTATAACCCGGCATATTCCATCCCATTGTTTCTTCTCTGGCATCATACACTTCTCCATCGTAGATACAATTATACAGGACCGGACCGGGATGCGTTTTCCAGCTTTCATCGGTAGTAATCACTTCCCTGCGCCCGTCTTCGTATTCGATGTGCACCTGCAAAATGGCCTTTTTATGTCCAAACCACTGCATACGATATTCTTTCCACCATTTTTTATAAGGGTTGTACCATCCATTACCCAGGTGAAAGCCAACTACATTTTCCCCCGGCACTAAAAAGTCCTTCAGATCATACCTGTCGTACAAAACCTCTTTTGTATAATTGGTTTTGGCTGGATTGAGCTTGTAATTGCCTGCTATTTTTCCATTGATGTACAATTCATAAAAGCCGAGTCCACTTACAAATACCCTCGCTGATTTAACACCTGTTCCCAGGGAAAGAGATTTTCTGAGAAGCAATGAACGTCCATCGTGTGCAATGGTATCGGGCATGTCTTTTTCCTCTTTGGCATCCATAAAAAACCCTTTAGCCGGTAATTGCGCCACGGCAGGACCTGCTCCAATCCACACAGCATCCCAGTCGCTTTGATGTAACACGGCCGTTGTAAAACGTTGAATCGGGCTCAAAAGCTCATGGCCCTCATTGTCGCGTATAAAGACCTGCCAGAAATATTCTTTATTGCTTAAAAGCGGTTTTCCGGCGTAGAGGTGGTGCAGGCTTTCTTCATTCAATATCAGGCCGGTATCCCAAAGATCGGGATGGTCTTCCAGCAAATTTTGTTCTGAGGTTGCAACGGTTATTCTGAAAGCTTTTTGAGACGAATTTCTTTTTGCTGCATTGATAATCCATGAAAAAGCCGGCTGACCATGATCGATATTATCAGGTTGCTCTGAAAAATCACAAAGCAGCTTTTGGAAACTTAAAGGCGCCGTTCCATAGACAGACACGCAAAAAAACAAATATGTTGCGCAAATAAATAATCCTGAAATAAGAGGATTCTTTGCAAAAAATCCAGGCGAGAATGGTTTCATTTTTAATAGTATGTATACATTCTGTTATACATGAATTTTCAATAAAATGGCCATGGTATATAGGGCCGAAAACCAGTTTTTTAACCGGTAATTTTGATCTTGGCAAAAAAAATGTAAATATGCGATGTAAGTTCACCATGAATCAGATGCATGCAAACTATTATTTCCGAAGAAGCGAATTCGGGGCAAGGATACTTTGCCTCAGACGGTATTTTCTGACATTGATTTTGGCCCTGGCAACTTGTACCGTATCAGCACAGAGCCTGCAACAAAAATTAAGCAGTATCAGACCAGGTATGTCTGTGGAAGAGGTGGAAGCAGCGGCCGGCAAAGCCACTGAGATAAAGGCATTGCAAAGGTGGGTATTTGACGGAGGCCATGAGGTTGTAATCATTGATGAAAAAATTGATGAAATTCGTCTCCATCCCGGATTGCGAAATCAAAAAATAAGCCTGAAAAAACACGAGCCTCCTCAAGGCCTGGAAACACCGGTAAAATACCTGCGCATTGGCATGGATAGCCTGGAGGCGCTGGAAGTGGCAGGGCAGCCGGAACAGCGTTTTTCCGGAACAGACTGGTACTACAGCCGACGGCACAGGGTTTGTTTTTCTAATGAAAGGGTCATCAGAACCGACCTGAATCTTAAAGCTAATCTCGAAACACTTGATTGGATAAGGCTTAACTTTAAAAGCGGGGGATTGCTATTTATGAACATAACCCTTGCCTTTATCATGTTTGGCGTGGCATTGGGGATTAAATACGATCATTTTGTGTTGGTCGTAAAAAATCCAAAATCCGTAGTTCTGGGGGTAATTTCTCAGTTTTTGGCATTACCTGCCCTTACTTTTATATTGATATATTTTATAAAGCCTACGCCCAGCGTAGCCCTGGGTATGATATTGGTTGCGTCTTGTCCGGGTGGCAATATATCCAACTTCCTCAGTTCCATTGCCAAAGGCAATGTTGCACTATCGGTGAGTCTTACGGCCATAGCCACTTTGTCGGCAATTTTCATGACACCCCTAAATTTTACCTTGTGGGGTTCTTTGTATGCCGGCGCTTCTGACCTGGTCATACCCATTTCCATTGATCCCGTGGAAATGCTTAAAACAGTTCTTCTGTTGTTGGGAGCGCCGGTTGTAGCAGGAATATGGTTTTCCAACCGTTACCCCAAGACCACCGAAAAAATTGCAGGTCCGATTAAAAACATATCTATGGGTCTTTTTGCCCTGTTCATTATAGCGGCTTTTGCTTCAAACTTCGGGTACTTTTTAAAATACATCCACCTGATCATTCTGATAGTATTGGCACATAATTTTCTGGCGCTGGCAAGTGGATTTTCACTGGCCACATTGGGCAGGCTGCCACGTGCCGACCGAAGAACCCTTACCATTGAAACCGGCATTCAAAACTCGGGCCTCGCCCTGGTGTTAATTTTTAATCCCAACCTGTTTGATGGATTGGGCGGCATGGCCTTTATCGCCGCCTGGTGGGGCATCTGGCATATTTTGAGTGGCACTTTTATGGCTACATTATGGGCCAAAAGGCCTTTATCCGATGAATTGAAGTAATATCAGAAAAAAGCAAAATGACCAGATTTTTAACCTTAATCGTAGCAATGTGCCTGGTGACAGCCTGTGCGCAACAAAAAACCAATACAGAGGATAATTTCTCATTTCTGTTCATCACCGATTTACATTTACAACACGAGCGCAACGCCTACCAGGCTTTTCAACTCGCCACCGATACCATTAACCAACTGAAAGCAGATTTTGTACTAACCGGGGGCGATTTGGTATTTGATGTGATGCGTGGGAATTTAAATCGTTCTGATTCTTTGTTTAATCTTTACAAAACGGCTGCTGCCGCCATTAATAAAAAAGTATATCCTTGTGTCGGCAACCACGATCTCTTTGGCATCTATCCAGAGAGTGACACTGGTCCGGATCATCCCGATTATAAATACGGAATGTTTGAGCGGCATTTCGGAGCTACCTATTATTCATTTGATCACAAAGGCTGGCATTTTATTGTGCTCAATTCACTGGATGTAAAAGATCAGAAATACATAGGATATATCGATGATGCGCAAAAAGAATGGCTGGCTAAAGATCTGGAAGCTTCGGGGCCCGGAACACCAGTGGTAGTGGTGAGTCATTTGCCATTTATTTCAACGATCAGACAAAAATATCCCTCATCAGGAGCGGTGCAGGATAGCTGGATTATCAACCGAAATGAAATTATAGAGATTTTCGATCAGTACAATGTACGACTGGTATTGCAAGGACATGTACATTTTCTGGAAGACCTGCACCTGGAGAACAAAACGAGGTATATTACCGGCGGCGCCATTGCCGGCAGGCCCAGCTGGAGGGGTGATTCTACCCGGATTAAGGAAGGATTTCTTCATTTTCATGTAAATGGCGAGGAAGTTACCTGGGATTACATAGAATATGGATGGCACAAACATCCCGATAAGGTGCCCTATGTTACTATTAATTTTTAACGTCAATTTTTGTGGCCCTTTAAGGGATTTGATTTGAGAATTCAAGCTTAGCCACCAAAATAAAACACGTGCGTGGTGTTTTTTGAAAAACGATATATCTGACACAGATTCAATTTCTGTGCCAGATGGTTCCAGCTGTTTCAAAGAATTTACAAGGTTGGAAATGAGCTTTGTATTTAATGGTATTTCTTTAGGTTGATCATGGAAAGGGAAATTTCTTTATTTTAATTTTATCGGGGTTGGAAAGGCACTCCTTGTGTCAAGGTCAGGCTTGTTTCTTGGTTACCCTATTTGAGCGTGACAAGTCGTGCAACCTGGACCCGCTCTAAGCGGGATACCTGAATGCTGCGTTGGCTTATTGTCTGTTTTTCTTAAAATTTTCAGCTTGTTCAAAAATTTCCAAATACACTTCGTCTCTTTCTACGGGCGGATAACCAAACTCATCTAAAATCAATATCAACTCAACTTTCAATGCTGATTTAATGTCGTCCCTTTTATTCCAGTCTGGAAATTTTGCCTGGTTGTCAACAATAATTTTCACGGCTTTTGATAGGTCAATAAGTTTGTCTTCCGGGTAGGTGAAGTCGTATTTTTTACAAAGCTCTTTCAGGATGTCATAAAAGGCTTTTTCTTGAAAGTCAATGCCTAATTCATCTCCTGCTCTGAATTCTTTGTGAACGTCCCAAATTAGATTTGTCAAAGCTTCAGCCATTTCCTCATACACATCACTTCTCAAAATGTCATTGGCATCTCTGTTGTTGTAGCGTTCAACAATGGTCTGCATTTTCTTAGTGAAGTCAATGCCTTTTACCTTGTTTACTTTTCTGATTTCTCCAATCACTTTAGCCAATAGCTGTTGAAGCAATTTGATTTTCGTGTTCGGTAGCTTGATTTTGTCAATCTTAGCTAAATAGTCTTCATCAAAAATGTCTTGCTCGTTCTCTTCACCCAATTTGAAAATTTCTTCAACTCCGTCACTTTGCAAAGCATCCTTTATCATTTCCCTAACTCTTGCATTCATCTGTGCCGTGTCGGGTGCATTGCCTTTGGTCAGTTTGAAAACAATGGAACGAACGGCTAAATAGAAATGGATATTATCTCTTTCATTCTGAGTTAGATTTTCACTTCCTGTACAGATATCATAAGCGGCTTTCAATCGTTTAACCAATCCCATAAAACGGGTTTCCAGTTCCTTGGTCTGTTGCACAAACTCAGCAGCCATATTCAGCGTGTTGAGCTGTTCTATGGTGCTGCCACGGAAGTATTTTGAGCTGTCAAAGGTATGCATCAATCTGGCCAATAAATCCAGGTGATCTTTTACTACCACCAAAGACTGCGCAATATCTTCAAAGTTTTCTTCGTCTCCTTTGTTGTATTTGGCAAGGGCTAAATTCATTTGCTTTTTGATGCCGATATAATCCACTACCAACCCTTTGTTTTTACCTTCAAACTTCCGGTTGACCCTTGAAATGGTCTGAATCAGGTTATGTTGCTGAATGGGTTTGTCAATATAGATGCTATCCAAAAACGGTACGTCAAAACCCGTGAGCCACATATCCACCACTATGGCAATCTTGAAATTGGATTTGGGGTTTTTGAACTGTCGGTCCAATTCCTTGCGGTCTTCTTTGGTGCCCAATAAATTCCAAAGGGTTTCAGTATCATCTTGATTTCTGGTCATAACCAATTTAATCTGGGTTGGGTGAAGCTGCCGGGTTGAATGCAGATCCAGCTGCATTCCTCTATAGAGATAAGCTGAACTTTCTTTTGGTAAATAAGCCTTTACCGGGTTATTCAAAATATATCTAACCGCAGCATTGAAGTGATTTTCATCCCGGATAAACCTGTCCCAATATTCAGGCATCCAAAATTGCCTGGCATCCTTTTCAATCCCCAGATTTAATTTTTTATTGTTAGCCAATGCCCATTTTCCAGTGAAAGATTTCCAGGATTGAATGATTCCTGGTAAATCATCATTTGTCTTGATTAAAACATGCACGTGATTCGGCATAATGCTCCATGCTAACAGGTCATATTTAACTCCATCATGATGCAACAAAGCATCCTGGACTACTTGAGCCATCTCTTTATTGGCTAAAGCACAGCATCCATAACCTTTATCAAGCCAGTATTCATATTTCTTTCTTTTCTGTTCATCTTTCTTCTCATCAGATAGATCTTTGACTTCAATATCAATATTCTTCAAAACACTTTGTGGCAAACTGTCAGCAAGGCGAAATGTTATGGATTGAATTAATCCTTCTTTGCTTCGATGAGGTAATTTTCTGCTATGCCATTCTTCGGGGTAACCAAAATGCTTTGTAAAGTATTGAGCAAAATTGGTGCTTTCTATTTTCTCGAAGCTGGAGCTTCGAGAGCCCAGGATGGCAATAATATTTTGATACAATTCATAGGCGATCTGCCGGCTGCTGCTGACAAACATCGCTTTTCCTTTGACAGTAGCGCCTTCCTGAACCCTACGCTCATAATGCTGTACAAAATCTTCTGCAACAGCCCTTAATCTGTCCGGATCCCCCAATATGGCATACATGCTGGCTGTTTCCTGCTTGCTCTTATCTATCTGATATTCATTGGTGCCCAGAGAAGCAGCGTCTTCATAATACTGTTCAATTTTCTCCAATTCACCGTTTTTCAAGGCGACTTTAGCAGCTCTCCCTTCATAGACAATCCTCACCGTAATTTCATCTTTGACCGATTCGGTCATGGTGTAGGCATCTACCACTTTTCCGAAAACATCCAATGTCGCATCAATTGGCGTACCCGTGAATCCAACATAAGTGGCATTCGGTAAAGAATCATGCAGGTACTTGGCAAAACCGAATGATTTGGTCACCCCTTTTTCGGTGACTTTTACTTTTTGGTCCATGTTGATCTGACTGCGGTGGGCCTCATCTGAAATACAAATGATATTGTTTCTATCCGAGAGCAATTCGGTATCTTCTGTAAACTTGTGGATGGTAGTTAAAAATACACCCCCGCTTTGCCTTCCCTGAAGTTTCCTACGGAGATCGGCCCGACTTTCCACACTCTCTACGGTATTGTCACCGATGAAATTTTTTGCCTGAACAAATTGTACAGAAAGCTGATCATCCAGATCTGTTCTGTCTGTGATTAAAACAATGGTAGGACTCTCGAAATACTCACTTTTCATCAGTAAGCGCGTCAGGTAAAGCATGGTAAAGCTTTTTCCGCAACCCGTAGCACCAAAATAGGTTCCGCCTTTACCATCTCCTTCTGGTTTCTGGGCTTTCCTGATGTTGTTATACAATGCCCTTGCCGCGTAATATTGTGGATACCGGCATACGATTTTTTCCTCTTTCTTGCTGTTGTCAGGAACGTAAATGAAATTACGGATGATGTCACGCAAACGGTTCTTGTGAAACATTCCCTGAACCAGTGTAAACATTGAATCTATACCGTCAACTTCTTTGGCGAGTCCGGCAATACGTCTCCAGGCATAGAAAAACTCATACGGCGCAAAGAAGGAACCCGCCTTATTGTTTACCCCATCACTGATCACGCAAAAAGCATTGTATTTAAACAGTTCCGGAATATCCCGACGGTAGCGTACCGTCAACTGCCGGAAGGCATCATGGATGGTCGCTTCTTCGCGGATCGCACTTTTAAACTCAAATACTACCAAAGGCAACCCATTGATATACAAGATTCCGTCAGGAATTCTTTTTTCTGTGCCTGTGATTTCCAGCTGGGTGACAAACTTGTAGAGATTGTTGTCTTTGGCATATTCTGCCCGCTCTGTATCTGATATAACATCAATCAAAAACTCTTCATCTGCCTGCCGCTGTTTGTCCAGGCCTGCATAATCGATCAACTGAATGAAGACATCTTTTTGGCTTCGATCTTCCCTTTTCAGGATAAAACCATCGGATAACATGCGTAAAAATGTCTTGTTACTTTCATAGAGGTCAGAAGCAGCAAGTGATTTCAGCTGAAGAATGATAGAATGGATTTCATTTTCGGTAATGCCATGAGAAGCATATTGTATGGATAGAAAACTTTTTAAATCGGCTTCAATTAAAACTTCATCCGGTTTCCTGACAATAAAAATCCCCAACTGATGGGGAAAGCCTTCTTGCCCCAGCAACTCGGTAAATGCCTTTTCTAATTTTTCTTCGGTGAATTTCATGACATGAATATAATCATCTCAACTTATGGTTTTCATCAGATTATAATTTGTTTTTTAAAGGACTGATGGAACACCCTTTATAATCATTCCCCTGTGTGAGAAGACTTTTCTCATGGGTGTTTCATCTTTAGGGTAATATCTCCAATGTTGTAAGCGTAAATGGAAGCTGGTAAAAACGTGAATGATAAATCATCAACTGCTTTGATTCCCCGTTGATTGATGGTGGTTACCAGTGCATTTTCGAAGCCATTGGCCTTACAAAACTGTATCAGACTTTTTAATTCTTTCGGTTTATCAAAATACCTATTACTCCACTTGATCTCTACTCCCCAAACAGGCTTATACTTTTTATCATCCACCAATACCAAATCCACCTCGCCTTCATTTCTGCCTTCTTTCCACCGGGCATAGGTCAGATCCAGTTTCTCACGGTGCATCCATTGGGATAACACGGCAGTTTCCACCATATTGCCCATTTCATCGTCTGTTTCTACAATAGGGGAAAATAAGGCAGTCCGTAAGGATGGATTTGTCAGATACACTTTAAAACTAGTTATCCTTTTCAGCCTTTTGGCATTGACGTCGACTTTATTCAATACTTTTATCAAAAAAGCTGCTTCCAGGTATTCCAAATACTTTTTCAAGGTATCCTTCTGAATACCACTTTCCTTGGACATATTTTCGTATGAAAATTCATTGCCGGTATTATAGGCTATGTATGTAAAAAAGCGGTTCAACTCCTGTACATCTTTGATGCCGTACAAACTTGGTAAATCCCTTAGCAAAACCTTGTCAACAATATCGCTTTTCACGTATCGCCCCATGTCCGTTTGAATTTTTTCCGATAAGACCACTTCTGGATATCCTCCAAAATTCAAATAATTTACAAACTCTTTATTCAAAGCTTTCACATCGTGTGTCAAACAGTAGGGTATAGACTTATCGCCATAAGCAAGGCTGCCATCAAAAATCAAATGGTTCATTTTTTTTAAATGAATGTATTCCTGAAAGGTCAGTGGTGGCAACATAAAATCTGTAAACCTTCCGGCCCCGCTTTCGGTACTGTGCCATTTGAGGGCTGCAGCTGCGGAACCAGAAACGATGAATTTGGTCTTTGGATAAGCATCCACCAATACTTTTAAATGACGCTCCCAGTCTTTTAAGTATTGGATTTCATCAAAAAAAACATAACAGTCATGGAGATGCGTAAGGTTAAGTGATTTTTTGCATATCGTCAGTAGGTCTTCCAGCCCCAAATGCACATAGATGGGATTGTCTATGCCAACAAAAAAAATCTGATTCGGATGAACTCCTTCATTGAGTAATTGCTGAATGCTGTGAAACAACATCACTGTTTTGCCGACTCGTCTTGGACCCATTAAGACCTGGGCCCTTCGGATATGTTTTTCTTTTACAAAAGGAATGAAAAGGTCAAAATAAAGACGCTTGGACATTGTCCTGTAAATCTCAGGTACCTGTTGATTGAGCCACCATGGGTTTTCGTACCTTAGACGCTCAATGATTTTCTCTGTTGGAATAAGACCAAATCCTTTCATAAAATCTCTTATTTTGACAAATATAAAAATATAAGAAGATTACAATCTATCTAAAATTACATAATTTACCCCAATTGAAAGTTTTTAGGAAATTATTATGCTTATTTCTATCAATTCTAGAAGCTTCACTTGATTTTCTTTGAGGTCTTTTACCAACCCTTGGTTACTGACTTAGTTACCGACTTGGTTACATATTCGAGTAAGCAAATCAGGATTCACTGATTAGTATTTCCTAATACCCAATGAGGTAGTCATCGTGCCAGCTTTGCTTCGATTCTATGTTTTGGTTTTCGCTCATCGGGACTTTTCCAATTTTTCTTCGGTGAATTTCATTTCTTTGGTTTCTTCAACTTCTCGAGATCTTCTTCCAATTCTTTCAAGCTCTGCTCTTTTTCCAATGCCTTTTGTGAAAGTTGATATTTTTCAAATTCTTCATTTGATTTTTTCAATGCCTTTTCGTGGCTGATTTTTCCAGCGTGGCTCAATAATTCCCTACCGTTTAATTGGAGAATGGAGTCAAGCCGCTGAATCCAGTCTTTCATATACATAGGTGTTCGCTGCTGTGCCATCGTTTCGGCAAAAGCAAGGTATTGTTCCACCAACAACCCAAGCAATTTTATTTCATCTTCGTTCAGATAGTTTTTAGCAACACTCACATCCGATTTTTTGACGGAAACCGTTCCTTTTTTATCATAAGATAGCATACCCATCAAGGGCAAAGAGGCATCGGCTCTGCGATACACCAACTCCGCTGCGGTTTGCTCGCTGATGGCCCACAAGAGCTTATTTTGCACTACTTTGAAAAACTCAATGGTTTTCTCGTCCCTGGGGTCATAATCAATACTGGTGGTGTAGATGTCTTTGATTTTCTGATAGAAAAAGCGTTCAGAAAGACGTATTTCCCGGATGCGTTCCTGCAATTCGTTGAAATAGTTCATCGAACTGCCCGACTTGAAACGGTCGTCATTAAGGGAAAAACCTTTAATAATGTACTCTTTCAGTCTTTGGGTTGCCCAAATACGGAACTGTGTGCCTTGGGGGGATTTTACACGATATCCAACTGAGATGATAACGTCTAAGTTGTAATGCTCAAGCTCTCTTTCAACCTCACGACTACCCTCAATTTGAACTGTTCGGAATTTCCGAACAGTTGCATTTGGGTCTAGTTCTCCTTCCACGAAAACATTACTAATATGTTCACTTACAGTAGATTTTGACTTTTGAAAGAGTTCACAAATTTGTGACTGAGTAAGCCAAACGGTTTCTTCCTGCAAGCGAACATCTATTTTGATGTTGCCTTCTGGGTTTTGGTATATAAGGATGTCGCTATTCATATTGTTTTTAATTAAAATGGAAGGTCGTCATTAAAATCTTCTATGCTACCTTCAATCTCATCTTGCGGTTCAATGTTGTCATACCAAAAATCTGTTAGTTTGATTGTTTTGTTATCTGGTTCGTTTTCTTCTGGGATTTCCCCAACATCGACCATTACAGGCACATGTGCGGACAACCCTGCCAAAATACACGTTCCTGTTGGCAGGATAGGTAAAGACTCAAAAGAAAGTTTATCTAAGTAAGATACTGTTCTTTCAACTGCCTTTATATCGTTATTATTAATTAGCCTATGTAAAAAGAAGTTATGAAGCTGCGAAATAATTGTTGCAGAAATATCTGAGGGTCTTTGACTTGCAATAGTAAGGAATACCCCAAACTTTCTTCCCTCTTTGATTATCTCCTCAAAAGTTTCAAGTCTATAATCTTTCCAAGTTTCGGTTTCTCTTTGTGAAAGTGCAGAAAGGATATTATGAGCCTCATCAATTATTATATTCAAAGACTTAGTTTTATCATTTTCAGACTTTTTTTCTTCATAAAGCTGTTTACAGATTAGTAACGGTAAAACCTTTCTAATGCTAATATTTACATCTCTAAGTGAAATTACTTGAATGTTTTTATCTTTTTCATCCTCTTGAACAACCACAACTTTTTTAATATCACTTATCCGATTATCAAGCCTTTTCATCAATGGAGACAAGTGTTCTTTATTGGAATGCCCTCTAACTATTTCAGTATAATAGGTTAGTATTATTTTGAACCTAATTAGTGAAAGTTCATCTTCTAAATTGAAACTTAACCCATTTACCATTGGGCTAATCTCTTCTATTGCATTTGCCATTTCGTGCTTATCAATGCCGCCTTGCGCATTTCTCAAATAAAATCCACCACCATTATAAGTGCTTAGATTGTCTTGAACCCAATTAATCAGTTCTAAGATATTACCCTCATTTGTTACTAATGGTTTAAGTTCCCATAAGAAATTTGTAATTGCTTTTACACCTAACTCCTTATCGCCTTTAGTCAATATTTCCACTAAAATCTCATTGATTGTATTTTGTATATCTATATCATCTAAATCTTTTCTTAATGATCTTTTCAGAAAAGGCTTTTGGGTTTTTTCTGTTGCTTCCAGAATAATTGACCAAAAATCTAAATCATTTATAGACTTTTTAGAAATAGGGTACTGGTCTTTAGGAGTTCCTTCTGTACTTAACTCATATAGTTCTTTACTAGCTTCATCAATAATTATATCCTTGCCACTTTTATTTTCAATGTACTCTCCATTGAAATCTATAAAAACGAATTGAGAATTATTCTTGAAATTTTGGTATTTCAAAAGTTCCAAAAACAGCTCATTATAAATCTTTGCCAGAGTATAGGATTTTCCACTTCCTGTATTTCCAAAAATACCGATATGGCTTGCGAACAAATCATTTATTCCAATGCGTATGGGTTGGATATTTTCGTGAGTAAGTTTACCAATCGTCAAAGGCTTGTCCGAACTATTTACAAAGTCGTGTACCGCTTCAAACTCATCCCTATCTAACAAAAAGCATTCATTATTGATAAGAGGCAACTCTTTTATTCCTCGTTCAAAATCTTTTTTGCCAAAAAATCCCAGTAGGCTAATTTGTAGAATACGCTTTATTTTTTGCTTCTCGCTTTTGTATTCTTTATCCACAAATTGCTTATCCTCAACAATAAATTCCCCCTCAACCTTTCCAATAATTTTGGTAAACCCTTTTGTGATTTTGATATAACTATTTACAGCAATGTTTCGCAGTAAATCTCCATTATAAAGTATGTGAGCACTATTCTTAGTTTTATCCACTTCAACCTTTACGGTTCTGCCCTCAACCGAAATAACTTTGCCAACCCTAAAAATGGAGTCTTTCTGCAATAACTCTTTCATTGCTTAATACTTTTTTCGATTATTACTTTTTCTAACTTCTTCCAAAAGCGGGATAAGTATTTGGTTATTAAATTTTTGCAAACCAAAAAATTCTTCTGGGGCTAATATTTCTAAATTATGATAAGATCTATTTTCTAAATAATCATTTAGCTTTTCAGTATCATTTTCTTTGAATGCCACAAAAAACACTTTCAAAGTGGGATTTGATTTTAAGGCTCTAATTGTAATTTCTCTAATATGCTCATCTGCCATTGAAAACCCCATGACAAACAAGACTGTATTTTCTTTTTCTAATTCATTGGCATACAGCCTTAACAACTCGTAATAAGTCTTGTTAAAGGTCGTGTCCTTGAATTTTTCTTTAGTAGGGTTTATGATTTGGAGTTTCTCGTACAGTCTTAGGAATTTTGATAAATCTGGTATATCGTCAAAACCTTCTGCCAGTCCTATAATATCATTTAGAGTTAAATCTTCCTTATCGTTTTCCCATTTCTCATAATTGCGTTTGATTATTTCAATTAATTCAAATTCCCCTTTCTCTTTGAGTTCTGCAATTCTTTTAACATATCCTAATCTTGAAAACTGGATATTCTCACTAATCATTTTCCAAGTTACCGAGCCGTGAACCTTTAACAAGTTGAAAACTGGAATTTCTGAAATGTTATCGTACTGGAGGCTCTTTTGATAAAACGACTTTTTGAAATTACTCAAACTAAACTTCTTTTTGAAAATGCCATTGAAACCATCGTTAAAATGTAAGTCTAAATGCTCTAGCGTCTTTTCAAGGAATATATCAATGTTGGTAGTAAACAAATTTACTTGCTTAGATACCGTATTACTTCTTCTTTCGTATAAGATATGGTTTAAAGTATTCAGGAAATCTTTGTAGCTTAAAAACGTATTATTTAGCTTTTTGAAATTCTCATCATCTGGGGTATCTGTATCATAAATTTCCAGATATTCTGTAACATCAACATCAAAATTTAGAATGTCTAAACTTCCCTGCATTGCTACTTCAAAATAAGCATTGTACAAAGATGCTTTAATAAACTTATATTGCTCATCACTTATTAGCAAGTCTTTGGATTCTTCTAAATCTGTAAGCCATTCTTCAATTTTACCCAATGTTCCAAAAAAAGGAGTGGATAAACCCGATCCAATCAAAAAATTTATGTTACAATCTTGAAACACAAATTTGATATGGTTTTTCTTATTTTCATCGGACAAATACCCTTTAAATTTATCCTCTTGGTTTTCTTCTGGAATTTTTGGCGACATATCTTAATTATCTGTTATTTTAACGTTCTACTATTTGCATTTCCATACTCTCCACAACCCCTTTCATCAGCACTGGCCAAAGTGGTTTAATGCTTTCTTTTAACTGCTCGTTGATGCATTTAAGATCTTTCATATCTTTTAATTTTCTACTGTCGCCAACTTAGAAAGCAACAAGTCTTTCAGTTCCGTTAGCTTTTGGTTTTCTCTTTCTAAAATTTCACTATAATTAATGAACTTAACAAAATCATGTTTATTAATATCATTAGGACTTGGTCTGATAATCCTAATGTTCTCAATTAGCTCTTTACTCAAGTTCGGCTGTGCTCCACCATTTGCTAGATTCGCAATTTCGGATTGTTTAATCCTTAGAAAATAATAAAGGAATGTCGAATATGATTCATTTTCACAAATCATTGCACAACAAGCTTGATTCGTTGTTGCTTCGAATCTCAAATAACCTGCTTGACCTTTTGTTTTTCCTTCTCCATACATTGCAATTAAAACAGTGTTAATTGGCAATATTTTGGCAGAACTGTTTTTACAGCCTTCAATTGAAATATGTTCTTCTGATGAAATTAAAACCCTGTTGCATACTTCTCCTGTTTTTAACCAAGGTATATCTTTTGAATCCCAATAATTATTATTGTCTCTGCTTGGTGTTCCCCCTGATTTCATTTCTTTACAAAAATCTTTCACCGAAACAACTTCCCACCCCTTCGGAATTTCCTTCTCCAACTCCTCACACCAAACCATTTCCCCTCCATTACTTTTATAAGGCTTTCCATTTTCGTCAGGCCTGCCCTGAGCGAAGTCGTAGGGAAATTCAAACTCCACAAACCACTCCCTATAAATCGCCTGTGCGGTTTCTTCGAGTTTTTGGATGAGTTGCTCGTTGAGTTTGATGCGGTTTTGGATGGTGTTGTATTCGGCTACAATTTCGCGTTGTTTATTGATGTGGGGGATGGGGAGTTGCATATCTTCAAATGCTTGCCAAGCTAATCCACCTCTTACATCTGCATCTGTATAAAACCAAGCATTCCGATCAAACTCACCTCGCGAAAACCACATCATCAAATATTCGGGCATCAACTCTTGAGTGTCATTGATTTCAAAAACATCATAAGCTGGTGAAACCATAAACGGTTCTTCGCTACGAGAAACAGCGACAGGTATTCTATAATCTCGACCTACGTGCATTCTGTTGCAAGCAAATTGATTTTGTTGAACGACTTTATATTTAGACAAATCAGTTCCAACAACATTTGCTACCGAGGGCATAAAGTATTTATTGATATTGATTCCCAGTAGTTCCTTTGCTTTCAAGTCGCTGTTTCGGACTTTAATTGGTTTTATGTAATCTCCTAAACGTCTATAATTCGATTTCATACTTTCTCAATTAAGTTATTCAGCACAGTTTTATCTTCAATCAGCGAAAAGGCGAAACACTTTTTGCCCAAATCTTTGAGCGAGGCACCAATATGGTACAGTTCTTTTTGGTCTATGATTAAAAACCTATCGTGAAAATCTTGGCTGTGTTGTATTTCTAATTTGCCATATTGTGCATTGAACTTTTCGATATCCAATGCTTTGATGGGAGTATTTTTTTGCGTAATGATTTTCAGTCGTACATTTTTTGATTTTTCGGTCAGCATTTCCAATATGCTCAAGTCTATATAGTTATCAATAATAATCAGTTGCGTTTTGGCTTTTTTAATCAGATCCACCACAAAACTGTAGGCATCAAAAATTTGCCCTTTAAAAAAGATATCTTGTTTGATTTCGGGCTTTCCCTGTTCTAAAGCAGTAAATATTTTCTCGAAGTGCTGGTCGTTCAATTGCAGCTTAGATTCTATGCTTTCTACCCGCTGTAAGAGTCCTGCATTGTGGGATAAATATTTTCGCATTTCTACAAAGGCATTCATAATCTGAATGCTGACAATCACTGCTTTATCACTTCTTAATACGGCAGACAGCATTGCTACGCCTTGTTCGGTAAATGCGTAGGGTAAATATTTGATATTTTGACCTTGCTTATTTCCTGAACTGTTCAAGGTCACAATTTGTGATCTTGCATTTGAATTCACCATTTGTGATTTCAAGCCTTCAATCTCCTTATCGGTAAGTTGAAACCTGAATTTTTCTGGAAAGCGATTACTATTTCTTTTTACAGCTTGGTTCAATACGCGAGTTTCTACCTGATACATTTCTGCCAAATCACGATCAAGCATTACTTGTGCACCACGAATGGTGAAGATTTTAGATTCAATAATTTGTGTAGTTACCAATTCCATAACTTTTATAAATCAATGGGATATCCCAACTCCTCAAATACTTTGAGCAAATCAGCTTTCGATTGGGCTTCGGCTTTTAGCAAGTCCGCAAACTCATTTTTCAAAGCATTCATTTTCTCATCAAAGTCAATGTTTTCATCCCGGTTGACAAACTCAATGTATTTGCTCGGCACTAAGGAAAAGTCTTTTTTGGCTACCTCTTCCAAGGTGGCTGAGTAACAGAATTCGGGGACATTTTCAATTTCCTCTACTTGCCATTGATGGTAAGTGCCTGTAATTCTTTTGATGTCTTCATCTGAAAACTGAATAAATTTCTTTTCAAATGGAATTCCCACCTGACGTAAATCCATAAAGAGGATTTCATTTTCGCGGTCACGGTAGATTCTTGTTTCATCACCGATTTTTCGTGTATGTGCTCTTT
>JAFIEV010000011.1 GCA_020832305.1 Cyclobacteriaceae bacterium | reverse complement strand
CAGATAAATGATTGCTTCAGGAAATGAATGACTACTGTTGTAGGTCCTCGTTATAAACAAGGACCATAAGCTTTAAATCCACGCGATTATCGCCCTTGTTTTATTAACGAGGGCGTAGATAAATGATCGCTTCAGGAAATGAATGACTACTGTTGTAGATGACTACTGTTGTAGGTCCTCGTTATAAACAAGGACCATAAGCACCATACCCTCAAGACCATCGCCCTTGTCCCGAGTAACGGGATTCCGGCAAAGCCTCCATTTCTAACGAGGGCGCAGAAGAAAGCCTCAATTTCTAACGAGGGCGCAGATAAATGATTGCTTCAGGAAATGAATGACTACTGTTGTAGGTCCTCGTTATAAACAAGGACCATAAGCTTTAAATCCACGCGATTATCGCCCTTGTTTTATTAACGAGGGCGTAGAAGAAAGCCTCCACCCCGAGAGTCGGGGTTTCGTCAAAGCCTCAGTTTACAACGAGGGCGCAGAAGCATGATTATTTCACAAAATGAATGGCCTGCCGTTTCCATTCCTCGTCGCCGACAAGGACTATTGGCATTATTCACCATCCCGCAGTTCCTGAATCAGTTAGTCCATACGTGCCGCATGTGCTTTTTATTCTTATATGTAATTGAATATAAATGTATTATAATATTAAGTGTACAGTGTCACGTGGGGACACATGCCACGGCAGTTGGTGCTTCTTTATTCAACTTTTCCAAAGGTATTAGAACTTTGGAAAAGTAGCTGCCAGCTATTTTCCGATCCTCTCCGAACGCCAAGCTAAGCAACTCAATAACTCAACAACAATTAAGAATAATTAGCCATTCATCATTCATCACTGATCGAACCTTCACCCATACCCTTACCATCATACCCTGGCTGCATGTATACCCAGGAAATATTCAATCGACAAAACAAAATTCATGGTTTAGCGTGTTTTTCAATATTTTTTTTGGTTGTATAAGCCAATGAATGAAATGAATTTTGTATTTGGCAATAATGCCAAATAATATTGCGTTTTTTATCATTATTTGGTCAGTTGTTGATTAAAATTACATTAAAACAAGGCAATGATTAAAAAATTTACTATCCACATGACCATTGTCATGTTTTGTTACTCCATATATGTGTAATTTTGCCTCAGATTTTGAAAACGACCAGATATGTCCCTCAATGAAATGCGAAATTATTTATCTCCGGCTGAAATATCAGAAGTTTTTGATTCAGGTGCTGTAATGAAGTCGACCATGAGCTTGCAGCGATTTGTCGTTTATGCTTTTCTAGGTGGGGCTTTCATTGCTTTTGGAGGTATGCTTTCGGTAATGGTAGCCGGAGGGCTTCCTGGTTTGGCAGCGCAGAATCCCGGCATCGTAAAGTTTATTGCCGGCGCTATGTTCCCATTGGGACTGGTTTTAGTTGTGATTGCCGGCGCCGGTCTTTTTACGAGTGATTGCGCTGTATTGCCCTTTGCAGTATGGAAGAAGAGTCTTCGCCTGCTCAGCGCTACTAAAATTGCAATTGCAGGATACTTTGCAAATTTTGCAGGTGCATTGCTGATAGCCTGGTTATTTGCACTTCAAACAGATGTTTTTGCCGCCGACCCCTGGAAATCCTATATTGTACAAATGTCAATTTTTAAAACCCAACACGGATTCTGGGTGGTATTTGTAAAAGGAATTTTTGCAAATATATTGGTATGTATGGCGGTTTGGATGGCTTTTGCCGCTAAGGATGTCGCCGGTAAAGTATTGGTGATATGGATACCGGTGATGGCCTTTGTGGCCCTGGGTATGGAGCACAGTGTTGCCAATATGTTCTTTATACCGCTGGGTATGATGCTGGAGGCAGATGTAAAGATTTTGGATTTTCTTTGGAAAAACCTGCTGCCATCTACCCTGGGTAATGTGGCCGGGGGACTGCTCTTTGTAGCATGGCCTTATTATTATATTTATCAGAAAAATTTAAAAAGTAATTTAAAACCAAAACACATAAACCCAGCTGTTACTGCTCCGGCACAACAACCGGATATGTGTACGACTCTTAATTGAACAATTCATGGAAATGATAGCTAAAAAATCAAAAGACTTTGCGAAAGGTCTGTGGAATACAACTATAGACTTACGGGATTTTGTGCGGATTAATATAACCCCATATTACGGAGACGCTGCTTTTTTACAGGGACCTGCGCAATCTACAATAAAGCTTTGGGAAATTTGTATGCAGGCCGTTGCAGAGGAGCGCGCCAACAATGGCTGCCGCAGTGTTGATTTTGAAACTATATCAACCATTCATTCGCACGCGCCCGGGTATATCGATAAGAATCTTGAAAAAATTGTTGGTCTTCAAACTGATGAATTACTCAAAAGGTCTATCAAACCTTATGGTGGGGTTCGCGTTGTGGAAAAAGCGCTGAAAGAAAGGGGATACGATCTTCCTGAACGGGTAAAAGATATTTTTTCTTATGTAAAAGATCACAACACTGGGGTCTTTGATGCCTACGATCCTGAAATACTCAATTTCAGGAGTAAAGGGATACTCACCGGTTTGCCTGATAATTATGCCCGTGGCCGTATCATCGGAGATTACCGACGCCTGGCATTGTATGGTGCTGAGAGACTCATTGAAGCTAAAAAACAGGATATTCTGAGCATAAACGGTGAATTTACCGAAGACAAAATCAGGCTTCGTGAAGAAGTGGCTTCCCAGATCGTTGCTTTAGGGGACATAATTAAACTGGGTGCGCAGTACGGACTCGATCTCAGCAGGCCTGCCCGTAATGCACAGGAGGCTGTACAATGGGTATATATGGCCTATCTCGCAGCCGTAAAGGAGCAGGATGGTGCGGCAATGTCCTTGGGAAATGTATCTGCATTTCTTGACATTTACATAGAAAGAGACTTACAGGAGGGATTAATCAACGAGATGGAAGCCCAGGAGCTTATCGATCATTTTGTCATGAAATTGCGAATGGTACGACATCTCAGACCTTCGGCCTATGATGAAATATTTGCCGGCGATCCTACCTGGGTTACCGAGGCGCTGGGAGGCCAGCTCGCCGATGGGCGTACTAAGGTAACCAAAACTGCTTTCAGGTTTTTGCAGACCTTATATAACCTTGGGCCCTCCCCGGAACCCAATCTTACGGTTCTTTGGTCAAATGCCCTGCCGGATGGATTTAAGGACTTTTGCGCACAGGTGTCTATAGATACTTCAAGCATTCAGTATGAAAACGATGACCTAATGCGGGTAAGCAGGGGTACCGATGATTATGGCATAGCCTGTTGTGTATCTCATCAGGAAATAGGCAAGCGCATACAGTTTTTTGGCGCCCGCACCAACCTTGTAAAAGCGCTGTTACTTGCTCTTAATGAAGGAAGGGAAGAATTCGATGGTACGCAACTCCTGCAAAATATTCCTGCATTGAAAAGTGAATACCTCGAATATGATGAGGTTATGAAAAATTTCAAAAAAAGCATGGACGAAGTCGTGCGGGTTTATTGCAAAGCCATGAATATCATTCACTTTATGCACGATAAGTATTATTATGAAAAATCGCAGATGGCCTTAATTGATACCCATCATGGTATAGATATCGCTTATGGTGCTGCCGGGATTTCTATCATTGCTGACTCGCTGTCGGCTATAAAATATGCCAAAGTGCGACCCATTCGCAATGAGATGGGTTTGACCGATGATTTTGAAATTGAAGGAGATTTCCCGATGTTTGGCAATGATGATGACCGCGTTGATTCTATAGCTCAGGAAGTGACGGCCTATTTTTTCAATGCACTTAAAAGTCACACCACATACAAAAATGCCACACCAACCATGAGCCTGCTCACCATAACGAGCAATGTGATGTACGGTAAAAAAACAGGAGCTACTCCCGACGGAAGAAAATCTGGTGAACCTTTTGCCCCGGGAGCCAACCCCATGCATGGCAGAGATACACATGGAGCCATAGCCTCCCTCAATTCAGTTGCCAAACTTGATTATCGTTATGCCCTGGATGGTATAAGCAATACAATGAGTATGGTGCCAAAATCACTGGGAAGTGTGCGCCAGGATCAAAAAGAAAACCTGCGCGATTTGCTGGATGGATATTTCAGAAAAAATGCGCACCACCTGAATGTAAATATCCTGAATCGCGATATGCTAATGGATGCCTACAATCATCCGGAGAAATATCCGCAACTTACCATTCGGGTGTCTGGATATGCAGTGAATTTTGTAAGACTGACAAAAGCGCATCAATTGGAAGTGATCACCCGAACCTTCCATGAAAGTATGTAAACACTTATCAAGTCCGGAAAATACCCGGCTATAAGTGATTTTGAAGAGAAAGATAAAAGATGATTGAAGAAAATAATGCGGTTTTGCATGATGCCGATAGCTTGAGAATACATTCTATAGAGAGCTTTGGAACACATGACGGCCCTGGCATTCGACTGGTAATTTTTACCCAGGGATGCCAGTTTCGTTGTTTATATTGTGCCAATCCGGATACCTGGGAATTGAAAGGAGGAAAATTGGTGCCTCTGAAAGAACTCCTGCGGATGGCGGTTGATCAAAAGCCTTTTTTCGGCAGGAGGGGCGGAGTTACCGTTTCCGGGGGAGAACCTTCTCTGCAGAGGGTAGTGCTAAGAAAATTTTTTGAAATGCTGCATGCCGAAGGCATCAATACGGCACTCGATAGCAATGGAAGGCTGCTAAATGATGAGGTGAAGGCGATGCACAATGAAGTGGATTACCTGCTCCTGGATGTAAAGCACATAAACGACGACTGGCATAAAAGACTAACCGGGGTGTCAAATAAAAGCGTGCTGGAGGTGGCAGACTATCGCGAAAGCATTGGTAAAACAATGTGGCTTCGATATGTGCTGGTGCCCGGTTGGAGTGATCAGCCAGAATATTTGCATGAACTTGGCCAGCGATTTACAGATTTCAAAAGCATAGAAAAGGTTGAAATACTACCTTATCACCGCCTGGGGGTGCATAAATGGAAAAGTATGAATATACCTTATGAACTGGAAGATTTACAGCCCCCTACACCTGAAAAAGTAGAAGAAGCTGTAAATATTTTCCGTCAGTATTTCGGAAATGTCACTGTAACCTGACAGTACCAAAGTTTTGCTTTAAAAAGGCTGCACTGAAAATCGCCTGGCTTATTGAATGACTTAATTTTAAGATGCTGAATATACATTATGAATGTATGTTTTTTCAGCAGCGGCTTTTATTAGTATAATCATTCAGTGGCATCATCTGCCGAAGCTCTGCGGTCTGCAATATCCACAGCTTCGACAAGCCTGAAATTTTCAACCTTCATATTGCCCAGTTGTTTGGCCCACCGGTCGAGCAGGGGTTGTTCAAGCTGAAATTCTCTGAACTCATCGGGGTTCATGATGGGAATACCCTTAACTATGGGATATATGCGTTTACATTCGGGGCAATGCAAATAGCCCTCCAGCACATTCCCCTCAACGTCTCTGGTAACTATGGTAAGTTCGAGGTCGTGCTTGTCAAACGGACAGCACAATTTATTAATGGTTTCTATGCGCATGATGTTGAATTTAATTTGTTATTGTACTGATTTAATGCCTGGCGCGGGTCTTCAGCGCTCATAATACCCGAAACTACAGCTACACCTGAAAAGGGGAGACCAGATAGTTTATCCAGGTTTTCTGGCCGAATGCCTCCGGCCAGAAAAATGGGCATTTTGGTGATTTCGGCTGCCTTTTTTATAGTATCGAAACTTACGAGATCACAACTGTTACTGGTTTTAGAAGGAAAAACTGAGCAAAATGATATGTAATCCAGTTGATTTGTGTCAGCCCATTTCACGTCTTCAAGGTTATTGTTACAGGTTAAGCCGAGTATGGTCTTTTCCGGCAAAGCTTTCTTTATTTCATTAAAATTTGCTGGTATAACATCAAAATGTACTCCATCAGCCGGGGTTTTGTGAATATACTCCCATCGATTGTTCAATATAACGGGGATATTATTTGAATGACAGATTGCGCAGATTTGCTCAATCAGTGAAATGGCGGGTTTACTTTCAGTGTAATTGTCCCAGATTTGCAGGTAACTGATACTTGCTGAAAGCACTCTTTCAAGTTTATCAAACAAAGTGCCTTCGGGCATCGACGGATCGATTACGAGGTAAATGCCTTTTTCTGTTTTTATCATTGCAATCCTTCTTTTAATGCCTTAAAAAATGCCGCCCAGTAGGGGTCTTCTTCCTGATACACCAGGGTTTCAGGTTGGCCATCTTTTAGCAATTGTATACCTGCCGAAGCCTCGGTAAAGTTTCCAATGTGGGTACATTCAATTCCTTCGTTTTTCAGGTCCTGTATGATTTCACCAGTCTGGTATTCCGGAGTGGCTATAACCATTGCGCCGGCGCCTATACAGGAAGCCGGGTTGAGATTAAAAAGCCGGCAAACCTGATCTTGTACTTGTCCTACCGGCAGTTTTTCGTAATGAATCCTGGCGCCGTTTCCGGAAGCCGAGGCCATTTCATATACAGCCCCGAGCACGCCGCCTTCAGTTACATCGTGCATGGCGAGTACGCGGCCATTGTGCCCTTTTACGGCAATCAGAGCATCTTGTAATGAGGATGTTTGGTAAAAAGATTCACATGCCTTATGATATACCTCGGTGCCAAGTTTATTCTGCACGGTTTTGGGGAAACTCATGGCCAATATAGCCGAGGAAGAAATGGCGCAGGATTTAGTAATCAGTATAGCATCGCCGGGTCTGGCATTTTTAGAAACCAGTATTTGTTTTTCCGGAGCTACGGTAATAAAGGTGCCACCGCCTGCCAGGGTCGAGTTTTGACCTTCGATAAACCCTGTATGACCTCCGGTAATGGCCAGGCCAATGTCTTTGCTGAATTGGTGGATATATCTCCAGTAGTTTTCAAAATCACCTCTGCTGAGCCAGGAAGGTAAATTGAGGACGAATTGTCCGTACATAGGCGCATAGCCTGTAGTAGCCATATCATTGGCCATTAGATGCACCGATAGCCAGGCAGATTCCTCCATACCCAAAGAGGGTATCAGGGAAAGCGGATCACTGGTCAGCGCCATGGCCAGCCCATTGCCAAGGGCAACTACCGAAACATCTACGCCAAAGGCAGCCTTAACCAATACCTCACTCCTCTGTTTTCCGCAGTGCAGGGCAATAAATTGCTCAAATATATGATGGTCAATTTTTCCCAGTTTTTCTTCCATCTATTCTGTGTCATTTAATTGAACATACAATCCGAAAAAATCACCAAGGGGCAGCCCCCATTGCTGAACAGGGAACCACGCAGGTAAGCCTGTGCATGACCACTCTATCGTATATTCTCTTCCTGCAAGGGCCTCCTGAATAATTTTGGTGAGCATTGCAGGGGTATAAAATGTAGCGGTGACGTAAAAGGGGTTTTTGCCAAAAGCCTGTTGTAGTCTTCTTCGAACTACTTTTGGCGAATTTCGGTTCATCATGCCCATGGCGATTCCGTAACGCGCCACCCGGGCTGCTTCACGTATTACCTGCACCGGGTCTTTGTAGTATTCAAAGGTTGTAATAAAGGCCAGTGCATCAAAGGTATGATCTTTAAAAGGCATATGATGAGAATCGGCCATTACCAGGTCTCCGTCAAAAAGGTGTACAGCCTGCGACAGCATAAGTGGTGAGATATCTCCTCCTGTAGCTTCTATGCCAATTTCTTTCCACCAGCGGGTAAAACGGGTAGTGCCGCATCCAAACTCAAGCAGCGTTTTTACCCTTGTATCTTTCGATACGAGTTGCTCCATTACTTTTTTCTGCCAGATTTCGGCACGCTTGTATCTTCCCTCGTACCACTGCTCATAGGTGTCGGTGTGCTCTCGGTTAAAAAACCATTCGGGTCTGTTTTGCCAGTTCTGCTGATTCTGGGGTATCAAAACTGTATTTTCCTTTTCCATATCCTTATTTGTTAAAAATAAAAAACTCCATCTGGGGCAATGACAACCCAAATGGAGTTTTTATATTATTTAGAAAAATAAAATAAACTGCATTCCTACGTTGGCATTACCCATTTCAGGTCGCGGGTTTTTTCTCAGCCTGAATCTTGTTCAAGCACCCCGTGCATTAATGAAAGGCAAATATAAACTTACTTTCTATATCCTTAACAGTATGCATCGTGATTTTGTTGCAGGTGAATGTGCAGCAGACCAGAAATAAACCTTTCAGTATCTATTGCGTTAAAGAAATTTGAACGCAGACATTCGTAAATTTTCATAGCAGAATCAGAAATACCCCGTTTGCATTTTTTAATTTTACAGTATCATTAAATTTTATGAGCCAGAAACTTACAACTGAAAGATTACTGCTGCGTCCGGTGGCTAATGAAGACCTTGACAATGTCTACAGAGGCCTGTCTCACCCTAATGTGATTCAATTTTACGGGGTCTCATTTAAAAGTGCGGAGGAAACAAAAGAGCAGATGCAATGGTATGCCGACATAGCAAGTGAGGATACGGGACGAATGTTTGCTATATGTGATAAGACTGATGGTACTTTTATGGGCGTAGGTGGTTTTTATCACTGGAATAAAATACACAGGAGGGCAGAAGTGGGTATATGGTTTTTGCCGGAGTTTTGGGGAAAGGGTTATATGGAAGAAGTGATGGAGGCTTTGTATGACCTGGCTTTTAAAAAACTTGACATTAATCGGCTGGAAGGTTTTGTTGAAACATCTAATTTGCAGTGTGTTAAGGCCCTGGAGAAATGCGGTTTTTATTATGAGGGAACCATGCGGGAGGTGGAGATTAAAAAAGAACAACCGGTGAGCCTTGCCATATACGCGCGACTGAGTAGCGACTGATGGTATTTAAATAAACCGGCAGATTCTCTGTTATTCAAGCATTTCATAGGATTTTTATTTTTGTTAACCCGTAATATGGGTAAATTTGTGCTTTAGTACCATCAGGCAAATGATAAAATTTTTTAAACTTTTCCTGTTGATTTTTATGTATAGCATCCTTGCGCATGGGCAAATAAGGGAAGTGAGATCGCGCCCGCAGGGATGGATTGGTTATATGACATCCACAAGGATTTCAGATAATTATTCTGTTTGGAATGATGCGCATTTTGTGCCCGGTGGTTTTTATGTCTTACGCACAGGTCTTACCCGTCATTTATCTTCGCAAGCCAATATTACTGCCGGTTATGCATTTCTCGGTTTACCTGCCGGAGGTGTCACAAAAGATTTAAAACGCATGGAGCACAGGCCCTGGGGCCAACTGGTGGTTTCTAATGCATTGTCACCAACATGGTCAAATGTCACAAGGATTAGATATGATGCCCGATTTAGGCGAAATGTGGAAGATGGCAATCTTACTCATGGTTATGGATTTAACCACAGATTGCGGTTTATGGCATCCTTTCGAAAAATGCTACCCTCGCTGAAAATCAGCGGGGATTCAGAAACTTTTGTGGCTTTTGCCGATGAAATATTGGTGAACTTTGGCAGAGATGTAGTATTTAATGCTATGGATCAAAACAGAGTTACTATTACTACAGGGGTGCAGAAAGAGAGAATCACATGGCAAATAGGGTATATGAATCGCTTTGTGCAATTGGCGTCGGGAAATACCTAGTCTCTGTCCGAAAACGCAAAAAACGTTTTTTTTGATAGTTTCTGCCGGGTTTTTGGCAAAAATTATTATTTGAATCTAAGGCAATAATTTTTGGTAGATTCATCAAAAAGTGCTATTTTAAGGTTTATTAAGTGATTT
>JAFIEV010000024.1 GCA_020832305.1 Cyclobacteriaceae bacterium | reverse complement strand
GCTACCTACCAAAAACCGCTGATCGATTACTATGGTCATGCCAAATTATCTTTCTATAGCATTGGGATGGTCTTTCAACCCGTATTGGCAGGAAGTAAAAACGTCGATATGGTGTATGGCCCTGAGGATGAAATACCTGTGGTGGTTATGAATATGGGAAATGAAAAAAATGTTAATGTTGAGGCAATCATTAAAGATGAAAATTTAAATGAAATACATCGGGAAAATTGGCTGAATATTACACTGCCCGAAGGAAGATCTTTTACAGACCTGAGTTCTTTTAAACCTGGTATTCAAACGAACGGCATGTATACCATTGAGTATGTTGTTTCAGCATTTTAAAAATTCAAGTTTGGTACAAGAAGAAATCTCATCAAAAGTGGAAAATGGAAAAATAAAGTACCAAAACTCCTCCCTTGAGGGAGGTGAAGGAGGGTGTCATTCATTAAGAACTTTATTTTTCCATTGCCATGACCTGAAACTTCATCAAGCCGATTACTTGCCGCCTTTAAGTTTTCGATAAAGCATCCATTCCGATTCGGGTATTTATTATTACACGCCTAAAAAGTTTATGAAAAAGCTTCCATTTAAGATTCTATTGAGTTTAATGATCTGCTATTCTTCATTTGTGAATGTGTATGGTCAGGCAGGAAACATTCCATTTCGCGATGGCATTCAATTTAGCCCGCGATGGTTAGATAATTTGATGTTTCTGAATCATTTTGATAAGGAATTGCCAAAAGAGAAGCAAGTTCTTTATAAATGGGCCGAAACCGTTTTGGCTTGCGAAGTACATAAAGGTTTTGCAGACCTTGCGTCAAATCGGGAATTTCAACGCCATTGCGAAATGCATAATATCAAATTACTTGGTGGTCCCATGCTTGGAAATATATCATCGAATGCCGTATCTGTATGGGTGCGTACCGTAAAGCCTGCGCATGTTGCTATTATCGTTGCCGGAGATAAAAAAGAGCTGAAATTTGGACCCGTTACGACCAAACCAGAAAGCGAACTTTCAGCAGTTGTACAGATAAGCGGATTAAAGCCAAATACAGCTTATAGATATACGGTTATTGTGGATAATGAGAAAATTGAACATCCTTATGAAACAAGCTTTAAAACTTTAAGTGATTCGAAAGAGATAAACACAAGAATCGTTTTTGGTTCTTGCTTCCACCGGTGGGGCCTGGGAAATGAAAAGCAAAGCAATACCATCATAAACCGCAATCCTCATGCATTTTTAGGTTTAGGTGATATTGCAGTCCAGGATAAAAACAATCGATTGGGTTGGCACAGCCTTGATTTTCTCGCACGTGATTTGTACCCTGCATGGCAAAATCTTGTTTCAAAAATTCCCTTTTACGCTATTTGGGATGATCATGACTATTTTGATGATGACAAAGGCGGTGTGCCAAATGGCTTTAGTCCCATTGACAGAGATAATGTTTGGAGGGCATTTCGATATTCCTGGAACAACCCAAACTATGGCTTAGAAACTGAAGGAGGAGGTGTATTTTTCAGGACTCGTATTGGTGCGGCTGATATTATTATGCTGGATGGGAGATTCTTCAGAGAGCCGGGTAATTATCTGGGCGATAAACAGATGGATTGGTTAAAAAAACAATTGCTTGATTGCAATGGACCTTTTATTATTCTTGCCAACGGATCAATGTGGAGCGACTATGTTTCTTCAGGCAAGGATTCATGGGGAGTATATGATCCAATTGCACGGGAAAGTATTTTTAACCTAATAGAAGAAAACAATATTGGTGGTGTCTTATTAATATCTGGTGATCGACATGGAGCCCGTGGTTTTCGCATACCCCGTCCTTCAGGATTTAACTTCTTTGAATTTGAGGTTGCAAGTTTGGGAGGATTAAGTGGACAGCCTGCGAGTATGCCAGAATGGGATACTCAGTTTTATGGAATTTCGGGTGGTTATGCCTTTGGAGAGTTTACTTTCGATTTAAATCATGAAGACCCAATTGTTACTTTTCGTTTGATCGGCGAAAATGGTGAATACCTACATGAAATGACGGTAAAACGAAGTGAGTTGACCCCGGCAAACTTTAGATAAAAATTAATTGCATAAGATTGCTTTCTAATGCTGAAAAAGCATGCATCTGGAGGGTGAATTTAGGATATTGAATAAATATCTTTTTCCCCTTCATTTGGATCATTATTTTTTACCTGCAGATTGAATTCATAGTAATAACAACTCAGACTATCATCTTTAAAATACGATCTAAGTTGATGTAAGCCACTTTTTGTACTGGATCCTTGCATAGAAGTGAGTGTAACGAAAGGAGCAAAGAGATCGTTGAAATACCTGGTAAACGAGAAGGGACAGGGTCTTGCTGGCTATCGTTTTTGAGCATAATAATTTTTATTTATGCGAATCACCTATTTTTTGGTTGATAGAAAACCCTCCATTCCCCTTGATCACCACAAATCACAATTATATCGTTTTCAACCTCTTTTTTGCTCGCTTATAAAAAATGAGCTGTGGTTTTAAGGTATTTTTTATCATTTTTAGTTTCATCTGTTTATAATTGTTTTTTAAGGTCAGATGGAACCTAGCATGGTTATAATCATTACAGTGTGTGACATTTTCGTCATTCTAGGTTTCATCAATTCACAGAGATTCATCAAAACTTAAATGCTTAATCATGCAACTATCCATTACCAACCTCAATAAGCGATATTCAAATGGTGTATTAGCCCTGGATGATGTCAGCCTCCATATCGAAAAGGGAATGTTTGGCTTACTTGGCCCCAATGGCGCTGGTAAATCAAGTCTCATGCGTACCCTGGCCACCTTACAAGAGGCCGACAGCGGCAGTGCATCACTGGGCGACATTGATGTGCTCAAACAGAAAGATGCAGTACGGAAAGTTTTGGGCTACCTGCCACAGGAGTTTGGTGTATATCCACGAACCTCAGCACACGATCTCTTGCATCATCTGGCTGTTTTAAAAGGCTTTAACGACAAAAAGGAGCGCAGTGAGATGGTGGACTATCTGCTCAACAAGGTAAATCTTTTTGAACACCGAAAGAAAGCCGTAAGCAGCTATTCCGGGGGTATGCGGCAGCGATTCGGTATCGCACAATGTCTTATCGGCAGTCCCAAACTGGTCATCGTTGATGAGCCAACCGCAGGCCTGGATCCAGGTGAACGAAACCGTTTTTACAATATACTCAGCGAAATAGGAGAGCAGGTAATTGTAATCTTATCTACCCATATAGTGCAGGATGTTCGCGAATTATGCACTCAAATGGCCATAATGGACCATGGAAAGGTGCTGTTTAGTGGTAGCACCGATGATGCCCTGACCCAGATCAAGGGTAAAGTATGGGAAAAAAGCGTAGAAAAAGCAGAATTAAAGAGCTATCAGGAGCAGTATAAAGTGATCAGCAATAAATTGGTAGGGGGTAAGCCTCAAATCCATGTATTTTCTGAAATGCCCATGAATAGTGGTTTTCAACCAGCTGAAGAAAGCCTCGAAGATGTATTTTTTGCCAAAATTCACAATTTAGTATAAACCCAAAACTTGTTTCTTATGTGGAAATTTATCAGCTACGAGTTGAAGTATTGGGTGAAAACACCTATGCTTTGGATTTTCCTGCTTATTGTCACACTTTTGGTTTTTGGGGCCGTATCTTCAGAACAGATTACCATAGGTGGCGGAGTGGGTAGTGTATTCAAAAATGCACCCTCTGTTGTGCAAAGTTATTATGCGGTAATGTCACTGATCTGCCTCTTAATGACAACAGCCTTTATGAATGCTTCTGCCAACAGGGATTTCAGCTCGGGCATGTATCAATTTGTATTTACTTCGCCCATCAAAAAGCATCATTACTTTTTTGGCAAGTACATTGGCGCGGTAATGATTGCCATTATACCACTACTGGGTGTTTCTTTGGGCGCATTGCTGGGGCCACTTATGCCCTGGGTGCAGCCTGAACGATACGGTCCGGTAATCTGGAATGGACATTTGCATGGCATCCTGGCCTTTGCCATTCCCAATACCATTATTGCGGGATCTTTGCTTTACACGCTGGCGGTGGTGTTTCGAAATAATATCGTTTCATTTATTGGCGCTATGTTGATTTTGGTATTTTATGTGGTAAGCCAGGGATTTACCTCTGATCTAGAAAAAGAATGGCTGGCTAATTTATTGGATCCTTTTGGTTTTGCCGCACTCAGCACACTTACCAAATACAAAACCATAGAAGAAAAAAATATGACGGCCGCTTTGCTGGAAGGGCAGTTTCTCATCAACCGGCTTGTCTGGACAGGGCTGGCCATTATATTACTAATGGCCATGTACACCCGTTTCTCATTTACCAGCAAAGATCGAAGAGGCAAAAAGAAAAGAATATTGAATGAAACCGAAAGCGTAGAACTCAGTCAGTTGGATCTGGATGTTAAACGCTTTGAAAACAATCACCCCAAAAATTTTTCATGGTCTGGATTTTGGCATATGATTGTTTTTGAGACAAAAACCATAACTAAGAATCAGGTTTTCATCATTTTGGTGTTGATAGGCCTGATCAATTTAATCGCCAGTCTTACCAGCTTTACCGGGAACTACGGTGCCAGTAAATACCCGGTAACTTACGATGTCATCGATTATATCAGGGGTGCTTTTTACTTGTTTTTGATTGGTTTGATTACGTTTTATTCCGGTGTATTGGTATGGAAAGAGCGCGATGCCAAAATCAGCGAAATTCAGGATGCAAGTCCTGCCCGTAGTGGCATGCTTTTTAGCAGCAAACTGATTGCTATGTTGTTTAGTGTCTTAATGGTGCTCATTTGTACCATTATTGTAGGGGTAGTAGCCCAAACAGCGTATGGATATACCCGCTATGAGTTGGATGTCTATGCCAAAAGCCTGCTGATCATGGACATGTTTGCCTTTGGCTATTTAATCGTGATCGCCCTGCTTTTTCATTACCTGATCAACAACCGGTATATAGCCTATTTCGCTTTTGTAGCCTTTATCATCGTTAATGAATTTATCTGGTCACTGCTTGAAGTCAACAGTAAAATGCTTGATTTTGGCAGTACTCCTTCGGTTATCTATTCAGATATGAATGGCTTTGGCCCCTTTGTCAGTGGTCAGATTTGGTTCCATTCCTACTGGACACTTTTCAGTATTATTGTATGCTTTATCGCCTATGCTTTTATTGTCAGGGGAATGGAAACGAACTTTTTGTACAGGCTTAAACATGCAGGTGCTACCTTAAAAAAACGAATGCCTATGCTGAGCTTATTCTTGATTTTGTTTGTTCTGTGTGGCGGCTATGTGTTTTATAATACCAAGGTGCTCAACACATTTTCTTCTACCAAAGCCTATGAACAAAGGCAAAAAGAATATGAACTCCAATACAAGCAATATGAAAACATGGCCCAGCCCAGGTGGGTGAAATTGGATTATCACATCGATATTTATCCTTATGAAAGAGATTTATATGTGAGCATCGATGCGCTTGCGGTCAATAAAAGTGCTGAAGAAATCAGGGAGCTTCACTTTAACCTGCCCTCTGTCTACAATGCTCAAATAGACCGCGACACTATGCTGATCGAAATACCCAATGCTACACTGACCTTAGATGACAAGCGGCTAGCATACCGGATTTATACGCTTGAACAGCCCTTGGCTCCAGGAGACAGCCTGCCTGTTAAAATGAGGACGGTGAAACTTACAAAGGGATTCGAAAATCAGGTTAGATTTACTGAGCTTACGCAAAACGGCACTTTCTTTAATAATTTTGATGTTATGCCCACCCTTGGTTATGCCCGGAGAAAGGAAATAACCAATAAAAACAAAAGGGAGAAAATGGAATTGCCCAAAAGACTTCGATTGCCATTCCTGGATGAATCTGATACTGCATCCAGGGCCAATACCTATATCTCTGCAGATTCAGACTGGGTAGAAGTTACTACCACCATCAGCACATCAGATGACCAGATCGCCGTCGCTCCCGGCAGTTTGGTAAAAGAATGGGAAGATGATGGCAGAAAATATTTTGAATACCATCTCGATAAAAATTCTCTCAATTTCTATTCTTTCATATCAGCACGTTATGAGGTGGCCCGCGAAAAATGGAACGATATTGACCTGGAAGTGTATTACATCAAAGCGCATGCTTACAATGTACCCAATATGTTGAATAGTATGCGAAAATCACTGGAGTATTACACTGAAAATTTCGGACCGTATTTTCATAAGCAATGTAGAATCATTGAGTTTCCCCGATATTCTTCATTTGCCCAGGCCTTTCCGGGAACGATGCCTTATGGAGAAGGCGTGGGTTTTATCACCGATTTAAGGAATGTAAGTGAGGATGATATTGATGTGGTGTTTTACATAGTGGCTCATGAAATGGCCCATCAATACTGGGCCCATCAATTAATTGGAGCCAACATGCGGGGCAGTGAAATGATGAGCGAAAGCTTTGCGCAATACTCAGCACTGATGGTAATGGAAAAAGAATTCGGAAGAGATAAAATGAAGAAGTTTCTGAAATATGAAATGAATGGATATTTATCGGGAAGAAGTGGTGAATTTGAAGCGGAAAGGCCATTGATGGAAACTGAAAATCAGGGGTATATACATTATCAGAAAGGCAGTGTGGTGATGTACTACCTAAAGGAAATGATTGGGGAAGAAAATTTCAACAGGATACTGGCGCAGCTTTTAGAGGAATGGGCCTATCAGGAACCACCATATCCTACATCGCTGTCGGCAGTAAGAGCCTTTAGAAACCATACACCAGATAGTTTGCAATACCTGATCGATGATTTACTTGAACACATTACGCTTTACAATAACCGGGTGCTGGAGGCAGACTACCAAAAGGTAGGGGATGAATATGAAGTAACCATCAAAACCTATTCAGAAAAATTCAGGGCCGATTCATTGGGTAAGCAGTCGGAAATTCCCTTGCATGACTTTATCGATATAGGGGTATTCGCCGAGACCAAAAACAAGAAATTGCTGGGCGAACCCCTGGTTTATCAAAGGCTTAAGATCACTGATAAGGAAAACACCTTCCGTTTTCGCGTATCCGAAAAACCCTATCATGCAGGCATTGATCCATACAATTACCTGATAGACCGTTTGCCTGATGATAATGTGAAAAAAGTAAGTGAAAAGTAATTATTAATACTTACCATAAACACCTTGTTTGCTATTAAATGAATGGCAGCAAGGTGTTTGCTTTTAAAGAAGTGGTATAGGAAGTGTCCTTCACAATGAACCTCTATTTAAGTCAAAGTGCCAACCCATTGCCAATTCGAAAAATGAAGCATCTCCGTTAGATTCAATGTTAAACTTATACATCCCATAAATCCTGCGTTCTTGTATAAAAGCTGTTTTTGCAATCACGCTTTTTAAAGCTTTGTAAAACAACCTGATTATTTCAGAATTATGAGATTAGAAAGCAGTATACAATGGAAAAAAGAAGCGGACACCTGGCACTTGACCTGTGGAGAAGACCATTTGGTAAGTTTAGGTCCAAATAAGCAGGGAGTACGTTCATTCTATTTAGAGTCACGCAGCTTTCGGTTTATTCAGAAATCAATATGGACTACCCAATGGAAAATTGTGAATGAACGAAATGAACAACTGATGGAATTAAAATTTGGATTTTGGAGTGGAAAAGGTAAAGCCCGCTTCAATGACGGCAGCGTTTTTGAATGCAGTTATAAAACCCTGCCTAAATTTAGCTTTGACATTAAAGATTTGAGATATGGAGAGAAAATAATCTCCTATCATATTGATACAACTTCCGGCCAATCAATCCCCAAACTGATACTTCACAAAAGAGAAATGTTCACCGACAAGCTACTCTTTTTGCTGAGTCTGGGCATGGCACTTTTGCTTCAAATGTTTGAAAGTGAGATGGATTTCACAACTTATATTTTACTAACTACAGCATGAAGAAATTAAAAAAGGGTTTTGTTTTGAATCTATCCAGCTTAATTTCATTGGGCTGAGCATGATTTCTCATTTGCACAGTATCAGGATAAGGTGATGAGAAGAAGCCAGATTCAGAGGCGAATCAGCAATTAATATCTGACCTGATGAATAAATGTCATGAGTAGCAAAAACAAAAACAGACTGAACAGGATTTATTACTTTGGTTATGCGGTATATATTTGTATATGAATTAGTTAATGAAGCAAAAAATCAACCTGACCAAAAGACAAACCTACTGGCTCTGTCAGGTGCTGGGATGGTCAACCATTGTGGTGGTAGAAACCATTAATTATACCTTTGTGCTAACTGATGGATTTCAATGGGTATATGTCAGCTCATTTGGACGGCAGGCACTCTATGGCTTATTGGTTTCTCATTTTTATAAAGTCCTTTTTATAAAACCATCCACATTTCAACAACCATTAAGAAGACTTTGGATGAAAGGTTTGTTGGATACTTTCAACATCAGTTTAATTATCACATGCATTATATTGAGTCCGTCTCTGTTTACCGGTTTCAGAATAGAACAGAGCCAGGTCTCCACGGCGATCCTGGAAATAGCAGGACGAATCATGAATCAAGGGCGCTATATCATTGTCTGGATCATCATTTACTATATGTACAAAATACTGGAGCGAAACAGGGAGATTACGGCTGAAAAACTTCAAATGGATAATCTATTAACCACGACCGAATTGGAGCTGCTCAAAACCCAACTCAATCCCCATTTTTTATTTAATGCACTCAATAGTATAAAAGCCCTGGTACTGATCGATGGAGATAAGGCGCGCGATGCCATCGTGAAGTTGAGTGAGCTCTTATATTTCTCTTTGAGCTATGAAAAGATGCCTCTCATTACTATGAAAGAAGAAATTTATAAGGTGGAAAAGTACCTGGAATTGGAAAAAATCAGGTTTGGCCAAAGACTTTCCTTTCAATTTGATATAAATGCGACGGTTATGGATATGCAGGTACCCCCCGCCTTAATACTTACTCTGGCCGAAAATGCAATCAAGCATGGCATTGCACAATTGCCCGATGGGGGCAAAATAAAAGTTATCAGCAAGCTTGAAGATACACATCTTCGCATTGAAGTGCTTAATACAGGACAATTAAAAGCAGATAACCTCAAAGGTATTGGATTGAAAAATGTGAGAAGCAGATTGAAAAACCTTTTCGGCACGCAGGCCCAATTGAATCTGATGAATTACAGCCATGAGGAGGTACTGGTAAGTGTTATATACCCAATTCAATTGCATTATACTTGATATGGAGATACATAGCACGCAAATCAGTTATAAAACCCAAGGAAAGCTCTACTGGTTGCTCCAGTTGGTCGGTTGGGTTTCTTTAATGGTTATTGAGATTTTTAATTTTACATTTTTTATCCAGGGGGAATTTCATTGGCGATACTTTTATTCTTTTGGGGTTTTCTCAGTAATCGGCTTATTTACAACCCATTTTTACAAAACTTTATTTATACAGAAATCTACCTTTGAACGTGGACTAGGGAAAATCTGGATTAAAGCCTTGCTGGATGTAGCATTAATAAGTCTCTTGATGGTAATTCTCGGAAGACTGATCTCCATTTTTGGAAAATATTCTATACTCAAGATGTCGATTGAAGAAACATTATGGGTTCTTGGACCTCAGTTTATGAACATTGCCAGATACGTGGTTGTTTGGATTACCATCTATTACCTTTATCACATCTTACTGCGTAACAATAAACTGCAAAGAGCCAATTTGGAAGCTGAAAATAATGCCAAAATAGCAGAGTTAGAGCTCCTGAAAACCCAATTGAATCCACAATTTTTGTTTCAAAGCTTAAGCAGTATCAAAGCATTGGTACTGAATAATAAAGAAAAAGCAAGGGATGGCATAATTAAGTTGAGTGAATTACTTCGTTATTCCCTTAATTACAACAAAAATTCTCTGGTGAGTGTGCATGAAGAGCTTTCAGAGCTCAATAAATATGTAGAATTGGAAAAACTCAGGTTGGGAGCTCGCCTGGCATTCACGGTTGATATGGATGAATTCATGCTCAATGAGAAAATACCGACTGCAGTCCTGCTCAATTTGGCAGAAAACGCAATCCGTAATGGTATCGAAAAACAGGAAAATGGAGGGGAATTAAATCTGAGAGGAAATTTAAACGATGATAATATTCAATTTTGCCTCAGTCTTATTAAAACAACCCACTCCGCAAACCAATTGTCACAAGGCATGGAAAACTTTAAAATAAGACTTGAAAAGATTTACGGGGACAAAGCAAGATTATACATCGAAAATGCAAATGATGAAAGTGTTCTCAGTACACTGGAATTTCCAAAAAACACGATAAAATGAGCATTAAAGCAGTGATTATAGACGATGAAGCATTGGCCATAGCCGAATTGGAAGTGATGCTTCTTGGCTTCCCGCAAATCGAGATCCTGGGAAAAAGCGAAAAAGCTTCTGAAGCCTTGCAAATGACCAATGCCTTGAAACCTGATCTGATTTTTCTGGATATCAATATGCCGGGCATAAATGGATTTGAACTGCTCGAAAACCTGGATGAGATCCCGGAAGTGATTTTTGTAACGGCATATGATGAATATGCCATTAAGGCATTTGAAGTAAATGCGCTCGATTATTTACTTAAGCCTGTTAATCCAGATCGATTAGCAGAGGCCATTAAGCGTCTGGAAAAACGCAACGAAAAAGAAAGTCAGAAAGCCAAAGAGGAGCGGCTTACCTTAGACAAGCGCATTTTTATCAAAGATGGCGAAAAGTGCTATTTCGTGCCGATCGCATATGTTTTCCTGCTTGAAAGCGAAGGGAATTACGTAAAAGTCCATTTTGAAGATAAGAAGCCGATGCTACACAAATCATTAACCTACATGGAAAACAGATTACCTGAAAACGTTTTTTTTCGCGCCAACCGGCAATATATTTTCAATTTGAACTATGTGAAAAAAATCGATCCCTATTTCAATAGTACCCTTTTGATTGAGCTGAAAAGTGGCCATAAAATTGATCTGAGCCAGCGACAAAGTGTGAAATTTCGGGAGGTAGCAGGGGTGTAAACGTAATACTATTTAGATCGATAGAAAGAAATTTTAATAAACCTTAGTAAATTGATTTTGAATAAATAATTCCCGGTAAAGATAAAATTCCTCCGATTCTGATTTGTGAGCAGGTAATGCTGCTTCATGATTTCATGCCCTGCCAAATATCTTATTACTGTAATTTCTAAAATCCTCCCATTCTCCCCGAAAGTAAAAGTGTAGAGTGAAATACAGGCTGCCTGTGCTAAAATGTTTCTTATTCTGTGAGTTATGTAATTTTTTTAAAATATTGTATAACGCGAAATCATAAAAAGCGCATCAATTTTGTATCCAAAAGATCTATACATAATTATAGCAATCAACTTATCAACCACCAATTATTTGAATCAGTAAATTCAAATATTAAACAATCAAAAAAATGGAAAAATTTAGAACATCATTCTTAAAAGCTACACTTATCATAACTGTTATGATAGGAGCATTATCTTGTACGGACAATAAGCCCAAAGATGCAAAGGTTGTTGCCGAAAAAAGAAATGAAGAAAGATTCGATAACCGAGACAAAGAAAAAGATGCTCAATTTCTGGTGAATGCCGCTGCGATCAACATGGAAAAAATTAGCCTGGGGCAATTAGCTCAACAAAAGGGCACCAATGATCATGTAAAAGAATTGGGCAAAACTATGGAAACAGAGCATGCAAAATCGCATGTAGAATTAAATGCATTGGCAAAATCAAAAAATGTAACCTTGCCAGCAGCACAGACCCAGGACAGTAAAGATGCGCACAAAAAATTAAATGAAAAATCGGGAAATGATTTTGGTAAAGCATATAGTGACATGATGGTTAGCACACATAAAGATGCTATTAAACAGTATGAAAAAGCAGCTTCTGACAGTAAAGACCCAGATATTAGAAATTGGGCACAGAAGTCACTGCCATTACTAAGGACGCATCTTGAGCATGCAGAAAAATGCAAAGAAGAATGTGCTAAAATATAGTGAACATCAGATAAATATGTATATGGGGAATGCAAAATGCGTTTTACTAAAGGCAGATCACATTAATACGATTGCACTGCGTGATGCCTTAGAAAATGTATAATTATTTTACCCAATACAAATAAATGAAAAGCCGGTCTTCATACATCGGCTTTTTTTTATAGACAATGATAAATTCTGAATTATAGAATTTTCCTAAGTTTACCTGATAATCTTAAAGTGAAACAGGTAATGATAGAAAGATTTTTATTACCATTGCCAAAACAGCCGAAGAGCGCTACCATTGGTTGCTGGAAAACTATCCTCGATTCAATCTGGAAGTCCCCGACAAATACATCGCTTCTATGCTGGGCATCACTCCACGTCACCTCAGTCGCATTAGAGCGCAGAGGAACTGATTTTCAACGCCACAAATACATGGATGTACACGAATAATTATTACTTTTATTAGTGTCCATTCGTGTATTCGTGGCGTTCATTAAATTGAAAATATAATAGTAATCTAATTACTTTTTTTGCCACTGATTCAATAATAAATACAGATTTTATACTTTTATTGGTGAAAATTAGTGCATAAGTAGCAATTATGAATATGGAAACAAATCTGATTTACAAAGAAGAATCTTACCGCATCATTGGAAAATGCATGGAGGTGCATAATGAATTGGGCCATGGATTTTTGGAAATCGTGTATAAAGATGCTTTGGAATTGGTTTTCAAACAGGATGGAATTCCCTTTGAAAGAGAAAAAGAATATGAGGTCTGGTTTAGAGGGGTTTTACTTCCTCATAATTTTTATGCAGACTTTGTAGTAGAAAACAAAATCATATTGGAGGTCAAATGTGTATCAATCTTGACAGAAGAACACATTGCACGAACCATCAATTACCTAAAAGTTTCTGGAAATAAACTAGGCTTATTGGTCAATTTTGGAAGAGGCAAGTTGGAATATAAAAGACTTTTTTAAAACCATGAATACACGGATGTACTCAAATAGATTAGTGTCCATTCGTGTATTCGTGGCATAAAATATAACATCAGTGGCAATTTAAAATAACTTATTCTTCATTCGTCCTCATTTTCCTGCACAACCGTAATCGCCGTTCCATTCTTCTTTGAAAATCAACAGTTTGTGGAAAAAAGGATATGAATTTCTACAGAAGTAAATCTGCTCTCAGGTTTAATCCTTTGCTCTATGCTGCTTTGGTACTGGTTTCGCTTTTGCATTTTTTTGTGTTTAATGATTTTATGTCAGGGGTAATCACACTCAATCTTGCACTGGCTTTTGACCCTTTTTACCAAAAGCAAACCTGGAGTGAACGACCGCTTTGGCAACGAACCTGGCTTATTGTACATGTTTGTTTTGGCATAGGCATTTTGTTTTTCCTGGCGGCTCAAAAAATATGGTTTTAAACGACTGCTGAAAATCCTGTTAGATCAAAATGCGAAATAGACAAATGTCATTTCTGCCCTTCAGACTATGGATTTCCTTTGTAGTGTAATTAAAAAAATACAAAGCAATGAAAAAGATCATCTTCACACTAATGGCATTTGCAGTAGCGCAAATGAGTTTGGCACAGGCACCAAAAAAATCCACTGCTGAAGTGAGTGTAGTTTTTGGTTTGACACAACCCCTTTTTACCAATGGCTTTAACTTCGAAGTGGATGTGTGGTGGGACAAATGGATGGTGGATTATTCCCATGGTTTTGGATTGGAGTTTACCGGTGCAAATGTTTACCGGGAGGCAGCTGATCAGCATTTGGCTTTCAACATTACCCATTCAACTGGTATAGGCATTGGATATCGCTTCACTAAAAATTTCAATTTGCGCATAGAACCCAAATGGCATATTTGGGAAATGTATTACGATGATGCATTTAAAACTTCAGAAGGGAAAATCCAGCAGTACAGTACTTATACACTCGGTTTGGGTGCCTATTATCGCTGGACGCCCTTTGAAAATAAAGAAAATGCCCTTAAGGGCTTGACCATAGCACCTAATATGCGCTGGTGGCCCAACGTAGGCAGTACGTTAGAGAATAATGCATTGCAATATTTTAATCAACGCACCCTGCAAAATGAAATCCATCAAGCCAATAATATTGGCATGGGCAATACGCCCTTCTTTGTAAATGTGAGCATTGGCTACACTTTTGGTATGCGGGGAAAATAAAAACTATGTAGCATGGCTTTGGAGCAGTCGCAATATTACATCAGCAGAAAACTTGCGACTCTCCAATATTAAGTAATTGTTAATCAGTATAAAGTGAAGAGAATTATCATAATTTTGTCAAATAATTTTGGTTAAAATGAATCATAAAAAATCCGATTGGATTAAAAGCCGACAATCGGTAGTCTGGGAGCCAGAAATTCTTATTTCGGGAATTGTGCTCATTGGTTTGTTGCAAGTTCCACAACTAATAGATAGAGTCAATCAATATCTTAATGATTGGGGGCCATTCATTTTTTTTACGGCAAACCTGGATGAGGTACTTGCGGCTTTTTTAAAAACAAGTGTGTTTTTTCTCATTGTCGGCTTGATTATTAATCTTTTTTTACGATCCATATGGGTGGTGATGGTCGGAATGAGTTATCTTTTTCCGAAAGGCTACAATCTGAAAAAATTCAATTTCCAACCCTATTTTCAAAATAAGTTCAAAAAAATTCAAAGCTTCGATGAGCAGGTAATCCAAATGGATCGTGTTTGCTCCTACAGCTATTCTCTCACCTTTTTTGCTTTTATGTGTGTGGTGGGTTTATTCACTTATTTACTGATTGTGGGGGGTATATTTGCTGCTATTTACTCATTTATTCCTATTAGGAATAGCTTTACAGAAAACTTAATGAATACAGGAATCAATGCTATTCTTCAAATTTTTGGTGGAATTTACTTTTTAGACTTTATTACATTGGGGTGGTTCAAAAGAATCAAATGGTTGGCCAAAGTTTATCGTCCTATTTATGTAGTGATGAGTTTTTTGACCGTAGCAACACTCTATCGGAGTATTTATTATGCGCTAATTTCAGAGTTTAACAGGTGGAAGATTTTTACTTTTTTAGTATCGTTTATCTTCTTGATTTACTATGTTTTACTATTTCAAATGGGTGATGATTTTGTTGTGAACAAAAGTACCATTTTGCCTGAAAAAATGGGTTTTGCTGCCTTTGACGGATATTACCGCGATAAAAACCCCAAAACCATTAGTCATTGGCTTCATATTCCTTCGGCTCATGTTTCAGACGACGTACTGGAAGTTTTTGTAGCACATAAAGCTGCCTTGGAAGATTCGATTTATTTTTCTTTCGAAAGGCTCAGTGGCTTGAAAAAAGAGCAAATACTTGAAAATGACTCCCTCAAATTATCTGCAATGAGTGAATTTTATCGATTTAAGATTAATGGGAAAGATTTACCAACCCTCAATTACCGTAAGTTTCACTACACCCAGTACCATCAAAAAGGTCTGCTGGGATTTATTCCCCTTGATTCATTACCAATGGGTACTCATGATTTACAACTACACCTCAATTTCAGTCCCAGTAGAAAATATGCTCAATTGATTTTTTATAAAACAGATAATGGAAAAAACTTTGCGCCTAAACCTTTGAAAAATGAAGAATCTCCCTAATCACATATTTAATTTAGCTTTACTTCTGATTTTCGGAACTGCTTGCAATATTATGCCTTCCAGGAACATCACGAGTCTTCGTTTCGAACAGGAGTTGAGCGGTAATCAATATCCTTTTGTTTACCAAAATGAAGAAAACAGTCCGAGACTTTCGGAGCTCAGGAAAAGCTATAACCTGGATGAGCTAGTAGCCGGAAAAGAAAGTGATTTAGAAAAAGTCTTGTCTTTGCTGGCCTGGACCAATGCCCAATGGTCTCATAGCGGTAGCAATACGCCTTCCGATAACAGCACTTTCACTATTTTGGAGGAAGCTAGAAGTGGGAAAAAATTTCGCTGTGTAGAGTATGGTATCGTATTGCGTAGTGTTTTGGCTGCCTATGGTTATCCGGCTCGCACATTAGGACTCAAAACCCGAGATGTAGAAACTACCAGAATTGGCGCAGGACATGTACTTACCGAGGTGTGGATGCCGCAGTTTGAAAAATGGGTTATTCTGGATGCACAGTTTAACACTATGCCGCTGTTAGGTGGAGTGCCTCTGAATGCCGTGGAGTTTCAAGCCGCCATCATTGAGAAACAGTCCTTTGTATTGATCAACAGTCAGGGGACTGTAAGCAGTAAAACACGGAAAAAATACCTCAACTTTATTCCACATTATCTTTACTATTTCGATTTCAGAATGGATCAGCGGGAGATACCATATGCAGAATCTAAGAAATATCAGGACAAAGGAATTTTGCAACTGGTACCCCTTGGAGCAAACGAACCAAAAGTTTTTCAGCGCAGCAGGGATATCAGCAAAGATTTACATTACACACATTCACTCGCTGATTTTTACCAAAAACCGATAATGCCATGAGAATTCAAATATTCACCTTGTTCATTTTGGTAATATACACAGGTTGCCAAAACAAAGAAGCCAATACTTCTTGTAATTGTGCTGATGAATTTACTTTTGCTAAAGGGTATCTGGAAGAAAATTACGCCGGTTTTCAAGATAAGGTCCATGACCAAAATCGTGAAGCCTATATTGCGCATAGTAAACGCTATTTTGCACTTGCCCAAAAAGTGGTAACCAGTACCCATTGCCAGCTTACAATTGCTGCCTGGGCTGCTTTTTTTGAAGATGGCCATGTTCAAATCCACTTTACAGGAGCGCCGGGAGGAGAGCCTGAATTGGAAGCAAAACAGAAGATTTTGAAATCAACTGAGCGAATAGATAAAGAGTCTTTCCAATTCCCAGAACATGAAATAGAAGGAATGTATTTCACTTCTGATTCTTCTTACCAAATTGCCATTGTCAAAGATCAGAATGATTTTAGGGATTACGTGGGTATAATCGTGCATGCCAAATCCGATTGGTGGGAACCGGGTATGGTCAAGGCCGAATTTAGAAAAATGGGAGACGGAAAATTCCTGGCAGTCAATTACAATTTGTATCATAACCCAAGAATCAGATCTATTGCCTTTGACGAATACGGAACTAGTGATGGCCTTTGGTTTCGGGCCGGAATAGAGGAAGATGCTCAGGATATGATTTCTACCAGGCAGTTGAGCCCATCAACCTTGTATATCAAAATCCGATCCTTTGAAGATTATATGGCAGCGGCCATCGACTCAGTTTTCAACAACTTTGAGGATAAGCTAGCCACAAGTCCTAACCTGATCCTTGATATTCGCGGAAACGGGGGAGGGTCTGATTACACATATGCACCTATTAGTCCATGGATGTATACAGATACGGTAAAAATCATTGGAGTTGACATGCTGGCATCTGAAGGAAATATTGAGGCCTGGAAAAATATGTTTCATGATTATCCCGATTTGCCGGAGGAGATTAAAGAACAAATCAATGAATTGATCTCCAAAATGGAAGCCAGTAAAGGAAGTTTTATTAGTCAGGGAGATGATTCCTTTATCACATATGAGGAAATTAAACCCTATCCCAAAAAAATTGTGGTCTTAATAGACGGAGAGGTGGGTAGTACCGGAGAGCAATTTGTACTGGAGGCTATGCAAAGCAAAAAAGTTACTTTGATGGGTCAACCAACAGGAGGTGTGCTTGACTATGCAAATGTGCGAAGGAAGGATTTGAATTGTATGCCCATAGGTCTGTTTTACGCTACTACTCGCAGCAGACGCATTGATCAAGGCATGCCTGTGGATGGGGAGGGCATTCGGCCAGAAGTTGTGCTTACACCTGAATTGAATTGGATAGAAGTAGCCAAAGCCTTTCTGGAGGATGAAGTAGCCCAATAACCTAATGACTCAAAAGAGCAATAGCCTTCTGCTTTCTATTCTGTTGTCGCTATTTCTGGCACAATCAGCCTATGCCCAAAATAAAGAATCTGCCTTATGGCTCGGTTTAAGAACCGGAAGGAGCTACAGTCCCATTAATGATTTTCCCGTTTGGGCTGAAACAGAGGGCCTGAATAATATACCTTCTGGTACTTCCCATCGGATGATTACATTTGATATAGGGTATCAGAAAAACAGAATTCCATTATATTTTACTACTGAAATTAATCTCCCTGAACTCAATCGCACCTATCCTTACCTGACCAGCATTTCCCTGGAGTCAGGTTATGTGATTTTTGATCAAAGAGCAAAACTCACTGCTTTGATGGGCCCCAGCCTGGGCATCATGACAGTAAGGTTCAGACAGGGAGTACCTGATTCTTTCCGGAATTTACCCTATAACCATTCGGATGCTTTTGCCAGGGCTTATATTTTGATGCTGAGAGGAAGTTTATTGGCTAATTACCCACTTGCTGATGGCGATTCCAAATGGGGCAAAATCATCTTAGTTGCTAATCTGGGTTTCCAACATAGCATCAGCCATGGGCAATTTTGGTATGGGGAAAATAGGATTGTGCCGGATGATCGGTTTGTAGGAGAACGGGTGGATATGGCTCGTTTTTTTAAGCGCAATATGTGGGTTTCAGTAGGGTTTGGTTATAAAGCATGGTGATGAGAAAACTACATCTGAATATAATGCAACTTTTAATCATGAATTGCTGCCTGGGACAGACTCAGCAGCTTACCCAGGATGAAGCAAGACAGGATTTTGACTTTTATGTGAAAACCCTTGAATCAAAACACACCAATCCGGCGACTCATTTCCCGGATTTTCAAACTTTCAAAGACTCCCTGCTATCCACCTTCCCTGATCACAGCGGAAACGTCTATTTTCTCACTGGACTGTAACGTATTCATCTGCTGGCACCATCATTGCAGCCGTGAAGGCCAACCAAATAGGTCAAATTATCGGGAAACCCATAGGACAGCCCTATGCCGGATTTATCGACATGACCACTTTCCACCTTCCTAATTCAAAATTAGGCTGCGGCACGAGCACGGTGTATTATGAGTACATTGGTGCTCATGAAATAAGCAAACATGAGGGAATTCCACCGGATATCGATACAGAGGAAGATGCTTTGGAATATATTCTGAAACATCTGGAATAAATTGATTTTTTACGTGCTGCTTAAATTTAACCCTACTTTCCTGTGATTTTTGAATTCAATTCAATTGAATTGCTATCTTTAATATTAAAAACGGCCAAAATTAGGATGCCATATCGGATCGACTTCTTCTCGGTTTTCATTTTCCTTGGAATTGCCCAGGCTTTGTTCCTTTCCTTTTTCTATTTATCAAAAGAAAACAGAAAAATTCCTGCAAATTTCTACCAGGGATGGTTATTGCTGGTCATAGCTGCTGTGATCCTGGAAATTTTCCTGATGTACAGCGGATATATACAGCATGTACTGCATTTGGTGGATTTTTCCGAGTCAATTGCCCTGGCTATTGGCCCTTTATTTTATTTCATGGTTAAGAGCCATATTGAAGGCAACAAACCAAAAGGGACAACCCTGCACCTGCTTCCTTTTATCCTCTACTCATTTTACCTATTGTTTTTTCTTATCCAACCGGTTGAGGAGAAATACAATTCATGGATACATGCCTATCATCCTGATATGGAAAAATTGGCCGTACTGCGATTTATATCCCCAGATCCGATAGGTTTAAGAAGCTATATTTCATTGATAACCATCTCGCATGTTGCCTTGTATGGAATCCTTTGCGCATATGAAACATACAAGGTTTTTAAATTAAAAAAACAATCTTTTTTCAACCCTCAGCATCCTGTGCTCAAATCCCTGAAAAACGGTGTGCTGATGCTCGTCTCGGTAAGCTGCATCCTGTTTATCGTCAAATTGTTGAATAAAAACGATACCGGTGACCACTGGATTGGGGCTTATGCCGCATTGACCATTTATTTGATGAGTTTTTCTGTTATTAAAAATTCTTTGGCATTTAAAACATCCGGTCTCGACCGGTCGGACAAATACCGTTCTTCGTCCCTTTCTGATGAAGTCAAGGCACAACTGGAAAAAGAGATCCACTTGTTGATGAGCCGGGAACAAGCTTTCCTTCAAGAAGATTATTCCCTGGGTCAATTGGCAAAGCAATTGAAAACTTCCCATCATATAGTTTCCCAGGTGATCAATGAAAGTCTGGGAAAAAACTTCTATGAACTGATGGCTGAACATCGCATAGCCCATGCCCAAAAACTATTGAAAGATCCAAAAAATAGTTATTTAAAAATTGAAGAGATTGCTGCGCAGTCGGGATATAATTCAAAGTCATCCTTCAACACGGCTTTTAAGAAAATTACAGGTCTCACCCCCTCACAATTCCGTAATCAAGGCGTTTGAATTGATCAATTCGTACGCCAATCCTATCGAAGCGTTCGTCTGTTGACCTTTTGGCCCATAGTTTTGGCTCTATGAATACAAACAGACGCCATGATTTGGACTGGCTTAGGGTAATAGCCATCCTTTTACTAATGTTTTATCACACAGGCATGATCTTCGTGCATGAATGGGACTGGCATATCAAAGAAGCCACAGGTAGCTATTTATTTAAAGAATGGATGTTTTTTATGAACAGGTGGCGAATGGCTTTGCTGTTCTTTATTTCAGGAGCAGGCACCTGGTATGCGCTTGGTTTTCGTTCGGGCAAGTTATATTTAAAAGAGCGTTTCAAACGCCTTTTTGTTCCCCTTGTTTTTGGCATGTTGGTCATTGTACCCCCACAAATCTATATTGAACACCTTTATAGGGGTGTTGAATATGCCAATTACCTGCAGTTTTATCCATCCGTCTTTGATGGGATACCCTATCCCAAAGGAAGCACCAGCTGGCACCACCTCTGGTTTGTAGCTTATCTTTTCTTGTATTCTGTTTTGGCACTGCCCCTTTTTGTTTATTTACGTACCGAAAAGGGAAAAGCATTTGTAGAAAAGATAGCTGATAAAGCAGGTGTTTTCACCTTGTACGCACCAGTTATGATCATAACCCTGGGTTATGCCCTTTTGGTATTTGACTATCCCGGTCCACAAAACCTCATTGATGATTGGGCACGCTTCTTTCTGTACTTTTGCTTTTTTGTACTCGGCTTTTGGGCACAATTGCATTCCCGTTTTTGGGAATTAATAGCCGACAATCGGAGGGTTTCGCTAAAAGTGGCTTTTGTGTGCCTGCTGATCATCAATTATATCCGTTGGAATGGACTGGAACCTGATTGGGTTGTTGAATGGAACAATATCCTGTATATCGCCTTGCATCGTCTCCACGCTTACGCCTGGGTCATGGCTATTTTGGGTTTTGGTAAGAAGTACCTCAACAGACCTGCAAGTTGGCTTTCCTACGCCAATGAAGGGATATACCCCTTTTATATTTTGCACCAAACCGTCATTGTTATTATTGGTTTTTACATGATTGGTGACCAACACCCGGATGGCATTTGGGCTAAGTTTTGGTTTATAAATCTGGCCACTTTCCTCGTTTGCATGGGTGTTTATGAATTCTTTATCCGACCCTATGCGTTCGTCCGTCCGTTCTTTGGTCTCAAACCTATCAAAAAGTCACTGGGATTACCCCAAAACGGTTCTGAAAAAATTAAGCAAGTCCGTAATGAATTGCTCACAGTTAATCAGACAGCGCCATGAAAAATTTCAGACGCATATACACTGCCATTATTTTGCTGGTGTGTATATTTTGGTTTTTATTCGCCTGTACCGACACTTATTTAGGAAGATGGGCATATTGGAATTTCTCCGACATCCGGGATCATGAAAAATTCCCCAATTATGGGTTTGCCCTATCATCTGAGCCATTTTATTTTACATTGGCCGTCAACGATCGGATCGGCCAATTTCCCATGCCACTTGACCGAAACAAAAACAAATATGTACCCTTGGACAGGTTGATGGAGGAATCGGGAACTACGGCCCTGATCGTCATCAAAAGGGATACAATCCTGTACGAAAAATACTTCAATGAATATGACAGAACTTCCATCAACACTTCCTTTTCCATGGCCAAGTCTATTACTTCTATTTTGATAGGGGCGGCTATTGATGAGCAGTTGATCTTGTCAATAGATGACCCGGTCACGGATTATTTGCCGGATTTCCTTCAAGTGGATCCACAATATGTGAAAGTAAGTATCAGGCATTTGTTGGACATGCGTTCCGGCATTCAATTTCGTGATCATGATTTGCCTTGGGGAGATAAGCCTAAGGCTTATTACCACCCACGGCTAAGGGAAAGGATGATGCAATTACCCATTGTGCGTGAACCGGGTACCCAGTTTCAATACAATTCCTACAACCCCATCATCCTGGGCATGGTCCTGGAAGCGGTTACGGGAGTCAGCCCGGCTGAATATTTTCAAAAAGTCATCTGGGATCCCCTGCAAATGGAGTTTGGAGGTTCATGGAGCCTGGACGGCGAAACCTCCGGGATGGCAAAGATGGAAAGCGGCATCAATGCGCGTGCGGTTGATTTTGCGAAAATAGGGCGTATGATGCTAAATTCAGGTCAATGGGAAGGGGTTCAAATCATCCCAAAAGACTGGGTGGATCAGTGCATGCGTATAAATTCAAAACATCACGTACCCGAAATCGGGCAACAGATATACTACCAACATGCCTGGTGGTTGTTCAGTGCTGATCACGAAAACGCAGAAATATGTTCCGCTTGGGGGCACCTGGGGCAATACCTTTATATTTTCGCAGAAGAAGAATTGATTATCCTGAGATTTGGCAAAAAAACAGGCAAGGTCAAAAGCTGGTCAGAGGTATTCAAAGCAATCAGGGGGAACCTCCATGAAAGAGTTGATGAAAATGCACCATAGCCTTTTGAACTAAGTACCACATAAGCAACTTTTCCCTGAAAGCCTGTCATTCCTGTTTTAAAACCTTGTTCGACATTTTTATTTTTTTCCCCTTTATTTATATCGCTTGCATAATCAATTTACATCTAGACAGACAAAGCCTCCACCTGTTCTTTTAGGGCCTTGTTCATATCCTCAAATCCTGCTTTGATCTCCGAATCCAGTTTTTTGGCCATCAAACCAACCAATATTCCCTTAAATTTTTCGCTGTGAATAAAAGTGGTGCTTCCATCTACATTTTCCAAAAGCTGGAAAACATGTTCCCCATCAAAGATTCCAGGTATTAATAAATGCCCCAACCAGCGAATTTCCCGGTTTTTGTCAAAAGCCAAAACGGTAGGTTTAAACTTCATGGGTTTGCTGCCTTGGGGACCTAAGACAACTTTGATGTTATTTCCTTTTTTTACATCTCCTGTAATGGAACGTACAAAGGGATTCCATTTTCCTTGATTTTCAAAATCTGTCAGTACCCCCCACACTTTTTCCGGGCTTGCATTGATTTGGATCTGGGTTTTGATTTCCTTTTTCATGGTCATAATTTTTTTATTTAAATTGATTATGACCCAAAATTAGATGCGCATGATTATAGTTCTCTTGACAAATATCAAGAATTACAAAGGATGGCAATTATTTGATTTTATAATCCCTGATCAATTAATGCTGATTCATTTCCGGCTCAAAGACACTTTCAAATTCGTGGGATATAAAATCTTCTTCACTTATCCAATATTCAGAAGATAGTAATTTGAAATTTATGCCATCATTGCTTTGTAGGTCCCATACAATATTTTCTGCGTCTGGAAAAGGTTCCTTTCCGGAAATCTTATCTGTAAACAGCCTTTTTATTAAGTTACTGTCAGAAAGCCCGGTATTTAGTAAAACCAAAACTGCTTCTTTGGTAAGTTCAGTGTCTGTATTTTTTTCCTCAGCAGAAATAGAGCAATTTATTAATGTTGCTTTGGTATTGGGGAATTTTCCATTAAAAGCTTTATAAAGCAGTTGATTTATATGAAATAAGGTGGCATGCAGACTAATATCAGAATACTCTTCGGAAATCTTATCCAATAACATATCATTGGAAATTTGTTGAATCTGACCTTCATTTAGTTTGTCAGAAAGTTTGTAATCAAGCAGGATTGCTGCTGCCTCATTGGGTTCAGCGTCTGTAATGGCCATTAGTAACAACTCCTTTAGGGTGTCTTTTGGTGCCTTTTCTGCATCTGGATAATCATACTTTGCGAGTAATTCGATATAATCTGCTGTCGTCCAGTATTCTGGGACTTCATTGATTGAGTTGACTGAATTAATTTTTATTAGATATTTCATAATATGGTTTTTGATTAAAATCTTTTAAGCAGGGTAAAGGGAGAATCTGTTTGATCTCCTGTTTGTGAAGACGGAAATTGGTCAATTAATGCTGCCATTATTTTTTCAATTTCCGGACTGGCTGATTTGTAATAAAATAAGGTGTTTTATATAGATTAACAATAATGTGAGGTTAAAGTTTAAGTATGGCTTGTTATTAAAATTTCCTCATAAACAGCCAAAATGGGCGTGATCATTTTAACGCCTTTTGGAAATAAGGGTAGTAAAAACTGCATAATCGATAAATTTATGCAATTTTTAGTTTACGGGTAAGAGCCCTTAATTTATCCTGTCGATGGTTAAGTTAGGTTGTCTGCAATTAATAAACAGTTGAATTTATGAAAGTTGTTTGTTTCGTATTCGGCTGAAGGTTTCTGGAGTCATCCCCAACATGGATGCAATGTATTGTAAGGGCACCTGATTGAAAAGTGAAGGGTTTTGTTTAAAAAAATCCTGATACCGCTCCTCAGCTGATTTAGAAAGATGATTGTAAATGCGGTTTTCAAGGATGGCAAAACACTTGATGATGAACAGTTTTTCAAGCTGATGCCACTGGGGTACTTCTTTGACTATGTTTTGGTAATCAGTTCTAGAGATACTAAACAATTCTACATCGCTTAAGGCCTGCATATTCCAACGGGAATTGCCGCCAAACATAAAACTTGAAATTTCGGTTACAAAATAACCGGGCGTGGAAATCCATTGAGTAATTTCTTTGCCATCTTCATGGGTATAGATGCGAATCATGCCTGACTTGATAAAGGAAAGCTGATACGCCGGCTGTCCTTGCCTCGTCAGAAAATCTCCTTTATGCAAACTTTGCGCGCTAAATTTATCGCACACTGCTATGAGTTCATCTTGTTTGAGAACGCCAAAGTATTCCTTGATATAGTATTCCAGGCTTTGCATGATAAGGCTGAATGGTCAATTTATAAACAATATAAAGTAAAAGTATTTCTTTATAGATTTGGAATCAATTTTATTCCTCTATGTTCCAAAAAAGGAGATAATTCTGTTAAAATTTACTCATTGGTAAATGCCAAATCCTCCATAATCAACTTATCCATATCATACATAAAATCCCAAAGACCAGCTTGCCTGTGAATTGCTATGGACAGATATATTGATTCTTGCATGTTGCCTTCTTTGAGGCAGATTTCCCTTAAGTGGAGAATTGGACTATCCTGTTTTAAGACATCGATATTTTGTCATCTTGAGTCTGATACGGATAAGGATCATCCTGACAGAATTTAAAAAGGAAGGATGAAGAGGGCTGGGTAAAAGATCAAGCGAAAACCTTTCATTAGCCCAGAATCCCTCCATCAATTTCACTCATTGGGGATCAGTTTCTGAATGATCTGAGCAGGTGACTGAATACTGTATGCATCTTCATCTTTAATCTGGTTTTTGGTGATAAGTTCAAGCTCAAATATCAAACCCAGAACAAACACCTGGTCCATTTTATAGACTTTGTAAAGACTGTCAAATTTTCTTTTTCCTGTCAGTCTTATTCCATAGAGGTGGAAAACCTTTACGATTTTTTTAAGTTTGTTGAAATTGTTCATGGTATTTATTTTGTGGATTTTGATTTCATTTCTTCCAATAATTCTTCAATTATGCTGAGCGCGTATTTTTCCCCTTCTTTTTCGGCAGCCACAAAATACTTGCGCCATGGGCCCGCCTTATATTCTAAGTCCGGATGCAATAAAAAGTCAGCCATCTGAACCTGAGGATTTATTCTATCTCTTCGCCTTGCATCTTTTGCCAATTGTTTCTCTGAAGTCCCTGAAGGAGCAGCGCCGGCTTTTGCTGACACATCCACAGCAATGATAAATTGTGCTCCCGCTTGACGTGCTGCTTCAACGGCAACAGGTAAAGATTCATCAGCATCAATATATGTGGTATTGTTTATCCCAACAGGAGCAAACACATTCATCACTGCAGACGATGCGCGCACGGCCACACCCAAATTGCCTTTTTGGAAAAATGTAGCTTTTCCATCACTTTCCCGTGTAGCTACAATAATCAAAGATTTGGGTAACTGCTCTATGCTGACGTCATTAAATTGATCATTGACATAATCCTGCAAGCGCTGACCCTTGATCCAACCTTTTTTCAAAAACAGGGAAAAATCAAATAAGGTAAAAGGCCCTCCTTCAGCAGCTATTCTGGAGATCTCATCTGCATTGTATCCTGCCGCCCAAAATGAACCGACTAATGCACCTACACTTGAGCCTATCACCAAATCGACCGGAATATTATGCTTCTCCAGCACTTTTAAAATGCCTATATGTGCATAGCCACGAGGCCCACCACTTCCCAAAACCAGTGCAACCTTGGGGCCTGGTGTTAAAGCGGGAACCTCTGTAAGGGCAATAGGGCTGTCCACTGCTGTATAGTTTATATCTTTACTGCAGGAAAACAGCAGTGGTATGGTTAAAAACAATGAAATAACTGAAGGATTATTCATAGGTTAATTCCATTTATTGCTTTCTATCTGCTCAGCATGTCTTTCAAGATGTGCAGACATCAGTAATAGCGTTTGGTATAGATCGATGGTGCCGAAAAGGGGATGCCGCCAGAAATGGTTGCGCAGGTCGTCCTGACTCGTTTTGACGTAATCAATTGTTGCTCGTCTTTGATTATTGAAGACAGAAATTGCTGAAGCGGTATCTTCAAACCTGCCCGAAGGCTTGAAAACTTCTGGTGAGCGGGCCTTCCACTTACTGCTAATCATTTTTTCCCTTATGGCTTCATCCTTGATCTTGATTTTCTTTCTTTTATGCGGATCTGCGGGTTTTAACATCTCCTCATGCACGATTTCAGGAAAGCGAAGTTCGGCAAGGGTTATATGCTCGATACATTCTGCAATGGACCATTTGCCTGATGCCGGCTTAAATTTTATCTGCTCTTCAGAAAGACCATGGATGGCCGTTGTGAATTTTTCCTGTGATTGTTGAAGCACTTTCACCATCTTTTCTCTTTCCGATGTATTTAAGCGATTTCCTAATTCCGGATTCGATTTTTCAGCTTCTTGTTTTAGTAATCGAAGCCAATTATCATGTTGCTTTCTAAGCTTATTGGGTAAAAATATCTTTTGCAATTTGGCCAGCTGACCCGTTTGCGATTCATCGGTAACTACTTTGCATCCCTCTTCAGTAGGAATAATGACCCAGGCATGCATTCCCTGGATTTTCTTTTCATTAAATTGCCAAGCTAATGTTTTATTGGGCTCGAACTGTGTTACTTTATTGTTCAGAGACTGACCCATGGAATTCCAAAACACTTTGGTTTCAGGTTCCAAAACCCTTTGACCTTGATTTTCAAAGCGGATATTTTGAATGCCATCGTACCAATTTTCCCAATTGCTTGCCTGAACCAGTAGTTGCCAAACGACCTCCGGTTTTGCCATGATCTCGATTTCATTGTGCACGTAGAAATCGCTGTTTTTGGGATCAAATTCGGCGGGCCATGCTATCAAATTTGCTGCTTCATTGTATTTTCTGGAGCTTATTTGAGCGTTAACATTTATTGCAATTAAGTTTATGATGAATGATATAATTAATGTCTTCATGATTTTTCAGTTAAATGGGTGAGTTTTTTATCAGGGAAAAGTGGTTTTCCTTTAAGTGCTTGTACTAAAGTGAAAGTGGCCAAAGCACCATAGAGTAGTCCTACCAATAAGGTAGCTTTGGTATTTCGAAGCAGGTAAAAGGCCAGCAAAGGCAAAACCTGCAATGCATGCATGCCGATAAAGTGGGCAATCCGAAGGTCGCCCGCCAACCGGCTCCAGCCAACGATGAATAAATTGGAATTGTCATTTACCAGTCCTATAGTATGACTCATGTTGCCTCCCATCAAAAAGCCTTGAAAGGAGAAAATCACAAAAATCAAGATCCCCATTCGGATACCCCAGAGATAATATGTGGGCAGTTCAGGGAAGGATTGGGTGAAAAACAGTAATCCAACATAGGCGGTGTATACAGTAACCAAAGTAGCAGCCAATGCCATCATGGAAAACATTATGGAGTAAAATGGACTGCTTACATTATAATGCGATTGCTTGCCTTGGGAAGCCATAAAGGCGATATAAGCAATTTCAAAACCCAATAAAATAATGACCGTCCAATTGAAAGCCTGTATGTTGAAATTGGGCAGGTAGGAACAATACCATGCCATGGCCCATGAAAACATAAAGGTGGAAAATGCAAACTTGAAAGGCTTGTACCAGGCATTGACCTGATACACTTGCACATTTGTTACTCGAGTCATGATCAAGAAAGCCAATGACAGCAACAAACAAAGCAGACCAAAGTAAAAGAGCGTTGCGTTCCTTTCTTTCAATTGGAGGACAAAATCTATCATAGAATTAAGCTTTTACACTGGCCAGATTTTTCTTTATTTTCATCATGATCGAATCCGGAGTAACCCTTGGTAAATTGGAAATAAACCAATTATTGAAACCAACAACCTTTTTTCCTCTACCGTGAAGCAATAATTTCACACCGGCTTCAGCCACATCAATAGCTTGCATGGGTTTATTAGCACTCATGGCATTTGTTTTTCGCATATCCGGAGTGTGAAAAGGAGTTTCGACTATTCCTGGACATAGTGTAGTGACCACTACTCCAGTCCCTTCCAATTCTGCGGCAATAGTTTCTGAAAATGCCAGCACGAAGGTTTTGGTAGCAGCGTAAACTGAATAGTATGGTAAAGGGATAAAAGACAAGAGAGAAGCTACATTCATGATTCTACCTGATTTGCGTGTAGCCATGTCTTGGGCAAAGAGTTTGGTGAGCATCATCAAACTGCTGATATTCAGGTTGATCATGTCCAATTCTTTCTCCAGTGAGGTTTCCAGGAAACTCCCATAATCCCCAAACCCTGCATTGTTGACCAAATGACTTACTCGCCATCCATTGTCTTTAATGCTTTCATAGAGCTCCTGTGTTGATTTTACATCAGAAAGATCTGTTTGAAAACACTGAACTTCGACTCCGTGTTTTTTGCTCAGTTCCTCCTGCATTTTTCGCAGTTTATCGATGCTTCTTGCTACCAGTATCAAGTTGAATTTTTTGGCGGCCAATAGTTGAGCCATCTCATAGCCTATGCCCGAAGATGCTCCTGTTATTAAAATGTATTCTGTCATGTCTTTAGTTTTTAAGCGTTAATTGATTCTTTTCCATATTTCAGACCTTCCGAAAAGGGTAATGCCTACATAGCCCCTCACTTCCAATTGGGAGTCATCTTTCAGCGTCATTTTGCATGAATAGGTTTTTCCATCCTTGGGATCGTAAATGGTGCCGGAAGACCAGGTATTCTTATTTTCATAGGTGAAATCCTTCAGAATGGTCAGTCCGACCAGTTCCTGATTTCTTTTACTTGGATCAGGGTTTTTCACATCTTTGGTTGGGCCTCCCGTACCCCAGGTAATGTCTCCAAAATACTTATCGCCCTTGCGATAGATTTTGAATTTGGCATCACCTTTCTCATTTATCCACTCTCCCACAATGGCGTTGGAACTAGATTGAGCATAAGCCTCTATGCCAAGCAATGGCAAAAGGATCAGCATGAGGAGTATTGATATTGATTTTTTCATCATCATTTCGTGTTAGAGGGTTTCAATTTTTGGTGGAATGAGTTTGTACATCACAGGTGTCACAATTCTGGACAAGAGGGTCGAGCTGATCAAGCCTCCAATCAGTACAATGGCCAGTGGTGAAATCTGTGGATTGGGATTAAGTGCAAGGGGCAAAAGGCCACCAATAGCAGTGAGCGAGGTCAAAACTACCGGCAAAAAGCGCAGCTCACCGGCCTGCTCTATGGCCGTCTGTAAGGCCACACCTTCTTTTCGGAGTTGATTGGTGAAGTCTACCAGTAGGATGGAGTTTTTTACCTCTATCCCTGCCAGTCCGATAAATCCAATGATGGCAATAAAGGACATGGGATTTCCGGTCATCCAGAGTAAACTTACGCCTCCAATTACACCCAGCGGAATCACTGATAGCACAATCAAAATGCCTTTGAAGGTTTTGAATTGGAGAATCAACACGGCAATGAAAAGGAAAACTGTCAGCAAAATCACGGTAATGAATCCACCGCCAAAAGCATCGTCTTCGCTTTCTGCCTCACCGGATAGTTTGTAATAATAGCCTGCCGGCATGTCCATTGCATCCAGCTTGGGCACCACTTCAGCCAATACATCATTGGCCAGTACACCTTTCCGTGTTGAGGATGTGACTTTGACAAAGCGGTTTTTGTTGAAATGGTTGATGTTGGTGGGCGAGGTTTCAAAATCAATGCCCGCCAGCTGTTTTAGCGGGATGCCTGTACCAACTGCATTATTTACATACAAATTTTCCAAGGCATCCAGCTCTCTGTACTTTCCTTTTGGAGAGGTGACTACAATATCAAAATCATCGCCATTTTCATTGGTATAAGCGCCCACATTGAGTCCTGCCACTGCCAATCGAATGGTTCTGTCAATATCTGCCGTGAAAACGCCAAGCGTACGTGCTTTTTCTTTGTTGATATTGATTTTGATATCGGTTTTCAGGGTATTTAGCTCATTGTTGATATACAAAGCTCCACTGCTGGAAGCCAGGATGCGCTCAACCTCGAAGGACCATTTGCGCAAACTGTCCAGGTTATCTCCAAATACCCGTATGGAAATGGGGGCTTCGATGGGCGGTCCTTGTTCAAAATCTTTAACCTCTATTTTGGCATAGGGAAAAGCAGCAAATTGCGCTCTTAACTGACCAATCAACTTATTTTTCAATACCGGTTTGGCATCGGCTTCCATTTGAATGAAGATTTGAGCGAAGTCAAATTTCTCTTCCTGCTGGGGCACATTGTAATAGATCTGCGGATTTCCTTTGCCCACATTGGTGGTGAAATACTTGATCAACTCATTTTGCTTCAGGCTATCCTCCACCATGCGGGTGATGCGACTCCCCTCATGCAAGCTGGTCTGCAAGGGCATTTTAACATTAATAAGAAAGATGGGTTTTTCTGAAGTAGGAAAAAGTTTAAAACCGATCACCGGAAAAAGCAACATGGAAGCTCCGAATAGGAGGAATGAGAAAACCAACGTTTTCACCGGATTATTCAAAGCTACTTTCATCACTTTGGCATAAGTGGCTCCAATAATCCTTTTCAGCACCCTTAGGAAAATATTACCTTCTGGGTTTTCATGCTCTTTCAAAAATCGGCTGGCAATAAAGGGCACCACAGTCAGTGAAACAAGCATAGAGGCCAACACACTACAAATCACTGCCAGTGGCAAACCCCGGACAAACTCGCCCGGACCTCCGGGGAGAAAGACCATTGGCAAAAATGCAATGATCAGGGTGGCGGTACAACCTACCACTGCCAAAGTGATTTGTTTGGTGGCCTTAACAGCTGCTTCCCTTCTGGAAAAGCCATCCCTGAGCCATCGCTCGATGTTTTCTACTACCACAATACTGTCATCCACCAAAAGCCCCAGGGAAACCACCAGCCCAACGATACTTAATTGGTTCAATGAAATACCGAAGGCATTCAAACCCACCAGCCCTAAAGCCAGTGAAAGTGGAATGGCCAGCATAACTACCAGGGAAGCCCTGGCTCCCAAGGGTGACAAGGTGAATAATACCAGAATAATGGCTATGAGAAAGTCGATTCCCAATCCTGATAACCGTCTGGATACATTATCGGCCTGGTCAAAGTGTTTGTAGAGTTTGATATTTACGGGGAGGCTGCTTTCAAAAGCTGCAATAATGGGCTCATACTTTGCTTGGGTAGCGGCAATATTACTGCCCACTTTCTGGGCGGCATTTACCAAAACTGCTCTTCTGCCATTGAGGCGGGTTATGTGTTTTTCTTCGTCGAATTTGAAATCGACTGAGGCTACTTCCTTCAACAAAATGATTTTGCCATTGGCATTGCTGATGGCGGTGTTTTCAATTTCTTCCAGACCAGTAAACTTTCCACTGGTCTTCACATTGAAGGTTTTGTTTCCTGCAGTGATGCTCCCTCCAGGGATATTGATGGCTTCACTTTGAATACTTCCCAACACTACATTGAGCGGAATCTGAAAAGCTGCTATACGATCTAGTTTCAAATCTATTCGAACTTCCTCATCCGGTACACCGGAGATTTTCACTTTTTTCAGGTCCACCACTTTCTCCAGCTGGTCTTGCAGCTCTTCTGCCTGCTTTTTGAGTTGGCGATAAGAGGCATTTTCGCTGACCAGGGCAATTTGCAGGATATTCACATCACTGGGGTCTACCTTTCGGATTTCTAAGAAAAAGATATCCTCCGGAAGGTCATTGCGCAATGCATTTACTTCACGCACTACCTCCTGATATTTGTTATCTACATTGACACCGTACTTGAACTCCACCCGAATCACCGCCAGCCCATCTTCAATGGCCGTAACGATTTTGTCGATGTTCTCTAATTCATAGATTTTATTTTCGATGGGTTTTACCACCAGTTCTTCCATATCCTGTGGACTGGTACCGGGATAGACCACCACGATAGGATAGCTAGGCGGATTGATTTGTGGGTCTTCTGCCCTGGGCATGGTCAGCAAGGTCACCAGACCTATCACTGCCACCATCACAAACATCACCAGGGTAAACTGGTAGTTTTTTACTGAAAAATCGGTCAGATTCATAGCAATTTATTGGATGATTTGGATGGTAGAAAATTCGTTGAGAAAGGCCGAGTTGCCCAGGATGATTGACTCTATTCCTTCCAGTCCTTCACCTATACTCACTCCTGATTCAGTAAAATTGTCAATGGTAACAGGTTGTTTTTTGACTTGGTTATTCCCGATTGGCACAAATACATAGGCTTGTTTTCCGTCTGCCTCTATCAAGGCTTCGTAGGGAATAAGCTTAGATTTTTGCTGCTTACCGGTTTGTATGATGGCCTTGCCAAACATGCCGATGGCCGCTTGCTCGCTTAGATTGTCCAATTTGAGTTCGACCTGGAAGGAACCTGTGCCCATATCAGCAGCACCCGACTTGCGGAAAACATGGGCATCCCACCAGGTGTCAGGGAATGCTTCCAGCAAAACTTTAGCTTTATGGCCGATGGCCACTTTGGCCCATTCCTTATCCGAAAGGCCTATTTTGAGTTCCCAGCTTTTACTGCCATTTTCGCTACAGGCCAAAACTGGATTGCCACCGGCAATTACTTCGCCTTCGTTGGCCAGTTTTTTCACTACAAAACCTGGCCTGTCGGCATAGATGTAGGCATATTTTTTATTGAATGCAACCGAGGCCAGTTGCTGTTCGGCCAGTTCAAGTGCGGTTTGGCTGTTTTGCAATTGTTCCAAAGTAGCCACACTATCGGTAAACAAATTTTGCACTCGCTTATAGTCTCGTTGTGTTTTTTCAAAGCCTAGCTTTGCTTGTGCATAGCCCGATTCTATTTCGGTGAGGTTCAGACTAGCCAATAAGTGACCCTGCTTAAAACTTTGACCTTCACTCACAAAAATGCGATCTATGATTCCACCTATTTTAAAGGAATAGCGTATTTCATTTTCCGTGCTTAGCAGGCCACTACCGCTGATGGTGTTTTCTTGGGCCACTTCTGTGACCGTCACCAAACTAACGGCTATGACTTCACTGACTGAATCAGCAACTTTTGTTTCATTTTCTTTTTTGCATGAGGCCAATATCGCCAGACAGGCCAACGCGAGGATAGTAAATTTTTTTTCCATGATTAATTTGAATTGAGGTTAAAGGAAGCATTGGCACGTTCGATTTCGGCTGCTTTGATAAAGCATTCATAGAGTGAAATATTCTGCTGAAGTTGTGCTGCTACCCATTGGTTTTGGGCATCTAATAATTCGATAAAGAGTAATTGACCTTCCTTGTAAAGCTTCATAGAGTCCTTGTAGGCTCGTTCCGCGCTTTGCATTTGTGTGATGGCTCCCTCGTAATCGCTATAAGCGGCTTTGTAATTGTTTTGGCTGATAAGCAGTTGCATGCGCAATTGTTCGCTGACCTGATCCAGTTTGGAGAGGGTGATTTTTTGATCCAACACTGCCTGCCTGCTGATGTGTCGATTTTGACCACCGGAGAAAATATTCCATTGTAAGGAGACACCGAAAAAATAGTAGCGTGTCCTGTCATTGTATTCCCAATCGAAAGCTTGTGAGCCTAAATCCAGGAAAGCACCCACTTTAGGGATCAGGTAAGCATTGGAAAGCCCTACTTGATATTGGTTGATTTTGGTAGACAGGGTGAGTTGATTTAGTTCTTCACGCTTTGAATGATTTCGATCTTCATCATGATCAGAGGTCAAAAAGAGGGGCTCATCATCCACTTTGATTTCAACATCCAAATCCCTGTTGAGCAGGAAATTGAAATAGGCTTTTGCATTTCGTGATTGCTGAAGCACTGCAAATCGCTGATTTTGAAATTTGATGACCTCATTTTCTGCCCGAATGAGTACCGTTCTATTCACCATATCATTTTTGAACAGCGATTCGTTGATGCGTTGACTTTCCTACACCAGTTGAACAGCCGACTCATAAATTTGTACAGCCTCTCTCGATTTCAGATAAGCGTAGTAAGCGTTTTTGATGTCCTTCACCAGTTCGCGCTGGTAGATGGCTAGTTCTAACTCTTGCATGCTTACCAGATCAGATTTAATCCTGCGATTGTAGGCTATTTCTGCATTTATGATGGGCAGGGTAGTACGGATTTTTACATCATAGAAATTGTCGGGGTTGAGCAAAATGCGCTGATTTTCTACCATGGGAAAGTTGTTGCTCTCCGTCAGTTGATTCAAAGTGGCATAAACCGGATTGAGTATATCCCCTGCAGGAAAATCGACCGTACGGCCACCACCTGCAAGAAAGTAGTCTGTTTGCAGGCTCATCTTCGGCAAGAACAGCGATTGTGCTTCTTTAAGGGCAAACAGGCTCTTTTCCAGTGCAAACTGTTGTTGTTTTAGCGTTTGATTGTTTTCCAGACCTGCCTGGACGTATTCATCCAGGTAGGTTTGACTTTGAGCGGCCATCGTCCACAAAATCAAGAGGGTGCATAGATAGGTTCTCATTTTTTAATCTTTAATGAATAATGTTTTATATTTGAACAATGTTCATAATTAAGGCAAAAAAAACTACTTTCGACTGAATAGCAACATCAGATCTTCGTAAGCGCTACCCATTAGTTCATCAGGTTCCTGACCGGTAGCGGCTTTTACCCGATCCCGAATGTACAGCGAGCACATACCGTGTACACTGCTCCAGATTGCAAATGACAAGGGCTCCAATTGATGACCTTTGAAATATCCATGATCGATACAGTCCTTTACCGTATTGCGTAGCGCATCAAAAGTACCATGTCCTTCTTTCCATGTCTTTTCTTCATTAGCTTTGATGAATTCCATAGGGGCCTTCATATTGAACATCAGATCATACATCTGTGTGTTCTCTAATGCAAAATTCATATAGGTACGACCAATAGCTTTCAGACGTTCCATAGGATCTGACACATTGAACAAGGAGCGCATTTCACCACCCAGCTGCGCAAACCCTTGTTGATGAAGTTCATGCAGAATTTCGGTTTTATCTTTATAATACACGTAAACCGTCCCTACACTATATTCGATTTCCCTGGCGATGCTCCGAATGGTCGTTTCTTCAATTCCCTTTTCGGCAAAAAGTTTCTTCGCAGCACTTAGTATCAGTGCTTTCAATTCTTCTTTTTCTTTGGCTTTTCGCTCTGCAATTCCCATGGCATTATTTATGAACGGCACAAACATAATGAACATCGTTCAAAATAAAAAATGTTTTTTGGAGAACTATAAAAAAAAGTGTTTCAGGTACTTTTGAATTTGGATAAATATGTATTTTTAAAATGACCTAAACTAATTTTAAACATTTATCTTATGTATAATTTACAATTATATATGAGTCTTTTGAGGGAAATCAGCAAGCATGCCTATCAGATATTGTCCAATCAGTTGTTGATGTCATGATTGGGAGAATACAGTCGACCCAATGACAAAATACAAGGCTTGAAAAAGCAGGGTTTAATCGTACCCTTGAAAAAGAGGATGTACAGCGCTTCATCAAAAATCCTGAGCGTATTGATAGTTGGAGTCCAAATTACTTTCATGATCTGTTGAAACATTTGAAAGTAACATATAAATAAAATTATACGTACATTTACAGAAACACGTGTAAGTATGAAGACTAAATTAACTTTGACGGTAAACAAAAGTGTAATTGAGGCTGCGAAAAGAAAAGCTAAAAATCGAGGTATGTCCCTATCCCGAATGTTTGAAGAAATCTTTGAAGGGGAAGAATCAAATCCAATAAAGACAGAATCTCAAAGGGCAGCTGCAAGGTTGATAAACAGGCTTGAAAAATACGACAGTGTCAAACAACTTGAAGATAAGGAACTCATAAAAGGACATGTTAAAAGGAAGTTTACCTGAAGTTTATCTAGATACAGATGTCGCGTTTGACATCCTATCTAAGAGGGAACCATTTTTTGAAACAGCAATAAAGTTAATAGAATTGGTAGAGGATGATAAAATTACCTTGTTAGTAGGCGAATGCAGCCTCGCTAATCTGATTTATTTATCTTACGATATTTATAAATTACCTAATGCACATGAACGATTGATGGATTTTTTGTCAGTTTGCCGTGTGATTTGTGGTGGAAAAAACCAAATGATGCAGGCTTTAGCATCATCATTCAGTGATAAAGAAGATGCTTTACAATATTATACTGCCTTACATTGCGGAGCAGATTATTTTGTTTCCAGAAACATTCATGATTACAAAACTGCTTTAGAAATCTTGCCTGTAGTAAGCCCGAAAGAGTTTCTTTCCACTCTTGGTTAGGATTTACAATCCTTCCTTCTCCCTCATTTCCAACAAAAGTTCCTGACCAAAACTTAGTTTCTTAGCCAAAGCACTTTTCGGATCAATGACCCGCCAAAAGGGAATAATTTCCTCCTGATTTTTCCCGTTTTGTAATTCTTCATAGGCAGCCTCTGCAACAATCCGCAGAAAAATGCCAGTGGTAACCGGACAGGTATAATCTGCCCCATGCTCCAATGCCAGGTCTTTCCTGATAGGCTTCTTGGGTTGTGCTTTGCATGAATGAAAAGAGAGGCGTTATTAATTTTTTTAAATAGTAAAACAGAAAATCACTTTTTATAGTTTTTGAAAAGTAGTCATGAAAGATTCTCATTTGAAATTTATGATCCAAACCGATAATTTCAAAAAGGTAGAAGTTGCTTCTTCCCAGGAATTGAGAAGCTGGCTGGAGAAATATCATCAACAACAGGAAAGCGTCTGGCTGGTGACGTTCAAGAAGTCAGTTCCAGACAAATATCTTTCTACTTCAGCTGTATTGGATGAATTGCTTTGCTTCGGATGGATCGATGGCATCAGAAGAAAGCTGGATGATACACGAACCATGCAATTGATCTCACCCAGAAAGGTGGAACACTGGGCCAAAAGCTACAAAGACCGGGCGGCAAAACTGATCAAAGAAGGCAAAATGCAAGAGGCAGGATTCCGATCAATAGCATTATCTAAGCAAACAGGCTTGTGGGATTTTATGGATGATGTGGACAAGCTGATAGTACCCCAAGATCTTTTGGATGCTCTAAGAAAAAATGAGGGAGCAGAAGTTTTTTTCCATGCCATCAATGATTCAAGCAAACGCTTTGTACTGAGGTGGATCAAACTGGCTAAAACTGAAAAGACCAGGGCTTCCAGGGTAGAGCAGATTGCCCAGCTTTCGGCCAAAGGGGAAAAGTTGAAGGGAAGTTGAAATGGGATTGCCACGGATGCACGGATTGACACGAATGAATTAGTGTTCATTGGTGAATTAGTGGCAATATATAAAGCCATTCGGCATAAATAAATTATCTCCCAAAATTTTTATCATTTGAAATGGACAACACATTCAGATAAGTATGGATAATTGGATCAGTCATGAACTGTTGCCTGAGAAGACAAACTCAGGGACTTATCAGGTTTTTTTAGGTATTGATGCCACAAAAGAATTGATGGATGCTTTTGGGAATCGGCTTTTGGCACGACTGAATGATTTACATGAATTTCACTGTGCCATAAACCTCAAAAAGGATCATACCTCCTATATCCATATTGGAAAAACTTTTTTTTGGCAGGGTTAATTTGTTTTATTCTCAATAATTTTCTTCAGATTTTTACACTCTTCTTGCTGATGTTATTTAAATAAGCTAAAAAGTAGATCAAGGAAAATAAATCAATTTAGATCAAAAATATTGACAATGGTTAGCCTCATTGATCATTTCTTCCATAAAAGAGGCAGTGTCGACCAAATCATCAGCCTCTGCTATCATATTCTCCTGGCGCACATCAAATGCGTTTGCCGAAATAAAGCAACCATTGAGGGTTACTTTACCCGTAGCCTTAAGCAATTTGAAGTAATCATGGATTTCCACTGGAAAATTTTGTTTGGCGATACGTTCTCTGAGCCAGGTCTCTTCTGTGGCATGACGCCCATCTATTTTAAGTGACTTTACCCCTTCAGGAGTCAGTGCACGGACTGCCCAGTTTACAAAAAGCAGATCCACTTGTACCCCTTTTTCTGCCATTCCCAAGGCCATTACCAAAGGAGTTAATATTTTGTCATAGCGGTCATCCCTAATGATGATACCTATTCGTTTTTTTTGTTTAGTCGGATTCATAATTTAAAGGTTTATTAATGGAAACATGTTTGTTTTTTGTTACAAAGTTCTATTTTTATAGTGCACACCTGACCTTAGATGAAAAATGGGATGATTTTGGCTGTTTTTTGCCGGCATTTTTCGTATCCTGGACCATAGGTGTTAACCAAATCTTTTTCTTCGTGTTGTATCCCAATAAACACATATGCTGTCATTCCTGGGGTAAATAAAAGGTGACCTGCTGTAATGATTGGCGTTGCCCAGAAAACCAGCAGAAAGCCAAAATGTAGTGGGTGTCTGATCACCTTGTAAAACAATGGGGTTTTGAATTCATCTCATTTTTGTTTAAGTGATTTTGATTGACAATAAGCCCACACAAATTGGCCAGGATAAAATTGATCAGGGTAATGTTCAATTTAGGCCAGAAATTACCTGGTTTTGTATGGGTTGACTTATCATTACAAATGTAAGGACTGGACTGATTACAGGGTATGACCAAGAATCCAGGATTATTGACCCAAAGTCCAAAGTTTTGACAATGCTTTCTTTTTTTTGTAAATTCAATAATAGTTTTTAATTAAAGGATGCCGTTTGTGGATGTGTTGTCAGACGTATTAAAGATTGTCAGGTTGACTGGCGGGATTTTTTTTACCACAGAGTGCACTTCTCCTTGGTCGGTGTATTCTCCATCTGCAGTGGAATTAGGGAGGTTAATGGGCACCAAGGCTGAATGCATCACACTTTTTCATATTATAGTTGAAGGAAATTGCTGGATGATTCCGGAAAATCAAAAGCCCTTTCTGATCGGCGCGGGCAGTTTGGTCATATTTCCTCATAGTCCAGAACATGTCATGTGCAGTGACAGGGAGGTGACACCCATTCCAGTCTCCTCCATTCTCCCATTTTCTGAAGAAGAAGATGCCCCCAGGCTTCCATTTCAAAAAAACGGAGAAAAAACCCGTTTGATCTGTGGTTACCTGCAATGCGACCAGCGTTTCAACCCATTGATCGGGGCTTTGCCAGAGGTGATGGTTGTTTCCCCACCAGAAAGCTTTATTTGGAAGCATGCAACAGATGTGGAAGATATATTCTTAGCAAACCTGATGCAACGGAAGGATGGGGACTGGTTAGATAGTACGCTAAAATATATTGAAAATGAAGCTTCTGGCAGAGATTCGGGAAGTATGGCCATGACGGTTAGGTTGGCAGAGATTCTTTTTCTTGAAGTTTTAAAGCGTTACATCCATCAATTGCCTATGGAAAGCCGTGGTTGGCTGGCTGGTATAAAGGACAGGGAAATTGGCAAGGCCTTGCGTTTTTTGCATGGAAGACCCCAGCACAAATGGAGCATTTCTGAACTGGCCAGGGAGGTAGGTATGTCCCGCTCTGGATTGACAAAGCGTTTTACTGATATGGTTGGTGAACCCCCTATCAAATACCTGACGGGTTGGCGCATGCAGTTGGCTAGACATTACTTATTACAGCCCGGTTATAGTATCCAGCAAGTTGCTCTACAGGTAGGGTATGAATCAGAAGAGGCTTTTAGTCGGGCCTTTAAACGGCATTTCGGAGAACCGCCCGCTTCCTGGAGGGCTAAAGCTGTTGATGAAGAGTAGTTTTTTCATTTCAAAATGAGCTGTCATACCCCTTGCTGATGTAATCATTGAAGTAAGTACAATTTCTATTTGGCCAGTTCCAACATATGAAGTTGCATATAGTCCTTTAATGTTCATCCGGTCCAGGCTTTGAGCAGGTCAGAGAGCTAGCCCGAAGAATAGTGCAGCTTTTTAGCAAAATAGCTGAACTGAGGCAAGCTTTTTTCCCTGGCTTTTCCTTGTGAAAATACCCGCTGAGCAATTTCTCAAACTTACTGATCACATCCTTCTGCGCTGTAAGGCAGGTGATAAATTGCCGCCCATAAAAGCGTTGGCAATAATGAGGCAGCATTTCTATGGCCGTTTTCATAAGCGACTGACTGTAAGGGTCGGTATTGCCTTCAACCTCTTTTTGGATATTTTTAACGATGCCTTCCGGTCTTTGCTTTTCCTCCCCGACAGGTGCAAGGCCTCATGGGAGTTGTAGTTATCCCGGATTTTCTCTGACAGTGAACTGCCATGCAAGATATCCGGATGAAAAAATGGTGCCATCCGGAAAACTTTAATTTTATTAAACTCCTCTACCGGGATAACTTGTTGGGGAGCCACAAAAATCAGGCTCCCATCTTCAAAGTCATAATGTTGCCTGCCGTATTTTAATCCGGGTGGTGAAGGACTTTTGCAAGAGATCAGGTAAAAATCACAGACAATTTCAGTTGTGGTGTGCAATCAGTGATTAATCAAATTCGGGAGATGATTATACTTTTTGAGGATAGGTGCCACAGACCTGTCTGCCGTCAGGCAGGTACACGAATATTCACAAAGGCATTAGTGCGCACCCTTGCATTCGTTGGAAAAAATATGTTGAAAATTTTTTTTGAATTCGTTCTGATTTTTATGTTTGTAACCAAATAGTTACACATTAATCTTAATACTATGAAAAGACCTCTTTTTTCTATCCTTGCTATGTCGGCCATATTATTTATATGGAGTGGTATTTCACAAATGTTTCCATGGGGTGTTCCCAGTGCACAGACCATCTCGGCACAGAGCGAACAAAATACTGAAAGCTTTCAGGCCCCCAATTTGATCGAAATGGAGGCCGGTAGCCTGACCACCTCAACATTTGATGAAGTAATGCGTGGAAAAATTTCTACCCTCACTACCGACAAAACCTTTTCATGGATCATCACAGCCCCTATTGATAATTACAATCCCATGGGATACTTCGTATGGGAAATCATCACCCAACTTTTCATTGGCATCTTTTTGACCCTATTGTTGATTAAGCTCAGTGCACAGCCACTGACTGATAAACTTCTGGTGGTGGGTCTTGCCGGTCTTTTGGCCTTTACTGGCATTTATGGTCAAATGCTCAATTGGTGGGCTATGCCGGCAATGTATGCTGTGGGTGCCGGCATCAACTTAATTATCGGTTGGCTTTTGGCGGCATTTGTATCGGCTAAGTGGATTATTAAGAGTTAATTGAAGTCTTAACGTTACCAAAGTTTCAAACTTTGGTAATGTTTAATAATCAGTCCTATGGCGAAATCCATAACCTTAACACGTTCATATCCTCATCCACCTGAAAAAGTGTGGAAAACCATTTCAAATTCAGAAGCACTGGCCTCCTGGTTGATGCCGAATAATTTCAAATTGGAAGTAGGTCATCGTTTTTATTTTCAAAAAAAATAGTCCGATTTCTCCAATCTCAAATATAGTGATCTCAATTCTAAACCTATGGAGCGTGACCCATTTGCCGGTATAGCCGACCCCACCAGACGAAAGATTATTGAAGTGCTCAAAGAAAAACCCCTGAGCATGAACGATCTGGCAGCCCGGTTTCCGGAAATCAGTCGTCCGGCTGTTTCAAAGCAGGTACGCTATCTGGAGGCGTGTGGGTTGGTATTTCAAAAGCAGGAGGGTAGGGAACGCATTGTGTTTTTACAATTGCAAGCCCTGGCTTTGGTTGATGCCTGGCTACAGGAGTACGCCTCATTTTGGAATGATAAGTTGGATGGTTTGGGGAGGTATTTGGATGGGAGTAATTAGGGTCGGTTGAAAATCTTTTATCTTGTTAATTTAAATTATTTCACAATCCTGGATTTAAATTAGAGATGCATACTTTTTATGCAGACCTTTATTAATTCTCCGAATATGGCATACGGTGATCTCAGAAACTTTTCATTTCATTCTGTATCCTGTCTATTTGCCTGAGATGTCTGATGATGTGATTCACATAAAACCTAAAGGGATCACCCAATTTTAATTTGATTAATTTCGATATTGATATACTGATTTTTACTTTATTGAGACTGATGTTTCCGGCGAGGTTCAGCAAGTCGAGTAATTTTATTTGCTGGTCGATAAATCGATCAATAACACCTATGTCAAGTTTAGCATTGAGCGTATTCTTATCTTTAAAAGTTTTCATTTTATTTAATTTCTCCTTTGGCAGCATACTTTTTGCAAAATAATTGCCTAATAAGCCACTTTTAAATTCATCCTCATGTTTTGTTTTGGACTTTTTTATTTTTGACTCTATCTCCGGCAGATAGAAATCGCCATACAAATTCAGGTGTTCAAGGCATTCCAATATATTCCATGATTCCTGATTGATTCTCCAGGTTAAGGCTTTTTTATCTAATTGCTTTAATTTTTCAGCCTGATTGATACTTTGTCTGGTGCTTTCGGTCAAGGATTGAATAAGTTTTTCAGAATTCATTGTTTTCACGATTAATAGGTTCGATAATGCAAAGGTCAGAAAAGCATTTTTTATAAATCTTGACTCAAATCAAGATTTTTTTAGTCTTGACAGAGTCTCTGCGCTCATCCTCAAATAGTTTGCAATATGTTTGTGTGGTATTTCCTGAAATAGCTGCGGACTTCGTTTTAAAACCCGAAGGTATCGGGCTTTAGGTGAATTGGTGAGAATATCTATTTCACGCTCAAGTTGCTGTAAGATCAGATCTTCCAATAGCTTGAGCCAAAATAATCTGTTGGTTTCATTTTCGAGAAAATGATCAATCTTATTTTTAGATATAACTTTAACAACAGACTTTTTGATGGCCTGGATGTATAACTCAGATGGCCTGCCAGTGATAAAGGAATCTAATGCTGCTATTATATTATCCTTGTAGGCAAAACGGATAATTTGTTCATCAAAATCGTCCAATACATAAATCCTTAGGCTGCCGCTTACAACATAATACACATTGGTGTCGATACTTCCCTTTACTTTCAGAAATTCGTTTCGCTCAATGACAATGGATTTTTCACTGAGGTTTAACAGCTCATTCATTAGAGATTCAAATTTTGAAAAAACAGTTAAAGCTTATTTATCAACCTTCAACATCATCCTTATGGTAAACCATCCAAGCAACAAAATGATCAATATTATTATTCCCCAAAGCAATAATTCTTTATTTAAAAATTGATCTTTGGTTGAAGCATTCAATTCTTGAATGGACAATTCTTCTCCCGTTAGTAAGGGCATCAGATTTTCAGGTATTTGATTGGTGAAGTATTCAACATCGTACCTTGGCCTGGCTGCAGTTTTATTTCCATAAACGAGAAAATAGGTTGCCGGCTGGGTAAAGCGAGCCAGTAATTCATGCACATAACCACTCACTTCATCCACTTCGACCGATAAGGCCTGATTATTTTGATTTTCAATTACTATTTTAAGTTTATCAAGGGTAGTACTGTTGAATTTGAACTCATTTTTATCCAGAGAATTCAGAATCCCTGTTGTCAATGTTTTGTAATTGTATTTCCAGCCTTGCTCTGTTTTGAAACTGTCTGCCAGATATTTAATGGTAAGTGGTCTGTAATAATCATAGTTTTCGGCAGTCCGGAATCTGATTTTACTGATCCTTGATGGAGCTGCAAGTACAATGTCAATCTCTGATTGACGACTTTGCTTATGATCTGTTTGGGTGATATATTTAATCAGAAAATTTTTATATTTTCCATCTGTAAATTCCTGCATTTTCAAACTGGCTTCCATCAGCTCCGGCATTTCTTTGCTGTTTACAAGTACACGGTAAAAGCGATAATTTGACTCAGGGAAAACCAATGTGGTGAATTGGAAATCTGTGAATTCATTTTTGATTGACAGTATCCGGTAATTTTTCAAAACGGTAAACCATCGATTCAGGTCATGGCTTCCTTCCAGGGTGACTTGCCAGTCAAAATTGCGCTGTTGAAAGCTTAGGTTGATTTGATTCATCAATAGCGTTTCTGCAATATCAAAAGTAAAATAGTAACCACTACCGGTATGGGAGGTATTGATGATCTTAAAAGCCAATTCTTTCGCTATGCTTTTCTCACCGTTGATATTTAAAATATACGGAACTTCTATCGTGTCGCGCTTGTCAGTCAGGCCAAAAACCCTGATGTCAGAAAGATTTTGTGTGGTTTTTCCGAAAATCTCATCAGGCAAAATGATTTTATGCCATTGTTCATTAACACCCGATAATTCACGCTTAAAATGATAATGTTCCATTTGAGCATATGCCATTGTACATAGCATAACAAGCATTAAGGACAATAGGGAATTAATGATCGCTCTCATTTGAAATGTTGATTTTGTATTTATTGTACAAAAATGAGATGATCAAAAGTAATATTCCCAGCGAAACAAATACTATGATTTTCGCAATGGTATCGAGATGCGTTATATCATAGAAAAAGAGTTTTAGCAGGGTAATGCCGAACAATGAAATTGCCCCGATTCTCAGATGCTTTTTCTTTTTCCAAAGGCCCAAAACGATAAGGAAAAGTGAATAGGTTCCCCATAATATACTTAAGCCGAGTTTGTACGATTGCGTTGATTCGGCTATGTCCATCCAATGAATAAGTTCACTGCTTGCCATCCACAATACAGATATGTGCAGCAATACCTCAAATGCCAGACTAAAATCTTTGCTGATAAACGCCTGATGAAAATACCGGTAACAAGCAACAAAAGCAACCGTAACAAAAGCAAAGGAAACATATCTGATCCATATATTGGAAGTTCCAATCTGATAATACTGAGAAAGTGTTTGCTCCAGATAATTTACCCTGAGCTCACTGAGCAGATAAAGACCCTGTACCAGAAAAGTGAGGAGAACCACCACAAAGAGACCCAGATTAACCAGGCCCAGTTGCGTATTTTTAAAAATTTTGATATTCACCAGGGCGAGTAGGGAAGCGAATAAAAATGAATAATTGATAACCCAGATGCTTTTAAATGAATTTATATCATAGTTGAAATAGTAATTTGGGTACTGCTGATCATTTTCTACAATGGCAAGTTTTGAATCTAAAAACAGTTGATGCCAGTAATTTATGATTTCTACCCTGAAGGCAAAGTAAATGCCCATAAGTAAGAGGGCCGTGATCAAAGCAGAATAGTTGCCGGAAATTCTTTTTTGGGTTTCTGGCAAATAGGAAAGGTCTTTTTTAAAGTGAATTATTGCAATGAAGCTGAAAGCACCGATAAATAATAAGGAACTCAGGAAATGGACATTGAAGAAAGGAATAATTCTTGTTTCGGGATTTTCCGGCAGGTAGGCATTGTAGACAGTCGACCTGTCCTGAACTATACTTAAAAAGGCCAGAATCATTAATGGAATGGATATTTTCTCATAAAATGTAATACCTTTAGTACGTCCAATCCAAAATAACAACGCTGCTTCACCTGCCCATAATAATGTGACCCAGCGGCCGTCTAATTGTACAGGAATAGCAATGGTTAAAAAAACCAGAACAAGGCCGGCAATCATGTAAAAAAGGTTGCGGTCGTTGAGTTTATTTCGAAAAATTATGACGCTCACCATAAAATGCAGGAGGGCATTGCACAATGTGAAAAGCCCTAATAAATTTTGAGCGGTTTCATGCCTGCTCAGCGTAATATAGCCCAACCCATAAAAAATAAAAGAATTGAGTAGAAGTAAGACGGTATTATCTGTTGTGAACTGTTCTTTTTGAAGCAACTTATAGGCCAGGAAAGTAAGGTAGAAGGTTATAAAAAATATGGACTGAAAGATCAGAGCGATTGCAAAATGGTCATCGGTTTGATATTTTGAAAAATACCAGAATACATAAATCAGCCATGTGAATCCGAATGAAGAATAATACAGTGGTTTCCAGTATTTTTTAAAGGCAATCACCAGGATTCCTACATTAATTATAGACATATAGCTGAATAGAACAATCACATTACCCTTTTCACCACCTAATAAGAAAGGGATGGCATATGCACCAACCAGGCCTATTTGAGCAATAACCTGTTGTCTGTAATGCAATGCAGCCAATACAGTAAAGGCAGTAAATACCAACATCAGTGCAAAGGCAAAGCCCTGTGGTATAATTTCATAATAGCTGAAAGCGGCAAAGGTAATAAAGTAGAGAATGGCCATTGCTCCGCTTAATAAAACGGCACTGAAGTTTTCATAATTTTTTTTCAGTTTAATGGCAAATCCAAGCAGAATGCCGCCAGCCAGATAACCCAATATGATTCTGGTAAGAGGACTTACAAGCTGATGATCTATGGCATATTTGGCGCCTATGAAAACACCAATAACCGTTATCGCTATCCCAATTTTGTTAATTAGGTTTTCACCGATGAATTTCTCGAGGTCAGATTTTATTTTAGGCCGCACAACCTGCCTTTTCTGCTCCGGCATTACCGAAGATGTTTCTAAAGGCTGTTTTTCTGCATTATCCGAATCTTTTTCAATACTAATCTTTCCGTCGTTTAGGGGCACTTCTTTAAAGGATTTGGATGTTACTGAAAGGCTTGCTTCATCTTCCGGTCTAGCCCTAAGCTGATGAATCTCAAGTCTGAGTTCATCAATTTCTTTTGAAAACGCCTCCTGTTTTTTTAAAAGTGCATCCAGCTTTTCTAACAGCTGATGGACCTTGTTGGGGTCATTAGTCATATTGCTTCTTATCTATAAAGCTTATCATTTTGGTCTTGACCTATTATATCACCTTCTAGTCACAATTTTTCCATCAAATGGAGAGATAATGGAACATTAAAGTAGAGAGATTTCAGTCTCGTCAAAGATAATCATTAAAGATTTGAATTTTTTATCTATGCACTTCCTGTTTTTTCTAACTGGATCTAAATTTTCTTCATATTTTAAGTTGAATATTATAATCAGACGTATTCTGCACATTGTATTAAGCCGGTCACAATTTACTGGGCGCAGGTCAAAAATCTTATGCTTTATATTACTTACATTGGCATAATATATAGATTTTCAGAGGCATATATGTAAAAATGTTTGTATTTACTGGCAATAATTTATTAATTTAGTTATAGCATTTGATGATTGACAAATTAACCAAACCACCATGAACTCTAAATTGATTAAAAGCAGCTGCCAGCCAGGTATTATACGTTTCAATAAATCAAGGTGTACTGCAATATTTTGTATTGTTATAACTTACTCTTTGATGGTTGTATTTAATGGATGCAGAGATAGTGATATTCTGAGCAATCTCAATCTTCCTGAGAGTGTAATCTTTACGCATCTACCGACTGATTTGACAAAAATGGAAGAATTTGTGCCCATTGGTCAGATGCGTGTGATCCCAAAAGTTCATGGAGGTTTTCTTTTGCGGAATCCCTTTCAGACTCCTTCATCCATACCTGTATATGCCATGTCAAAAGGTGTTATCATCAATATAATTAAAGAAAGGCGGCATCTGACTGATCACGGCGCGCCAGCAGCCATGCAAGGGATGGAATACCATGATTATCATCTTGACATTGCCCTTACCAGCAAATCCATGATGTACTATGGTCATATTATGGAGCTATCTGAAGAAATTATCGCCAGGGCTGGCAACATAAGAGAGGGAAGAGGCCGGAGAAATTCTGTGAAAATTGAAGTGAATCCCGGGGATGTCCTGGGTTATATCGGCACTATTCCAGGTCTTGATATTGGTATGTATGACCTTAAACGCGAACATTACTTTGCCAACCCGGGTCGGTATACAGCAGAATACCGCTCCACTGTTTCTTACACCGATTATTTAACAGAAAGCCTTAGAAATCAGATATGGGAGATTAATATGCGAACGGAGGAGCCGCGAGGAGGCACCATAGCCTATGATGTAGAAGGTACATTGTCGGGTAACTGGTTTCTGGAAGGTACACGATCTATCAATGAATGGAGCAAACAATTAGTTTTCGGCCGTCATGATAAGTATGGCGACAGACTTACCATTGTAGATGCCAGTCCGCTGGTGGATGGAGATGGAATGCTGAATGACGGCAGGGATTCTTATGTCTGGTGGGTGCAGGGGAATGGTCCGATGCCTCCGTCTATAACTGCAAGTTCAGGAAAGGTAAAATATCATGTGGCCAAATGGTATCAGTTTTTCCATACAGAAACCATCTACGATGGTACAATATTGCTGGAGTTGCAGACTGAGAACAGGTTGCGCTATCAGTTTTTTGAAAATGCAGTTCCTGAAGATATTACGGATTTTACCGCAGGTGCCAGAACCTATGTTCGGTAAAATTATGGCTTATATTCTACTTTTGATTTTTAGCAATTCATTAGCTATTTTGTTGTTCGAATTAGTAAATTAAGTGCAGATTAATTATTATATTTGTAACTCCAGGCACGCTGGTCAGGAGTTTAGTTATGTAGTTACAGGTGAGGTGACGTTTTATGTAGATGATCAGGTATATGTAATGAAAGCGGGTGCCAGTCTTTATACTACGTCACAAAAGCATAGAGAGGTTGTAAATTCAGGGGAAGG
>JAFIEV010000023.1 GCA_020832305.1 Cyclobacteriaceae bacterium | reverse complement strand
CCTTCCCCTGAATTTACAACCTCTCTATGCTTTTGTGACGTAGTATAAAGACTGGCACCCGCTTTCATTACATATACCTGATCATCTACATAAAACGTCACCTCACCTGTAACTACATAACTAAACTCCTGACCAGCGTGCTTATTCATGCCAGCATAACAGGATGAACACTGATCCAAAACCAACAGGTATGCACCCATCATGCGGCCATCATCCCTATAAGTAAGCATGTAAAGAGAGGCCCCCGATTCATTTTTATCTATCAATATCCGCTGGTGAACATCAGAAACATTAGCAGGCGCAACCATCTCATTCTCTCCAATTAACTCGCCAACCGTCGAGCCGATGGCATTAGCCACAGCTTTTAAAGTAAGAATCGAAGGAAAAGTCTTTGCATTTTCTATCTGCGAAAGAGCACTTGAACTAATGCCTGCAAGCCTGGCAACTTCGCCAAGAGGCATCTTCAGTAACTCCCTCTTCTTTTTTATGCGACTTCCTATCCTTTTCATTAAATCTTTACAATAGACAAGAAAATTTTACTCTTCTCCCTTTTCCGATACAAATATAATAATTAATCTACACTTAATTTATTAAATGGCGCTTAAAATATCGAAAAAATTACATGTATTGAGCAAAGGTGAAAAATACATTGAAAATACTGTAATTCTAATGCACTGATCTGAAACTTATCTTTTCATAATCAATATGTTACCTAAAACTGATGGGATCATACCAAGGAAGTGCCCTGAGGAATTACGAATTGCGAATTGTGAGTTACAACAAGCAGTCAGCTACCTTTAAATTTAGCCCTGATCCAGTCAGTGATTCCTGATCTTGCGGGGTATTTTCCGGTCATCATAGCCACCCGGGTCGGCGAGCAAACGGAAGCTGCGGCATAGGCATGGGTAAAAACCATTCCCTCTGCCGCCAATCGGTCGATATTGGCGATTCATAATAATCACTGCCAAAACAAGACAGGTCTGCCCAGCCCTATCATCGACATGAATAATTACAAAATTGATATTCCTCTTTTTAACTTCTTTTGTACAGCCCGCCACCATGAAGCTGATTACCGACAGAATCATAAACCTATATCGCACTACTTTATAGATTTAATAAATAATCATTTAATTGGATTTCAATATAGTATAATTAATGAAGGGGTGGTAATTTGCTATCGATTTTCAGGATAAAGTCTTATACATTTTTCAATAAAGAATTATGAATAAACAGATTAAAAGATTTTTTGTAATGGCCTTGATTGTTTTTATCGGCCAGGGTAATATGTCTATGCTTGTTGCACAACAAACGACTGTAGAAAAAAGGTCACTGAGTGCAGAAGTTTTATGGGAACTTAAAAGAATCGGCACTCCCACCATTTCTCCCGACGGAAAATGGGTTGTTGCACCTGTAACCCGCTATACCGTACAGGATGACAAATCACATACCGATTTATGGTTGTTTTCGTCGGATGGAAAAGTGCAAAGACCGCTTACACAATCGGGTTTTGCAGATGGCCAGGCGGTTTTTAGCCCCGATGGTAACCATTTGGCTTTTGTGAGCAAGAGGGATGGTGACGATGCCCCGCAGGTTTATCTTTTGCCTATGAATGAACCCGGTGAAGCAAGGCGACTGAGCGAGGTGCCCACAGGGATATCAGCGCCCAAATGGGCCGGAGATTACATTTATTTTATTACCCGTATCTGGCCAGGGAAAGACTGGACTGAAATGGCAGAACAGATTAAGAAAGACAAAGAAAGCAAGATGTCGGGTCGTACCTGGAACGCCTTGCCCTACAATTATTTCGATCACTTCCTTGATGAAAACCGCGAAGCACATATTTACAGGATCCCTGCCAGGGGGGGCGAACCGGAGCCTGTCACTTTTGGCTCAGGTTATCAACTGCCAAGAAGTTCACAAAGCAGCAGCAGCTATGACGTTGCTCCCGATAACCGCTGGGTGGCTTTTCAAAGCAATACCTCCGGCACCGAGGTTAAACCCAAACTGGATATTTTACTTATTGAACCTGGCAAAGAGGCCGTGCGCAACATCAGCGCTGAGAAATCGGTGAATGATGCCGGTCCCTTGTTCAGCCCCGATGGTAAACAGCTGGCAATTTTCCGGCAAAACATCAGGGGTTTCTATGCCGAAAACCAAAAGCTAATCCTTCACGATCTTGGCAAGCATACGCAAAAACAGATAGCCGCTGACTGGGACCGTTCACTTGGTGGAATGCAGTGGGTACATGACAGCAAAACCATGATGGGATCGGTAGATGATGCAGGTACGCAGCGGATATATCATATCGATCTCTCAACCGGCAGGTACAAAGCGCTTACCAAAGAAACAGATTTCACGGGAATCAGTATAGCCAAAAACGGAAATGTTGTAGTGCATAATCAAAGCTTTGTCCATCCGCCCCGCCTGCAAATGCTCGATGTAAAATCGGGAAAACTGAGCCGAATCGAAAACATTAATGACGATGTCCTGGCAAATGTTGATATGGGTACTTATGAATCGGTTAGCTATAAGGGTGCTGATAATCAAGACATACAAATGTGGGTTCATTATCCACCGGGTTTTGATTCATCCAAAAAATATCCGTTGTTTTTATTGATTCACGGTGGCCCGCATAATGCCATCAGCGATGGTTTTCACTTTCGATGGAATGCCCAGACCTTTGCTTCCTGGGGATATGTAACCGCCTGGCATAATTTTCATGGTTCATCTGGCTTTGGAGAAAAATTTACAGATGCCATTAATCCCGACTGGATCACCAGGCCATATGAAGATACACGCAAGGCCGCCGATTGGTTTGCGGCCAAAAGCTGGATTGACAAAGACCGCATGGTGGCAGGAGGAGGCAGCTATGGAGGTTACCTGTCGAGCATTCTGCTGGGAAAAGAACATCCCTTTAAAGCCCTGGTGATTCACGCTGCCGTCTACAACCTCTACTCGCAAATGTCATCTGACTTTGCCGTGCACAGCCAGCGTTTTGGTGATTACTGGGAAGACCCAACTATTTACAGTACTATTTCACCCCATTATTTTGCAGCTAATTTCAACACACCGAGCCTGATTATTCACGGACAACTAGATTATCGGGTACCGGTTGGTCAGGGCTTTGAATTGTTCAGAACATTACAGCACAGGGGCATCGATTCGCGAATGATCTATTATCCTGACGAAAACCACTGGATCCTAAAACCCAACAATTCGATGTACTGGTATGCACAGGTAAAGGAATGGATAGAAAAATATGCCAAACCAGGTCCGCTGGATTGATGCCAAAGTCATGAAGAATACCCGGGCAATCTGAAGGATTTATTGAAAGCATCGATTAGGGTCTGCTGAAAACGTAAGCATCTAAAATGTAAATTCAGGATATTAAAATAATTTAAATCAACATGTAAGGTGATTTTCAGCGCACCCTAATTAACTTTCAATACAGACCTTTTACACAATACTTACTTCAATACCCAGGGCTTCCAGCGATCGTAGCATATTTTCACTTATGTTGTGATCGGTAATAATGTGGTCGATATCTTCTATTCCGCAGATTTTGCCAAATCCTCTTTTTCCAAACTTTGAAGAGTCGGCCAGTACAATGGTTTTTTGTGCTACCCGCATCATTTCGCGGTTTAAATGTGCTTCCATCATATTGGAAGTCGTCAGACCAAAATCAAGGGTGATACCATCTACACCTAAAAACAATTTACTGCATGCGAAATTCTGAATCATATCTTCAGCATAATTACCTACCACTGAACTTGATGATTTCCTGACAATGCCACCCAATTGAACAATTTCAATATCAGGGTGATCTATCAATGTCAGCGTGACATTCATGGCAGCGGTAAGAACGGTAAGCCTGCTTTTTTTTCGAAGAGCATATGCCAAAGAAGCCATTGTAGTACCCGAACCAATAATGATGGCTTCATCATTCAACACCATTTCAGCTGCTTTTATGGCTATACTTTCCTTTTCATCCACCTTAAGCAATTTCTTTTCCTCTACACTGCGATCATTTACATAAGGATCTTTTAAAGTAGCACTGCCATGGGTTCGAAATAATAATTTCTTTTCTTCAAGAAATTTCAAATCCTTTCGAATAGTTACAGACGAAACATCAAGGATTTCACATAAATCAGCAACTTTTACTTCACCCTCCTTCTGCAATTGGTCCAATATGTATTGATGGCGTTGAATCAGACTCATATTTGATGTTTTAAATACAATATATCAATATCCCGGAATAATTTCACATCAAATCAAAAAAAAGTTTCCAAATGTTTCGTTTTGTTTTTTTATGCATTATATTTGGAATATGAATACGCTATAAAGAAATATTATGAATCGTAACGAAAGTCTTTCGCGGATTATTAAGGAAAAGGGAAAGTGGGATGTGGTAATTATAGGTGGCGGGGCCTCCGGTCTGGGGGTAGCCCTGGATGCCATAAGCCGTGGTTATTCAGTGCTTTTGCTGGAACAGTCAGATTTTGCCAAGGGCACCTCCAGCCGCAGCACCAAACTGGTTCACGGTGGCGTACGGTATCTGGCGCAGGGTAACCTACCTTTGGTGATTGAGGCTTTACGCGAAAGGGGGCGAATGGAAAAAAATGCATCTCACCTGGTAAAAAATCAAGCTTTTGTTATTCCTGTATATACCTGGTGGGATGTATTGAAATACACTCTCGGATTGAAAATATATGATCTGCTTGCCGGTAACCTGAGCCTCGGCAGAAGTCATTTTATCAATAAGTCGAAAACGCGGACACTAATGCCCAATATAAAAAGTAAGGACCTGAAGGGAGGCATCGTATACCATGATGGGCAATTTGATGATGCAAGACTGGCGATAAGTATAGCGCGCACTTGCAGTCATCACGGGGCCGTTATGCTTAACTATGCAAGGGTTGATGCTTTTGTCAAGGATGAAAATCAAAACATTCAGGGGCTTACTTTCACCGATATGGAAAGTGGTAGAAAACATAAAGTAAAGGCTAATTCTGTCGTAAATGCTACCGGTGTATTTGCCGATGCCATTTTGCAGATGGACAATCCACTGGCCAAACGTACTATTGTACCCAGTCAGGGGGTACATGTGGTCGTTGACCGTTCTTTTCTTCCCGGCAATCATGCCTTAATGATTCCCGAAACACCGGATGGCAGGGTGCTCTTTGGCGTGCCCTGGCATGGCAAACTGGTCCTGGGAACCACAGATGTACTCAGGGAGAATCCTGAACCCGAGCCCAAAGCGCTTGAATCTGAAATTGAATTTATACTGGAAACGGCATCTGCTTACCTCAACAGAAAACCAGGGCGCGATGATGTATTATCTACTTTTGCCGGCTTGCGACCACTGGCAGCCAGTTCCATAGGTAAAAGCACAAAAGAAATTTCAAGGGGGCATAAAATTATGGCATCTTCCGGCAGGTTGATAACCCTTACCGGAGGTAAATGGACCACCTTCAGAAAAATGGGTGAAGACACCATCGATTATATTATTGGAATGGGCCTACTGAAAAAAAGTAAAAGCCTTTCTAAAGATTTATCAGTAAAGGGAAATACCGGTCGTTTTCATTCATGGGAAAAAGATCACCTCGCCATATATGGTACAGAGAAAACGAAACTCATCGAAATGTGTCAAAAACATCCGGAACTTTCCGATCGCATTCATCCACATTATCCCTTTATAAAAGCCGAAGTAATATGGGCCATGCGTAAGGAAATGGCGCGCACTGTAGAAGATGTGTTGGCCAGAAGACTGAGAATTTTATTTCTCGATGCCGAAGCAAGTCTGGAGATGGCCCCAAAAGTCGCCTGGATTATGGCCAAAGAATGGAAGAAAAATGAAAACTGGGTTTCAGCACAGATAGAGACATTTGCCAAAACTGCCAGTAATTTTTACAGGCAAACACTTAATATCGCCTGATAAGGAAAACTAACGAAAAATTTATGCTCACATCAATTTTTTGATAAAATTTCAATCAAATCTGCTTAATTGCAATGTAATAAGACCAGCAGTCACGAAAAATACAGCGCCAGACCTGTTATTTTATCAGGGCATGGATTTGGATAAGGTGGAAGTAAAATAAATCTCCGGGCGTCAGACAGAAGTCTACAACCAGTTTAAGACTTTGAAAACTTTGCTCAGGGAATTGCAATTTGGAAAAAAGCTGTACAGGTGGCGCGGAAATGGTGCCGGAAGAGGAATTTGCATATTAGAAATTTAAACAACATAATATACTAAAAATCATGCATCCTTATGTCGCTGAATTTATGGGGACAATGTTCCTTCTGTTGATGGGTACCGGTGTAGTAGCCAATGTAGTATTGAAAGGAACCCTTGGGAATAATGGAGGTTGGATAGTAATTACAACCGGTTGGGCCTTGGGTGTTTTTATAGGTGTGGTTGTGGCAGGACCATACAGTGGAGCTCATCTCAATCCGGCTGTAACCTTAGGGCTTGCGGTAGCAGGCAAATTTGACTGGTCAGAAGTGCCTTTCTATATGGCTATTCAAATGATTGGTGCCATGTCGGGCGCTTTTCTAACCTGGCTGATGTACAAAGATCATTTTGAACAGACTCAGGATCAGAATTCTATAAGAGGGGTATTTTGCACAGGCCCTGCCATAGCCAATACCTTTCCCAATATTATGAGTGAGATTATCGGCACATTTGTACTCATTTTTACGGTATTTTACATCTCTGATGGAAGCATAATCAGTGAAAAAGGAGAAACACCCGTCGGTCTGGGCTCAGTTGGCGCTATTCCTGTAGCTTTTCTGGTTTGGGTTATTGGTCTATCCCTGGGAGGAACTACCGGTTATGCCATCAACCCCGCGCGAGACCTTGGCCCACGCATCGTCCATGCTTTATTGCCTATTTCAACCAAGGGCGACAGCGGATGGAACTATGCCTGGATTCCTGTATCAGGACCCATAATAGGTGCTTTATTAGCTGCATTGTTTTATATTTATTGTTCATTGTAATACTTAACAATTTCTAAGGCAGAACGAAGTGTTTTGTCATTGATTTTTTCAATTACATCCGGGCGGTCTGCCAGATATTGTCTGAGCATACCTTTTTTAAGACCCAATAATCCCTGTGAAACCCTTACAAAAACAGGATCATCTTCCTTTTTAAATAATTCCACATAATCGATTCTGCCACTGTCCTGATCCATTTGCTCCAGAAAGTACAGACTTAAAGGTCCTTTTACAACCAGTCTCAAAAAAACAGGTTTTCCATATCGCTCCATGCTGAGGTATCTTTCCTGAAAACCGCGATTATCACGCATAAGCCAATGACTTTCGTATATGGCACTGCCAATGGCATAGCCCCTGATTTGGCCGGGCCGGTACCTTCGTGAGGAATGCATAGAAGACCTGAAGCGTATGCGCTTATATCTCCGGGCAAAAGGCTCTGATTTGCGGTCCCTGATTTTGCCTTCGAGGGTATCACCACGCATTGTAATGACATAACCCTCTGCATACCGGTTTTGAGCATATAGATTTGCCGGAAAATACAAGATGCAAAGACCTAAAAATACAGGCAGCAAAATTTTGATACATGTTATCTGCATAGTTACTTTTTGAATCCCGGTCTATACATTCCGGGAAATATTTTGCTAAAATACCATATTTTTACTTTGCGGAGTGATTTCATATTAATGATATTAATCTTATGAAAAGAAGATCTTTTGTGAATAAAATTTTGAGTGGATGCGCTGTAGTGCCGGCCACCCCATTGCTATTGAATTCCTGCAAAAAATCAGACAATACCGGCCTCTCACCAGTGCATTGTGCCTATGCGCCCTGCGGAGAGTATATAAAAGACCATTCGATTATATTTCAAGATGGGTGGTATCATCTTTTTTCCATTAGTGGTACCGAAGGATTCTACCATGGATATACCGGAAATGAAGAAACCATATCCTGGAGCATCAGCAAAGACCTTGTGCATTGGGAAATGCGCGGACATATACTACATGCCACCCAATATAAAGGAGCCTTTGACCAACACCAGGTTTGGGCGCCATTTTGTGTAAAAGCCAAAGATGGATTTTTTATGTTTTATACCGGCATTATTCACCCCAACAGGCCTATGGAATACCGCAAACTGGGCCATGACCATCCATGGGTATTCGAAGGACATAAAGAAACGCAGGGTCTGGCATTTTCAAAAGACCTTAGCTCCTGGGAAAAAATATCTGATTTCAACAATGGCCTTGGCATTCCGGGAAGAGATTCATTTGTGACCTTTGATGATGATACCGGCAACTGGCTTTTATACAGCACCATAGGCACTATGCAGGCCCATGTTTCTGTTTCCAGTGACCTTCTGCATTGGACGCCTAAAGGAATATGCGCCGATTTCCCGAAGTTAACAACTTCAGAAAGCCTTGGTGCAACCACCGAAGAATTTAAGAAGTGGGGCTTTAACAGCGCCGAAAGCCTTACCGTTATGAAACATCCTGCAAATGGCAAATGGATCATGCTCGGCAATTGGCAATACCTTATTTCAGACAATCCTTTGCAATTTGAATCAAGGTCTGGCGGTAAATATGATCTTATATTTAATAATAAAACCACCGACCTTGGCTTTGCCGGCGAAATGGTGCTTCACAATGGTAAGTGGTATCGCTCAGGTGTCTTCGGAAAACCTGATCACTGGAAACTAGGTTTTACGGAAATTGAATGGTCGCCAGACGGTGCCTTTACCATTGTGAAACCTTCCATCCTGGTTGTTTAATAAAAACGTTTTATTGATGTAAGAATCATGCCTGGCAATTTCCAAAGGCAATAGATTTACATTCTTTCGGCAATTTTGCAATCCCCCGGTCAGAATGTAATGAATTGGATGAAGTAAAAAATCAATGTAATATGGTCTTTTGCCCTGTCTTTATTATTTTTAGATTATAAAAAATTTTGAAATGACTGTCCCTATGCACAACTTTTATTTCCTTATAATCCTTTTTTCAATGCTGATTTTTTCATCCTGCCGTGAAAAAGATCCGGAGGAAGACATGCTGGCATCAGGATTCAAAGATCCACCGGTAGAAGCCCGTCCCAGGGGTTTGTGGGACTGGGTAAACGGCAATTTCAGCTTTTCGGCCATAACCAGGGAGCTGGAGGAAGCCAAAAAAATGGGTATGGGGGGCTTCGATATCTGGGATGTTGGCGTATCGGTAGACCCAAATGGAGTGGTGCCTGCCGGTCCGGCTTTTTTGAGTGATGCATCTCTTCATGGCATCGCCCATGCCGTAAGGGAGGCAGAGCGGCTGGGCCTCGAATTAGGTCTTATTATGTCTAGCAGCTGGAATGCCGGAGGTACCTGGATCAGTCCCAAACATACGGCCATGCACCTTTACCGAAGCATTGCAAATATACAAGAAGCAGGATTGCAGCGTATTGAGCTGCCTTTTCCGGAGATGCCCAAAAAATACGGCAACAAAGAAACCATTATACATACCGACCCGGAAACAGGAAAACCGCTGTTTTTTGAAGAAGTGGCTATTTTGGCCATCCCTTGTAGTGAAGACAGCATTATCCGACAAAGTGAAATTATCAATCTAAGTACCCTGCCTGTAGAAAATGATGCCATACAATGGCAGGTACCGGCAGGTTGCTGGAATATTGTACGCTATGTATGTGCTCCATCAGGCCAGCCACTGGCAGTGCCAAGTAAGAATTCTGTTGCTCCTATGCTCGATCATTTCAGTAAATCTGCTCAACAGGAAAACATCAACTATATTACTGCCAGGCTCAAAACCGTACTGGGCAACCTTGAAAACCGGGCGCTCAAATATTTGTACAACGACAGCTATGAAGTGAATTCAGGTATATGGACACCCGGATTACACAAAAGTTTCGATTCCCTAAGGGGATATGAAATGGCACTATGGCTGCCGGTATTAGATGGTTTTACCGTCGAATCTACAGATTACAGCCACAGGTTTATGTTTGATTATCAAAAAGTATTGTCTGACCTTATCATTGAAAATCACTACCGGGAGGGTACCCGGCTTTGTGAGGAGCAAGGCCTGGGTTTCGCGGCAGAAGCCGGTGGGCCGGGAGCGCCCATTCACAATGTGCCATTTGAAGACCTCAAAGCGCTGGGAGCTCTGAGCATACCCAGAGGGGAATTCTGGAATAAGCACCCTAAGCTCGAGCAATTACAGATTGTGAAAGGCATTGCCAGTGCAGCACATATTTACAATAAAAAGTATGTTGAAGCTGAGGCTTTTACCAGTGTATGGCTTTGGCAGGAAGGGCCGGCTGAATTGAAACCCCTCGCCGACAGGGCTATGGCTGAAGGACTTAACCGCTTTGTTTACCACACTTTTCCTCATGTGCCCCCTGAAGCGGGCAAACCGGGATGGGTTTACAATTTTGGCACCCTTATCAACACAACGCGTGCCTGGTGGCCCTTATCTTCCGGCTTTCACAACTACCTCGCCCGATGCAGTTATATGCTGCAACAGGGAAATTTTGTGGTCGATGTAGCATGGTACTATGGCGATAAAGCCCCCAACTTTGCCAGTCCGGCTGTCAAAATTCCAGGTCTATCCGAAGGCTATGACTACGATGCAATCAATACGGAAATCCTCCTTGAAAAAATGCAGGTGCGCGATGGGAAATTATGCCTGCCACACGGTCAATGTTATGAACTGCTGATCCTTAAAAATGAGGAGGCCATGAATGAAGCTGTACTGGAAAAGGTCCACCGACTGATTCAGGAAGGTGCCTGGGTACTGGGTACTAAGCCAGAAAAGGTTTATGGTTTTAAGGATTATCAAACAAGGACCCAAAAACTGAAAACAGTGGCATTTCAGATATGGGGTGATGCCGGAGCAGGTGATCAAATCAGCAAAAAAATCGGCAAAGGCATGATCTTTCAGAATGTTTTACCGGATGAAATTTTGCACAAAAAAAATGTAGTGGCTGATTTTTCTTTCTCAGCACAACTACCTTGCTCCCTGCAATATATCCACAGGCAAACCCGGGATGCTGATATCTACTTTGTGAGGAATGCCATGGATACCAGTGTTGCTTTTACTGCTGCATTCAGGGCATCGGGCAGGTCTCCCGAACTGTGGAATCCGGCCAACGGAGAAAAGATGGATTATCCTGTATTCCGGAAAAATGGAATGCTTACCGAAATACCACTGCACCTTGCCGCCAATGAATCATGTATTATGGTTTTCAGAACTGAAAGGCAACCCCAAATAGTAAACATTAAAATGGATGATAATGATGTTTTCAATCGTCCGGAGGTTTTGAGCCACCCCTTTTTACTCAAGGGAAATACGGAAAATATTTTTGGCAAAAAGGGCCGCTTTGAGATCTTGAAGGGAGATGGTACAAGACGATTTGTTTCATTGGCTAAAGACAACTGGCTCATTCGCGGAGAATGGGAAATTCGTTTTCCCCATGGATATGGAGCTCCCCCTTTTCACCAACTTCCCAAACTTATGTCCTGGACCGAAGCTGATGATGTGGGCATACAGCATTTTAGTGGCGTGGGCGTATATCACAAAACCCTTGACGTTGCTTCCATTATGCCTGGCAGTAAAGTAATTCTCGATTTAGGGGAAGTGCGTGAAGTTGCCAGGGTCTACCTCAACGGAACAGACCTTGGAATCACCTGGCATGCCCCCTATCAATACGATGTAAGCCATGTCCTGAAAGAAGGACAAAATTATTTGGTGGTAGAAGTTGCCAATGTACTTAATAATTTAATGGTTGGTGATGCAAGTACACCAGACGCGTATAAACGCACCCATTCTAACATAACACGTGGTCCCAATGCTTGGATGACGCCATGGCAGGATGTCTCCTTAAAAGCTTCTGGTATCCTTGGGCCGGCGGTTTTGATGTTTTTATGGCAAAATGAATAGCAGGGCATGTAACCTGGTCTAAAAAAATATTACCCGCCAGGTTTTTATGCAGCATAATCATTTGTGAATTGAGGGTAAAGCGATGTGCAATTGCCTGGTAGTATTAAGCTTTAAAGCACGAAAGCGGTTGTTTCCAGTCCTTGTCACAGATAAGGACAACAGGCATTTTTGCAAACAGCCTCCTGCTTCGGGCTTTACTACCGAGGCACGGCGTTTTCGGGATTTCGTCTGCATAAATACTTTGATTATCATCGGTTTACATTAAAAAATATACAGTGTCACGTGGGGACACGTGCCTATAGTTAATCGTTCACCACATTCGGCCACAGCGCAGCAAAAAGCCATTTCAATTACGTCGTCCTATAAGGTTTTCAAAAATCCTTATAGGTCTTTAGCGTTACCCACCATCCCTCACCCTTGTTGGTACTATTGCACCAACAAGTTGAGGTG
>JAFIEV010000021.1 GCA_020832305.1 Cyclobacteriaceae bacterium | reverse complement strand
AAAAAGACACGACACACTGAAGCGCAAATGCAGTCAGCCTACAATGAATGGCAGCAAAGCGGACTGAGCAAAAAAGCTTATTGCTTGAAGAATAATATTGTACCAAGCGTCTTTTTTTATTGGATTAAGAAGCTTGGTGCCAAGGACGATTCAACTACCAACAGTTTCCAGCAGATTAAGATGCCTAAGCAGAAAGCTTTCCCACATTTTCAAGAGCCCACGATAGAAATTGAATACCCCTCAGGCGTAAAGCTTAGGATTTATCAACAGGCAGACATTTCCTGGATTAAATCCATTATTTAAATTATGCTTTCACTGAATTCTTTTTGCAGGTATTTTCTTTATGACAAACCTTGCGATATGCGCTGTGGTATTTATTCCCTTTCCGGGCTTGTTCAAAATAACCTAAAACAGAATCCACTTAGCGGAGATATTTTCATTTTCATTGGAAAAGCTGGTAACCAGATTCGGTTATTGCAATGGGATAAGGATGGCTTTGCTTTATACATAAAACGCCTTGAAAAGGGTACTTTCGAAAGGCCGGCATCAGGTGAAAAAATTGAGTTGACCTCTCGTGAACTTATGTTGATCCTTGGGGGCATACAGCTAAAATCTGTTCAATTAAGAAAGCGTTACAGCCATGGAGCAGCGTAGATAAACAAGCTAAAAGAGGGGTAAAAAAGTTTCTTTTTTTTATATAAAAAGTGGTTTAAAATTATTAAAAACGGCTTTTTGTTTGTATTTTTAAACTATGCAAAATGCCGCCCTGGACTATAAAACTCTCTATGAAGAAAGCCAAAAAAAGCTAAAACTGGCGGAGCTTAATGCCAAGATTCAACTTGAAAAGGCCGTTCAGCAAATCACCCAGGAATACGAGCAAAAGCTACAGCTGGCACTGCTGGATGCAAGAGTATTGCGAGCCAGGCTTTTTGGCATCAAGTCCGACAACAGGGTGAAAAGGGTCGATGAAAACCAACTTGAAATTTTTCCTTTAGGGGCCTCTGCTGAGGCTATAGAAGCTTCTGAGGCATTGGCCCGATTAGAAGTTGAAGAAGATCAAAAAAAGCAAGAAACTTCCATAAGGAAGAGAAAAAGGGCCCCACGCACCGCCAAAAGAATGGTATTGCCAGAGAACCTGGAGCGTGAAGAGGTAATTATTGATCCGCAGGGTGATTTAACCAATTATAAAGTAATAGGTCAGGAGGTTACAGAAGTGTTGGTGCTTGTGCCTGCAAGTTTTAAAGTAAGAAGGATTATCCGAAGAAAATGGGCATTAAAAGACAGTAACCAACTGGAAAAAGGTGTACTGATCGCACCCATTCCTTCCAGAACAGTAAAAAGGGGGTTATTTGATGAATCTGTTATCTCCCATCTGCTCATCAGCAAATACATCGATCACCTGCCACTTTACCGGCAGAGGAAAATCTTTGAGCGAGAAGGGGTGAAAATCCCTCCCTCCACACTGATAGACAATACTGCGGCGGGATGCCAGGCAATAAAGCCTGTATATAATGCCCTGAAAAGGGAAGTATTGGCCAACCTGTATATACAAGGGGACGAAACCACTATCAAGGTACTTGAAAGTGAGAAGAAAGGTGCTTGCCACCTGGGCTATTACTGGGCTTACCATGCTCCTGCAGATGGACTGGTATTGTTTGACTATCAACCAGCTCGCAGCAAGGAAGGACCATCAAAGTTATTCAAAGATTTTAAGGGTGTTTTCCAATCTGATGGATATTCTGTATACCAGGCCTTGTTCAAAAACAACAAAAACGTAAACCAGATTTACTGTATGGCCCACATCAGGAGAAAATTTGATGAGGCAGTTTATTATGATAAACAAAGGGCTACCTATGCGGTACAACAAATCAACCTATTATATGATATTGAAAGGGATATCAGGGATGCCGAACCAGCACTATCTGAGACAGAGATTGTGAAAATTCGCATGCAAAAGGCCTCTCCTATAATGAGGGCGTTTAAAAACTGGATGCTAAAAGAATATCCAAAAGTACTTCCCGGTCATCCCATGGGCAAAGCATTGGCTTATGCACTTCCTTTATGGGATAACATGCACTATTATACCCTCCACGGACAACTGCATATTGACAACAATGCCATAGAAAATGCAATTCGCCCAATTGCCCTGGGAAGAAAAAACTATCTTTTTGCAGGCACACATGAATCAGCTCAAAATGCTGCAATGATTTACTCCCTTTTTGCCACCTGTAAAAAACATGATGTTAACCCTCAGCATTGGCTTACCGATGTACTCCATAAATTGAACGATAACAACTATGATGGAAAATTCTCAGACCTACTCCCTCATAGATGGAAAAAGCAACAAATGATCAAGGGGGTTTAGCGACTGCTTACAATCAACCGGGTAAATCCTTAGTATCCCTAAATCAAAAAAAGTATTCGATTCTATAACCCACTGCCTCTGAAAATAATGGAATGTGGTTGTGCTTCTTACCGAGGATATAAACAACCAAATTACAGCGAGCTCATCACCCCATGCAATACAGGTTGTAAAAGCAATACTCAAATCGTGCTTCATCAGTGGCATTAGTACATATGCTGATGTTTTTAGTAATCATTTTGTTAATAACAGCTTATGATACGCCGAACTAAGGAAATGTTGGTCACTGCATTGATTGTATTGTCTGTTTATGCAGTAAAAGGACTGCCCCATGTGCAAAGAGAGGTCACTGTATCAACGATTTTTGAAAGCGGAGGAGGAACCGTGCAGGTATTGAGTTCAAATCCAGTGGTGATCAGCGTTAAGCCGCATGATGAAGGCTCAGGAGGATGGAGTAAGGTTTGGTGGTATTTTATGGTTGATCAACTTGTGCCAGGTGAGCAAATTACCATTCAACTCGATCGCGGAGAACCAAAAAGCGGAGGGATAAGTCCTCAGGCCTTTTTCAGCTATGATCAGGAAGTTTGGGGGCTTACAGATACAGGCCATCCTTTGCTGTCAGACGGAAGAGCGTTTTTTGTTTATCAGCATATTGTGCGTGGAGATAAGGTCTGGTTTGCCTATGATTTGCCTTACACAATGGAGCATGTTGAAAGGTTTTTGCTACCGGAAGTGAAAAGACATCCCGGCGCTGATATTAAAGAACTTACCAAAACAAGACAAAACAGATCTGTACCTTATATTGTAATGGAGGACAAAAGCAGCGGGTTGCCCCCTCAATATGGCATCTGGTTGCAGGCCCGGGCGCATGCTTTTGAATCCGGGGCTTGCTGGGTGTTGCATGAGCTGACCCTGTGGCTATTATCAGAAGACCCTCTGGCAGCGGCCTTGAGAAAAAATGCTAAGATATATATTGTCCCCGTCGTTGATGTAGATGCTGTTGTGGAAGGGCGAACCGGGAAATATCAAAAGCCACATGATCACTGGATGGAATGGGATGTGGAACCTGAGTATTGGCCGGAGGTCGGTGCCATTAAAAAATTATTGCGACAAATGGCCGATCAAAACATAGTCGATCTTTTTATAGATTTTCATGGTCCGGGTGGGGCAAGCCATCCTTTTTTTATCATTCCGGAGTCTGATAAATTGCCTTTCGATCAACAACGGATCAACAGGAGTAACTTTCTAAGTACCTTAAAGGCAAAAGAATTGACCGACCAGGCAAAGCAGTCTCAGTCAATGAACCAGATTCATTACAGTGAAAGAGCCTGGGACAACCAAATCATCAGCTCCTCCCATGAATGGGTAACCATGCGAACCAATCAGCACAGCCTGGCTTTTACCATTGAGGTAAATATGAACACACCCTTAAGTACCCGGGAGGGTTACCGGTCAGAAGCTTTAACATTGGGAAGGGCAATTTCAGCGTATTTTACAAATAAGCAGCACAACAAATAACAGGAATAATGAAAGTCATAAAAACAGGTGCCATTCCAGCTACAGCAGTAATGATGCTGGTGTTGATGTATAGTTATTCTGAGGCGCAGGTAAATGCCTATCCGCATCCGCTGACAAATCCGGAGTCGGCCATCATGCTTTCGGGTGATTGGGTGCCGGAAGACACCCATGAAATTGACTTTTTTAATCTTCCCAAAATCAAATCAGAGCATACGGTAGTTAGTAATGTTTCGAGCCATGGCATTACTACGCATGAAGTTGATAAAACCAATGGGGGAGTAAATCAGCATAATTATTTAATACATCACCAGGGTAAATTCTGGCTGATGTGGAGCGATGGCCCGCAAGTGGAAGATAAAGTGGGTCAGCGGGTTGCATATTCAACGAGTTTTGATGGCAAAACCTGGGATAAACCGGCTTTTATTACGCCATTCCCCGAAAACTCTGGCCCTGACGCACCATTTTATGGCCAGAGGAGTGATCATGGATTTCGATGGATAGCCCGTGGTTTCTGGATTCGTGACCATGCCTTGATAGCGCTGGCTTCTCTCGATGAAGCCAATCAATTTTTTGGCCCTTCTTTAGAACTAAGGGCTTTTAAATGGAATGAAAATACCATGTCATGGGATGATATGGGCCTCCTGTACAAGGATGCCATTAACAATTTCCCTCCAAAAATGACAGCAGAAGGAATTTGGATGATGTCGCGGCGACCACACAACTACAAGGATAAGGGTGTCGATTTTCTTGTTGGCGGTAAAACTTCAATGTATGACTGGCAGGTGTACCCTGTTTTGGGTTCAGATAGTCTCTTAAGCGCTGAAGAACCATACTGGTGGATTTTACCGGATGGCAAAAATATAATGTCGATGTACAGAGACAACAGTAGAAGTGGCTTTCTTTACAGGGCATTTTCCACCGATCATGGCAGAACCTGGAGCAAACCGGTTAAAACCAATTTTCCTGATACAGCTTCAAAATTCCATGGGCTTAGATTATCCGACGGCAGGTATGTGTTGGTTTCGAATGCCAGGCCGGAAAGACCACGGGATCCATTGGTGCTTTCTATAAGTGATGATGGTTTGGTATTTAATAAGATGGCATACTTAATTGGCGGGCGATGGCTCGATTATCCACATGTACTGGAACATGAGGGATATTTATACGTGGCTTTTTCAGGAGCCAAGCAAAGCATAGAAGTACTGAAAATCAAAATTTCTGACCTTGATGAAATTGACATGTCGCAGGTAAAAAAATGAGAAATTTTCATCCACTACCGCCATGGTATGTGACCCCACGTGATTTTACGATTTATGTCATAGATATTCAATGCATTTACAGGCAAGAAAGAACATGCGGCACGCATGCCCTGGCTGGTTTTTTTATAGATGCGACACCCTCCGGGGTCGATTGCATAGCATGGACATTTGTGCTATAGACATTAGAATCCTACGGATTCAGGGCTTTCTGATTATATATGTAGTCACTGTCAAAACGCCGATCTTTGTAACGAAAGGCCAATAGTCCTTGTCTGCGACGAGGACTGGCAACAGCAGCCAATCGATTACCGAAATAATCATGTCTCTACGCCCTCGTTATAAACAAGGGCGATATTCTCGTGGGTAATAATGCCTATAGTCCTTGTCTGCGACGAGGACTGGCAACGGCTGCCAATCGATTACCGAAATAATCATGTCTCTACGCCCTCGTTATAAACAAGGG
>JAFIEV010000020.1 GCA_020832305.1 Cyclobacteriaceae bacterium | reverse complement strand
TTACCGCTGCGCTGCCAGGTTTCTATAATAGGGTACATCTCCTCTCTTGTGTAACGGGATCCTCTTGTTTCCATATCTTTTTACCGCAACATTAAAAAGTAATTCCCTGTTTTGGTAGATGTACTTTACAAGAGGGTTACGCTTTATCACCGTTATGAATTACTAGATCATTCCGTCCTTTGGTGTTTATGAAATGGTTTGGGTCGTAATACGTTTTTTTCAGAAAATCAATGACAAGATTCTTATGAAATTCTTCTGATTCCGTGTCATTTGTCCTGTCGAGTAACTGGATAAGGTTAATCTTGAAACGCTCAATATCATTCCTATTTGGTTTTACTTTTAAGAAGGCTTTGTTCAGCGCCTTTCTTGGGTTTAATATATTTGTTTTCATTACCTTAGGACTTTCTTATTTGACTTCCTTCTCGTTTCGATCAAATGCTTGAGAATCTATTCTACTCTCTAGCTCCTTTATTTTTAAATCAGAAGCCATGGAAAGCGAATCTAGGCTTTTTTGTATATCCAATTTCAATAATTCGAATTCTTGTTTGTTTGGATTTTTTAAATCACTACAAATAGTCCAAAAAAAAGAGCCTAAAGCAATTATCACGGCAGCTATAGCACCCCCAGTTTTTATATTATCATTTAGACTTAGTCTTAATCTATTGATTTTTTCGGATTCAGCGACAGTCTTATTTTTAAACCAAACTAAAAAACTTGAAAATATTTGATTGTAGTTTTTGTCATTATCATAAAAAGAGTGAAAATATTCTTTAGCATTTTTACTGACTGAATATGTATCTGAGGATTTATTTTTTAATTCTATAAAGTTCGCCTTTAAAAATATATCAATATAATATTCAATTTGATTTTCACTATCGAAGCTTGTAAGTAAAATAGTCAAGCTTTCTTTACTTTTGGAGCCATAATCCTTAAAAGCTGCATAAAAAACTTTAGCAAAATAATTTAAAATTTCTAAATCATTATTATCTAATTCTTCCCAATTCATTTTACTCTTCCTTTCAAGTTTCAGCAGGTTGACAGTCAAATAAATTCTAGATTTAAAAAATTGTTAAAGGCCATTTATTAATAATTGTGTAATTAAGTTGATGGCAATACCCACCCCTATTATTCCAAAGACAATTCTAGCTATATTTTTCCTTTTTTGATATTCCTTTACTTGCTTCCCTGTAGCAATGAAAAGAACGGGAAATAGATAATTTCTTAATTTGTTCAAGAGATAGGCCAAAATATAAATTAGTATCGCCCATGTGAAACCAACTGCCGGACCTGAATAATTATTTACGGATTTGTAATCACCATCTTTAAGTATACCAGTAAAACCTAAGACTTTCGAATAGTAATCAATCGAAATTAACAAAAATACCATAATAACTAATAATGCCATTGTAGCATACGTAAGATTAAAATACGTCAAATAATTGTAATATGGCCGAAATTCTTTTAGTTCATTTTTTATATCATCTTCAAATTTAAACCCCCAATTTTGATCGTCATATTTTAAATAATATTCAATAGTGCTTGGCCTTACGAAAAGTCTTTCATTTTTGAATATAATATCTATACCCTGCTTTTCATTCGTGCAAGACAATTCGAGTTTAATGATTTTCCTTGTGTCATAATTAGCATAAGATATGAAATCCTCTAAGTCCGAGAAATTAATATTTGTCCCATCTTTTGTTTTACCGTTGAAACTAATTTTATTGAAGTGTTTTTCTAAGAATTCAACTAAATTGCGTAATTCCTGCTCGTGAATTAAGACAGCTCCATATAACTCTCCTTGCTTACTATGCTTCATTGCGTATCCCATTTATGATACCTAATTTATTTTTAAACCCAGACCTATTACTTTAAAAAATGGCTAAAAAAGCCAGTCTAATCTAAAAAAATCCTACCCCCATCCCTTCCCCTTCAACCTCAGCAACTTCCTAAGCTCCTCAATCCGCTCATCCTTTTCCTTCAGTATTTCCTTTATCGATTTTCCGTAGGGTGCTATTGGTTCACTCAAGATCTCTATTTCATTTCGCATCATAGAGCCTTTGCCAGTTAGCAGCCATTCCGAATTAACATCAGGATAGTTCAAAAGTATCGAATTAAGTAAGTCAAAGCCCGGTTTTTTTCTCATTTAAAATATTTCAAATCATTGTATGCCTTACGCCCATACGCAACGCAAACGCATTGACAATCAAGTTGTAATGTCAAATAATCGCGATCAATCACTTAGCCACATCCATTCCGCTCTACAATTTAATATACATAAAAAAGTACATTTTATCGCCATTTACCTGTCATATATACTTATATAAGTATATATGACAGGTATTTTTAATATAATAATGATAAAAATGTACTTAAAAATGGAATAATTAACTGAAAAAGACAAATCGGCATACACCAAATTTATTCAAATCCAAGTTTCCTCTGATTTACACAACAAAATCCTTAAATACCAAAGCTTTTACTAGCTCAGCTGTGTGCTGGTCTACAAGAAGTTCTGAAGCTGGATCTTTACATCAATAATTCCCTGGAGGAAGAGAATTTACTATAGGGCAAAACATCTATGCAAGTACTCATATCGATACAAGGGTTTTCCTAGACAATGCAGGGGAATACCTTACCAGTTTAAAATTACTTTCCTCAATTTTGAAATCCACAGGATCCAGGATATACCAAATTGAAGGCCGCTGGCATATATTCAGGATCAATGATCTGGATCTTACATTTCATAAGATGTATACTTTTCCGGACTATATTGTAAGTAATAATGCGAATTTTCCGGTTCAAAATTGGAGGTCTACCCTGGATTTAAAGCAGTAAAAAGCTTTCACTGAAATCAGGTAAGCGAATGATAACCATCAAGTCAGCTCGAAGAGACTCGAAAGCTTACTGGCCTTTCTCCTTATGTCAGCATTGATTGTATGCTTTATCCTTGGAAAGGATTATGACAATACCAATTACAATATCACGATCCTGACATTAGCAGCCATCGCAGGGTATAGTCAGTATCTTACGATCATAAAAAAATAAGGACTTCAAATTAAAAAAGTACCAAAAATGATCAATTAATTCGAAAATATAGAAAAAATCTTTAACAAATCTGATGTAACTACATAATATAGAGGCATTTACAGATTCATTAGTGAATTTGTGGATAACTAAAAGCATAAAAATTTGTGCAACAAAATACTATGTAGGAACTTTGAAGATCATAAAAAAAGGTCCTTACGCGAATAAGGACCAATTGTAATGTTGTATAATGTTTAAGGTAATTTTAAAATTATGAAAAACCATTTAATGTTCCTCACAACTTGGAACAAAGGAAACCAAAAAAAGCCTACATGGCAAGAGAAATTTTACTTATTTGCAAGAGCATGCTTCTACTATGCGTTAACTGTTAAATTAACCGTGGATGCTTACTTGGTTCTACTGGAGAACCAATTGTTCTAAATAAGTAAACCAAACAAGCTTGCCTTAATCCTACTGAATTCTGTAGGATTAAAAGAAAAAAGGCTTCCGATGATGGAAGCCTTTTTTGCATTTTTTAAGGAATCAGACAATTAGCCTTTTTAAACAATTCCTTGTAACATAACTCGTAACTCACTGATAATCAGTGAATTGTGAGCCCCCTGCCGGGATCGAACCAGCGACCTACTGATTACAAGTCAGTTGCTCTACCAGCTGAGCTAAGGAGGCGTTATTAAAAATGTTGTTCCTTAAAACACTGGATCAATCTTTATCAATCCAGCGATCCGCTGTTTATCCCGTTTTTACAAAACGGGACTCTATCAGCTGAGCTAAGGAGGCAAAACATCAGGATTTCATAAAAAATCCCGTTTTCAAAAGGCAAAACTTTATGCCCTTTTTTAAAGTGAGTGCAAAACTAACAGATAGTTTGATTTTGTAAAAAAAAATTTACAAAAAAATTGTTCTTTTACAAGCACAAATGCCCAGGTAGCTGACTTGCAATCACTTCGATGTAAGTGTATCGGCCATTTTTACGGCATTGTAAGCATTGGCTATGCCACCTGTTTTACTCAGTTTGCCAAATTTAACCGTTTTTAACTTAGCTTTTTTTCCACCGCGATCAATTGGGCGGTATACTTCGTGGTCCCTTAAATCGGTTACTGATGCAAGAATTATGTCTTTTACCTGAGCCGGACTAAGTTCCGGAAAGTACGAAAGAAGTAATGCCGCAATGCCTGAAACTATAGGAGCCGCAAAACTGGTGCCACTGGAGAATTCATAGGAATCATCTGGTTTAAGAGAGTATACATCAGAGCCTGGGGCAAATATATCTACCCTTTTCTTTCCATAATTTGAAAAATCACCGACAAGGTGCTGGTCAGTTTCCCTGCTACTGGCGCCAACAGTAATCCAGTAGGGAGAAATCTCTTTGTTTTTATCAGTTCGGTTTACAGGAAAATTAGCCCTTTTATCTATATTGGCTGCATCATTCCCTGCTGCATGCACCATAATCACCTCTTTCGATGCCGCATATCGAATAGCCTCTTCTACAAACTTTCTCTGCGGTGAAAACTCCTTTCCAAAGCTCATATTGATTACTTTAGCTCCATTATCAACTGCATAAATAATAGCTTTGGCAATATCTTTATCCCTTTCATCACCATCAGGTACGGCCCTGATGGCCATAATTTCAACGTTATCCGCTATTCCGTTTATACCAATATTGTTATTTCTGCTGGCTCCAATAATACCGGCCACAAAAGTGCCGTGAGAAGGATCCTGAGCTACAACATCGCTGTTTCCATAATACACTTCGTCCCATTGCTCCGGGTTATCTCCGATGATTTCACGGCCATTGTACTCAGGGTTAAGGTGGTATTGAGCCTGAACTTTAATCTGATCATAGGCTTCTGTTAGCATGTTCCGGTCGATGCCATGCTGATAAAAAGAAATCATTACTTCAACCGCTGAGGCGAGTGGCGTATCATTGCCAACCTTAATTGATTTTAGATCTTCAAGTGTATAGTCGGTTTTATCAAGTGTAGAAACAATCACACTGTCAGACAGAAAAAAACCAAAGGTAATCATATCGAGCAATTCTTTGTTTTCACTTAGATCTTCGAGCTGATACCTGTATTTGTTTTTAACTGTTTTAAATACTTTCTTATCTCTGCTGTTGATGCCCGTATTGTTTTGTTCCATTTTATCTTTTAGCTGACTATACAAACGGGTCAATTCAAGTTGCTCATATTGAATGTTCTGATATTCTTTATTCCCCAGAAAATTCCAGCCATGTATGTCATCGATAAAACCATTATTATCATCATCAATTCCATTTCCGGCTATTTCACCTTTATTTACCCACATCACATCGATTAAATCTTCATGATGAATATCGACACCACCATCAATAACAGCAACAATTATTTTCTGGGGCGTTCGGTTTTTCAAAAGCTCATAGGCTCTTTCTGTACTTATACCATAAATTTTATCCTTAACAGGATCGGCATGATGCCAGGTATTTTCTTCGTGTTTTTCCTGCCCAAAAGAATGTAAATACAAACATGTAAACAAAAACACCAGATAACTCTTAAAATTCAACATATTGGCAGCAATAGATTATACTTAATACTTATTCGATTTGCAAAGATATCAATTTATAGATTTCTATTGAATAGTTAATGCGCATAAAAAATCGTTGATCAAACGTAGTGGGCAAAAAAAACATATTATTTTTGCGGAATGGCTGAAAAAATAATCATCATCGATTTTGGCTCGCAATATACACAGCTTATCGCGAGACGCGTTAGAGAGCTCAATGTATATTGTGAGATACATCCTTTCAATCATCTTCCTGCATTTACCGAAGATGTAAAAGGGGTTATCCTTTCAGGAAGCCCTTGTTCTGTAAGAGACAAGGACGCTCCAAATATAGATATGTCTTCTTTTAAAGGAAGGTTGCCTGTTTTGGGAATTTGCTATGGTGCTCAGTTGCTGGCGCAAAATGAAGGTGGAAGTGTATTGCCTTCTGAAATCAGGGAGTATGGTCGTGCCCGTTTGAATAAGCTCGATCTGCACTTTGACCTTTTGAAAGAGATGAATTTACAAACGCAGGTTTGGATGTCGCATGGCGATACCATATCAGCCGTTCCTGAACACTTTAAAGTTATTGCCAGCACCGAGTCAGTCAATGTGGCGGCTTATAAGATCGAAGGTGAAAATACATATGGCATTCAATTTCATCCGGAAGTTACACATACCCTGGAAGGCAAAACCCTGTTAAGAAATTTTGTCGTTCACATATGTGGCTGCCGCCAGGAATGGACTCCTGACATATTCGTTGAGACCACTGTTGAAAACCTTAAAAAACAACTTGGCAATGACAAGGTGGTCATGGGACTTTCCGGTGGTGTGGATTCTTCCGTAGCGGCCATGCTCATTCACAAAGCTATAGGCAGCAACCTTTATTGTATATTTGTCGACAATGGGCTGTTGAGAAAAAATGAGTTTGATGAAGTACTTCACAGTTATCGTGACCTGGGTTTAAATGTTAAAGGAGTAGACGCCAAAGAAAAATTTTACCTGGCGCTCATGGGTAAATCTGATCCCGAAGACAAGCGAAAGGCCATAGGCAAAACTTTCATTGAAGTCTTTGACGAAGAAGCCCATCAAATCAGTGATGTTTCATGGTTGGGGCAGGGCACCATTTATCCCGATGTAATTGAATCAGTTTCGGTAAAAGGACCTTCGGCCACCATAAAATCGCATCATAACGTTGGTGGATTACCTGAAAAAATGAAACTAAAGGTAGTAGAGCCACTCAACACCCTGTTTAAAGATGAAGTGCGCAATGTGGGTAAAACACTGGAATTGCCAAATACCATCCTTGGGAGGCACCCTTTTCCCGGTCCAGGACTAGGCATCAGAATATTGGGAGAAGTAACTGCTGCCAAAGTTAAAACACTACAGGAAGTTGATTATGTTTTTATAAATGGACTTAAAAAACATAATTTATACGATGAGGTTTGGCAGGCGGCTGCTATTTTATTACCTGTTCAATCTGTTGGTGTAATGGGTGATGAAAGAACCTATGAAATGGTTGTGGCCCTCAGGGCTGTAACCAGTCTCGATGGTATGACTGCCGACTGGTGTCAATTGCCATATGATTTCCTCGGAGAGGTATCCAATGAAATCATCAATAAAGTTAAATCTGTAAACAGGGTGGTATATGATATCAGCAGCAAGCCCCCTGCCACGATTGAGTGGGAATAAATGGCATGAATGTGCCATGTTGAATTCCGGAATTTTAATCAAATGAATTTATCAGCCATTCTTTCGGTACCTTTGATAAAAAGTAGAAATAAGCAGGATCCAGATTGGTTACGCACTCAGGGAAAGGCACAGAGATGATTATAAAAGGATGTTCCTCCCAGATAACTGGGGCAGGTACTGACCATTGAAAATAAATTGTAAACAGATGAAACCTAGCATGACGAAAATGTCACACACTGGAATGATTATAACCATGCTAGGTTCCATCTCACCGCTGAAAAGAAAAATTAAACAGATGAAACTAATATTGTTTGTAGTCAGCCTGATGTTGGCGTGTACATTTGCCCTACAAGGCTATGCACAAACTGACTTTCAGAAAGAATTCGAAAAGGGGAAAGCCTATTATCTGGAGGGTCGCTATAATTTTGCTATGCAGGTACTACAACCGATTACCCGATCGGAACCGGGCAATCCATTTGCCCCATATGCCGCCTATTATTATGCGCTTTCTGCTTATTATACCGGTGAAATCCCCAATGCCAGGTTTATGCTTATGCAAATCAAAACTTACTTTCCCAATTGGGAAAAAATAGATGAAGTAAATCTCTGGTTTTCACGAATTCGCCTGGAAGAAGGGGATTTTAAACAGGCGCTGGATCTAATTGAGGAAATCAAAGATAGAAATATTAAAAATGAAGCTAACCTTCATAAAAAAGCATTTATTTCAACCATCAAAGATGAAAAAGAATTAAGAGATTTATTTGAATCTATGCCCAACGACAGGGATGTAGCTGAACAACTGGCCAATCGAATTGTAAAAAATACAGTTGAAGAACAAGACCGCGAGTTATTGGAATACCTGGTCGGCACTTTTGAATTAGATGAGGAAAAATACCGGATAAAAGACCGGCTTAAAAGTCTGAAAAAAGACACATATCGCATTGCGGTATTGCTGCCATTTATGTTTGACCAACAAGGTTTTAACAGCGGCACCACCCTGGCCAATAATTTCGTATTTGACTTGTATAAAGGCATCTTGCTTGGACAGCAAAAACTGCGGGAACTGGGCATTAAAGTTGAAATACATGCCTACGACACAAAAAGGGACAGTCTGGCTACCCAAAAAATCATTGAAATGGATGAAATGAAAAATATGGACCTGATTATTGGCCCTTTGTATCCGGTTCCTTTTCGCATAGTTTCAAGGTTTTCCTATGAAAACCGCATCAACATGATCAATCCTTTGTCAAACAACTCTGCTATAATCGCCAACAACCCCTACTCCTTTTTGCTGATGCCCACCTTTGAAACCATGATGAAGCAAACTGCTGCTTTTATGAATAAGAAGCTGGGTAACAAAAATGCCATGATTTTCTATGGCACCGCCGAAAGGGATTCTTTGTTGGCGCGCAATTATGCACAAGCACTTATTGATGAAGGGTTTGTTGTTGTGCGATATGAAAAAATAGATTATTCGGATACAAAACGGATTACAGAAATTCTAAATAGAGCATCCAGGGTTCAAAGCCCGTCGATAGAAGGTAGCCATGAAGAGATTTTTTATGAAATATCCCGCGACAGTATTGGGCATATTTTCGTTGCTGCTGAAAGGGCATCTCTCATAGCTTCTGCTGTTTCAGCCCTTGAGAACCGAAATGGCAATACCTTGCTGCTTTTCAGAAATACCATGCTTGATAATTCCGTTATTAATTTTGAAACGCTGGAAAGACTAAATGCCCAAATTATAGCTCCGGATCAGGCAAACTATTCCGATGAACGTTTTGTTAAGTTTAAGCAGGATTTTATCAAGAAATTTAAGTCTGTTCCTGGCAAAAATGCACTTGCCGGTTATGAAGTAATGGTTTCGATGGGCAGACTCCTGCACCGCTATGGCAATTATTTTCAGGTACAGTTCTCAGAAAAAGGCACATTACCCGGAGAAATTTTACCTGGCATTAAATTCTCAGGTGAAAATGACAACCAGCATGTATCTATTGTGCAGTTTATTAACCAACAATTGATTGAGCAAAACCCACTAACGCGATGAACGGTTTAAAAAAAGATAACAGTAAAAAATTATTTCAAAAAGCACTACAATTTATCCCGGGGGGAGTCAACTCACCCGTAAGGGCGTTTAAGGCTGTGGGTGGAAATCCTATTTTTATAAGCCATGCCAAAGGACCCTATCTGTATGATGTTGATGGAAATTCGTATATAGAACTTATCAATTCATGGGGGCCAATGATTTTGGGTCATGCACATGAAATCATAGAAAAAGCTGTATCTGATGCCATTAAAGGGTCATTATCTTTTGGAGCCCCCACAAAGAATGAAGTAGAAATGGCCGAACTCATCGTTAATATGGTGCCTTCCGTTGAAAAGGTAAGAATGGTAAATTCAGGTACAGAAGCAACGATGTCGGCCATCAGGCTGGCAAGAGGTTATACAGGCCGTGAAAAAATAATCAAATTTGAAGGCTGCTATCACGGACATGGAGATTCATTCCTCATTGCAGCGGGTAGTGGTGCCATCACTATGGGGAATCCCGATAGCCCGGGAGTCACAAAAGGAACCGCAAAAGACACCCTTACAGCACCGTACAACGATCTCACTGCCGTACAAAAAATAGTAGACTTAAATCCCGATTCTATCGCTGCATTGATAATTGAACCTGTTGCGGGAAACATGGGATGCGTTTTACCTAAAGCAGGATATCTGGAAGGCCTTCGCAAGATTTGCGATAAACATAACATCGTACTTATTTTCGATGAAGTAATGACAGGCTTTCGACTGGCCCGGGGAGGCGCTCAGGAATTGCTCAAAGTAAAACCAGACCTTACAACCCTTGGAAAAATCATAGGAGGAGGCATGCCTGTAGGCGCTTATGGAGGAAAAAAGGATATCATGGATTTTGTAAGTCCATCCGGTCCGGTCTATCAGGCAGGTACACTTTCAGGAAACCCGGTTGCCATGGCAGCGGGCTTTGCCATGCTAAGCTACCTGAATGAAAATACAGCCATTTATAAGGACCTTGACCGTATAACTCAAAAACTCAAAAATGAGCTTATCAAAGCCTGTGATGCAGTACATAAAAATTACACAATCAACCAGATAGGCTCCATGATTAGTTTGTTCTTTTCTGAAGATCCGGTTGAAAATTTTGAAGATGCAAAAAAATCAGACACAAAACTTTTTGCAGCTTATTTCAATGCCATGCTTAACCGTGGTGTTTATCTGGCACCATCACAATTTGAATCGCTGTTTATTTCTGCCTCAGTCAATGAAGGCACCATCGGTAAAATAGCTCAGGCAGCCCGGGAATCACTGCTGGAAGCCCATGAAAACATGACATAAATAGCAACAAATCTGTCATTTGATAGTCTTTTTTATGCCTTACATGAAAGAACTTACATATCAAATTGACTTAACCCCAGAGCGGATTTTTGAATAAACCCGGATAAAAGTATATTTGTTAAGTGAGATTGTTTTTTACTTTCTCACTTTATACATTGCTCTTAAATAAACATTTAGGCCAAGGTGAAAAAAGTTTTACTACAACTAATCTTATTCCTGGTACTGAAAAGCTCGGTACTATTCGCACAGTTGCCGGGAAGCAGCAGGGTTCCTCAAACCATCACCTACGAGGAACTCTACGACAATCCTTATGATATCAGTAAATTATACATACATCTTCAGCCCATTTATGGTGAGTATTACTCGGCCAATGCCTCAGTAGGATTTGGTTTTGAAGCCCAATATTACCACAAAGAAGTATTTGACATAAAGTTTCATGCCAGGACAGCATACTCGCAACGTTTTGACCTTGTAAGAGATGCTGCTTTTAAAAATGCAACTGTAGACAACCAGCCTCGTTCATACACATTCTTTGAAATGGTTGGTACTTATCATATTGTAGACAGGGAACAAGATACCGAAACGAAATTTATATTATACTCAACCCGGTACCAGGGAAACAAATGGGCGGCAACAGTTCCTAATCACACTGTCATTCCTACCAAAATGCGCAGGATTTACGGTATCCGCAGTGGTGGGTTTTCCTATGCTACGGCATTAAATTACAAGGCCGTAGCCGAAAAACAAGGTATAGAAATTGCAGATATGGAAGGACGACCGGCAGGAGAAAATGAGAGCTTGTATTCAGATATGACTGCACAAGGATTTTATCTTGGATTTTCTACAACCAGTATCAAAAACGTAGCTGTTCAACCAGATAAAGTTTACGGAACGCTGGTAAATGATCTGATTTTTACTGCATACTTTGATTTGATGGCAACGCCTTTTGTAAACATTAAAGATGTATTTGACGGCAATATCGTATATCCTGCCTCACAATTAGCCACCAACCTCATAGGAGCCCGTGCCGGATTCGAAGGCAAATTTAACCGGGCCGTCAGCTGGGCCTATGGAGCTGAATTGGGATATCGGCCAGGTTTGAAAAATGAAGGCTTCTATGTTAACATACGAATGAGCTTTCCTGTATTTTCAACTCAGATGCAGCACCGTGTAGAAAGTTTCGGCCGATAGATGTATTTCTGCGCATTTCGCTAATTCGCAGAAAGTGTCATGCTGATGATTACATTTCCTCTTTTTTGGCCAGAATCCACATAGCGGTAGGCATCTACGATCTGATCTAATGAGTAGGCGCGGTCTATAAGTGGACTGAACCGTTTTTCGGCTGAAATTTTTGCTATAAACTCAACATCGTCAAGGCGAATAAATGGCAGGGGAAACAATACTTTTTTTCCTTTTTTTAAAGTACCCAGTAAGGCTAAAAAAGGATTTTCACCACGGGGACCCAATTCGGTAGAAGCATATTTTCCATTCTTTTTAAGCAGTCGTTTAGTTTTACCAAATGTGCTTTTTCCCACGGCGTCAAATACCATGTCAAAACTCTCATTCAATTGTGTAAAGTCCTCTTTTGTATAATCAATTACACGATCTGCCCCCAAATCAGCTACCACCTGCATGTATTCTGTATCACATACCGCTGTAACATTGGCTCCAAAATATTTTAGCAATTGGATCGCAGCAGAACCAATGGCGCCTGTCCCGCCATTTACCAGTACTTTGTCACCTTGCTTTATTTTTGCCGCTCTGATGTAGCATAAAGCATAATGCGCTCCCTCTGTAAGGGCGGCAGCCATATCCATACTTAATCCAGGAGGAATATGTGTAAAAGCATCCTTTTCCTGTAACAGTATATATTCGGCATGTCCTCCCCAGTGCATATCATTGAATCCGAAAACCTTATCTCCGGGCGCAAATTTTTCAACTTTGTCACCTACTGATTCAACAACCCCTGCAAATTCACAACCCAGAACTTTTATTTTGGGATTAAATAACCCGGAGAAGAGACGGGTTATAAAATATTCAGCGCTTCGAAACCCACAATCTGTACGGTTCACAGTACCAGCGTGCACTTTTACCAAAACTTGTTGAGCAGAAGGCTCAGGACGGGGAATGTCTGCAATTTTTACAACCTCTGGTGGCCCATAACTATCGTACACGGCTGCTTTCATAGTAGTTTGATTTAAAAATTATGAAAGCATTATAGTAAAATCGTCCGAAAACTACCAGCAAGATTACATGAGTGGCGGATTTTATGATTTTAAGGATCGCACTGATTCACGTTCCATAAAAGTATGGTCAAGACGGAGGGTTTTTTCAGGGACACCCGCGGTACCCATTTCCATTAGCTGTATTAACATACGAGCAGCCGCTTCTCCCATAGCTTCGACAGGTCTTTTTACTGTAGTAAGAGCCGGACTGAGATAGGCTGAGTATCCGTTATCATCAAAACCCGTTAAAGAAATATCATAGGGAACGCTTAGTCCCCGTGCAAAAATGGCCTTCATTGCGCCAACAGCCATATCATCATTTGAACAAAAAACAGCTGTAGGTATTGCCTGAAGATCGAGAAGTTTATTCATGGCCCTAAATCCACCGGAAATATCGTAATCTCCGATTACCATGTGCGATTCGTCGATTTGAAGTGCTGATTCTGTTACTGCCCTCAGGAATCCTTCTTTGCGGCGAACAGAGGTTCTGAAATTCTTTTTTCCTTCTATTATTGCAATGTTGGTATGCCCGTGGGTAATCAGATGGTCTGTCAATTGCCATGCAGCAATTTCATCATTGGCAAGTACCGAATGCACTTCCGGAATATCTACTTCGCGGTTCATCACCACTAAGGGTATTGACTTTTTCCTGAGTATCTTAATGAAATCATCATCGCGGGTGTCCTGGCTCATGAGTAATATACCATCATAATGGCGACGGTCGATGCTATTCGGGTCTTCCAGCTCATCTATGCCTTGCAGACTTAACCTGTAAGTGCCTCTTAAAGCCATGCTCACGGCTCTTACAGATTCTAAAAAAAACTGAGCAGTTGTACCTGACTGAAGGGTTGAAAAAAACAGACCGACATTATAAGATTTACTTAAAACAAGACTCCTGGCCATCACATTAGGCTGATAGTGGTACTTTTCGGCCAGTTCAATCACGCGTTGCCTGGTTTCCCGGCTTATAAGCGGACTGTCATTCAATGCCCGCGATACGGTAGTATGCGAAACATTGAGCATTTTGGCTATATCCTTAATGGTGACACTCATAAAGGGAATAAAGGCTGCCTGATGGCAGCCTTATTTCTGGTTTAGTGCGAGGTTTAGACTATGTAAGCCGAAGAAGCTGTCTGGCCTCCTCTGCCGGTCCAGTTGGTGTGGAAAAATTCACCCCTGGGTTTATCGATTCTTTCATACATATGTGCCCCGAAATAATCGCGTTGGGCCTGTAATAAATTGGCCGGCAATCTTTCAGTACGGTATCCATCGAAGTATGCGAGGGCTGTAGATAAAGCTGGCACAGGAATGCCATTGCTAATTGCAGCGGCCACTACTCTTCTCCAGGATTGTTGCGAGGCTTCAATTTTTTCTTTGAAGAAAGGATCAAGTAAAAGGTTTTTCAAATTGGGATTTTGATCAAAGGCATCTTTGATTTTACCTAAAAATGCAGACCGTATGATGCAACCACCTCTCCACATCAGGGCAATACCGCCGTAATTCAAATTCCATCCATACTCTTCAGCTGCGGCCATCATCAAGGCATAGCCTTGCGCATAACTAACAATTTTCGATGCAAATAAAGCCTTGCTAATATCCTCAATAAAAGCTTTTTTGTCGCCTTCGAAAGTTGGTGAAGGTCCAGACAGGATTTTTGATGCTTCAACCCTTTCATCTTTTATGGCAGACAAACAACGTGAAAATACCGCTTCACCAATAAGGGTGAGTGGAATGCCAAGATCAAGGGCCACTATACCTGTCCATTTACCCGTTCCTTTCTGACCAGCAGTATCCAGAATTTTTTCAACTATCGGTGCTCCATCTTCATCTTTGTACGCCAGGATATCGCGGGTAATTTCAATCAGATAGCTATCAAGATCACCTTCATTCCATTGTTTAAAAGCCTCATGCATTTCATCATAGCTTAAACCAAGAAGGTCTTTCATAACCTGATAGGCTTCGCAGATCAATTGCATATCGCCATATTCGATGCCATTGTGTACCATTTTAACGAAATGACCGGCGCCGTTTTCACCTACCCAGTCACAACATGGGACATCACCGTCTACTTTGGCCGCAATTGACTGAAAAATATCTTTAACAGCCGGCCATGCTTTTGGAGATCCTCCGGGCATAATAGATGGCCCGAGCAGAGCACCTTCTTCTCCACCTGATACACCGGTGCCAATAAACAGAAGGCCCTTTTCTTCTACATATTTTGTTCTTCTATTGGAATCGGGAAAATGGGAATTGCCACCATCTATTATAATATCTCCCTCCTCCATTAGGGGTATGAGTTGCTCGATCACATCATCGACCGGTTTGCCGGCCTTGATCATAAGCATTACTTTACGAGGGCGCTTTAAAGATTTTACAAGATCCTGCAGGCTGTGGGTACCTATGAGGTTTTTACCTGCACCACGACCGTTGATGAAATCATCTACCCGATCGGTATTACGATTGTACACTGCTACGGAAAAGCCTTTGCTCTCCATATTTAATACCAGGTTTTCGCCCATTACGGCCAAACCTATCAAGCCAATATCTGCTAATTTTTCCATATGCTAAAAATTGATGATGAATTATTTAAATCTTTCTTTATGAGCCCAGAGACCCAGGGCGGGGTTTGAAATATAAAAAATCTCTTCACCGCCTGGGAGTATGTTGTAACCATCGGTGAGTTTTTCGGGATCGTACTTTTTAATCATTTCCGCCAGGGGCGCATATTCAAAATTTACACTTTCAATTTCTTCCTTGCTGAGATTACCAGGGCAATAAGTAATTTTAAAACGATCTTCTGAGGATCCGTGAATCAAATGGGCAGCAGCGCTCAGGTTCTCACGCAGATCTTCGTTTGCCTCCGTAAGTTCCAGGGTGCGTGGAGTGCCCACATAGCCATATTTTCTGATTAATTTATCTATGGTTTTATCTTCTCCGAATTCACGCAGACCCGGAGCCAATACAATAAGTTCACCGCCATCATCTATGGCCATGCGGGTGCGGTACACACTTTTATTGCCAAGCCAGGTACTTTTAAACTCTTCAGGATCGAGAAAAACCACTACTTTTTTTAAAGGCCGTTCGACCATTTTAAAATTTACCTGCAATGATTGTTCGGAGGCCAGCATAAAGCATTCCATATCATCTCCAACATACAGGCCCAGTACTCCAAGTTTTCCATCAGAATCATTTCCAACTACTGTGAGCACATAAACTATGGGCATATCAGCGGCAAAATGTTCTGAGGCATAATTGAGTACCTGCCTTACCGGGTTAATAGCGCGGCCCATAATGCGTTCCATGCCATAAGCAGCCCCGAGGAAATGGCTTTTGTTTATACCTTCTTTGCCACCGGTGCCTACAAAGATGTTTTTATTATGATTGGCCATGCCGATAACCTCATGCGGCACCACCTGTCCGACCGATAATATCAAGTCATAATGCCCTTCAACCAACAATTTATTTACCTGTGCAGGCCAGTTGTAATTAACCCGTCCTTCAGAAATTTCTTCCAGGTACGAGCCCGGGACTTCACCCAGGGTGACAATATCATTTCGCCAGTCATGAACGCGGAAAATATCCAAAGGCATTTTGCCAAACATTCTTTTAATCTGATCGGCAGGCATGGCAGTATGTGTACCCAGCGCAGGCAAAACATCCGTCATTTTTTCACCGTAATATTCCCAGGCCATTTCAGTAAGTGGACCCGCATAGGAATGAAATCGGGTAAAATCAGGCGGAATGGCCAGCACCTTGTTTCGTTGCCCCAGCTTGTCGAGGGCTTCCTGCATCATTTGCTGTAACTCGGAAGACGTAAAAGCCTTTCCTGTACTTTTCTTTTGGTAGTACAACATAATTATTTGGTTTTCCAGGGTGGTAATTCGGGAAGATATTTTTTAAATTCCACAATGAGCGCATCTTCATAAGCTCCCTTATAAGTCCCGTTTAAAAAGCGATCAATACCTTCATTATAAAATCGCTCCCACGAATCTTCTTCATGTCCAGGATTAATTGGAAAAAACAATACATCATTTGATTTTGCTGCTTTTAAGTCTCCGGGCGCATCACCAATCATAAGTATTTTCTCAAGCGGGTACTTACCAACGGCAGCAAATTTCAGATGTTCTGTTTTGGTGCCATGCTCCTGCCCGGCTATGGTTCGCAGCATATGGTCGATGTTGTTTTCCTCCCATTCCCGGGTTAGGGCTTCGAGGGGTGTTTGCGAAACCACCATCAGGTCTGCCCTTTCTCCAACTTTTTTGAGTGAATCAACCACAAAAGGAAATGGCGGCATACCAAATACAAGCTCTTCAATAGTCACATTTACCGCTTTAGACCAGCTCAGGATCATATCAATTCTGGGGTCTTTCACTTCAGCAGCATATCGCTCCAGGGCAGGGTTGCCAAGTTTGGTTTCCTTTTTCACCCAATCGATAAGGGGCTGAATATCTGGCAGCCTGGCGCCTCTTGCCAGTGTCTCAGGACGGTCTGCGAGTAATTGAATGGCAGTAATCACCGCCTGAAACCGGTTAATACCCCGGGTTTGTGAGTAAAGGTTAACAAATTCCCAGGTTTCCCGGGCATATTTGCTGATGACCTGAAGATTGAAATGCTTGATGAAATTTGGGCAAAAACATTCCTTTTGCTTAATTTCCATGGTGTCAAAAACGCAACCATCGGAATCGATTCCTACAAAAAATTCTTTTTCCGGTTTAAGTTGTATGAGTTCCTGTTGAAGATCCATATAGGTTAATATTTAATGATTCAAGGTATTTGGAAATGACCCGACCTATAAAAGGCCAGGCTTGATTATGATTTATTTTCCTTCCGGCACGTACCTGGCTAATTTCTGCGCTGCAAAAATGGGTTTAAACCTGGCAAATCTCTGAATGCCATTGATTACAGGAACTGAAACCCAGTCCTCTCCGATAAGAGGTCGTACGTAATCCAAAAATTCGTCAGTTACATCGATTCGGTTGGGCGCGATCCATTTTTCAGGAAAGAAGCGTTCAGATAAAGCTACCTTTTCAAGCGGTACTTTATCGTACTTTACATTGTAAATAAACCCAGGTTCCCTGAGTATGGTTGCCATCCAGCCATTGCCTTCATTCATGGCAATTTCAACCGCCTTTTGCCCTACTTTGTAGGCTTCATCCAGGTCAACAGTTGACGCATAGATCATAGAATGTCGTTGGTCTGTACCCATTACCTGTCCGCGGGCAGCGCCCTTGGCCTTTATGCCTTTTTCATTGAGGTAATTCACTACTTTTTGATAGACCGACATCTTGCTGGAGCCAAAGCTGGTATGGCCAAAGGAATCTTTCACCTCACCAAGGCTTCCGACGTCAAAACCTTCGCTGATGACTACAATACATCGGCCATCTTTTACCAGCTGATCGTTGACATTATCGACAAGTTCATCAAGGGTCACCTTAGATTCTGTCATATATATTTGCAATGGCAATTCCCTTTTAGGGTCTGCCAGACGCGCAGCCGCAGGAATATAACCTATTTTTCGACCCATTGCCTGCAGGACGAGTACCGGATCAGCAGGTGATGAACCCATATTTTCTTCATTGGCAGTCTGTACAATATGCGACCAATAACGCGCTACGCTGCCATATCCCGGTGTGTGATCAATAAGCTTAAATTCACTGTCTCCTACGTCATTATCAATGGTTTTTGGCACACCGGTACCAACGACTTCAAGACCGTGTTCTGCCGCCAGCTGACTAACTTTATAGGCTGTATGCTGGCTGTCGTTACCTCCAATGTAGAAAAAATAACCTACATTATGTGCCTTGAGAACATCGACAATCCTCCTGGCATCATTTACCTGATTGTCTTTGAGTTTGTAGCGGCAGGTTCCAATACTGCCGGCAGCCGGGGTGGTTCGGAGCAAGGCTATTTCATCCTCATCCTGTGCAGACAAATCGATCAATTCTTCTTTTAAAACGCCTTCAATTCCATGCCAGCCTCCATAGACTTTTCCAAATATTTCAGGAAAGCGCTTACAGGTATCAATTATACCTCTGAGGGAGTTGTTGATTACCGGTGACGGACCTCCGGATTGTGCTACGATTACATTCTTTGCCATAGTGTTTTACAAAATAAATGTTAAATAGATTATACGCCACTGAATGCATTGAACCCTCCGTCAACAGGAATTACCACACCTGTGACAAAAGCCGAAAGATCAGAAAGCAGATACAAAACGGTTCCTTGTAAATGATCAGGCTCTCCAAATTTTCCCATAGGTGTATTGCTAATTACCTTTTGACCTCTGGGTGTGAGATTTCCACTTTTCTCATCGATAAGCAAAAACCTGTTTTGGTTGGTTATAAAGAAACCCGGGGCCACAGCATTTACCCTGATACCGGTTTCTGCCAGGTGCACGGCAAGCCATTCGGTAAAATTATTGATTGCCGATTTTGCTGCTGAGTATGCCGGGATTTTAGTGAGTGGCCTGAAGGCATTCATAGAGCTTACATTTAGCACGACTCCTTTTCCCGTAGTAAGCATGTCTTTGGTATATATCATGCTGGGAAGCAGCGTGCCCAAAAAGTTGAGATCGAAGACAAACCTGAATCCTTCAAGGTCGAGGTCGAAAAAAGAGCCTTTGAGGTCTGTCAGACTATTGGAGCTGAGTTTTTCCTGCTGGGTAGTGGCTTTGGGCGAATTGCCGCCTGCTCCGTTAATCAATATATCAACCGGACCAAAATGCTGGTGAATGGTTTCCAGGGATTTTTCCAACGAGGTTCTGTCGAGTACATTGGCTTCAACGCCAAGCGCCGGGGTTCCTGTTGCTTGTGAAACCTGGTTGGCAATGGATTCCGCTGCTGCAAGGTTGAGGTCAGCAACCACCACCTTAACGCCTACACTGCCCAGGGCATGGGCCAGAGATGCCCCGATAACCCCTCCCCCGCCGGTAAGTACGCAAACTTTTCCACGAAGGTCTTCAAAAGAGTATTTGTTCATATCCAAAATTTTCTGTTGGGTAATTATGGGGTAAAGATAGAAAAAAATCTTTGCACACGTTAACAATTATTATAAATATTTTTCAACATAATCAAATCTGCAAACGATGCCAGTTTCTATATTTCAACTATTACGACATTTTTTATAAATATATTTTAATTTAGACGCGTATTTTACCAATAATTTAAACAAAATATATGCAACATTAAAAAGAATGTAAAAATGCAAAATACAAGGTCAGGAAGCTTTAGTCCTCGGCATTGTGTTGTCGGTTGTTTTATCCGGCATCGGATGGCTGATGGTATAAACCCTGAATAAACCATTTTTCATTGTGCAAACAGCAGATCGTCTTAACAAATACATTTGGCAAGACATCCAAATCCCCCGCTCGGGAAGAAAATTGCTCAAATCTTCTTTTCCTATGTGGATTCTTTATTAAAACACCGGTTAAGATCATCAATCGATTCTGCCACAAAACGCCAGTGCCGCGGATCATAATCGGAATGGGCAAGCAGCCTGGGCTCTATAATATACAGCAACAAAGTTTGAATGCCGGTTTTGGCAGCTTCATATAAAGGACGGTGATCCTGCATACGAAGATCGCGATTAAACCAAACGATTTGAATTGATCGGGACTCCTGGAAGAACAACTAGTAGTCCGTTTAGTTTTGCACATCCAGCGCAGCCTGTATGTCATGCTGAAGCATGGCAACCATTTCTTCGGGGGATCGGCTATCCATTTCATAGCCGGGTAAAGCGGTATAAGTTATACGGGTAAAGCCGCTGAGTGGAAATATCCCTTTGGTGGGATTAAATTTACCCGTTCCTTTGATGGCGATCGGGACGATAAATGCATCAGGTGCTTTTTTAATCAGGGTGGCAAGTCCGCCAGCTGAAAACCGCTTCATTTGACCTGAAGTGGTACGGGTTCCTTCGGGGAAAATCACTGCCGAGCTTTTTTCTTGCTGAATCAGTTTACCCAGGCGGGCAATTTCGGTAAGGGCCTGCCGGCCGTCTTTTCGGTCAATTAAAGCAGCTCCGCTCTTACGCAGGTTATAGGAAATGCTAGGGATCCCTTTTGACAATTCCATCTTGGAGACAAAAATCGGATGATACTTTCGGAGGAACCAAACTATACCGGTTATATCGAACATACTCTGGTGATTGGATACAAAAATCAGAGGACGGTTTTCTGGTATTTCTCCCAAATTGCGATAGGTAGCCCATGATCCTGTTATACACAGACCGTAAGTAAGAAAACCGTTAAGCGCGTCTACACTTTTCTTATGCGCCTTTCGGCCAAACACATTCCAGGCTATAACCTGAACCAGGTGAAAAACTGCAAGACTGATAAAGAAATATAATAAATACAGCGAAGAAAGCAGGTAATCGAATATTTTTTTCATTAGATTGTCAAAAATTTTAGTCTTATTTGTGGCCGAAAGTTAATAATAAAGCCGTAATACTGTTATAATAAAAAGCTTAAATCAACGTTTAATAAATCATACATGGAATTATCTGCTCACAGAAGAGAGGTTATGTTGCACATTGCCAAAAACCTCGATGAATTGCTGGCTACCTATCTGAAGCCTGTGGAAGAAATGTGGCAACCATCAGATTTGCTTCCTGATTCTTCTACGGAATCATTTTTCAGTGAAGTAAAATTACTTCAGGAAAGTGCACGTGAATTACCTTATGAATATATAGCCGTACTTATTGGCGACACCATTACAGAAGAGGCATTGCCGACATATGAATCCTGGCTTATGGATGTGGTAGGTGTTGACCAGGTTAATGAACCACAGGGCTGGGCCAAATGGGTGCGCTGGTGGACAGCCGAAGAAAACAGGCATGGCGATCTGCTCAATAAGTTTCTCTATTTATCGGGAAGGGTAAACATGCGACAAATGGAGGTTTCTACACAATACCTTATCGCCGATGGTTTTGATATACAAACCGGCGCCGACCCTTACCGGAATTTTGTGTATACATCCTTTCAGGAGTTGGCCACTAACGTATCTCATCGGCGCACAGCTACACTCGCCAAGCAACATGGAAACAATAATCTATCGAAAATATGCGGTGTAATTGCTTCTGATGAAATGCGCCATGCAAGGGCTTATAAAGAATTTGTAAGAAGGATATTTGAAATTGACCCTTCTGAAATGATGCTGGCGCTCGAAGACATGATGCGAAAGAAAATTGTAATGCCAGCACATTTTTTGCGTGAATCCGGCGTCAAGATCGGACAGACCTTTTCACATTTTTCAGATGCAGCCCAGAGACTGGGGGTTTATACTACATATGATTATATAGACATTATGGAAGGTTTACTGGACGAATGGCAAGTCGCCGGGATGAAAGGACTGAATTCATCTGCCGAAAAGGCCAGGGATTACCTGATGAATTTGCCTGACAGACTCAAAAGGGTAGCGGAACGAACCCGCATACCGCAACTGGAATATCAGTTCAGCTGGATTCAGGGGTGATAGACGATCTGTCGGCGATTAAAACTAAAAGCCCGAACGTTTTGCATTTGTCATTCTGTTAATAGACATATCTGGTGCTGAGGAACAAGCAGGCTAATTATTTATCTAATATTTGGACAGCTATTTTCCGTAAGTTGGGGTCCTTCGCATCCACTAATTTGTGCGCTAAGGCTTTTATTTCAGCGCTGTGTGTTTTTGATTTATTTAAAATAATCAACAGATTATATAAAAACCAAGGGTTTTCAGTTTTTACATCCTCCCCAAGCGCATCGTAAAGTACAGTATGTAATTCATCAACAGATTTCAGTGTTTGCAAAAGTTTTTGTTTGGCACTCAAAGATGCTGAAGAATAAACAAGAGACAGTCTATCCTGCAGAGAATAATCATTTAGATTAAAGCGACCCAACGTTTTAATCGCCTCCTGGAAAAAATACAGATCTTCGTTTTGCAACATCCCTATGAATGCAAGATTTAATACTTCTACGGTAGGGACAATAGTACCCAAATTCACTTGTTCGAGGATGAAATTGCGACATTCAGGAAATTGCTCAAGAACGTTCATTGGGAAAAGACCATTTGCATTTATTTGCTTAGCACTATGTTTTTTAATTTGATTTTGAATATCACCGTAGATCAGATGCCACAAAGTATAAGTGGTATACACGGCATTTGGCACTGTATGACCTATTAATTGCTTGTGTGTTGCTCCGGAATGACCATCTACATATTCGAGGTCAGGATAAATAAGATCTTCAAGGTCATATTCCCTGAAGATCGCCCACTCATTGGATAATATACTGATCAGCATGTCATAATCTTCAGATAAGAATGGTGTATGATCTGCTTTGGTCAAATGCTCGTGTAAAACTTCTATGCCAAGAAATTCTCCTGTTAACTTCCAATATAAACCAATTTCTATATTTTTACATTCACCGGTAAGGCAGACCGGTGTTTGTACAGTTCCATACCAATAAAAAAGCCCTGTATCATCCTTAAAAAGATGTATATCATAAAATTTCCCGTATAAATCCGGAGTTGAAAATCGAATCTCTGTCTTATGAAGACTAAGTTCGGGCAATTTTAAAAATCTGAATGCTATATGGCCATCATTTTCAGCAAAAGGATTTAAATGAAAAACCAACAGAGCAATCAAGAACGAAAATCTCATACATCAACATTGTACAATCTAAACTTCTTTAATAGTTTCAAAGCGATGCTCAGGCTGAGGATAAGAGAGTTTTCCGATATGCTTTTTCCAATCGCTCACTGAATAACCAAAATCTTTACCTGTAAGTTTTTTTAACTCACTTACTGCAAATTGCTTTAGTGGATAATTTACATCCTCAAGGTACTCCACAAGTAATTCATAGCCGGTGCCGGAACCACAGCGCGCCAGGGTTGAACCGATAAATAGTTCGAGATCAGCACCATAGAACTTCCATCTGCTAGTTTTATAATCATCAGTTTTATACCCGGAAATATTTTTATCCTGCAACAGTTTTTCAAGCCCAGGAATAAACACTTTGTCTGGATTTCTTTCAATATAAAAGCAAAGGTTTAAAATCCGGTTGTAAAAAGGGATGATTCGTAGGTCAATTCTTCCATTATAATAATCATTTTCTCTTTCCACCATTTCACCCCCAGATAATGTGTTGTCAAGTATATGTTGTATTGTCTCATAAGATCTTTTGTATCCTGTCAGTGCAAGCAGCACAATGTTTTGATTGATTTTCCAAAAAAGACCTTCCAAAACATTTTTTTCACGTCCTCTGATAAAATCATAGTTTTCAACATATCCATTGGGATAACCTGTTTTACATTCCTCATCAAATAAACTTTTCAGCTCATCATTTATAAGTTCACTGCCTGTATTACTGCTAAACCAGGCAATGGCTTTTGCTAACAGTAATTTACCATGGATAAGCTCTGTAATGTGAAACGCCTTAATTAAATGAGGCAAAATCAGTTCTCCGTGAATTTTAATACATTCGTATAAATATTCATTTTTGCCGTCGGCCAAATTTTTTACACGGTTTTTGATTTCTTCCTCATCTCTTGATTTATTCCCGGGTTTTTTATCATAAGAGGTTTTATCAAGGTAGTCTAAAGCCAGCCATTCTTTCTGAAGTTCAGATATACTGTAATTATGTGTATCAAAACCATTTAAGGTAATATCGGCAGCAATATGACCAGTTAGGTATCCCAAAACAGCCAGGTCCCCACTCATTCTGGTAAACTGAAGGGCAATATTTGTTTGACTAAAAGCTCGTCCGGAGATTAAAATGCGATTGAGTTTTTCAGGTACCAGGCTTCTGTATGGAATTTCTACAGTCAGCACATTAGAATGTGGCAGAAGGAATCCTGCTCTTGTCAATTCCGAGCTTCCTGTATAATGTGGGTCATAATCACTGCTTGCCAAAGATATAAAATCCTCAAAGTGGGTACCTTCAACGCAATCAACAAAGTCAAGCACATATTTGCCTTTAATGCGACGGGATTCCCTAACTGTGAGCATAGGATGAAAATCGTAACAATGCGCTTCATAATGAGAGATAAATAGGCCACGTTGTAATTCTGCCAGCTTAGTATTGTCAATTACACCATAATCCCGTCCGGTGGCAGAAGGAAGTTGTTTAGCTCCCCCAACCATATCCCACTGGCTGTAATTTTGTGTTTTACCTGCTCTGGAATCTCCGTGGAAGTATTCTGCTCCAGCGAAGACAGCCACATCGCCATCTCCAGTAGCATCAATGGTAAGGTCTGCCAATACCTTTTCCAAAACACCATTTCGGCAAATTACGATGCCATTTACGTCTCTGTTTTGAGTAACAGCTCCACATATAATAGAACCGGAAATATATTCACCCCCCTGCGATGTCAGATTGAATAAATGGTACAATTTCCTTCCCATTTTTCTATTAGTATTGGTAATATAAGCTATTTGCTGAGCATCTTCTTCCTGTTTTTTGAAAAACTGATTATCCTTTACTCCGTGATAGTAACCCATAACCCCTCCTACCGTTTTAGTGCCTCCCATGTCATGAAAATAATCGACAACTATGGTATTTGCACCTTTCTCAACAGCAGCCATGGCAGCCATCGCACCTGAAGTTCCACCCCCAGCAACAAGAACCTGACAATTTGTATTTGAATTTATATACCGGGAAAAATCAGTAGTAATCTTCTTTATTGGAATAACAAGGCCTGGTTCGTTGGCATCTTCAAATTGTAGATTTTGTATGGGAATTTCATTGCCCGCGATAAGAAGTCTTGTAGCTGGTCGTAAATTTTTGGTTTTCTTTATATTTCCAACTAAGCTTTTTGCTTCATTTTCAATATCAACTATATTTTTGCAGGAATATCCATTCTGCGGCATTGCTTTAATTACATCGTAACCCTCGATCATAGACTTGGGTAAAACGGGGTTTTCAAGATGGTATGTACATTCCATTGCAAACTGTTCAATTTTTGCATTTGCCAATGAAAGATCCAATTGATTGAATTTCTTACCTAATTCTGCCGAAATTACCCTTGCTTTCTGTTCAACTTTTGAAATCTCAGACAGTTCATGATTTGTTTTAAATTCAAATTCTAAAAAGTATTGATGATCGGTTTGTTTTCCTTTATGCAAAATGACTGAATCATTAACAATTCCTAATTTCTTTTCTACCTGTAGTAATTTTTCAGGTGATTCCCCTACATTTTGAAGTTCAAGGCAAAAGCCTGCTTTAATTATTTTGTTGTTTTGATTAAAGAGTTGTCTTGTAAAAAAGTGATTATCTGATGCATCAATAAAATGATTACAGTTCACCGAATGAAATCCACATTTTGAAGCCAGTAAAGCACCTGTCACATGATTTTTATCATTTCTAAAGATTCCGCAAACATCGGTCATAAGTAAAACGTGAATATTGTTGACAATAAGGCTGCGCAATATGTTTTTCCTTATGGATCCGGAGAATAAAGCTAATTCATCTCCAAATATGCTTTTATGAGGCCCTTCTCCTTTTGATGAATGAATCTCCTGCATCTCCTGATTTGGCATGAATAGTTCAATCAATTCAGGACTCCAATTTTCAAAACCACTTTTCTTTAACCATAATTGTTTTTTAGCCGCCAGTTCATAACCAGGGCTAGTTCTTCTTTCGATAATAAGTACTTTATGGCCAAGTTTGGCTGCATTTATAGCAGTGAAGTAACCATAGAGTCCGGCTCCATTCACAATCAAGTCATAAGACTCAAATTTCTCAATGCCTGAAAATTGTCTGTTAATTTCTGCAAAAGACTGCATGCTGAGAAAACCCGGACCGATTACGACAGCACCTGTTAGGGGAATCGATTTATGTAAGAAATCTCTTCTATTCATTTTTTTGTTGTTTTGCGGGTTAATAAAATGGGAACAAAACTTTGTCTTGATCTTGATTTAGATTCTGGCACCAATCAACAAAAATTGATGCCAGAATTTTAAAAGAATTATTCTATACCACCAGGATATCCGGGGTTTTGTCGTAAAACGGCTTCTCTGTTTGCGTCTATAGCTTTTTGAGGAATAGGCCACAATTCATGGTAAGGTTCCATATTAGATTGTGCCCTGTAATTATACCTCATGGTTCTTTCATAGAGCAGCCCAAGTCTTACGAGTGTTCTGCGCCTGGGCTCTTCAATGATCAATTCCCTGGCGCGTTCATCGAGTATGTAATCCAGATTTACCTTATCTGGTGTTACCGGCAATGCCCTTGCCCTGGCTCTGACAACATTAAGATCAGCTGCAGCACTTACTGGATCATTTTTATGAACATAAGCTTCGGCCCTGAGTAAATAGGTTTCAGCCAATCGCATTCGATATTGATCATTATTTGTTCTTCCTTGAATAGCTCCCAGAGGCATTTCTCCTTCGATTTTACGAATCATGGGATAAAACCATCGGAGTGTATCAACACCGAAGTTTGTTGGAGTGCCATCACGATTGGCAATAAAAGCATTGCCATTCACTTTTACAATTTTTACTTTTTCACCAAAGAATGAGGATGTTGGATCATTGTAGTACCAGTCCCTGCGGATGTTATGATGTGAATTTCGCATATCATTCCAGTCATCCTGCCAAATGTCATAGAAGAAGTAATTTAAGGGTCTGTTACCACCCTGGCTCCGCCCCAAAGAGTCGCCAACTAAAATTCTTCTACCATCCGGTGAGCGTACATCTTCGAATTTTGGTCCCCACCATCTTAAATGTACGTTTCCACCACCTCCTCCTCCAATGGTTTGGAACTCGAATTGCACGGCCCAAATGGTTTCGAGATTTCCTGAAGTACGATTTTGCTGGTTAGTCCAGAATAAATCTGAGAAAACATCTCCCGGCCTTTGGGTATTACCAAATCTTTGTGTCATTAGCTGATAATTACCCGCAGATTTATTAATAACAGCCGTTGAAGCTTCAATTGATTTATCCAAATAGGAAGTATTTCCTGTTTCCAGTGCCAGACTAATATAAACTTCTGCCAACAGATGAAGTGCTGCAGCCTTAAAAATTCTTCCGTCCTTAGATGGATTATTTTCAACCACTGGGAGCCACGCAATGGCAAATTCCAGGTCATCTTTAACAAATTCGAGTACTTCAAGTCTTGAGGCTCTGACAAAATCGTATTTCGGCTCTGTAAGTTCTCGATCCACAATAGGCACACCACCAAATAGGTTTACGAGCGTGTTATAGGTAAAGGCCCTGAAGAATTTGGCTTCAGCCACAACGGCATTTTTTTCTTCATTAGTCCAGTTAATATTAGGGTTTTCAGCCCTGGAAATAATAAGATTGGCATTCTTAAGCATAGAAGCATAAGCCCAGTCCCAATAGTAATTAACAATTTGATCTTCCGGGAGAATGTCTCTGTAGTTATTAAAAAATCTTCCATCTGCAACACCACTGGTCGATACATCAGTACCTGCACCCATTTGATCTGGTCTATCGAGTGTTTGTTCAGCCCTGGCCTCATTATGCAAAGCAACAATTACGGTTTCAAAACCGGCTTTATTTACCAAAAGGTTTTCAGGACTGAATCTGTCTAATGGAATTTCATTAAGAAAGTCATCATTACAGGCTGTATTAAGTAATAATCCGATGAATATCAATGGATATATTATATATAAAGAAAACTTTTTCATTTCTGTACAATTTTGATTATTCAAATTTAAAAACTCACATTAACACCCAACACATAGGATTTCAATAACGGGCCATTAACAGGATTTCTCCCGCCACTTCCATGCTCTGGATCCCAACCATGCCAATTTGTAAAGGTCGCGAGGTTTTTTCCGCTCAGGTATACTTGCATACTATTTAAACTCAAGCGTGACAGCAAATTTGATGGCAAATTGTAGGATAGGCTAATATCCTGTAACCTCACAAAGGTGCGACTTTCATAAAATCCATAACCGCGTGGATTTGGGTAATTTAATGAAGGTCTGTCATTGAGTGGATTATCCGGCATCCAATAAGGCAAATTGAGCAGATTAGTTCTGTCGTAAAAATTAGTTCCATGATTAAGCAGACCATTTGGACTATATCCACCAAAACGGCCGTTGAACAGAATCGAGAGTGAGAAATTTTTATAGGCAAATGTATTAGTAATACTAGCCAGAAAATCCGGTTGGTTAGAATGCAACACTTTTCTATCATCCGGGCCGATTCTTCCATCACCGCTTATATCCACAAATCTAAGGTAGCCTGGTTGAGCACCCGGATCAACAGAAAAATCATCTTCTACTTGCCAGATACCATCCACAACATAATCGAAATTACTTCCTAAAGGGTAACCTATAAACCGGCGACTGGCAATATCATCGATTTCCTTTCCGGTTTCATCCACAACTCCAGTGAGCTTGGTGATTTTATTTCGGTTGAGCGTATAGACTAAATTTGTCGACCAGTTAAAATCTCCGGCCGAAATTATAGATGAGTTAAGGGTAAGCTCTATACCTCTGTTATTGGTTGCACCAATGTTTGTAAAGAAATCTTCATAACCCGTCATATTAGGAATTCTGAGATTTAACAACAAATCAGATGTATTCATATTATAAAACTCAATAGCACCTGACAGTTTATCTCTGAAGAGGCTGAAATCAATACCCAGGTTAGAAGCAACGGTGGTTTCCCATCCTAAAAATGGATTGGCCATAGAGGTTGGAGAAATTCCCACACTGGTTGAACCTCCATCTCCAAATACATATTGATTTCCTGTGTGGCTCATATTGCTTAAAGAAGTGTAGGGGGCAATGCCTCTATTTCCATTTTTACCATAAGAATACCGTAATTTCAGATATTCAACAGAACTGATCCCAGACATAAATCTTTCCTGAGAGACCAGCCAGCCAAAGCCCAGTGAAGGAAAATTGCCAAATTTACGACCTTCACCAAATACGGAAAACCCATCCCTTCTTACGGTAAAGTTGAACATATATCGATCCATAAGTTTGTAACCGACTCTGAACATAGCAGATAAAGCACTGGATTCAGAAGCAGTTGTATTTAAAAAAGGGTTTTCACCAAGGCTTAGTCCATGATAAGATAAAACATCATTAAATATGTTATTGCTTGAGAGGTATGATCCTTGATCTGAGGTATTTTCAAAGCTATATAACCCGGTAAAATCCAAATTATGTATATCGCCCAGATCCACATTATATTTCAGGATATTCTCGAGAATAAAATAATGATGTTTCCTATGTTGCTTATTTCCGTTGCCAATAACGATGATTCCATCTCTGTTGTACGCTGGAAAGTAACTGTAATCTTCATTAAATCTCAAATTATTGCCGGTATTTAATCGATATGACAGACCCTTAACCGGTAACTGAACTACTGCATAAGCATTACTGAATAAGGTACTGGAAATGCTTTTATTATCAGCTCTGTTGGTATTAAATAGAGGATTGGGGGCAAGACCATCGTCCATTGGCAAATATTTCAATACCCCATCCTCGTGGTAAAAGCTTGAAAAGGGACTCAGGTAACTGGCATTGCCGAAATTTGCACGTATTCCTGAATAATCCTTAGAGGTAAATCCTGAATTTATCCCTACGTTTAGCCAATCATTAATGTCAACATCAACATTGGCACGCATAGAAAACCTTGAAAAATTATCCCCCGCAATTTTAGATTTCATATCTGTATAAGATCCCGACAGGTAATAATTTACCCTATCTGTTTTCCCTGACATACTGAGTTCATGATTAGTCATAGGAGCTGACTGGGCAATTTCTTCCCAGGGATCAATTATGTTGCCCCTATTGAAATTCTCTTCTTCAATCGGATTTAGATTAAAAGGTCTGTTAAGAATTTCAGCACCATCTCTTCTCATCTGAATGTATTGTTCTGCATTCATCATTTCCGGTACGCGTGCATAATCAGAAAATCCATAATAACCATTGTAATTAAATCTCGGCTTTGAGCTTGTACCTTTTTTCGTGGTAATAAGGATAACCCCATTTGTAGCGCGAGCACCATAAATGGCCGCGGAACTGGCATCCTTTAAAATGTCAATAGATTCTATATCATTAGAATTTATATCAGAAAGCCCTCCCGTATAAATTATTCCATCAAGAATAATTAAAGGTGCATTCGAGGCACTAATTGAAGTCTGACCTCTGATTAAAATAGTACCATCTGATCCTGGTCGTCCATTGTCTATAACATTTACCCCCGCCACAGTGCCTCTGAGATTTTGGACCAAGTTGACATTTGGGAGATTTGCCATTTCTTTCGGATCTATCCTGGCAACTGAACCCGTCAGGTCTCTTTTACGCTGTGTTCCATAACCAACTACGACAATTTCATCCAGCGCTGTTACATCTGACGTTAATTCCACATTGACCTCAGTTCTGTTAGCCACTTGAATTTCCTCTCTCAGATAACCAACTGAACTGAAAATCAGAATAGAATTCATATCTTCAATCTCTAAAATATAATAACCATTGATATCGGTGACAGTACCTAAATTGGTGCCTTTCACCATTACATTAACACCGGGTAATCCATCCGGACTGTCTGGCGCAATAACTTTACCGGTAATAGCAAACTTTTGCTCCTCCAAAGTGATAAATTGTTCTTCTACTGCGGCTTCAGTATTATGTTTTTTAGAAACATAAATAGTGTTATTGATTCTTTTAAATTGTAAATTCAATTCCATAGAAAGGAATTTCAAGATACTCTCTAACGAAGTATTATTGAACTCTTTAGACAGTTTTACATTACCAGACAAAACCCTTTTGTGATATGCAAAATGAAAACCCGTAAGAGACTCCAGGGTTTCAAGTGATTTTTCCAATGAAACTTTATCTAGATTAACGGATAAATATATATCCTGTAATTTAATATTTTGCGCATTTCCATCCATTGCAACCAGCAAACCAGATAAGCTAAGTTGCATACATAAACCAATAAGGGCATACTTTGACATGGCAAGAAATTGTTTTGTAAATTTCTTTTTCATAATTTTAAGTGTTAATAGTTATTAATAATTACTCAGGTCTGTTGTGAAATCTGACCATTTCACGCAGACCTTTTTTGTTTTAAAAGTATTTAGTTATTTAATCATAGATTTTTACTTTATTATTTTTCAGTTCATACTTAACATCCAGTGCAAAGCTTAAACCATCCAGAACATTAACTAAAGTTTCATTTCTGAATGTTGCGCTAAAACCCTTCGAAATAGGAGTTTTCAAATCCATTTCAAAGTCAACGAAATACCATGTTGAAAGCCTGTCCGTAACATCCTGTATCGATGCATCTTTAAAGTGCAGGGTACCTGTCTTCCAACCAAAAACTGCAAGGGAATCTAACTTTTGAACTGGCAAAATCTTCCCTTTATCAGATATCTTTACAAATTCATTTTTATTTAATACAATTGAAACATCTGGTTGTGATTTCAGGCTGGTCAGCACTTTGCCATGTGCTACTGCTACCGAATTCATATTTGCACCTTTGAATGAATTGAGGTTAAAGGATGTGCCCAAAACCTTTACGGCAATATTATCTGTTTCTACGATAAATGGCTTTTGAGGATCTGGTGCTACTTCAAAAAATGCTTCGCCAGATAAGTACACTATTCTTTTGTCCACCGGGAATTTATCAGGAAATGAAATGCTCGAACCTGCATTTACTATAACCTTGGAGCCATCACTTAAAACAAAGGATTTTCTTTCATATTTAGATACCTTCTCCACAATGATGGCTAAATCAGTTTTTCCAGCTAATTGAGGTGGGTTGAAATTGGAAATATTCAAAATAACATAGGCGACTACAGAGATAAATATTAAAAACACCGCTGCAATCTTTGTATAATAATGCCAATCGACAAATTTACTGTGATTCGTTGATGGGTCTATGGGTCTATCAGGCTTAAAAGTTGCCGATAAAGATTCCTTCAGCCTGTTTAAGTCAATTTGAAATTTCTCCTCATGAAATTCATAGTCCTTAAATTGGATGGATAACAAAATCGACTTAGCCTTTTCGGCAACATGAAACAAATCAGGGCTTTCTACAAAAAACTTTTCCCAGTACTCACGGTACTTGTTTTCATATACATATTCAGCAAATTTTTTATCACTGAGAAAATATACTAAATCATACTTGGGCTTTTCCATACGCATCGCAATTCATTTACAACACGAATGAGAAATAATTTTGTACCCATGCAATTAAAATAAATACAGAAAAATTAAATTATTTACAATATGGATAAGATTTTTTCAGCGAATATGAGCTTTCGCTAAAAATTTCACATGAAAAGAAAGGTCGTGGTTGTAAGCATTTTCTTCATCTTAGTTAATGCCTGATGAGCTTTGTTCCGAACCGATTGGTTTTGGAGACCCGTAATTTCTGAAATTTGCTTATCATTAAGCCCATTATAGAATTTCAAAAAAATAATCTCCCGCTGGCGATCGGTCAATTGATTTAAAAGATTAGCTATTTTTTGCGTCAGGTGCTGCTGATCTTCATCCTGTATTATAATATCCTCCTGGGAAATACTAAAGTTTACTGGAATCCGATTTTCAGACCCCGCATATTCTAATTTTTGAATGTCATGGTCTAAAAATTTTCTGATGGACCGGTAATGATCGATAAGCCGATTTCTTACAACCTTTAACAAATAAATTTCAATATTCTTCAGATTTTCATACTTCTGCCGATTGGTCCAGATATCAAGAAAAATTTCATGAATACAATCCCGTACCACTTCATCGTCAGGGCATATTTTTATTCCATATGATAACAACTTTTTATACATACCCTTATAAAGTTGAACGAATTCATCTTCAGAAACTTTGACGACATCTATTTCGTCAACTTTCAAGGGGACTTTAAATTGCATATTACTAATGTCTGTTAAGAAGTCAATTGCTAAACTGAAGGGGCATAGCTATTAACATTAAAATCAAAATTAAAAAATGTGCCGCTAAAATAAAAATATTATGAAATATTGATAATAATCTGTTTGAATAAGGTATATGCACTGCTGAAATTCTTATCTCAGAATTTTTTGGGTGAGATTCAAAGATTATAAGGCACTAAGGTTATGGAAGAATTGGATAACTCATAAATTTTCTCCCTTTCACTTTGTGACTTAGTGTCATCGTGGTTCAATAATAAAACCACCAGGGCTCTGCGTCTATCCAATGAGCGAATGCTTCCTGAATCAGCCAAAGTCGATTTGATAAATGTATCCTTTACTAAAACTTTACACTGTAGGCAATTATCCTGTTATCGTTAAAAGTTGGCACTAATAATAAGCCTTTCTCAGGAATGTAGGCAATATCAGCACAATTCTGGTTAAGTTCCCTGGTATCAAGAAAAAGTTTAACTTCACTTTGTTCAGATACATGAAAGGCCTGACCCGCCCATGAAGAAACGACCCAACCGCCTTTTCCATCGGGAACAATGCCGTCAGCTACTTCCAGACCTGTTGTAAACAATTCAGCTTGCTTTGTTTCCACATTAACCTTCATCATATTACCTGAGCCCGAAAAAACTACCCAAAGCAAACCATTGTCAATGCACAAACCATTTGGTCTTTCAAAGTCATCATCACAAAGCCACCTGGTCAATTGACCCTGATCCAACATATAAATGCAACCGGTATCTGAATCACTTACAAAAATTCTACCCATTGCATCTGCCGTCACATCATTCATAAATGATGCACCTTCAACTGTATAATTTTTAATAACATTGCCATTTCTCAGATCAGTTTCCACAAGCTTGTCAATATCAGCAACATAAAGTCTGTCTCCAAAAATGGCCATACCTTTAGGAGCATTCAGATTTTCAGTCCATCGCTCATGAACCATCACACCTTCAAGATTAACTACAGATATATATCCACTCTGATTTTTTTCTCTGGAATTTCCCGCAATATTTGACACAAATAAATAGCCGGAATCCGGAAAATACGGTATTGATTCTGGAGTAAGTATGTTTTCATCCAGAGACCACATTATTCTGGGAGCTATTTCGTTCTCTGACTGAGTGCTTAAATCGAAATCATCAGAACTTGCATCTTTATTTTGAGTTTTTCCACAGGATAACAAATAGAAAAAGACAAAAAGATGTAAAATAAAGTAAATAAAATTCCGTTTGAATGGTAATAAAATTTTATTGCCACCCTTCAGTACTGATGAATGAATTTTTTCAGAATTGCGTTGAATTTTCATAGTTATGTGTCATTTAATGCATAAAAATAATTTCTGATCATTAAATATAATCAATAATATTTGATGATTGCAAACGTTGGTAAAAGACTTAGTCTTAAATAATTAATCCGAAACAAAATTGCAATTATCAATCATTTAGTAAATCAAAATAGTTCATTGTTAAACTTTGTGTTCAGTTTGTGAATGTTTCGTCGAAAATTTACTTTAATTTTAATACACTTGGGTTTTCATTTTAAAACAAAAGCAACTCAAATACAGGGATTTTAGTCATTTAAATGTATAAAACTCAATACTTAGTGTACGAAGTAATAAAATTTGAGATTAAACAACTTTTTAGATTTTCAGATAAAGCTTTAAAAATTATCGAAGTTTTGTAAATATTTTTTCATCTATTTTATGTTTTAAATTATTTTTATGTTTAATTTTGGTCTATTAGTTTAAAAGAAAAACTAAAATACCCATGAAAGATTTAAAAAGGCTAGTAAGAATTGTTACAAAACTCAAGCAGAGACAATATCCGCTGCTGGAGTTAAAAAGCATCAACGAAAACTCAAGCAAGGAGAACATCTTTTTCCGGTACATCAAAAAGGGGATGGTGAATACCGATGATGAAGCTTCTGAGTTACTCTATGGTACCAAAAGCGATGATGATCGTTACAGGATGCTAAAATCGAGGTTAAAGCAAAAGCTTTTAAACCATTTGTTTTTTCTGGAGTTTTCGGATCAAAACCAGAAATTAACCTATCAGTACGAGCAGGAAGTTATTCAGCTTTTACACCAGGCGAGGATGCTCACCTTTACAGGAGAAAAGCGGATAACAAAAAATCTTCTGCTCAAAGCTTTAACGCAAGCCAATCGATGTGAATTTACAAGGCACAGCATTGCATCTCTCGAAGAATTGGTTCGAGTTTACAGCGACAATTGCCAGCCGCACTTATTCGAAAATAACATCGATGAATTGCGGGCAGCGAGAGCTTTATTCCTCAAGGAGGACCAGGCGCGCGAAACTTATTACCGCATGAGAATGATGATTGTTAAATCTGTAAACTCCAGAAAGAAAAATATGGAATTGGCAGAAGATGCGATCAGGGAACTTGAACAGCTTTGGAAAGAAACCAAATCTTATAACGTATTCGATAATTACTATCGTCTTCGATTGCTGTATATGGAATTGACAGCTGATTTTGAGACCATTATTCCTTTTCTCACCGAAATACAAACCGGTAAATATGAGGGCGTTTCCCTTAATGAAAACCGCATAGATACAAGACATATTACATACTCATTGATCTATGCACATTTTAAAAGCAAGAAACTTCAGGAAGGTCTCGATCTTGCTGAAAAATTTGCCGATTTATTCGATTCCAGCTCCGATAGTTGGTTTGCTTACAAGGAAACGTATTTTCTCTTAGCTATGCATTCCCGCGATTATCGCCTGGCTTTCGAAATCATCAGTCATGTATTTGACAACAAAAGGTTTATTTCGCTTAGCGCCAAAGCGGAAGAACGCTGGAAGCTTTATAACGCCTATCTGCATTTTGCCTATTCCGGTAATTTCTACATGCGCAGTTTTAACTTCACCAAATACGTCGAAAATGTACCCGAATACAACAAAGATAAAGAAGGCTTCAATGTGGCGATTCTGATATTGCAATTTCTTTATTTTGTTGAGCGCGCTGATGTGGATGCACTGTCTGAAAGAAGGGATGCCCTTAAGAAATACATGGCCAATCACTTCAAGGAAAACTTCAGCTATCGTACACGCACTTTCTACAAACTGCTCAATATAGTAGTAGAAAATGAAATGGATATGAAGAAGATCAATGCTAAAAGCAAGTATCTTTCGGTTAAATTGACGGAAACGCCTGTGGTAGGCGATGCCTATCAGGAGCTGGAGATCATTCCCTACGAACATCTTTGGGAGCTTATGATGCACATGATTCGCTTTGAGAGGGTATCATCCTGGCAATAAACAATTTGAAATTACGCCATTATAAAGCGCCGGAATTATTTCCGGCGCTATTTTTATGCAACTATGGGTAAAAATATAATTTCTGCAACAGAACTTTCCACAAAGCTGGGTAACAGCAATCTGGTTATTGTTGATACACGCTTTAAACTGGGGAACCCTGAATATGGCATTATGGAATATGGTAAAGGGCATATTCCCGGTGCCATTTACCTCGACCTCGAAAAGGATTTGTCAGCGCCACTGCAACAGCATGGAGGCAGGCATCCTCTCCCCGGCCTGGATGCCTTATTACATATTGTTGAGAATACAGGCATTCAAAACAGCTCGCATGTTGTGATTTATGACGATGCGGCAGGGATGTATGCAGGCAGGTTCTGGTGGCTGTTGAAGTATGCAGGGCACAGCGATGCGCAGGTACTCGATGGAGGCTGGCAGGAATGGAATAAACTGGAACTTCCATTGGATCAGCGTATTCCATTAGTTGAAAAAACGAAGTATATCCCTGACATTAAACATGATATGCTGGTATCGATGCAGTATGTCAGGGAGAAAATGTCACATAATGGCACCGTACTGATAGATGCACGGGCTCCCGACAGATATCTGGGTTTACACGAACCTATTGACCCGAAAGCAGGACATATACCCGGCGCCATCAACAAACCTTTCAGTGAAAACCTGCAGGATGGGAAATTTAAAACGGCATCAGCATTATATCAACAATACAAGGACCTGGAAAGTACTTCAGAAATTATAATGTACTGCGGATCGGGAGTTAGTGCCGTTCACAACATCATAGCGCTGGATGAAGCTGGCATCGGCCAGGTGAAATTGTATGCAGGTAGCTGGAGTGACTGGATCAGTTATGAAGAGAATCCTGTAGCGACCCTGGAATAGGCAAACAGGGCACGCTGAAAATGACCTGGCTTGTTGGTTTATTGTACTTTAATATCCTGAATATGCGACAAAAGCACAATTCTTTCGGGAAAGGACAATTATTCTTTTCGAAGGGGCAAAATTAAATGGCGACGGTCCCTGCACCAACCTGGGTTTGTTCATCATCCCAGCTATCCTGAAGCAGGCAGTCTTGTATGACCCGCGATAATCCTTTCGCAAAATCAGCTTCAAAAATACTGGTTTTGAGCATTTCAGGTGCCAATAAGGCCATTTGATCATGTCTATGCATCTCAAGGGGATGTAGTTAACATTTTTCGGTTTCAAGGATTTCAGACAGCGGACAATAATTACTGTAAAAACGCTCTTCGGCATAAGCAATATCTTCACCTTCATCTTCGAGCCCTACAATATCCCGTAATTCTGATTTAACAAATTCAGTTTAAGCGGCCTCGCGAAGGCCTTCTATGGGATGTTTAATTTAGCTGTACATATGTTAACCAGACAGAAACAGTGTAATTAAAAAAATATGCAAAAAACGCCTAAGGCTAAAATAGATTTACCATTCCTCTTCTTCAATTTCTTTTTGCCGGGCGCGCATAATTTCAAGTTCTTCGAGGCTTGGGCGGTAAAGTTCAAATTCCACCCTTCTGTTTAAAGCTTTATCTTCGTCAGTTTTCTCTTCTACAATGGGTCGGGTACTTCCATAACCTATGGCTTCGATCCGTACTTCGGGTACCCCTCCGAAGTAGTTGATATAATCGCGAATGGCAAAGGCCCTTCTTCTGGACAGTTCCATGTTAGCCTGATCACTGCCATACGAGTCTGTATGCCCGGAAATCTGAAGTTTAAAGTCTGGGTTATCAAGCATAAAATTGGCAATTTTATCGAGGTCATAGTACATAGCAGGTTTCAATTCGGCGGAATTGACATCAAACTCAATAGAAGAAAATTTGAGCCTGCTGCGTATAGGTTCTGTGAACATTTTGAAATTGATGTCCCCTTCGAGATAAAAAATCTCTTCTATCCTGAAGAATTCATCACTTTGGATGGAAAGCAGATAGCGGTTGTTGTTGATCAGCCTGAATTCAAAGCTTCCATCGGGGCTGAGGTACTGTGGGGCTACCTCAATGCCATTATCGATATCAATTATAGATACAATTCCTCTTTGAAAAGGGTTGCCTGTAAGAGAATCCAATAATATCCCTCTGACAATGGTTGTGGCAGCAGGCTGACCTTCCATTGGTAAAGGGAAAGAATATAAATCGAGGTTATTCAAATCATTTTCAATAGAACGGGCATAAAAAAGATACTTGCTGCCGGCATCTATGGTAAAGTAAAACTCACTGCCTTTTCCGTTTACCAGCGGGCCAATATTTAAGGGCTCTCCCCATTGTCCGTTTTTTTGGCGATAGGTTTTGTAAATATCAAATTCACCAAAATTGAGCAGGTGCCCGTTTGAACTGAAATACAATACATGGTGCTCCGGATGGTAAAAAGGGCTCAGGTCGTTGTTTCGGGTATTGATAACCGGCCCCATGTTTTTAGCCGCTTGCCAGTTTCCCTTAGCATCTTTAATGGTATAATAAATATCTGACAGCCCAAATCCACCCAGCCGATCTGATGCAAAATACAGGGTATCTTCATTGTGGCTAAGGGTAGGATGGCTATCCCAGGCCCGGCTGTTTACATTGGGGCCCAGGTTGCGCACATTGCCCCAGGTGCTATCGGCTTTCATCTCGGCCATGTACAGATCACAGTTGCCATAAGAGTCAGGCGCATCACATCGCGCAAAATACAGGCGTTTACCATCTTTGCTCAGACATGCCGATCCCTCATTGTACTGAGTATTAATGTCATCCAGAGATTCAGCCTGTTCCCAGTAACCATCGGCGTAACGGCTGAAAAACAGATCTTCATTGCTTAACATCTGCAAACCACGTCGTTGCACATTTCGCTTTGAGGTAAAAATAAGCACATTGCCGTCAATAGATAATGCAGGGCCGTAATCAGACAGATTCGAATTAATGGTATGCCCCATATTAAGTTGCAAACCTCTGGGCGGCCTGAGGGTATCAACAGATTTCCGGTAATCTACAAGTTCATAATAATAATCTATTGGGACATACCGCTTATAGTCGTTGTTGGAGATCGAATCGTAATAAATCTCAATGCGCTTAAGATCAATATCAGAACGATGATGCCGCAATACAAGCCGGTACATCTGTATGGCATCTTCCATATTTCCAAACAGCTCGGTCAGTTTAGCATATCGCCATATCATTTGAGTATCCTGATAAAAATTTCTTATACCAAAATTGGCGATGTACTGCCCTAATGCGTGGTATAAACCTTCATAATTGCCTGATGCTTCAAGTTTTTTTATTCTGCTTAGCTGATTGTCATTTTTATAATAAGCAATGCGGTTAACATTTGGGAAACGTAACAGTTCTATAAATGCAGGCGAAATCATAGAAGTTTCTTCATCGGATTCCTGAATGGGTATGGCTTTTCTGTCTTTTCTCTGGGCAGCCGTTTCGCTTAGAAAAAAGAATGCAATAAGCGACATAAAAAAAAACCGGTATAGCATCTTCAATGGTTTTCGCATATAAATTCAAGTGCGAATTTACAATTACACGAAATATGTTTTAATTTTATTATTTAAACAAATGCAACGCCCCATCACTTTTTTTGGCATAGCTATTGCCCATTTTGGTGTAAACGCTAAAATGCCACTAAAAATATGCCATGATGGCATGATTGCAAGAATTATTTATGAGCAAAAAAGATAAAAAATTTTTTAATACTGTCGGATTGTCAAGTTTTGGGGATGAGGACTCTGGAGATGTCATTCAGCTTATTTCACCGGGTGATGAAAGTAATTTGTTTTTTGAAGATGAAATTCCTGAAGAACTTCCCATTCTGCCATTGCGCAATACGGTATTGTTTCCCGGTGTGGTAATACCCATAACCGTAGGGAGACAGAAATCCATTCGTTTGGTGAAAAAGTCATATCGTGGCGACCGTATCATTGGAGTGGTGGCCCAGAAGACTATGAAATCAAATGAACCAGGAATCGAGGATTTGTATCAAACAGGTACAGTTGCCAGAATTATAAAAATGCTGGTGCTTCCCGATGGAAATACTACAATTATTATTCAGGGAAAACAACGCTTCAACATTAGGGAGTATGTGAAAGATGATCCCTATATAACTGCCAGGGTCGATTTTATTGATGAGCAATTTCCCGACAAAAACAAGAGGGAGACCAAGGCCCTGATACAATCCCTCAAAGATGCAGCTATGCGGATTATCAGGTTAAATCCTGACATCCCTCAGGAAGCGCAAATTGCACTGGATAATATCGATAGTCCTAATTTTCTAACCCATTTTCTTTCATCTAACATAACTGCCGATGTCAAGGACAAGCAAAAGCTACTTGAGATCAACGATGGCATGGAGCGCTCAACCTTGTTGCTGCAGTACATGATGAAAGATATTCAGATGCTGGAGCTTAAGCAGGAGATTCAGAACAAGGTACATACCGACATCGACCAGCAGCAAAGAGATTATTTCCTGCGCCAGCAAATCAAAATCCTGCAGGATGAGCTGGGCACAGAGGGCCCTGACAATGATTTACGGCTCCTTAAAGAAAAGGCAAAAAACAAACCCTGGCCCAAAAATGTAGAAGAGCATTTTCTGAAAGAGTGCGATAAGATTAAGCGGATGAACCCTGCTGCAGCTGAATTTCCCGTAGCCATGAACTATGTGGAATTTTTGGTTGACCTGCCATGGAATGAATTTACACTCGACGATTTTGACCTTAACAGAGCCCGAAAAATTCTAGACCAGGATCACTATGGACTTGAAAAAGTAAAAGACCGCATTATTGAATATCTGGCGGTACTAAAGCTGAAGAATGATATGAAAGCCCCCATAATCTGTCTGTTCGGCCCTCCGGGTGTGGGCAAAACATCCTTGGGGCGCTCAATAGCAAAATCCCTTAACCGTAAATATGTCAGAATGTCATTAGGCGGTGTGCATGATGAAGCAGAAATCCGTGGCCACAGAAAGACATATGTGGGTGCCATGCCAGGGAAAATTATTCAAAATATTAAAAAAGTAAAATCGGCAAATCCGGTTTTTGTTCTTGATGAAATTGACAAGGTTAGTTCAGACTTCCGTGGCGATCCTTCATCGGCTTTACTCGAGGTACTTGACCCCGAACAAAACTTTGCTTTTCAAGACAATTACCTCGACCTCGACTATGATTTATCTAAAATACTATTCATTGCTACGGCCAACAGCCTTGATACCATACAACCTGCCCTGCGCGATCGTATGGAAATTATTGAAATCAATGGATACACCCTTGAAGAAAAGGTACAGATCGCAAAAAAACATCTGATACCCAAACAAAGAAAAGACCATGGCTTAAAGGCAAATCACGTCAAATTCAGCGATGCAGCCCTTTCGAGGATCATAGACGGTTACACACGTGAATCAGGGGTTAGGTCGCTGGAGCGAAACATCGGCAAAGTCATGCGGCATGTTGCCAAATCTGTTGCTATGGATGAGGGTTATCAAAAGAACGTAGGGCCAGACATGGTAAAAACCATACTTGGCGCTGAAACTTTTGACAAAGAGATATACGAAGACAACCAAAGTGCAGGTGTAGTTACAGGACTGGCCTGGACCCAGGTAGGCGGAGAAATATTATTCATTGAATCAAGCCTGAGCCGCGGTAAAGGTAAACTTACCCTGTCGGGACAACTGGGTGAAGTAATGAAAGAATCAGCTATGGCTGCATTGTCATACCTCAAGTTCAGTGCCGATAGTTTAAACATTCACCATAAGGTATTTGATTTGTATGATTTGCACATCCACGTGCCGGCTGGTGCTGTACCTAAGGATGGCCCTTCAGCAGGAATAGCCTTGCTTACCTCGCTGGCCTCGATTTACACCCAGCGCAAGGTCAAAAATAAAATTGCAATGACAGGTGAAATTACCCTGAGAGGCAAAGTGTTACCTGTTGGAGGCATTAAAGAAAAAATTCTTGCTGCCCGACGCGCCGGTATTCAGGAAATTATATTGTGCGAACGCAATCAGAAAGATATTGATGAAATCGAAGCCCGCTACATCAATGGCTTGAAGATTCACTATGTAAAAAATGCCAGGGAAGTCCTGGACATTGCACTTATGAAGCTAAAGGTGGCCAATGCCATTGAGTTTAAAACAGATGAACTCAAAAACGGGCAGTTAGCAGACCGGGTTTCTGAATAAGATTCACTGGCCATTGTAATGCCTGTGGATATTTGTAAAGCCTTGATGAAAGAACTATGGATTCTTTGTGTACTATCTATTGGTTTGCCTGCCTTAAGCTATAGCCAGGCAGGGGGAGGAAGATCCATGACTTTTCTAAACACCCCTGGTATTGCCAAACTCAGCGCTTTGGGTGGAATCAATATCAGTAATGTGCATGATAATGCAGGTATGTATTTGTATAATCCGGCATTGCTGCAGTCTCAGCATAACAATGTATTTGCCATCCATCATACCTTTTATTATGCCGACATTCAGCTCAATACGATCGCCTATGCATTGGACCTAGGAAAGCTTGGCATGTGGTCTGCCGGCCTGATTTATATGAACTACGGCCTGCTCGACGGATTTGATGACACCGGACTTGAAACGGGCAGCTTTTCAGTGGCAGATTATGCCATCAGTCTTGGACACAGCCATACCTCCGGTGCTTTTACCGCTGGCATCAATGTGAAACTGGCTTCCAGTCGCTTGGCAGGATTCGATGCCACCGCCCTGCTTGCAGATCTGGGCGTGATTTTTGTGCATCCTTTGCATGACCTGACATTCGGACTTACCTTGCGCAATGCCGGTGTGGTTTTGAGGGACTTTACGGCTTCTTCTGATTCGGAATTGCCTATGGACCTTTTATTTGGAAGTAGTTTTAAACCGGCCCATATGCCATTCAGGTTTTCATTAAACCTCCATCAGTTAAACCGCATCGGTTCTTATTACCCGGGATATCGACTGCCTGGCAGCGCCCGTGAAGAACCTGGCATTTTTGATCTGGCACTGCGACACCTGGTAGTGGGGACAGAACTTTTGCTGAGTAACAATTTTAATCTACGGATGGGCTATAACCATCGGATTCGGCAGGAATTGAGACTCCCGGAAACTTCAGGAGGTGCCGGTTTGTCTTACGGTATGCACTTTAAATGGCGTGGCGCTGCCTTCGACCTTAGCCGTATGCATTTTCATGCTGCCGGCGCATTAACACAGGTGGGATTAAACATTGACTTTAAAAAAGGATTTAAAAGAAGTATAGTAACTAAGGAAAATAATGACAACACTGAATAATCATTACTTTACGCCAAGACAGATTGTTGAAGAACTTGACAAATACATCATTGGCCAAAACGATGCAAAAAAAAATGTGGCCATTGCATTGAGAAACCGCTGGCGCAGAATGCAGGTGAAAACAGAAATGCAAAATGAAATCATTCCCAACAATATCCTTATGATCGGATCAACGGGAGTTGGTAAAACAGAAATTGCCAGAAGGATTGCCAAAATTGCCGATGCTCCTTTCACCAAAGTTGAAGCAAGCAAATTTACTGAAGTGGGTTATGTGGGCAGAGACGTAGAAAGTATGGTTCGCGACCTGGTGGAACAATCTGTAAACCTGGTAAAAACCCGAAAAAAGGAAACCGTTCTCGAAAAAGCTGAGCAAATCGTAGAAAATATTATTCTTGATGCCCTCATTCCACCCATGCGGAGTGCAAGAAAACCCACCGGCTCAGGTTTTGAAATATCTTCCCAATCTGATCAAATGCCCGAAAGCGATGAAGAACTCAACGAAAAAACCAGAGAGCGGTTCAGGGAAAAACTCAAGCGCGGTGAGCTTGACGAAAGAAAAATTGAAATAGATATAAAGCAAAGCAGTAACCCGGGTATCGGTATGATCGGTGGCGGCATGATCGATGAATCTTCGCTGATTCAATTGCAGGACATGATCGGCAACATGATGCCCAAAAGATCAAAAAAGAGAAAAGTGAGCATTGCCGAAGCTAGAAAAATTCTCATAGAAGAAGAATCTGCCAAACTCATAGATATGGATGAGGTAAAGGAAGAAGCGATAAGCCGGGCAGAAAATAACGGCATAATATTTATTGACGAAATTGATAAAATTGCCACCAGCAGTGGCAGCAAAGGCGGTGGTCCTGATGTAAGCCGCGAAGGCGTCCAAAGAGACCTGCTTCCGATTGTAGAGGGCAGCGCTGTTTCCACAAAATATGGTGTTGTCAATACCGACCATATACTTTTTATCGCTGCAGGGGCTTTTCATGTTTCTAAACCTTCTGATTTGATCCCCGAACTTCAGGGGCGGTTTCCAATCAGGGTAGAACTGCAAAACCTCACAAAATCAGATTTTGTAAGGATACTAAAAGAACCCAGAAACGCACTTACCAAACAATATGAATCATTGTTTGAAGCCGAAGAAGTAAAAATCAGCTTTAATGATGATGCTATTGAAGCCATTGCAGACAAAGCCTTTCAGATCAATGAAGAAATTGAAAATATTGGTGCACGAAGGCTGCATACAGTACTGAGCCAGTTGCTCAATGATTTTTTGTTTGATGTGCCTGATAAAATTGGGCCCAACGCACAAATCGTGATCACAAAGGAAATGGTCGAAGATAAACTAGCCGGACTGATTAAAAACCGGGACCTTAGCCACTATATACTATAGTTAATCCTCACAAAGTAAACAGCCTGTCATTAGTCTATACCTATGACAGGCTTTTATTATATCCTTTTCAATCTACAGGGCTGTCAAAAGATATCCCCTTTCAATTCATCCTTGCAATAAAAGCCGTTTTCCAGTCTCTCTATTCGCATTTTTGCCCTATCTTAGAAGCGGTTTTTTTACATGTAGTTTTTTTTTATTCAATTATGAAGATTTCAATATTTTTTATTCTTTCAGCCTGCATGCTCTCTTTACATGCCTCTTCATTTGCTGATCCTTCGCCCTTATGGATGCGGTATCCCGCAATTTCACCCGATGGTCAATCGATTGTTTTCAGCCATAAAGGTGATTTATTTATCGTTGCATCCAAAGGAGGCAAAGCCAGGCCATTAACAATTCATGAAGCCCATGAATATATGCCGGTATGGTCACCTGACGGTAAATTTATTGCCTTTGCATCTGATCGCTATGGCAATTTTGATGTATTTATCATGCCATCAGAAGGAGGTGAAGCCCGCAGGCTTACTTTTCATTCCAACAATGACCTGCCCAGTGGATTCAGTCCCGATGGCAAGCATATTATCTTCACTTCTAATCGGGGGAAGACCCATCAAAATGTACAGTTTCCAATCCCTTCGCAGCTGTACAAAGTAGATGTTTCCGGGGGTCAGCCCAAAAAAGTTCTGGACCTTACCGCAGAGAGTGCACGTTACAATAAAATCGGCAACAAAATCATTTACCACGACTGGAAAGGATACGAAGACAGCTGGAGAAAACACCACACTTCTTCTGTAACCAGAGATGTGTGGATTTATGACATTGATAAAGACAGTTACCAACAAATTTCTGATTTTGATGGGGAAGACCGCAATCCTTTGTTTAGCCCTGATGAGAAATCGGTGTATTATCTGAGTGAGAAGTCAGGAGATTTCAATGTATGGAAAATTCAGCCAGGATCTGCTTCAGCAGCTGTACAGCTCACGCATTTTGAAAAACATCCTGTCCGCTTTCTGAGCCAGGCAGACAATGGACTTTTTTGTTTTGGATGGCATGGAGAAATCTATACCATGGTTGAAGGAAATACACCGCAAAAAGTAAATATTGAATTATCGATAGACAGTCGCCTGGTAGATGAAAAAAACCTGCCCGTAAGCGGAGGGGTTACCGAGTTTGATATCTCTCCCAATGGCAAAGAAGTAGCCTTTATCTTTAGGGGAGAAGTATTTGTAAGTGCCGTGGAAGGCGGCATGACCAAACGAATCACCAATACCCCGGGTCAGGAGCGAAGTATCAGTTTTAGTCCTGATGGAAGAAGCCTTATTTATGCCGGCGAACGCGATAACAGCTGGAATATTTATCAGGCAAAAATTGTGCGTGATGAAGATCCTTATTTTTATGCGTCCACGCTAGTAAAGGAAGAAGCCATCATCGCCGGTGAACGGGAAGAATTTCAGCCCATATGGTCGCCCGATGGAAAGGAAATCGCCTACCTGGAAGACCGCACCACCCTTAGAGTATATAACCTGGGTTCAAAAACATCCAGGACAGTATTGCCCGGCACCTACAATTATTCATATTCAGATGGCGATCAGTATTTTGCCTGGTCTCCTGATAGCAAATGGCTGCTTGTTCAGTATATCCCGCTGGGCGGTCAGATATTCGTGCCGGAAGCAGGCCTCATAAATGCAGATGGGAAAAGTAAACCGATAAACCTTACCTTGAGTGGATATTCCGACAGATCGCCCAAATGGACCATGGATGGTAAAATGATGCTTTGGTTTTCAGACCGCGATGGCATGAAAAACCATGCTTCATGGGGAGGTGAAAGTGATGTATATGGCATGTTCTTTACAAAAGAAGCCTTCGACCGTTTCAAGCTGAGTAAAGAGGAATTTGCATTGATTAAAGAAAGGGAGGACAAAGAAAAAAATGATAAAAATGATAAAAACGACAAGAAAGAAGATACGGACAAAAATAAGCAGGTAAAGCCATTGTCTCTTGAACTGGAGGATATCGACAAACGAAAAGCCAGACTTACCATACATTCGTCCCGTTTATCAGATGCGGTTTTATCTAAAGATGGCGAGAAACTATATTACCTGGCTCGTTTTGAAAAAGGCACCGACCTTTGGTCAACTGAATTGCGAACCAAAGAAACCAAGCTAATATCGAAAGATGCAGGATCCTCACTTAAACTCAGTGATGACGGTAAACTTTTATTTCTGATTTCCAATGGAAACATCGTAAAAATCAATACAGAAAACGATAAAAAAGAGAATGTGAGCATAAAGGGCGAAATGAAGCACAATTACCTTGCAGAAAAAGCCTACATCTTTGACCATGCCTGGCGACAGGTTGTTGAAAAATTCTATGTGACCGACCTCCACAATGTGGATTGGACGTTTTACCGGGAAGAATATAAGAAATTCCTCCCTCACATCAACAATAATCACGATTTTGCCGAAATGCTTTCAGAAATGCTGGGTGAGCTCAACGCTTCACATACAGGTTGCCGCTACTCCCCCACTCAAAACAATGGCGATGTTACAGCCTCTCTGGCAATATTTATAGATGAAAAACACGAAGGTGCGGGTATTAAGATTGCCGAAGTTATTAAAAACGGACCCTTCGATAAAGCCGGCAGTAAAGTTAGAAGTGGAATGGTCATAGAGAAGATCGATGGTGAAACCTTTCAGAATTATTACCATGCCCTAAACCGGAAAACAGGACAATTTACCTTGATCTCCCTGCTGGATCCATCAAACAACACCCGCTTTGATCAAGTTGTTAAGCCCATCAGCCTTTCAGATGAGAGGGAACTTTTGTACCAGCGGTGGGTAGAAAACCGAAGACAGGAAACCGAAAAAGTATCAGGAGGTAAGATTGGCTATGTACATGTAAGGGGTATGAACGATGGCAGCTACCGCACTGTCTATGAAGAAGTCATGGGAAGGCATTACAGCAAGGAAGGGCTTGTTGTCGATACCCGCTTTAATGGGGGCGGTTGGTTGCACGATGATCTTGCCACATTTTTAAGTGGCAACCAGTATATGAGTATGGTGCCCAGGGAACAAACCATGGGAAGGGAACCCATGAGCAAATGGGTCAAACCGGTTAATTTACTAATGGGAGAAAGTAATTATTCCGATGCCCATCTCTTTCCTGTAACTTTTAAAGCCTATGATATCGGGAAAACAGTAGGCATGCCGGTTCCCGGTACAGGTACGGCCGTATGGTGGGAACAACAAATCGATCCGACCCTTGTATTTGGTATCCCACAGGTTGGCATGGTCGATATGCAAGGAAATTATATGGAAAATACCCAGCTTGAACCGGATATTAAGGTTAATAATGAACCCGGTGTCATGACCCTGGGCAGAGATCAGCAAATTGAAAAGGCGGTCGAAGATTTACTAAAAACCATTGAAAATTCAAAATGACCTGGAAAAACGTAAAGGTCCTTTGGAAGACTCACCCAAAAAAATACAGAAATGCGCTCAAAAACAAAAGATTATCATAGCCTCAATGCCATTTTGATGTGCATGCTGGCTTTGTTGATGCTTAATTGCCAAAGCAAAAATGGCAAGGATGTAGGGGAACCCGGAAATGTCGACTTTATAAAAGGCGTTTACGGAAACCCCGGCGCACTTCTGGATGCGGGTTATAATTTTGAAGAACTGGGAATGAATGCCGTTTTTGTACGGAGTATCTCTCTCAATTTTGATTTTTACAAAACCGCCAGAGAACAGAAATGTAAAATCTTTGTAGAGTTTCCGACATTAAACGGCAAAAATTATCTGCAAAATCATCCTGAGGCCTGGCCTATAGATGAGAAAGGAGAGCAAAGTCCGCCGGCAGATTGGTTTATGGGCATCTGCCCTACCGATCCTGATTTTAAAGAATTCAGGATAAACCAATTGAAGGAAATTCTTAACAGTTACCAGGTCGACGGTATTTTTCTCGACTATTTTCACTGGCATGCTCAATTTGAAACAAATAATCCTATTTTACCTGAAACTTGTTTTTGCAATCGCTGTATTACTACTTTCTCAGAAAGTAAAGACATTGAAATTCCCGAAGGTGATACACCCTCACGTGCTAACTGGATTCTCAGCCATAGTGATACAGCATGGCGCGATTGGCGTAGCAGTGTACTTACCAATTGGGCAAGGGATATGAAGACGATAATACAAGACCTACAACCTGATGCACTTATGGGGATTTTTTATTGCTCCTGGTATCCCGGAGACCATGAAGCAGCGCTTTACCGATCTTTAGGTATAGACATTCACGCTATTGCCAGTGAAGCTGATGTGCTCGCGCCTATGCTTTTTCACAAAATGAAAGATCGACAGCCTGCGTGGGTTGGTGAGTATATTCATTGGCTGGCTGAGTATTTATCCAAATCAGAAAATGCTAAGCCCTTGATATGGCCTATAGTACAATCACATAATAACCCTGCCAACGTAAGTCCTGAAGAATTTAAAGAAGTTATGAGAGAGGGCATGAAAGCGCCAGCCAGTGGTATTATGATGTTTTCTGACCAATCATTGCTCGAGAATCCTGAAAAGCTGGAGGTCATGAGAGAGATTTACCAGCACTAAACCAAATATGTTTCTGTAAAATTTGTTCATTCTGATAGCCCAATATTTTGTTTTACCGGTATTTTGCAAAAAAACGATCCATGAAAAAAACCCTCATTTATACAGCATCCTTTTTCATACTTATTTTTCTTCTGTTCAGCTCTTTTGCCTTGTACAATATGCGCAACCGGCATAAAGGCTATGTGATGGATAAAGTGATCCAAGGCAGTGCCACAGGACCCATCAGCGCTGGTTTTGCCGCCCTGCCCATCACACCCGAAGTACCTGATACCTGGCATGATGCCAATGGAGATGCCAGATTTAATCCCAAAGATGGCGATACCTGGGAAGATGGAAATGAGAATGGAAAATTTGATGCGGTGTGGATTGCAGGTTTTCACAATAAAAAACCTGCCCAGGGCATACATGATGACCTATGGGCCCGAACCATGATCCTGGACGATGGAAAAACGAGAATTGCACTGGTTTCCATTGATGTTATCGGCTTTTTTTACGACGATGTACTGGATGTCAGAAAACAAATTAAAAATGAGGCAGGTATCGACTATCTGACTGTAGCCTCCACACATACCCATGAAGGCCCCGATCTTATGGGTATATGGGGTAAAAGCCCGCTAAAAAGCGGTGTTGATCCTAAGTATCTGCAATATGTTAAAGATCAGATCGTGGCATCTGTAGAAAAGGCTGCAGAAAACATCAGACCAGCCAGGCTCTTGATTGCTCAAGATCATGAGCGCGGTATGGAAACACTGGCCGACACCCGGCTTCCTCATGTCTTTGATCCTGGAATCCGCTTGATTCATGCCATTGACCGTGAAACAGCATTGCCACTGGGAACACTTTTTGCCTGGGCCAATCACCCTGAAACACTATGGAGCCAAAACCTGCTCATAACTTCAGATTTTCCCCACTATGTAAGAGAGTATGTAGAAAATGGCATTTACCATAATGACAGCCTGGTCACGCCCGGTATCGGTGGTATAACCGTTTATATCAATGGTGCGATCGGTGGGTTGATGACAACACATCCGACTACTCCGGTACAGGATCCTTTTGAAGATACTGTTTATTTGAAACCTTCTTTTGATAAGGCCAGGGCACAGGGACAAATTATTGCTCAAATCGGACTGGATGCATTGAAAGACAATGCAGTCGAAATCTCAGAAGGCAGTATTTCACTGGTGGCTAAAACTGTATATTTTCCAATGGACAATAAACTTTTCAGGCTGGGTGGTTCCCTGGGCGTTATTAAGAGAAGCGTTAAAGGATGGAAAACCATTCAATCAGAAATAGCCGCATGGTCTCTCGGCCCAATGAGTTTTTTGAATATGCCAGGTGAAATATACCCTGAGATCGTCAATGGTGGTGTAGAGGCCCCCGAAGGCAGGGATTTTGCCATTGATCCGGTTGAAATACCCCCTTTAAGAAGTTTGATGCCCGGTGATTTCAGGTTTGTAATAGGTTTAGCCAATGATGAAATTGGTTATGTACTGCCCAAAAGTCAGTGGGATACCAAGGCGCCCTTTGCCTATGGACGGGAAAAAGCACAATATGGAGAAGTAAACTCCATGGGTCCTGAAACCGGCCCTATTTTTCATAAAGAAAGTGTAAAGGTTATAGAGCAATTAAAAACCATACTGCCCTAAGGCACAGAAGAAACATACTGAAAAAGAGATTTACAGTTTCTGCTGATAGACTATAAATGAACCTGTAGCTTTACTTTCGGATCTGGATATACCGGCTGCAATGCTTCAATAAGCGCTTTGTCTTTGCTGTAAATGTCTTTGTAGAAAACCGGAGTTCCGTCTGCCAGGGTAGTATGAGTTAAATATACCAATTTTACGTGTATCGTATCTTTCATTATTACCCGTTGGGTTCTCCCGGTTCTCACTTGTGAATGTATTTGCGCTTCACTCCATCGATCCTGGTCTGAAAGCAGATATTCAGCCAGCTTTAGAGGCTGCTGCACCCTTACACAACCATGACTGAATGCTCGGCTTTCTCTTTCAAAAAGATATCGTGAAGGGGTATCATGCAAAAAAACAGAATGATTGTTTGCAAATATAAATTTTACACTGCCCAAGGCATTTCCTGCACCGGGCTTTTGCCGAATGGTTACCGGCCTCCGGCCACTTATAAGTTCTTCAGGTGCAAGTCCATCCATATTCCATAAACCGCCACGGTTATCGAGTATTTGCATTTTATTGTCTGACAGGTAATTGGGATTGCTCCTGAGTTTTGAGAGAATATCTCCCCTCATTATGGAAACCGGCACAGTCCAGTCGGGATTGAATTCAATATAGGTCAGGCTCGATTGAAAAACCGGTGTTCTCGTACGGGCAGTACCTACCATTACCCTTGTTTTAAACATTTCCTCTGTCCCATCATAATAATAGAGTTCAAATGCAGGTATATTCACCATAAGCGTTTTACCCTTTTGCGGGTTGCGAAGCCATCTCAGTCGCTCGAGATTTGCGCGAATGCATTCAATTTTATAATCAACACTTAAATTGAGATGTTCCAGGGTGCTTTTACCGACAACGCCGTCTGATTGAAGATTATGTCTCCATTGAAATCGTTGCACGGCTTTCGCCAGTGCTTCATCATATACTGAATCTTCGGCAAAAAAGTCCTCATCCGGATATTCATAATCCCCTTCCTGTGACAAACGCATCCTCAATAAAGGGACCCATGCATTTTTGTCGCCTTCTTCAAGCTTTCTGAATGCCGGTTCCGGAAGGGCATCCCAGCCACCGCTTTCTTTCAGCTGATAATATTTCATAAGACTTTGGCGCATGAGAGAATAAGTTTGCCAATCCGGGCGCAGTCCCCGAATCCATTCACGAATCTGTCCTTGCTACAATGCATTTAACAGGTCAAAAGCCTTATCATCTGAAAATGAATACAATGGGTAATTCCAGGAATTTTCAAAAAGAACCGGATCAGTTTTTCCTTCTTCAAGGTGACGGACAAGTGTCATTATTGCCTCACTGAGCAAAATATCTCTAATTGCATATTTTCTATAGTCAACATTTTCCCTATCCAATTCCCTGGTGAGACGGCATATTAAATCCAGCTGGTATTCAAAAGGCCATAATCCATCCCATGCCGACTCTTCGAGCACAAAACAGGCATCATTAACATTTTTGCCATTCAACCAAAGCGGTTGAAAGTCTGAAAGATGATACTTGTTTAATAAGAAAGAACGCCGGGAATGCAATAGCACCGGGCCGCCAAAGCCGGGATCAATCAATGAATCCGAAAACATAAGTTCACGGATTTCTAATGCAATCTGCCGCTTATCGGCCTCTGATAGGTCTTTCTCTACAACTTCTGTAGTGGACAACAACAAGGGTTCCATGCTTTTTTCAGCACGTTTGCATGAAACAAAATACCATGCAGTAAAAAACAAATAAAATAAAACTATTTTGTGATTAAACATAATTATATCAACCTTATGTAATTTTTAACGCATTTTTCAACAAAAAGATGTTGAAAAAGAGGTCAATTGAAGAAAAGATTTTGGTGAAGGTTGTAATTTGAAAAAAGCTTATCTTTGAGATTTACCCCACAAACGCTTACAAATGAAAAGGAGGCCATTTTTACAAAAGGCGATTGCCCTCGCCGGAGCAGGATTGTCCGTGAACTATTCCTGTGGCAAGAAAAATCCAAATGAAGGTCATGAATGGAAGGATATAACTAAAGTTTCTGATCATGGCTTCGGTCAACTTCGTCCCCCAGCTGATGTACTTGCTCAGGCCCGTGAAAATATTGAAAGGTACAGGAAAGGCCCATTGCAATTAATACTTATCTCTCCCAATGGTGATATTTTGAAAAACAGCAAATGTGCTTTGCGACAAAAATCACATTTGTTTGACTGGGGATCTTCCTCAGCCGGCAGGTGGAGCTTACAGCAAAATGACGAAGGTTATGACCGTTGGAGCAAAAAGTTTTCTGCGCTGTTCAATAGCACAACCTGCAAATGCTATTGGGATGAAAAATGGCATCAGCCCATAGAAACGGAAGAAGGGCTAAGAATACTGGATGTTTTTATGGATGAAAAAGATTGGGCCAAAAACAACGGATTACGGGCAAAAGGCCATCCATTAGTCTGGACTGTGCCCAAAGCCATCCCAAAATGGATGCTGAAATACAGCATAGAAGAGCAAATGAAAAGGTTAGAGCATCATGTAAGGGACCTGATCAGACATGGTTCTGACCATATATTCAAATGGGACTTATGCAATGAAATGCTTTGGGAGCCTTCATTGCGAAATGTCCCTGAAAGGGAATGGCCACATATTGAAAGTGTTGATGAAATTCTAACCTACCTCGAACCTGCAGTGCAATGGGCCAGAGAAGAATTGCCGGAGGGCCATTTTGCCTTGAATGAATATGGATTATTACACACCAGTCAGGATGTTATTAGTCCTTCGAGGCAAAGGGAAAGATACCTTGAATTGATAGAAGAAATGTATAAAAGAGATTGTGCCCCCGATGCAATTGGATGGCAGGCCCATATCGGTGCATGGTTTCCCCATGATGCCTTTTATCAAACTATTGATACCCTGGCCAGCAGCGGACTTCCTGTTGAGATCACAGAATTTTGGGCTCATGATAAGCACAATCCCAATTTCGGCATACTCAATGAGGAAGAATTAATAAAAACAAAGGCCGATTATATGTGCGACATGTACACCATTGCATTTGGTCATCCGGCCGTTAACCATTTTACATACTGGGGTGAAAGCGGATTTACAGATAAGGATGGAAAAACAGGACCATTCTATGAGGCACTGTACAATCTTATAAAAGTACAATGGTCAAGCGAAGAAGACAGCTATAGCAATGATGAAGGCATAGTTCATATAAATGCCTTCTACGGACATTATGACATAGAAACGCCAATGGGAAGAGGGCAAATGACTCATCAACCTGGTGAGCAAAGCATTCGACTTGAGCTGCGATGAAAAAAAGCCAGGAATCTGGAGTTCATAGCTTAATTGATTTTACCTCTAAAGGCAAATTTTAACTATATTTTGATCAACGCTTTACACGATTACAGAATCAACTTCTATCAGGTTTTCAATGTAGATCAGACAACTCTTTAATTTACAATTTTTTAAACAGAAATCATGTTACCTGATTACCGGTTCACAACCTGTGTCTTATTATACATGATGACTACTAAATGAGTTATTAGTAAACCTTAAAATATTGATAAGCAATATTATATGATGTGATTGATGAGTTTTTGATGTATTGCATGAAGGTCTGAATGAGATTTTGATGTACCTCTGTTTTTGGATACATCAAAGGATATACACTATCTTCGCTTATCTTCAAAATTAATCTTGATCAATAATGAAAACGCCTGCCATTTTTATCAATCACAATCAGATACTTCACAGTGAATCAGATGTTTCCGGATTTTATGAAGAATTAAATAATGAAAAATTTTATAAAATCGAGAACTATCATGAAATGCCTGATTTTTTCATCAGTATTGTAAGTGACTCAGATCACTGGATGTTTCTCTCAAGTAATGGCTCCTTAACCGCCGGGCGCAAAGATAAAGACAATGCCTTATTTCCCTATTATACTGATGACAAGATCCATGATTATAAAGGAAAGACCGGAAGTCGCACCTACCTCCTTATTAAAGAAGAAAGTAAAAACATTTTATGGGAACCTTTTACCGATGATTCACTCAGGTTTTATAATACAACCAGAAACCTGTACAAAAACATTTATGGCAATAAGATAATTTTTGAAGAGGTTAACAATGATCTCGGATTATGTTTCAGATATGGCTGGTCAAACAGTGAAAAATATGGTTTCGTAAAGGAATCCTATCTCATCAACCTTTCGGGAAAATCTACATCAATAGAAATACTAGATGGTCTCAAAAACATCCTGCCTTCAGGACTGGATTACCATTTTCAGAATGAATACAGCAACCTGGCCGATGCCTATAAAAAAAGCGAAAAATCTGAAAAAAGTAGTCTTGGATTGTTTACTCTTAGTGCCATTCCGGTAGACAGGGCCGAACCCAGTGAAGCCCTTTTCGCAACCACCGTCTGGTCAACCGGGCTTTCAGAAAAGGCCAGTATTTTGTTATCAGAACAGCAAATAGGTAAATTTTTACGGGGACAAGGCATTGAAACAGAAAAAGGCATACGCGCTGCCAGGGGTGCTTATTTTGTTCATGATCTCCTCCATCTCAGACCTAAAGAGGAGAAACGCTGGTTCACCATAGCGGAAGTCAATCAGAGTACCACGAAGGTAGTAAACCTCGATCAGTTTATAAGCCAGACCCAACATCCCGAAAATCTTATCTTAGCCGATATTGCAAATGGAACTGAAAACCTAAGGAGACTGGTATCTATGGCCGATGGCTTACAGATGGGCAATAATGAAGTGTGTACCTCGCGTCATTTTACAAATACCCTATTCAACATTATGCGGGGTGGTATTTTTATTAACAACTACCTGGTCGATAAACAGGATTTTACCCACTATCTCCTTCAGATCAACCGACGTATGGGAGAAACTTTCAGTGAATGGCTTGCACAATTGCCACCACAGATCAGTTATTCAGATCTGCTGGCCCAAGCTGAAAGTACCCGCGACTTGAATCTGATCAGGATAACCGGTGAATATCTTCCGCTCACCTTCAGCCGACGCCATGGCGATCCGAGCAGACCCTGGAACAGATTCTCCATAGAAACCAAAAACCGGGATGGATCTGTAAAGTATTATTATGAGGGAAACTGGCGCGATATCTTTCAAAACTGGGAGGCCCTTTGTTATTCATTTCCCGAATTTGCAGAAGGCATCATTTCCAAATTCGTTAATGCATCCACCATCGATGGGTACAACCCATACCGAATTAAAAGCGATGGCATAGACTGGGAAGTTCCCGAACCCAATGATCCTTGGGCTTATATTGGTTATTGGGGTGATCATCAGATCATCTACCTTCAGAAATTATTTGAACTATCATATCAGTTCAATCCCGGCAAAGCTGATGCACTGCTTACGAAAGATATTTTTACTTACGCCAATGTGCCTTACCGGATAAAACCATATGAAGATATTGTGCAAGACCCAAAAGATACGGTGCTGTTTGATTACGCACTTCACAAGAAAATTAAGGAAGATTGGGCTGTTATGGGTTCAGATGCCTGTATGATGAAAATCCATTCGGGAGATCGGATTTACAATGTCAACCTGACTGAAAAAATCCTGGTTGTACTATTATCAAAACTTTGCAATTTTATTCCTGAAGCAGGTATTTGGCTCAATACACAGAGACCCGAGTGGAATGATGCCAATAATGCACTGGTAGGTAATGGAACCTCCATGGTTACGCTGTACTACATGCGCAGGTTTCTTCAATTCTGGGAAGAAAAGATGCGCAATGTTTCTTTTAGTACAGCCGATATTTCTGAGGAAGTCGTTACTTTATTTGACAGTGTATTTATATTCCTGCAGGAGAATGCTTTCAGACTGGACGGAAAGTTTTCAGCCTCAGATCGTCGCCAATTTGCAGATTTTTTGGGAAAGACACACGAGAAATACCGCAATGACATCTACCATTCATCCTTCTCAGGGGCGAAAAAACAACTTCAGGCGCAGAAAATGGTCGATTTCTTCGGTTTATGCCTAAAATACATGGATCACTCGATTAGATCTAACCAAAGAAAAGATGGTTTATATCATTCATACAACCTGATTTCCTTTAAAGATGGCGGTATAGAAATAAGGTTTCTGTACGAAATGCTTGAAGGTCAGGTGGCTGTTCTCAGCGCCGGATTACTCAACAGTGTAGAAAGTCTGGCCCTGCTCGATGCTTTGAAAAATAGCCGGATGTACCGCGAAGACCAATACAGCTATATGCTGTATCCTGACAGGGAATTGCCTTCATTCATGCAAAAAAACCAGGTGCCAGATACGCTGATTGAATCTTCTGCTTTGCTGAAAAAGCTTCTTTCAGATAAAGACACAAGCATCATAGAGCGGGATGCCGTCGGAAAATATCATTTTAACAGCGCATTTCGAAATGCTGATGTGTTAAAACAGGCTTTATTCAAGCTTCCAAAGGACAAATACTCAAAGGCACCCGATGAAGAAATAGCACAGGTTCTGGAAATATATGAGCAGGTATTTGATCACCAGTCCTTTACCGGAAGATCGGGAACCTTTTTTGCATACGAGGGCCTCGGGTCTATCTACTGGCATATGGTCTCCAAGCTAATGATGGCTACCCAGGAGTGTTTCTTCAAGGCGAAATCAGAAGAGGCAGATGAAAAAGTAGTTGGAAGGCTAAAAGAATACTATTACGAAATAAAGGCAGGCATCGGACTCTATAAAAACCCTGCATTGTATGGCTCCTTTCCTACCGATGCCCATTCGCATACACCGGCGCGTTCAGGCGTGAAACAACCAGGCCTTACCGGTCAGGTAAAAGAAGATGTGATTACCCGGTTTGGGGAGCTGGCCCTTACCGTGATAAATGGATCTATCGTCTTTGATACGGCTTTGGTAAATGAAGACGAAATTCTTTCGCAGACTGCAGACTTCGAATATTACAACCTTAAAGGCGAGCCAAAGCAATTGAAACTTGAAAAAGGCCAGATGGGATTTACTTTTTGCAATGTCCCAATTATACTCAGCTTTTCAGGCGAGGATACCATCCATGTAATTTATTCCAATGGGCATTCAGAAATTTTGCCCGGTCGTGTATTAAGCCGTGATATAAGTAAGCTGATTTTTACGCGGAATGGTGAAGTTGAACAATTGTTTGTAAGCTTAAACCAAAAGAAATGAGCAGTAATAATGCAAAATTATCGCTAAAAGAGAAAGTCGGTTACGGACTTGGGGATACAGCATCCCATTTTGTCTGGGATATGGTGGGCTTTTGGATCCTCATTTTTTATACCGACACTTTCGGGATCTCTGCCGCCGCTGCCGGTACCATTATGTTGATTGCCCGTTTTTGGGATATGCTAAGCGACCCATTGATGGGAATTGTGGCTGACAGGACCAACACCCGATGGGGGAAATTCAGGCCTTACCTGCTTTGGATGGCATTGCCCTACAGTGTGCTGGCCGTCCTAACTTTTACCACGCCCGATTTGGGTGCCACCGGAAAAGTAATTTATGCCGGGGTTACCTATCTTTTGCTGATGACAGTTTTTACCGCCATCAACCTCCCCTATTCGTCTCTGGGCGCTGTGATGACCTCCGACTCATATGAAAGGGCAGGATTAAACTCATACCGCTTTATTTTTGCTTTTGCAGGCCAGTTTATCGTGACGGGATCAGCGCTTTATCTGGCTTCCTATTTTGGCAAAGGAGATATGGCCACGGGCTATCAATACACTTTAATACTATTTGGCTTAATCAGCTTTGTCCTTTTTATGATTACCTTTAAAACCACCCGTGAAAGGGTTGCACCACCTCCTGCTCAAAAAACCAATCTAAAGGCAGATTTTGCAAACCTGTTCAATAACCGGCCATGGGTGATCTTATTCTTTGTAGGGATTGTTTCCTTTATCATGTTCGCACTCCAGAATCTTTCCATTGCCTATTATTTTAAATACTATGTCGGACAGGAGCAAAGTGTACAGTTGTTCAACGTAATTGGTACAGTTGCCCTGATATTGGGCATCCCATTTTCAAAACCCCTGGCAAAGCGCTTTGGCAAACGGAATGTATTTATGGCAAGCTCCCTGATATCAGGTGTGTTTTTCATTCTGCTGTATATCCCGGGAAACGACAACATGTATGCTGTAAATATTCTTAATATTTTGGCAAAATTCACCTATGCGCCGGCTGTGCCCTTGCTATGGACCATGTTGGCAGATACTGCAGATTACTCAGAATGGAAATTTCACAGACGTGCAACCGGACTGGTATTCTCGGCAGCAACCTTCGCGCAGAAAGCAGGCTGGGGCATCGGCGGGGCACTTGCAGGTTGGATACTCGCACTTTTCAGCTTTGTACCCAACGTAGAACAAACAGCCACCTCCCTCCATGGAATAAAACTAATGATCTCTGTTATTCCGGGTTTATTGTATATGTCATGTGCAATTCTGTTGTACTTCTATGGCATCGACCGTAAAACCTGCCAGGTCATGGAAGATGAATTAAGACAACGAAGGGAAATGTCATGATGGCAAAGCGAAATGATCAAATAAGAACTTTTAAAAATATAGCCATGAAGCCTACTTATCTAAACCTTATCCCATTTATGGTATTTCTTTATCTGAGTTCCTGCAATTTTGCACAGAAAACTGAAGAAATAACCGCTGCAGAAATACTGGGGAATCCGGAATATATGGCCATGTCTTACGGAGGCTACCGGGAGCTAACCCGTGATATTCAGCCTACAATTCCCCAGCTTAAAGAAGACATGAGAATTTTGGCGGCTATGGGAATCAAAATCATCAGAACCTATAATGTACACTACGATGAGGCCGCAAACCTGCTGGAAGCTATACGGCAAATGCGCAAGGAGGATCCGGGCTTCGAAATGTACGTAATGCTGGGTGCTTGGATAGATTGTAAAAATGCATGGACTGAGCTGCCTGATCGCATACGGGACCAGGATAGTGAAAGAAATGCTGCGGAAATTTCCCGTGCGGCAGAACTTGCCAGCCAATATCCCGAAATTGTAAAAATTATTGCAGTAGGAAATGAAGCCATGGTTCATTGGGCATCATCGTATTATGTGGAGCCGGGTATCATTTTGAAATGGGTTAATCATTTGCAAAACCTTAAAAATGAAGGCGCATTGCCAGAAACCCTGTGGATCACCAGTTCTGACAATTTTGCAGCCTGGGGAGGTGGAGGTGCAGAGTATCATAAAGAAGATTTAAATGAACTCATTCGCTCAGTAGATTTTATTTCCATGCATACTTATCCCATGCATGACACCCATTACAACCCCGATTTTTGGGCTGTGCCGGAAACAGAATCTGATTTAACGGACCTGGAAAAAATAGAGTCCGCCATGCTAAGGGCAAGAGATCATGCAGTTGCGCAATACAATAGTGTGGTGAATTATATGCGATCCCTTGGTGTTGACAAGCCCGTGCATATAGGTGAAACAGGATGGGCAAGTATTTCAAATGAACAATACGGGCCAGAGGGAAGCCGGGCTGTAGATGAATACAAAGCAGCCTTGTATTACTGGCACATACGTGATTGGTCTCAAATGGAAGGCGTGAGCTGTTTTTATTTCGAAGCTTTCGATGAACCCTGGAAGGATGAGGGAAATCCTTTAGGTTCTGAAAACCATTTTGGTCTCATCAATATACAGGGACAGGCCAAATTTGCTTTGTGGAATGAAGTCGATGATGGAAAATTTAAAGCGCTAAGGCGTGATGGAAAACCCATTACCAAAACCTTCGACGGAGAAATAGAAGCATTGATGCAAACGGTGAAAGTGCCGCCTGCTCAAAACGAATTAATATCAAGTGTGAATTAGAAAATGTCTTACCCATCAAAATAAAAGAACGATGACTGCCTATCAAACCCCATTAAAAGACCGTGTCCCTTTAGGTCAGAAAGCTGCATTTGGAGCAGGTAACCTGGTAAATAATTTATTGCCGGGGTCATTAGGCGTCTTTTCATTCTTTTTACTTACCGCATTTGGCATGGATCCTTTTCTGGCGGGATTGTTAGGCGGATTGCCTCGATTCTTTGATGCCATTACGGATCCCATTATGGGCTATATTACAGATAACACAAAGTCACGATTTGGCCGCAGAAGACCCTATATTTTTCTGGGAGCCATATTAAGTGGTGTCTTGTTTGTAATGATGTGGCAGCTAAGCGCTGAGAATTCACAAACCTATAATTTTTGGTATTTTCTGATAATGTCGCTGGTCTATATAGCAGCAAATACCATTTTTTCTACCCCATTGATTGGTTTAGGCTACGAGATGACGCCCGATTACAATGAACGCACGCGATTGATGGGGTTTTCACAGACCATCGGACAAATTGCATGGATGGTTGTACCCTGGTTTTGGGTGCTTATTGCCAATCCTGACTTGTTTGAAAGCCAGGCCGTGGGTGTACGCAGGCTTTCTGTGCTTGTCGGAGGTATTTGTATTGTTTTGGGGGTATTGCCGGCATTGTTTTGTAAGGAAGTTGATCAGAAAAACCTGTCTAACCGCGATGAAATTAATGTAAAAAACCTGGCCAGAAATTTGAAAAACCTCATCAGAAACATGGTGCTAATATTTAAGAATGTACCATTTGTAAGACTATGTGGCGCTACCTTTCTCGTATTTAACGGGTATCAGATGGTGGCTTCGTTCAGCTATTTTATCATAGTATTCTATATGTTCAGGGGCGATTATGGAGCCGCCGGTACCTGGCCTGCATGGTTTTCAACGGTAAGTGCATTGAGCACTGCCTTTCTTATCATTCCCATCATTACCAAAATAGCGAATAAGTGGGGGAAAAGGAAAGCATTTATCATTGCCACCTTTATTTCTATGGCAGGATATGCATTGAAATGGTGGGGTTTTAACCCCGAAAATCCCTGGTTGATTTTTATGCCGGTACCTTTGATGGTTTTTGGCATCGGAGGATTATTTACGCTGATGATGAGCATGACCGCCGATGTGTGTGATCTGGATGAACTCAACAACGGAATGCCCAGAAAAGAAGGAACCTTCGGCGCGATTTACTGGTGGATGGTGAAACTTGGGCAGGGACTGGCATTAGTACTTGGGGGATTAGTCCTGAAAATGGTGGGGTTTGATCAGAATGCAGCCATACAAACGACCGAAACTCTTACGCGCCTGAGAATTGCAGATATCCTTATTCCCGCTTTTACGGCCGGTCTTGCCATTTTGGTGATGTGGAAATACGATCTCAACGAGAGCAGAGCCAGGGAAATCAAAGAAGAATTGGTGAGAAGAAGAGGTGAGTTATAATTTTCGCAGCAGCTTAGAGAATATTTTATCTGTGGTGCATTGTGGCTTTTTGAATTGCTACGAAATACCTGGCAATAAAAATTCCAGGAGGTAAAAAACGAATGTCATTGTGGGTGCAGCAGCCAAACTGTAAAATGGCCAATATGCAGTTATGATCTGGATTGAAAATCTTTGGACTTTTGTATGTACATAATGAACTGCTTACATTATTATACCTTTGTCAATATTACCTAACAGGCAATGAAAATGTAAATGCACTACCTTTTCCAAGTTCACTTTTAACCGAAATTTCGCCACCATGTTTTTCGACAAATTCTTTACAAAGCATTAAGCCTAGTCCGGAGCCTTTTTCATTTGCTGTTCCTTTAGCTGTGTAGTTAGAATTAATTTCAAACAATTTATTTCGGATTTCTTCGGTCATACCTACGCCATTATCTGTAACCGTAATATCGATATTGTCTATATTTCGCACAGCAGAAATGGTGATTTCTCCATTTTCACGCGTATATTTTATCGCATTGGAAATAAGATTTCGCAATATCGTTTTTAACATATTTACATCTGCATATACTTCAATGTAATCTGTTTGAATATAATTCAAGGAGATCCTTTTAATATTTGCAATTGATTTTGATACTTCCAGTATTTCGTTGATAATGGCTGGCAAACTTGAATTTTCCGGATTATAAATGTTTTTCCCGGTTTGTGATTTTGTCCACGTCAACAAATTATCCAGCAAAATAAGTGTGTTTTTTGCTGATGTATTAATCATAGTTATGATTTTTTCAAATTCAGCATCTTTGAAATTTTCAGTCCGCTTTAATAATATTTCTGATAATCCTAAAATGGCATTAAACGGACTTCTCAAATCATGTGCTATAATAGAATATAGTTTGTCTCTATTAGAATTTAACTCTCTTAACTGACTTTCCCTTTCTTTGAGAAGTAATTCCGCCTTTTTTCGCTCTGAAATATCTCTTGAAACTCCGTGATAACCAGAAATTTTCCCATCCTGGTCATAAAAAGCCTCTGCTGTAGCCTCAACCCAAACCCAACTGCCATCCTTGCAAAGCTGTTCCAGTTCATAAATTACGGGAGCTGCTTTGATCCCTTTACTCAGGTTGATCATTCGCTTATCATTTGCCTCTTTTAGCAAATGTATTCCCTCAGGTTTTAAAATTGAAAAAAGTGATTTGCCAATGACTTCATCCTTCTTAAAACCTCTTATCCTTTCATCAGCCGGACTAATATAGGTTAAAATAAAATTGCTATCTAAATGCCAGATTATGTCACTGGAGTTTTCAGTAATCATTCTAAATTTTTCTTCACTTTTCTTTAACTCCTGATTTTTTAGATTTAAACTTTCTGTCTTTTTCTTAATCTGTATCCGAAGTAACCAGACCCATATAAAAACAAGGATTAGCAAAACAAGAGCTATTATAAAGACAATTCCGATGATGTTGGCAATTCTCTTATATTTAAAGTCTTCTTTTTCATATACTTTCCATTTTTCCTGTATTTCTGTCAGCTTGCCACTTCTTCTTAACTCGGATATTCCACTATTTAAAATGGCCAATAATTGAGTGTCTCCTTTTCTCACTGCCATACAATAAATGCTTGGAATAATTGATGGTCCTTTTATTTCAATATTCTGATATTTATTATTTTCTATCTCATTCAAGCCAAGTAAATTGGGAGCTAACACATAATCAGCTAATCCCAATTCTATTACAGAGAGCGCTTCTGGTAAGGATTTTGCCATTATATAATCCTTGAAAAGTCCCATTGGAATAAGATATTTATCTATAGATACATCTTTATCCAACACTACCAGTTTGTAATCATATAAGCTGGATAGCTCTGTAAGTGGCAAATCCTTTCTAATAAAAATTGAATAATACTCAGTGTGAATGGGAATTGTAAAATCAAAAAAGTTTTCCCTCTCTTCTGAATAAATTATTCCTGTGATAATGTCTGTTTTTCCAGATTTAATGTAAGACATTGCACTATCCCACCTGCTGAGTTGATATTCTAATTTAATACCTTTTGAAACAGAAATGGCCTCTAAAACATCAATATCAAGTCCACTTGGTTTTCCTGTTTTATCGATAAATGAAAAAGGAGCATAATCAAAATCACCACCTATAATATAGGTCTGAGCAAAAATAGCGTTGGTTTGAAATAGCGTTATACATGAAAAATAAATCAAAAAAATATTCCAATACATCAAAAAATCAGTTTATAAAATTTATTAACCTTTAAAAAATATGCTAAAAATAAACATTTTATTTGAGCTTTTCTGTTCAAATACTCCAAATCTTCAATTTCTCCAAAAATTTATATTCACTACTCAGAAAAAAATAAAGTTACATCGAAAATTCTATAGAATGGCTATTAATTAACATTTGAAACTGTAATTTAGTATAACAGACAATTACAGTTACAATTTGGGCATATTCCACAATTATGATAATTATTTCACCATACGATCTGATATTTTCTTTAGCTCATCGTCATCCAGGGCTCTATCAAAAACCGCCAGTCCGCCTATAAGCCCTTTAAAAAAATTACCCATTCCTCTTTGCAGTAAAACAGCGCCAACCGTAAAATCAGATCCATTATTTCCCATCCCATCCGGGAAATAATACGGATTTTTGCTTTGAATAAGCCCCTCGGGATATCCTTCAAAGCCCTTTGTGTTTCTTATCAGTTCGGACTCTCTTTCGACAAACTCTCCATTGAAATAAGATCTGATATAGGTACCATCGTAAGTAAAGGCCACGCAAGACCATTCATTGGCTGGCACTATTTGTTGACTGGCGGAGTAATCTATCGAATAAGGGAAAGGGGGCGTTGGTTTACCGCTTTTAGAGATATGTCCGCAAACCTGGTCCCTGCCATTGTAATGTGGCAATGAAATGAACAATCCATACTGACGCTTTCCTCCATCCTGATATTCATTCCACATTCCACCAACAAAACCTGTTTGTTCGCCCGTCCATTTGACAAAGGCGATTACCGTTACTTCTGATCCGCTTCCATGTATATTCAAAGGCCCTGTCGATGCATTGGGCAGCATTAGATAGTTTGATCCGTCGAGCATAATGGAATATCCCGAAAGCGGCCCTTCATTTATTCTGGCAATATTTCCCTGCACTTCCTGCAATGGAAAGCTGCTCTTTCCTGTGGCAAGTCTGGGCGTGCCCGGCTGTTCATCAAACTTCCATAAGGCCACAAAACCCCTGGATGATGTAATGGCCCTGATCAATTTTTTGTCGGGCTTTATCTTAACATCCTGGGCTGAGATGGATTGCAAAGTCCAAAACACAGAAAGAATAGTGAACATACCAGCTTTCAGAAATCCTAAATTCATGGCTATGAAAAAATTAAAAAAATGCATATTGCCTCAAGGTAATGAATAAATTTTTTGCCTGCATTGGCAACCGTGAAAAAATTACAATCTATTTAGTGCTTGGACAATTGTAAAAAGAACCTTAAAAAACGCTCAAAAGCTAAAACCAGACATGAAAGCACATAATTATGCCCTGAACCTGCGATGGACAGGAAACACAGGAAATGGCACCAAAAATTACACCGGGTATGAAAGGAGTTATCAAATCGACATATCGGGCAAACCGTCGCTAGAAGGCAGTTCTGACCCTTCGTTCAGAGGCGACAGAAGTAAATATAATCCAGAGGAATTATTCCTCATGTCTATCGCAGCTTGTCATATGCTTTGGTATTTACACCTTTGTGCAGATGCTGGCATTACCGTAATCAGCTATGAAGACCAGGCAAGCGGCACTATGATGGAAGCAGCTAATGGCTCGGGCTCATTTGAAAGGGTGATTTTAAAGCCTTCCGTTGCTATTGTTGAGAAAGGAAAGAAAGAACAGGCTACCATACTTCATAAAAAAGCCAATGCGATGTGTTTTATTGCCAACTCATGTAATTTCCCGATACTTCACGAACCTGTTATTTTGTAAAGGTGGCATATTTCGCCAAATTGGCATGTTCAATGATTTAAAGCATTGCGATATGAAAACCATCTTAATTACAGGAGCCAATAAAGGACTTGGTTTTGAAACCGCCCGGCAGCTTCTTAAAAAAGGGCATCATGTCATTATCAGTGGCAGAAACCAGGAAAGGTTAAAAGCATCTTATGATACACTGGCGCATGATAAAGCAGAAATGCTGTTGATGGATGTATGTGAGCAAAAAAGCATTCTAGCTGCTGCAAAACAGCTTATGGCCAATCATGTAATCATAGATGTACTTATCAACAATGCCGCCATCCTTCATAAGGATGATCATTCATTGATCAATGATGATTTTTCAATTGCAGCGCATACATTTAATACGAATGTATTTGGTGTATTGCATGTCATCAGGGCCTTTATGCGGTTGATGAAAAGTCCATCAAGGATCATCAATATATCGAGTGACGGAGGTTCCATGAGTGATCCGGTTGGAGGTTGGGCACCCGCATATTGCATAAGCAAAACCGCTGTAAATGCCTTAACCCGTCATTTGGCGGTGGAACTTCAAAGCAGAAGCATTTCAGTCAATTCGGTTTGCCCGGGTTGGATCCAGACAGATATGGGAGGTACTGGCGCCCACAGACCGGTTGAGAAAGGAGCTGAAACACCCATTTGGCTGGCAACCGATGCCCCACAAACATTGACAGGTAAATTTTTCAGGGATAAAAAAGAGTTACATTGGTAAATTTTAGAAAATGACCGGTTTTTATTTTGTGAAGCAGACTATTTGGTATTCTGATTTCCATTGAAGCTACCGAATGCCTTTAATTTTCTTTAATAAACGAATCTGCCCGTATTGTACCAGGCCCTTGCTTTAATATAACGGCAAAATTTTAATACCAGTAAACAATACTGAAAACGGCGAAACATCTGATGAAACTGTATTTTATAACAAGCAGGAAGAAAATATTCTCACAGCAGAATATTTAGGTGGAAAAATTAAATCAGGCCATTTGATTAGATTGCTAGACAACGATGGCAATATTGAAATGCGTTATTACCAGGTGAATATCAACAATGAACTTTATGACAGAAAGCTGTATTTCACGACCTGAGATTCTTGAAAACGGAAAAAGAAGATTGAACGAAAGCTGGGAGTGGACTTCGGGGGATAGATCAAAAAGACAATCCATAATAGAGGAATAATAAAACCGGGAACCCTGATGCCATCAGCAAATTATTATTAACACACATACTATAAAAGGGCCATATTTCGAATATTTATTACAAATTCATTTCAGACAATAACAGTAGGGTTTGTTGACTGGAGCCAACTCCGAAATAAAACATGTAGCATGTATTACCTTGAAACCCAAGCTAACACTGAGAATTACGCATTGGTAAATCGCATCCTTTTTTAGGCCTTACACCAGAATTTTAAGCAGTGGAAGAAATGGTATGGTGCTTTAAAACCTGCATTACATTGATTTCTTATCATAGATCAATGCAGGGCCATTTCCTTGCCGGTAATTTTGTGGGGTACATTAAATGATTATCAAAATGAGAAATATTGAATTAGTAGTTCCGCCAAGAGAGCCACATTTTGTTGGCGATGGCTTCAGAGTCCATAATTTTATCCCCAGTGCATACCGGTTGGACATGAAAAGGATGGATCCTTTTATCATGTTGGATTATAATTCTAAATTTTACTTCCCTCCCACCGATAAGCCCAGGGGTGTAAGCGTACATCCGCATCGGGGATTTGAAACGGTTACCGTAGCATATAAAGGTAAGGTCGCCCATCATGACAGCAGTGGTGGTGGCGGCGTTATCGATGAAGGGGACGTACAATGGATGACAGCAGCATCAGGGCTTTTGCATAAAGAATATCATGAAGAAAATTTCAGCAAACAAGGCGGTGATTTTCAGATGGTGCAGCTTTGGGTAAACCTTCCTGCCAAATACAAAATGTCTCAACCCAAATATCAGGGCATAAGCAATGCACAAATTGATAAATATGCGTTGGATGATAATGCAGGAATCATAGAAGTCATTGCAGGGGAATATATGGGAATGAAAGGCACGGCAAGTACATTCTCACCGGTTCACCTGATGAATGCAAAACTGGAGCAAGGTGGAAAAGCAGAATTTAGCTTTCCGGCTCATTTCAATACAGGACTGCTCGTGATCGATGGGAGTATTTTGGTAAACGGCATGGAAACGGTACCTACCGACCATTTTGTGCTTTTTGAGAATGGCGATACCCGGTTCAGTATTAAGGCTAATGAAAAAGCTGTTGTGTTGGTTTTAAGTGGCGGGCCTTTGAATGAACCTATTGCGGCACATGGGCCTTTTGTCATGAATACCCATCAGGAAATTATTCAGGCAATTGAAGATTTCAATGCAGGAAAATTCGGGTATCTTGAAGAATGATAACCTGGCAGTTATTCCATAAGAGTTATTCAGGAAGGACTTCAGTAAAGTAAATTAAAATATAGAAAGGATAGCCTGATTTTAATTTATATTGCCTTTGCATTGAAGGAATAAAAAGGTTGGAAAGGGACATAATGTAAATATTAACCCATCTCCAGCCTTTTTTGTAAACTTTTAAAATTAACATATGGAAGCGTTTAAACCTTTAAGAAAAATTTCTCCATTAAACCGAAAAAAGGTCGATCCGGGAAAATTTATTTTCACAGGTGATAAGATTCACACTGATATTGATTTGCAGCTTTTTCAATATACAAAGCAGCAATGCCTTGAAAGCAAAAAAATTATACCTGAAAACATAGGGGAGTTTGAAAAAAATGGTTCCATCTACTGGCTCAATATTTATGGTATAAATGATGCCGATACCATTGCCTCTATTTGTAAAAAACAAGGCATTCATAATTTAGTGGTTCAGGACATACTTGATGTCAGTCAAAGACCAAAATTTCAGGAATTCGATGCATTTTCCTTTCTGACCCTTAAATCAATTATGCACTTAGAAAAACATCTGATTTCAGAACAGATCAGCTTTGTTATAGGAGAAAATTTTTTAATTTCCTTTCAGGAAAGAAAAGCCAATTTTTTTGAGCATATCAGATCCAGGCTAAGAGAAGATAAAGGAATCCTGAGAGAAAGAGGAGTAGATTATTTGCTTTATACCATGTTGGAATCCATACTCGATAATTATTTCTCAACCCTGAATAAAATTGATGAGGAAATTGAAAAATACAATTTCACTGACGCTGATTACGAACCCTCTCCCAATGTATTATCGCTGATCGAAAATCAAAAAAAAATAGTAAACTTCATTAAAAAATCCATACTTCCCATCAAAGAATTTGCACTTATTGTGGAAAGAGGCGAATGTCAGTTTTTTGAACAAAGGCACATAAAATACTTTCTGGAAATTAAGGACTTATGCCTTACGCTGATCGATACATGCGATATGATACTTACCTCATTGGAGAGCAGTACCAATTTATTCTTTTCAGTACAGGGACATCGCAGCAATCAGATAATGAAAGTATTAACCATTGTAGCGACTGTATTTATTCCCTTAACATTTGTAGCCGGGATATATGGAATGAATTTTTCGTATATGCCAGAACTGGAATGGAGATATGGCTATTTAATGATTTGGATAATTTTTATATTGACCATTGCGGGCTTATTCATCTATTTCAGAAAAAAGAAATGGATTTAATTAATTGGTATACCTAAACAATCAGGCATGAAAACCTTTATTTCCCTTTTACGCGGCATTAATGTCGGCGGACAAAAACTTATTAAAATGGCCGCTTTGCGGGAAATGTATACAAATCTCGGACTGCAACAGGTGGAAAGTTATCTGCAAAGTGGCAATTTAGTGTTTACAACCAGGGATAAGAATTGCGATGAACTGGCCCAAATAATTTCCTTGCAAATTAAAGAAACCTTTGATTTTGATGTGCCGATACTGGTATTGACTCTCGAAAATCTGCAAGAAATAGTTCAAGCCAACCCTTTTGCGGCTGATACGCATAAAGACCCAGCTTACATGCATGTGACTTTTCTTGCTTCCAAACCTGAGGCATTCAATCCGGATGTTTTTGAAGAGCGGAAACAGGATGGTGAAGAAATTCATTTTGGTGGAAGCGCCATTTACCTGTATTGTCCGGGGGGCTATGCCAAAACCAAACTAAACAATAACTTTTTCGAAGCCCGACTCAAGACGAATGCAACTACCAGAAACTGGAAAACCACGAGCGAATTACTTAAATTGGCCCTGGCAATAAATTAATTTGCTGAAAAAGAGGAGTGTATTTTAGAAATCAATATTAAATCAGGTTTCATCCTCACGTTCATCACTCAATACTATTAAATCATAAGACATGGTAAAGTTACAATTTAGCATCACCATTAAGGCACCGAAATCGAAAGTTTGGGATATTATGCTCGGGGAAGCCACGTATCGTAAATGGACAGAAGCCTTTTCACACGGCGCTTATTTTGTTGGCGATTGGAAAAAGGGCAGTAGTATTCTTTTTCTCGGACCCGATGAAAAAGGTAAAATGAGTGGCATGGTAAGCAGGATTAAAGAAAACAGACTTCATGAATATATTTCTATAGAGCACCTGGGCTTTGTACAAGATGGAATTGAAGACACTTCCAGTGAGGCTGCCGTTAGCTGGGCCGGTGCTTTGGAGAATTACTCTTTTCAGGAAAAGGGAACCTCTACTGTATTGACGGTTGACACAGAGGTTACAGAAGAATACAAGAGTATGTTTGAAACAAGTTGGCCCAAATCTCTTAAAAAAATAAAAGAAATGGCAGAGGCCTGATCAACCAGGCTCGCCAAGCCATGGCTGGGTTCATGAACGACTTGAAAGGCATTATGTTTCTATGTAAACTACCTGTCCTGAAAACCTCCCATTTAAACCTGGAGAACAACCTATGTGATTATTCCCCAGCTCTCATTTTATTGAAAGATTATGGTTGTTTCATGAAAAAAGTTGTAACAGAAGTCGCAGGGGCTTTATATCTTAAAACATTTCAACGGGTTGTTTATTGGAGAAGTATTTAATTCTTAATAAAGGTTATCTGGGAAAAATATAATCGAAAAATAGCGATATGCCAGGAGAATTTCAAATCTGCCATATCTCATTAAGTAAGCCCAGTGAATTGTATTGGATTCAAAAATATCTACCAATATTTTTTCTCGTCCCGTTTTTCGAATTATTATCAAAATTTTCACTGATTACCCACTCTGTTCTGCTCTTCGGTTGGCGACTGCGCTTTTCTCAGGTTGCTTAATTTCTTATTTCCAAAGTTCTTTGTGTAGCTCAGATTAAACACCCGCATTTCATATAGCATTTGAAACCTGTGATCGAGGCCTATTTCCGGCTGTTGATATGTAAAACCATAGATCATTGTTTTGAAGACATCAGTAACATTACACCTAATGGTGCCGTGCTCATTTTTCAACTCTTTCTGTACACCCAATCCTACAGAGCCCATGGGCTGTTGCAAACCTATGCCCATTAAAGCCTTGGATCGGTACATCACAGACAATTCTGCTTTCCATCCGTTTGACAGCCTGAACATATGATTACTGACAGCCTGGAAATTTCTGTTTTTCATCCTCAGCTTTGCATCCTGAAATAGGGTCTCTGATTGCTGTATATTGAATAAAAAACTGTTGTCTATATCCCACCAACTTGATACATGCATTGGAAAATTAAGGGAAGATGAAAAGGTATTGACCCTATCCACATTATTGGGAAAGGCCAGTTGCACATTATTTTCAGCCTGAGTAAGTATTTGCCACGGCACTATATGATCCTTTTCACGACTATAGCTAAATTGAAAAGTATAGTCATGAAATACTGTCAATCCGGCATTTACATAATTGGTATAGGAGGGTTTGAGCTGGGTATTTCCTGAAATAAAACTCAGTGGGTCGAGGAAAATGACAAAAGGCGCCAATTGATTATACGTAGGTCGAAATATTCTTCTACCGGTGCTAAACTGCGCAGAATAACCATTACTCCATCCTTTCCTTACCGAGAGCGTTGGAAACAGATCATGATAATTTCTGTTCACTAGAAAATGGTCTTCATCATTAACCAGGATGGTGCGGGTATGTTCCCAGCGCAGACCAACTGAAAGGTTGATATCTTTCTCCAGAATAGACTGGCTGCTTATATATGCAGCCCTGATCTGTTCATCCAGATTAAAGATTCCCGAGACATCATCATCGATCTGTATCAATTCCGGCTTGTCGGAATCCAGCTTTACCGTATTTTCCAGGCTGCTTTGCAGAAATTTGATACCGGCATCGATTTTCACTTTTTCAGAAACAGACTGGTTTACATCAAATTTGGCTACATACATGTCTATCGGCGTTTTTTTTGAGATACTCACATTTTGAATGGTTTCACTTTCCTGTACAAAAAAATGATTTACATAAGAGCTTGGGTTAACATTATAGTAAAATAATCTATCAAAATGGAATTGAAATCCGGTAGATTCCCCGAGCTGTGTATTCCAATAGATACTGGCAACGAAGCTGTCCCAGGCATTTCTCTCTTTGCAAACAACGAAAATGTTTTCTTTCAATTCATCGTCTTCTACTATATCGATCAGGTTTTCACTACTAAGCTTCCATCGCTGCGGATTCCCCGAAAACTGTAAGCCGACAGAGGAGGACCCGGATAACTTGATTTCGGTACCGGTTGAGAAGTGATGAGATTCTCTGGTTGCTGATCTGTCATTAAGGGTAGATGTATTTACATTGATGCCGTTTTGCAATACATTTCTTTCATTTAAAAATCTTTGCCAGGTTTTGTCGTAGAGGTATGCATAATCTAAAAAGAAAGAAAATGCATTTTTTCTATGAAAAAGACTAAGATTTCCTCCTGCTTTAGGGTATAAACCAAAACCTGTATTAATGGTAATGGTTCCTTTTGACCCCAGGTCAACATCGGATTTGGTCACAATATTGATTATACCTGCTGAGCCGGAAGCATCCATCCCTGCCGGGGGCGAATGAATAACCTCTATCTTCTCAACCCTGTCAGCATTCATAGATGAAATCATTTCATAAACAGTTTCAACTGGCAGGTTTGTCTGCTTTCCATTAATCATAATGACTACGCCCTCTTTTCCATAAAGCGTTAAGGATTTGCCTAGCCGGTTCACTGAAACAACGGGTGATTTTTCCAGCACCTCCAAAACAGTACTGCCTGCAAAAGCAATTCTATCATTAATGTTCAGCACAATTCTGTCTTGTTTGTTTTCCAACAGCGGTTTGACAGCAGTAATAATGACTTCCTCCAACTCATTTTCGGCATATTCCAGTTGAATAAAATGTTGCTTATAAGCTTCATCATCCATCTGAAATTCCAGTGGAGCTGAAGAATAGGTCTGAAAACCCATGACAGAAACAAAAATTACGAATTCATCCTGCAGCATACATTTCAGTTCAAAATATCCATCCAAATCGCTTATTCCAGAGCATATTACTTCATTTGTCTTAAAATTTTTAGCTGCCACCAGGGCAAATGGCACCGGTTCATCTGAAGGGTCAGTAACCCTTCCTTTCAGCGTATCCTGTGCATATGCGATTGCAGACAGGAATACAAAAAACATTATCACTAAATTTTTCATGGTTAAATTGGTTTTAGGTTGTGGTTATGTTCAAGTAGATTATTTCATATAAGATGCTGAACTCCATGCCGGCTTGCATTCAGAGGCTTTTTCTGCAAAAAACATGGCTATCTCCTGACAATAATTGCAATTGTCTGATTAAATACAGAATAAAATCAGGTTTCAACAGAATAATATCACATAACGGATTGTTCTATATAAACTTACTATTTCCTCATGTACCTGATTTAAAATATGGTTAACAAAATCGGGCATTTTAGTCGGTAAGATGCTAATATTGTCTTACCTCCCATTCTATTATATTTGAGTTACAAAGACATTTCTCTAATCCGATAACAGTTGAACAACATCGATCAATTCATATTTTTCACTGTGCAAGCGGAACAAATGTTCCAAAATGGGTATGTGGCTTGCTCCAAACATGATAAATACACATTCTTCCTCTCCATTAAGATCTCTGACAATATTTGAAAATATCCGAATATTTCTCCGATACCATTCAGAGGCGACATCAGCTCCGATATAATTGCCTTCTGCACCTGCATTCATTATCAAGGGGCTGGTATAGGGTGCCAGGGAAAAATTTCGGTAACCATCGGTATTCATTAATTTCAGACGCTCAATAATCGAAACACCCTGTTCAGTTTGTCGATTAAAATCATCTTCCACCTTTTTAATAAAACCCATGAATTCCTCAAAATACTTCTGCTGTCCGCTCATTTGCCATGTTGAAATCAAGGAATCAAATGGCAAACCCATTACATGATCAACATAATGAATGCTTGCACGCTCAAGTTTACTTTTAAGGCGAAACCCAATCTGTACAATTTCATTGCTATGCTCCAATAGTGTCTGTGCTGAAAAAGATGAGAGGATCTCATTAAATATCAAACCACCTTCTCTATCGCTTTCAAGCATTATTTTATCTGGCTTTAGCAAGGCTATCTTTTGGCTAAGTAATTCGATTTCCTTTTGTGGTTTTTCCGAGAGTATATCCACATCACCAAATTTTGCGGCATCTGCACCAGGATTGTGAAAATGAAAAACACCCAAAAGAATTATTTTTGTTTTTTGTGTATCCTCATTTGCTAAAGTTGAAGAAGCATTCAAAATAATAAGTGTCAAAATCAGGTATTTCATGTTGTTTGATTTTTTAAGCACGTCCCATATTAATTGACACCTGATCTATTCATTGAAATTATTACAGATGAAAGTTTTCAGTGAGCTGATCAGATCCTCAAGGCCATAAATGGCGCTTGAATATTAGGCCGCAAACTGCTCAGGATCTTTTGCGCTCTATTGCATATTATTACGCTGGATAATTAACTATATAATTCTTGAAGAAGCGATGCTTATATCCGCAGTTGCCCATGCCTTTTCAATTCTTTTCTGTACAGAGGCTGCTTCACTTGTTTTTCCCTGCAACTCTAAAGCATTTCTGAGTCCGGTCAAAGCCCAGCCATTTTCGGGATATACCTTCAAATCCTTGAGATAAACCTCCTCTGCCCTGGCAAATTCACCTGCTTCAAGCAATATCGCACCCAAATGATGGCGCACAGATAAAAACCAGTCGGGTGGTTCATTAAAGAGCAAGGCATCCTCTTTTTTCGATGCTTTTTCAAGCAGGTCAATGGCTTTGAGGTGGTTATGCCCGGCGTTTTCCAATTCGCCTTCCAGCAAAAGTGCAGCGATTTCGAGAATATCCCTCAGGGCATTGATGTCCCAGATTTTTTCCCCGATCAATTCCGGAGTATCTATAAATGTTTTTAGCTTTTCCAGTTCTAACAAGGCATTGTCTATATCACCTTTGGCCCGATAAGCCATTCCACGCGCATAATGCAGTACCCCTTTTTGGTAGGGAAGCTCAAATACATGCTCCTGGAAAGCCAGTATCTCATCCCATTTTCCAAATTTGACCTTTACAAACAGAGGAATGGTGTAATAATGTTGCACCGCTCCAAAACCACTTTCTCCCATTACATCAGTCACTGTATGTTCAAAAAGCCTGTCCGCTGCAAATAGTGCCCATTGGCTGTTCCCTTCCAGTATCGCGGTGCCAGCCATAAAATGCAAATTATGTGGAAAATAAGCAATCGGATATATACCTTCGGCCTCACAGATTTTTATATACAGGCTATCTACCTTGGCGGCTCTTAGGTTTGCCAGGGTACCTAAATGGTAGTGACCGGTCTGTATATAAATATGACTTGGCATATGCACCAAATGTCCGGCCAGCGGTGTAAGTCCATCATCAAATAGTTTTGCGCTGGCCAATCCTCTTTCAGGAGTGTCTGAGGCTTCCACTACATGTATATACAAATGGTGAGCGCCGGGATGTTTAGGGTGATCTTTCAGCGTTTTTTCAAGGATTTCTGTAATAAGAAGCGTATTTCCCCTGGGCTTTTTCTGCTTATCATACAAATCCCATGGCTGAAGGTCCATAAGTGCTTCTGCATAAAGTACCGCTATTTCAGGATCCTCTTGATATTTTGAATACAGTGCGCCCATGGCATTGGCGTAGGCCAGGTCAAGGTCAGAACGGTCTTCCGGAGGATCTTCAGTATACCTTTTTTCCATTGCCAGAATCAGTGCCTTCTCTTTTTCGCTAAGGCCCCGCATAAATAGTTTAGCCTTTTGTATGGCGCCGTATGCCAGGGCATAATGATCTGGTTCCATTGCGGCATTGTAATTAGGACCCAACACATAAGCCCGGCCCCAATAGGCCATGGCAAATGTGGGGTCAAGATGGGCAGCGTACTGAAACGAACGCTCTGCCTCGGCGTGGTTAAATGCATAGGCCAATAGAAGTCCCTGATTAAAATACCTCCGAGCCAGGGAATCATTGGTTAAAACCGGATAATCAATGATATCCATGCCTTCTAACAAAGGGGCTTTTCCTTCTGAAAAATCCCACTGTACTCCTGCAGGTATAAAACACAGACTAAGTGCCTGTGAATAAGGATCTATGACCTGTGACTTTTCTGTTTTTGGGTTTTGGCAGGCAAACAAAGCCAGTCCGATTACTAAAATTGCCCAATTACTTATATTTTTCATATCAATAGGTGTTTGGTTGCTTATTTCAGGATCATTTATTCTATAGAAATATATCAGGTCTACCCGGTTAGCGTCTAAATACCTGTAATTCCTGGTGAATTAAATTGAAAGTAAAGCCCCTCAAGGAACCTTTTGAAGGTATGATTAAAAACATTCTAATAAGGTTGCATGAAAAGGGTGAAACTTCATTAAGAAAATGAAAAAACCGATAAAAACCGGATAAAAGTCTTTTGCCATTGCCGATATAGCAACCTTGGTTCAGAGAGAGGAAATGGAATGTTACATTAATTCGTCCGATACATTGATAAAAAAGCTTCATAGCCTATGTCAGTAACGGTGCCGTTCTTTTATGAATTCTCTGCCACGTGCATTTAAGACCTGCCAGGTTAACCTGGTGAAGTGACAAAATAGATACATGTTTCGCAAGACAGGGAAAGATTGATATTTTGTCGCAACCCATCCCTGATCAGGGCGCGCTTAAAATCGATTATCTTATTGATTTATTTTACTTTAATGTTCTAAATTACATTTTTGATGTATAATTTTCAACATAAGTGTGCAATTTCTATGCATCAAATTAAATATTATTAAATTTTTGGGTTAGTCTTTCTTGCACCATTCCGAAAAATCGGAACAAGTCCTACATCATTGACCTTGGCTCGACCTTTACTCATAATTCTTCACTTTGTTGCCTTGTAAAGGATACACCAGAGGCTTTTTCAGCAGACCCTTTTATAGGGTTATTAAACTCACATTTATGCTAAAATACTAATATTTTTGTTTAACTTTATAGGCATTAAACAGTATTTGGCTCCAAATACCGGCACCAAATATTATTCGCCTGCATAATGGATAAACATGTTCTCAAATATTGTTTTATGCCACATGGGTTGTTCACCTATGGCCATACACAGGCGTATCTGTTGAAATTACGAGGTCGAGATGCCAGCATTACAAAATACAAGAATTGATTTTCGATTGCATTGCTTAGAGATGTAGCAAGGCTTTGTCCGAAAATAGTTCATTAGTGCATAATCATTACAGTGGAAAAATTATAAGTACTTCCAAATAGAACAAACATGAAACAAGCCATTCAACCTTATTTGCATTTTGAAGAAAATTGCAAGGAAGCCATGCAATTTTATCAATCCGTTTTCGGAGGACAGCTGGAGATTATGTCTATTGCTGAATCTCCGGCCAAATCACAATTCCCGAATGAAGTACATCATCAGATTTTACATTCGACTTTGCACCATGGAGATTTTCGTATGATGGCATCTGATATGTGCGGTCAAGGTGAACGGACTACAGGCAATGCTGTACAATTGAGTCTGGATTGTGAGAGTGAAGAAGAAATAAACCTATTATACCAGAAATTATCAGAAGGAGGCATCATTGTCAGTCCGCTGAAAGAAGAATTTTGGGGCGCCCTGTTTGGAATGGTGATCGATCGTTATGGTCATAGATGGATGCTTTCGCTGGAGAAAAAATAATACCTGGGTTAATTTCATTTGGGACAAAATGAAAAATATGCCTTAAATTGCCATTTTTAAGTGTTTTAGGTATTATTTGCATAAATCCAGCCGTTTCACCAAATCCGAAAACTATCGGGGAAACCAGGAATCACCTTCAAATAAAATTTTCAGAGAATCAGGTACTGATCTGCGTAACCCGTAAACTAATTCAGGACAAGGGAAAATTTGGATTTCCTGATTTTGATATAATGTTTCCAGGCAGCGCGGTGGATGAAAAACAATATCTTAACTCAAATGCAGAAATTTATAGCAATGAAATCATTAAATCCAATTCTTTTGCTAATACTACTGATGGCCGGATGTAGCAAAGATGATGTTACCAAGCGAGTAACAGATGATAACAGCTTATATTTTCCTCCCAACACTGCAGATGAATGGTCTGCTACAGGACCTGATGAGCTCGGTTGGAATCCAATGGCAGTAAATGATTTACTGGCTTTTCTGGAATCATCTAACACCCGTGCATTCATTATTCTTAAAAATGGCAGGATAGTTATTGAAAAATATTTTGGAAAAAATATTACTGACACTGCTCCCTTCAATAGCAATACACGATGGTATTGGGCTTCGGCCGGAAAAACACTTACCGCCACGTTAGTCGGAATTGCTCAACAAGATGGATTTTTAAATATCAACAATAAAACATCAGATTATTTAGGCGCAGGGTGGACAAGTTTGCCGCCGGATAAAGAAAATTTAATTACAGTTAAAAGCCAACTCACTATGACAACCGGGTTAGACTATGCAATTGCAGATTTAAATTGCACCACACCGGCATGTCTCAAATACAAAACCGATGCCGGCAATCAATGGTTTTATCATAATGCCCCATACACTTTGCTTGAAAAGGTAGTAGAAAAGGCAACGGGAATTGACTATAATACATACAGCAAGCAAAAATTAGCAAACACCATTGGCATGAATGGTCTCTGGATAACTCAAGGATACAATAATGTATACTGGAGTACTGCCAGGGATATGGCCCGTTTCGGATTGTTAATCTTGAATAAAGGCAAATGGAAAGATACATCCATCATCACAGATGAGAATTATTATACACAAATGACGAGTTCATCGCAGGATTTAAATCCATCATATGGATTTCTCTGGTGGTTAAATGGAAAAAATTCCATCATTTTTCCTTCCATTCCCACATCTTTCAATACTTCACTTTCTTTGAAAGCACCAAGTGATTTAATTGCAGGAATGGGTAAAAATGGACAATTCGTAGAAATTGTACCAAGTGAAAATTTGGTTGTAGTAAGAATGGGGGAAGCTCCCGATGATGCTCTGGTACCCATAACATTTCATAATGAAATGTGGGAAAAAATTAATCTGATAATTAAATAAAGATAAACTGCTGCCAATAGAAGAAGTGAACAAAAGTCACGGCTTATCCTCGATCGGATTCAGGGTAAGGTCATATCCTTTCTTTAGCACGCATAAAAGCATGTTTTTTGTCCATCCAATTAATATATTTACCATCATGGACAAGGATGACCAAGGAAACAATTATCCATTGTTGCTAATGGAACTTAAAACAGAAAAGCCGAACCATTAACAGGGCTGGCTATAAAGTAATTAAGAACTTAGGCGGACACGGAATTGGCAGAAGTTTACACGAAAAGCCTGAAGAACTACTCAATTACAAAAATAGATTTGACAAAAGGCGCTTTAAAAAGAATTCGGCTGTAGCAATTGAAACTTTTATCTCAACCTCTTCTACTTATGCGATTGAAAAAAATGACAATTCGTGCTTCTATCAAAGATTCCAGCTATTGGGGAACAATTTATAACTGGTTGACAGTCCCGCACAGTGCGGGATAAATTCCTTGTTTCAATATATTGACAGGGTATGGAAATATAATTAAACAATTTTGAGTGATGAGGTGAATAATAATAGAAATCCATGAAAAACAAAAAGCAAATAGCCATCATTGGCGGTGGTATAGCGGGTCTGACTTTTGCCCGTTGTCTTACGACGCATAAATATGATATTCACATCTATGAGAAAAAAGAACATTTTGGAGAAGTTGGGGCTGCAATAAGCGTTTTTCCCAATGCCCTGTGTGTAATGGATCATTTAGGTCTGTTGCCGGATATTCTTGAAAATAGCGGACAGCTAAAAACAGTATATTTAAAAACAAGTAAAGGCACTATTCTCAGCAAAACAGAACCCAAAAGTGATTATCCGGTTATATGCATTCACCGGGCAGATTTACATAAAATTCTTCTCGATAAACTTGACGCCCGATTGTACAACAATCATTCGTTAAAAAAAATTACACATTTTGAAAACGGACAAATTGAGCTTGAATTTGAGCATGGTGAAAACAGGATATTTGATGCTGTAATTGGTGCAGATGGTATACATTCAGTTGTAAGAAAATGTATCATTAATGATGGCCCGCCTATTTTCAGGGGATATAGTATTTGGCGTGGTGTGGTTAAGACCCATTTTGAAACAGGATATGGAAGTGAAACCTTTGGAAAAGGACAAAGAGTAGGTATTGTTCCCATTAAAGATGGGGTGTATGGTTGGTGGGCAACTTGCAATGAAGTTTTTATGCAAGACGACAACCCGGAGGGCACAAAGAAAAAACTAAACCGATTGTTTGAGGACTGGCATTATCCTATACCTGATTTAATCAATAATACAGATCATATTTTAAAAACCAGTTTAATAGATAGAATACCAAAAAGAGGATGGACCAAAGGAAATGCAACCTTAATTGGCGACGCTGCACATCCTACCACACCCAATTTGGGACAAGGGGGATGTATGGCTATGGAAGGCGCTTTTATATTAGCAAAATCGGTTCAGAAATATGGTTTAACAAAAAAAGCATTTGCACGATACGAAGAATTACAATACCCCCGATCAGAAAGCATTATAAAAGAAAGTTTAAAACTTGGGAAAATGGGACAACTTAGTAATCCTGTTCTTATTCGGCTCAGAAACTTTGGATTCAAAATAATGCCTTCAAGCGTAGCCATGAAAATGATAGACAAGTATTTTTCGTACAGGGTTACAGCACTTGAAATATAAAACCCTGTATATAAATATTTCTCAAAGCTGCCAAAAAAAGGACTTTTTCAATCCTGTTTTTATGCCGTGATGGCTTTATAGCACACAGAGCCAACCTGAATCGTTTAGAAAAATTGCCATTAGTAAAGTGTAAATGGCGTTTTGGAAGAAGTTATATTAGTGCCTAAACCAGGTATACCTAAGGCTGATTTGTTTGTAAAACACGCCGAGGAAGATTATGGCATTAACAGAAAAGAGCTTAAAACATTGCGCTATGAGATATGTCTAAGTTACAGTACAGCTCGGCTTACTGTTGAAAGTGACCAGGTACCACAGGCCCTTCGAAAAAAAACATCAATTAAATCAGGTCCATGAATTGATAGCAGTGATTCATTAAATCTAAGTTTTGAGAAATACATATAAATTATTCAGAGCCTGCGGTCTGTTCCGAAAATATTACATTATTGCACATTAAACATCAAATTTTACAAAATATGAATAAATCTACCTTAGAAGAAATACAACAACGATTTGACAAGGATGTGGAAAGGTTTTCAAATCTCGACACAGGACAAATAGCCACCATAGATGCAAAAATTTCATTGGAACTCATCACAGAAGCAGCGAAGAGAATTGCACCTCATGCGAAAAATGTATTGGATGTTGGTTGTGGGGCCGGAAATTATACATTGATGATGCTGACCAAAATACCTGATTTAAATTGCACCTTGGTTGATTTAAGTAAGCCTATGATAGATAAGGCATATGAGAGAGTTTCTCAAAATACGAAGGGTGCAGTGAACATTTTACAAGGCGATATAAGAACATTAGAGCTCCGTGAAAACCACTATGATATCATTTTGGCCGGCGCTGTTTTGCACCATTTAAGGGATGATAATGATTGGGAAACAACATTTGAAAAACTTTTCAGGCTCCTCATACCGGGTGGATGTTTTATGATTTCAGACTTAATTACCCAGGATACACCCACACTTGATGAATATATTTGGGAAAGATATGGCGACTATTTAGAATCGTTGGGTGGAAAAGAATACAGGAAGGAAGTCCTGGACTATATAGAAAAAGAAGATTCGCCGAGATCTATGAATTATCAATTGGAGTTGATGAAACAGCTTGGATTTAGAAAGGTTGAAATTTTGCATAAAAACATGTGTTTTGGCGCATTTGGAGGGATTAAATAGAAAATAAACAGCAAGAGGAATGAATATCAGGAAATTTTAATTCGCCGAAAACAACCAGAGTTATTACTCTGATTATAAACTTTTTACCATCATGGTATTTTTTTTATTTTTTTGCTTTCATCATTTTTTCAAAGTATAATGGGGGAAAATTGACGAAAGTACCGGGATTTATCTGATTTGCCTCTATGGAATCAAAATCGATCAACAATGTCCATGATACCATTACTATTTGGATAAGAAACTATAGTGACGATATGTTTAAATGGGCGCTTCATAAAATAAGCGAAAGAGAAACTGCTGAAGATATCATTCAGGAGACCTTTATTGCTGCTTTCAAAAATTATGATTCATTCAAAAATGAAAGTTCCCCTAAAACATGGCTTTTTAGGATACTCAATAATAAAATAGCAGATCACTACCGCAAATCAGCTAAAGAGTTCTTTCAATTAAATTCTGCCATTGATGCTGAAGTGTTTAAAGCCACTGATTCATTTTTTGATGGCAATGGTTATTGGAAACCCAATGGTTTGGAGCTGGCCTGGGAAGATGAAAAAAGCATGCTGGATAATGAAGATTTCGTGGAAGTAATGGATAAATGTATAGATGATTTACCCATTAACTGGCGAATTGCTGTCTTGTCGAAATATATTGTAGAAAAAGATGCCGCGGAAATATGTCAGGAGTTGCAAATAAGTTCGTCAAATTATTGGCAGATTCTACACAGATCCAAAGTACTTCTGAAAAAATGTATAGAAGCTTTTTGGTTTAATAAAAACTAAAGAATTAATGAAATTTACAGGTTCAATCATGATTACTTGCGTCAAGGCCACCGAACTCATCGAAAAGCGGCAAATTCAGTCGCTTACCCTTGGGGAAAGGTTTAAATTACGCTTGCATAATTCTATGTGTGTAGCTTGCCGGGCCTATCAGCGTCAATCGAAAACCATTGAAAAAGCCATCAGCCGATGGATGCATATCACCAATAATACAACTCACCATCTATCTCAGGAGAAAAAAGACAAGATTATTGAAGAGTTAAAAAAATTATAATATTTTTTCATACCCCCTGTCAGGTTTTCCGATTTCTACCGACTAATGATTCAAATAAAAATAGTCAATTCGGAAAACATGAAAACAGCAAGTCTAATAAACCAATTCATTCTGGCGGTCTGGTTCATTCTATTTATTAGTTATGTGCCAACAGCCATAGCCCAGGATGCCCAAAAAAAACTTAAAGAGGCTAAAGGTCTCAATATTGGAGATGTTATTGATAATTTCCAGGCAACTGATCAGTACGGAAAAACCTTTGATCTCTACCATAAGTTGCAAGAAGGCCCTTTGGTCATTGTTTTTTACCGGGGGCAATGGTGTCCGGTATGTAACAGGCACCTGAGTATTTTGCAGGATAGCCTGCAATTTATCTTTGCACATGGCGCTGGTTTAATCGCGGTTTCTCCCGAAAAAACCGAGTATCTTGAAATGACTGCAAAAATAACCCATGCAGAATACCCTTTGCTACACGATAATGGATATAAAATCAGCAAGACATTTGATGTAGCTTTTGTCCCAAATAAAGCCACTTCAACCATGTATAATTCGGCACTAAAGGCCGATTTAAAAAATGCACATTCTGATAAAACACAGCAATTGCCTATACCTGCCACTTATATCCTTTCAAAAGAGGGAAAAATCGTTTGGCGACATTTTAACCCGGATTATAAACAGCGTGCTCCAGTCAGCGCTCTGCTAGATGCATTAGATCAACTGAAATAAAACATTTAAATTTCTAAAAAATCACTTTATGAAAAAGATCTTTAAAACAATTACCTTACTGGCCATATTGGCCTTAGTGGGACAAAGGCTGAGTGCCCAAAACAATGAAATTCCTAAAGTTTCGCAATCTTTTGAAGCTAACATTGGATTTGGCGATGGTACCACTGGCTCATTATCATGGAATCGCACACATGGATTATTCCAGTCAAAAAAAATCAGAATTGGATATGGATTACGGTTGTCAGCTTTTGGAGGCAATAATCTGGAATATATAACAGCACCTGCCAATCTTACAAAAAATAATGAAACCATTGACACACTTATCGTAGAAAGTCCTCTTACTATGGGGCTCAGCGCTGTTATCCATATCGAATATATGTTGTCATCTAAATTAAAATTGGGCTTTAATATTGATGCCCTTGGACTGGGTTTTGGTCGTGAAAGCGATGCGAGATTTGTATCTTCGGAAAGTTCTGAATTCCCGGCGAACCTTACAGCCAAACCAACATCCTATAATGTATTGCTGATAGGCGACAATGACATCGGACAATTAAAGTCCGAATTCTTCCTGGCCTATCGGATTACAGATCCCCTATGGCTCAAGGCCGGACTTGACATGACTTTTTCGGAATACACTACAGATCGTTTGCTTACCCACGAAAATGACCGATTCAGATACAAGGCCATGCTGTTTTTTGTTGGCATCGCTTTTAGTCCTGTAAATAGATAGCAGCAGCAAAAATGACATTCAAATGAGAAGATTAAAGATTACATTATGGGTAATCGTGGCAATGCTATGTTCAATCCCAATTAGCCAGGCAGAGCAAAAGGGCTCTCCAGAGACATCCTCTGTCATAAGCTTCAAAATAAAAAATGCTGGGATCTTCGTAGATGGTAAATTTGAGAATTTTACTATTGATATTCAATACGATGCTAAAAACCCTGAAAAATCTACCTTTCAAGGCATTATTCAGGTAGCATCCATCAACACCGGTATATCCATGCGTGATGGTCATTTGCGAAAGTCTGAATATTTTGATACTGAAAACTTTCCTGAGATCAGGTTCCGGTCTCTTTCGGTTAAAAGTATAACTGTACATAAAATCCTTATTTCTGGTTTATTGACCATCAGGGATGTTACAAAACCTGTAAACCTCGAGATTGATATAACAGAAAACAATGGCAGGCAGATATTTACAACGTCATTACAAATTAACAGACGGGACTATGGTGTCGGTGGAAAAAATTGGATGATGTCAGATGAAGTAAAAATAGATATCCGGATCATTGAGTGATGGCTAAAATATGTACAAAAGGAGATTTAATGCCATGGATTTGTGCGATAATGACATTACAACCCTTTTTGTCATTTGCTCAAAATGATTCCGCAGATGCAAAAGTATTTAAGGCCTATCCACTTGCCTATTACACCCCCGAAACCCGGATTGCTTTTGAGTTGTTTGCCTTCTATAGTTTTTATGCTGAGGAAGCAGAAAGAAAATCCAATTTCAGATTTTTTGCAACCTATACCCAGAATAATCAATATTTATTCATATTACCCTGGCAGGTATATACAAGAAATGAAAAGCAATTTCACAACGGGAGATTAGACTACAGATTTTTTCCAGAGTATTATTATGGCATTGGCAATAATACACGGGAAGAGAATCGCGAATTGTATGATTTTAATGCTTTAACCCTACAGAGTAAAAACCTTTTCAAGATTGATCATCAGACCTATTTTGGGATATCAAGTCATTTTCAAAGTTTGGGGACTGCGATTTCTCCTGATCTCGAACTATTTGATGACGTCACTGACATGAAAGGTCGAAACGGATATAACTACTTTGCTGCCGGCCCTTCATTTATGTGGGATCAGCGTGATCATATTCTTTGCCCAACCCGGGGTAGCTTCCTTGACTTCAATTTGCTGCTAGGGCAAGGTATGGCCGGCAATCATGAATTGAAATTTGCCATGCTCCAGTTTGACTATAGAAAGTATCATCAGTTAAGGCCTGGGATTACCTGGGCCAACCAATTTGTAGCACAAATTACTATGGGTGAATTGCCCTTTCGCGCTTTGCCTACGCTGGGTGGACCTTACCTTCATAGGGGATACTACCAGGGACGATTCAGAGATAAACATATGATGCTTTATCAAACAGAATATCGCCAGCATGTGGTGGGTAGAATAGGTTTTGTCGCTTTTGCCTCTGCCGGAAGGGTCTACAATCGTTTAGACAAGCAAATTGCACAAAAGATACACCCGGGTGGTGGGGTTGGATTGCGATTTAAAATAAGCAAAAATGACCAAACCAACATACGCTTAGACTATAGTGTGACCCCCGATTCGAAAGGATTGTATATTTATTTTGCTGAGGCTTTTTAATACTCATGGTTGTGACTGCAAAAAATATATGGATAAAACTGACAAAATGGGAGTTCTGGCCAACCTGTATCGTTTATATTCCGGTCGCAATATATTATACATGGTTGGCTCTTAAGTCCCGTTCATGCTTCTTTTTCAGTTTGGCCAATCCAGGTATGGAAATGGGCGGACTTTACGGGGCTTCTAAATTCAAACAACTTTGCCAGCTATCAGATCTTCACAAACCAAAAACGATTTTTTGTGCGGCTGGTACTGTTCCTGAGCAATTAACTGAGGCCCTGAGAAAATTTGACATCAATTTTCCATTGATACTTAAGCCAGACTGTGGTGAGCGGGGCAAAGGTGTAGTACTTATCCGTAATAATGATGACCTGGCCCGACAACCTACCTTACAATCCAATTGTGTTATACAGGAATACATTGATTATCCCTTTGAAGCAGGTGTGTTTTATTACAGGCTACCCGGAGAGAAAAAAGGTCATATACCATCCATCGTCCTTAAAGAGTTCCTGTCGGTTACAGGTGATGGCAAATCAAGAATAATAGAATTGGCAGATAAAAATAATCGAGCCTTACTGGTACGAAAGCAACTTCTGAAAAGTTTAGGGAGCTCAGTTGATGAGGTATTGAACGCGGGTGAAGTGAAAATTCTTGAATCCATTGGCAACCACAATCGAGGTACTAAATTTCTTGATGGCCGGCATCTGATCAATTCTGAACTTGAACAAATGTTTACAGACATAAGTGCGCAACTTGCGGGATTTTATTATGGGCGGTATGATTTACGTGCGTCAAGTCTTGAGGATTTTTTACAAGGAAGAAATATTAAAATCCTGGAAGTGAATGGTGTAAATGCTGAACCGGCGCATATTTATGATCCTGGCATCCGGCTCCTTACTGGCATTGGCACTTTGCTGAGGCATTGGAATATAATTTACAGCATAAGTAAGCTTAACAGAATATCTGGATGTACTACCCCAACTTTTAAAGATGCGGTGACCCACTATAAGAACTGGAAGCTGTCTGTAAAAAAGCAATAAAATTTGTCAGGTTTGAGAAAAAAACACGACTCTAATACATATGATTATTTTGTTCATTTATATATTTTATTTAAAATAGCAATCCCTATGATTGAACTTTGTCGACAGAACTTACTTGAATTGAAAAACCTTCTAAAATCGCTGACATCCACGCAATATCAACAAAAACTGGATGTATTGTCCGGCGTTTCTATAGGTCAGCACATTCGGCACATTCTTGAATTTTACAATTGTCTTGCCAAAAGCAAAGAATCAGGTATTGTAAATTATGATGCCCGCAGGCGTGATATTACCCTTGAAACCAACCTTTCTTTCGCCTGCTCAATAATCGACAATATTATAGACCTGCTCCTTGAAGCACAGAATCCGAAGCCTATAAATCTTATTTGCAATTATAACAATCCCAAGGACAGCCCTTTGATGATTGGCACTACTTACCAGCGTGAATTATGGTATTGCTTTGAACATTCCATCCACCATCAGGCATTGATAAAGGTTGGTCTTAAAGAATTAAATCTTGAAAATTTAATTCATCCCGATTTTGGTGTAGCGCCTGCCACCCTGAAACATCAAAACCTTAATTGAACAATGATTAATTATAACGGCAAAACTTTCAGACCGGTTAGCAATACAGAAAATGGAGAAACTTCAGCTGAAACTCTTTTTAATTACAAGCAGGTTGATAATGTGCTCACTGCAGAGTATTCAGGAGGTAACATTAAATACGGACATTTAATTGGGTTGGTAGATAAAGATGGAAATATTGAAATGCGTTATCATCAGGTAAATATTAAAAACGAACTTATGACAGGCATTTGTTTTTCAAGGCCAGAGATACTTCCAAATGGAAAGATAAGGTTGCAGGAAAACTGGGAATGGACATCAGGTGACAGATCCAAAGGACAATCCATAATTGAAGAGCAATAAAACTACCGGCAATCCTAGTTGAAATACTGGTTAAATAACTTTGAATCATAGAAAGCATCTCCATTTATCATTGAATAAGCACGGGCATTGGGTAGGAATTCTCTGTTAACCCGGTAAGTTTACAGTCGGGGTATTGATATGAATCTGGCCATGCAATAATGTCAGGAAGCATATTTCAGGTTACACAACTAACGAATGTTTGCTTTGGGGCTTCCAAACCGTTCAGGAGGTTTTGAATTGAGAAGTTCGATTTTTAAAGGCTCTTCCAGTCCTAAAGATATAAGTGTAATCAGTAGAGGAAGCTCTATTGTGTCTGTTTTTGAAGGATTTCTGGATTTTCTAAGTGCTGCCAAATTATCCGGGGAACATTTCAGTGGAGACGACATTATTGTACTCAACAGTATTTACAATATTGTAAAGGCCATGGAGCTCAAGGAAAAACATAAAAGCCATTTTTTGTTTTTAGACAATGATGATAGTGGGAGAAAAGCTGTGAGTCTGCTGATGAAAAAGTTTCCGGAAGCCAGCGATATGTCTCACCTATATGCCAATGCAAAAGACTTGAACGAAAAGCTGGTTGGCAAGGTGATTCAGTCCAACCATAATAAAAAAGGAAGGGGTCTTTAAAAATCTATTAATACAAATACAAGTTTTGCAATCATTTATAAAAAAAGGGCCTATAAAAGACCCTCATCTGCAAATGATAAATACCCTTCCCTGGTGATGATCAGGTGATCCCAGACATTGATTTCAAGAAGGTTTCCACATCTTTGAGCTTTCGGGGGAGTCAGGTGCTATCCCTCCACTGAATCTAAGTCAAGCAGACTTACAACCACTTAGAATGTAAAAACCACTTACAATTTTCACATCGTAAGTGGTTGATTTTCAGTGGGCCCACCTGGGCTCGAACCAGGGACCACCTGCCCCGAATGCTTTCGGGGGAGTCAGGTGCTATCCCTCCACTGAATCTAAGTCAAGCAGACTTACAACCACTTAGAATATAAAAACCACTTACAATTTTTACATCGTAAGTGGCTGATTTTCAGTGGGCCCACCTGGGCTCGAACCAGGGACCACCTGATTATGAGTCAGGTGCTCTAACCAACTGAGCTATAGGCCCGGGATCACATATTGTGTCCTCAATTTTGATTCCCTCAAATGGGAGTGCAATATTACACAGAAGTAAAATAATTGCCAAGAAAAATTATTAAAATAGAATACACAAAACTGATTTGCCTTAACCGTAGTATATTTCCCAAATCCTAACCACTAAAGGCAATTGCTCCGGCTCATTGTAAACGCACCGTCAGCGATAAAAACTTATACATCAATATAGCATTACTGTCAATATTTTTCTAAATTAAACCCGAATTGACCTTCATCCCTGGGTTACTCATTATTAATACATGTATTTACTCTTAGTTCATCGATAAAAATGACATTTCGATTGAAAATAATTTGCATTGGTATATACCTGGGGCTTTTGGCGTTGATTTCCTGTAATGATACATCCAAAAGTGGTGGTGAAAACGTACAGCTGCCCGATGAAATCAGCTATAATTTTCATATACGCCCGATTCTATCTGACAATTGCTTTGCCTGTCATGGTCCTGATGCCAATAAAAGAGAGGCCGGGCTCAGGCTCGATATTGAAGAAAATGCATTAAAAGCTTTATCAGACAACCCTGGTAAACATGCATTGGTGCCCGGCAAGCCCCATTCTTCTGAGATGTACCTTCGCATTTCATCTAATGATGATGAATTAAAAATGCCTCCCCCAGGATCGAATCTGTATTTACATGACCATGAAATCAAATTAATTGAAAAATGGATCCGGCAGGGCGCCAAATATGAGCCCCATTGGTCATTTGTGGCTCCCGAATCTCCGGCGCTGCCCAAAGTGAAAAATAAAAAATGGCCTGTCAACGAACTGGACTATTTCATACTCGCTGCACAGGAACGCATGGACCTAAAGCCCAACCCTGTTGCGGATAAAGAAAGCCTGCTCAAACGACTGTGCTTCGACATCACCGGTTTACCGCCAAGTCTGGAAATGATGGATGCCTTCCTGGCAGATTCCCGGCCTGATGCCTATGAACACATGGTCGATCAATTGCTCAACAATAAAGCATATGGTGAAAAAATGGCCGTGTATTGGATGGACCTGGCCCGATTTGCCGATTCTCATGGCTTCCAGGATGACAGCTACCGCAGTCAGTGGCCCTGGCGCGATTGGGTAATCCATGCTTTTAATCAAAATATGCCCTATGATCAGTTCATTACCTGGCAAATTGCAGGCGACTTATTGCCCGATGCAGGTATGGAACAAATGCTGGCAACGGGTTTTAACCGCAACCACAAAATCACAGAAGAAGGAGGGGTTGTCGATGAAGAATACAGGGTGATGTATGTAACCGATCGCACCAATACCTTTGGCAAAGGACTCATCGGCATTACCATAGAATGCGCAGGATGTCATGACCATAAATACGATCCCATATCGCAGAAAGATTATTATCAGCTCTATGCATTTTTTAATAATGTAAAGGAAAAGGGTATAGAATCATCGGTGGGTGGACCGGAGACCTATGCCAAGAGGCCGTTAATGCACATTCAAAATGAAGATGTAGAAGCTATATTGAAATTTATCAATAAAAAAGATACCCTCGACCTGATCGTTTCTGTGATGGGAGAACTGGATTCGATACGACCAACCTACGTACTGAACAGAGGTATGTACGACCAACCTACGGCAAAAGTAGAGCCGGGCACACCTCCATCCATCCTCGGATTCAAGTCAGATTATGAAAAAAACCGCCTTGGACTGGCCCAATGGTTATTCGACCCTGATAATCCATTAACAGCCAGGGTATTTGTAAATCATATGTGGCTCGAGATTTTTGGTCGCGGTATTGTAAGCACACCGGGTGATTTCGGTATGCAGGGAGCCCTTCCCTCCCACCCTGAATTGCTGGACTGGCTGGCCGTTGAATTCATAAACAGTGGATGGGACATAAAGGCCCTGCAAAGAAAAATATACACCTCCGCAACTTACCGGCAAAGCGCTGTGATCAGCAAGGAAAAGCTGAATAAAGACCCTGAAAACATCTTTCTGGCCCGTGCACCCCGACACCGCCTTAAAGCCGAATTTATCCGTGATATGCTGCTGGCAAGCAGTGGCCTGCTCAATACTGAAATCGGCGGCCCAAGCGTAAAACCTTACCAACCACCCGGTTTATGGGAAGGTGCCACCTCGGGCAGAGGTATTCTTTCGGTTTATAAGCAGGACCACGGGGATGCCTTATACCGGCGTGGTTTATATCAGTTCATTAAACGTACCGTTCCACCACCTGCACTTACCCTTTTCGATGGCAGTAACCGGGACCAATGCGAGGTTGAAAGATTGACAACCAACACCCCCCTTCAGGCCTTGATGATGATGAATGATCCGACTATGCTTGAGGCTTCCAGGGTACTCGCCGGAAAATTGCTAAAGGACCAGGGTGACATCAACGAAAAAATTCATACTGCCTTTAGAAAAATATTGTGCAGACATGCCAGCGAACAGGAAATGGCTGTGCTTATGCAGTATTACCAGGGGCGGATTACAACATTAGGCGCTGAAGAAGCGCTGGAACTGCTCAATGTGGGTGAGTATCCGGGTATCGATGGTGTTGATCCCGTGATGTGGGCATCTTTGATGCAGGTAATCACTGTCATATATAATTTGGAAGAAAGTATCTCAAAAACCTGATATGGAAAAAGACTTTTTTGAACATAGGTTAAACATCAACAGAAGGCGATTTCTTACCAACCTGGGCGCCGGTGTGGGAAGTATTGCCCTGGGTTCACTGCTTATGCCCGGGCTTTTTAAAAACAGAAATTTCTCAGGAGATCAAAACCTTGCCGGCCTGGCAGATTTCGCACCTAAAGCAAAACGAATTATCTATTTGTTCCAAAACGGAGCCCCTTCCCAACTGGAGTCCTTTGATTATAAACCCAAATTAAAAGAGATGCTGGGCCAGGAACTTCCAGACTCTGTGCGTGGCGGACAAAGGCTCACCGGCATGACGGCCAACCAATCGTCCTTTCCCCTGGTGGGTTCATTTTCTGACTTTAAACAATATGGCCAGGCCGGAGCATGGGTCAGCGATCTTTTTCCTTATACCTCCCGCATTGTGGATGATCTGTGCATTATACGATCTATGCACACCGAAGCCATTAATCATGATCCGGCCCTCACTTTTTTTCAGACAGGGGCGCAACAGGGCAACCGACCCAGCATGGGAGCCTGGCTGAGCTATGGATTGGGAAGTGAAAACAATAATCTGCCGGCTTTTACCGTGCTATTGTCCAGAGGCATTGGCAATGGACAAGGTGTTTATTCAAAATTATGGACTAATGGATTTCTGGACTCTGTGCATCAGGGGGTGCAATTCAGCAGTGGTGAAGACCCGGTCTTGTACCTGAAAGATCCCAAAGGGATGACGCGTACTGAACGTCGCCTTATGCTGGACCATATTTCGCAACTCAATGAAAAATCTTTTGAGAAATTCGGAGACCCTGAGATTCGCTCTAAAATTCAGCAGTATGAAATGGCCTACCGCATGCAGACCACCGTACCGGAAGTCATGGATGTAACAAAGGAACCAGATTCTATCATCAAATTATACGGGCCCGAATGCCTGGTACCTGGCACCTATGCTGCCAACTGCCTGCTGGCCAGAAAGCTCTCTGAAAATGGGGTACGATTTGTACAATTGTACCATCAGGGATGGGATCAGCATGATAATCTTCCTTATGAAATAACACAGCAGGCCAAAGATGTAGACCAGGCCTCCGCAGCATTGGTTACCGATCTCAAGCAACGTGGTCTGCTGGATGAAACCCTGGTTATCTGGGGTGGTGAATTTGGCCGCACAAATTACAGCCAGGGAAAACTAACCCACGACAATTATGGAAGAGACCATCACCCCAGATGTTTCAGCATCTGGATGGCTGGAGGCGGCGTAAAACCAGGCATCGTGTATGGGGACACAGATGAACTGGGCTATAATGTAGCAAAAGATCCTGTAGATGTGCACGATTTTCAGGCAACCGTTCTCCACCTTATGGGGCTCGATCATGAAAAACTGGTGTATAAACACCTTGGCAGGCGCTTCAGGCTTACCGATGTAGCAGGACATGTAGTAAAAGACCTGATCGCATAAAATGAATGTTTAAATATTTATAAGCTGCTTATGAAGCCTGATTTTTTTCGCATTGGCGAGGTTTTGCTTTTTTCACTGAGTATACTGCTTCTTTTTTTACTCATCTTTGAGTCATTAATCATACTTCCAGCCTGGCTCCAGCCACTTGGCAGGATGCATCCTTTAATATTGCATTTTCCCATCGCTTTTTTAATCCTTGTACTTATTCTGGATTATCTACGCCATCATCCATCTTTTGCCGGACAAGAGTTCTTCTCTATTATTTTACGTTACTTGTTTTTAATTGCCGTTTTACTGAGCAGTCTCAGCGCCCTGACTGGATTGTTTTTATCGCTGGAAGATGGGTACGCTTCAGAAGCGCTGTTCTTGCATAAGTGGTCAGCCCTTATACTGGTGTTTTTATCCATTATTGTCTATTATGTGCGCAGCAAAGTCTGGTATTCTAAAAAAATTGCTGCATCATCGGCTGCTGTTGTCATTGTTGTTTTAATCATAGCCGGTCATTTGGGCTCGACACTGACACACGGAGAAAATTTCATACTTGAGCCTTTGACCAGAAATAAAAATACGTTCATATCACTCGATGAGGCATTGGTCTTTGACCATGCCGTGCTGACTGTTTTCGAAAAGAAATGTATTTCATGCCATAATGTTAATAAATCGAAAGGTGAACTGGTATTAAACCGGAAAGAAAGGCTGCTAAAAGGGGGAGCTTCCGGGGCCTTGTTTGTGCCCGGAGATCCGGAAAACAGCCTGCTTATACAGAGAATTCACCTTCCCATCGATGATGATGAACATATGCCTCCAAAGGGCAAAACCCAACTTACGGATGAAGAAAAAACGTTAATTGAACTTTGGGTTGCACGCAATGCCTCCTTTGAGCAGCGTATTGTGCAATTGCCCGACGGTGATCCCCTGCGACAAATTGCCACAGCCTATCTTAGCCTGAATGATAAAACTACAGCGCAGTATGATTTCCCCAAAGCAGATTCAAAGCTGCTTGCATCACTCCGGAATGAAAACCGTGTGATACAAGCCCTGTATAAAAATTCTCCGGCTTTAGATGTGGTTTTTTTTAATGGCAAAGATTTCGTGCCTTCCGATGTAGAAGATCTTCTGGTCGTAAAAAGGCAAGTCGTATCGTTAAATCTCAATCATATGCCGGTTGAAGATGATGTTTCCAGGATTATCAGTCAATTTGAAAACCTCGAAAAGTTAAACCTGGGTTTTACCAGGATCAGCGGAAATTTTCTTGAATCCCTTGGCTCACTCAAAAAACTTAAACATATATCCTTGTCTGGAACCCATGCAGACTATACCAATGTCCGGAATTTTATTCATGACCATTCGTCACTACGATCTGTTGCGCTTTGGAATTCCAATTTAAGTGATGAAGAAATTTCGAAACTTAAGGCAGAATATTCCGGCATTCAAATATTACACGGTATAATGGAAAGTGATGAAGATATACTTCAATTAAATCCTCCAGTATTAACCAATCCCTCTAAAATTTTCAGAGACAGCCTCATAGTTCAACTGGGGCATCCCATTCGGGATGTGGAGATTCGTTTTACCCTGGATGGAAGTGATCCTGATGACGAAAAAGCCATCACCTTTGTCGAAGGCAAAACCATATTAACCCAAGGGCAGCTCATTAAGGCAAGGGCCTATAAAGAAGGCTGGATGCCCAGCGAAATCGCCAATCTGCAGGTTTTCAGAAGTCGATATGTGCCCGATACAGTCGTATTGCTGAGCAAACTCAACAGGGTTCATCCCGCCAATGGGGCATTGACCTTCTTTGATGAAGAGATGGGCACCTTTAATGCCAACAGTCCCGCCTGGGCCAATAACTGGGCCGGGTTTTTAAGAAACGATATGGAAGTGCTTATAGAGTACAAAGAACCGGTGCTGGTATCTTCAGTAGCCATGAACATATTGGTAGAGCCGGAAACGATCATTTTCCCTCCTATCTCCATAGAAATATGGGGCGGACAGTCAGCCACAACATTACAGCCCATCGGACAACTTAAACCCAGGCAACCAAAGCAAGAGGGAAAGCCCTATATAGAATTGATTGAATGCCAGACAAAAGCTTTTGAAGGTACGCACTTCAAAATCATCGCCCGATCTGTTCCATCCCTCCCGGACTGGCATAAAAGAAAAGGCGCGCCTGCTTTGTTGCTGGTAGATGAGTTGTTCGTAAATTAAGCGCTGTATTCTGATTACTATATGCACTTGCTATTCCGAATTTGAATACGCCATTTGCAGGTATTTATATTTCAATTATTGAAGAATGATGATGATGAAAACCAACTATACCGTACCCTCAAACACACGTATCGGCCACGTTCATTTAAAGGTTGCTGACCTACAGCGATCGCTGGATTTTTACTGTGGATTGCTGGGCTTTGAAGTTACCATGTACTATGGTGAAGATGCGGCTTTTATTTCAGCCGGTGGTTACCACCATCATATTGGGTTGAACACCTGGCTGAGTAAAAATGCAAGTCATCCACCCCGAAATGCAACCGGACTTTTTCACACAGCCATTTTATATCCCACAAGGAAAGACCTCGCTACTATTTTAATGCGTTTGCTGGATGCCAATTATCCACTTACTGGCGCATCGGATCATGGTGTTTCAGAGGCAATCTATCTGGACGACCCCGACAAAAATGGCGTTGAATTATATTGGGACAGGCCCATTGAGGAATGGCCCAGAAATGAAGATGGTTCCATTCAGATGTATACCCGTCCATTGGATTTGAATAAGCTGTTAGAGGCTAACTGACGATAAAAAAATGAAAAGAAAAATAGTAATATTCATTTTCAGCAAAATTGAATATGCTATATCCAAACTCAAAAATCTGAAAATCATTATTTGCACTTAGATTCTTCTACATTAAGCCCATAGCTTACCCAGGTATCACCGTAAACCGAAGAATAGCATATATCCATATATATTTTATCATTTATCAAATTCTCAACAATGTATTGAACTGTTTTTGGGTCGGTTGTCTTGAACATACTCACTTCCTCTCCTGCCATAATTACCATTCCAGGCCATAAGGCAGAATACATATATTCACTTCTCAGAGAGTCAGGAACTAAAAGCATCAGTTCATGTATATTTTCAAGTTTTTTACCATCATAAGATATTTCAAAGGACTTAACAATAGCCGGACCTATTCCTTTGTTGATCAGATTTAACCTGAAGTAATCATATCCCCAGGAAGGTCCGTACGATAAATAAGGCCATACCGACATTTGCTGCTGCTGCTTCATAAGGCTAGATTGGTATATGTATACAAATAAGGTGGATAAACTGATAAATATGGCAAATACAGCAATAAACATTTCCGGTTTGATCGCCGGTAATTTTACACTTACTTTTTTCATAGTTGGTCGGTAATTTTTACTATTGGCATTTTGTAATTCAAATAATCATATTCTACGAAATTTCTCCTTTATTTAAAACACAATAAATATCTGTGATCTAGGGCAAAATATATAAGCCGGGTGAAAATATTTTTCTAATTGGTGAAACATGCAGCATTTTTTTCGTAGGTAATATTTTAACCAACTGAAAAATGACTAAGAATTTTGTAAAGAATCTTCCTGATGCTGATTTTGAGCGTATTGTGATAGTGGGTGGCGGATTTGCCGGAGTACGCATGGCCCAGAAGCTCAGCAAAAGCCCATATCAGGTTGTACTGATCGATAAAAACAATTATCATCAATTTCAGCCGCTGTTTTATCAGGTGGCAACATCCGGCCTGGAGCCAAGCGCCATTTCATTTCCCATCAGGAAAATCTTTAAAAACAAAAAGAACCTGTTTTTCAGGATGATGGAAATGGAATATGTGGATACCGATAATAAAATCATAGAAACAAACAAAGGCCTGATCGCATATGATCATCTGGTGTTGGCACTGGGTGCGGATACCAGTTATTTCGGCCTGCAAAATGTAATGAACAATGCCATCCCTATGAAATCGGTGGCAGAAGCTTTACTTATCAGAAATAAACTGATTGCAAGTTTTGAAGAGGCTTACAACCAGGATGACCCCGAAATACGTAAGGCTTTGCTCAATATTGTCGTCGTGGGTGGCGGACCTACAGGGGTGGAACTGGCCGGCGCTATTGCAGAAATGAAAAGATATTCCCTGCCGGATGACTATCCAACCATGGATTGGGAAATGATGAACATATACTTGATTGAAGCTTCACCAAGATTGCTGAATGGCATGAGTGATGTATCCGGAGAAAAGGCAAAAGCCTTTCTGGAGAAGTTGGGCGTAAAGGTTTATCTCAACCGGGCAGTAAGCGAATATGACGGAAGGTATGTGACAATGGGCGAATATGAAAGCATCGAAGCGAGCAGCATGATCTGGGCCGCTGGCATCACCGGCAATCCTGTTCCCGGTTTATCCGATAGTCTTATAAACAGAGCCAATCGCATTACAGTAGATCCTTATCATCGGGTACCCGGACTGGAAAATGTGTATGTTCTGGGAGATTTGGCATCGATGCATGAGGAAGTCTATCCAAAGGGACATCCGCAGGTAGCACAGGTTGCCATTCAACAGGCAGACAACCTTGCCAGAAATTTCAAAAATCTGAAAAACAAAAAAGCCCTGCGTCCTTTCCGATACCGGGATTTAGGTTCTATGGCAACCATTGGTCGAAAATTGGCCGTGGTCGACCTTCCATGGTGGAGTTTTCAGGGCTTTTTTGCTTGGATTGTATGGCTTTTTGTACATCTGATGGCCATACTAGGTGTAAAAAATAAGTTGTTCGTTTTCTTAAACTGGGCCTGGAGTTATTTGTCATTTGATGCATCGCTACGCCTGTTGATTCGTCCGGTTAAACCCCGTAAAGAAGCCTATCGTGATTGGCTGCTGGAAGAAACGAAAAAGGAGTAGACCTTTTTTGTCAGATTGTGGTTATCACTAACACCGGGAAAAATCATTGAATCAAGCGCCCTAATCTGATACTGTTTTGGATTTGAAATCCCGAACCCACAGATAATGCGGATTTACAATCCGCCAGACTGAATATGTTTGTAGTTTAATTATTATGGCACGCTTGCACCAGCATTGGGAGATAGTCCCGTGGTTAAAGATGTATCCCGAACACTATGCTTTTCGGGATTTCGGTTTCACCTCAATCTGCGACGAGGACTGGAAACAGCTGCGAATGTCCTTTTTTATACTTCCCATAAAAGGTTGGGCATTCAAATAAAAATCCCGTAGGGATGAAATCTTTGTAGAAAGACTTGATAAGCATTATGTTGAGCCCTGTAGGGGCGATACCTTTTACCTGACAACTAATGCTTTGTTTTGTAAAAGCATAGTTTCGCACCTACGGCGCTCATCCCTGTAAATGACTATTTTCTACAAAGATGCCGCGCCTACAGCGCTTAGATGGTGCAAAGTAAAATCTTCAAATCCTATTGGTTGTTTTCAGGAATTTTGCTCTCTAAGCTTGTTGGTGGAATAATACCAACATTGGTGAGGGATGGTGGGTAACGCTAAAGACCTATAAGGATTTTTAAAACCTTATAGGACGACGTACATTGAAATGGCTTTTTGTTTCGCTGTGGCCTAATGTGGTGAACGGTTAACTCTAGGCAGATGTCCCCACGTGACACTGTATACTTTATTTATTATGTCATTGATTTTCAAGTATTTGTAGGTAAGTCAGCACACGCGGCACGCGTGCGCTAGCTGGGGTCTTTTTATAGGTATACTTCATATTTATACTAAATTTATATATACCACCATACCCAAAGCATTACAGCCAAAAATGCTGAAATGGGTCCTACAACGATAAAAAACAGTCCTCCATTTCGAAATTCTTTTTGATCTACCAGACCTGTGGCATAAGCAATGGCATTGGGTGGCGTAGATACCGGCAGTAACAAAGAACAAGAACAGCTGATGGCTACAATTACGGGTACCGCGAGACCGAAAGGGGTCGGCAGGGTAACGGCAAGCGGAATTAATATAGATGCAGCTGCTGTATTGCTCATTACATTGGAAAGAAGTACGGCAATAAGACTAAATAATATTGCAACCACAGCAACGGCTACGGGTAAACTATTGATTTTAGCCATAATGATATCAGCCAGGCCTACATCTACCAGTGCGATCCCCAGGGCAAGACCACCTGCCACGAGCATCAGGGTATCCCAAGGAAGAGAACGTACCTGTTCTGAGTTAATTACCTCTGTGAGGGTAAGAAAAAGTATTGGCACCGCAGAGGTAGCCGCCACGGGTATACCATGCAGGGGTTCCGTGAGCCAGAGGCCCACCGTAACAAAAAGAGTCACAATTACGGCCTTACGTTTAAAAGGTGTTATTTCAGCTTCACTATCAGGAAGCATAGACAGATCAAGTGTCGCTTCTTTTACCCGGAGCTTCCAGGCCAGAAATTTGTAAAAAGCAAAAACAAGCAGCAGGCTCAAGGGTGTTCCAAACAGCATCCAATCGATAAAAGTTATATTGATACCCTGTTCCTGCAATGCCCCAACGGCTATCGCATTAGGGGTGCTCCCGATGATGGTACCGATGCCTCCCACCGAAGCTGCCGCGGGTATCCCTGTCAGCAATGCCTTTGAATAATTAGACGTTTTGCCCAGCAGCCGTATCAAAGGCAGAATAGATGAAATCATCATGGCAGTAGTGGCAGTATTCGACATTACCATGCTGGCAACCGCAGTAACCATCATCAGACCCATTAATAGTTTATCGGGCTGATCACCAAATTTGCGAATGGTAAATCGAAACAACCATCGATCGAGTTCAACTTCTTTCATTCCCTGGGCCAGAAAAAAACCTCCCAGCAATAGCCAGATTACATTGCTGGTCCAGGTATCTACATAAATATCTATCGGTGCTGCTTCTGAAATAATATAATCGGTGCCAAAGCCAAAGATCAGCATGACTATAATGAAAATTCCGACAGCAAAAGGCGGAATGGCCTCAGTCACCCATAAGCCTATTGACAAAATGCCCAGAAAAAACACATAATCAACCTCAGTACCATATTCCAGCTGACGAAAGAAATAAGTGATAATCAGGGCTAATACAAGGTTACCAATAAAGGAGGAGGTATTAAACAGCCATCCAAAACGTATTTTTTTGTACCATTTTTCTGCAGCGTAACGCGAATCACTCGTAGCCATACATAGTCTCGTTTAATTTTTGTTAATCAAATAATTGATTTCCAACCTGCAATAAAAAGACATAAAAAGAAAAATTAAAATTATAAAAATTTTTTCACGCAACTAAAATGAAAAAAAATACATCTGCTTTATAGTGTACAAATAACATTTCAATCCTGCTCAGACACAAGCTAAAATAGTCGGTGGATAAACACCAGCAAGAGAAAAGGCTATTATTGATCGGCATGAGTATTACCTGATCGCGTTACAAACCCTGCGTATCGATTTAAGGAACCCATTGTTGTCTGTATAATATTACACCTGTCCTCGTCACTTATGTCCAATGGTCTTCGTCCCGAACGCTGTACTTTCCGGAATTTCGGTTTGACCTCAATTTCAAACGAGGATCATAAGCGGCGGGTTAGTATAGCCCTCGTTTGAAACGAGGGCTAAAAATTACGGCTATTGTCGGCCTATCATCCCCACTCAGGCCCGCAAATGCCATACATAAACGGAAGAATGTCGCGCCTCTCCTTTTCCATAAAAGATAAAGTTTTATCATACCTCTCCTCAAAAGAACTTTTCGTTTTGTCTTCAATTGAAGACATATGCGCAATATTGATTCCTGAAGCCAATTGGTACATACGTATAAATGGCCTCTTTTTTTGAACAGCAATCCTTTCCGCCCCATCCATACGCTTACAATCTTCGTTTTCTACAAAAACCTTCTGCTTTTCAAGGTGCCATTCAGGTATATCCATAAAAACATGTGAATAGCCCTCGTTTTTCCATTCTCCCAACACCTTTCGCAGCAAGGCTTTAGCAGCTTCATCAGTCCCTGCAATCAAAGGACCTACATAGGGGTACAACCTTCCGGGTCTGCTCATTATAAAACCTTTTACACGGCCATCTTTAATAAAAACGGCTTTTTTGGTCCCCGGCAAGGCAGATAATTGGTTCATCAATGAAGCTCGCTCAATGTACTGAATACTTTTTACGAAATCTTCAACAGGACTGGTTTCATAAGGAACCACGAATTTGTCAGGAGATGTATGACCATCGGTAGAAATCAATGTCCTCCATATCGTAAATGAATCACAGAATCCAAGATCATCATAGACCTGCTTACCTCCGGGTGTGGCATCCAATCCTATGACGGGCGTTTTCAGGTTTTGCCTTGCATGGTTTACACAGGCCTGCATAATGCCTCTCGCTATGCCTTGCCTTCGCAATTCAGGATGCACGAGAATCATACCGATCCAGCATAGTTCTTCATTTATCTTCAAGGCGACCCCACTTCCCAGGGGAACATGTTGTCCTTGCAGCATAAATTCACCGGTCATAAAATGACCCGTATCCATTTGGTGCATGCCTTCAATATCCGCCCTGGTCTGATTCCAGCCGGCCCTTTCAGATAATTGTCTGACAATGTCTTTTGAATCTGCCGGCCTTCTAATGATAAATTCAGGGCATTGGGTTAATTTTCTGTCGGCCGCCAATGTAAAACAGAATTCGGCCGGGACTTTAAACGCTGTACTTTCATTTTCATGACCTGTGGCAAGAATGATTTCTCTTTCAACAAAATCAACATTATCCTTCCTTTTCCCGGCTGGGAAAAAACAGGCAAAACCATATTTTCGAAGGTTTTCAGCATTAATTTCTATACCATCCCAGGCCTTGCTTTTTGTAGCGCCATCCATAATTCAATAATCTAATAGTCATGTTTCACCCTGCCGAATTGTGTAGGTTTATGCCAATAACTACCACCATTTTTTACCCATAAAGCGGCTCCTTTGATCATATCTTCCACATCGTCGCGGCAGGCTCCAAAAGTGCGACGGCATTTATCGTCATTGGCCAGCAATGCCATTTCTGCTGCATCATCTGAAAACCTGGCCTCTTTACCCAGATATAACTCCAATCGCTGAACAATATCCACTACCTGCCAAACCGGGCCTGCTACGTTCAGCACCCACGGTGTATTATGGCAATATTCCAATGAGCGAATGGCCACCTCATTGGCGTCGCGCTGAGAAATAAGGTTTACAGCCGGCATGGCCAGAGAAATGGTTTCCTCCTGTAAGACCATACGCGCCAGGTCAATAAGAACCCCATAGTTGAGGTGCTGGGCGTACATAAGGCGATAAAATGCAATTTGCTGAGTAGGGTTTTTTGATGCCGTAATGCCAAAGGAACTTTCCCTTGCGACAATGTTCCAGCCATAAATACCTACCGGCTGGAGCTCTGCCTCTTCTGTACAACCCTTTCCCATGGCAGGGGTATGGGGATAAGGATTGCCACTGGAAAAAACCACAATTTTTGAACTACTGTATTTTTGACCGACCAGATAGGGTACAATGGAATTGAGATGAAAGGCGCGTTGCCAGTCTTGCGAACTCCCGAATTTAAAACCCATCATATAAAAAACATAAGGGGCATCCGGCAGGGATTGTAAAAAGGCCTCATCAGATAAATCGCCTTTGAAGCATTGAATGCCCAATTCCCTGAATACCTGTTCATCTTCCCCTGAAGGATGGCTAAAGGTAGATGCCACATACATTTCTCTTTTGATATTCCATTGCCGGTCGGCATTGCGAATGAGGGCCGCCAATTCTTTACCCATTTTACCACTGCCTCCCAGTATCATCACCGGCCCTTTCAACCTGTCTGCCAAATGCACCAGTTCCTCTGAGGGTTGGGTCATAAACGTCCACAATTGGGTTTCAGTTCTGATGTCTGAAAATATCATATTCATATTTTTATACCTATTTCCTTTTTGAGATTTTCGAGTTGTTCTTGCAGGAAAAGATCATCTGTGAGCAGTGGATAGTCGCCATAGACCTTATCGATGGCTTCTGCCTGACCTTCTCTCCCTCTTTCTGTAGCACAAAAAGGACCGGGTAGCAATCCGAGTGAACTCAGACGGTATTTGACACCCCATACGGAGTTTTCAAAATTCCCAATGGCATCAAACAAAACCATATTGCAATGATTTACCGCATGGATCAACGCTTCCCTGGTCATGGGAAAATCCCAAATTCCGGTTACCTTATACTTTCTGATCATTTGTACCCATTGCACTACGGCCCGGGTATCGGTCGCAAAGTGCCCCAGCAGTCCTCCTTTGTATTCAATTTCTTTAGCACCCGTGTCATCGAAAAAGGCAAATTGTCCCAACAGGTCTGAGACTATCCGGTCATCATTGCCCGTGAGCATAAGCAATTGTTCTTTTCTCTGTGAACGGGCGGCCGCTTCCAACATAAGCAATGAACGGTAAGTGTCAAAAGAAGCCCCTTTGGCGCCATAGCTAATTGCAAAAATATCTGACCACAGATTTGGGCTAAAGGTATAGCTGCCGGGGATGGCACGCTGAAGTTCAAAACCAAAGGTTGGTATGATCGAAGCTATATCGGTCAGCAACCCGATTACCTCCGCAGGCTTTTTCCCTGCAAAAGCGGTGGGCGCAACCATGACGATATCATAATCCAGCCGAGCGGCAAGTTCTGCCTGTTCCCTGCATTTATCACCACCCACCGCTGCCATCAGCAACATGTCTTTTCCATATCGGAGGGTCATTTCTTTTACAAGCTTCAGCCAGTAACTGAAAACCTCCATACGGTTGAGGGCAAACTCTCCGGTATGGGCTCCCGGAATGACCGAACGGGCACCCGATCGGATGTAGTACAAGGTCAAGAGACGTTGATAATCTTCCAAGCACTGACCCGACGCATCAAGCGCCAACGGACTGGGCACAAATACACCGCCTTCTTTGAATAATTTCCATGTCTTCTCGGGTAGTGTTACCATAGCCTATTTATTCATTTTTTTGAAAATTTACGCATATAATCTGAAATTCATTCAGGCTTTTTTAAGGGATCAGCATGAAATATGCATATGCCATGGCAAGGGCCGATAATAAGGCAATACCGGCAAAACCCATAATCCTCTCAATCACTGCACTTTGGTTTCCATGCATTAGCTTTCTGTTACCCGTGATACTAACCAGTATAAACGCAATAATTGGCACCATAAGAATTGTAAAGCCCTGGGCAAATATGATGAGCATTAAACGAAGCTGGCTAAACGCGATGGCTATGATTGAACCTGCCGCAATCACTGCCATGATAAAAAAGCGGGTCGTCCATTGCTCGTGCTTTGTTCCTTTGGCCAGGGTATCTGCCAGGATATTCCCTCCCAATGTCGCATTGCCCAGCAAAGAAGAAAAAGACGCGGCAAATAAACCAACCATAAAAACCGTGAAAGATGCTTTGCCAAAAAGAGGTTCCATGGCCAGTCCCATATCTGCCACTGTTTGTACCTGAATATTATTGGCATATAATACATTGGCAGCACTTATCATCACAAGGGCAGAGATGACACCAAGCACTGCAATGCCTCCGATGCTCTCATTCCGCACCATGGTAAAACCGCCCTGCTTCCATGATTTCTGCTGTACGAGATAGGACTGATAAAATGCACCGGCAATGGAACAGCTGGTCGCCACCAGAGCGATGGCAAGCAGTTCAGAACCACTGGGTAGTTTGGGTATGAGCCCTTCCAGTAAGATTCGGATATCCCTGAACGAAATAATGGCGGTAATCAGAAATGAAATCATCATGACCAGCACCAGAGCGATCATAAGTTTTTCGAGAATTTTGTAGAATGACCGAAAAAACAATGTTATGATGGCCAATGCAGAAAAGAATACTATCCATGGCTCATGAGAAGTTTCAAAAACAGCGGCAGCGGCCAGACCAGCACCTATGGCATTGCCCGACTGAAATGATACCGCAATTAAAAATATGCTTATGCCTACGATAAGCCGAATGGAATTCCCATATTTCATTTGTATGGTCTCCATAAGACTAACAGCATTAAAAAATCCATATCGCGCGCTCATGACTGTAAAAATGGACATAAAGGTTACGGCTACCGGAATTACCCAAAGCATTTGCAATTCAAACTGGCTGCCCAGCTTTGAGGTAACGGTGAGGGTGCCGGGCCCTAACACCAGCGCTGCCGTGATCAAACCAGGCCCCAGCGCACGGGTATAATCATTTATTTTTTGACGCATTTTGTTATGATTCAACGCATGCAGGGTTAAAAAGAAATTTGCAGCTCGATAATATAAGCTCTATAAAACTCCAGGAAAATATTTACAATTTACAATATCCTTAAAAAAATATTTCCTGGAGAAACATCCCAATACTGAATCAGAAGACGATGATAAGATCATATGCGCCATATTTTTGTATTTATGGCAGACCTCCCTCCCATTATAGTTTTTTATTAATTTGTTAAGACTCGAAAAGAGTCAAATCAGATGGCTTTTCTCGATATTAGGCAGAATGGCGATATCATGGTGATGGGTTCAGACAGCGCCAGAGGCGCGATACCTTCGCAGAAAAAAGAAAAGGCGAATTTGAGCTCCGTAGGTGCGACACCCTTTTCTTTATATTGATGGTTGTATAAAAAATTAAGAAATTATACCGCCCCTACCGGGATTTGCATGCAGTTTGGAAACAATAGCATCCATTATGTATATCTGCCTACCTCTATCCCGAAATCTTGCAAGATGTAGTCTCATTTATCAGCAACTTGTTGGGAGCCTGCCCACATTGGGATTGATAAGTTGCATACACTGCCTTTGTGAGACAAGAGTAGAAATGGTTAAACCATGGAAAAACTCCCGGTACATTGTTTACTTCCATCATCTGCATCAGGAAATAAATCAACCGGGAGCATTTTTTTATAAGAGGAACAGAAGGTTAATAATTGAGGGTATAAGAAACAGGGACCTTATTTGAGACTATATCAAAAACGGGTGATTTCATTACAAAAGATTCCAGTTTTTTCTTTTGATCGGCACTCAGATTTCCCTGTATGTCAAAAGACACCCGTATTTGCTGATATCCGTTTCGCGTATTTTCATCCAGTCCCAGGAATCCTCTTGCATCAAGATCGCCTTCAAGCCTTGATTCTACACTTTCTATCGGGATGCCATTGGCAGCAGCGTGGAGAACCATAGTTGTGGTCATGCAACCGGCCAGTCCGTGGAGGATATATTCGACAGGATTGGCGCCTTCATTATTTCCCAGAAGGATGGGGGGCTCGCTGTTGTCATGCACGAAAGGCTTTTTACGTGAGCTGTCTTCCTGACCTCCGCCATAGAAATCCTTGATCCAGCTGCGATTATGCCCGCCTTTAATCCATTTGTTTTTAACCCTGAATTCAAATTTGGCTATTTCAGGATTGGCCTGAATGGCCTGCACTGTACCGACGATATCGCTGATCTGAAAACCATTGATGCTTTGTGCTGCGGTTTCAGTTTTCTTTCTTTTGTTCTCTTCCTGTTTGGCGATTCTTTCAGCAGATTCATGTAAGGTGTAGGCGGTAAGGCCTGGCAGGGCAATGGCCACTGCAAACAGTGCGAATAACACTCTTTTTGCTTTGTTGGTTTTTACTAAGTTTTTCATTGTGGTATAAGTTAATTTGTTAAACATGCTTTACCATTTACCATCGCTATGCCAAAACAAAAAAAGGCCATTTCTGGCCTTTAAACACATATTCATTGATCACGAAATCCCGGGACTCACGAAATTTCACGACATTTTTCACGAAATTTCGTTATTTAGCCTGTTGAAAACCTCTCTGGTACATCATCAACGATTAGTTGTAGTGAAATTGCGTAAAAATGCTCTGAACTGAAGCCAACAATCCGCCATATATGACACAAATTTACTTTTTGTGCTTACATCAGGCCTCCATAATACAGCTATTTAAACACAATTGACAGAGCCTAAAATGAGTAAAATGATATGGTCTCTCTAGATTTCTCAAAGGATTAAAAAAATTGACTAAAAACTGTTTTTAAGATTTTTTGTCCTTAAAACGGCGAGCAGCGGATTTAATTAACTTCATTACTTTGAAATAAGGGTGGATTTATTATACATCGGCTTTCTGTTACTTTTTTGCTCCAGGTCAAAAAAGTAACCAAAAAACCCCGCCGCTCCGCAGCCCTGACCTAAAATGAAGGCACCGCCCCGCCGCAAACAAAACTCGCTGCGCTCAAACATTGTTTGCTTCCTTCCCAACCCTTCGCCTTCATTTCATCAGATTGTTGTTTGCTTTTCAAAGGCCTGATGTAACCTCGCAAATTGACTCTCTTCTTTTATGAATGACATTAATGCATTGCTCGGTTTTTTAACGGTCAGTTCTGCAAGGCGGATTCATCATGCTAAATACTGGCTTTCCTGGCATCCTGCTTTAAAGGGACTTCAAATCTACAAGAATTCAATTTCTTTATCATTTACATTCACAAGTTACTTAAACTTTTAATTTGACCTATTATGGCTTGAAATGAGTCAAAAATGAAGATTTTTCCTGACCTTAATCAGAATGTAAATGCTGCACCTGAGGCAAGCCCAAATATCTAATAATATTTAATATTTGATGCGTAGAAAATGTATGCTAATCCTGAATAAGTATGTAACTATAATGTAAATTATGGGTAGTAAAAAATAAATCAATAAACCAATCGATTTTCAGCGCACCCTATTTATACCCGAGGCTTTACCAGTCCGAATGCTTTCATTTTAGAACTGAGGGTACTGGGGGCCAAACCTAAGATGGCCGCAGCACCATCATCGCCTGAAATTTTCCACTGGCTTTTCTCAAGCGCTTTCAATATGTTTTGCTTCTCCAATGATTCCCATTCAGTCCATGTAAAAATTTTTGCATCGGTTCTGCTTTCTGTATTGGCAATTATTGGGATTGCTGCCTCATGCTGCAAAGCTAAATATCTGTGCAAATTGAGTTTTCCGTTTTTCGACAACAGTACGGCCCTTTCAATTACATGCTGAAGTTCTCTTATATTACCTGGCCATGGATAGTTTCTGAGAATATTCTCCTCTTCTTCAGTTAACATATGTATGGCTTTATTAAAGGATTTGGCGTATTTCTCAATAAAGAGATGTGCGATAGAAATAACATCATCTCCCCGTTCTCTTAAAGGCGGTAAATGAACCGGAATAACATACAATCTGAAATACAGGTCTTCCCTGAAAGTGCCATTCTGAACCATTTCCCACAAATTTCTATTGGTCGCCGCGATAATACGCACATCTACCTTTATGGTTCGGGTGCTTCCGATGCTTTCAAACTCGCCTTCCTGCAATACCCTTAGCAATTTAGGCTGAAGGTCTACAGGCAACTCCCCTATTTCATCTAAAAAAAGCGTGCCTCCATCAGCCAGGGCAAATCTTCCTTCTTTTCTTGCAGTGGCCCCGGTAAATGCACCCTTTTCATGTCCGAAAAACTCACTCTCAATAAGGTTTGCAGGTATGGCAGCACAATTGGTCGTTATCAGCGGTTTATGAGCCCTGGAACTTTGAGCATGTATATATCGGGCAAAAACCTCTTTCCCTGTTCCTGACTCGCCCAACAAAAGCACGGTTGCCTGGCTTTTTGAGATTTCATCGAGGTCTTCCATAAGCTGCTTTACAACTTTGCACGTACCTATAATGGCAGATCCCTGGTTTTTTGCAGAAGGCAGCTTATCTGATTCGATGATTTTCAGTCTCTCTTCTGCAATTCTCAGGTCTTTCATATTTCTCAGAATGAGGGTCTGATATTTTGCTCCGCCAATATCATAATGAGAAAATGAAGCTTCAACAGGAATTATGTGGCCCCTACCCGTAATGATACCCAACTCCTGCTTTTGAGGATTTTTCAAAGAATGCCGCGGATGGTTTCGCATCGATGTCAGGATTTCACGAAGGTTATGAGCACTGTCCTCATCAAATAGACTAAATACCAATTTACCCTGCAGCTCGTTTTCCGCAAGGCCAAATAAATCTATGCAAGCCTGATTAACCAGACTAATAAATCCATATTCATCTAATTCGAGCAAAGCATCCGGCAATTGGGCTATCAACAGGGCAAGTTTTTTCCTGTTTTCATCAATGGATTCAAATGCTTTCAGGCGAATCAATTCTGCATTTGCTCTTTCAGCAAAAAGGCTGAATACTGCTTCCTGAACCCGCCGGGGATGTAATGGTTTGTCGTGGATTATGGCCAAATGGCCGATTACTGATTTTGATTCATCCAGCAATGGATAACCCATATAACTCACTGCATTAAGCGGAGCCAAATCGGGATCATTTGGAAACAATTCTACCACTTTGTCAGATATCAACAGGCATTCCTGGTTAACGACAACCTGCTCACAGGGCGTATTGATGAGATCGTACTCATAGCTTTCCACAAAGTGATCTTCGAGCCAAAAGGCAAAGGACCGGAGTTTGTTCTCCTCAGCCAGCAATTCAGTGACCCAGGCACCTTTTACCTCCAGGGCTGATGAAAGCTGTTTTACCAGCTCCTGAAAATAGGCCTTTCCCGATTTGGTACTGGTGTGCTCAAATATAGTCCGGGTCAGCCGGTCTATTTCGGTCGGTGTTGATTGTGTCTTCATAGGTTTACTGTCTGGAAATGTAGTAAAATTCAGACAATAAATGAAGAAATTTATCAGACCATACAGAGATGATTGAACAAGATTTAACTAAACCTCAAGACCGGGTCATGCATTATCATTCACTGTTACTCTTTAATTCCCACAATATCAGCTTCGACTTTCTCTCGGTTCCCCACTTGAAATTTCCGATCTTTCCAGACGCCGGTATAACCCGGTGACAGGGTATCAAATAAGCCACCGGATTATGCGCTATCGCATTGCCCACCGCCCTGCTGGCAGTGGGCTGACCAAGACTTTTGGCAATCGTGCCATAATTCACCAGATGGCCGCAGGGAACCTGTAATAATGCATTCCATACATTCATTTGAAAATCTGTGCCTTTCAGGTGAAGGTGAAAAGTATCAACGTCCTTCGGGCTTTCCGACAACATGTCGGCCGCTTTTTTATGCATAACATCCTTTTGCTGTACCAACAGCGAATAAGGAAAGCAGCTTTGAAGATGCGCAAGGGCTCTCTTTGTGTCGTCTATAAATTCCATACAACAAATGCCCCTGTGGGTCGAGGCAATCAATATTTCGCCAAAGGGACTACCTTCAATACTGTAATGAATGTCTAACCCTGATTCAAATTCCAGGGATGACATTGTATGTATGGTGATTTTAGATGTTGCTGGTTTCATGTTGGCTCATTCATAATGGATACTACAACTCCAAAGTACCGTCTTTTTCGAAAAAAGTATTGGATTTTTATCCTTAAATGAAATAATTTTATGTATCGCTAAAGCAAATTCAAATGAAAACGTTGGAACCCCAGCAAATCAAAGAAATAGCTGAACAACTCGATTGTGGCTTTCGCGCCTTTATCCATAAAGAAACGTTGGAACTCATTTTTATCCCCAATCTTGATAAGTATCCCGAAATGGAAATGGAGGCATGGGAGAATGAAGTCAATCGTTTGGATGAAAATTTCACTGACTACTTCGAGGTAGAGGGTATGTCATCGACAGAATCATTCAGGGTAATGGAGGGATTTATGGAAAGTCTGTCAGATAAAACCCCACTGAAAGAAAAGCTTTATCATGCGCTCAATAACAAAAAGCCCTTTAGCGGATTCAAATTTATCATTGACAATTCAGGGGAATTCAGGCAAAGATGGTTTAAATACAAAGAGGAGTCCCTTTGTGCATATGTCATTGACCAACTCTACTGGCTCCAGCCAGATAAGGAATAAGGCCGCTCGTAAAAATATAGTTGAAAATCTGACGGATCATTTTTAGCTTCAGGATCAAATAAAATGATTCGTACTAATACTATAAAATAAGGAATCTTGACATTTAAAAAACTCATCCACCGTCCTGCCCTTATGGATAATCCCAAAATCCATCAGCCCTATGCTCAATTACAAAACTACCTGGCTGAACTGGATAAAAAGAATCTGCCTGAAAATATCATTGTGTTTTTAAACCAGCAAATTGATGCTCTAAATACCAAACCCGATACTGATGAAAAATTGTTAAAGCACATCAAATCGGCACAATCCAACATGGTTAGTCAGCTTGAAAAGGAGCTTAAACTGGTGCCACTGCATTATTACCGAAATACCTGGATGGTCTTAGGGATGGCCTCCTTTGGTATTCCCCTGGGTATGTTGTTTGGCCTAAGTCTGGGCAACATGGCTTTTTTGAGCATCGGACTACCCATAGGTTTGGCAATTGGTTTGGCAGTCGGAGCCGGTATGGATAAAAAAGCCATGGATGAAGGCCGGCAATTGGATATTGAAATTAAGCATTAAAATATTATGAAAAAACAGATATCAGCCGATCTGAGCAGAGAACTACTCAGCATGCTTGAGGCGCGTTTTGATAAGCACAAAAACCGCCATCCCCGATTGCTTTGGAGTCAGGTAAACGAAAAGCTCATTGCGCAGCCTGAAAAAACCTGGTCTCTCTTTGAAATGGAAAGAACAGGAGGTGAACCAGATGTTATAGACCTTGGTGAAAATAACGATGCAATTGTATATTTTGATTTCCAGGGGCTTTCGGGCATGCTTAAAGCTTTAATGAAAGCAAGCTTTTCCTCTATTTATTTTCTCAACACCGATTGTCAAAATTTTGTATATTTGATGTATGATCAACTCCATCGACATTAACAAAACGCTTGAAACCAAACTGATTGTAATGCGGCCTTTAAGACATGAAGACATTAAAGGATTTCAAAGTATCGCTTCTGACAAAGACTTATGGACCTGGTTCACCCACGATCTTTCCGACGCTGATGTTCTTAAAAACTGGGTGGCTTCAGCTATAGATGAAACAAACCAACAACATAAACTGGCCCTGGCCATTATCGACAAAAAGACCAATACCCTTGCCGGCTCCAGCAGCCTGGGCAATATCTCTCTACGCGATAAACGAATTGAAATCGGTTGGACATGGATAGGCAGGGAATTTCATGGAAAGAAAATCAATGACCACAGTAAATATCTTTTGCTATCCTGGTGTTTTGAAGAACTTGGTTTTTTAAGGGTTGAGTTTAAAACCGATGTACTCAACCTTCCCGCCAGAAATGCTTTGCACCGAATTGGCGCCATGGAAGAAGGCATATTGAGAAGCCATACCTTAATGACCCATGACCGGCGCCGCGACACCATTTACTACAGCATACTAAAGCATGAATGGGATGGCGTGAAAAATAAAAATGGATGGGATGCCGGCAGTGCCTTTATTTCTAACGAGGGCGGAGCTGAATGATTCTTATTAATTAAGAGGCTATGGTTGTCGGTCCTCGTTGCAGATTGAGGTGAAACCGAAATCCCGGAAAGCATAGCGTTCGGGATACATCTTTAACCCACGAAATTATCGCATATGTTCATAACGAGGGACGGTGAAGTATGCTTTTTCGGCGAAAAAATAGCTTCCGGCCACAGCGAAACAAAAAGCCATTTCAATGTACGTCGTCCTATAAGGTTTCAAAAATCCTTATAGGTCTTGTGCGTTACCCCAGCCAGCGCACACGTGCCGCGTGTGTCTTTGACATTTTATTGAAAATCAATCAATACTTTAAAGCCCTTTATGGTCTGTCGGATTGCAAATCCCCACTATTTGGGGTTCGGGATTGCAAATCCCGAACAGTACCAGTCGAGAAACATCATTATCTCGGTAAATCAACTTTTACATTCACAAGCACCAACTAACGCACTGTTAACCATATTATTACACATTATTTTATAGCCAATCATGAAATTGAGTTGCAAGGGAAAGCAAGGCATGAGACAATTTTATCCTGAAATACCAGGCTGTTTAAATAAAATTTCAAACGAAAATCTCAGATAATATTTTTAACTTATCGCCTTGGTACAATGACATTAAGCCTAAACCATGAAAGGATTAAAAAGAAGACTCCTGGCTGGAGAAACACTGAGCGGCTGTTGGTTAAACCTGGGCAGTTCAATAACTGCCGAAATCGTTGGCCTTGCCGGATTTGATTGGGTATTAATAGACCTGGAACACGGTGCCGGTGAGCCAAAAGATCTGTTGCATCAGCTTCAGGCCCTGGCGCATACGAAGGCATCAGCCATTGTCAGGGTAGAAAGTGCCGCCAGAGAAAGAATACACCGCGTTCTTGACCTGGGGCCTGAAGGCATTATGTGTCCGCGTATACAAAACGTGCAGGAGGCCAGGGCCGCTGTACAAGGTATGCATTATCCCCCATCAGGATTCAGAGGCGTGGCTAAAATGGTACGCGCTACCGGCTTTGGCAAAAACTTCGATAACTACAGGGCAAATACCAAAGAGGATATCCTGGGTATCATACAAATAGAAACCCTGGAAGCACTGACAGATTTAGAAGCCATCGCCGGTCTTGATGGGGTGGATGTACTGTTTATAGGACCTGCTGATTTATCTATGGCATTGGGTATTTACGGCCAATTGGATCATCCTCTTTTTATTGAAGCCCTGCAAAAAACGGTACAAGCAGCCCAAAAAGCGGGAAAAGCCACCGGTATTTTGATATTCGATCCAAAGGATTTTGCAAAGTATCAGCAGATGGGCATACAATTGATCGCCTGTGGATCTGATGCCACTTTTGTTGCCAACGGCGCCGCTGAACTGGCCAAAACACTGAATCAGATGAAAAATACTTCAATGCCCAAATAATTCTTTTATATGCTGCAGGATCCGTTTCTTTTATTATTGGTTGGAATTTTAATTGTAGTTGGGGGTATCATTGGCTTCAGGCTCAATCCATTTCTGGCCCTTATTTTAGCCGCATTTACAGTAGCATGGATGACACCGGTCAGTGCTATCATGGAATTTGCCTTGGCCAAAGGCTTTTCACCGGAAAATGCCCGGGCATTGGCCCATAGCCCCATTGGCGACCGCGTGGCCAAGGCCTTTGGAACAACCGCCGGCCAAATTGGTATTTTGATTGCCATGGCAGCCATCATTGGCAAATGCATGCTGGTAAGTGGTGCCGCGGAAAGAATCGTACGTGCCATCTTAGGCTTGACAGGGGAAAAGAAAGCACCCCTTGCCTTTCTGAGCAGCAGCTTTTTTTTGGGTATCCCTGTATTTTTCGATACGGTTTTTTATCTCATGATACCCTTGGCCAAAGCGATGTCCATTCGATTGAAGAAAAGCTATCTGCTTCTAGTATTGTGCATTACGGCTGGCGCTGCTATGGCCAATTCACTGGTTCCCCCTACCCCGGGTCCGTTATTTTTAGTGGTGGAAATGAACATCCCCATCGGAATGATGATGATTGGCGGTTTTTTAGTCGGACTGGTGACCATAATCGTTGGCTATTTTTTTGCCGTTTGGGCCAATAAACAATGGGAAATACCACTAAGGGATTCATTGGATGCCCCATTGAATGAAATAAAATCTTTGGCAGAAGGCAGCAGCCGTGAATTGCCATCGATTTCACTATCGCTGTTGCCCATTTTTATCCCTTTATTTCTGATCAGTGCCAGGGCCGCCATGGATACATTTCCTGTATTGATCGAAATGCAAAAAAGTGAGGGCATGGCCAGTGGACTGCTCCGGAGTATCTCATTTCTTGGGGAAAAGAACCTCGCTCTGGTTTTGGGTGGTTTAGCGGCCTTACTTACCGTGGTTCTTCAAAAAAGCAAGGAGAAAGATGCCCTGGTTTCGGCAGTACAGGCGGCATTGACCAGTGGCGGTTATATTATTTTAATTACAGCCTCAGGTGGCGCTTTTGGTGCCATGCTCCAGCAAACCGGCATAAGCTTTCGCATAGCCGAACTTACGGCCAGTTACCAAATGGCGCTCATCCCCCTGGCCTTTTTCATTACAGCACTGGTTCGCACAGCACAAGGATCCGCTACCGTGGCTATGATTACTGCTTCAGGAATAATGGCAGGCATGTCTCAGGTCAATTTAGAGTATCACCAATTGTACCTGGGCCTTTCCATAGCCTGTGGCTCCAAGCTGGTGCCCTGGATGAATGACAGTGGATTCTGGATTGTATGCAAAATGAGTAACCTTACAGAAAAGGAGGCTTTAAGAACTTTCTCTCCATTGCTTACCATTATGGGTTTTGCAGGACTTGCCGTCATCATGCTGGCAGCTAAAATCTTTCCATTGGTTTAACCTATTCAAAAATCATAAAAAATGAACCCTTCTTCCGCACAGAAAAACCAATCAGAGAATGTTGAAAGAAGAAAATTTATCAAACTACTTTCAGCGGGATCCCTTGGCTCCATAGCCATTTCGCAAGCGTTAAGCAGCTGTACATCAAGCCAGGAAAAAGCTCCGGAAGGTGCAATAAAGCCGGCAAAGAAAGTACTGATGAAATTAGGTTGCCAGTATGGGGCAGTCACTGAGGAAAATCTGTCTTTTAAGGCCAGGCATGGGGTCTTTCATATCGATGGTGATATGCCTAAATTCATTGAAGGGAAAGGCTGGGATCTGGAGGATTCCCTATTGAAAAAGGAAGCCTGTGCAAAATATGGCATTCATTTAGATGCCTATCACCTTCCGCTCACTTCGGCAGGAATCGATCGCGTAAAGATGCCAAACATTATGCTTGGCCGTAGTCCTAAACGTGACAGGGAAATAGAAATGATCCAGCAAATGATCGAAGTATCTGCCAAAACCGGCATAAAAGTGTTGAATTACAATACTACCATTCTTCCTGTAGTACGCACACAAAAAACCACAGATCCGGCGAGGGGTTTTGCTTCTTACAGCACCTGGAATTATGAGGAAGCCCTCAAAAGCCCGCAAGAGCTAACTTTGGCTGGCGAGGTCGGTGTAGACGAAATTTTTGAAAGAATTACCTATCTGCTCGACAGAATTTTACCAGTAGCTGAGGAATACAATGTAAAGCTGGCCAACCATATAGCAGACCCTCCAATGCCGGCAGGTTTCAGGGGCATCACCCGATGGAACAGTCCGGATGTATTCGAAGGGATTAAACGCTTTGCCCAATTGTACGACAGCCCCTCCCATGGTTTCAACTTTTGCATAGGCTCTATTGCTGAAGGTTTAAAAGATCCGGCACATGAAATATTTCCCATTATTGAATGGGTGGGAAAAAGAAAGCAAATCTTTAATGTGCACCTTAGAAACATCAAAGGAGGATGGAACAATTTTCAGGAAGTCTATCCTGATAATGGCGATATGAATTTCTATCTTATCATGCGAGCACTGAGGGATGTAGACTACGATGGCATGGTTATGCCCGATCATGTACCTTACCACGATGCTCCGGGAGCAAAAGAGCAGGCTTTTGCCTTTGCCTATGGACACATCAGTGCCTTACTTCAGGCAGTTTCATCAGAAGTGTAATACAACAGGTTTTGCAATTTGATGTTAGCCAATTTGCAAATAAGGGATTAAATATTTTTTGGCAGCTTCTGTATGTTTATATTACCAACCCTAAAAGCGGAATCTTTTACACATAAAAACCATAGTGAATAATGAAAAAAGTAGGATTTATTGGATTAGGAATCATGGGTAAGCCCATGGCTTTGCATTTGCTTAAAGCCAACTATGAATTGTTTGTTGTAGAAAAAAATAAAGCAGCGCTGGAGCTTGGCAAACATGGGGCCAAAGTGCTTTCCACATGCAAGGAAGTTGCATCGTCTGCTGATGTTATCATTACTATGCTGCCGGATTCTCCTGAGATAAAAGAAGTGGTCTTTGGAAAAGACGGCGTTTTGGAAGGCATAAAGTCAGGATCTGTATTTATCGACATGTCGACCATCGCGCCTGCCACAGCGAAGGAAGTCTATGCGGCCATGCAGAAAAAAGGCATTGAAGCCCTGGATGCGCCCGTTTCAGGCGGACAAGTTGGCGCAGAGGCGGGTACCCTTTCCATCATGTGTGGGGGTAGTCAGGCGGCTTTTGATCTTGTGAAGCCGTTATTTGACATTATGGGCAAAAGTGCTGTATTGATCGGCGATGCCGGTGCCGGCCAGATGACCAAAGCCTGCAATCAGATGATCGTAGGGATGACCATACAGGCAGTAGCCGAATCGTTTACCCTGGCCAAAAAAGCAGGCGTGAACCTGGAGAAAATGAGAGAAGCCCTTTTGGGGGGATTTGCCCAAAGCCGTATTTTAGACCTGCATGGGCAACGCATTATCGACAGGAATTTTAAACCGGGTTTTAAAATCAAGCTGCACCGAAAAGATATGAACATTGCCCTGGAAGCCGGCAAAGAACTATCAGTGCCCTTATATGGCTCAGCCATGGTGGCCGCTCAAATGGATGCCCTTCTCGCCGGAGGACAGGGAGAGGATGACCACAGTGCTCTCGCTATGCTTATGGAACAACTCTCACATATTTAATTTTCGAATACTTTGATCATTACAAACCAACATGCATAATCATCTGCTTATTAAGGACAAAAAGCGCTCGGGGCCCATCATCAAAGAAATGCACATAACGCCCATCGCCATTACAGATCCGCCTTTGCTGAATGCCGCGGGCATCCATGCGCCGTATGCGCTGCGAACGGTGCTGGAATTGGTTACTGACGATGGCATTAGCGGCATCAGTGAGATTCCGGGCAATTCAGATATAGATCAAGCGCTTGAATATTCCAGGTCATTGGTCATTGGCAGCGATCCATATCATCTCAATCAACTGAATCATAGCCTGGAAGCTCATTTCAGCCAGGAAACCGCTTCGGAAAGAGGCGATGCCCCCTGGGACCAGCGGAAATTGGTGCATGTTTTCAGTGCGCTGGAAGTGGCCTGTCTCGACATTATCGGCAAATTGCAGAACCGGCCCATCGTTGATTTGCTGGGAGGTAAAATGCGTGATACTGTGCCATTTGCCGCCTATTTGTTTTTTAAATACGAAGGTGCGGGTGGGGTATTGGAAAAGGGTAAAGATCCCCAGGCCACGGGATGGGCAGCGGCCCGCCAGGAAGAAGCCATTGATCCCAATGGCATCGTTGCACAGGCCAGGGCTATGTGCCATGCCTTTGGCTTTAAATCCATAAAACTGAAAGGTGGCGCTTTTGAACCCCGGCTAGAAACGGATTGTATGCTGGCTTTGTATGAGGAATTTGGGGAAGCCGTACCCTTGCGATTTGATCCCAACGCCATCTGGAAGCCCGAAACCGCTTTGAAATATGGTCTTGAAATGGAAGGGATACTGGAATATCTGGAGGACCCTGTCCGCGGGCAGGAAAATATGGCCCAGCTGAAGAAAAAATTAAAAACTCCATTGGCCACCAATATGTGTACTACTTCTTTTGAAGAAATACCCCGAAGCATTCAACTGGGATCTGAAGATATCATTTTAAGTGATCATCATTTTTGGGGAGGCTTGCGGGCATCGATGGAGCTTTCGAGGATGTGCAGAACTTTTGGAAGAGGATTGTCAATGCACTCAAACAGCCATCTGGGCATATCCCTGGCGGCTATGGTCCATTTGGGCGCTGCCTTACCGGAAGTCCCTTATGCTTTAGATACACATTATCCATGGCAATCAGAGGATGTAATCATCGGTGGGCGACTGCCGATCGTCGACGGATCTGTAGCAGTCCCGGAGGGTCCGGGATTGGGTGTGGAATTGGATCGGTCGTCCCTTCAAACCCTGCATGAAAACTACCTGGCCTGTGGAATTAAGAAAAGAGATGATGAAGCCGAGATGCGCAAATACCATCCTGAGTGGGTATTTCAGAAAGTCAGGTGGTGATTTCAAACGTTTTTACTATTATTGAAGCTAATTGCGAAACCGGGTTTGCTCCAGATGATCGGCCTACCCGAAATAAGCTGACCAACAACCGGGTGGCTTCTGGCAATTTAAACACTCTTATGTACATGAAAGCGCCATTCACAGAGTCCACCCCGTGGAATGAATATAAATTGGCGATTCCATGTGACCTTAAAGATCAAATGATATACACATGAAATTAAATGTTACCCTGTTACTTTTCTCATACCTGATCTCATTCATTTGCTATGGCAGCAATGAAAGCCATCTCCAAAATGATGGTGAAAAGCCCAACATCATCTTTATCCTTACCGATGACCAGCGATGGGATGCCCTGGGATATGCGGGCAATGCACTGGCACATACACCGGAGATGGATAAGCTGGCGCAAGAGGGCACCTACTTCAAAAACGGCTTTGTTACCACCCCCATCTGCGCCGGAAGCCGGGCCAGCATCTTAAGTGGGTTATATGAACGCACCCATGCCTATAATTTCCAGACAGGCCCGCTAAAAGATGAATACGTGCAAATGTCTTATCCCCGAATCATGAAAGATGCCGGATATCACACTGGTTTTTTCGGAAAGCTGGGGGTAAACTTTGCCAATGCGGCATCATTTTTTGATGTATTTGATGATTACGACAGAAATAACAGTTTTAAAGACCGGAGGGGCTATTTTTATAAAACCCTGGATGGCGACACCGTTCATCTTACGCGCTATACCGGTCAGCAGGCCTTAGATTTTATTGAACAATCCGATACTGAGCGGCCCTTTTGCCTTTCGCTCAGCTTCAGCGCACCCCATGCGCACGACCCCGCCGAACTGCAGTTTTTCTGGCAAAATGAAACCAACCATCTTTTGCAAGACATAGAAATCCCCAAAGCGCCTTATTCAGACGATGCCTATTTTAACAGTTTGCCCGAGGCAGTAAAAGCAGGCTTCAACCGATTGAGATGGACATGGCGGTTTGACACCCCCGAAAAGTATCAGCACAGTGTGAAAGGCTACTACCGCATGATCGCGGGCATAGACATGGAAATAGCCAAAATAAGACAGCAGCTAAAGAAAAAAGGCCTGGATCAAAACACCATCATTATACTTATGGGTGATAATGGCTATTTTTTAGGCGAAAGACAATTGGCCGGAAAATGGCTGATGTATGAAAATTCTATAAAAGTACCCCTGATCATCTACGACCCCCGGGCAAACCTGCATCAGGATGTGGATCTTATGGCCCTGAACATCGACATCCCTGCCACCCTGCTCGATTATGCCGGCATCGACATCCCTGAAAGCTACCAGGGAAAAAGCTTAAAGCCCGTCGTCAGCGGAGCCAGCACCACAGTTAACAGAGATACCATCCTTATTGAGCATCTTTGGGAATTTGCCAATATACCCCCCAGTGAAGGCCTGCGCACAGCTGAATGGAAATATTTTCGCTACATCAATGATAAATCGGTGGAAGAGCTGTACCACATCAAAAATGACCCTGATGAAATAGTGAACCTGGCAGGCAGTAAAAAACACCACGAAATTCTGGCAAAAATGCGCCGGGCCTGTGATGCCTTAACCGCGGAAAAGGCAGATAATTCTACCGCTGCGCCAGAGAGACTCAGCATTGAGTTTATCAGAGAGCCCTCCAAAGTAAAAATATTGACAGATGCCCCTGTATTTGGCTGGCAGGTCCCCGTACAGGCTGTTTATCAATCTGCCTGGCAAATACTGGTGGCGTCATCCAGGGAAAATATAGACAAAAATATTGGTGACGTATGGAACAGTGGAGCCGTAAGAAGCAGGCAGTCTCACAATATCAGCTATGCAGGCACCGCCCTCAAACCCGGACAAAGATATTTCTGGAAGGTGAGAATATGGGATCAGCACAACCGGCTGAGCAGGTATTCAGATCACCAGACTTTTCGTTTAAGCGATGAGCGTCATGATCAAATTACCACGCCCAATATATTTCAACTGGAGCGCATAAGCCCTTCAAGCATTTCAAAAACAGGGAATAATGCCTATTTCATCGATTTTGGTAAAGCAGCTTTTGCCAGTCTTGAATTTTCATATACCACCCGCGTAAGAGATACGGTTATTGTGCGTATTGGTGAGCAATTGGAAGACGGCAGCATCAATCGTAATCCACAAGGACATATCCGATATCAGGAAATAAAGGTACCGGTGCATCCAAGGCAAAGCAGTTATACCATAAAAATAGCGCCTGACAAAAGAAATGCCACTCCTCCGGCTGTTTTGCTTCCTGACTCCATACCGATTTTGCTGCCATTTCGCTATTGCGAGTTAGAAAATTTCAAGAACCAGCCCGGCGCTGAAGATATATTTCAATTAGCCTATTTTGGCTATTTCGATGAGCATATGAGCAGCTTTAACAGTTCAGATACCATTCTCAACCAAATCTGGGATTTGTGTAAATATTCCATGAAAGCCACTTCCTTTGCAGGTATTTATGTCGATGGCGACCGGGAACGAATACCTTATGAAGCCGATGCCTACATCAACCAATTGAGTCATTATGCGGTAGACCCTGAGTATGCCATTGGCCGCAGGTCCATCGAATACTTTATGGAATACCCCACCTGGCCTACCGAATGGCAGCTGCACGTAGCGCTGATGTTTTTTGAGGACTATATGTACACCGGAAATACAGCGCTTATAGAAAAATACTATGATGAGCTTAAGCATAAAACCTTAATGGAGCTGGCCCGGGAGGATGGACTCATCAGTTCAGAACTGGCTACGCCTGAGTTTATGAAAAAGCTTGGATTTAAAGATCCTAACGCGAAAATGCGGGATATTGTAGACTGGCCTCCGGCACAAAAAGATACCGGCTGGAAGCTCGCCACCGCCGAAGGTGAGCGCGATGGTTATGTATTTAAGCCCATTAATACGGTCATCAATAGTCTGCATTTCAGAAACCTCGAGATTATGGCAGCATTTGCCCGGCTCCTGGGAAAAGCAGATGAAGCCCTTGCTTTCGAAAGTCAGGCTTTAAAAGTAAAGCAAGCCATTAATTCAATATTGCTGGATAGAGAAAGAGGGATTTACATAGATGGTGAAGGTACAGATCATGCCTCTTTGCATGCCAATATGATGCCGCTGGCTTTTAACATCGTTCCGGAGGCCTATGTTCCCTCGGTGGTTGCCTTTATCAAAACGAGAGGTATGGCCTGCAGTGTCTATGGTGCACAATACCTGCTCGATGGACTGTACAATGCCGGTGAGGATGATTACGCCCTGGAATTGATGACAGCTACCCACGACAGAAGCTGGTGGAATATGATTGCCATAGGCTCGACCATTACCCTGGAAGCCTGGGACATGAAATACAAGCCCAATGCAGATTGGAACCACGCATGGGGCGCTGTTCCCGGTAATGTGATCGCGCGAAAGATGTGGGGCATTGCACCACAAAAACCAGGGGCTGCTATTGTAAATATTGCGCCGCAGTTGGGTAGTTTACAATTTTCTGAAATCGAGGTGCCCTTTTTAGGTGGTATAGTGAAGGCGTCCTACAAATTTGTAAACAGTCGAATGCAGCGATATGAAATTGAACTGCCCGCCAATGTTTCCGGGGAACTGACCTTAAAGTCCAAACCGAATGACAGTATTACCCTCAATGGAAAGTCTGTAAATATGGCATTTGGCACCATACGATTGTCTCCGGGAAAAAACCTGGTCGAGTTGAGAGTGAATTCGTTTTAAGGAAGCATTAAGGGTAAGCGCGTAGCAGGTAGCTTGTTGTGCCAGATAAGGGTAATCCGTAATGCGGGATCCGGGATGGGTGATCGGTGATTGGAGATGGTTTTTGGAGCCCTATAGGTTTTTTGGCCATATGTCTCGTCTTAAAAAAAGTTTACAGTTGAATACTTAATCCTATTATAAATTTACATCTTATTTTGATCCTGGAAAAGGTTTACATTTAATTTGCAATGAAAGCTGAAATTGTGGAGCTCGTGGAATAATTGTCCGGAAGGCAACGCAAAT
>JAFIEV010000086.1 GCA_020832305.1 Cyclobacteriaceae bacterium | reverse complement strand
CAGAAGAAAGCCTCAATTTCTAACGAGGGCGCAGAAGAAAGCCTCAATTTCTAACGAGGGCGCAGAAGAAAGCCTCAATTTCTAACGAGGGCGGAGAAGAAAGCCTCCACCCCGAGAGTCGGGGTTTCGTCAAAGCCTCAGTTTACAACGACGGCGTAGAATCATGATTTTTTCACAAAATGAATGACTACTGTTGTAGGTCCTCGTTTTAAACAAGGACCATAGGCATTATACCCACCAGACCATCGCCCTTGTTTATAACGAGGGCGTAGAAGAAAGCCTCAATTTCTAACGAGGGCGCAGATAAATGAATTTTTCAGGAAATGAATGTCTGATGTTGTAGGTCCTCGTTGATAAACAAGGACCATAGGCATGATTATTTAAGCGTATTCTCAAGATACAACAATGAATTTCCAGCCCTGAGTTTTTCATCCATTGTTCCGGTGGTATCGACAAATGTGGTAAATCCGGTGTAGGATCCCAGCAATATATCCATATCCCCATCGCCATCCAGGTCTCCGATATCAAAGGTTATCCAACGGCCTGGTATTTCTTTTTCAAGACCCCTGACTGTATAATTGTACTTCCCTGTATTTTCAAGATACAAGATACTTTCACGTGGATGCACCATGAAATCGGGATAGAAGGCAATGGCAAAAATATCGAGGTCTCCATCTTTGTCAAAATCGACGGCTGATGCCTTATAAACCCCATCCATTGGAAAGAAAAATACTTCTTCAAACTGATTTTTCCCATCATTTTCAAATATGCGTATGCCATGGTAATCCTTGAGCACCGGATAATAATCGCCATTATCTCCATTACAATACAGGATATCGGGATGACCATCCTTATTAAAGTCGACAAGCTCGAAATACACAGACCCATAAGAGGGACTGAATCGCAACACCCGATCGGGTCTGAATTTGCCACTTCCCAGGTTGTAAAAAATCCATAAGGCTTCATCGCCCTGTGCCATTAAGGCGATGATATCATTTTTTCCATCGCCGTCCATATCGGTAATATATGCTTTTATGGCGCCTGGTTGTTTTAACAAAACATGCTTTTGATATCTGTCGCCTTTATTTTCGTACCAGGATAGAGAGCCGGTGTAATTGCCATATTCGCAAACCAAAACATCGTCAAGCCCATTGTCTGTAAGGTCTCCAAAAGCTGAATGTACCGGCCTTTGTAATTCATCTACCAGGCGAACAAAGTGTCGGTATCTATCGTCATTGGGTGGTCTGAAAGCTTTGATCAATTGACCACTGGGATTATCAGTAGGCCAAACCCGGCCCATCATAGTAATGCACAAAGAGTCTCCTATCCGGTGTACGCCCGATGGAGGCGTTGGCATATACACAGTATTCAGGATGTTAAAAGACGGATCAAGCAAGGTGAGAGAACTGATGTCGCCCTTGGCATCACCCACATACACCACTTTTTTTTCTGTATCCATTTTAATATAGGTGGTCATAGGGGGATCGGTTCTGAAATCAGGTACTTTTACTTTAAAACCTTTTAATGGTGAAATTTTACGTTCAGGTCTTTCCTGCTCCGGCAGTGTTTCAGGTGCTTCTGAAACATAATAATCCACAATTTTCTGCCAATCCTGCAGGCTTATAGAAGGCTCTTCCGGAAATACTCCCGCTGCCCTGATCAGTTCACCGGCCTTGCCACCTTCTATGAGGTCATCTCTCAATGTATCAATATAGATGCCCATAAAATGCCCCATCTTTATCAATACGTTTTTCTCCCAGGTGACTTTATCAATTAAAGAAGGTTCTGTATAGATATGGCATGACTGGCAATGAATGTATGAAAGTTCTTTACCACTCAGGTTGGTTACCGGCAATCCATTGTCTAAATCGTCTTTTTCTGATTCGCTGCTCCTTTTTGAACATGAAGTGATCAGAAAAAAGCAAAGGACTAAACATAGAAAGCCCTGTAAAACACTGAAAAGAGAGATTTTTTCCACCTGGCTCATGTTTTTCAAGTTGTTTTAATGAATTATTGACTTTTTACGATACATATTTTGTGTGTTTGTCCTGCATTCAGCTTAACCGGCAATCCATTGACCAAATCAATGCCTTTGTGATGCCCTGAGAGTTGAACATCGGTGGATAAGAGACGATACCCCTTCTCAGCCTCTATTGTATACCACTCTGGCAATTGATTGATTCTCGGCCAGTCTATTGGTAGGTTAAACAGGGTACTATGCCTTGCCTGGTCAAAAAACAGCTTGCCTTCCCAATCAATTTCAGAATAAACAGAAACAAAAAGAGAGTCTCCCGAACTCACAGCCCCAATATACAATTGATCGTTCCATGGCTGGAGCCATGTGCCTTGTGTCTTCCACAAGTAATACATAATGGAAGTTCTGGCAAAATTGCCATCGCCATGCCAACCCTCTATGATGCCCGTTCCCATCCATTGTTCTGTTCCTGCCCGATGGCTTGAGTCCTGCATCGACCACATTACCTTTATTTCAGAATCTGCCCAGTCTTCTGCTATGGCATCAGGAATTCTATTAAAGAGGTTAATCGCACTTTCTATGGCATCGGCATAACCATCGGCACTGCCCCGTTCCCAGTCATAATTTCTGTATTTAGGCAGGTTTGAGAAAAGATGCATTACTGCTTCTTTGTAGGCGGGAATGCTGTCTATCATATAGACACCCAGGTATCCGTTGAGTGTATAACCCCAGGTGTCAGCCAGGCCGGCATCAACTATTTCACCGGTACGAGGATTTATGGCATTATAAAAAAAGCCATCTTCATTACGACCTGAATCAAGGATAAAATCAAGCAGGGCATACAGGGCATCCTGATATTCCTTTTTCTTGTCGGGACGAGCGAAGTGAGTCGTAATATACAGTTCACACAAGCCCGCTACAAGTTCACAACCATGATCACGCAAGCGCAGATAGTCGCCATATTCAACAGGATTGCCCTCTCCCAGCAGAAAATAATCCCCGATTTGCAGGGCCCATTCGAGCCATTGATCTTCCTCTGTCATCCAGTACACTCTTGACAAAATCTGCAGAAGTTCACCGTTTACCTCGGCTACGGGTGCACTGCCAAATTGCCCTGATTCAAAACCATCAGCCACATCCACCATTTCATCCATATCTCTGAGCATTTGCATCATGCGGTCAAACCAGGCACTGCGGCCCAGCCATTCGGTTAATGGCAAAAGGCCATCCTTGATATATTCTGTTGTACCAAACAGCACATCGGGCAAGTAGACCTCATCATTCTGAAAACCCTGCTTGCTAAATGAATAGGTATCAGGCAGCGATTTGACCCTGGAAGTCAGCTTTGTTTCTGCATCAAGTATATACCGCATTTTACCCTTGAAAAGTTGCTGATCTGTAAAAAAACTGGTCAGCACCATAAAGGGATAATTATCGGCAGCTGCATCTTTGGCATTCCAGATGTCGATATCATTATGCAGGTTTCTGGGAATAAGACCGGTTTGAGGATCGGCATACTTCAGCCATGCCTTTACAAAACGATCGCTTCGATTCAAGGCTTCCTGTGCTGGAATAGCATGCATGGTCGCCTGTTTAAAGGCCGGATTGTTAAACAATTGATTATCGTTCTTCCGGCCACAAGAAAGCAAAAAGAGCATGACGGAAAATAAAAATGCACAAGCTACATTAGAAACGATTAACTTAGATGTTTTCATAATTGCTTTACTTTTTCAATTGCTACTGCCAGTTGACCCATAAGTCCCATCCCAAACTGGGTGATTACCCGGTAAGGACTCATTTGAAGGTCTTCTCCTCCCCTGTTAATTTGTGAAACATTCCGTAAGAATCCATCTGGCGAAAGGTAAGGAATAAGTCCCTGATATGCCTTTTCACAATAAGTGAGGTAAGATACATCCAGCCATTTTCTTTCAACACCCCATGCCATAGCGGCAGCAATCCCCGCTGTGGTTGAAGTATCGACGCCTAATTCAGGTTGATCGACGTAAGATGCCCAGCAACCATTGTTATCCTGAAAGTCCCGCATCTTACTGGCAAAAAACCGAAATGATTCCTGAAGTTGATCTGCATTCTGCACGTTAAACCTGCTTTCATTTTCTAATAATCTCAAGGTTTTAACAATACCCAGGAGATACCAAACCACACCCCTGCCCCAATTGCGGTAGGTCTTGTGTCCATCGAGTGAAGAGCGCTGATAAATGGCGCCTTCATCGGTCAGATACCGCATGCGATGTAAAAGCTGATCTACTGCCTGTTGAGCAAGTGCTTCATCCTGGTAGAGCCCGGCCCATGCAGCCATTGGATAAGCCAGGGTATAACAACCTTCTGTAGTAATATGATTGCCATAAAGAATGACCGAGTCTCCTGTACGCTTTTTAATAAATTCCAGCGCATTTTGATGAGCTATATGATCTGGATAAGTTGAGGCAATGCTTACAAATGGCAAAAAATCCTCTATGCTGTTAAAGGTGCCATCTAATGGGCGTGTATGTGGGTTTTCAAAACGGATGCCATTTTCAGCATCCAGATACTTTTCAAGATGCATTTTTAAAGTCTGCGTAGCTTGAAGGTCTCCCTCTAGGTGCATTTCAAACAGGGCATCCTGAACCGATCCGCCCATCCAGCCAAAGGGCGAAAAAGAATTCATGGAATACAGATTTTTGTAAAAGGCTTCTTCTGTTCCATGTTCTGAATCTGAAGACAGAATATGCGGTTGCAAACCATGATTCACATTCGATTCACTATCGTTCAGGAAAAACCAGGCATCAGAAGTTCCTTCAGTGATTCGAAGCCCTATACCTTCCTGATCGATCGCAGAAAGATATTTACGATCTATGGGAATCTCAAAGGGTTGAAAAGGATGGGCATACCACATGACAAACTCACCCAATTCGACCCCTGTTTCAGGTAAAAAAGCCTTAATTCTTTTTATTTCCCTAAAGTCGATGGCTGTGGTAAGTCGCAGGTAATGAAAATACCTCTTCCGAAAAGACGCATTTGAAGCAAAACGAAGAATCGGATTTTGGTCTCCAGCCTTGCTTACCGGAAAAACCTTCCAATTCAACGGCACCCTTTTATCCGAGGGATACGATATATCTGGATACTGAGAAACCCCGGCAACCTGAATTGCCCAGGTACCCTTTTCTGAAACAGCACATGACCATCCGGCAAAAGGCAACAGCAAGGTGGCGATGGCATTTTTTTGCAAAAAGTCTCTTCTTTTCATCATCCTGAAATAACCATTTTTCTGCTTGTGGGCAAACTGAACATCAGATTACCAGCCCAGTCTTTTGAGGGTTTCCAAATAATAATAATCCGCATAAATGAGTGGCACATCAATTTCATGATCGCCGGGTAAATGCCCCGTGCTGTTATCCAGCAAAAAGCCAAAATTACTGCCCACTTCAGATCGATAGAATGTCTTAACATTTTCAGCGATTTGCCTTGCTGTCTCTTTATAATAATCTGATTTGGATGATGAGTATTCACTTAGCTCCATTAATGCTGAACTCATTATGGTAGCTGCTGACACATCGCGAGGCGCATTGGGTATATCTGGTGCATTGTAGTCCCAGTATGGTACCAGGTCTTTATCCAGATTGGGATGATTGAGCATAAATGCTGCAATTTTTTCGGCCTGCTCCAGGTATTCTTTTTTGCCGGTTTCGCGATAGCACATGGTGTAGCCATATAATCCCCAGGCCTGTCCCCTTGCCCAGGCAGATTCATGTGCATAGCCCTGATGGGTGTGTTTATTGCGAACTTCACCGGTTTCCGGGTCATAATCCACCACGTGGTATGAGCTGTTATCTTCCCTGAAATGGTTTTGAAGGGTTACATCTGCATGGCTTACGGCAATATTGTAAAACGAAGAATCACCTGTGGCTTTTGTGGCCCAAAATAAAAATTCAAGGTTCATCATATTGTCGATAATCACCGGAAACACCCATTTATCGGTATTGTGGTCCCAGGACCTTATACAGCCAATGGTGGAATTGAAGCGTGTAGAAAGGGTCTGCGCGGCTTCTATCATGATATCCTTGTACCGTTCATCCTGCAACAGGCGGTAACCATTGCCAAAGCTGCAATATATTTTAAAACCCATATCATGCGTTCCGGCATTGGTTTTTTCCCTTTCAATAAAGTCTGTGAATTTTATGGCTTTTTCCTTCCAGAATTCATCGCCTGTCCATTCATACATATACCATAGATTACCCGGAAAAAATCCACTGGTCCAGTCCCGTGACGGTACCATAAAAAGTTTTCCATCCCGAATAGATCGGGGAGAAACAAGCAGGCGCGCATCAGTAGAGGTATCCATCACATTTTCGGCATATGACACCATTAAGCGCATTTGAAGCTCTGCAAATTCGCGGTCACTGTATTCTTTTGGCTCCTGACTGCAGGCAGTGAAAAAAAATACCGCAATGGAAAGTAAAATTAAGTAAAATACATTTTTCATATTGTGCATAGATAAAGTTAATATTTCATTGATATTTTTGACGGAACCAGGCATTTACTTTGTTAGCGCTGCCCGGCGCTTCATTTCTGTTGATTACTGGAAGGTGTTTTCTCAATTCCATTTTTTTAGATTGATACCTGAGGTCAGATGCCAGGTTATTCCACTCATGCGGATCACTATTCCATTCATATAATTCTTCGGATGAATCTTCATAGCGTATATAATGCCAGTTTCCATAGACAACCGAATGGTTATTTTGACCATAGGTTGTAATGGCAGCATAGGGCCAGGGGGCCTCTGGGTCTTTCACCAGTGGCAACAGACTTCTTCCTTCCAGTTCGGGTTTTTCCGGTAAATGACAATACTCTATCAATGTTGGAAAAACGTCGATCAAGCCTGTAGCTGCATGAGACCTGCGGTTTGCCGGTATTCCGGGGCCTTTGAAAATCATGGGAATATGGGTAGACCGCTCCCAAAGAGAATGTTTGGCAAAGCGGTTCTTTTCCCCCAGATGATACCCATGATCTGAAATTAGTACAACCATGGTATTGTTGGCATATTTACTTTGTGAGAGGGCATCAAGCACCTTCCCCACCTGGTGATCAACAAATGCAATACAAGCAAGGTAGGCGTGGATTACATTTACCAGCTCACCTTGCTCCATGAGCCATTCAGTGGTCGGCATCATGGGTACTTCCATGATTTCCCTTGCAATGGATGGCAAATCATCAAAGTCATCAGGTTTATAAGGAGGAAGTGCAATATTGTTTGGATTAAATAAGTCAAACCACTGCTTTGTGGTGTACCAGGGTACATGAGGTCGTATAAAGCCAACTGCCATAAAAAAAGGATCATCGAAATTTTCCTGTAATTTACCGGCCGCCCAGTTGGCTATCTGATGATCCGGCATGTCTTGATCATGTTCCGGAAAGATTCCCCAATCTGTTTGGGTACCTGTGGGCAGTCCATACCATACAGGATTAAATTTTAATCGTTCGGGAGGGTTAGGGCCATAGCTGAACAGGTTTCCGTAATCCTGAAAAATTCCGGCTTTATCTCCCTGGTGAAATAGCTTGCCTGCTCCAAGGGTTTTATAGCCCTGAGCCGCAAAATATTCCGGAAGAAAGAGCACATCCTGCATTCTTTCATTATCCTTTCTCAAATCAGCATCATTGATCTGGCCATAAATTCCAGTCGTTGAAGGCAGCAAACCGGAAAATAAGGAAGCCCTGGAGGGGCCACAGAGAGGGGCCTGGCAGTGTGCATTGGCGAATAAAAGTCCTTGTTGCGCAAGACGGTCAATATTAGGTGTTTTGACATCAGGATTATCCCCAAGCGCACCAATCCACGTATTGAGATCATCTATAAAAATCAACAAAACATTAGGCTTTTGTGCGTTTTTTTTATCCTTTATGGCACAACCGGAAAAAAATAAGAAAAATGAGATAAAAACCCATAAACCTGCTTTCATTCTTTAAAATGTTTAAATGTTGGAGTCAGGGCGCCAGGTCATAAATATGAAAAGCGCCATCGTCTAATTTTAATGCACTTCTCTTGTATGCCGGCGTATTGTATTTCAAGGATGCAATATGCAAACAATATTTTAATCTCGAAGGATCAAGCTCTTTTATCTGTTCATAGGGCCATGTTTGTGGTTTATCTATGTATTGAGCTAAAAATTCCAGTCCTTCGTTCAGGCCGGCACCGGCTTCATTTTTATATTGCCAGACGTCAAAGCCCAGGTATTCAGACAGCAATGCATATTCATACATTGCCACCAGGTTCATAACACTGTAACCCCATGACAGCGTCCTTCTCAACTCATGGGGTTGTGATCCATCTGCTGCAATTTGTTTATCAATGATAGCTGGTAATGCAGCTTTGGCCAGGCTGTCGGCACGTTGTTTCTGATCAGTTAACAATGATAGGGCTATGGTTTGGGCATAATACCATGTAGTATGATTATTTCCATTCCCGTAAGACTCGCGACCATGTTCGCTGCTAAGAAGCCACTGAAGGTATTCACTTATCCAGCTGATCAGAGAAGCATGCAGCGAATCATTCCAGGCTTCAGAATTTTTAATCAGCTGAATGACATCGGGCAGGTAAGTAAAAGTACGTACATCGATGATGCCAATGCCCCTGCCTTCGGTGAGACCCGGTATTTTCTGGGCATATTTCAGATGTGGATTCATGCGCGTAGTTTCATCAAGAAAGAACACCTTTAGGAGTTCTGTGGCATGACTGGCATATTTTTCTTCATGGGTGAAAAAATAAGCCAGCGATAAATGTCTTACCGCACTGATCATACTTTCAAATTGCTGGCGGTCGGTATACTCATAAAATTCCGGATTAACTTCTCCATCCCTTCTGATGTAGGGAAGACCGTCTTCAGTATCAGGATCAGGCCACCAGTAAGGTCCCTGGGTAGTATAATCCTGCTTATCACCGCTGGGTGGCAATTGCGTTTTAAATGTCACAGAAAAAGGTCCTTCTTCCATTGCTTCATCGGCTTTTTTTATCAGGCTGATGATCTCGTGGCTGGTACCCAAGTCGACACTTTGTTTAACATTTTTCATTACCGAGGCATCGAGAATAAAAGTATTCGCTCCTGGTTGGATTTGATTACATGATACCAGAAAGCCGATGAAGGAAAGAAAGTATGTTACATTAAAAAATATCTTCATTTTGCTGTTAATTTAAAAACTCAATATATACTCCAATTGCGAGCTGGCTTCTATCTGCAAACTTTGGATTACAGGCGCTGGTTCATTTTCAATATTTTTAATACTGACGCTTTCGGCCCCTTTTATCTGAAGGTTTAGTATGACCCCATTTTTTTCAATTTTATAGGACTTCAAATCTGTTTCTTCACTAATCTGGCAATTATGTAAAAATGGCAATTTTTCAAGTATTTTTCCGCTTTTCGAAACCCGAATTATCACCTTATCATCGTGAAAGATCACAGATTTCTTACCTTCCTTACCCAGGTCATATTGAACATTCACATCGCCAGTACCATAATTTTGAATACCATCTTCTATCTGTATCTTTTTAGCGTTCAATCTAAAATCGGGATAAAAGCTTTGTCCCTCAAAAACTTTGTTATCATCATTTTCGCTCAGGGTACCCCAGGCGGCATCGGGTTCTATGACACGGGTTTGCATAAAAGTGCCTGCATCGGGGTGCCACAGGAGTCCCAAACCAAAGGTTTGTCGTTGGTTCAGTACTTCCCCTGAATTAAATATGGCATAGTAAGCAGGTTTTCTGATAAAAGAAAAGGTCGTTTTCTGGCGTGTATCTGTACGCTGCTCGAAAAAAGAGGTATTTTGGATAAAAGGCAGACGGCCAATTGCTTCCTTTTTTTGATTTTCATCGGGAAGGCTGATTTCAAGATTGCGATGTAATAAACCATAGGGACTAAAAGCATAGAATTGTCCCACTTCCAAAGGAGCTATGTCGAGGGTTCCATCACTAATTGTTTTTCTGATCAGATCAGCATCAGCAGTAAACTCTTCCCGGGAAACCAGGTAGGGAAAAGCCAATGGGCTGATTTCTGCTATGGGTATACTCTGGTTAAAAAAGAGGCTTTTATTTTCCATATAAAATCCTGAAGTACGCGTTGATATACCCCCGTTTAGGTGCCATGTTTTAAAATCTGGTTCTGGTGCGGCACTTATGGAAACCCACTCCATAAAATCTTCATATTTTTTTCTGAATATATCTTCCAGCTCCGTTCCCTTCACATAGGGCCAGGTCATCATCAGGTTATTTTCATGTGTTCCCAGATTATAAGTCCAATCCGGCCCATCTCTTTCATAAAAATAGCCGACTGGACTTTGAAAGTCTTCAATGCTTTGTTGTATTCTGGCTTTTAAGGCTTCGTAAACTTCCGGATCATCGCGCAAGGAGAGGTAAGCCAGGGCTCCGGACCAAACATTAGAATACTGATTGGTAAAAGATCTTCCGTGCCGGTAAAAATCGGGGTCCTTCAATACAAACATTATAGCTTTTCTCATACTTAACATTGTCTTTTCCAGTAGCTCATTTGAAACATTGCCATTTTCAGACAAAAGTATTAAAGCTTCCCCCATGAATTTTGTGGCAAAGGCAGTAGCTGCCAGGTTCCATCCTTCGGGTTTGTATTCACTGAATTGACCGGCATCGCTTTGGATGCTACACCAAAACTCAAGGGCAGTTTCTATGCGATTTTTCAGATTCCGGTCATTGATATATGGATTCCATGGTTTATCTGTAGTGTAAAAATAGGCCAGGGAATAGATGTTTTCCATAATGCGTGCATTGTAAGGCTTATTGTCCTTTTCATGTCTCCACACAGGGATATCTATAAAACCCTTATCTTCTCCGTCCATGCGCACAGCATTGGCCAGGCTGCAAAAGTGTACAATGAAATACGGCAAATCCAGCTCCTGATCCGTGAACCAGTCTGCCTTAAATTTCTGACTATCGTCAAAACAGGTAACCTCATTTTTGTTATTGTTCTGAGATGAGCAGGAAAATAGAAAAATAGCAATAATTAATGCAGGAAAAAGAAGTATTGTACGCATGGCAGGTTTTTTTTAATAAATATAAAAAAAAGCAGCATACTTTTTGCCAGTATGCTGCTTTTAAAAGGACTAAATTTTAATAGCCTGTATTCTGTCCCAGGTTTGGATTGAGCAGTAACTCCCTTTCTGGTACCGGGAATAAAACATGATGAGGTCTCACATTATCCCTTGTGGGACCGAAGTTAGAGAATACGTCCATGAATTTCTCCCAACGTAATAAATCATACCTTCTTTTACATTCAAAAGCGAGTTCAAAAGATCTTTCCTGATGCACGGCTTCCCTAAAGGCAGCCTGACCAAGACCCTCGGGTAAAGGCGCCATTCCTGCACGGGTTCTTACCTGATTGATGGCGTTGTAGGCCTCAGCATTCGGGCCACCATTAGCTTCGTTCAATGCTTCTGCATAGAAAAGCAATATCTCTGCATATCTGAAAAGAGGCATAAATATGGGTCCGCGACGGTTGTTTTCCAGGAAGTTTTCGCGACCTACGTCAAAGTATTTTTTGATGTAAGGCTGAGAACGGGGAAATTGCTGATAGGTCATTCCCTGAAACTCTGTAAGAAATGAAGCAGCTTTTCTTTCATCCTGGTCATCGAAGGTATTGAGAAACTGTTCAGTTGAATGCCACATGCCCCAACCTGCTTGTCCGCCTGGCAGGTTCCCCGGACGTGTCTGTACTGCCATCATAGAGCGGTTGGTGGTTTCAGTCAATCCCTGAATCGAGAAAATATCTTCCACACTGTTGCGATTGGCAAATAGCCAAAGGTCGGCAAAATTACCTACCAGTTGATATTTTCCCATATCGATTACTTCTTTGGCTTTTGCCGCAGCCCTGGCCCACATAGCCTGCTCCTTCATAGGATGACCTGCCATGGTAAGGTACACCTCAGCCAGTAAACTTTTACAGGCACCCATATCCGGACGGCCAACACCCATGCCTGTCCATTCTACAGGCAAAAAGCGCTCAGCTTCTTCCAGATCATTCACGATGAGCTGGTAAATTTCAGAAACAGGACTTCTGTTCATTCGCGCGGCTGAGGTAAAATCACGTACAGGACGATCAATTAGTGGTACTTCTCCATAAAGCCGTACCAGGTGAAAATAGGCAAAGGCGCGTAAGAACTTAGCCGCACTCACATATCTATTGACATTATCTTGTGACATCTGTGAGGATGGAAGTGTTTCAATCATTACATTGGTATTGTTAATGATAATGTAGCAAGCCTCCCAGGTTCTCCATATATATGAAACCGTTGAAAAGTGGGTAAAAGCTCCAATATCAAATCTTTCGCCGGCGAGTGCAGAAGGTTGGGTATGATCAGAACTGGCTTCAGTAAGAAAATATAAAGCCCTGTCGTACATTCTCTCCTGATATAAAGTAGCCATTGCACCAGCCAGCATCATTTCTGCATCACCCTGAGAAACCGGGAAGTTTTCTGGCGATATAAAGTCCCTCGGTCTTTCTTCCAGAAAACTCTCACAGGAAGATAAGATCACAAAAAACAGGATAAAGATTATTAATTTATTCGTTTTCATTTTTTTTCGAATTTAAGATCTTACAAACTTCTCGAATTACAAGCCAATATTGATACCCAGCGTGTAGGTTCTGAAAACCGGGAATCCACCATGATCAATATTCATAAGAATGTTATTATCTCCTCTGAAGTTAACTTCAGGGTCATAACCGGTGTAATTAGTAAAGGTGAGAAGGTTTACACCACTTGTATATATACGCAGACTCCTGAGTTTCAAGCGTTGTAATGCAGCTTCTGGCAAGTTATACCCAATCATAAGGTTCTTTAACCTCAGGTAAGAGCCATCCTCAAGCCATCTGGTTGACATTCCACCGTTAGCTTCTCCTGGTGCCTGTACGGTGTTGGAAGTACCTTCACCTCTCCAGTAATCCAGCGAACTAACCAATGAATTGTTAATACCCGGGGATTCCAAACGGGCTCTGGTTAAGTTGAGAACATCTCCGCCTTGTACACCCTGAAAGAATATACTTAAATCAAAGTTTCTATAGCGAAGGTTGTTGGTAATACCATAGAAAAAATCGGGGTTGGGGTCACCAATAATAATCTGGTCATCAGGAGTAATCCTGCCATCCCCATTTACATCCTTGAATCTGACAGTTCCAGGTCGTGAACCCGGATGATTAATGGCTGCCACCTCTTCTGCATTTTGATAAATACCATCAAACACATATCCAAAGAAAGAGCCCAATGGTTCGCCAACTCTGGTAATTACTTCCTGTCTTCCCCATCCTAAAGTACTGATGGCCTGGGTAAAGAATTCTGTATCATCACCAAGATTTAGCACCTTGTTGCGGTTAATGCTGAAGTTAGCATTGGTAGTCCACTCAACAGCACTGTTGGCTCTGGTATTCACGGTATTTATACCCAGTTCAATCCCCCAGTTTCTTATGCTACCGATGTTATCCGTTTGAGAACTGTAGCCGGTATATAATGGCAACTGACGTCCATAAAGCAAGTCACGGGTAATTTTTTCATACACATCTGCAGTAAACATAATACGATCCTGAAGGAAGCCAACATCCAAACCTATGTTTGATTGCTCTGTAGTCTCCCAGCGAAGGAAAGGGTTGGGAATACGTCCGGCACCCACACCTACCACATCGAGTGTATTGCCCCATGAATAGGCATTAGCTATGGTGCTGAAAGATGCCAGAGACTGATAAGGATTGATCGCCTGACTACCTACCAGACCCCAGGAACCACGTAATTTAAGATTGCTGACAGCAGATACGTTCTGCATAAAGTCTTCTTCACTGATTCTCCAGCCAGCAGCTGCAGAAGGGAATACCCCCCATTTATTTTCAGTAGCAAATTTTGAGGAACCATCAGCCCTTACGTTTACGGTTAAAAGATAACGGTCTTTAAGACTGTAGTTTACACGCCCAAGGAACGAAGCCATTCTTTCATCCCTAAAGCTGGAAGTTGCCAAAAGAATGGCTGCCTGCTGTATATTGTTGAAGTTATTAACTTCAGTAGAAAATCCACGACCGGTGATGCTCGAATTAAATTGTTGTATGCCCTGGGCTGTAAATCCACCCATAACTGAAAGATTGTGTATATCACCCAGTCTTTTGGAGTAGGTTAATATATTTTCAATCAACCAATCCTGCAAAGTGAAATTCGAAATAGTTGCAACCCCTTGGCCGGCAGCTTCCAACAATTGTCTTGAAGCATATCCCTGTTGAAGATTATCTGTATTTGTAAAAGCTAAGTTCGTTCTAAAAACCAGGTCTTTAGTAATATCATAATCCACAAAAAGTGCACCTTGAATAAAGTTTCTTGTTGTAAAATTAGGTCTTTCGTTAATCAGGGTAATGGGGTTGTTTAATTGCGCACCCGGATCTAATGGAAGACTGTAATTTCCATCACGGTCAAAGGGAGCCCTCATAGGTGAGAATTGAGTGGCTGAAGTTGTTACACTACCACCTTGCGAACCACCTTCGGTGTCAAGCGAAAGGTTATCTCTTTTAAACCTTGCCAGGTTAAGACTAACGCCCATTCTCAAACGGTCTGTAATTTCCTGATCGAGGTTGATACGCAATGATCCTCGTTCAAACATAGAATTTTTAATAATACCTTGCTGAGAGAAAAAGTTACCCATGACGGAATAGCGGGTTTTGTCTGTGCCCCCTGAAATAGAGACCTGATGCTCGTGCTGCGGGGCATTTTGGAATACTTCCCTTTGCCAGTCAGTATCAATCGTCGGATCGATGGTAGGTAAAATACTGGCCCATCCTATTTGGGTTTGCACATTTTCAGGCAGGTTCATCAAAACATCCATGTGCTGCTGAGCGTTGAGTAAAGGTAATGTCTTACGAATCTCCTGCATGGCCACATGAGAGTTGATCTCAACCCTGGGGGCCCCACTTTTACCCCTGCGGGTTGTTACCAGAATAACACCATTTGAACCTCTGGAACCATAAATGGCGGTTGCAGAAGCATCTTTTAATACTTCAAGAGATTCGATGTCTTGTGGGTTAATCATACGGAGGTCGCCACCGAGTATTCCGTCAATTACAATAAGAGGATTGTTATTACCACTAATTGAGTTCTGACCTCTGATACGGATGGAAACTTCACCACCCGGCTGACTTTGTACGTTGGTAATTTGCACACCTGCCGCTTGTCCCTGCAGAGCCTGGTCCATACGAGGTACAGCAATACGAGATAAATCCTGTCCTGAAACCGATGACACAGATCCTGTAAGGTCACTTCGTTTCTGAGTACCATATCCCACAACCACGATTTCTTCAAGTGCGGTAACGTCAGGGCTGATAACCAGATCAATAACACTTCTGTTACCTGTATTTACTTCTTCAGTTATATAACCTACCGAGCTAATGATTAAAACAGCGCCGTCTGCCACTGTAATGGAATACCTTCCATCCACATCAGTAACAGTACCATTACTGGTGCCTCTTTCCAGAATATTGACACCAGGCAAACCTGTATTGTCTGCTGCATCTGTGATTCTGCCCGTAATGGTTCTGGTTTGAGCAACAACTTCAATAACGGGAACATCAGAAGTTCTTCTCGTTATTTTCTTTACATCTATATCATTATTCATTTGGCGGAAATGAAAGCCCGCCTGTTTGGAAATCTCCTGTAAAACATCAAAAACACTTCTATTTCCAAGGTTTATATCAACGCGTCCGGCGTTTCTGACATCTTTAATATCATAGGTAAACCTGAACTCAGTGCTTCTTTCCAATTGACGAAATACGTCTTCCAGGGTCACATTGGTAAGTTGAACATTAACCATTACATCCCTGATGCTGCTGGTGTTTTGAGCATGGATGCCATTGGCGATAAGCATTTCAAGAAAAAATGCCTGCAATACTATACCATAAAATACAAATTTTGACATACACTTTATGCCGTGTAAAAGTTTTAAATACATATCTTTGAATATTAAATGAAACAATAATTTTAATTGCTTTATCCAATTCCCGCGTCGCCAAACTCCGGAATTGTAAAGCGTGAAAATTATGGTGCCGGTGGCAGATGTTTCCTCATTTGCTTCCGGCTTTTTTTCTTTGTCTTTACTTTATCATATAAATTTGATTTTTACGTTTTTACCTTTAATTGAGTATTCAAAATCCTTTGAAAAGGACAAGCGTTTCAACACTGTCTCCAGCGTCTGATCCTGAAAATATCCATTTACATTCCAGCTTTCAGCCGGTCTGTTCGCTAATTCGATTTTCACACCGTACCATCGTTCTAATTTTCCTGTAATTTCATTAATTCCGGCGTTCTTAAAGACCAGCCAACCATCTTTCCAGGCTACATGATCGTTGACATTGACTTTTCTCAATTCCATGGTCTCACTTTCCAGATCGAGATATATCTGCTGACCGGGGTTTAACTCTTTTGAAATGCCATGTTTTTTTGATTTTACAGTTACATTACCAGACAGTAGAGAAACCAGCTCTGCCTGAGCATCTCCAAAGGCGTTTACATTAAATGATGTTCCCAACACCTGTACTTCTGCATGGCTTGTAATAACAGTAAAGGGTCTTAAGGTATCCCTGACTACATCAAAAAAAGCTTCACCACTTAAATAAACAATTCTCTGATCTTTAAAATGCTCAGGAAATTGGATGGAAGATGAAGCATTTAACCAAACCTTGGTTCCGTCCGGTAACCAGGTCTGGGTTCTAACAACTTCAGGAGTGGATTTTTCTATGTACACTATGCCCGGAGATTCTACAGGCATAACAATATTTTTATTATGTATCTGATAAACTACTAAGAGTGAAACAAAAAACGCCAGATAGACCGCCGCCCATTTGGCATAATAAAAAATTGCGTCTTCTGAATAAGTAAGTCTTTCTTTCTTTTTTGTCGAGATTGAATCATATTGTATCAAAATGCCTGACAATGCTCTGCCTAAACTTTCATGATCCGGGAAGGACTCTTTAAATCTCATCCTAAAAATAATTTCCCTGGCCATCTCCACGTCTTTCTCCTTTTCCGGATGATTTTTGAGCCAGTGTTGCCAATACACTGAATCTTCATTGGAAGGATTTTTCACCCATCTGACGAAGGTTGGATCCAACAACAAATATTCAAGGCTCGTAAAAGTTTTTTCCATATAAATCTTGATATACACTTACAAAAGACCACTGTTGAATTTTTTACATAATGAAAAGATGAAAAAAATTTAAAATTTACAATATATTTATAATTACAATAGTTTTATTGACAAACTTTTAATTATTTATTCACTTTATTGCAGTATTTATACCCATCATTTGACTGTCATGAAAGGGAGAATGTATTTAAAAGGGTCGGCTGGAAGGGTAACGATTTGATCCTGTTAATTGTCATCAACATTAAACGCTGGAAATTAAGATCTTTCAATTTTCTAATCATAATCTGCTCCCCCTCTGCTTTCTGCACATGAACGGACAAAGTCATTTAATTGGGATTTCATTTCGTTAACCTTCTCAGGATTTTCATTGGAAATATCACTTGTTTCAAAAGGGTCTTCCAACAAATCGTATAGCTCTACTTCATCCTGGTTTATATATAATTTATACCGATTATCAATCAAAGCTTTTTGTTCACCAAATTGAAAACCGATTGGAGAAGATCGTAAATTCATATTTCCATTCAATACATCCATCAGAGAGATTCCATCTACGGGCGAAACAGGGAACTGATTTTTCTCACCAAAAACATCGAGTATGGTTGGAAAATAATCGGAGGTAACTGCCGGAAAATCAGTTTGCAAACCGCTTTGAATTTTTTCTGGCCAAACAACAATGCCTGGAACACGAATTCCACCTTCGTATAAACTTCGCTTTCGTCCTTTAAAACCTCCGGTACTTCCTTGTGTCCTGCCTTCCTGTTCTTTTCCTTCAGGTCCGTTGTCACTTGTAAAAAATATCA
>JAFIEV010000009.1 GCA_020832305.1 Cyclobacteriaceae bacterium | reverse complement strand
AGAATCCACGAACAAATCAATGAGTCTGACTTCCGCGTCTGTATCTACTGAATCTTCCAGGCAGGTAGGAAAGAGGGTGAGCTGATGTCTGTCTGTGCCTTGTATAAATTTCATGCCTTAAGATACAAAACAATATCTATACATCCTATAGAACAAATAGAAAATATGAAATCCTATTTTAGGTTTTTAGACAGTCTGACGTTCCTGGTATAGCCACAGTAGCGGATTTGCGGGCTTCGTCATTGTCCACCGCTACAAAAGCCAACGCGTAGCAGCGAACTTAAAATTACCACCAAGCCCCGCTATTGTTGGCTATACCATGTTGGCATTAGTTGTTTTTAAAATACTGTCTGTCAAGGCCTTCAAGTTGATAGCTTATAAATCCGGAGTCATCATCATAAGTATAACTTGTCTTATATAAGTTTAATGTATCACCACTGAATTTCCAACCGTAATAGTCAATATCACCGCTTTCATTTTCGATACCAATTGCGTCAAAGGTAAAAGGGGTATAGGTCTCTAGGCCTAATGAAATATATCTTATGTTTGCAACTAAGTCTTTTGGTATATAATCTTCTTTGAAAAGCAAATTAGTAATATACTCATACAAAAGCTTTTCATTGAAAATGATTTCTTTATATTCTTTTGCCATTCTTCTGTAGGCCCGTACTGTTGCTTTTCTGCCCCAATAAATCATATCTGTTTCTGGAGAATATATAACTTTAGAATTATTCCATTCTGGTATTACTATAGTTTTGCTGTCAACAATACTGCATTTAATTGGTCCCCAATCCATATTCCCCCCTATGTAAATAGTATCATTATCCTTAACTGAAATCATCAAATCAGCATAGAACACATTTTTCCATTTTAAAATTTCTCTAGCTCGAAGTATGCTATCAGGAAGGATTGTTGTTATCCAGTCTCCCTTCATACTTCTCATTAATCCATTATCAAGTAATTCAATTGTCTCTGGTTCAAGTATGCTGTCTATAACTTGGATTTCCAAAGGAGCTTCTTCCGTAATTTCTTTATTATTCTCGTTCCTTTGTCCTGAACAGGATATGAGTATAAAAATCAACAATAAATGAGTTATCTTCATAGTCTGTGTCTTTTTTTTTACAATTAATGCCAACGGTTGCGTATATGAAACGTTGGGGTTGCGGGAGTCATCATTGTCTACCGTTGCAAAAGTTCGAGCGTGGCAGAATGCTTCTCATAAACACCAAACCCCCAATGTTTTATATACGATGTTGTGCACATTTTACTACTGTTTTTTATTTTTCCATCGTTAAATCTCAACACTAAAAATAGTGGATATTTTGTAAAACGAACTCGGATTAATCTAAAACTTTATCTGTCCGAAAATGATTTAAAATCAGTCAACTTTATAAATCGTTAAAGTTCTTTATCATGGCGCAAAACTTGAATATCTTCAGAATGTTGAGAAATCAATCCACGCAATCATTAATAAAATCAAACCTTTCTAAATTCTACAACACTTTCAAAACGAACGATGGCTCAATATTCTCAAAAGATTTCAGGTTTCAGGATACATGTAAATTTCGCAACGTAAAAATCCTTATTCTCTTTCTGTTTCCTTTGCCAAAATTTCAGTTTTCAAAAAACTTTATGTTTTCTCCAATCTCTTCAAGATATAAAAATCTCAGCCGAAAATTATTTTCTTCACTGCACTTTCGTTTCGCTCGTTACATTAAATTTTCAGTTCTCCGTTAAAAAATCGCTCTCTCTCCTTTCAAATTTCTGACCTCCGTTAATTATTTGTCTTCCGTTAATTTTCGCAACATTTATAAATTTTCGCAACGATTTCAATACTCACCGAATTAAACTTTTTACGTTATTCAAATTTTTCTGACTGTCGTGAAATTTATTGCGAAGAATCTCAAGTTACATTTTACTTTCTCTGTCCTAAAATGCTATATTTCTATATTTCAGAATGTTTATTCGTCTTTCTTTCTATTTTCAATCTACAAATTTTCAGCAACAACTTTTATAAATTAATCAATCTCAATTCGTTTCAGCCTAAATCATTCTCCTCAATGTTTAATAATCTCCAAAAAAGTCATTAAAGGAAAGTATTCTTTAGTAAAGATTTTCTGTGGGGGCTAGTTGTGCACAACGTTTTGGCGCTTGGCGCAGTGGCGGATTTCGGAGTACAAAACTGTCAATACACCACAAAAGTTGATGCGAGGTAGAATGTTCAATTAACCACGTCACCCGCCATTGTGCCAAGCCTGTTATGGTGCGTTTTTCTATTCATTTCATCAAAATGTCCATTAATATAAATGGTAAAGCTGCTAATGCAAAAAATAAAATCATCATATAAGGAATGTCCCAATATGATTTTGGCGGTCTGTCAACTTCTGGCTCTCTGTTAAATATCGTTTTATATAATATTCTTGTGGGTTTTTGTACTATCAATAAACATATCGGATATAAAGCTCCAAAGTCTAGAATACCCTTATTGAAGTCACCATTCATTGCAAGAATGAATAGCAAGTAACCTGTTGCTATACCCAAACAATAAAGGTAGAGTTTGTCGGATTGAAGCATTTTATAGTCACCTAAAAACCAAAGACCTATTCCCAACCCTAAGAAAAATGAAAACTTACGAAAAATTTCCGGGTCAATCAGATTTATAAAAAGTCCGATTAATGTCAAGCTGAATGTGATAATTGATAATATTTTGAATCTCTTTTCAAGTTTATTTTCATTTATTTCTTCTTCTTTCTGAGCAATTGCTTTTCGATTAATTTTTATTGTTTCTGGACTCTCCAATATTAAGTCGGTCGGATAATTGAATAATTTATTTTCTCCTGTTTTTGTGATTTTACCACCAAAGTCAATTTTAAAGTTTTCATTTTCAGAAGTCGTTACAAATACATTATCGTATTCTTTGTCTGTAGCTGAAATGTAAACTAGAAGGTATTTGTCCTTTAGCTGGTTTCTATCTTTCCCTTTCGTATAGCCTTCAATGTCAATTTTGTACTCAATATCTCCTGGATAGTTTAGATAGTTTACTAGGTAAAAAAACCTATCGTTGTCTAGACTTTTGTCAGCTTGTATAATATGGTTTTCACGCCCAATTTTATATATTGAAAAAGTCAAACCGTCTTGTAAGTCCTTTGAATAAAGGTCTATCCATTGTCTCAACGCTTTTTTAATGTCGTTGTACGCTCCACCTTTTATTATAATTAAGTTGTCAGTCGTCACTTTGCTGCTTGTCTTTTAAAATGCACCATAACGTTTTGCAACTACACGCAGGCAGGGATTTTCACCACTAAACTACCTACGAAGAACTGAACTTTAAATTTACTACTTTCCTGTCCTACGAAGCACGAAACCCCTGCTTGCGTGTAGGTGCTGTTATGCCCTGGCGTTCTTATCGTCCGTGTCTCGCAACCCTTGTCAATATTGAGTTTTGCAACCAACTGTCCAAATCTTTTTCTGTCGGGTTGTGTGTTGGTGTTTTTAAAATTTTTAGAAGGGAAGGAGATTTTTAATTTTTTCTTTTCAGCGTTGGACAGGCATACTCTTTGGCAAGCTTTGGTTTGAGTGTCGGCTTGTGGGGCTTGCCAATGTGTATGATTGTGAAGGGTCGGCATTATTCAGGTTTTGGTATTTCTCTATCAATTTCATCTTTAGGAATTGCTGTCGGTTGTTCAGTCTTTGACACTCCATTTATAACCGTTTCTTTGATGTTGTTCAATAATTCCATTAGTGATATAAAAATCAAATATGCTGTTACAAGTCCAATGAAAGTTAATTCTAAGCTTTGGAAGAATGGGAAATATTGAACATCGTCCGCTGTCTGGAGAAATAAGCCTTTTGCTAATGAGATTGAACAGACCAAAGTGATAGGATTTCCAATAAAAGATAAGATGTCTTCAACAGGTATTCGGAATTCATTAAATGACATTGAAGCACTAAATTTGAACTTTCTCATTTTTATTTTATGTGTCAGCATAAATATTGTAGCGATACCACCTGCGAAATAATTTAGATTTTCAATTTCAAAGAAGGTTTTTAAGCCTGTCAAAATTTCCGAACGGCAAACATAGGATGTTATCGCCACTGTAAATAACAGGGCTGCAACACCAATATATCTCCAATCTAAACGCCTAAACATTAAACTCTACTTTGATTAAAACGTGATACTTTATCTATTTCAGTTTTGTCATTTTCATTTCCTAATGCTCCACCTAATGCTCCACCAATTAGAACACCTATAGGACCACCAAGAACTCCAATTAATCCACCAACTACCGCACCTGCTGCTGTGCTATTGCTGTCTGTTTCCGCAATTACTTCGTGAACGTGATATTGCTGTCCGTGCAGAGAGAACCAAGTGCTACCAATAATATTAGCAAGCTCGCTTCTTGTTGATGCAAGAATATTGAGATAGATTTTTGTTCTCGATATTTTATCTCTTACGAACAGCTTCATTTTAATAGGATGTTCTTTAATTCTTTAATTAAATCATTTTCCAACTTTTCATTTGTTCCCCAATCAATTAATTGGATTTCGGCAGCAGACCGTGATGAAACAATTACTTTGGTTTTATTAGGTTCGCTTTCTGAAATCTTAACAGTTATTTTATTGCCAAATGAAAGTAAGCCACCACCGTGATACAATGTTATTTCGTTGCCCGAAACTTCTTCAAGCTCCAAATCCATTTGTTTTGCAGCTTTCTTAATTGCTGCAATAACAGTATTATTCGGTTTGTTAAATGTGCTTTGCTTCATAAAAACTTCCAAATATCTTCAATCAATAAGTTGTCAAACGTCTTGATGTGGTCTTTTAAAATGTGTTCAGTTCTCATATTCGGTCTGATGTCGCAGTAATACACACCATCAAGCGGATTAAGTTTAACCGTATATCCTTTAAAGTGTCCGGGTAGAAAAGTCGCGTTAATGCCATATTCGTTTTCCCTTCTCGCATTTTTTCTTTGAACATCATTTAGGAAAATAGCAATGTGTGGAGTTGCTTTCTCTGTCAATTTGTTATAAAGGAACTTGTCAATGAAAATTTTGTCTATTCGGTCTTTGCTGGAAGTTTTGATTGAACCAATTACCTTTATGTCATCAGCCTTTTCAATAATAAGGTCGTGCTGATAACTCATATTAAATGTTGGTTCACCGTCAACTACTACTGGGACTCTTATTGTTCCTGATTTACATTCAATTCCAATTTCGCTAATGATTAAGCGGATAAAATGCTCAAACAAATCACCATTCAATTTTCTTGCTGTATTTGACTTACCGGCAGGTAATCCATCTAATGCAGAGCCAACGGATTGCTGAATGGTGTATGTCGCATTATTCAAGATGTTTCTAACTGTTTCATCTTTTTTGTCAATGGTCTTGATGCTTTTCAGAATTCTCAAAAATTCTTTTGATGCTCTTGAAAACTCTTTTGCATCATACATCAGATTTGAGTTAATCGGTCTGGTGATTTGAAAGTTTCCTTCTTTCTTGTATTGATAGAAGCGGTAATGATTTTCGTTTTGTGAAACGATTATCGCTTGCAAATTGTCAGTGATGTAATTCAGGTATTCATCACAAAACTTGATGTATGCTTTCAGGTCTGTAAAATTGCTCTTGTCTTTGGCCTTATTTACGAGTTGTTTCAAATTCATCTTATAGAGTTTCTTCTTCTTTGGTTATCAAAATCATATTTAATCCACTTATCAATGCCCCAATCTTCAACAAGTTCAATGCGGTTAGCTGCCCAATTCAAATATTCAGGTGAAAGGTCGCAAGCCTTCCATTTGCGTTTTAGCTGTTCCGCACAAACGGGCGTTGTTCCCGAACCGCAGAATGGGTCAATAATCGTATCACCAACATTTGAAGATGCTAAAATCATTTTCCTTAAAAGTTCTTCAGGTTTTTGCGTTGGATGTGGCGTTTTTTCGTGCATTCCGTTGCAAGTAGTCGGCACTTCAATTATATCTTGTGGAATTTCTAAAACATCTTTTGGCTTGGCACCAAGTGGATTTGGTTCCCAAATGTGGTTTCCATTTTTGCCATTTCCGTATTGACTTGTTTCAGCTTGTGGATGGCTCGGATACTTTAAAGTATGCTCACCATAAGGAATACGAATTTCATCTATGTTAAAAGTGAAATTCTTTGTTTTGCGGAAATGCAAAATACTTTCGTGACTTCTACCCCAATCTTTGCCAAGGTTTGCCTTGTTTTTATAATTCCAAATAATCCAACGACAAGACTTGAAAAGTCGTGAAGCTGGATGCTTGAGGTCTGCAAGGATTTCAGAAAAACCGCATATAAAAAGTGTTCCGGTAGGTTTGAGAACTCTTGAAGCTTGTTCAATCCATCTCATTGAAAACTTGATGTATTCTTCTTGACTTTCAAATGTGTCCCAATCTGCTTTTTTTATATTGTAAGGAGGGTCAGCAAAAATTAAATCCACACTTTCGTCTGGAAGTGACTTTAGCCACTCAATGCTGTCCCCCTGCCATAATTGTCCATTAGGATGTTGATAGAATAATGTCGGCTTTGTGTTGTTTTCAAAGTCGGCATCAATTCTTTCTCCTTTTAGTTGAACTTCTCCGAAAAATGTCGGCAGTTCTTTATTTCTTGTCATTGTTTTACCCATTGCGTAAAGTTTTTAAGTAAGACACTTTTTCTTCTGCGACTTTCAGAACATTCAAGTCGGCTTCTTCGTCCAAAATTTTGTAAGCAATTTGGTCGCTCAAAAACTCGTCTAGTAATTGTTTCTCGTTCACTTTAAAAAACTCGGAAACATTCTTGATTATCTGTTTTGTCGGTTGTCTTTGATTGCGTTCTATTTTTGCAAGTAGAGAAGGGTCAATTTCAATGTTTGCAGCAACTTCTCTCAAAGTCATTCCGGCAGTTTCTCTCAGTTGTCTGAGGTGTTCTCCAAAAGTTGTATGTTTTTTCACGATTGCCATTCCGGACAAATTTTGTCCAAAAGTATGAACTCTTTTTAAATGGACATAAAAAGTCCACAAAAAGTTTTACACATCTTTAGTAAAGGGGGGCAAAATTCAAGCTCTTTTGCCTGCGAAGCGTTTGCCTGTGTGTCGGGCAGGCAAATGTGCTTGAATGTGCGTAGGCAAGAAAAAATTAAAAATGCGGGTCGGCAAAAATTTTAAAAACATTCAGGTCGGCTTGAGTGTCGGCTCGTTGATTAGTGTCAGTTTGTTAAAGAACGCTTTTAAGTTAGTCCGCATAAATTGTCAGGTTGCAAAGTTTTTCAGTCGTCACTTTCAGGGTTGCGCTGTCTTTTTACGCTTGGGCATAACTCATTTATTGAAAAAAGTCCTTAGAACATATACAGCAATTTTTGCTGTATATGTTCATGTTTATTTGTTTTTTATATTCAATCAATTTCATTTTACAAATCATCAAAAGGACTGCGAATTTTTTGTAAACTCTGGGTACTTACATGGGTATAAATCTCCGTTGTCCTCGAACTCTTATGACCTAAAATCTCCTGAATATATCGCAAATCGGTACCGCCCTCAAGCAAATGAGTCGCGTAACTATGTCGCAACCAATGTAGTGTCACCGGCTTATTTATGCCGGCCTTCTCTACACTCTGCTTTAATACATTCTGTAAACTGGTTGCAGAATACATCTTCCCCCTGATCTCTCCTTCAAATACATACTTCAAAGGCTTAAAACATACAATGTAGTCACGAATCAGCTCCAAAAGCTTGTCCGACAATGGTACAACCCTGTCTTTCCTGCCCTTAGCGGCTTTTATTATTAATAACTTGCGATGGTAGTCTACATGCGTCAGTTCTAAACTCAGTGCCTCACTCCTTCGTAATCCACATGCATAAATCAAACTAATTACCGCTCGATGCTTTACGTTTCCAATAACCTCAAGAATACTCCTTACCTCCTCCTTACTCAAAACATTGGGTAACTTGCTTTCACGCCTGGGTCTTTGTACAATTTCTGGATTCAACCGAGACCGCTCAATCTTCCTGAAAAATGTTTTAATAGCATTGATCACCGTATTTTGATAAGAAATTGAATATTCATTTAATAATATATACCCATTATTAAAGTTGACTAAATCATCATTTGATATCTCAGTCAAAGGCTTCGCACCAATAAAACTGAAAAATACCTTCAATCCGTTGCAATATGATTCAATCGTCCTCTCACTATACCGTAAAGTACTCAAATATATCTTGTATTTCTCCAAAGCTGCTTTTTGTTCCCCTGTAAGCTCATGTAGTACAATCTTCTTTTTGACTTGTTTTTCCGGCCCCGACTCTGGCTCCTTCTTAAAAAGCCCCGAAAAATCTACATAGGCATGAGGCTCCAAAACCCGCCGGGCTTCCCTGAATAATTCCTTCCGGTTAGGAATATACCAGCAACGCATTGTGCGGCTCCATCGGCATCCTTCAAGAGTTTTTATAACTTCATGCAATTTGGCATCATATTCAAACTTCAGTTTTAATATGGCCTCTTGATTATGCGTGCCTTTTTCTATAATTACACGCTTGTTATTATGTTTTTGATAATCAGACATTTGTGTAATTTTATGCTTTTCCTTATTGCCACTTCTTTAAAGCTCCGCCACGTCAGTCCCATTTTTGATATCCGGGAAGACGCACTGACCCTAAAAATAAAAAAAAATATTTTCATGTAATAGCTGAAAATATAAATAAATATAACATCTTACTTAATCTGTTGAATTTCAAAAAATTTATTAAGTTCCCTGTAAACCATTGCGCATTCAACAACTGATCATCGTGCCTGATACTGATTGAATCATGCAAATCATAAACATTTTATTTTTTTCGTTCTTTTTGCATTCAATCAAAAAGACATAAAATACCGATCTCTGTACACCTTGCTATCTGGCTTTCTCCTGCGAGTCAAGTTGTTCGCTGGATCTATGCCTCCAGACACACCACCATACAATCATTCACCGGCATAATTCCACCCTCCGTAGCCTGATTTATTTTTTGTATCATTATCTTGCAGACTTGTATATTAAAGCATGCCGAATGAAGGAAAACAAAAACACATCAGAAATTGCACCGGAGCGCCAAAAAACGCTTCAATCTTTTGACCATTTATTGAGCATTATGGATGAACTCAGGGAAAAATGCCCCTGGGATCGCAAGCAAACCCTGGAAAGCCTGCGCCATCTCACCATTGAAGAAATTTATGAACTATCAGATGCCATACTCAACCATGATTTGCCTGAAATAAAAAAAGAACTCGGCGATATCATGCTGCATCTTGTCTTTTATGCAAAAATTGCATCTGAAAAAAAGGCATTTGATATAACAGATGTGTTAAATGGAATATGTGAGAAACTTATACATCGGCATCCACACATATATGGAGATGTACAAGTGGCTGATGAAGAAGCCGTCAAGCAAAACTGGGAAAAAATTAAACTTAAAGAAAAAGGCAATGTATCGGTGTTGGGAGGTGTACCCAAAGCCTTGCCAGCCCTGGTAAAAGCAGTGCGTATACAGGATAAAGCAAGAGGAGTGGGCTTCGACTGGGAACACAAAGAACAAGTATGGCAAAAGGTTGAAGAGGAATTGCAGGAATTCCAAAATGAATTTAATATCAGTAATGGAAATCAACTCGACAAAGAAAAGGCTATGAATGAGTTTGGAGACCTGCTGTTTTCATTGGTTAATTATTCCCGTTTTCTGGGCATAGACCCCGAAGAGGCCCTCGAGAGAACAAATAAAAAATTTATTCATCGCTTTCAATATCTCGAAAAAGAAACTGCCCGCTTAGGCAAAAAACTGTCAGATATGAGTCTTGAAGAAATGGATGTTTTCTGGAACCGCGCCAAAAAAGAAAAGCCGGAAGAATAGCAGATATATTTGACCAATGAATATTAATTCTTTTAATTATTTCCTTGCTGTCGCAATTTTTGACAATTTTGCGGCGGTTTTTACAACAGACCTGTATAATGGTCTGATCAGGTTTTAAATAAATGAATTTCCGGTTTGTAGCGGACAAGTCATAATAATAGATAATCAGTATCAAATGAAAGTTCTGAAATTTGGAGGTACATCAGTAGGTTCGCCGGAAAGTATCCGGCAGGTGGTTGAAATCATCGGAGACTACCGTCGTAAGAATAAAAAAATCATAGTCGTTTCTTCAGCAGTATCTGGTATAACCAATTTACTCATCGATACAGGTTTGAAGGCCGCAGCCAACGACAGCACCTACCTCGATAATCTCAAGATTATTGAAAACCGGCATTTTGATATCGTTAAAGCGCTTATGGATATTAAAAAGCGCGGTGAAGTGTTGGCTGAAGTAAAAAGGTTACTCAATGAACTTGAAGATTTAACACATGGGGTCTTGTTGCTTAAAGAACTTTCGCCACGTACACAGGATTTACTGCTAAGTTTTGGTGAACGCCTGTCTTGTCGCATTATTGCTGCCTATGCCAGACAACAAGGTGTTGAAGCTACCTACCTCGATGCGAGAAAGTTGATTAAAACCGATAACAATTTCGGTAAAGCCCGCGTACTGCGCGAACCCACCATTCAAAACATCCGCAATCATTTTTCTGCAGTCAGTGACGTACAAATCGTAACAGGTTTTATCAGTTCAACAGAAAGGGGAGGAACCACCACACTGGGCAGGGGAGGCTCTGATTATACCGCAGCAATTATTGGCGCAGCACTTGATTGTGAGGAAATTGAAATCTGGACAGACGTTGACGGGGTTATGACATCAGACCCGCGAAAAGTAAAAAAGGCCTTCTCACTAAGTGAGCTTTCTTATGTTGAAGCCATGGAAATGTCGCACTTTGGTGCAAAAGTGATTTATCCGCCAACTATACACCCGGCATTAGAACGAAAAATTCCACTTCGCATAAGAAACACCTTCAATCCTGTCTTTCCAGGTACACTCATTCATGAAGTGGCCAATGTGGGAGATTACCTGATTAAAGGCATTTCATCTATCAACAACATATCACTTATCAACCTGCAAGGCAGCGGAATGGTGGGTGTTCCCGGAGTTTCATACCGCTTATTCGGAGCGCTTGCCAAAAATGAAATCAGTGTTATCCTCATTACCCAGGCCTCTTCTGAACATTCCATTTGTTTTGCCATAGAACCTAAAGATGCCGATATTGCCGTAAAAGCCATCACTGAGGAGTTTTCCAATGAAATCAATGTCGGCAAAATAGACCCGGTAAAAGTAGAACAACGCCTGAGCATTGTTGCCATCATTGGTGAAAATATGCGCAATACACCAGGTATCGCCGGCAAAATGTTTGATTCGCTCGGTAAAAATGGGATTAATGTGGTTGCCATCGCCCAGGGATCTTCTGAACTCAACCTATCTGTAGTTATCAATGAATACGACCTGGCTAAAGCGCTCAATACCCTGCATGAAGGCTTCTTCCTTTCAGATGTAAAAACCCTGAATCTCTTTATGATAGGGGTAGGGCTTATAGGGGGAACCTTGTTGAGGCAGCTCAATCATCAATATCAATACCTTATTGAAAATCAATCACTTAAAATAAGCGTAATTGCACTGGGGAATACCAGAAAAATGCATTTTGATGAAGAAGGCATCGATCTGCAAAGCTGGAAAGAAGATCTGGAATCTGATGGCGTACCATCGGATGTAGGCATGTTTGTAAAGAAAATGAAAGAGCTGAATTTGCAGAATGCCTTGTTTGTAGATTGTACTTCAAGCCAGCATGTTGTAAGCTATTACGAAGAAATACTCAATGCAAGTATATCCATAGCTACACCCAATAAACTCGCCACCTCTGGCGACTATGCACTCTACAAACTTTTACAGCAAACAGCCTCTCGCATGGGAGTTGCATTTCGATATGAGACAAACGTTGGAGCAGGTTTGCCGGTGATCAACACCCTCAATGACCTGAAAATAAGTGGAGACAAAATCATCAGAATCGAAGGCGTGCTTTCGGGTACCCTTTCATATATATTTAACAATTTTAAAAAAGGCATCAAATTCAGCCAGGTGGTCAGGGAGGCAAAGGCCAAAGGATATACTGAGCCCGATCCCCGCGATGATTTAAGCGGCACTGATGTCGCCAGAAAAATTCTGATACTGGCCCGGGAGGTGGGCTATTCTCTTGAAGTCTCAGCCGTGGAAATACAACAACTCTTGCCAACGGCCTGTCTCGAAGCTCCAGATGTAGAAGGCTTCTTTAAAAGCCTTGAAAAAGAAGAGAATTATTTTGATAAACTGCTCGAAGAGGCCGAAAAACAGGCAAAAGTTTTGAGATTTATAGCCCGAATGGAAGATGGCAAAGCCAGGGTAAGCCTCGAATTGTTCGATGAAAGCAGTCCGTTTTATACTCTTTCGGGTAGTGATAATATGATAACTTTTGTAACCGAGCGATATAAAGAACGCCCCCTTGTGATAAAAGGCCCAGGTGCCGGAGCCGAAGTCACGGCAGCGGGCGTATTTGCCGATATTGTAAGTATTAGCCACTTCCTCGGTTGAAAACAGGTTTTTTTAATGCCGGAAGATATGATTTAAGACGCTCATGACCGACTCAGTAAAAGTATTTGCACCGGCGACCGTAGCCAATGTAACTTGTGGTTTTGATATACTGGGATTTGCCGTAGATGCCCCCGGTGATGAAATTACTCTGAAAAAAAATAATCAGGGTAAGGTAATCATCAGGGAAATCAAAGGGGATGAAGGAAGGCTTCCACTTGACCCGGGTAAAAATACCTGTGGCGTTGTCATTCAACACTTTTTGAGAGATTTAGCCTTAGACCAGGGCATCGATATCTTTCTGCATAAAAAAATGCCGCTGGGAAGTGGGCTGGGTTCAAGTGCAGCAAGTGCAGTAGCAGCTATTTATGCCATTAACGAACTCATGGGTAAGCCATGCACCAGAAAAGAATTGCTCCCCTATGCCATGGAAGGTGAACGCGTAGCTTGTGGCGCTGCTCATGCAGATAATGTGGCGCCTTCATTGCTGGGCGGATTTGTATTGGTACGAAGCTATGATCCCCTCGATACCATTGCACTACCGGTCCCTGATGAATTGTTTGCTACACTGGTGCATCCTCAAATCGAAGTGCGTACCAAAGATGCCAGGGAAATTCTTAAACGCGAAATCCGATTCAGCGATTCGGTGCGGCAGTCAGGAAATGTAGGAGGACTGGTGGCTGGGCTGCTGATGTCTGATTATCAGCTGATCAGTAACTCTCTGGTAGACCATATCGTTGAACCAATCCGGGCCATTCTTATTCCCGGTTATGATGAAGTGAAAGCAGCAGCAAAAGAACAAGGGACCCTGGGCGCAGGCATCTCCGGTTCTGGTCCTTCACTTTTTGCACTGAGTAAAGGCCATCAAACGGCATATAATATAGGTGAAGCCATGAGAGAAATTTTTAATGCCATGGACATCGAAAATGAAGTTTACATATCAAAAATTAACCAGATTGGACCAAAAGTTTTAGATTAGCATTGTAAATTGATATAAACCTTAAAATAGAATAAAAATGATAAGAAAAGTGTATTTTTTTGTTGCAGTTCTTATGACATGGGCAAACTGCAATATGGCACAAAAAGGACCAACCATTGATCCTAAACTAACCGAAATGTGGGAGCCTGTGCCTCCGGTGGTCACACCTGGACAAACCAATGCCATGCCTCCGGCTGATGCTATCGTATTATTTGATGGCACCAGCTTTAATAACTGGGTAGGAAACGATGGACAAGCACCCAAATGGACAATCGAAAACGGCGCTATGACTGTTAAACCTCGTACCGGTGGCATTAAAAGCAAACAGACTTTCGGAGATATACAATTGCACATCGAATTCAGGTCACCTGCTGAAGTAAAAGGAGAAGGTCAAGGTCGGGGCAATAGCGGTATCTTTTTTATGGAACGCTATGAATTACAGGTACTCGACAGCTATGACAATGTAACCTATCCCAACGGACAGGCAGGTAGTGTATACAAACAGCACATTCCACTGGTCAATGCCAGCCGTAAACCCGGTGAATGGCAGACCTATGACGTCATTTTTATGGCACCCGTTTTTACCGAAAAAGGAACACTGAAAACGCCCGCAAGGATAACAGTTTTTCACAATGGGGTTCTTGTGCAAAATAATATTGAACTCAGAGGGCCTACAGAATTTAACCGAATACCGGTTTATGAGCCACATGGTAAAGCAGGAATATCATTGCAGGACCACGGCGATCTGGTAAGCTTTAGAAATATCTGGGTTCGCGAATTGTAAAAATTATATAAAAACACAGAAGCCGGTATAATGGCCCTTGCTGTTTTATAAAAAAATATTCCATAAGCCAGAGCTGAAGCAAACAGCTCTGGCTTCTTGTAGTCACAAAGCGTTTTAAATATGGCAACATCCCTAACCTCCAGAAGAAAAGCGCTGAGCCAGATTACGCTTGGCGGAGCAACATTATTCACAATACCTGGTTCGCTTAAAGCCGCTATGGCAGATGCCAGTCATAATTTTACTTTTTGCCTTAATGCCAGTACCATTCGGGGACAGAAGCTGGGCATTATAAAAGAACTTGAAATCGCAGCAGAGGCCGGTTACCAGGGTGTTGAAATCTGGGTGGAAAGCCTCAGAGATTTTATTGCCCGGGGAGGAAAAGCTTCAGAAGTACGGACAAAAGCCGAAAGCCTAGGCCTGAAAATAGAAGGCGCTATAGGTTTTTCAAGATGGATTGCAGAGGATAAAACCCAGCGTATACAAGGTCTGCAACAGGCGGCTGAGGAGATGCAAATGCTGGCAGATGCCGGCTGCCATCGACTAGCAGCGCCTCCCGCAGGTGCCACCTCAGACCTGCAACTCAACCTCGATGACGCTGCCGAAAGATACCGCGCCCTGCTCGAAAAAGGAACTGAATATGGTGTGGTACCTGTACTGGAATTATGGGGCTTTTCTAAAAACCTTAGTAAGCTTTCTGAAGTTCTATACGTGGCCGCAGGCGCAGGCCATGCCAATGCATGTATCCTTGCAGATGTTTACCATTTGTACAAAGGAGACAACCGGGAAGAGAGCCTCCAACTCATCGAAGGAAAGGTAATGCCGGTTTTCCATATGAATGATTACCCGGCAATGCCCGACCGGACGCAAATTGCTGATAAAGACCGGATAATGCCGGGAGATGGTGTTGCGCCAATAGAAAAAATTATTCATATATTGCATAAAAAGAATGCGCCTGTTGCCCTTTCACTGGAATTGTTCAGTGATGTTTACTGGAAAAAAGATCCCTTGGAAGTGGCCAGAGAAGGTTTGTCTAAAATGAAAGCCCTGGTGCAAAAAGCAGTGATGAATTGAAATATTTCAAATTAAACAATATGATCAAGAATTTAATCATGATGATGATAATGATGAGTTTGGCAGTACAAAGTATGAGTCAGATGAAAGTGCGGGCAGAGCTCGATGATAAATATAAATGGAACCTCAAAGACCTCTATGATTCTGATGAAGCCTGGACCAAAGAAAAAGACCGTATTAAGAACGAAATACAAAAAGTTGAACAATTTAAAGGCACACTCACCCGCTCCGGAGCCAACCTGCTTAAAGGTCTTGAATTTATAACAAGCCTGCAAAAAGAATTATACCGCCTTAATTCATATGCCGCTATGAGTTCAGATGAAGATACGCGGGTTACAAAATACCAGGGAATGAAACAGGAACTTGGCCAGATCGGCTCATCGTTTGCTGCCGCAGCCTCATTTATGGAGCCTGAAATCCTGGCAACTTCCCCTGAAAAAATCCGCGAATTTGTGAAAAAGGAACCGGGTTTGAAAAATTATGACTTTTACCTTGAAGATCTGCTTAGAAAAAGAGCCCACAAAGGATCTGAAGAGGTTGAAAAAGTAATTGCACACGCCAGCCTAATGGCAGGAAATGCCTCAAGTATATACAGTATTTTCTTTAATGCTGAATTTCCCTTTCCCGAAGTTACCCTCACCGATGGAGAGAAGGTAAAACTAAATTATGCAAATTTTGCCTACCACCGCGCCGGTGATAATCGCGAAAACCGCGTTAAAGTTTTCGAAACCTTCTTTAGCAAACTCGATGAGTTTCAAAGAACTTTTGGTACTCAATTGTACGGAAACCTAAAAAGAGATGTGTTTTATGCAAGAGCACGCAATTATGAAAGCACCCTGGCCAGCGCACTGGATTCTGATAATATTCCCCTGGAAGTGTACCACAACCTGATTGAAAATGTCAATAAAAACCTTGACACCTTTCACCGCTATCTCAATCTCAGAAAAAGGATAATGGGTCTTGAATCTTTACATTATTATGATTTGTATGCGCCCCTGGTTCAGGAAGTGGATTTAAAATACAATGTCGAAGATGCATCTCAACATATACTGGCTTCCCTGAAGCCACTTGGTGCAGACTATGTATCGGTAGTAGATCAGGCTTTTAAGCAACGATGGATCGATATGTATCCCAATGAAGGTAAGCGCACAGGGGCTTATTCTAATGGTTCTGCCTATGATGTGCACCCTTACATTCTGATGAATTACAATGGTAAATACGACGATGTGAGCACCCTTACCCATGAGCTCGGTCATACCATGCACAGCTACCTGGCAAATAAAGCACAGCCTTTTTCAAAAGCCAACTACCCGATTTTTGTAGCAGAGGTGGCATCAACACTCAATGAAGCCCTGCTCAATGATTACCTGCTCGGTAAAATTGATGATGACAAAATAAGGCTTTCTATTTTGGGAAATTATCTGGAAGGCGCCAAAGGCACCCTGTTCCGTCAAACCCAGTTTGCCGAGTTTGAATTGTTAATCCATGAGAAAGTTGAAAACGGTGAAGCCCTCACAGGTGAGCGTTTTAATGAGCTTTACCTCGACATTACCCGCAGGTATTACGGGCATGATAAAGGCGTTTGTATTGTGGATGATTATATACAATCTGAATGGGCATTTATACCACATTTTTACTACAATTATTATGTATATCAATATGCCACTTCCTTTACAGCCTCCCAGGCACTTGCTGAAAAAGTAATGGCAGGGAATTCCGCCGATGTTTCGCAATATCTTTCATTCTTATCGGCCGGTGGCTCTAAATACCCGGTAGACTTATTGATGGAGGCTGGCGTAGATATGAAAAGCGCCGAGCCCTTTGATCTGACCATTGGAAAAATCAATAAGGTAATGGATGAAATGGAAGATATACTGAAAAAGATGGGCAAATAATAAAATCCAATCCCACCTTTACAGAACCATCAGAAATTCTGTAAATATAGTCCTCGTTATAAATTGAATTGAAACCGAAATCCCGGAAAACATTTAATTCGTGACGAGGACTATTGGCAAAATCTCAACCCCATCCCCCGCCGTGGTTCGTATCCCCATGAGCCACTTTCAAACACCTGAAAATCAATTAATTAATTAGAGAAAAGGCAAACTCCTCCGCCGTGGTTCGTGTCCCCACGAACCACAGTTAAATGCCAGAAAATCAATTAATTAACTTAAATATTGCCAAACTCCTCTTTTCAAATTGAGGTAAAACCGAAATTCCGGCAAGCACCGCATCGGGGATAAATACCATTGTTGGCCTGCTGTTTCCAGTCCTCGTCTCAGATTGAGGTGAAACCGAAATCCCGAAAAGCATAGTGTTCGGGATACATTTTTACCCACCCCGAAATCAGGATTCCGGCAAAGCCTCCATTTTCCAACGAGGGCGGAGAAGTATGTTAAGCATGTATGTCTGGTGGTAGTTGTTGGAGAAAACTCCAACAACAGGGTTGGTAGAAAAGAACAATCGATATTGTTTAGGTTCCTTTCCGCACCTTTCTCTTGATAATATTTTTTACCGAGAAGCTTAGAAACGGATAATCTCAATCCCATCACTCTGCCGTGGTTCGTGTCCCCATGAACCACAGTTAAATGCTAGAAAATCAATTAATTAACTTAAGTATTGCCAAACTCCTCTTTTCAAATTGAGGTAAAACCGAAATTCCGGCAAAGCACCGCATTGGGGATAAATACCATTGTTGGCCTGCTGTTTCCAGTCCTCGTCTCAGATTGAGGTGAAACCGAAATCCCGAAAAG
>JAFIEV010000080.1 GCA_020832305.1 Cyclobacteriaceae bacterium | reverse complement strand
TGTGTGTGTCAGATCATGGAGTGGTATTATGCATTTATATATGGGGGTGGTTGGTGAAACCGAAATACCGAAAAGCATAGCGTTCGGGATACATCTTTACCCACGAGAATATCGCCCTTGTTTTATTAACGAGGGCGTAGAAGTACGATTATTTCGGTAATTGAATGGCTGCCCCAGCTAGCGCACGCGTGCCGTGTGTGCTTTATTCGCTGCAAATACATTGAATATCAACGACATAAAACATAAAGTGTACAGTGTCACGTGGGGACACCAGCCTAGACTTAACCATTCACCACTTTCTGCCACAGCGAAATAAAAAGCCATTTCAATTACGTCGACCTATAAGGTTTTCAAAAATCCTTATAGGTCTTTGGCGTTACCCACCATTCCTCACCCTTGTTGGTATTATTCCACCAACAAGTTGAGGTGAAACCGAAATCCTGAAAAGCATAGCGTTCGGGATACATCTTTACCCACGAGATTATCGCCCTTGCCCCGAAATCGGGATTCCGGCAAAGCCTCCATTTCTAACGAGGGCGTAGATGTACAATTATTCCGGTAAATAAATGGCTATTGTTGCCAGTCCTCGTCGAAGACAAGGACTATAGACATTTTTACTTTGCACCATCTAAGCGCTGTAGGCGCGGCATCTTTGTAGAAAAATAGTCATTTGATGAGATGAGCGCCGTAGGTGCGAAACTATTTTTTTTATAAATCAAAGCATTAGTTGTCAGGTAAAAGGTGTCGCCCCTGCAGGGCTCAACATACTGCTTATCAGATTTTTCTACAAAGGTGCCATCCCTAACGGGATTTTCATTTGAATACATAACAGTTTATGGGGTGTATAAGTAAATGAATGGCTGCTGTTGCCAGTCCTCGTCGCAAACAAGGACTATAGACATTTTTACCCACCCCGAAATCGGGATTCCGGTATGGCCTCCGCCCCGAGAGTCGGGGTTTCGTCAAAGACTCAATTTCTAACGAGGGCATAGATGCATGATTATTCCGGTAAATAAATGGCTATTGTTGCCAGTCCTCGTTGCAAACAAGGACTATAGACATTTTTTACTTTGCACCATCTAAGCGCTGTAGGCGCGGCATCTTTGTAGAAAAATAGTCATTTACAGGGATGAGCGCCGTAGGTGCGAAACTATGTTTTTTATAAATCAAAGCCTTAACTGTCAGGTAAATGGTGTCGCCCCTACAGGGCTCAACATACTGCTTATCAGATCTTTCTACAAAGGTGCCATCCCTAACGGGATTTTCATTTGAATACACAACATTTTATGGGATGTATAAAAAAGGACATTAGCTGCTGTTGCCAGTCCTCGTCGCAGATTGAGTTGAAACCGAAATCCCGAAAAGCATAGCTTTCGGGATACATCATTACCCGCGAGATTATCGCCCTTGCCCCGAAATCGGGATTCCGGCAAAGCCTCCACCCCGAGAGTCGGGGTTTCGTCAAAGACTCAATTTCTAACGAGGGCATAGATGCATGATTATTCCTGTAAATGATTGGCTGCAGTTGCCAGTCCTCGTCGAGGACAAGGACTATAGACATTTTTACTTTGCAACATCTAAGCGCTGTAGGCGCGGCATCTTTGTAGAAAAATAGTCATTTACAAGGATGAGCACCGTAGGTGCGAAACTATGTTTTTATAAATTAAAGTATCAGTTGTCGTGTAAAAGGTGTCGCCCCTACAGGGCTCAACATACTGCTTATCAGATCTTTCTACAAAGATTTCATCCCTACGGGATGTTCATTTGAATAAACTACCCAAACATGGCGGAAGGCAGGTGTGCCTTTCATAATTTTAAGCAGGGTTTGAAATCCGCTGGGCATAAAGAAATTTTGTTGGTTGAGGTGGTGGGATGTGTGTGTCAGATCAGGGTGGTATTATGCATTTATGTATGGGGGTGGTTGTTGGAGAAAACTCCAACAACACCGGTGTAAAAAAAGGTCATTCGCTGCTGTTGGCAGTCCTCGTCGCAGATTGAGGTGAAACCGAAATCCCGAAAAGCATAGCGTTCGGGGCGGGGTCTCATATATGATACATCTTTACCCACGAGATTATCGCAATTCTGACTAAGGTCAATATTAATCGTCAAATTTGAGGCATTTCAAGACCTGTCGTATTAAAGCTGCCGGGAATGGATTCGAACCATTACCTTGAGAGTCAGAATCTCATATCCTTCCACTTAGACGACCCGGCAGATATAATATAAAAGACAGCGCTAATACAGCGCTGGGTATCAGGAAATTTTTCGCTTTGCAAGACCCAAAGTTATTACAAAAATGAAATTTTCATAATAAAAACGACGATTTTTTATTCGATTTTTGTTTTTACCGAATATTATTGATTAATTATTATACAAAGGTACGAAATTTTATAAATTCATTATTTCACAATGAACTGAAAAGCCCTGCATGATAATTTCATAATATTGAGGATTGCGATTTCAGGTGCTGGCAGGCCTGAAGACTTTAATAATCTTTTCATTCACTTCAAGTCTGGGCCCGCCGATCAGGTCAATACAATAGGGTACGGCTGGAAATATTGCATCCAGGCACTGCCGGATGGCCCTTGGTTTACCTGGAAGATTGACTATGAGGGTCTGATTGCGGATACCCGCCGTTTGTCTTGATAATATGGCGGTAGGTACATACTTCAAGCTTTCCATTCGCATGAGCTCTCCAAAACCAGGCATCATTTTATTGCATACTTTTTCAGTTGCTTCAGGTGTAACGTCCCTTGGCGCCGGGCCTGTACCACCACTGGTCACAATTAAGCAGCAATTTTTCTCATCTGCCATTTCTATCATTTTTTCAGCAATCTGATCTTCCTCATCGGGAATTACGGCATATTCACTTTCAAATTCAGATATGAGATATTCCTGAAGTGTTGACAAAATGGCCTTTCCGGGTATGTCTTCATAAATTCCTGCACTGGCCCTGTCAGAAACATTTATAATGCCTATCCTGATTTCTTTTTCCATGCTTAAATGTACTGTTTAGATGTATCCATTGCTTCAGATTGTAAACCACTCTTCCGGAATCTGCCAGGGTTGAAGGGTTTCACTATGATGAAAATACTCATTTCGGGTTGGGTTATAAAAATAATCTTTTTCCCATGCCCTTACATTTTCAGAAAGCTCTTTAAGCGCATGAATGATAAAATCCAGTTCGGCATTGGCCATTACGGGGTGTAATGAAAGTCGTATCCATCCAGGTTTTTCAGACAGGTCCCCCATGCTGATTTTATCGGTAATGCGTTTTGAAAGCTCCCGGTCGACCTTCAGCAAATAGTGCCCATAGGTGCCGGCGCAACTGCATCCTCCGCGCATTTGAATGCCAAATTTATCATTTAACAACCTTACAGCCAGGTTGTGGTGAATGTGATCAAAATAAAAAGAAATAACCCCGAGACGGTCTTTCTGTGCAGGAGCCATGATATTGAGTCCCGGTATTTGCTCCATCTCTTCGAAAGCTTTATCCAGGAGCTTTTTTTCGCGGAAGAGCATCTTGTCTGTTCCCATTTTTTCCTTAAGCCTAATGCAAAGTGCTGTTTTTATGGCTTGCAGAAAACCCGGGGTTCCACCGTCTTCCCTGATTTCTATATCATCGATATAGGTATGCTCACCCCATGGATTGGTCCATTTTACCGTACCGCCACCCGGATGATCGGGGATGCGATTTTTGTACAATTCTTTATTAAAGACCAGGACACCGGAAGTACCTGGCCCTCCGAGAAATTTATGTGGTGAAAAGAAGATGGCGTCAAGATGCTGATCAGGATTTGGCGGGTGCATGTCGATGGTGACATAGGGGGCTGAGGCGGCAAAGTCTACAAAGCAATAGCCGCCATGGCGGTGCATAATTTCTGACAGTTCATGAAATGGTGGCACAATGCCTGTGACATTGGAGCAGGCAGAGAAAGAACCGATCTTAAGTTTGCGGTCGGCATACCGGACAATAATTTCCTCAAGCCTGGCTGGATCAACGCCGAGTTGTTCATCGGGTGGTATTATTACGACTTCGGCAAGTGACTCCAGCCATGGGGTGTGATTGGAGTGATGTTCCATATGCGTTAAAAAAACTACCGGCCTCTCCTTTTCGGGAAGATGGCAGTATTTCATAAGCTTTTCCGGAGCTTTAATCCCCAAAATCCGTTGAAATTTGGCCAAAACAGATGTCATGCCAAAGCCTGTGGTAATAATCACATCATCGCTGCCTGCATTGACATGCTTTTTTATGATCTTATGGGCCTGGTGATAAGCCAGGGTCATGGCCCGACCGGTACTCGTAGATTCAGAATGTGTGTTTCCCACCATGGGTCCAAACTGATGGAGCATCTTATCTTCAATTTCCCTGTATAACCTTCCACTGGCTATCCAGTCTGCATAAATCAGCTTTTTGGCGCCATAGGGCGTCTGAACAAAAGTATCAAGGCCGATAATCTGCTCTCTGAATTTATCAAAATGACCTTCGAGGTTGTCTGCGTACGCATGTATCATATTTTCAGGAATTGCGGGATGCTGACACATTTACTAAAAGCTGAAACCCTAGCAGCCCCAGTATGTATAATGAAAGGGCCGGGCCGGTTTCTTCATTAATACCTACATTGACCACCGCAAGTGCACCAATCATTCCAAGGGCAATTACATAAGGCAATCTCCAGTTTTGCTTTTTGCGTTTTTCTGAAAACATATGGCTAAGGGGTATCATCATCGTAAAAGCATAAATGGCCAGGGCCATAAGTACAAAAAACTGAGAAATAACATATATCAACAAAGATAACAGACCTGTCACAAGCGCCAGGCCCACCCAGGTAGAACTTATGGTATCTTCTCGGGTTAAAGCATATCGTCCGTAGAGATTAAAGCGAAGAAACAAGTTGCTCAGGGGCACGATAATCCATGTAGAAACCGCCACCAGCAACAATAGAATAAGGAAAGGATAAATTACCATTTGCAATTGGGGCATTTGCTGGGCAGTATGGCTTAACAATCTGTAGAAAAGGTAAAATCCTATGATAACCAACCATTGGTAGGTCCCCCTCAATTTCGACATCCAGAAGGCATAGCGCAGAAAGAGCCGGTAGGGAAGATATTTGGCTTTCATTGCCTCAACCATGCCCGCTTTGGCATATTCACTTTGCGGGTCGAGCTGAAGAGATTTTTTAAAATGCTCCAATGCCGGCTCAGGATCGTTTTTTTCAAGCAAACTCCAGCCTACATTGGCATGGGTATGGGCATTTTCAGGGTCTTTTTCCAGCGCTTTTTCAATACTCTGCCGTGCTTCATCCTTGCGGTTGAGTTTTACAAGTGCCGTGGTTTGCACATTCAGGCAATTGATATTATCGGGATCAATGGCCAGGCCTTTGCGGGCAACTTCAAAAGCCTGTAAAAATTGCTTTCTCACCAAATGGATCTGGGCCATCATACCAAAATATTCGGCATGAAAGGGGTTTATAGAAATGGCTATATCTAACTGCTTGCGGGCTTCTTCAATTTTTTGATTTCTAAACAACAGGACACTGTATATATAATATGCGGGGTCATATCCTGCATTGGCAGCTATGGCCTGTTGAATAACCTGTACGGCAGTGCTGTGATCGCCTTTTTCCTTGAGACATAGCGCCAGTAATACCAGGACCTCCGCATTTGCCGGTTCATCACCCAGGATTTGCCTCAGGGCCACTTCAGCATCTTCGAAGCGCTTTTGTTCAAGAAAAAAACGCGCTCTTTGCAAAAGCTTTTCTCCGGTCATGCTTTTTTAATTTTAAGGTAATTCAGGATGTCATCATACAAGCCTGATTCATTGGCATATAGTGCATAATTTTTGGCTGTATTAAACCATTCGCGTGTGGTTGGTTTTTGCTTTTTTATCACTTTCAGGATGTCATCAGTCGATATTGACTGGGCCATGCCCGAACTAAAAGATGCTTCAAGTTTATCTTCGATCACCAAATCGATCAGGGCGGCTATATCAGCCCCTGAGAAACCTTCGGTTTGCGCTGCCACTTTTTGATAATCTACTTTACCGACGGGCTTGCCTTTCATCATCAGTTTGAGAATAGAAACCCTGGCTGCTTCATCGGGTGGTGCAACAAAAACCACCCGGTCAAATCGGCCGGGTCTGCGAAAGGCCGGATCGAGATGCCAGGGTGCATTGGTAGCGCCAAGTATCAAAAGACCTTCATTATTTTTTTCAATTCCGTCGAGCTCGGCCAGAAATTGATTGATCAAATGCCTCCCCGAAGATTGCCGCATATCACTGCGACTGGCCCCCAAGGCATCGACCTCATCGAAAAACATAACACAAGGTTTGTTATTCCGGGCTATTTCAAACAGTTCGTGCAGGTTTTTTTCACTATTGCCAATCCACATATCCAGCACATCATCGATGGTGATGTTCATAAATTTAGCTTCAATTTCTCCTGCGGTTGCCCTTGCGATATGCGTTTTTCCACAACCCGGCGGGCCATACAATAATATTCCGCCGCCAGCTTTTTTTCCATAGGCTTTGTATAATTCAGCAAATTTTAAGGGTTTGATGATTTTCAGGTCGATTTCCTTTTTTACATCATCAAGACCTCCCACGTCTTTGAAATTAATGTCGGGCTTTTCGATAAAAGCATAATCTTCTGAATCATAATCATCATCGTCGTCGTCGTAATCGTCATCCTCAAATGCTGAGAGGCCTTCATGGGCAGGAAGCCGGAGGTGTTCATCCAGTTCATCATCTACGGCACCTGGTTCTATATCCAATGCTTTTCGGTAATATTCGGCGGCCTGCATTTTAGATCCGTCTGCCAGCAATGCCCGGCTGATCAGCAACAAAGCATCTACCGATTTGGGATATTCGCTGAGTACTTCTTCCAATATAACGATGGCAGTGGAATATTCACGGGTAAGATAATATACAGATGCCAGTAATACCTTGGCACGACGATCTCCGGGGGCATATTTCAAGGCACTTTTGCAATGCTGTTCAGCTTCTTTCAGCTCTCCTTTCCGTAGCAGAAGTTCTGCCAGCTGCAGTCGTAATGGTATGTTTTCAGGTGAATATTTTAAAGCAGTTTTTAAAGCACCGATAGATTCTTCTTTCATACATTTTTCAATTAAAAATGACCACACAAAACTTGCATACGAAAAAACACACCAATCGTACATAAGTGAATGAGAAATTTCGGGCAAAATAAATAAAATCCAAAGCCTCTTAAAAGTTATCTGTTATCTAATAAACATTTATTTTGCCGTCTTCCATATATTAAGAACATCGTGATAACCATAATATATTGTTGCACAGTATAAAGAAAAATACACAAAATAAACAACAAAATGACCAATGGCTTTTATTCTTTGATTTCGGGTCTTACCCAGAGATGACTAAACCATAGCCAATGTCCGCCTTCTTTTGCACGGGCAGTAAGTGTATAAAGGGTACGTCTTCTCTGCAATGGCGCCAATGCCCTGATTTCTATATACCCATCCCCTGTAGATTTGATTTCTCCTTTTCCTCCCTGCACGAATAGTTGCAATTCAGAAATATTCAGTTGTTCTTCATTGGTTTTCAAAATCAGTACAGGAGGATTGGTCTCACCGGGCAGGTGCTTTACAGGCCCCTTGTAATTTAAACGCATAGCCCGCATTTTTACTTTCTCTGCAAAATCCTGCTGACTGGCATAACTGCCTGCCATGGGAAACCGGGGAATACCATATATATTGCTGCTCTCACACAGCACACCTGAATTCTGTGCAGCAGCAGCAATAAAGCCCATAGAACGGAGACTCTCCTCCATGATCTGATCAAATTCACCATATGGATATGCAAAAATTTCGGGTTGTATACCCAGGTGTTCCTCAAAAAGATCCTGTGCCTTTTGAACATCGCTGACGAAAACCGCTTTTCGCTCTTGTTCCGGGGTATTTAAAAAATAAGGATGCGCATGGGAATGATTCCCGAGCTCTATTCCCTCCTGCATGAGTTTTTGCAAATCTGCCCAACTGAGATAATCACCCGCCCCTACCGTTTCTGTGTTTACAAACAAAGTAGCCTTATATCCAAATTCCCTGAGTAAGGGCATGGCTCCCTGTAAAAATGACTTATAGCCATCATCAACTGTAATACAGGCCATTTTACCAGACACAGGCTCTTGTCTGCTTATAATTTTCACCGCTTCACCTAAGGTGAGAACCCTGTAACCCTCATTTTTCAAATACTGGAGATGGCTTCTGAACTCAGGCACAGTGACATTTGTAGAGGGGTAACGATTATCACCGAAACGATGATAAACAAAACAAGGTATATCAATCATTGAGGAAGGCTGGTCTTCAGCAGCTGTGATTTCCTGGTTGGCCTCAGGGGCTTCTGTTTTCTGTTTGGCCTGACATGACATAGTGCCAAAGCAGGCAAAAGCAATGCAATAAAGAATGGTTTGAAAAATTCGGCCATGCCGTAGCGAAGTTTCCACCACCTGTATTTGTCTTTTATTCACTGGAAATTTCTTCATTTGCTTCAGTTGTATCTTTTATTTCCCCTTCCGTTAATTTGGTAGCCTTGGGGGATCTTACTTTATTAAAGTAATCCCAGTCCAGGCGATAACTATCATATTGTTGCAGATTGTTTTGCCGCATAATGCCACGCAATTTTTCCACATAGGCCAATCTAAGTTCAGAATACTGCTGCAAAAAAGAAACCAAAACCATAGGATCTTCTTCTTTCAATCGTGCTTTCCGGAAAGACCGGTAAGCCGGCGCCCGTCCAAGGGTGAAATAATAGTCTTGAATGGCGCTGTAAATATCCGGATATTTTCTCACAAAAACCTTTTTACCTGCCCGTGACATGCTCGCGGGTATTCTGTCTTCATTTTCGCTGAATGACCACATGCCAAAAATATTATTAGCCTCACGGAAAAATCTGGAAGTACCCCAGCCACTTTCGATAATGGCCTGCGCCAGTACAATGCTTGGGGGGTGTGCCTTAATTTTTTCTTTAAGAACATCGAGGTCATCTGCCTTGAGCGTTTCCATCATTCTTGCAAGAAACAGACTGTCCTCAATCTTCAGTTGATTTTCATGGCGCAGCACAAGTTGAATGTCTTCCAGCCTTTTTTCATGTGCTGCCACCTCCTCTTTAAAAAGGAGAATAGATGGTAAAAGGATTTCTATAAATTTTTGCTTTCGCTGTTTGGTATCGAGCTCTGTAAGATCGGGAATTTCAGTATAACTGACAGGCGGGACAAGACTATCATAAATAGGCAAGATTTCACTGTGTGTTTTTGCTGCTATATAAACGATCTCTGTAGTTGATGTACTGCGGTACCATAAAAAATAACGAATGACAAAGAAAGCTGATAATACAAACAAAAAAATCAGCAAAAGAACTTTATTCCGGCGAATCGCTTTTAAAATATTCGGCTTCATTTTGCGATGGTTATTGCGGTTTCAAACACATTTGAGACCATTGATATAACAAACTGAATGAAAAATAACGAATTTTTACTTTATTTGCGTAAATCTGATATTTTATACAATATAGACATAAAAACTACAATCATGTTTTTTTGATCATTCAACATCGCATCGCAAGACTTTTTCAGGTTTTTTAACCTCAATATCATTAAATCTAATCACATTGCAATTGGTATAGTCCATTTTTAGAATATGGGAAGCATTCGAAGTATTTTTTTCGGAAAACTTCTTTCTGACATCAGGGAATCTATCTCTGGTTCGGAACAGGATTTTACACATGGCAGCATTCGGCGTGCGATATTATTACTGTCAATACCGATGGTACTGGAAATGGTGATGGAGTCGGTATTTGCGGTGGTTGATATATTTTTTGTAGCCCGCCTGGGCGCTGATTCCGTAGCTGCCGTTGGCATTACTGAAACCATAATGACCCTTGTGTATGCGATTGGTTTTGGATTGAGCATGGCGACAACCGCGCTGGTTTCGAGGAGAATCGGAGAAAAAGAACCCCGAAAAGCTGCCAGGGCCGCAGTACAGGCCATCATTGCAGGTTTGGGAGTTTCGGTACTTATTTCTTTGCCAGGTATATTTTATCCTGTGAAGATTTTAAGTCTTATGGGGGCAAATGAAGCGGTAATAGAAGAAGGTGCTGTTTATCTTTCTATAATTCTGGCGAGTAATGGGATCGTAATGCTGTTGTTTATCATCAATGCCATTTTCAGGAGTGCGGGAGATGCTGCATTGTCGATGCGCGTTTTATGGCTGGCCAATCTGATTAATATAATATTAGACCCTTGTCTTATTTTTGGTCTGGGCCCATTCCCCGAGCTGGGGATGCTGGGGGCTGCATTGGCAACCACTACGGGAAGAGGCATTGCTGTATTGTATCAGTTTTATATTTTATTGGGAGGAAAGGCCAGGGTAAAGGTAAAATTAAGGGATTTTGTTTTTGACATCAGGCTTACTTTTCAACTGATCAGGATTTCTTTGGGGGCTATATTTCAAAATATTATTGCGACCGCCAGCTGGATAGCTTTGATGCGTATTATTGCAATTTTTGGCAGCGAGGTTATGGCGGGTTATACCATTGCCATACGCGTAATAATATTTGCACTGCTGCCTGTCTGGGGCCTGAGCAATGCAGCTGCCACCCTTACCGGTCAAAATTTAGGTGCCGGTAAACCCGAAAGAGCCGAAAAATCAGTTTATATAACCGGATGGGTAAGCGCTGTTTTATTAAGTTTAATCGGGATATTTTTTATCGGCATGCCTGAATTTTTCATCGGACTGTTTATCGATAATCATGCCGTTGTAGCTTCAGGGGCTACCGCCATGCGAATTATCAGTTATGGATTTATTTTCTATGGTCTGGGTATGGTTATGATACAGGCATTTAACGGAGCCGGTGATACGCAAACGCCCATGTGGATCAACTTTTTTTGCTTCTGGATGCTCGAAATCCCATTGGCCTGGTTACTGGCTATTCAATTGAATTTAGGAGAAAACGGCGTATTCTGGTCAGTGGCCATCTCAGAATCACTATTGGGGTTAATTGCCATCATATTATTTAAAAGAGGCAAGTGGAAGAATAAAAAAGTTTAAATGGCAAATCAGCGCCTGACTGATCTGTACAATCGGTTTAAAAACAAATTCCACACAATAAACCTTTTCATTTTTTTTCCTACTTTTGGGCAGCATCTGAATTTTTTACTAAAAGGAAGACCTTATTCCTTAATAGAATTGAGATTTTTACTTAAATCATTAAAAAACTAAATAATGGCATCCGGAATTCCATCATCGGGTAATGTTGAGTTCAATAACGACACCTCAAAGAATTACACCTCCGCATTGATCATGCTTACCAGCTTGTTTTTTATGTGGGGTTTTATTACTTGCCTCAATGATATACTCATACCGCATTTAAAAGCATTGTTTGATCTGAATTATACGCAAACCATGCTTATACAATTTACATTTTTCGGTGCCTATGCGCTTATGTCGGTGCCCGCAGGTATGATTATTGGCCGTATAGGTTACCAGCGGGGTATTGTTCTGGGTTTGTTTGTAGCCGGTCTGGGAGCCCTCATGTTTTATCCGGCCTCTACTGTGATTTCTTATGGATTATTTCTCGCAGGTTTGTTTGTATTGGCATCGGGAATTACCATACTTCAGGTCTCTGCCAATCCTTATGTTTCGATTTTAGGTTCAGCCAAAACAGCTTCTGCAAGGCTTAACCTCACACAGGCGCTCAACTCATTCGGCACAACCATCGCTCCGGTTTTTGGTGCTATGCTCATTTTAAATGAATTGGTTACCGATCAAACAGAAAAAGCTGCGGCTGTGCAAGGTCCTTATATCGGAATTGCCTTAACACTTTTTGTCATAGCAATTCTGTTTATTTTTGCCAAATTACCTGTTATTGAGTCGGAAACCTATAAAGAAGATGCTGGAAATGCCTGGCAGTTCAGACACCTGATATTGGGTGCGGTAGCTATCTTTGTATATGTGGGTGCTGAGGTATCGATCGGAAGTTTTCTGGTAAACTTTTTTGCAGAACCTGAAATCGGAGGACTTCGCGAAGAAGTTGCCGCCAAATATATGGCCTTGTATTGGGGTGGGGCTATGATTGGACGTTTTTTTGGCGCCGTATCATTATCGAATATTGCTGGTCAGCGAAGGGGTATTTATTATGGGTTGATATTTGTATTCTCCTTTTTCCTGGCCTGGTGGCTTACCGAAGAGATACAACTGGCTGCCATATTTTTAATATTTGTAACCATTAACATCATTGCTTTTAACCTGGGGCAAAAACTTCCGGCGAGAACCCTGGCCATATTTGCAGGTATCGTCATTCTTCTGGTAATTATTACTGTAAGTTCTACCGGACCTGTGGCCATGTGGCCAATAGTTGCCGTTGGACTATTTAACTCTATTATGTTTCCAACCATCTTCACCCTGGCCATAGACGGTCTTGGCCGGCACACCAGCCAGGGTTCAGGTATCCTTTGTATGGCCATTGTGGGTGGCGCCATCATACCGCTGCTTATGGGTGTTATGGCCGATAATTTTGGTATTCATAATTCATTTTTAATTACCATCGCTTGCTATGCTTACATTCTGTATTACGGGGTTAAAGGATATAAACATTCAATTAAATAAATGATACTTTAATTATATAAATATTATGACGGAAGGAGCCATAGGAATAGATATCGGTGGAACAACCACTGCCATAGGAATAATAGATAAAAGCGGTGAAGTATTGGCCGAAAGAGTAATCGATACTGCCAGGCACGGAGATATCGAAAAATTTATTGCAGAAATTGAAAGCCGCATAGATGAAGAATTCAGGGAACTCGAAAAGAAAAATATAAAACCCGCCATTAAAGGTATCGGAATCGGTGCCCCCAATGGCAATTACTACAAAGGCACGATAGAATATGCCCCGAATCTCACTTTTAAAGGAGTTGTGCCATTTGTCGAACTAATGAAGAAAAAGTTTGCCTACGAAACCATCGTACTAACCAATGATGCCAATGCCGCTGCCATAGGTGAAATGATATACGGCGGCGCTAAACACATGAAAAACTTTATCGTTATTACCCTCGGTACCGGTCTGGGAAGTGGGCTTGTTGTCAATGGCGAACTGGTCTATGGCCACGATGGATTTGCCGGCGAACTAGGACATGTTACCGTAGTACGTGGAGGACGCATGTGCCCTACGGGAAGAAGAGGTTCACTTGAAACCTATGCATCGGCTACCGGAATAAAAAGAACTGTATTTGAATTGCTCGCTGATAGCATTGAAGACAGTGAGCTTCGCGACATAAGTTTCAATCAACTCACTTCCAAAATGATTTATGAAGCTGCCGTTAAAGGTGACCCAATCGCTTTGCAGGCCTTTGATGTAACCGCAAAATATCTTGGAGAGGCATTGGCAGATACAGTAATGCATACCAGCCCGGAGGCCATATTTCTTTTTGGCGGACTGGCCAGTGCAGGGGATATGATAATAAAACCAACTAAAGAATACATGGAAAGAGACCTGCTGAAAATCTTTCAAAATAAAGTGCAGATCTTACCATCTAAGCTTGAAGGTGCCAAAGCGGCATTCCTTGGTGCCAGTGCGCTGGTCTGGAAAGAAATTTCTAATTAATCACTTAAGAGGCAAAATTTTGTATTGCCCCTTATCTTATTATATTAGAAACACTGTTTACCTGAAAGCCGTTATAAAGTTCAATATCAGAATAAAATAATACCTAAAAGATAAAAAAAATGGATAATAGAAAATTTTTGCCAATAGTAGTTATTGGCGTAACGGTGCTGGCTGTAATATTGTTTTTGTCTTCAAGCCTCTTCGTAACCATAGAATCTGGCCAAAGGGGTGTGCTTTTCAAAAAATTTGGTGGAGGCCTTGATAAAGATAAAATTTTCTCAGAAGGCTTTCATGTAAAAGCCCCATGGAATACTATGTTTGTCTACGACGTAAGGGAAAATTCTGCAGAGGAAAAGATGGAAGTACTCGACCGAAGCGGGCTTTCGCTGCAGGTAGAAGTTTCTGTGAGGTTTCACCCTGAATACGAAAAAATTGGGGATATACATCAAAGATTCGGAGAGTTTTATGCCGACAGGCTGGTTAAACCTGAAGTGCGTTCAACCGTTCGGAGGGTAATGGGCCGCTACAGTGCTGAAGAAATTTACTCGACCAAAAGGGCCGAAGTTGAAAGGTCAATCATTGAAGAAACCCGGGCCATTTTATCGGCTGCCGACAATAATATAAATATGAAAGCGCTTCTAATAAGGGCCATCATTTTACCAGAGCAAATTAAAAATGCTATTGAAAGCAAACTGCAACAGGAACAAGAGGCCCTGGCTTACCAGTTCAGACTTGAAAAAGAAAGAAGTGAAGCAGAAAGAAAAAGAATTGCCGCCGAAGGTGAGTCTCTTGCTAATGAAATAATAAACAAAAGTCTGACAAATCAATTATTAAAAATGAGGGGTATTGAAGCCACTACAGGACTAGCCAATTCTCCTAATACTAAAGTAGTAATAATAGGTAATTCAGAAGGTTTACCATTGATACTGGGTAATAACTAAAGTTTTTGAAATTAAATAAATAACATATAATTAATTATATTTTTGAATCTATGTCAAATTTCGCTGAACTATCTGTTAATGGTAAAACCTATAAGCTACCAATTATTGTTGGAACAGAAGATGAAGTTGCTATCGACATTAGCAGCCTGAGGGAGCAAAGCGGCATTATTACCCTGGATATTGGGTATAAAAATACCGGAGCTACTAAAAGTGCGATTACTTTTCTGGATGGAGAAAAAGGCATTTTGCGTTACAGGGGTTATCCCATCGAACAACTCGCAGAAAAATCAACTTTCCTCGAAGTAGCCTATCTTTTAATCTACGGTGAGCTGCCTAAACAACATGAGCTGGAAAAATTCAAAGGTGAAATTAAAGAACACCAGCTAATGCACGAAGATAAGAAAAAAATCATGGATGGATTTCCCTCTAAATCACATCCAATGGGTGTTCTTTCTTCCCTGGTAACAACGCTCACTACGTTTTTCCCGGAATCCCTTGATCCAAACAGGCCTGATGCAAAAGTTGACCTTACCATTAAAAGACTGCTGGCAAAAATGCCTCCGATGGTTGCATGGTCTTATACCAAAGAAAGAGGATTACCAAGTAATTATCCTGATAATTCCCTGGACTACGTATCGAACTTTCTGAAAATGATGTTTGCATTACCAACAAAGGCCTATGAAGAAGACCCCATCGTGACAGATGCCATGGAAAAAATATTTGTCCTCCATGCCGATCATGAACAAAACTGCTCAACCAGTACAGTTCGTATCGTAGGGTCGTCGCAAGCCAGTCTCTATGCTTCGGTAGCTGCCGGTGTTAATGCACTTTGGGGACCTTTACACGGTGGCGCCAATCAGGCCGTAATCGAGATGCTTGATAATATCGTTAAGGATGGAGGTAACACCGAAAAATATATCGAAAAAGCAAAAGATAAAAACGATCCATTCAGATTGATGGGCTTTGGCCACAGGGTGTATAAAAACTTTGACCCAAGAGCCAAAATCCTTAAAAAACAAGCAGATATTATTCTGAATAAACTCGGCGTTGCTGCACCTGAACTGGAAGTTGCCAAGAAACTTGAAGAAGTAGCCCTGAGAGACGAGTATTTTGTTGAAAGAAAACTCTATCCCAATGTGGATTTTTATTCAGGCATCATTATGAAAGCTATTGGTATCCCGACAGAAATGTTTCCGGTAATGTTTTCAATAGGAAGACTCCCCGGGTGGATTGCCCAGTGGAAAGAAATGAGAGAAAACAAGGAACCTATTGGAAGACCACGACAGGTGTATATTGGAGAGAAAGTAAGAGATTACGTGGAAATCTCGAAAAGATAAATCAGTTTAAACACATCAAAGAAGGCTCCTTTAAGAGGAGCCTTCTTTTTGCTACATATTATTACATATTTACAAATGCATCATGCTCCAGTATCGATTCAGTACTGTAGGGAGTAATATTCTTAACATCAAGCATTTCAAAATTTCTGATTTCAACATAATCTTTCATACCCGGACTGGTATTTAAAATAACTCCTCCCAATAAAAATACCCGGTCACAATGAAATTCATCCTTTGCTTTTTCTACAAGAAAATGTATTCTCCTATGAATATTTTCATATGTCACCTCGGTGATTTCCTTGATTGGGTTAGATGATTCAAGAATCCTCTGCTTAAAAGGCATAACCGTACGCTCCAACAATACCTGCTGATAGTCAAATTCATCGTTTATTGGAATATATACATCATCTTCCCTTTTAATTCTTTCCAATGCCAATACCAGCGCTCCACAACTATTGGAAAAATTTTTCTGTCCGGGCCGTAGCATTTTACCCAGCTCACCATCATCTGTAACACCAATATGCGGTCCATAAAATATAAATGCATCACCACCATCAGGAATATGGTGCCCATAAGCAACCATACCAGTGAATCCTGTATATGGCAGACCGCCCAAGCCGCCCATTGTAAAAGGACGATTTAAAACCCTTCTGAAATCTGTCGATACATTGATATCATCAGAACAGATAGAAGTTGCGAAGAGCATTTTATTCAAATCAGCAGCGTATTTGTCTTCCAGGTACGAAAGATAGGTGGCTGTGACTTCTTCACCGGTACGTGCTCCAGGATACTCCTTCAGAATCAGCTTTTCAATCGAATTACTCATTGTTATGTATTTTATAATGAAAAAATATTTTCTAATTCAAAAAATTGAGTCCGTTATTACATAAGATTCCTCTCAGAATACATCTTGGTAAAATGAAACACAATTTCTTTTATATTCTCTGATACGACGAAAATATAAAAAAAGATTAAATTTTCATTAAAATACTCTTAATAATGTCTTAATCATGTATCTTTTTTGGCAAGAATGCATAAAAACACAGATGATTTCTCGACCTGGTGTGTTTGCAGGCAGAATGATATAGCACGGTCTGCCTAAAAGGAAAAGTGATTCCGGGAATAATTTCAATCCTCAGATTTAGGCAAAAAAATTAATGTTTCCTGTAATGGATTTTTGCCAAATCCACCACCATCTTCACTTGCCCAACATTGGAAAGAGCAATTTGATTTCTTCATCAGATGGTTGTCTGCCGTATTCACAGATTTCAAATGCTTCTGCATGTTGAGCGGCCTTTGCCTTTGGTGTTCCGTACCATTTTTCCAGCGATTTTCTCATTTCATCACTAACAGGTCTTCTCCAACGCTCTGCGAGCCAGCTGCTTCGTCGAGCCGGATCTCCGGGTACCTGATCGGCATAACCGCCTATCCAGGGAAGCCATTCGTAAAACTGAGAAACATGAGCATCCATTGCCAAGATTTTTTTTGTAATGCTTTGATCAATGATTACTGTGATATCTGGCCGAAATGGATTTGGTCTTTGAAAACGGTCGTAACTATATAAAAAAACCGGGTTTTTTTTCAAGGCCGGTACATCGGGCGCAATATTTGGCACAGCCACCATATAGGCAGCATCCTGCACCAGTATTCCTGTATATCTGTGATCGGGATGGTAGTCATTGGTTCTGTGGGAAATGACTACATCGGCATCCCATTCTCTTATTTTTCTGATAATTTGCAGGCGGTTTTCAAGCGTTGGCATCAGCAGACCGTCATCGTTGCTCATAAGTTCATATTCTTCGATTCCCAATCGCCGTGCCGACTCCAATGATTCTGCCAGTCGCCTTTTATACAATGGGGTTCCGCCAATTTCGTGATGACCTGCATTTCCATTGGTAACAGAAATAAATTTAACCTTATGCCCCATTTCAGCAAACAATGCCGCTGTACCTCCAACATTAATTTCACAATCATCAGGATGAGCGCCAATAACCAAAATTTTCAATGGACGATCCTGAGCCATAAGTAAATGCAGCCCTACTGACAAAACCAAAGCAAAAACCCAAACCAACTTAAGCATATAATCTAAATTTAAAAATTACAATATCTTTACTATTAAATCCATATTTACATTGAATTTTTCAAAAAAGCAAAATCAAATTTTGAATTTTGATCTACAAACATTAGATTTAAAGTACATTCATTAAAAATATCCTGTCATCATGGGCAAATCAGAAATCAACAGACGAACATTTATTCAAAAATCTACAGCTGCTATGGCGGCCCTTTCGGCAGGGGCGCTCGTTCAATCCTGTGATACGGGCAAGGCCCTGGTTAATGCCAAAGGAATGCCTTTGAGGGCTTTTGGGAAAACCGGGTTGAAAATGCCTATACTTGGATATGGCTGTGGTTCGCAGTTTATGCTAATGCCAGATGGTGCTTGGGAAAAATCTATTGAATATGCTTTTGACCAGGGATTAAACTTCTTCGATACTGCCTCAGACTATGGAGATAAAGATCCTGAAAGCAGTGAAGAGCGTCTTGGCAAGGTTTTACCAGCCATAAGAAAAGAGGTAATTGTTCAGACAAAACTATCGGAAAGAGATCCTGAAAAAGCCTTAAAGCAATTTGAACGAAGTTTAAAAAGGCTCAATTTTGATTATGTAGATTTTCTGTTAATACATGCGATTCTTGAAAAGGATAAGTTACAGGATATTGAAAAAGGCATTTATAAAACAGTTGCCCGACTAAAAGAAGAAAAATTAGTGCGCTTTATAGGTTTCTCATGCCACGATGACCCCCAAAGAGCCAAAGAGCTAATTGAAAACCTTGAAATCGATCATGTACAATTGGCTATGAATGCCACCAATTATGGCGGCATGGCACAAGTTGCGCTTCCGGCAGCCAGAAATAAAAATTTGGGTGTAATATCTATGAAACTCATGAGAGGCATAGTAGATAAAGGCGCGAATCCGGCCGAGCTGCTCGAATACAACTGGCAACTCGAAGGCGTTTGTACCAATGTCGTAGCCCACAACGGATTGGAAGTACTGAGCCAAAATATTGAGATTTGCAAAAATTATGGCAAAGGCATAGCTGAGCTATCAAATCCAACCGCATTGGAAAGAAGGATGCAACCATATGCAGGCCCTCATGCATTGGTATGGGCCCGTCCCGATTACTACGATGGTAAAATCTATACTGCCTGATTGTTATCAGCATCAGGCAGAGTATCTTTTACCTCAGTGAAAACCCATGCAGGGCTTTACAATAATGTAACGCAACTCCTTTATTGCATCTGACTCAGAATTTCCTGATCGTCGGGTAATCCCTCTTTTCTCCAGATTTCCCTGCCATCTTTGTAGACCAGCAGCGTAGGAAAACTCTGAACATTCAGGGGCTTGAGTATGTCGGTCTGTGTGCCACCATCAACTTTAACCAGGTAAAATAAATCCTGATGTTTCTTAGCCAGGGCATCAAGCCTGGGCTCTAAAACTTTACAGGGTGGACACCATTTTGCACCAAAATCCACCAGGGCATAACCTTTTTCAGGAATAAGGTTTTTATAATCTTCAAGTGTTATCTGGCGTACCTTTTCATTTATCTCAACTTCATAGCCCTGTCTCCTGTAAACATTTAAACCTCCTGTGAGATTGTAGGCCTCAAAACCTCTTGACGAAAGCTCTGCTGCTGCCTGTCTGCTTCTGATTCCGGTAAGACAATATACATACACCGGCTTTTTTTTGTCGAGATGCCTGGTACGCTCTGCATACTCCTGTTTTTGAAACCAGTCTGCATGTAAGGCGTCTTTCAACCTGAAGCTTCCAAATTCAGTACTCGTACGTACATCGAGTATTTGTACATCTTCACGCTTAAGGGCTGCAGCAAAATCTTCAGCAGGCAATTCCCGCGATTGGCTTGGTTGAGAACAACTTTCTACGACGCCCAGGAATACTATACAAGTAATTAAGGAAAAGAATTTCTGAATTTTCATTGACGATTTGCTTTTTCGATTTACTATTACTTCAAAATTATTAAAAAAACATTTGTGGCTCACAAGTATCTAACGGGTAGTCTATATAAAATTATGAGTTATATTATGGATTTGTCGCATAGATGATAATAGCTCTTAACCAAAATAGGCGAGGTCTGCCTCGTTGAAATTTCGAATCACTTCGTGGGGATACTCACTATAATCATCGTCATTTGAGTTTACTATATAAATTTTGGCTGCATTTGCATTTTCAGCTGCTTTTATACCCACGAAAGAGTCTTCAAAAATCATGAGATCTGATGCTGGCAAATCCAAAAAGCCCGAAGCTTTTATAAAAAGTTCAGGGTCGGGCTTGCCTTTGATTTTGCCATCGTTATAAACAACCTTCTCCCTATCAAACCACCGGCCAAGCTTAAGGTGTCGAAAGTAAAAATCTACATTCTCTTCTCCTGAGGCTGTGGCTATGGTATACCGTATCTTTTTTTCAATGAGCTTTTCTATAAATGATACAGCTCCAGGGGCCAGGTTCAAATTGTGATTCAGGCATATTTGCTGGTAGAGGAGTTCTTTTTGCCTGGCATATTTATAAATTTCGGCATCGCTGAGACGACCTTCAAATAGTCTGTTAAAAATTTCCCGGTTGGTTTTGCCGTGAATATTCAGAAATTTATCCTTGTCACTTATTTTTAAATTATGTTGATCAAGAAAAATATCCCAGGCTTGATTATGAAAAACGGTATCCCAAAAAAGGGTACCGTTAAAATCAAATACAACTCCTTTGCACGTCATGTTTCTGAAAATTCATATGCGTATATCAGCATTATGCTTTATAATATTCAATTTCAGTACCTGCAAATCCGGAAACTCTGACAATCAGGGATTCCTGCTGTTTCTGGTTGAGCTGAACAAAGTTTTTTGTTAAATCAATTTTTTCCTGAAGCATTTCTGCATCTTTTGCACCGGTCACCAATACATCTACTGGCATCGATAAAGCAAAATGAATTGCATCCTTAACGGTAATCTGATCTATAACTTTGCTTTGCATGCCTCTGCCTCCTTCAAAACCTCCACCCCAAAAAGCTCCTCCTGCCAGGGTTTTCATGGCAATAATACCCATTTTCTTCTCATGAAGCACAGGAATTACATTTTTTATAAAACTACTGTAGCTCGGATCTACCACATTAACCGGCAACATATTGGCCTCCATGGTCAGGCCGGTTTGTTCAAAAACGTAGAGGCTGGCTTCTGGTGATCTGTGTCCGGAAAATCCTATATGTTTCACTTTTCCACTCTCTTTAGCCTTTATAAAAGCATCGAGCATACCCCGGCTCCTCAATACATCAAAATCTTCCTTTGAATCAACCTGATGCATCAGCCAAAGGTCTACATAATCTGTCTGCATTCGTTTTAGAGATGCGTTCAAATGTTCCGTGGCGCCGGAACCATCCCTGGCTTTGGTTTTGGTTAACAGAAAAATCTCCTCCCGGTATTTAGGCGTGAGGAATTTGCCATATTTTACTTCATTTTCTCCGCCTACATATGACTCAGCTGCATCAAAAAATCGTATTCCTTCACCTATAGCCAGTTCTATTGTTTTTTGCGCCTCATAGTCACTCATCCTTCCTACGTGAAAACCGCCCACCCCCAATATTGTAACTTTTCTGCCGGTTCTTCCAAAATCTTTCAAGGGCATCAAAGCGCCCCATTTGTCTCTTTGACCCTGTAATGTGGAAGAGAACAGTGGAAGAGAAATGCCTGTACCAATGGCACTTCCTGCCATTAATTTAACAAAAGTCCTTCTTTGCATGAGAATAAAGGTTTTGGTTGTACACATATTCACAACAAAATACTTAGTGTATTGTTGCCCTTTGTCAATCAGGATGCGCTGAAAATCGCCTTTCTTGTTGATATATTTTAATATCCTGAATTTAAACTATAGAAGTATACTTTTTCAGCAGATCCAGATTATACGGCATACAATTTAATAACCCCCCACCCAGCTCTTTCACAATAGTACATTTGGTTGTTAAATCAGTCTTTTGTTTATACAATTACTAAAAATGAAAAACTTTATAGTTCGAACCCATTCCCCGTCTAAAGCACTGTTGCTTATTATCGTATTGTCATTTTTTGCACAGGATCTTATATGCGGAGTTACTGATAAAAAATTCAACCAAATTAACCTTATCATTGGAAATAAGGCCAATTCGGTAGAACGTAAAATTGCCAACCTGCTATCAGAGCGGATTCTCGAAAAAAGTGATGTTCAGATTTCCATAAGCAGTGATGGAAAGAAAAATACGGAGGATACAGGTTCTCTAAATATTCTATTGGGTTTATCTAAAGGTCATAAAGAAATTGAAGATAATTTTATGAAACTCAAGATCCCCGAACTTACTCAACTGGCACCCGGGCCAGAGGGTTTTCTGTTACAATGGACCAAGCCCGGTGAACTTATGTTGGCAGGTATTGATAACCGTGCATGTCTGTATGCTGTAGGAGAACTCTTGCGTCAAATGCAATTTGAATCCAATGCGGTGGTGATTCCTGCAAATCTGCATGTTCGTACAGCACCTGCCTTCGAAATAAGAGGCACCCAGTTTGGACAAAGTCATGTGGCGTTGCGGAAATCAGGTGTGAGAAAGTGGACAGAGGAAGAAACCCAAAGGGTAATATTAAATTATGCTTTGGCTGGCGCAAATACATTTAGCTGTAGTTCAGGTGAGGATTTTGATTTTATTAAATCATTTGACTTAATGACCCAGGGTGGGTTTGGCGCAAACACGGCATCGGAAGTTACCAGGCCTGAATGGGCTGCTTCTGAATCAATCGGAAGACTCGGCTATGTTTGCCTTTCAGTACCTGCGGCAAGGGAGTATATGCTGCAGAAATGTGATGAAAAATTTAAAGACAGTCCGACCTTTGATTTTGTAAAGTTTCATGGCGGTGATGGTGGTGGATGTGAATGCGACCTTTGTAAGCCTTATGGGCTCACCTTTATAAGTTTGGTAGAAGAAATGGCGGCAATTATTCACAAGTACCATCCCGAAACCAAAATATATTTTACCAATCAGAAATTCAACAATGAAGATGACCAGGCCATTTTCTCCTATTTACAGGAAAAACCACGCAACTGGCTTTGGGCCTGGGGATATGGTCCAGGATCTGATGCTGCCAGCTGGCAACCTGGTCACAGGCAAAATCATCGCATGGATTTATTCCGCTATCCCGGATATGGGCCTTACGGGCTGTATCCACGGGAAATATTGCATCAGCTCCCCCCGCAACAAAAGATTATTTATTACAATGAAATAACCCACTGGAAATACGCACAACACGCCTACATTCAAATGTATCCCAGGCCAGATAAAAATGGAGATCACCCACCCCATTGGAGTCATGACATTTACGAACGTCAGCCTGATCAATATCTCACCATGGTCTATGACCGACTCACTTTCTATGCCTGGCCAAGAAACTACTTTCGGGTATTTCACGATCTGATGCCCTATGGCATTGGCGATATTACCCATAGCAGCGGACATCACGATCATTTTAACCAGTGGATGTGGCAACGTCTGCTCTGGGCACCGAGAACACCTCTGCCGGAGGTCGTAAAGGAATACTGTCAAACATGGTTTGGCAGGGAAGCCGCTCCAGCTATGGCAGAGGCCATATTTCAACTGGAAGAAAACCTGGAAGAAATCCCCGGAAAACCCCTCCCTGAAAAAGAAGGAATCCTTCGCTATTACCAGCTGGTTAAAGAGGCAGGCCAGAAAATGCCTGTACACCTGATGAAGGATAACTGGTTATGGCGGATGTACATGCAAAAAGCTGCTCTCGACCGCTATGTACAACTCGCTGTCTCGGCGCAGCTAAAAATTCAGCATGACATCGAAGACCGGGTTGAAAAAATGCTTTCCGGGAATATTTCTAATCAGCAGATTCAGTCGCTTTTACAGGTTCTGGATGATATATATGCAGAAGATGCGGCAATGCAATCTCTTCGGGAAGAAGCTCAAATACTTGCCGATGAAAGCAATAGAATCTTTGGCGTAAAAAACGATGGACTGGCGAGTTTACTGCATGATTTTATCGGACTCGGTTGGATGAAACGACAACTTGAAAGAGCCATAAAAGCCAAAGGCTCAACAAAAACAGAGCTCCTGAAAATGATTACTGACTATGAATATGCAGGAGAAGGAGGGTTTTACGATAATTTCGGAACCGCCAATCCTTGCCCAAATGCAGTTTTTGGGTACCCCTATGACCACGGTCAACCATATGTAGCTGAAATGCTTTCAAATGCCAATCGCCATTCTCAAAAGACCATGCACTATACACAGGATGAAGCACAGGGTGTAACATTAATGTATGATAACCTTGACCCGGAGGGCATATACAAAATACGTTTTACCCTGGTACGGCCCTGGTTTCAGGAAAGATATGCTACACGAATGAATCAGAAAAGCCAATCGATATATGCCAATGGAATCTCCCTGGCAGAAGACCTCGAAATTCCCATGCAAATGAGTGACTTTTTTACATTCGACATCCCACGGAAAATTATAAAAGACGGCACCTTGAAAATAGAGTTTAAAAAAGCTAAAGATGTTGCTACCGGCGACCGGGTTGCTATAGAACAGTGGCGAAACTCTGGAGGATGGGGAACCATTGTCTCAGAAGCTTGGCTGATACGTGTTAAATAGGGGGCGGTGAAAATCGTCTGTCCTGAGACTTTTTCAGCAGACCATTTATAAAAACAATACCGTTGAAAAGGTTTTTGGTACAGTACAGTGCCATTTCGCAGAAGAAATATCCGGATTCTGCTACAGGATAGCCATTCTATTCATATTACTACAAATGGCTAATCGACCGGTGTCGGATATCGCTTAAAAAAGCTTCTCCACTTTAACCGCATAACGCCAAAAAATGCTTCATTAAAAATTCGGGTCGACATTTTAGACTCGCCCCGTGTACGGTCGGTGAATATAATGGGGATTTCCTTCATTTTAAAGCCGCACTTCCAGGTAAGAAACTTCATCTCAATTTGAAATGCATAACCAACGAACCTGATTTTATCGAGGTTAATTGTTTTTAAAACCCTGATTTTATAACATTTAAAGCCTGCTGTAGCATCATGAATGGGCATGCCGGTTATCAACCGCACATAAATACTGGCAAAAAAAGACATTAAAACCCTCGACATTGGCCAGTTTACCACATTAACACCAGACACATACCGCGAACCAATGGCCAAATCGTAGTTTTCCTTCTTACAGGTTTGGTAAAGCTTGATAAGTTCATAGGGATTATGCGAAAAGTCGGCATCCATTTCAAACACATATTCATAACCATGCTCTATGGCGTACTTAAAACCTGCAATGTAGGCCGTACCTAAACCCTTCTTCTCAGTTCTTTCCAAAAGAAAAAGAGACCCGGGATATACTTTTTGCAACTTTTTTACGACCTCACCTGTACCATCAGGAGAACTATCATCAACTATCAGTACATCAAAAGATTCGGAGAGACCTAAGACAGCCTTAATTATGGCTTCTATATTAGCAAGCTCATTGTATGTAGGTATTATTACCAGGCCGTCATTCACTGTATTTACAATTAAAGGTTTTGTATTAAAAGGTCAAGAGTACAAATAAAATAAATAAGTTTGATATCATTGTATTTTTAGAACAGAAGGCCATGAACAAATGCATTTTTCTGGACCGGGATGGGGTTTTAAACCGGGAAAGAGGGGATTATACTTTTCAACTACAGGACTTTGAAGTGTTGCCCGGTGTATCTGAATGCCTGGCTTCATTTAAAAAGCATGGTTTTCTCCTTATTGTGGTAACCAATCAGGCAGGCATCTCCAAAGGCCTGTACTCTACCCAAATGATGAATGCATGTCATTTAAAATTACAAAAAGAAGTAAACTATGCCATTGATGATATTTTTTATTGTCGCTGGCACCCTTCGGTGTCAAAATCCCTCAGCCGTAAACCTCAAACGCTTATGTTTGAAAAAGCCTGCGCTTTATACAACATTGACTGTCACCAATCCTGGATGATTGGCGACAGGCCTGGCGACATAGAAGCCGGTATCTCTATGGCATTGCGTACAATACTTATCGATCCGGAAAAAAAAATGAATGATACCCCGGCCCATTACATTGCCACAGATTTACACGAGGCAAATCGCATAATCATTTCAGGTCAAGACTAAGACCACCAATATGCCCACTTTAAAAAACCCTTAAATTTTATTAATTTTGCAGCATATCGACTAAATTATGTATAATTCGGCAAAAATAAACAGGAATGACTATACGCTGCTGGCACCTGCCGGAGATTTTGAGATGCTTACCGCAGCTATTCAAGGTGGGGCCAATGCCATCTATTTTGGCGTTGGCAAGCTGAATATGCGCTCAGGATCCGCTAAAAACTTTATCGCCGGTGACCTTCCTGCAATTGTTGCAAAATGTCATGCATTTAAGCTGAAAGCCTGTCTCACCCTCAATACGGTAATCTATGATGCCGAAATCGAAGAGGCAAAATCACTGTTATGCCAGGCCAGAGATGCCGGTATTGATGCCATAATTGCTTCTGATCCCGCAGTAATTGAAATGTCCCACAATATGGGGTTGCCTGTACATATATCCACACAGGCCAATATCAGCAATATTGAAAGTGTTCGATTTTACAGCCGATATGCCGATGTAATGGTATTGGCAAGAGAACTAAGCCTTCAGCAAACCCTGGATATCGCTAAGTCCATTGAAGCGCAACATATTACCGGCCCTTCAGGAAAGCTCGTAAAACTGGAGATTTTTATCCATGGTGCCCTTTGTATGGCGATTTCGGGAAAATGCTACCTGAGCCTTCACCAGGCAAATGTTTCTGCAAACCGCGGAAAATGCAGACAAATTTGCCGTCGGTCATATGAGGTTGCTGACAATGACACCGGTGAGAAACTTGTCATTGACAATGAATATATTATGTCGCCCAAAGACTTATGCACCATAGAGTTTTTCGATCAATTGGTTAGCGCAGGGGTTAGCATATTAAAAATTGAGGGTCGTGGACGTTCGCCTGAGTATGTAAAAACCGTTACACAGTGTTACCATGAGGCGCTCATTGCATTGGAAGAAGGCACTTTTACGGTTGAAAAAACAGAAATGTGGAAAAAGCAACTGGAAGAAGTATATAACCGGGGATTTTGGGATGGTTACTACCTCGGCAGAAAAACAGGTGAATGGAGCCAAAACTACGGATCAAATGCCACAACACGGAAAATATATATTGGCAAAGGCACCAACTACTTTAAAAAACCCGGTGTAGCTGAATTTCTTATAGAAAGCAGGCACATAAATGTGGGAGACCGGGTTTTGGTGACCGGACCTACCACAGGCGTGATGGAATTTATCATACCGGAAATCAGGGTTAATCTGCAGCCTGCTCAAAAATCGGTAAAAGGAGAATTTTGCTCCATCCCCGTACCCACTAAAGTAAGACGAGCCGATAAACTGTACAAAATAGAATCGGTTACGGAAATGAAAGAAATCTTTTAAATAAAAACTAAAGACTATGCAACAAATGGAAGATTGGCTTTATACAGGTTTTATCGTGCTGCTGGCCCTGGTAGTGGGGTATATTGTTTACAGGCTTGCATTTGCTGCCATTAAACGAATAGTATATAATGTAGATGATAAAGGCAGGGCCATTGTAATGCGGTTAAGACTACCCCTGGCATTTTTCTTCTTACTGATTTCCTTTTTTCTGATCGTGCCTTTTACGGGTACAATGATTTCAGACTCAGCACACCTCAGCCATATCTCAAGCCTGGTTGTTATTTTTTCGATTGCCTGGCTCCTTATCAAGATTATATCGGTTATGAAAACGCTGGCGGTAAAAAAATACGACATCAACACATCTGATAATCTAAAGGCGCGAAAAGCTTTTACCCAATACAATATACTGGAGCGTGTTGCTACTTTTATCATCATTTTATTGGCGGTAGGCCTGGCCCTAATGACTTTTGAGGGTATCAGAAAAATTGGCGTAAGCTTATTGGCCTCAGCAGGTATAGCAGGTATCATCCTGGGATTTGCCGCCCAAAGGCTAATCGCTACTGTATTGGCAGGTTTGCAATTGGCCATTACCCAACCCATTCGGCTTGATGACGTGGTAATTGTAGAAAACGAATGGGGCTGGATCGAAGAAATTACACTTACCTATGTTATAGTGAGGATCTGGGATAAAAGAAGACTTGTTCTTCCTACTATTTATTTTATCGAAAAGCCATTTCAAAACTGGACACGCACTTCTGCCGATATTTTGGGAACGGTTTTTATATATGCCGACTATCAATTGCCAATCGATGCTTTAAGGGAAGAGTTGAAAAACATTTTGGCAGAAACTGACCTGTGGGATGGAAAAGTAAGTGTAATTCAGGTTACTGATGCCACAGAAAGAAGTATGCAAATAAGAATACTGGTTAGTGCCAATACCTCTCCCCGTGCCTGGGATCTACGGGTACTTATCCGAGAAAGGATGATTACTTTTATTCAGAAAAATTACCCTCAGTGTTTGCCAAAAAGTCGTGTTGAATTAAACCCTGCTGGTGAGCCGGCAAGTTTACACTAAGATCCATCAACAATCAATACCATATTTCTCTATTTTCATATAGAGGGTCTTTCGGTCTATGTTGAGCATCCTTGCAGTTTTTGATTTGTTATATCGGTTTTTTTCCAGGGTTTTTACTATTATTTCTTTCTCACTTTCCTTTTGAATCTCCTTCAAATTAGTACTGTTGATCATAAGGTTGGCAGATTCAAATAGTTCATCGGGAATACACAACTTATTGATCTGTGCTCCTTCACAAAGCAAAACTGCTCTTTTTACAATATTTTTAAATTCTCTGATATTGCCGGGCCATGAATAGCTGAGAAATATCCGCAGCACTTCAGGGTCAAAGCCCTGAACCCGCTTATTTAGTTGTTCATTGGCCTGGCTTAGAAAAAAAGCTGCAAATTCCATGATATCTTCATCACGGTCTTTTAGGGATGGCACCTGTATTTTAAATTCATTAATACGATGGTATAAATCTTCCCGAAAGAGCCCTTTTTCAACCTGTATTTTTAAATCCTCGTTGGTTGCAGCAATAATCCGTACATCTATATCGATATCCCGCGTATCTCCCAGTTTTTTAATTTTTCTTTCCTGAATAGCTCTCAACAACTGTATTTGTACTTCATAACTAAGGTTACCAATTTCATCGAGAAAAATTGTACCCATATTTGCCATTTCAAATTGACCTGTTTTATTCATTACCGCTCCGGTAAACGCACCTTTGACGTGGCCAAAAAGTTCACTGGCGGCCAGTTCTCTCGACAAAGCGCCACAATCGAGCGCAATAAAGGCTTTGTCTTTTCTTGAACTGAGATTATGCATAAGTTTGGCTGCATATTCTTTACCAGTACCACTGTCGCCGGTAAGAATCACAGACATATCGGTAGGCGCTACCAGTTCAATTTGTCTTTGCATCTCACGGGCAGGCTTACTACTTCCTACCACATAATCTACAGAACCGGTAGATGGGATGGTATTTTCATCCATATTTTTATGCGTCGCTGTACCATTGTCTTCCCCTGCTCTGTCTTGAAAAGCAGATTTAATTGAGTGCAATAACTCATCTGGGTTTACAGGTTTAACCAAATAATCAAGCGCACCAAGCTTCATGGAATGAATGGCTGTATTAATATCTGAATATCTGGTCATGAGTATGACCTGTGCAGACGGGAGTGTTTGCTTAACATATCGCAAAACAGACATACCTGTATCATCTGGGAGCCGATAATCTGTAATGACCATATCATAGGAATGGTTAGCCAGGTTTTGTCTTGCCTTTTCAACGGTATCAACCGCATCGGCTACAAACTGATTTTTTTCTAAAAACCCTTTAAGTATTCTCGAAAAAGTAAGGTCATCCTCTACAATTAAAATTTTTTTCATATCCCCAAGATACCGCTTCTTTACAAAAATACGATTTTCAAAAGACAGCGCCATGGAAAATATTTGAAAAGATTACAACCTTTATGACCTGCGGGTAAAAATAAACCCCGGATTTACCGGGGTTTATAAAGTCATTATTTAATAAAAAGTAATTCTCTGTATTTTACCAATGGCCAATCTTCGTTGTCGACATACAGCTCGAGCTTATCAACGTGGTAGCGAATTTTGTCAAAGTATTTATTTTTGATAATTTCTGCATATTCAACAGCTTTTTTATGTGTATCTTCAAGCTTGTTGACACGTTTGCGCTCATTAATCATTTCGATTACATTGATCCTTACACCATCCATATGCTCGGTGATTTTTGATATCACTTTCATAACAGAAGTATTGTCAAGTCCCAGTTCTTTCAGACCTTGTGCATTGTGTATTAATTTATTCTGATACGCAATAGCAGTAGGAATGATATGGTTAAGTGCCAAATCACCCATAACCCTTGACTCAATCTGTACTTTCTTGATATAGTTTTCCCAAAGAATTTCACATCTGGCGTGTAATTCTTTTTCATTCAATACACCATGCTTGCCAAATACCTCAATACTCTTCTTATCGAGATAAGCTTCAAGTGCCTGAGGTGTATCTTTTACATTGGGCAAACCTCTTCTTTCAGCTTCTTTTACCCATTCATCAGAATAACCATCCCCTTCAAAACGAACATCTTTTGATTCTTTGATATAGGTTCTCAGCACATTAACAATGGCCAATCTCTTTTCTGTTCCCTTGGCGATCTCGGCATCAACTGACTCTTTGAATTTAGTAAGTTGCTCAGCAACGATAAGATTAAGCAAAGCAACTGGTCCGCCGATGTTGGCATTACCACCAACAGCCCTGAATTCGAACTTATTACCTGTAAAAGCAAATGGTGAAGTACGGTTTCGGTCGGTGTTGTCGAGAATAATTTCCGGGATTTTATCAATACCCAGCTTCATATACATATTGTCGCCTTTTTCAATCTTTATGTTGCCATTGGTTTCCAACTCATTAAGTACTTCGGTGAGTTCAGATCCGATAAAAACAGAAATAATAGCAGGTGGCGCTTCATTGGCACCCAGTCGATAATCGTTACCGGCAGAAGCTATACTGGCTCTCAACAAGGCGGCATATTCATGCACCGCTTTGATGGTGTTTACAAAGAAGGTGAGAAATTGAAGGTTTTCACGTGCACTGCTGCTTGGCTGGAAAAGGTTAACACCCGTATCGGTGATCAATGACCAGTTACAGTGTTTTCCTGATCCATTTACCTGGGCAAAGGGTTTCTCATGAAAAATAACCATTAAATTATGCTTTTCAGCAACTTTTCTCATAACATCCATCATGAGCAGGTTGTGGTCGGTTGCAACGTTGGCTTCTTCAAACAGAGGCGCTGCTTCAAACTGACTGGGTGCTACCTCATTGTGACGTGTACTAACCGGAATACCCAGCTTCAAACATTCAGTTTCAAAGTCTTTCATATAGGCATAGGCCCTTGGCTGAATAGAACCGAAATAGTGATCTTCCAACTGTTGACCCCTGGCAGGCGCATGCCCAAATACTGTTTTCTGACCCATTACAAGGTCAGGCCTGGCATTGTATAAAGATTTGTCGACCAGAAAATATTCCTGCTCAGCACCTACTGAAGCTGCTACCCTGGACACTTCACGATCAAAATATTTACATACAGCGGTTGCTGCCTTATCAACTGCTTCAATGGCTTTGAGAAGAGGTGCTTTGTAATCCAGCGCTTCACCTGTGTAGGATACGAAAATGGTCGGAATACACAAGGTAGTACTCCATAAAAATATCGGTGAGCTGGGATCCCATGCAGTATAACCTCTGGCTTCGAAAGTATTTCTTATACCACCACTGGGAAATGACGAGGCATCTGGTTCCTGTTGTACCAGGGCACTGCCTTTAAATTTTTCTATGCCATCAAGTGCATTGAAAAATGAATCATGCTTCTCGGCAGTGGTACCGGTAAGCGGCTGAAACCAGTGTGTGTAATGCGTTACACCTTTGGTAATGGCCCATGATTTTACAGCAGCAGCAACGGCATCAGCAGTTTCAATGTCAATCTTTTTGCCCTGGCTGATGCAATATTTAACCCGTTTGTAAACTTCGGGTGCCAGGGTCTCTTTCATTTTGTCGAGATCAAAACAATTCTGCTTAAAATACTGAGAAATTTTTGGAGCAGGAGGTGCTACTTCAAGCGGCTGTCTGGCCGTAGCCTCCATAACAGCATTAAATCTTAATTGTGCCATAATGTATTCCTGAATTTAGATTTTGAAATTTTTCCGAAAAATAGTAATTAATTACATATTTACATCTATTTACACCTATTTTTTGAAAATATTCACACTTTTATCAAAATTTACCCTCCACACACACCCTATATTTAGTAATTTTCAAGAAAATGGCAAAAAGTGCCTTCAATTTTGAAGGGAAAGCAGATATAAAAAAAATACAATAGTTAAGTGCCTGAATATAAACCACATTAGATTGATTTCTTATCATGTATTAAGGCATTTTCTCTATATTTATCACTTTAAACAACATTTAGCTTCATAAATATGAATATAAAAAGCATATCGGTAATAGGAGCCGGTACAATGGGAAACGGGATTGCACATCATTTTACACTTAACGGCTATCCGGTAGTTTTACATGACCTGAGTTCAGAAGTTTTACAACAGGCATTACTAACTATACAAAGTAACCTTGATCGACAACTTAACCGGGGTATTATAACGGAAAAACAAAAGCTAGCTGCAATAAAACATTTGAAAACATCAGATAACCTGGAAGATGCACTATCCTCTGCTGACCTTGTTATAGAAGCTGCTTATGAATCTTTTGAAGCCAAATCAGCCATTTTTAAAAAACTTAACACCCTTGCCCCGTCAACAGCTCTTCTCACCAGCAATACTTCATCCATCTCAATCACACGTCTGGCTGCATTAACCAACAGACCCGGCCAGGTGGCAGGTTTGCACTTTATGAATCCTGTACCGGTAATGAAACTCGTGGAAATAATTAAAGGTTATCATACGTTGGATTCAACTATACAATACCTCGAGGATATTTGCCGGCAAACTTCTAAAAGTCCTGTGCTAGTAAATGACTTTCCCGGTTTTGTTTCCAATCGCATACTTATGCCAATGATTAATGAAGCCATCTATACCTTATATCAGGGCGTGGCAGGTGTAACAGAAATCGATGAAATCATGAAACTTGGAATGGCTCATCCTATGGGTCCCTTGCAACTGGCAGATTTTATCGGGTTAGATGTGTGTGTATCCATTATGAATGTCCTGAAAGAAGGGCTGGGTGAGCAAAAATACAGCCCTTGCCCCTTATTGATTCAATTGGTGGATGCCGGTGAATATGGGCGAAAAAGTGGCTCCGGTTTTTATCGATGGGAAAATGGAAAAATAAACGGGATCTCCGTCAAATTTAAATAAATCAAGAATCTTCTTAATTTATTTCATTATCGCATAACTATAATAACAAGTCATTGTACTATTACATCAATTTTATAAACCCCTATATAATTTTGCATTTCTTTGTTTTAAATTGCCTCTTTAAAAGTATAAACACCTATGAAATAGTACTTATTAAAGAAAAATTAACATTCAACCACAAAATGAAGACTTATAGCAGTAGTATGACTCTGCCGATGTCAAAAACAGACCAAATTGAAAGCGGGAAATGGATCGGCATTATTTCTCAATGCGAAAAATTATTTATCGAATGGCTGAGTAACAAACTGACCTCGGCAGGTCATTCAATCCAAAACAATTCAGATTTATCTGAAATTTTAGTCAGCTATGAAAATAAATGCAAAGGAGATCAGCAGCACATAAAGCCTCTTCTGAGCTGGAACGACAAACGCTCCTATTGTCTGGAACGACTGGAAAACAGTCAATATGACAATGACCTTCACTATTTACTGGAAAAAACCGCCTTTGAAGGGCAGGTTTTGTTACTTACATTTAAATAGTTATCAAAAAAAACCAGGTTTGTCTTAAAATGCAATCATACGCAATTTGCTTGCGTTATAACTGATTTTGCATTTTAAGACAACATTAGATGGGTTTTGGTTCTCTTTAGAGCTGATCAAAACCTTGTTTTAAAATACTGTCTTTAAATCAGCATATTACCCCCACGCCATTTTCCATTCTTTTCCCTGATAAGTACTGGCTTTTTTGCAAAATTCAAACTTTTAAGCTTTTTTGTTGACGTTTTCACTATCCTGTCAGCAAATCTTATAAAATATGAAGGTAGCAAGATTTACCTTTACTTTTTTTGTACTTTCTGGGCTTTTGTTCCTGTCTGACCAAAAAGCAGGTCCATTACCCCCTATCGGAAAATTTTTTAGCCCTTTTTATGGATTCTGGCAAAATGCAGTCAATAATCTCGATGAAATCCCCGCAAGCATTGCCTTGAATGGAATCAGTGAAATCGTGGATATTTATTATGACGAACATCTCATACCCCATGTTTTTGCGCAAAACGAGCATGACCTTTTTTATACAGTTGGATACCTGAATGCGAAGCATCGTTTGTGGCAAATGGAAATTCAGGCGATGAATGCCGCCGGGAGATTAAGTGAAATAATTGGTACCAATACCCTGCGGCACGACAGGATGCAAAGAAGAATGGGTATTTTACAGTCTGCAATGGATATGGAAAAGGAATGGCTTCAACATCCTGAATTAGCGCCAATGCTCAATTCTTATACCCTCGGTGTAAACGAATTTATCAATAACCTGAAAGAAAAAGATTTGCCCATTGAATATAAGCTCCTCGACTATAAACCAGAAAGCTGGAGTCCTTTAAAAACCATACTGGTTGCGAAAAATATGTCGGCATTACTTACCCTTGGGGAGAGCGACCTTGAGAATACCAATTTCGCAAGTATTTACGGTATGGAATTATTTAACTTTCTCTTTCCCGATAGGGAAGATGACATAGATCCTGTAATTCCTGTTGGTACATCCTGGAAGTTTCAGACACCTTCTTCAACAGAGCCTTTTCAACATCATTACTTAGAAGGCAATAATTCAAGACTTTATAAGCGGCCCAGCCCTGGACTTGGCAGCAATAACTGGGTCGTTTCGGGTGCTAAAACACAAAGCGGGAAGCCCATTTTGGCCAATGATATGCATTTAGGACTGAATCTGCCCGCAATTTGGTATCAGATGCAATTGCAAGCGCCAGGTATAAATACATTCGGACATAATCTGCCAGGAACTCCGTTAATAATCACAGGCTTTAATGATTCCATAGCATGGGGTTTTACCAATAGCCCCCGGGATCTGGTCGATTGGTATGCACTTACCCTCAATGATCAAAATAAAACAGAATATCTCTACGATGGCAAATGGATGAAACTGCAAGCGGTTGTTGAAGAAATTAAGGTGCGAAATGGTGAAACTTTTTACGACACCGTATATTATTCACATTATGGGCCGGTAGTTTTTGATGACAGCTTCGAAAGCCGTACCAAAAAGAGCTATTCTTCCATGCAATGGATAGCCCACAAGCTAAGCTACGAAGGCATAACCTTTAAAAAACTCCTGAAAGCAAGAAATTATACTGATTTCCGGGATGCCATTCAGGACTTTTCCACACCTCCCCAGAACATTGTTTTTGCATCTGCAAGTGGAGATATTGCCCTGCATTGCCAGGGAAACATCCCACTGCGAAGAAAAAATCAGGGAAAATTTCTTATTGATGGTTCCTTACCCGGCGCCGAATGGATCAGTTACATCCCTTTTGAACACAATCCGCAGATCTTTAACCCCGACCAGGCTTTTATAAGTTCTGCCAACCAACATCAGACGGATGAAAACTATCCATATTATTTGTACAACGACTTTTTTGAATATTACCGCAACCGCAGGATCAATCATTTACTGAGGGATATGCAAAACATCACGCCTCAAGATATGCAAAACCTCCAGTTGGATAATTACAGTATTAAAGCGGCTGAATTTCTACCGATCATGCTTGATAGCCTGGAAATTGATAAAATTCCGTTGGATAAAAGATACATTGTTGAAGGTTTGAAAAAATGGGATTATCAATATGAAGCAGATATACCGGAACCGGTGTATTTTGAACTTTTGTGGGAATCGTTCTATGGTGTATTATGGGCAAGCCTTGATGAGCATCAAGTGCCCCTTCGAAAACCTACGGCATTCCAAAGCTACCTGTTATTGGATCGCCTCGGTGAATTGCGTGAGATGGGATTTGAGGTGAAGAAATTTACTGAAATTCTGCATATGGCGTTTGATGAAAGTTTAAAAAAAATTGAAGATGCAGAAAAGACACAAGGGGGCGACCTGAGATGGGATGCTTATAAAAACACAAGTATTATGCATATGGCAGGAATTGAAGCATTTAGCTTTACCAAGCTCTCCATAGGGGGTTCTGGCGATGCTATTAATGCAATTACTGCCCGGCACGGACCTTCACAGCGGCTTATTGTTGCCTTTGAAGGAAATGGTGTAAAAGCATGGTCAAATTACCCTGGCGGGCAATCAGGGAATCCCGGAAGTAAATACTATAATAATTTTATAAAAATGTGGGAAAATGGGCAGTATATTGAAATCCTCTTTATGAAAGACAAAAAAGACAAAAGCGATAAAATTAAATATACAAGCCGCTTGTATACACCCGGGATGCAAATTTTAGATCATTAACGCGGTCAGTACATTTTGAAATGCCTGTAATGGTTTCGGTTGTAGCCCAAAATACTTTAAGGTAAAATTGCCTTTTGGTAAATTAAACAGAATTTGATTATGAGATTGATAATTACGACTTTTTTTATTGCCCTTGCTACTTACCTCGCAGGATTTTTTGAGCCCTGGTGGCTATTTGTGCCTTTGGTTTTTGCTATTTCCTTTTTGCCAGACGGAAATTCAGGAAAAGTCACTTTTATTGCAGGTTTTATCGGGGTCGGGGCCTTATGGCTTTTTTTGGCCTTGTATATAGATCAAAAAAATGAGGCAATTTTAAGCCAGCGTGTCGCCGGACTTTTTGGGCTATCACACACCTGGCTTATTTTCGTATTTACCTGTATTTCAGGTGGTTTGTTAGGCGGTTTCTCTGCTTTATGCGGCAAACTTTTTCGTGATATTTTCAGAAAACGCAAAAGCTATTATTATTTATAGATAATACTAAATTACAATATTGAAACTATGGTCTTGAACTACATTTGGGTTGCTTTTTTTTTAATTGCCTTTGTGGCAGCCGTAATAAAGCTATTATTTGCCGGTGACCAGGAAACTTTTTCTGCCCTTTTCAATTCAACCATAGACAGTTCCAAGCTGGGTTTTGAAATATCCTTAGGCCTTACAGGCGTTTTGGCATTTTGGCTCGGTATAGTGAAAATCGGTGAAAATGCCGGGATCATAAAAAGTATGATAAAGATTTTTGGGCCATTTTTCCAGCGATTATTTCCGGGAATACCAAAAAATCACCCGGTTCTGGGCCCCATACTTCTCAACATTTCCGCCAATATTATGGGACTTGACAATGCTGCCACGCCCCTGGGGCTTAAAGCCATGGAAGGCATGCAGGAACTTAATCCCGATAAAAGCCGTGCTTCCAATGCGCAAATTATGTTTCTGGTGCTAAATACCAGTGGCTTGACCATTTTTCCCATCAATGTTATGGTGTACAGGGCTCAAATGGGTGCAGCCGATCCCGCAGATATTTTTATGCCTATATTACTGGCTACTTTTTTTTCAACCATGGCAGGTTTGCTCATTGTTTCTGCCTATCAAAAAATTAATTTATTCGACAGGGTCATTTTGATTTACCTTATTTCAATAAGTCTGATAATCGGAGGTTTGATGTACTGGTTTTCAGGCATGGAACAGGAAAAAGTAACAAAAATTTCTTCACTTACCAGCCACTCCTTATTATTTGGGCTGATTGTGCTTTTTGTTACAATGGGGCTTGTAAAAAAAATAAATGTTTATGAATCATTTATTGAAGGCGCTAAAGAAGGCTTTTCAGTGGCTATTAAAATCATACCCTACCTGGTAGCCATGCTGGTAGCCATTGGCGTATTCAGGGCATCAGGCGCAATGCATTATTTGATAGAAGGATTGGCATGGGCATTTGCAAGCATGGGTATGGACACAGATTTTGTGAGTGCGCTACCCACTGCCATGATGAAGCCCCTCAGTGGCAGCGGTGCAAGGGCAATGATGCTGGAAACCATGAATACCTATGGACCGGATTCTTTTCCCGGCCGTGTAGCCTGCGTAATGCAGGGTTCTACAGAAACCACCCTGTATGTTTTGGCCGTTTATTTCGGTGCTGTGAATATAAAGAGCACAAGATATGCCGTAATATGTGGCCTTTTTGCAGACCTGGTTGGCATCATTGCTGCTATTTTAATCAGTTATATGTTTTTTCACTGAGATTTTCTGTATCTGTCTCATTACTCACCTTAGACACCTAAAATATTGTGTCTGTAATTTTTTGGGGTTTTTTAAAAGTATTTTCATAGCTATGACATGTACATTTGTAAAATAATGAAAACTGAAAAATTGTTATGGCAATAGCAGAAAAAAAACAAGACAAAATATACGATTTGGCCAAAAACCATTTTTTGGGTGATTATCCTGCTTCTCTTCCTATTGAAAGAGCTTATTTACACATCGGCATATATCTTGGATGGATAATAGACCGTCACTTATATTCAGATTATTTTGAAGAAGAGGCTTCTACAGAAATTTTCAGGTTTAAAAACCGGGAATTAAGTTGTACCGTTTTGGCAGAAATCTGGGATGGCTCACTTTCCTATGAATTATTCAGCGCCCAGGGAAATATGTTTACTTCTTACTATTATGCGGGAGGTTTATACCGTAGTGATTATCATAATGTACTGGTAAAAAACATTCCTTCTATTTACCATGTAGAAGACATATGGCCCAATTATGATAAAATGATTGAAAGGATTTCATTGCGTTTTGACGACTGGAAAAGCTTTACCAAATAAATAATTCTACATTAGCTTTAACCCAGGTTTCTTTATAAGGATAATTTATTACCTGCATACAATACGGGCAAATTCTCATTCTTTCTGAGTAATTACTCAATGCCCCCTGCCCAATAATAGCTCTGTATTTTTTTTCAAACTGGTAGTGCCCACCTTTGACGTGGTATTATCAATCAATAAAAAATATTTAGCTATGCCAATAAAAAACACAAGAAACAAAATTGCATTTCTGATAACCCTAATGACCCCCTTTTTATGGTCATGCGAAGATAACGATGACCTGAGAACCGATACATTGTTTGTCAGCGCAGGACCAGATATTTCAGCGCTGGTACTGGATAATGTGGTGTTAGACGGCAGCGATACCGAAGACCTTGATGGAAACCCCATTAGCTATACATGGGAATTTACCAGTAAACCTCCATCGAGCCAGGCAGAAATCGAGATGGCCGATCAGCCGGTAGCAAGGTTTGTGCCTGACACCTGGGGTGATTATGTGGTTCAACTTACTGCAAGCACAGAATTTGAGGTAAAAACAGCCAGCACTACCGTTACAGCAGAGCCCCAATCCATTTTTTTAAGTGGCGTTATCAATTCAGTAGATGCAGAATGGGGCAAAACCACGCCAGACGATATGCCGGATTACATAGTAACAGGCTCGGTGTCATTGCGAAATTCCAATATTAAAATATTACCTGGTGTTATAATTGAAATCAGGGAGAATAACTGGATTCTGGTGGAAAGTAATTCGAGTCTTGAAGCAGAGGGAACTGCCGATGAGATGATTGTCTTTAGAGGCGCAGAACCCTTACCCGGTTACTGGGATGGCATTCGCATTGCCTCAGGAAGTGGCAACAATAAGTTAATCTACACCCATATCAGCGACGGTGGCAGAGGTACCGGCAATGACGCAGGCCTCGTGAGTTTCAGATCGGGTGGGCGGTTGCATCTGGAAAACTCCATCATAGAAAACTCCTCAGCCATGGGATTAAACCTCGGTATTTCTACCAACCCCGACCTCAATCTCACCCACAAAAACAATGTGTATATCAATAATCAGGCACCTGTCGCTACACATGCCAACTACTTTCACCTGCTGGATGCAGAATCTGATTATTCACAAAACCAACGCGCTTACATTGATACACAAGGAAGATCATCAATAATAAACAATGGTAGTGAAATCACCTGGGAAAAGCTCAACGTACCTTATTCAATGGGGACTGCTTTTGTAAGAACGCAAACCCACCTGAACCTGGAGCCCGGCGTACATCTTCAATTTGCCGCAAACGAGCGGATGGTAGTGGATAGTGATGGAAGAATAAGCTTTAAAGGCACAAGCGATGATAAAATTGTTATTGAAGGTATTGATGAAATCAAAGGATTCTGGCAGGGCATTTTGCTAAACGCTTCAATGAACAACAATGCAATGGACCATGTAATAATACGGGGTGCCGGTTCTGCATCTCTGTCTGGTGGTGTGCCGAGGGCTGCCATAGGCGTGAGAAACAGCAGGTTAAATATTGACCACGCCGATTTCATAGATATTAACGGCTATGCATTTGGCACTTTTGGCACCAATGAATTGGAAAAAGGAGAAAACATTAACCTCTCCAATGTAGAAAATGGCATGATCAATTAATAAAAGACTCCGGCACTCATTAAACCAAAACCACAACAAACCGGAAAAAGCAGTGAAATCTATTTGGTTTCACTGCTTGTCTTCAATATATTCATGATTCTAATGCGAATGGAGTTTATAATTTAATTGCATAGCTGAGATTCTGTTTGTTGTTATTTCAGATATCGCATAACATAATCCGGGGATTTATGTCCTTTTTTATCCGCTTGGTAATATGCCTTTTACTTGTTTTTTATCTTTTCGATGCACCCGCCCATGCATCTGACAAAAATAATGTATCAGAAATTGACAGTGTCACCTCAATACAGTCCCTGAACGGGGTGAGATATCTTCAAAGTAAAGATAAACTGAATGTTAAAGAACTTACCGGCTCATCTAACTGGACAGATCAGTTTGCACCTTCAGGGGATCTTAAAATCCTGGCCGGTCATGATGTATGGATCATCCTGCCTGTAGTTAATCATGCGGCAAGTGACCTTAACTTATATTATTTTACAGCAAACAATCAATATTGCAATGCTTATTTAATCGATACTTCAAATGTAATTGTCGATGCTGCTTTTGCAGGAAATTTCAACAATCCCCAAAATAGAAGAATCAGAGATTTCAGCATCATCGAATACCTTAAAGTACCTGCCGAGTCAGATGGCTATCTTCTTTTTTGTATCAGCAACCATGGACAACAAAAAGCATCGCCAGACATTTTGCTTTTCAATGAAGCCATATTTGACAAAATCGCACTGAGCTCTTTCAAAAGCGAGAGAACGGCCACCTATATTAAAATACTTTTTCAGGGAGCTGCCGGCTTTACCTTTGTCTTTTTCACATTCCTGTATTTTAAAAACCGTCAAAAAATATATCTCTACTATTCAATATACCTTATGGGATTGTTGTGGTATAGTATATTGCGTATGTACCCCTATACCCTTACAGGGCATTTACATGAACATTTTCCACTATTTATGGCCTCAATCAACGAACCTGTTCAGTTGGTTTCACTGGGTTTTTATTGTCTCTTTGCCATAGAATTATTGGGTATCGACAAAAAAGATCCCTGGCTCAACAAAGGAATTCTCATACTGGCCTATACACTATTTACTTATTCACTTCTTCATTTCTTATTTTTATATTTCAGTCAAAGGCTGGATTTAAGTACCTTGTTATTTGCTATAACCCGAAGTATATTACTGCCTGCCAATGCCATTTTTTTGGTATTAATTGGGTTAAGAATAAAATCGCCCCTCACCAAATACCTAATTGCCGGTAACCTGTTTTTTCTGATTGGCGCTTTGCTTGCTTCATTGATCTGGTACTTCAACGGTCTTGATTGGCTTGGAGGATTTTTCGCCAACCAAAGAAACTCTCAGATCGTTTTTATGCTTTCAATTCTTGCAGAAACCTTGTGCTTTGCATTTGCACTTGGCTATAAAATAAAAATCACTGAAGATGAAAAAAATCAAAGCAGGGAGGCTTACATTCAACAATTGAGGTTCAATCAGGAAATCACGGAAAAAGCCAATAAAGAACTTGAAGAAAAAATTGCTGTACGCACCCGCGAAATTCTTGAAAAGACCAGGGAATTGGAGGCGCAAAAAGAGTGGCAATTAAAAACAGAATTTGAACGAAAACTGGCCCAGGCAGAAATGATGGCGCTGAGGGCACAGATGAACCCACACTTTTTATTCAATTGCATGAATGCCATTAAACATCTCATTCTTACCAAAGATGAAAAATCAGCAGCTATATATTTGTCAAAATTCTCAAAATTACTCAGATTAATTCTTCATCATTCAAAAGAAAACAGCATAAGTCTCAGCCAGGAACTCGAGGCCCTTACATTGTATCTCGAACTTGAAAAAAGCCGTTTTGGAGATGAGTTTAAATATGCGCTTGAAATTGACGAAGAAATAGACCTTGATTATATACAGGTGCCTCCTTTATTACTGCAACCTTTTGTTGAAAATGCCATCTGGCATGGGATTATGCATAGCCAAAGAAACGATAAAACTGTTTTTGTGAAAATAAATGAAACCAATAAAGGATTTCACTTCTGCATAGAAGACAATGGTATTGGCAGAAAAAAATCTGCCGAATTAAAAGGTAATTCACTGATAAACACCAGGTCATATGGCATGGAAATTACCCATGAAAGGATTGAACTGTTCAATAAAAACTTTGGATCGACCATAAGTCTTGATGTAAAGGACAGAAACATTCACCTGGACGAACCCGGCACTGTTGTTGAAATCTTGTATAAACACAGTCATTATGATCAGAGTAGTAATAGTTGACGACGAAAAACCCAGTACTGAGAGTTTGAGCATCGAACTCAGGAGCATGAGAAAAGACATTCTTATTTCCGGGGTATTCAATAAACCGGTTGAAGCTTTGCATTTTATCAAAAATAATGATTTTGACCTGCTCTTTCTCGATATAGAAATGCCCGGCATGAACGGCTTTGACTTGCTCGATAAACTCGACAAAACAGATTTTGAGGTTATCTTCACCACGGCCTATGATCAATATGCAATTAAAGCATTCAAATTCAGCGCCATACATTATTTATTGAAACCCATCGATTACGATGATCTCACCGCAGCCATCGATTTATGGGAAAGACGCAAGCAGGGAATCCGCCGGGAACAAATAGAGCTTTTTAAGGAGCTTATGTCAAAAAGCAACATTAATCATCAAAAAATTGCTTTGCCTACCACCGATGGCTTTGAACTGATCAATATTCAGGACATAATCAGATGTCAGGCAGAAAATAATTACACCCGCTTTTTTCTTGCGGATGGTGCTCAATACCTCATCTGCCGAACACTAAAAGATGTTGAAAGCATTCTGGTTAATAACCAATTTATCAGAACCCATCAGTCGCATTTAATCAACCCTGTATTTATAAGAAAGTACATCCGCAATGACGGAGGTTTTCTTATAATGGAAGACGAGTCTAAAATAAGCATCTCCAGGGCACGCAAGGAAAGTATAATAAACCTGATCAACTCAATGGAAAGGCTACTATAATAAAACAGCAGACCCTATTTAAACTTTCCTTTTAAAAGTGAAAGTTTTTCTTCGAAGCTCAGGTGATCGGTTGATTTTTCATCCTGCCCACGCACTGGTTTTTCTGCCTTTTTTTCATAAGGCTTCTTACTTTTGGTTTCTGGCTGGCTTTTAGGTGGCTTTTTCTCCCCTCCTGCAGCAAATGGATCAGATTTCATAGACAAACTGATGCGTTTGCGTGGAATATCCACCTCCAATACCGTTACCATTACTTTTTGCTGTACTTTTACTACATCTGCCACATTTTGCACAAATCGGTCTGCAAGATGGCTCAGATGCACCAATCCATCCTGATGTACTCCAATGTCGACAAAAGCGCCAAAATTGGTAATGTTGGTGACTATGCCAGGTAACTTCATGCCTGCTTTGAGATCTTCCATATGGTTTACGCCATCCATAAAACTAAAAGATTCAAAAGTTTCCCGGGGATCTCTGCCTGGTTTGTCGAGTTCTTTTAAAATATCTTCGAGTGTTGGAAGACCAATATTACCTTCTATGTACTCTTTCAAATTGATAAGTTGCCGAAGCTCTGATCTTGTCATCAAATCAGACACTGAAGCCTTGAGATCTCCTGCCATTTTTTCAACAATATGGTAACTTTCGGGGTGAACGGCGCTGCGGTCGAGTGGATACTCTGATTCTCTGATTCTCAGAAATCCTGCCGCTTGTTCAAAAGCCTTATCTCCCAGCCTTGGTACCTTTTTAAGTGCTGCCCTGCTTTTAAAAGGCCCGTTTTGATTTCTGAATTCAACAATATTTTTTGCCAGCGACGGTCCCAGGCCTGACACATAAGACAGAATTTCTTTTGATGCCGTATTTAATTCAACACCAACGGCATTTACGCAACTTATAACTGTGTCATCGAGCCCTTGCTTTAGCTGTGATTGATCAACATCGTGTTGGTACTGACCTACGCCTATAGATTTAGGATCTATTTTAACCAATTCGGCCAGCGGATCCATTAATCTTCTGCCAATGGAAACGGCTCCTCTTACGGTAATATCATAATCCGGAAACTCTTCCCTGGCCACGTCAGAGGCAGAATAAACCGAAGCACCACTTTCATTTACCATTACGATTTGCACATTGGCGGGAAGCCCAATGGATCGAACAAAAGATTCTGTTTCGCGGCTGGCTGTTCCATTTCCAATGGCTATGGCTTCTATGTTGAACCGATCGACAAGGTTTAAAATACTTATCCGCGATTCAGCAATTCTACGCTGGGGTTCATTGGGAAAAATGGCTTCGTTATGCAATAATTTCCCCTCCCTGTTGAGGCAAACCAATTTACAACCTGTTCTAAAACCCGGATCTATAGCCATTACATTTTTCTGCCCCATAGGCGCTGAAAGCAGCAGTTGCCGCAGGTTTTCTTTAAATACCCTTATGGCTTCTTCATCAGCCTCTTTTTTGGTCATCAGGCGTATTTCTGTTTCCATAGAGGGTTTCAACAATCGCTTATAAGCATCTCTGACAGAAAGCTTAACCTGTTCTGCACATTTATTCTCTGCATTGACAAACCTGGCATCCATAAGCGAAATGGCTGCATTTTCATCAGGAGCGATATCTATGCTTAAGATCAGTTCTTTTTCTCCCCTGCGCATGGCCAGCAATCGATGCGACGGAACATTTTTTACTGGTTCCTGCCACTCAAAATAATCCTTGTATTTAGCGCCTTCCTCCTCTTTTCCTTTAATAAGCTTTGAGCTGATAACGCCTTCTTCAAGAAACAGTTTTCTCATTTCACTACGCAATTCAGCGTTTTCATTTATATTTTCAGCCATGATATCCCTTGCACCCTGCAAGGCTTCATCTATGTTGGCCACTCCTTTTTCTTCATCTATAAATGATAAAGCCAGCTCTTCGGGATCAGATGAAGTTTGAAGCATAATACTTTCTGCCAGGGGTTCAAGCCCTTTTTCCCTGGCCACAGAAGCCTTGGTTTTACGCTTGGGTTTATAGGGCAGATATATATCCTCCAATGCCGTCATCGTCTCGGCATTTTCAATTTTTTCCTGTAGTTCGGGGCTAAGTTTACCTTGTTCTTCTATTGACTTAAGTATGGCCTCTCTCCTTTTCTGCAAATCACGCAATTGACCTATCCGGTCCCGGATGTTGGTTATAGCCACTTCATCAATGCCTCCGGTAAGTTCTTTTCTGTACCTCGCTATAAAGGGTATTGTCGATCCCTCATCCAGCATAGCTATTGTAGCTGCTACCTGTTTTACACTCAAACCCAGTTCTCCGGCAATTTTCAATAAAAATGTCTGCTCCATCAGGTTAATTTTATACCTTACAATAATATTCGTAATTTGTTTCTGCTATGTTTCTTTCAGAAGCTTGCAAAAATAGTGCATATATAAAAATATATCAGTGCTATGAAAAAGAAAAAAACCCTGAGGCGTGAATTGATTGAATGGTCAGCCATAATTGGCATTTTCGCCCTATTATTTTTTACAGGTCTGCATACAACAGTAATTGGAAGCATACAGCGCATAGTATTGTTTACCGGAATATTACAGCCTAATACCCAACCAGAATCCTCCACTCCGGCATCTTATGCCATGATCTTGCAAAATACTGATGGGGAATTTATAAATATGGAAGATTTTAAAAACAAAGTAGTATTTATGAATATCTGGGCTACCTGGTGCCCCCCCTGTATTGCTGAGATGCCCGATATACAGGCGCTTTACGACCGGCTCAAAACTGATAATATTCCCGTAGAGTTTATCATGCTTTCGGTGGATGAGGATCCGGAAAAGGCATTTGCATTTGCCAGGAAAAGGCAATATACCTTTCCAGTGTATAGCAGTACAGGTAAATTACCCGATGTTTACAAAAGCCCTGCCATACCTACAACCTTTGTTATAAGCCCTCAGGGAAACATAGTGGCCCGTCGCGAAGGCATGGCTAAATACAACACCAAAAAATTCAGACAATTTCTCAAAGACCTTCAATAAATTCATACCGAAGGTCCGGTAACATATCAACCGGCTTCCCAAAAATTGCTTTTGGAAGCGTACAAAAGATTTCCAATTTGCCGGGAAGTACGCTCAAGATCGGCAGAAGTATTTTTCATAAGAAACCTGAGATCTGCCGCTCCATTGCTTATGGGAAAAACAGCAGCAAATAATTTATTTAAGGCTACTTCATTCTCTATTTTTCCTGCCAGCGCTATGGTGGGCACACCGCAATCAGCCGCTAGTTTGGCTACACCTGAAGGTCCTTTCCCCCCCAATGTCTGTCCGTCGAGGCTGCCTTCACCGGTAATTAAAAAAGATGCTCCTTCCAGTGATTTTCTGAAACCAATAAGGTGCAACAGATAATCTACACCCTGAACCACTGCTGCTTTGCCCATAGCCATGAGAATGTAGGAAATGCCACCGGCTGCACCGCCATGTGCTGCATGACCATAATCTTTACCTATCCTGGCCTTTAGCAGCTGATTTAATGATTCAAACCGAGCTTCAAGTTTTTTAACCATAGTGGCTGATGCGCCTTTTTGCGGAGCAAATACAGCGGCGGCCCCATTGGGGCCAAGCAAAGGATTATCTACATCACAAAGCAAAGTAAATTTTACCTTTTTAAACCTTTTGTCGAGCGATGCAAAATCAAGGTCGGTTACCTGCATCAGAGGATTGGCTGTATTTCCAAGGGGCTGTCCTTCTGCATCTGATAATATTACGCCAAGCGCCTGCAGCATACCCAAACCGGCATCCACCGTGGCCGAGCCACCCAATCCCAGAATGATTTCCACCGCGCCATTTTCAAGTGCGGCTTTGATAAGCTGGCCTGTACCAAAACTGCTGGCCCTGGTTACATCGAGTTCTTCTTTTTTTAAATGCTTGATGCCTGATGCCTCAGCCATTTCTATGAGAAATTTTTTTTGGGGCAGTTCAGCGATTTCAGCAACCATTGGCCTGCCCAAAGCATCTTGAGTTTCAACTTTTATTAATTCGCCGTTAAAATATTCACTCCATACATCCAAGGTGCCATCACCACCATCTGCTATTGGAAAACTTTCAGTCTCCGGCATCAAAAGGCTTTCGTTAAATCCCCTCTCTATGGCTTCACATGCATCTTTTGCACTCAGACTGCCTTTAAATGCATTTGACGCTATTACTATTTTCATTCCCCTGTAAGGTTATAAGTATCTGATTTAAAAGTCAAAGAAAAACACATCCTGCTATTTAAAAAATGACTTAAGTCAAATTTGCACTAATATTATAAATATCTTTGTCCTTATTTTATGCATTATTGTAAATAAAATTAGCGCGTCACTTGCATTTCACTATATCAAAGTTTACTTTTGCGGACTCAATTTTAAGAAGAATAAAGAATAATCATGGCAAATCATAAGTCAGCATTAAAAAGAATCAGAGCAAACGAGGCGAAGAGACTCAGAAATCGCTACCAATTGAAGACTACCAGAACCTTTGTAAAACGCTTGAAGCAGGTAACTGACAAGGAAGAAGCTCAGGAAATGTACAAGTCAGTAGCAAGTATGCTCGATAAACTGGCTAAGAAAAACATTATTCATAAAAATAATGCAGCCAACAAAAAATCAAAATTGCAAAAATTGGTAAACAGTCTTTAATTACCATAAAAAATACAAATCTCCCCAAAATCCCCTCTCCTTTGGTTAGGGGATTTTTTTATTATAAATATTCTAATCAGAAAGATTTGTCTTATAACTTATCAATGCGCTATATTTTTTGAAAAAATATCAGCTGCATGGACAATTATATTAAAATTCAAAGCTGGGCTGAAGAAGACAGGCCCAGGGAAAAGCTGCTCCTCAAAGGCAAATCAGCCCTGACGGATGCCGAATTATTGGCCATACTCATAGGATCAGGTACCCGAAAACTCAGTGCGGTGGATCTTGCGAAAATGATACTGAGTGAAGCTGGCAATGATCTTAACCAGCTTGCAAGGTTTTCAGTGCGGGATCTCACTAAAATGAGAGGTATAGGAGATGCCAAAGCCATTTCCATTGTAAGTGCACTGGAACTTGGTAGAAGAAGAAAAGACCAGTCAGGCTCCGGCAAAACTTTTATTAAAAGTTCAAGAGATGCCTATCAATTCATCAAGCCCGATCTTATGGACCTTAGTGTTGAGCAATTCTGGACTTTATATCTAAACAGGGCAAACATGGTCATTAAAAAAGAACTTATAAGCATAGGAGGAATTGGAGGCACCGTTGTAGATGCCCGTATTATTTTTAAAAAAGCCATTGAAAATCAGGCATCGGGCATTATATTGGTTCACAATCATCCTTCAGGCCAACTCAAGCCCAGCAAACAAGACCTTGACATTACACGTAAAATTAAACAGGGAGGGGATCTATTAGATACCCAGGTACTCGATCATATTATTTTTACCAATGATGAATACCTGAGCTTTGCTGATGAAGGTTTGCTGTAAATTTGTGAATATTGGGGATAAAAACAGCGTGAACGATGAAAAATCAGAATTTCATAATTTTACTGATTGGCGCCGCCATAGTAATTATTGTTATTTACTCTTTAATGGGTATTACCGGAGCCTCCGAAGAACATTATATTGAGGAAATAGAAAAACATCGCACAGAATACAATGTGTTTTTGCGCAACGGAGGTGAGTCTCCTATAAAGGATGCCGTGCATAGAAAAGCCTTTAGTGGGCTTGAGTATTTTGAAATCGATTCTGATTATCGTGTAAAAGCTTCATTTGAAAAAGCAGAAGTTAACCAATATATAGAGCTGGGGCTCAACAACAATGAAAAAAGACGGTACCAGAAAAAAGGACATGCTGTTTTTACCTTAGGGGGCCAGACACAAAAACTTCTGGTACTGCAATCTATGTCACCTGATGACAATGAACTTTTTATTCCTTTTTACGACGAAACCAGTGCATTTGAGACATACGGAGGAGGCAGGTATGTGCATCCGGTCATATTGCCAAACAACAAAATTGAAATTGATTTTAACAAAGCATACAATCCATATTGTGCCTATAACCATGAGTATGTCTGTCCGCTACCTCCGGCAGAAAATAAGATCACGGTAAAAGTAAAGGCCGGAGAAAAAAAATATGATTTTCCTGTGTAGATAGCTGCCATAAAGGTTAAAAACTTTAATTTTGGACTTTGAATTTATAAACTTTCCACTGTAGTGGTGAGTAATTGCTTTTTTATATCTATCAGGTAATATATCTATGAAAATATCGCTCAGTTGGCTTAAAGATTTTTTAGATCTTCACGAGAATGCCGAAGAAATCGGAAATCTGTTGACACGTTCAGGTCTGGAAGTTGAAGGAATTGAAGAATACGAGCAGGTAAAAGGCAACCTGCAAGGCGTGGTTATAGGCCATGTGGTTGATTGCCAGCCACACCCCAACGCCGATAAACTGAGTATTACTCGGGTTGATATCGGTGATGGAGAACTAAAGCCCATCGTTTGCGGCGCCCCCAATGTTGCACAAGGCCAGAAAGTCTTAGTGGCAACCACCGGCACTACCCTCTACCCAGCCAACAATGAGCCCTTTACCATAAAAAAAGCCAAAATCAGGGGTGAAGTTTCAGAAGGGATGATTTGTGCAGAAGACGAATTAGGGCTGGGCGAAAGCCACGATGGTATATTGGTACTGGATACCGATTTGCCCATCGGAACGCCTGCTTCTGATTATTTGAAATTAAGCACCGACCTGATATTGGAAATAGGTCTTACACCCAATCGGGCAGATGCGGCATCTCATATGGGCGTGGCCCGTGACCTTAAGGCATTGTATAAAAAAGAATTGTCAATGCCGGCGCTCTCTGCTTTTAAAACAGATAAGATTGACCGGCCGGTTGAAGTAACTGTCGAAAATACAGAAGCATGCCCAAGATATTCAGGACTCACCATACGGGGATTAAGCGTAAAAGATTCACCTTCATGGCTTCAAAACAGGCTCAAAGCCATCGGTCTTAGCCCGATTAACAATGTAGTAGACATAACCAATTACGTATTACACGAATTGGGACAACCGCTCCATGCGTTTGATGCCGATAAAATCAAAGGCAATAAGGTAATTGTTAAAACCCTGCCCCAAAACACAATATTTACCAGCCTTGATGAAAAAGAAAGAAAACTTAGTGCGCAGGATCTAATGATCTGTGATGCCGAGGAAGGGATGTGCATTGCCGGCGTATTCGGAGGTATACACTCGGGTGTAAGCGAATCGACTACTTCCATTTTTCTTGAAAGCGCTTATTTTTCTGCCGATTATATACGCAGAACTTCAATGCTTCACGGTCTAAAAACCGATGCCTCCTTTCGTTTTGAAAGAGGAACAGACCCAAATATGACAGTCTTTGCGCTTAAAAGGGCCGCTTTGTTAATTGTAGAAATTGCAGGCGGTGAAATTTGTTCGGAAATTTCAGATATTTATCCCAAACCGATTGCTGATCACCGTATACAGGCAAAGTATAAAAACATAGACCGTCTGATTGGTAAAAAAATAGAAAGAAACCAGATACTGGAAATTTTGCAATGGCTTGATATTAAAATTGAAAAACAAAGCGAGGAAGGTTTTAGCGCTGTCGTACCACCTTACCGGGTTGACATTACCCGTGAAGCTGACCTTATCGAAGAAATTCTGAGGATTTATGGCTATGACAATATCGAGCTGTCAGACCGTCTGGCGAGTGATTACCTGGCCAATTTCCCGGAAAAAGATGCACATAAATCCAGATTGAGATTTTCTGAACTGCTGGCAGCCAACGGCTTTTATGAAATATACACCAACTCCCTCACCAGAGAAGGATTCTCGGAAAAGATAGGTTCCTTTTCACCTGAAGCAGACGTTAAAATACTCAATAAACTCAGTGAGGAATTGGGTGTAATGCGCCAAAGTCTGGTTTTTACAGGCCTCGATGTAGTCGCTTATAATATTAACCGCAAACAAAAAGACCTGAAGCTCTTTGAGTTCGGAAGAGTATATTCCATGAAAGGAAAAGGCGTTTACCGCGAAAAAGATATGCTGGCCATTTGGCTAACAGGATTGACCGAGCCTTCAAACTGGATAAATCCCGAGCGAAAAACACAATTTCACGACATCTATACCGCAGCTTTTAAAATTGTAGATAAATTCGTTGGAGATGATTATGAAAGTGTACCTTTTCAGGATGGTGTATTTCAATACGGTCTGGAAATTAGAATTAACGGTAAAACATATGTAAGATTAGGGCGTCTTAGAAAAGAAGTTTGCCGTTTGGCGGAAATTGAACAGGAGGTTTTTTATGCAGAAGTTGATTTTCAGGCCTTACTGGAAGACATCCGCAAAACTTTTACATTTAAAGAGATTTCACGGTTTCCCGAAGTATACAGAGACCTCTCCCTGGTAATTGAAAAAAGTGTCACATTTGAACAGATAAAGGACATAACCCGTAAAAAAGAGTTCAGACTTTTGCAAAAAGTGAATGTTTTTGACTATTACGAGGGTGAGAATATAGGCTATGACAAAAAAGCCTACGCTCTTACTTTCACCTTACAGGATGAAGATAAAACCCTAACAGACAAAACTATAGACAAAACCATGCATCAATTGATGCAAACTTTTGAACGCGAGTTGGGCGCAACCATCAGAAAATAATCAAAGACCTGCTTTTTTTTTGCAATGCAATAAAAGGCAGTAAAATGGTTTTGATTGTTAATGGCATACCCATAACTTAGGGCAGTTATTTTACAAGCAAGGCATGAAGTACATTACAATTTTTATAGTGACTCCTGAATCGGGTATCCATACCTTAGAGGGGTTTAACAATTTCTTTTGCCAACGATGAAGAAAGACAGGCTATATACTGAATTACAAGCACTTGAAAGAAAAATACGCCTGTTGCTCACCGACCATCATGTATTGGTTAAAGAAAATGAAATGCTCAAAAAAGAAAATGTAGATTTGCAAAATGTAATCCGCAACAAGGATGCTCAATTAGCAGATTTTCAAAATAGAATAAATATTACTACTATTGTAGATAGTATTACTGCAGGAGACGTACATGTTTCTGAGGTTAAAGAAAAACTAAATGAATATATAAAGGAAATAGATAAGTGTATACATTACCTGAATCATTGATTTCGGGAATAAAGTTTCCTTATGAAAGAGCTATCGATCAAAATAAAAATTGCCGACCGTGAGTATCCAATGAAAGTTGATGCAAACGATGAGGAAAAAATACGGCTGGCAGGCAAAAAGATCAACGAAAAAATAAAACTCTATAGAGATCAGTTTGGCATTGATGACAAGCAAGATTTACTGGCCATGGTTGCATTTGATAGTTTATTTGAAAAAATACAAGTTGAAAGTGACCAGGAAGATACAGGGACTTCTGTTACAGAAAAAATTATTTATCTCAATAAGTTGATATCTGCTGAGTTAAAATAGATCGGAACGTTTTTTTCACGTTAGTTTACCTCCTGACCATGTGTGTTTTACTGTTGGTATTAACATTAAACACATAGGTATATGTCTGATATCATTCAAATCGTCGTTACTGCCATTATTGGCGTTGCCTCGGGTATAGCCATGGGTAAGTTTATTTTTGCCCGATCTCATAAATTACAAGAAGAAAAAGCCAGAGAACAAGCCGATCTCATATTAAAAGAGGCGGAAATCAAAGCAGAAACCATTAAAAAGGAAAAAATCTTTGAGGCTAAAGAAAAATTCCTCAAGCTTAAAGCTGAATTTGAAGAGGATTCCAACCGCAAGAAAAACCTGATCATCAGCAACGAAACCAAGCTAAAGCAAAAAGAATCTCATGTGTCGAAGCAGATGGAGCAGGTCAAAAGGAAAGAAGCTGAGCTCGACAGCATGAAAGAGAACCTCAGCGCTCAGCTCGAAATTGTAAACAAACGAAAAGCAGAACTTGAAAAAATTCGTTTGGAACAAGTAACTGCTTTGGAAAAAATCGCTCATTTATCTGCCGATGAAGCCAGAGACCACCTGATCGAAAATCTTAAAGATGAAGCCAGATCAAAAGCTTCTTCGGCCATCAAGGAAATTGTCGAAAACGCCAAATTAAGTGCCACCAAAGAAGCCAAAAAAATTGTAATACAGACCATCCAGCGTACCGCTACAGAAAATGCCATCGAAAACTGCGTTTCTGTATTTAATATCGAAAGCGATGACATAAAAGGAAAAGTAATCGGGCGGGAAGGTCGTAATATCAGGGCTTTGGAAAATGCTACCGGAATAGAAATTATCGTAGACGATACACCCGAAGCCATCATCATTTCTGGCTTCGATCCTGTGCGTAGGGAGATTGCCCGACTTTCATTGCACAGACTGGTAGCAGATGGCAGAATACACCCGGCAAGAATCGAGGAGGTGGTAGCTAAAACCACCAAAAATATTGAAGAAGAAATAATTGAAATCGGTGAAAGAACTGCCATTGATCTGGGTATTCACGGCTTGCATCCTGAATTGATCAAAATGGTAGGTAGACTGAGGTTCAGGTCATCATATGGCCAAAATCTTTTACAACATTCAAGAGAAGTCGCCAACTTATGTGCAACCATGGCATCAGAACTCGGCATCAATGCCAAGTATGCCAAAAGAGCCGGACTCTTGCACGACATCGGAAAAGTCTGGCACGAAGAGCCCGAACAGCCACATGCCATTCTGGGTATGGAACTGGCTAAAAAGTACAAGGAGCATCCCGATGTATGTAATGCAATAGGAGCGCACCACGACGAAATTGAAATGACTACCCTGCTATCGCCCATCGTACAAGCCTGCGATGCCATTTCAGGTTCAAGGCCAGGGGCAAGAAGAGAAATCATGGAATCTTATATTCAAAGACTCAGGGAATTGGAAGAATTGGCCCTTAGCTTCGAAGGTGTAAATAAGTGCTTTGCCATTCAGGCCGGTCGGGAACTCAGGGTAATGGTAGATGCAGACATGGTTACAGACAGTGTCGCCAGCCAGATTTCTTTTGACATTTCTCAGAAAATAGAAAAAGAAATGCAGTATCCAGGGCAAATCAAAGTCACGGTAATTCGTGAAATGCGATCAGTATCTTATGCCAAATAGAAAAAAAATCAGATTGTATATTTTAAAATTCCCGTTTTCACAACGGGAATTTTTTTTGCCCTCAATACAGATGCAGGGTTTTTTCAGCAATTAATATACCATCGATAAAAACCGACAATATCCAGGCGCCCCTTTTATCTTCTACAGGTTCCCAAATGGTGTCTCCAATAAAAAATTCAAAATAACTTGAATTGATCCGGTAACTTCCTTCAAATGGCGGTTCAGGATTGCCCTCGGCATCATAAAACAAAGGATGTTCAATCCGGTAATCTATATATCTCCCTTTTGCCTGGTGTATTCTCACGATCATTCCAAATTCAATGCCAATACTGGCTTCAATGCGGTCGGTTAAGTCCAGAAATCCCGGCAGTTTTTTGCTGTCGCGATCCCAGTGTTCATACAATCCGTAGTTGATGATCTCTGCCCTGGGAACAGGTTTCTTACTTTTCTTCATCTGTTTATAATTGTTTTTTAAGGTCAGAACCTGCCCCGTCTTTCGGGGTGGAACCTCCAATTCCCCGAAAGCTTTCGGGGCATTCCCATGTTTGAGAACCATTTTCTCATGGAGGTTTCATCTAACTGGAATACCAAATAAAAAATCCGGGTCATCCATCCTGTTTCAAACCACTTTTAATATGCAAATCCCTTTGAGGAAAAGGAATCTCTATATTGTTTTCCTTAAATTTTTCAAATATTGCAAAATACAACTTGCTCTTGAGCTGGGTTGGTCTGTCAGAAAAATCTACCGTCCATACCAGTAATTGAAAATTCAGGCTACTGTCACCGAATTCATCAAATAAAACATCGGGAGGCGGTTGCTGAAGTACACCCGGTTCGGAACTCGCAACCTCAAGCAACAATTTTTTAATCATTGCCGGATCTTCTTTATAGGCTACGCCAACCGGAAAACGGAACCTCACCCTTCGGTCATTATGACTCCAGTTTATCACCCTCGAACTGATAAATTCTGAATTGGGTACAATCACTATGATATTGTCATTGGTAACAATGGTAGTAGCTCTGGGAGATATATCAATAATATTTCCAATGATATCGTTGAGCTCAATGCGGTCACCAACTTTTACAGGCCTTTCAAAAAGAATAATAATACCACTTACAAAGTTATTGGTGATATTCTGCAGGCCAAAACCAATACCCACACCTAACGCGCCGGCTAAAATACCCAGAGCACTTAAATCAATGCCAGATGATTGCAGGATAATAGCAAGACCAATCACAACTATAATATACCTTAATATAGTTGCCACGGCCAGGCTTACGCCTATATCAAGTCCATATCTCTTAAAAACCCTATTAACAAGGAAATTTTTCAGCCAGCCACTTAGAAAAAATAATATGATTATCAGAAAAATATAATATAGCACAGAGCCAATGGTAAATTGGGTACTACCCATTTCAAACAATCCGGTTTGAAGAAAGTCGATTACCTTTTTGTACATTTCAGAAACCAGCATTTTAGGAAAGGATTAATTTTTTCTGATATCAGCACCACCTGATTTTTTAATCTTGACCTTAACAGGGTCGCCGAAATATTGGATAGTACTCCCGCCGGAGGCATTGGCATCCAATAATTCTGTGACACGTACTTTTACGTCAGCCCCACCTGAGCTTTTCACCTTGCCAACCCTTGTCAATAGATCCATAGCATGGATGTCACTTCCTCCACTGGCTTCTGCAATAATGTGGGTACTTTTCCCTATTAATTTTATATCTGATCCGCCGGAACTATAACATTCTGTTTTTTCTGCGTCTATTTCGAGATTTACTTCACCGGCACCACTTGTTCTTATAATCAAATGGTTTAGGGTAAAAATGTCTTTCCCCCGCAAACTGGCAGCGCCACTCACAGTCACAAATTCCAATGAAGGTATGGTCAGGTTAACCTCGGCCTGGCGTGCATTAAGAAAAAATATTGAACCTCCCCTGAAACGTATATCGAGTTTTCCATTGTTTACCTCTGTAATAAGATCTGAGGGCTTACCCCTGCTAACCACAATTTCAGCTGGTTTCTGTGAGCCCCTTGAAAGGGATACCTTGATATTTCCACCTACAGAGATGCCATGAAAATAATCCAGATTTCTGGTTTCACTGAATTGCCGGTCCTGTATGCAGGCACTCACCAGCATCGGGATGATCAAAATAATGAATAGTATGTTTTTTTGCATAATGGCAATATTTACTTAAATGAATAACCAAATGGCGTGAGTGCCAGTCTTGCAAGTTTGATATGTTGAACAGCAATTGGCAGCCCAATCAGCGTTAGGGCAAAGACCAAAGCCAGTATCATGTGGATTAATGCTATTTCCAATCCGGCAATTATCAGCCACAATACATTTAATACCAGACTCAAACAACCCGGATCATGCTCTTTAGACACAACTTGTTTCCCAAAAGGAAACAGGGCCAGGCCCGAAAGTTTGAAAGTTTGCAAACCAAAGGGAATACCTACAATGGTCAACATTAGAAATAATGTGCCCAGCAGGTAAAAGATAACGATTAAAAAACCGCCTGCCAGAAACCAAATGATATTTAAAAATGTATTCACCTAAAAAAAATTATATGTTGACCTGGCACTACAATTTAAAAGCCGAACGCAGCATTTCAATACTTTTGGCAACTCCGGCATCTGCATTTTCCTTCCCTTCAAATTCGAGAGAAATATAGCCTTGATAATTTACTTTTTTCAATATTCCGGCGATAATTTCATAATCCAGATCCAGGGTATACCACTCTCCTCCCCCATAATAGGTTTTAGCCTGAACATACACCGTTTTGGGTGCTATCATTTCGAGTTTTGGATAAGGATCTTCAAGAAAATTGCCGGTATCCATCAAAACCCCAAGCCAGGGGTCATCAATGGTATTTACAATGCGCAGCAGACCTTCGGGGGTTCGGGTGAGTCCCCAATGATTTTCCAATGCAAGCATTACCCCGCATTCTCTGGCTTTGGGCAAACATTGAGCTATACAGTCCATTGCCCAATTAAAACCTTCATCTTCGGTATATCCGGGTAATACCGGCTCCTCACCCCGGTTGGCCATTAAATCATCAAAAGAAGAAATAGTATTCCACCTTCCCGAATTTAAGCGAATAGACGGGATGCCAAGCTTATAGGCCAGCTCAATACAATGCAGTGTATGATCGACATTTTTTTGCCTCTCATTTTTATCAGGGTTTACAAAATCCTGGTGAATAGACAAGCAGACCAGATCAATGCCACTTACAAAGGCTTGTCTTTTTAATGATTGAAGATATGCATTGTCTTCCGAATCTAGCTGACGATGTAATATATCTACTGCATCAAGACCAAGTTTAGCAGCTTTGTCTATTACTTCAGAAACTGTAACCTTAGGGGGCTTAAAGTGCCAGTAACTGTAGGTGGCTACACCAAGCTTAATACCACTTCTTTTCAGATTATTTGCAATTTCTGCCGATCCTGCCTGGGGTGCAAGGACTGAAGTAGTTCCCAGGGCGAGGCCTCCTATGAAAGATCTTCGTTTCATTAATAATCAATACTAATAGTTTCAATTTTTAATAGATTGACCAAAATATAACAAAAAGCTTTGAATGATGTACAATCCAAAAAAATATTTCCTGCATTAAAAGTCAACATCAAGATCAAACCTTTGCTTCAGACTTCGCAGGGCAGGATATTTCTCAGCCAGGTATTCAAACTTTTCAGAATTGGTATAAAGGCGCTTATGGGATTCAACTTTTACGGCTTCTGATTTTAACAAAATATTTCGGTTATTGAGTTTCTTGCGGAGAAATAGCACCAGTTCCTGCCTGATATTATCAATGGCTACGAGTTGAAAACTGTTGGGAACCTTTAAAAGAATGGTATCATCCCCGACAAGTTCCCATGGCTGGTTCAATGCATTAACATCGCGATCTCTCCCTTGTTTTCGCATTTCTTCGATGAATGCATTCCAGGTCTCCCTGAGTTGTTCCAGGCTGTATTTTTCTTCTCCGATAATTTCTTCAGGGCGTACATCACCATTTGACTGGTTATGTGCCATCTGCTGTTTGATGGCGTCTATTCCTGGCAGGGGCAGGGTCTTTTTCAAGGCCCCTAATTTAGGCCGTGAAGGTTTTTCCTCTAAGGTTTTTTTGAATTGATCCTCCTTATTTTCAGTAAGGGGTTTCAGACTTTTTTTTTTACACCTTCGCCTATATGGTTAAGTGCATAATTTAAAGCATTGGGAATATGAGCAATTTTAACCAGCGCCAGTTCAACTTGTAAACGTTGATTTTTGCTGTTTTTATATTGCAGATCACATTGATTGGCTATACTGAGCGCTGACATAATAAAAGAGCTGCCTGACTTTTCAGCTTGTTGCAGATATTTTTCCCTGATCAGCTGCGTTGTTTCAAGCAGCTGAACTGTGGCCTTATCCTTACATACCAATAAGTTCCTGAAATGCGTCGCAAGACCAGAAATAAAATGATGGCCATCAAAACCAAGCCTGACAATTTCATCAAATATCAAAAGCGCCTCACCATGTTCCTCAGAAAGCAGTGCATCAGTGACCTTAAAATAATAGTCATAATCGAGAATGTTGAGGTTGTTAATGGTGTTTTTATAACTTATGCTCCTGTCAGAAGAATACGTTACGATAAGGTCAAACATCGACAAAGCATCCCTGAGCGCACCATCTGCTTTTTGTGCGATCAGGTGTAAAGCTTCTTCCTCTGCTTCTATTCCTTCCCATTTGGCAATTTTCTTCAGATGCTGAGATATGTCTTCATTTTGAATCCTTTTGAAATCATAAATCTGGCAACGTGATAAGATGGTGGGTATTACCTTATGTTTTTCGGTAGTAGCAAGTATAAAAACCGCATATGGCGGGGGTTCTTCCAGGGTTTTTAAGAAGGCATTGAAGGCCTGCGTCGATAACATGTGTACCTCATCAATTATATATACCTTATACTTGCCAAACTGGGGCGGGTATCTCACCTGGTCGATAAGATTTCTGATATCATCAACAGAGTTGTTTGATGCGGCATCCAATTCATAGATGTTCAACTGGGTACTGCTTTCGGTTGATGCATCATCAAAATTATTGATAAGACGTGCTACTATACGGGCACAGGTGGTTTTACCTACCCCTCTGGGCCCGCAAAAAAGCAATGCCTGTGCTATCTGACCATTTTCTATGGCATTTTCGAGGGTTCGGGTAATGTGATCCTGCCCTACGACTTCTTCAAAACCTTTTGGTCTGTATTTCCTGGCCGATACAATAAAATTCCCCATATATGCAAATTAAATCACTCCGGCTGACATTCAAAAGGGAAATGAGTAAAAGCATTTTTCTTTTTTTAACAAACCCATCATCATTTCCATCGTTTATTTAATTACCTTTGCATTCTTAAATGTTCTTTGAAGTATTGGGGCCGACTGGATTTGACAGTAGATGTAAGTCAAGTGTAAGCATGCCGGGGTTTGTAAGAATTACCCGATAACACAAACTTTCACCAACATAATAAATGGCGAAGAAAATTACGCCCTTGCTGCTTAATATAATTTAAGGCAGCTGTTTCTCCAACCCCCTGCTCTGCCGGGTTGGATGAAGCATCGATATGCAGAGCTGGATGAAGCAGTTTCGTGATGTTTCATCGAGATTAATCGCGAATAAGGCGGATTGCAGGTTAGTACTGCACCTTGATCCGTTCGAAAACCAAGCCGTACTAAGCATGTAGAAAGCGCTTAGGTTTCTCTATCTGGACCGGGGTTCGATTCCCCGCGGCTCCACTATATCAATACCCCACGCTATATTTTTCTTCCTTTTTGCATAATATTTTGACTCAAGGCCTTAATACCTGAAACGGAAATCGTTGGCCTCTCTTAGTCATTTCTTATGGATTGCAGGAGATAGAGCCCATGAAAAGAATAGTAGAATTACCTTTGCGGAAATCCTACGGAAACTATTCCATAGCCGCTCCACTTGTAAAGTAATCAAGTTAGTCCGCAGTCAGGGTTTTTCTGCATTTGAGCTTGTCGGCCTCAATTCGCTATAGAATCATGTAAATCCTTAACGGCTTGTGGTGCATCTTTGCCCCTTCTGATCACACCTGCACCAATGTATATAATGGCTGAGACCATTACGGGAAGGCCTACCTCCCATGCAAGGCTGGGCATTTCAATATTTTTGCTAATGACAAAAGCCAGCAAACCCGCCAAAATAGATGAAATAGCGATCGTAGAATTGCAGTTTCTGAAAAATGGCAACAAGCCAAGCAACATAGGTATAGCTACCGGACCCAATAAAGCGCCAAACCAGGTTATAATCAGCCCGAATACCCCTCCAAAATGTTCGTGCTGGGTGGCAATGATAATGGTGAGAACCGTAAAAATAAAGGTAACCACCCTGGCCAGATTCAAACTCAACTGTCTGTCTTTAAATCCCTTCCCCAGGGCCGGAATAATATCTCTGGTTATGACTGCAGATATGGTGTTTATATCGGATGAGGTCATAGACATGGTATTGGCAAATAAACTTGCCACCACCAAACCTATGAGGCCTACCGGCAGTAGCTGAAGGGTTAGTAAACCATAAATCTGTCCCGGGTCCTGAATATCCGGAAGCAACAATGGCGCCGCCCACATGGGGAAGAAAAGTATCAGCGGCCAGATGAGATATAAAATTCCTGACAAAAGTGCCGCCCGTGTTGCCTGCTTTTCGCCAGGCGAAGAAATGTATCGGGTCGCCAGGTTCCATGTACCTCCATTATAACTTAAAAAATTGATGCACAAAAAGGCAAATGCAAAACCTGGCGTGTAGGGATCGTTAAACAATTGGCCATGTCCGTCTGGCATATCCTGCCAGAAAGTAAAAACACTACCCAAGCCTCCAAGTTTATTGGCAACTACAAAAAACATAATCAAGCCTGCGGCTATCTGCACGATAAACTGTGTAAAGTCGGTTAAAATCACCGCCCATAGACCTCCGAAGGTTACGTAAACCAATGATACGCCACCGGCAATTAAAATACCTGTGACTAAAGGCAAGCCGGTAAAAACATTCAATAAAATGGCTATGGCGGCCCATTTGGCGCTGATGTCAAAAAGTTTGAGAATTACACCACTCCAGGCCATAATCTGTTGGGTGAGTAAATTATAGCGCAATTTGAGATATTCCAGCGGCGATTGTATCCTGTACTTTTTTCTCAGCCGAACCCAGAGCACAGGAAATACCCTGGCACTTAATACAATGGTAATCCCAATGGTAAAAGCCCACCATACATACAATGAAAAGCCATAGCTGTAAGCCATTCCTGCATAGGCGACAAACACAGCGCCACTGTATCCCGATACATGGTGGGAGATACCAGATAGCCACCAGGGCAAATTGCCACCAGCCACATAATAATCTTCTGTATTTTTATTTTTAAAAAAGGCCCAGATGCCAATCAGCACCATAAATATGAAATAGGCAACAATCACTAAAAAATCAGGTTGGCTTAACTGCATATTGAGTATTTTAAAAAAACTATAAAGATTTTTGAATTATTTCCTGTAGCGTAACTTCGGCTCCTCCCCTCCTTTTACTTTCATCGGCTGCCTCCATAAATGCATAAATTTCTATGGTCTCATCCGCGGAAACCGGTGATTGTCCCGTTCTGAAAAAATTGAGTACCTCAAGCACCAATGGCTTGTAACCTTCATAGGGCCCGAGCGCTATGGTTTCATTTTGAAGGAAAGCCGTACCTCCATAGCCTATCCTGTAAGACCTGCCACCTCTGAATACCCCTATTCGGCCATCAGACCAGGTTCCTACCACAACATCTGTGTCGTTTTCATGAAACCTCGAAACTTTTATACAACCTTTGCCCAGCACGGTAAATAAAATTTCTATGCCATGAATTCCATACCAAAACAAATCGGGGTGGCTTGGTTCGATGTGGGCCGGACTCCAGGCATTGGCACCCACTACCTTATCCTGGCCTTCCCTTAATTCATTTGCACCTTTGATATAGCGCAAAGAGGAGGACGAAAAAACCGGAACTTTATGAGAAGCCGCCTCACGGTATATAGTTAAAACATCTTTTAAGGAAGCAGCTACCGGTTTATCAATAAACATTGGCTTGCCGGCCTTTATTACTGCCATGGCCTGTTCCAAATGAGGATGTCCGTCGTTGGTCTCCAGCATGATCACATCAGAAGCATCGATCAATGACTCCAGACTATCAGAAATTTTAACCCCGTATTTCACAACTTCCTCAGTGTATCCGGGTATGCGACTGTAACTTGATTCTATTTTCCTGCTCCCATATGGGTAAGCCGATACCACCCTGAAACCAGAAACATCAGCGGTTGCTTGAGGATCATTAATGATTTTTACAAATGCCGGGCTATGTGAGGTATCAAGTCCGATAATACCTACTTTTAGCGGTCTGCCTGTAGATGCCATCCCCGTATGCATGATCATGCCCATTCCAAGGCCTCCTCCGGAGGTTTTCATAAATTGCCTTCTGTTCATGTTTATCAATTTATTAAATATACTTGAATTCTTCCCTTTATGGGCCATTTGCCACAGAAATATCCTTTCGTCTTTTAAAGTCCTTCAAGACGAAGTCAAAGCTTTTGATTCGCCTGAACTTTTTCGCAATAGAAGACTGATTATGGCCAATGGCAGAATAAAATGTGGGGCCCGTACCAAGACCTCACTAAAAGCGCCCAGTCCGGATTCTGTAATCCTTGACATGGCCGTAATAAAACCCCAAAATGCCATCCAGGCAGCCAGATATCTGGTTGGATAAATCACTATGCCAAGCCCCGTAAGAATATCCACAGTGCCTATTATACTTAAGGCACCAATTATTGCAGTCTCGGGTAAAGCCAAATGAAATAAATTGACAAAACTACCACTGATCAGTTTTATGAATTTTGGATAATGGTGTATGGCCTCCCAGCCGTGTGCCATGAAAGTAGCCGCTGAAATTAAACATGTAAAAATCAACAATCTTTTGATATAGACATTGTTTTCAAGAAGCCGTGGGTAGGTCATAAGCAAAAAAACTATGAGCGGTGTACCCGTTCTCATAGCCGATGTAAAGAAAATCAAATGACTAAAAGGGCCCGACCGAAGCTGAAAGCCCGTATAGGCGAGAAATAACATATAAAAAAAAATCGATAAAGCCAACGGACGATTGGGATATATAAACATCAGTACAGCTGCAAAAAATAAAAGATAAGAAGCCGTTCTTTCAATCAACAGTACTGTATCCAGGTTCAGTCGGGTATTTTCAGATAAAAATAAGCCAATGTTTGTGCCGGACATAGATTGAAAAGACAAACCCAGGGTCAGCAACACAAGTGCTATCTGAAATAAAAAAACAGGGTTCATCGGGTTTTCTACCCTAAAATGATGAACCCTGAAATTCATACTTTTTGAATTCATACAATCATTGACTAGAGATTTGAATGCCTTGGATTAACTACAACAAGCTTCAAATCTAAGGAATTCAAAAAACCCGCCAACAATTAATTTCTGCAATTCTTGTTTTCCGCCTTTTTAAAGCCTTTTAAAATTAAAAAACAGATGGTCCTGGTTTTCCAGAACCATAGCTGTTAAGATTACTTTACAGGAGCAAACAAGACGGCATCGGCAATTATGTTGCCATCAGCGCCAGTATTGTGTATTTCTGCAAAAGGCTTGCCATCTCTGGCAAATGAATATCTGCCTGCAGGTACCCAGGCACCGCGGGTTTGACCCTCAATTATTATTTTGTCATTTATCAATTGCACATCATACTCTGACTTACCATCATAAATACGCAAAGGTGTGATACTGGAAATGTCATCAAATTTTACGTAATAAACATATACATCGTACTCAGTATCATCGGTAAGCTCAGGATAATAGCGAACAGATTTTTCTTCAGTACCTTTAGATGTATCTTCAAGCAAATCAGGCCCAAAGCTTCCTCTTTTAGACGTGTTCCATTCTCCTTTAATCTGTACTTTTTCCATTTCGGCATTGTCTACGATAATCTCAGGAGTACTTCCATCTGCCAGTGGATTGCTTTTGAGATCAGATTGCAGTTGCCTGATATCTATATCCTGTACAGGCAGATTAGCATCAATAGCAAGACAGGCAGCCATAGCGCCAGATTGTGCCAGCACCATGAAAACAGGCTCCATCCTGATGGAACCATAGGCGATATGGCTGGCAGAAAGGCATACAGGTACGACCAGATTTGTACATTCATTCTTTTTCGGAACAATCGATCTGTAAGCTATAGGATAAGGCCCAAAGCCTCCTATTTCAACATTACCTTCATTCTTAACCATCTTTTTACCGTCCTTTTCAACCACAATACGCTGACAATTATGCGAATCCATGGTGTAGGCTGCCATGCCAACTGCATCTTCAACAATTTCTTTTCCCTGGCAATTGGCCTGGGTCATTACATAATCGCTAACCATCCTGCGAACCTCTCTCACATATAACTGAGGCGACCAGTGGCCATTATTAACATATTCATCTTTAGGATATCCCCAGTTGGAAATAAAATCGCGAAGTTCAGCAGGAACCCTGGGGTCTGTTTTGTAAAAATAGAGCAGACCTTTTGTATAATCTACATGGGCTTTTATGATTTCGCGTCTCTTATCATAATCCCCTTCTGCATATTCATAATTCATGCCGATCATATCTGTTGAAAAGCCTCCCCTGTTATTGATATCTGTTTTTTGGTTTGGCATATGGCTCCAGATAAAGTAATCATTGATTCTTCTTTTATCGGGCTGGGCTTCAAACAATCTAACGAGGAGCTCATAACGAGATGCATCATAATTTTCGGGCTCCTCTATCTCTACCCGATTGTCTGGATTATTGGTAAGGCAAATCCTGTAGTTGTAAGCCTGAAGTTTTTCATCGCCCGTCCCATCGGGTAGTAATTCTTCATCGCTTATACCCCATAAAAGCCCACTTGAAGGATCTCCGGGTACTTTATAAGGATCTACTCCATCAGGAAACTGATGCCCGGTCATTAATTGCACACCATTATAGGTTTCACCATAGGTGGCATTTGATTCCCTGCCAAAAGTATAACTCACCCCAGCCATAGCCATCAAGTCTCCCTCATAACTGCAATCCATGAAAATTTTAGCTGAATACTGCTTCTGACCTGATTTATCAGAAGTTTGGGATGGCTCCAGGGTGATGTTTTGTATTCTTCCTTCAGCAACATCCGCACGATTCATCCGGTAACCAAACAGCACTTCAACTCCTGCCTCATCGATATATTGCTTAAAAATACTTTCAGCAATACCTGGTTCAAAAATCCAGGTTTCAAATTTACCATAGTGTTTACCGAGTCTTCGGTAAAAATCGAGCGCCAATCCAGATATGGCATATTTATTACCAATATCAGTATAGCCCAGTCCGCCTGAGCTCAAGCCCCCCAGGTTATTACCTGGTTCAATTAATAACACCGATTTCCCCTGCTTTTTAGCTGTATATGCCGCTATAACCCCTGCAGAGGTACCGCCATAGATTACTATATCATAGTCAAACTGCTGCTTTTCGCTGCAGGATGAAAAGACCAGCAGCAAAAATGTGCTGATTCCAAATAAAAAATACTTCATTTTCCAATTCGTTTAAGTTATGGCTTAAACATAAAAGAAAAAATCCTTTAGTGCAATATGGAACGCTATCCCAAACTTTTAAAACATCAATTTTTTCACAGATTGTATTTCATCTTCTACAATGGTATGCAGCATATCTTCATAAATTTTTAATAATACAGTAGCTCCCAGGTTTTCCATCAAAGTGGCGGATTCTTCACTCCTTTGCAAAGGCACGTGGGGATCGCGGTCGCTGTTTCCGATAAATACAGGTGTTCCCTTGAAATCGCCTTTATATTTATCTGTATCGAGTTTTTCTCCGATAAGTCCCCCTGTAAATGAAGCAATACCTGCATATCGCATGGGATACCTGGCGGCTACTTCCAGGGTGAGGCAGGCGCCCTGAGAAAAACCCATTAAGTAAATATTTTCATATCCTAAATGCCCGGATGTTTCATCGATGAGCTTTTTGACCACTTCTATGGCGCTGTTGAGCCAGGGTTGGTTGCTATGGGAAGGCGCCATAAAACTGTAAGGATACCAGCTGTTGGTAGTAGCCTGAGGCGCTGCCAGGTATACCTCCTCATTGGCAAACTGCATGCCCAGCTGTAGAATGCCATCGGCTGTAGCTCCCCTGCCATGCAAACATATAATGGCCTTTTTTGCTTTTTCTAGCGAAGAGCCCCGCTCGAGAATATCATAATTATGCATAGGAATTAATCTTTAGTCTTTGTATGAATCTGTATTCACAGAAATAGGTTTGAGGCCTTTTTCAATGTTGGTCCTGTTTGGCTCTACCCATGGTGGAAGTTTCAATGACTCACCCAATTCAGATACATTTTCATCGTAATGAAAACCAATATCACTGGTTGCAACCTCAAAAAGTACCCCGCCCGGTTCTCTGAAATAAATTGAATGAAAATACTGCCGGTCCATTACCTGACTAACCTGCACATTTCCGCTTAAAAGTTTTTCCCGGATTTCGAGCTGTTGCTGATCATTGTAGGTAGCAAAAGCAAGATGATGAACGGTTCCGTTTCCACCTAAGGCCCTTGCTTTATCTGAACTGCATACCACATCTACGAAACCTGCTTTTTTACCCTTAATGCTATACCTGAAACGATTACCTTTTTCAGCGATCAATTCATAACCGAGGAACCTGCTCATAAAGGCGCCCGTCTTTTCATAACCTTCCTCCAGCATACTAACACTATAAAATCCTTTGATGGCATGACCCGGTGCTATATGCGGCGCCAGGTAACCGGTTCTGGGATCGTGATCAGAGACTACAAGTTCGAGCCCCAGGCCATCAAAGTCCTGAAAGTACATGCTAATTTCACCGTTGAATCTTTCCTGCGGATTGGAAAACGGGATTGAAAATCTTTTTAGCCTTTCCTGCCAGTAATCGAGAGATTGCAAGGATATAGAAAATGAAGTAGTATTTACCTGTCCGACACCATTTCTCCCTCCACGTATACCGGGGAAAGGGAAAAAAGTCATTATGGTACCCGGCTCACCCATTTCATCGCCGTAGTAAAGATGGTATACATCGGGGGCATCGAAATTGATGGTTTTTTTAACCATACGCAATCCAAGGATTCCGGCGTAAAAATCCACATTCCGCTGTGGGTCAGAGGCGAGGGCTGTTACGTGATGCAATCCGCTTATGTTTGTGTTCATATTTTTATAAATAATGATTTTCTTGTACTTTTTATCAGGTTTTTAGTTTTATGGCCTTTACCTTCAGTATCTTCTACCCGAAGAATATCTCCGCCTTTGAAAATGCGTTTTTCACCGAGACTGGTGGTAATTTCGATTTCACCATCCAGCAACACAATATACTGTTTCTGTGGTGCATTGTGAAAATCCCAGTCGTAGTCAGGGGTATTTTCCCTGAATTGCAAAGATGTTACAGGGAAATGTTCTGATAAACGACCTATTTTTCCGCCTTCGTTTAAGGGAATTTCAACATCTTCAAAATGCGATTCTCCATCAGCATCTGAATAAATTAAAGTATATTTCATGACCTGATATTTAATTGTATATACAACGATTTTTATTATGTAATTGTTTCGTGCGCCTATTGGCAGGTTTAAATGACTTGTTTTAAGAGGCCGGCTTAGGGAATGGACTTTCTCAAATGGTCAAAACTGCATTAACATACTGTTGAAAGAGGGATTTAGCCGTGATTCTTTCACCTTGAAATTTTACTTTGCTGCATGTAAAAGATTTAATTTCCACAAAACGACATCCTGAGAAACAACTGCATGGCTTTTGAGATAAACAACATTAAAAAGGGACCCGTAAATTCAGGTCCCTTCAATGCAAAAATTCTTTTATGCCAGATTATTACTTAATTCTGAAGTACTCTCTGCCCATAAGGTAGCCATCGGTATAAAGTTCTACGGAATAACGTCCGAGATTGTATTCGCTGCCCTTATCGTACAGGAATGATAGCTGCTGCATGGAATTGTCAAAGAGTATGCTTTGCTTGAGGGTATAGAAAGTTTCTTTTCCCTGAAGTTTAAAGGTACCGCCTCCGCTTGCTACGTCAAAGAGTACATTGTCATTTTCATCGATAATTCTCAAAAGGATTTCTTTTCCTTCGATGGGAGCCACGTCATTTTTACCAATGTTGAAGTCAATTCTTATTTTATCGACTTGTCGGGCTCTGAATTCTCCTTCCCGCTCCCTGCCTCGCGGATTAATAGAATTAACCATGATATTTTCAGCCTTTAATCTTCCTGCGAGGCTTACTTTGTCTTCAAGCTTTTGCTGGGTTCGCCGGGCCTCCTGAATGGTCTGATTTAGCTGTTGCCTTTCTGTTTTAAGTTCTACATTTTCATATACCAATTCTTCATTGATACGTTGCAGGTTTTCGATTTCAACGTCTTTGGCAAGAAGCAGTTCTCTGTATCCCTCAACCCTGTCGCGCAGTTGTGCCAATTGACGATTGGTATTATCACGCGCCATAATCAGGTCTTGTTTTTCCTGTTCCAGTTCTGCCCTTACTGCCGTAAGTTCCGCGATATCGCCACCGAGCTTTTCAATTTCGATCGATCGTTTTTGCAGCTCATTTCCGATACTATCGAGTCGCTCATAGGTTCTAAGAACTTCCTGATTGCGCTGTTTGATTACGGAACCTCTGTAAAAAATCATAACTATGGCGCCAACCAATAAAATAGTAATAAGCACCAGCGCCCATGTAAGCACCTTATTTTTATCGGTATTATCTGTTGTCTTATTTATATTTTGATCCGTTTTCATGATCTTAAAAAATTTAAATTAGTCCACAAAATTATTTGAATAGCCTGCCATTTCAAACTTTGCAACCAAATAATTAGATTGAAAGTTGACCATTACCCTCTATTATATATAACGAAAAAGCCTGATTTTCGGGCATGTTCTCAAAATTTGGCGAGGGTGTGATTAAAAATTTAAAATATGATGCTCTTTATTGATATACGGTCTAACAAAAACAATGCCTATTCTACCCAGATCCAGACTTATACCAACTTCTTTCATTTGAACCATATTTCTCCAGCCTTGATACATATCTTTTGACCATCGGATGTCATCAATTACCAAAATCATTTCTCTGTCGCTGTATTCTAAAAAAGAACGGGTATACCGAAGCAGGGCTTCTGATGTATGGTTGGCATCTATATAGATGAGTTCCGGACTATTACCGCATCGAAGATATTCTGGCAGGGTTGCATCAATATTGCCTTCTATGATGGTTACATTTCGGGCTTCATAGCGATCTAAAAGCTTGCTGGCAAAAGAAATCAGTTCAGTATTACCTTCAAAGCTTACTATTCTTGCATTTGGCAGCAGTTCAGAAAGGCGCAGTGCATTGATGCCCAGAGATGTGCCAAGTTCTGCTATGGTTTCAATTTTAAAGTACCTGGCGATGCGGGCAAGGAGGTAAGAAATTTTAAAGGGGCTGATGGCTCTTCCGGCAATATCTGCAATGGTAGTTGGTTTAATTAAATTATGGCTTGAAGCGCCAAAGCCTCCTGCGTTTATTTTTTCACGATTTTGCCGCAATTCATTGACAAGATCTTTCAATGGGTCAGATACTTTGTTACGCCATTGCACTACTTCGGTGTAAAATTCAAATACAAACGGAGATTGAATGCCATGTGCATCAGATTTGAGAAGGAAATGGCCTGTATAGAGTGGAATGAGTTCCAGAATTCGATTAAATGCCAATATCAGTTGAGTTTAAATGGTAATATCATAGTGAATTCCGGTATAACCACTTTAAAAAGTTTACCATCCATAATTCTCTGCATGGTATAGGTACCATACATTTTTCCAAAGCCCGACCTGAGACTGCACCCTGAGATATATTGATGTTTCTGACCCGGCTCGAGAATGGGTTTCTGGCCGATCACTCCTTCACCTTCAACCTGTTGAACGGGTTTTTCAGCATCGTGAATATACCAGTGTCTTCTGAGCAATTTTACACTGAATTCACTCATATTTTCTATGGTAACACGATAGGTAAATACAAAATGCTGCTCTAACGGGCTAGAGTAGCCAGGCTGATATTCTGTTTCCACACTGATTTTTACACCATGAGTTACCGCAGTCACCATACGTTTTTAAATTGGCCGCTATATTAAAATATTGAAAGGATTATCGCAAGGTCTGGTTAAAAGCTTGAACGACATTTTAGAAAAAACAGTTTCGAGATGAATCATTTTTTTGATGGTTTATAAAATGCAAAATTTCTTTTATTTTGAGCGCTCAACTTAACGGATATAAATAAACCGGTATGAATGTAAAAATTTGTGATACCTGGAAAAAAGTTTTGAAAGACGAATTTCAAAAAGAGTATTTTTTAAATTTAGTTGATTTTGTCAAGTCTGAATATCAGCAATATACTGTATATCCTCCAGGTCGACTTATTTTCAATGCTTTTGATCATTGTTCTTTTACCGACACAAGGGTGGTAATTATAGGCCAGGACCCTTATCACAATCCGGGCCAGGCCAATGGATTATGCTTTTCGGTACAGGAAGGCATTTCCATGCCGCCATCATTGATTAACATTTTCAAGGAGATCAAATCTGATCTCGGGAAAGAAATACCTCCTAACGGCAACCTTGAGCGATGGGCAGCACAGGGTGTACTTCTGCTCAATGCTACGCTTACAGTTCGGGCCAACTCCCCTGGTTCCCATCAAAAAAAAGGATGGGAAGAATTCACTGATGCTGTAATAAAGATTATATCAGACCAAAAAGACGGGGTCGTTTTTTTTCTATGGGGAGCCTATGCACAGCAAAAAGGTAAAATTATTGACCATCAAAAACACCTGGTGCTGCAATCGGCACATCCAAGCCCTTTTGCAGCCAATAAAGGCTTCTTTGGAAACAAACATTTCAGCAAAGCCAATGAATGGCTAGCCGCCAAAGGTCAAGCGTTGATAGAATGGTAAAATAAGGTGCTATTTTCAATATAAAAATACAAAGATTCTATTGAACATGTAAGATTAATGAGCAGAATCAGTGCCTGCATATTTGGCAGTGATTTTTTTTTTATGTAAACTTACAAACGTTTTAAGTGCACACTGGAGTGTTCATATGCGCTGAAAATATGCAACCTTGCTTGCTGTGCATCGTAACTTTTTATAGAATATATTTTTTAAGATTTTTATACTTAATACTTCGTTTTCAGGCCAAATCAATCTTTGGCGTTTTTTAAACGGATAAAAGAGTTTACCTTTTCACTCACTAATTTTTTGTTACATGAAAACATACCTGTATTTTTCAGTAACTCCGGAGGCCCTGATCGCGTCGATGCTGCCTCCCGAGGAATTCGGAAATTATCTCGCCACCGGTACCAAAAAACGAACTCGGGGGCAGGCAATTTTTTTTGAAATAGATGAGGGGCTGGCTGGTGACAGTATACCCATTGATTTTATAAAAAAGCGTTGTGTGCCCCACCCGGATGGCAGCCCCAAACGCTCAGTATATATAACGATTTACCGGGTATTGGAACGCCTTCCACTAGCGTCTTTTAAAAGCCTCTATCTCACTACCGATGATGGGCGCGTATTGGAACTGCAAAAAGGAACATATACGCACAAAGAAAACCCGGGATTACACCTATATCAGGAACTTAGTCCGGTTACACCCAGGGTCGCTTCAAGCCTCAATCCTATAGAATTGGTTAAAACTGTTACAGATACCAGTAAACCTGTTTCTGTGCCCAAGCTGGTCTTTGTTGAATTAAAACTCGATGAATTTGCTACAGACCCTGTGGGTGCCAAGGCTGAGGACCTCCCCTATCCGAACATCCCTCACCTTAGAGACTGTCTTATAAGTTTAGTATCTGGCTCAGATAAGCTCACAAAAACAGTTATTCGCTTTTTCCAGGGAGATTTGTTATACAGAACCTGTAAAAACGGATTCTTTGTAGGGCAAGGGGATGAATTATTGTATTACCACTTCCCTGAACAGCAGGAACTCGAAGATAAATACTATACCTGGTGGCGTTCTGCACTTATATTAGGTTTCCGATAATAAATGAAAAAATATTTTTTAATACTAAATAGACAATAATATGATACCTATTTTTTGGCTTATACCTGTCTCGGCCATCATTGCCTTACTTTTTGCCTGGTTTTTTTACCGGCAGGTGGCTTCTGAAGAAGAAGGCACCGAAACCATGGCGACCATAGCCTCACATGTGAGAAAAGGCGCCATGGCGTATTTGAAACAACAGTACAAAGTAGTAATTATATTCTTTATATTGCTTACTATACTTTTTGCCATTTTGGCTTACGGATATCAATTACAAAACAACTGGGTGCCATTTGCTTTTCTTACCGGGGGATTTTTCTCGGGTCTTGCCGGTTTCTTTGGCATGAAGACAGCCACTATGGCCTCTGCCCGTACGGCTAATGCAGCGCGCAAAAGCCTGAATGACGGACTGAGGGTGGCTTTCAGAAGTGGCGCTGTCATGGGACTGGTGGTAGTAGGGCTTGGCTTACTCGATATTTCCCTCTGGTACCTGGTACTAAATTATTTCTATCCGGTGGCCGAAGACACTCATAATATGATGATTATTACCACTACCATGCTAACCTTTGGTATGGGTGCATCAGCCCAGGCATTATTTGCGAGGGTAGGTGGCGGTATTTTTACCAAAGCCGCTGATGTGGGTGCCGACCTGGTTGGAAAGGTAGAAGCAGGTATTCCTGAAGATGATCCCCGAAACCCTGCTACCATTGCCGATAACGTTGGTGATAATGTGGGCGATGTAGCCGGTATGGGCGCCGACCTTTACGAATCATATTGCGGTTCGATACTTGCCACAGCTGCCCTGGGTGCAGCAGCTTTTATGACAGATGGAGCTACGCAAATAAAAGCCGTGATGGCGCCTATGCTCATCGCTGCCATTGGTATTTTATTATCAATACTCGGCATATACCTCGTTAGAACTCAGGAAGGAGCCTCGCAAAAACAGCTTATGAATTCATTGCATAAAGGGGTAAATGTAAGTTCTGTGCTTATCATTGTAGGATCATTTCTTGTTCTTTATGCGCTCGACATACAAAACTATCTTGGCATCTGGGGCGCCATTGTTACAGGTCTAATTGTAGGTATCGTTATTGGTAAAGCCACTGAGTATTACACATCAGAAGAATATAAGCCAACACAAAAAATTGCCCTTAGTTCAGAAACAGGTCCGGCCACGGTGATTATTTCCGGACTGGGCATGGGTATGGTATCAACGGCCATTCCTGTAATTGCTGTAATTATTGGCATTACATTATCATTTTTGTTTGCTTCCGGCTTTGACTTCAACAATATGTCTATGGGATTGTATGGCATAGGTATAGCAGCCGTAGGTATGCTTTCAACCCTTGGCATTACCCTGGCGACCGATGCATACGGACCTATTGCTGATAATGCCGGTGGAAATGCAGAAATGAGTAACCTGGGGCCTGAAGTACGCAAGCGTACCGATGCCCTCGACTCACTGGGCAACACTACCGCTGCCACCGGCAAAGGATTTGCCATAGGTTCTGCTGCCCTTACCGCACTTGCGCTGCTTGCATCTTATATTGAAGAACTTAAAATCGGTATTGACCGCTTACTACTTTCGAACCCCGAGTACGTTTTTCCCAACGCTACAGTAATCACCGACCGCGCGCAACTAAATTCAATACATTTAAATGAGTTTATGAATTATTTTGAAGTGAACCTCATGAACCCGCGTGTTTTGATAGGAGTGTTTATCGGAGCGATGATGTCTTTTGTTTTCTGCGGTCTCACTATGAATGCCGTGGGTCGTGCTGCTGCCAGTATGGTGGATGAAGTGCGCAGACAGTTTCGTGAAATAGCCGGCATCATGGAAGGCAAAACTACCCCTGATTACGCGCGTTGCGTAGCCATTTCAACCAAAGGGGCGCAAAGGGAAATGATATTGCCTTCATCACTGGCCATTCTGGTACCCATTGCTGTAGGTTTGATTTTTGGCGTACCAGGATCAATAGGCTTACTCGTGGGTGGCTTATCTTCAGGTTTTGTACTGGCGATATTCATGGCAAACTCTGGTGGTGCCTGGGATAATGCTAAAAAATATATCGAATCAGGCCACATGGGAGGAAAAGGATCTTCCTGCCATAAAGCTGCTGTCATTGGCGATACCGTAGGTGATCCATTCAAAGATACATCAGGCCCCAGCCTTAACATCCTGATAAAATTGATGAGTATGGTTACCATCGTTATGTCAGGGGTTACCGTTGCCTGGAGTCTTTTCTAATGCTCTTAGTTTGTTAATAATAAAAGCCAACGGTTTTTAAATGGCCGTTGGCTTTTACTTTTGGGTCTGCTGAAAAAGCATACATCCATATTGTAAAATCAGAATTTTATAATAAATCAACAAATCAGGCGATTATCAGCGCGCCCTGCTTTAATTTTTGAATTATAAACCATCATGGCTTACTCCTGTAGCCACAGCCAGTTAAACTTGATCAATTCGCCCTTGCCTGGTTTTACATCCAATATAATCTCATAAATACCTTCCTCCGCAAAATTTATTTCACCGACCTCCGTCTCGACAAACTGGTCAGCATAAAAATTCTGATTGGGCTCAACAACTACCTTTCCTGTTCTGACAAAATTACCCTGTAACAACTGATCACCGGACTTTACAGCAAACCTACTGCGATCAGCTTTTGGGCTGCTGTAGGATAAGTCAAATTTTCTTTTACCCGGCTTGTCAATATAAACCTGCCACTTCAGGGTTTGGTCTTTGCTTATCAGTAAGTGCGCCGGTGCAGTGCCGTCGTACTTTTGCCATTGATCACCCATAATTTTTGGCCGGGCATTACCAGGCTTTAAGGAGAAACCTCCAAAAGAAGCCTTTGGAACTACGGCATCTATTAGCTGGGGCTCCTGTTTATACTCCAGCACTAACACCGAAACCAATGGATCCGGCGCTAAACGGGGCACCTCAATTTCTGTCAAAGGTCCTTTATGAACAAATGACAATGCCCCGCGATGTTTATCCGATAAGGGATATATACGGAGAGGGGCATCCTTTACTCCGGTAAAAGATAATGTACCATCCAGAGGCCAGTTAAAGACATGGAGAAAAATTTTATACAATCCCTGGCTTTTGTCGAATTTATAAGTAAACCGTCCCCAATAATGACCATCGGGTGCCAGTTCGAGGCCGGTACAGCCGTATATGGCATCTCCATTTATAGCCAGCCAATTTCCCAGATTTTGCAAGCGCAAAATACTCTCATGAGGCACGGCTCCATCGGCCCTGGGGCCTATATTCAGCATATAATTGCCATTTAGGCTTACATTATTAATGAGCTCATGCAAAAGCTGTGCTTGTGATTTCCATCTGTGATCATAGGCATGGTATCCCCATGAATGCGCTATGGTTCCGGGTGTCTGCCAGGGAAATTTTTTATAGACCGAGCCCAATTCGTTGTCACCCAGTGTTTCAAAATCCACCCCATCATCTCCTACTTCATGCAAGCCTAGGCGGGTATTTACAAGGCAGGCAGGCTGAAGCTCCCGAACCAGATGCAAAACCTGCTCAAGCTGATCTCTTTTTACTATGGTTTCTGAATGGTGCAACCACATATCAAACCATAAAATAGAAATGTCTCCATAATGGGTAAGCAATTCACGAAGCTGAGGGATTACTTTTTCCTGCCAGTAGGTATTGAACTGATCATCGGTGAGGTTTTTCAATAATTCCTGATTGTGATCCCAGCCATAAGGATGATCCCAATCAACCCAGTGAGAATAGTACAAGCCAAGCCTAAGACCATGTTTCTTACATGCGCCTGCCAATTCTGCAATTACATCCCTGCCTCCATGATGGGTGAACCCATAGTCACCAACCCGGGTATCCCAGAGTGCAAAACCATCGTGGTGTTTGGCCGTAATGGTTATGTATTTCATGCCTGCTTTCTTTGCCAGTATTACCCATGCTTCGGGATCAATTTCTTCCCATTGAAACCGATTCTGCAATTTCAAATATTCCTCCCTGGGTATACGATTTCGATATTGGATCCATTCGGCGTAATTGTTAAAATGCCGGTGCTTTTCACCCTTCCACAATCCTTCGGCCCCGCTATATAGGCCCCAGTGGATAAACATGCCAAATCTCGCATCAGTAAACCATGCAACCCTTTCGGCATGCTTTATTTTTTGTGTCTGACAAAAGGCCGGATCAGGCACGACGATAAAAAAAAGCATAACAGATAAAAAAAAATCTCTTAAAAAATTCGGCTTCATATAGCTGGTATTGAATTAATGTTAAGCGAATAAATTGAATATGATCACAAATTATATAAAAAACCATTTAATAATACCTTCCGATCATAGGATGATCTACTATGGCTCTTTTGAGCTTCAACGGGTCAATCACGCCCATTTGCACATATACCTTTTCCCCTCCAGGGGCAACCAGTACCGTGTAGGGCAATGCGCCATCCCAATCGGGATCAACCGCTTCTATTAGAGCATATTTATCCTCTTCAGAGAAAATATAATTTTGAAGTGCCGAGTGCTTTTGCTTCAGAAATTTTAATGCCTTGTCTTTTTGTTCCAGCTTATCAGCACTTACAGAAACAAATTCAAAATCCCTTCCGCTAAACATTCTGTGAATTATAACAAATTCAGGATATTCAATCACGCAAGGACCACACCAGGTAGCCCAGATATTGATAAGGCGCAACTTATCAGAATCATTATTTACTAGTTTTTTCAATCCTTCAACATCAATTTCATCGAGGTTTACCGGAGCATTTTCCCAATCCTTATTGATTTTGGCTGTCCATTCATCTTTCCAGGCCCATTTAACAGAACAGCCAAAAGTTTTTGTTTCTTTCACTTCCACTTCTCTGCCTTCAAGCACTGCGTCGATGGCCGCGCGAAGGTCTTCGGCATTGGCAGTTCCTGGTTTTTCTGAAGCATCTAATCTTCCTGTATAGCGAAGTATTCGGTTTTCGTCGAACACATAAGCATGGGGAGTAGCCACCGGCCCGTAAGGCAGGGAGCCTTCATGATTATCTCCATCGTATAAATAGGGAAAATTAAAATCCATATGCGCTGCCCGCAGTATCATTTCCTCATAATCATCGCCCATATCACTATATCCGCATTCTTCATACAAAAGCGCCAGGGGTGAGTTTGGGGAAATAGCAACTACCTGTACATTGCGGTCCTGGTAATCATTTACAATATCAATTATCCTTTGCTCATAGGCCTGGGCAGTCGGACAATGGTTACAGGTAAAAATCAGCACCAAAGCCCTGGCCTGGTCAAAATCTTTCAATGAGTAAAAGCGGCCATCGGTGCCAGGCAAGCGAAAATCAGGGGCTTTTGAGCCAACCGGCAAAACCTTTACATCCCTTTCAGCAACAGGCTGCGGATCAGGGTTAAATTTAAATATCTCTGTCTGCTCACTTTCTTCCGCCTTCTTTGGGGAACAGGAAAAAGCAATAATCCATAGGGTCGATAATAAAAGGATGAATTTGTACATGGGAATGCATTTAAATTAAAAAACAACTCAATATAAAAAAATTATCTCTTGCAGACACGGTTGCGCAAAACAAAGTGTAAATCTTACATTATGAATGTCTGCCTAATATTTCAGTGACTTCTCTTTTCCCCGCCGGCTCACTTTAAACCATGCGCCCGTCTGCTCTCCTTTATCGTAATGACCATAAAATTCCAATGAACCATCGGGTCTGTAAAACTTCCACAAGCCATGTTCCAGACCTTCAGTATATTTCCCTTCCTGTATTAAAATTCCCTCTTCATTATAAATCTTCCAATTGCCCTCAGGTAAACCATCCTTATACTCCCCTACGCGAATCAATTGACCCGATTCTGCGAAAAACATCCACTCACCTGCATATTGGCCGGCCTCATAATTGCCCTTTTTCTCAGTCGTACCGTTTGAATAATAGTATTCTGAAAATCCCTCTAATAGTCCCTCCTTCCATTGTTCCCGGCTAATGATATTTCCCTCGAAATCAAAATATAATACCTCACCATTAAGCTGGCCCTTCCGGTAGCTGGCTATGGCGCTCAGGCTGCCATCGGGAAAGTATTGCATCCATTTGTCATCCCGCTCACCATTTTTCAATATGCCGCATGCCCTCTTCCTGCCTTCATCATCGTAAATGCAGGTAGTATCTGATGCTCCATAAGCAAATACCTCTGTCAATACACCGCTTATAAACAGAAATGTAAGTACCAGATAAATACCAAATGGCATCTTGATTTTTGATTTACATGAATTTAAGTACATAATCTATCAGGTCATATGGAAAGATAGTCCATTTTACATGAAAGGCAAAAATAAATTGCCCAGTCATACTGCAATTATATTCAATTTCCGGAATGGAAGGCGGTAGATAACAAGCTGTTATTTATTATAAAATACACAGAAAAACTTACTAAAACAGCTTATTATGTAGGGTAGGTTACTGATAACAAAGAATCGCCATATTAGAATATTTATATTTTGTCTGCTATGTTGACAATTTGTGGATAATTTTATTTCAGAAAATCAACACTTTTTTTCAGAAAAGCCGTATTTTAGTACATGAGACTTTGATGGTTTCTGCATTATTAAGACACCAATTAATTTAAATTATTATGGTTGATCGGCATTTATTTAGATTTTACTTATCCTACAGGTTGAATGGGCAGGTTTTTTTTGAGTGGGTTGAGGGTATGAATCTTCGTCATGCCAAGGACAAACTGCAATTTAAATACTCAGATGCCACCGATCTTATGGATTGGACGAATGAAAACGAGGAGGTTTTAAAGAGCTTTCTTCAAAAAGTTAGTTTTAGAAAAGTTCAATTTTCACCGGAAAGTTTTGAATTGGGAAATGTCTGACCTCTCTTAAAACTGCAAAATGCCTCTATCAGATGTGTGTGGCCTGAAGATAAAACCTGAAAGTTGTATAGTATTCCTTCCTTTAACAAAGGGCGTATGTGCTTCTTTCGTATAACCTGATCATACTTTCCAATATAAATTTCTATTGGTTGATTACAGGCTTTCAATTTCTGTACTACATATTTTATATTGCTGTTTAGCCCGCGATACAGAAGCCAGGTTTGATATACCCTGTATCGCTGATTTTCAGTGGCCATTTCTCTTTTTACAAATCTTCCTATTTTTTTGTGGAGGATGCCTGTTTTTTCCAAAATATTGATCATTAGTGTAGAAAACTTCGTCTTTTTAATCAGGAAATGAAAAAATTTTCTTCCAAAACTTAGCTGCGTGGCAGCGACATACCATGGACTTAGGCTAACTCCATCTGGCGCTAAAAGGTAGATGTTTTTTACCTGACTGATATACATAGTGTAGGTAGCGAGCACAACTTTTCCTCCAAGACTGAAACCAAGCAGTGAAAATTCACTTATCTGCTCCTTTTGTAAAAAATTTTGCAGCAATTGGCGCCATATTTCGGGACGCAGGATATTACCATCTGACTTCCAGATACTTTTTCCATGAAAAAACAAATCAAAACTATAAATGCGGTACTGTGGTAAAGCCTCAGCCAAATTCCTGAAGACTGCGGCAGATTGTCCATAACCATGAAAAGCCAGCAATATTTTACTTCCACTTCCAAATATATAATACAACATTTCTGCGTCACTGGTCATGATTTTAGATGCAGAAAAAGCCTTTTCTTCTTCCCCGTTCATATAAGAAATATTTCGTTGATATTCATTATTGGCCGCTCCTGAAGTTTGACCCAAATATCTTCAAAAAAGCATAACTTTTTTGTCCCCAAAAGGTATATACTTATCGAAACTTAAAATAATGTAAAAGTTTCCGTAGTTTTCTAAACTCAAAAAAGTGCGAGACAAAATTTTAGCTCAGGCCATAGAATTGTATACAAAACACGGCATTAAAAGTATATCGCTGGATGATATTGCCAGGAGTCTTTCGATTTCAAAAAAAACCATCTATCAGTACTTCAAAGACAAAGATGAATTAATAATTATGATTACTTCGCATTATCTCGATAGATTAAAGTCAGAAATTGATTCGGTAGATGCTGATGCAAACAATGCGCTGGACCGTATAGAAGCCCTTACCGACTGTATGCGCAGGCACCATGAAGAAGTAAATGACACATTCATTTTTGATCTTAGAAAATATCACCCGGTTGCATGGCATCTTTTTGAGTCTTTTAAAAAAGAAGTTCTTATAGAAATGCTCAAAAGCACACTGGAACAGGGAAAACGTCAGGGATTTTTCAGAGAAGAAATAGATTCAGGCATTTTGGCTGCACTCAGACTTGAGCAAATACAACTTGCTTTTGATTCAGATATTTTCAGAAACTCAGATTACAAGCCTTCTGATATACAATGCCAGTTTTACAATCATTTTGTTCATGGACTTTTAACTGAAAAAGGAAGAGAAGTTTTAATACATAAAACAAAAACCATTCAAAACCTAAATAAACAAAATTATTAAAATGAAACCTTTACTATTTTTACTAAGCACATTTCTCGTGGTATTGCTATCCTCGGGTTGGCTTTATTCCCAGGATGACAGACTTTATTCACTAGACGATTGTATTCAATTTGCGCTGGATAAATCTGTTCAAATGAAAAATGCCCGTTTGGATGTGATTTCAGCTGAAAAAAGGGTCGGAGAGACCAGGGGTATCGGACTCCCCCAGCTTTCTTCAGACTTTATGTATACCAATAATTTTGCTATACAAACTGTATTTTTACCAGCAGTCTTTTTTGCCGATGATCCTGCTACTGTCCCAGCTGATGCGCCACCGGTAGGTGTGCGATTTGGTGTGCGGCATTTAGGTCAGGCAGGCCTGAATGCCAGTCAGATTATTTTTGATGGTTCCTATATCATAGGTTTGCAAGCCGCTTCGACTTATAAGGAGCTTTCGCAAAAGGCCTTGCAACGAACGGAAATAGAAACGATTGAAAATGTAACCAAGGCATTCTACACGGTACTGATAAATCATGAGCGATTCTCATTGATGGAAAGCAATTACCAGAGGCTTGATACCTTATATCAGGAAACCCGCATGATGTATGAAAATGGGTTTGTGGAAAAAGTTGACATGGATCGCGTAAAGCTGAATTTCAACAACGCCAAGGTGCAAATGCAAAGCCTGGGCAGGATGATGGAGGTGAGTAAAATATTGCTCAAGTTTCAAATGGGCATGGATGTTAATAATGACATTGAGTTGAAAGGGAAATTATCTGATCTCGATTTGAATATCAACTACCAGGAAAAAGAACAAAACTTTGCTTATGACAACAGAATTGAATTTTCTCTGATGCAAACCGAAACCAGGCTCTCTCTGCTCGATATGAAAAATTCGAGGGCGGCTTCATTTCCTAAGCTCAGCGCCTTTGCAGGCCTTGGTTACAATACTGGTGCCGATCAATTCAGCGATGTTACCAGAGGCGCCAATTGGTTTGAATACGGAAATTTCGGATTTTCTTTATCGGTTCCCATATTTTCCGGACTACAGCGCAGTTTCAGAAACCAGCAGGCAAAAATCAGTCTGATGAAAAATGAAAACAGCCTTAAAGACCTGGAAAATGCCATTGATATGGAAATTATTCATTCCAGAAACGATTTAAAAAACAGTCTTGAAGCCCTGGAAATACAAGCAGAAAATATTGAACTTGCCGAAACCGTTTTTGAAACCACCAAATTCAAATATCAGGAAGGGCTTGGTTCAAATCTGGAAGTCATCGAGGCGGATAATGCTTTAAAGGAAGCACAAACCAATTATTTCAATGCTGTTTTTGAAGTATTGGTAGCCAAAATCAATTATGAAAAAGCCCTTGGAAAACTCACAAAATAATCGCGAAATCTCAACAATTATGAAAACGCTTATAAAACTAAATATCTGGTCTGTTATATTCCTTTTAATGGCTGCTTGCGGAGACCCAAATGGTCTTGAAGGCAAAAAAGATGAACTTAAAAAACTCCGTGGCAAGCAACAGGAAATAAAACAGCAAATAGAAAGCCTGGAAAAGGAAATTGCCAAAATTGATCCCGAATTTGGCAAAGCCAACCGTAAATCTACCCTGGTTACGGCTTTACCGGCGAAGCAGGGTCTGTTTGAACACTTCGTTGAAGTGAGTGGCTCCGTAGTATCTAATAAGAATGTACTCATCAGCGCTGAAAGTATGGGCCGCGTAACACAGGTACGCGTGGCTGAAGGTATGAATGTATCTAAAAACCAGGTACTCGTAAGCATTGATACAGAAATTTTTGAAAAACAACTTAAAGATCTGGAGACACAATATGAACTGGCAAGTACGCTTTTCGACAGACAAGCGAGGTTATGGGAAAAAAATATTGGCACTGAAATGCAATTGCTGGAATCCAAAACCCGCAAAGAATCACTGGAAACTCAAATTGCTAATCTTAAAATACAGATCGAAAGAGCCCATGTAAAAGCGCCGTTTGCCGGCACTGTAGAAAAGGTTTTAACCCGGCTTGGTGAAATGGCATCTAACGGAACCCCTCTTGTCAGAATGGTCGGCAATAGTGATATGTACATCGAGGCTGACCTGAGCGAAGCTTATGTAGGAAGATTTAAAAGAGGAGATGGAGTATTGGTTCATTTTCCTGCCATTGATATGAGCATCGAATCTAAGGTCAGGTCTATTGGTCAGGTTATTAACGAAAATAACCGCACTTTCAGAATTGAAGCTGAACTGCCAAGGGTAGAAGCTACCTTAAAACCGAACCTGATCGCCATACTCAGGCTCAGGGACTACCGGCATGAAAACGCTGTAATTATACCTACCAACCTGATACAAAAAGACAATATCGGCGACTATGTCTTCATCATTAATACTGAAGGGGAAGAGGGCACTGCCACTAAAATACATATACAGCGCGGTAATACGTACCGTTCAGAAACAGAAGTACTTGAAGGTCTTCAAGGTAACGAACTTCTGGTAAATGATGGTTACCGCGAAGTAATCGATGGCATGAAAGTTTCAATTGTTGACGCCAAGCTGTAATTTAACATGGAAAACAAAGAAAATATTCAGGATAAAAAAGGGATAGTCCGGGAATTTGGTCTCAGCTCATTGTCGGTAGATAATCGTACGAGTGTGATCATTCTTACCCTTATAATAATTATTATGGGATCCTATGCTTACAATACGATCCCAAAAGAAAGTTTTCCGGAGGTTGTTATACCAACGGTTTACATCGGTACGCCCTATGCAGGTAATTCTCCCATAGATATAGAAAACCTGGTTACACGTCCTATTGAAAAGGAACTTAAATCGCTAAACGGAATTAAAAACATCCGGTCTACTTCCATTCAGGATTATTCTACCATCATTGTTGAGTTTAATCCTGAAGAAGATATATCACGGGCATTACAGGAAGTCAAAGATGCTGTCGATAAGGCCAAGAGTGAACTGCCCAACGATCTTGATGCCGACCCCAATGTGATGGATATTGACCTTACTGAAATACCGATCATGTTTATAAACATTTCCGGGAATTACTCTATCGACGAACTCAAAAAATTTGCTGAATACCTCGAAGATGAAATTGAAAAACTCCCTGAAATCTCTAAATGTGAAATCAGAGGTGCCCTTGAAAGAGAAATCAGGGTAGATGCAGACATTCATCTTATGGAGGCCATGCAGGTGAGCTTTTCTGACATCCGCAATGCCATTGCTGCAGAAAATGTCACACTTTCGGGTGGCAACCTGCTTATTGATAACTACCGACGGTCGTTAAGGGTAGATGGCGAATTTAAAAAAGTAGAGGAAATAGAAGATGTCATTGTAAAAGATGAGGAGCAAAGAATTGTTTACGTCAGGGATGTAGCTACCGTGAGCGATGCGTATAAAGAAAGAAGTAGCTACAGCCGTTCCTGGCAATTACCTGTTGTTACACTTGACGTCGTTAAAAGAGGTGGTGAAAACCTGATCATTACGGCTGAAAAGATACAGTCGATTCTTGAAGAAGCACGTATTAATCGTTTTCCCGAAGACCTGAACATCTCCATTACCAATGACCAGTCTAAGTTTACCAAAAGCATGGTAGACAACCTTGAAAACAGCATTATAACAGGTATTATCCTAGTAGTTGTGGTGCTGATGTTTTTTATGGGCTTGAGAAATGCGCTTTTTGTAGGTATTGCCATTCCACTATCAATGTTTATGGCATTTATGATTCTGAGCGCCATTGGGTATTCTGCCAATATGATGGTGCTTTTCGGACTCATACTGGCTTTGGGTATGCTGGTAGATAATGGCATAGTGGTGGTTGAGAACATTTACCGGCTTATGAGCGAGGGCTACAGCGCAATACGAGCTGCCAAAGAAGGGGTTGGAGAAGTGGCCCTTCCCATCATAACTTCTACAGCTACCACACTCGCTGCCTTTTTACCTTTGGCCTTCTGGTCGGGTATTATGGGACAGTTTATGAAATACCTGCCGATAACCCTTATTATAGTATTATCCTCTTCCTTGTTTGTCGGACTGGTAGTAAATCCTGTGCTGACTTCGATGTTTATGAAACTTGAAGAGAAAAAAGTAAACCGTCGTAAACTCTTAATTATTGCCGCCGGGTTTCTGGTACTTTCCATTCCTTTTTATGCCACGAGAAATTTTGGATTTGCCAATATTCTGCTGTTTATGGCATTAGGTGCACCGGCACAGATTTATTTGTTAAACCCGGGCGTGCAGTGGTTTCAGTTTCGATTTATTCCTTATTTGGAAGGGATCTACAATCGTACCCTTATGTTTGCCCTAAGAGGCTTTCGTCCATATGTGTTTTTTGGCGGCACCTTTTTAATGCTGATATTGGCATTAACACTTTTCAATCTGAGGGCGCCACTGGTAAGTTTGTTTCCTTCTACTGACCCCAATAATATAAACATATTTATTGAACACCCCATAGGTGTTGATATTGAGCATACCAACCGACTTACTGAGGTTATAGAAAAAGAAGTAATCGAAATACTGCAGCCATACAAATCTGCCGTTGAATCGATAATAACAAATGTCGGTGAAGGGGCCAATGATCCCGGACAAATGGGAGGTCAGGAGTCATCTCCAAATAAATCCCTCATTACCATAGCCTTTCTTGAATATGAGAACAGAAAAGGCGTAAAGACCCAGGATGCCATGGAGGAAATCAGGGTGGCTATGGAGACATATCCCGGCGTTCAGATTACCATAGGTAAAGACAATATGGGGCCTCCGGTAGGCAAACCAATCAATATTGAAATAAGCGGAGAGCGCTTTGAAAGACTCATCACCATAGCTGAAGCCGTGATGAAAGAAATTGAATCTGCCAATATCCCTGGTATACAAGAGCTCAAAAGCGACCTCGAAACAGGTAAACCCGAATTGCTTGTAAATATTGATCGTGATAAAGCCCGCAGGTTTGGTTTGTCTACCAATACCATTGCATCTGAATTGCGTACCGCCTTATTTGGTTTTGAAGTGTCTAAATTTAAAGAAGGTGAAGATGAATATCCCATTCAATTGAGGCTCAAAGATGAATACCGGTACAATATTGATGCGCTTCTAAATAAGCGAATCTCCTTCAGGGACAATAAAGGCAATATGAAGCAAATCCCCATTTCATCGGTGGCCAGCATCGAATATTCAAGCACCTATGGCTCTGTGAAAAGAAAAGACCTCGACAGGGTAATCTCTATCTATTCTAATGTAGTTGAAGGATATAATGCCAATGAAATTGTTTCAGAAATCAAAATGCTGCTCAATGATTTTGATCTGCCTGAAGGGTACATACTTAAATTTACCGGAGAACAGGAAGAACAGGAAAAATCTACTGCCTTTCTTATGAGAGCACTTTTGATTGCCATACTTACCATATTTTTAATCATCGTTGCCCAGTTTAATTCGGTGGTGACACCTTTTATAATAATGGGTTCGGTCGTATTTAGTACCATCGGTGTTTTTATGGGACTGGTTACCTTTAATATGGACTTTATAATAATAATGACAGGTATTGGAATCATTTCACTGGCAGGCGTTGTCGTAAATAATGCCATAGTACTTATAGATTATACCAATCTGGTGAGAAAACGCCGTAGAAGTGAACTGGGGCTCTCAGATAATGACAGATTGCCAAAAGAGGAGCTGTATAACAGTATTCGCGTTGCTGGTGCCACACGTCTGCGTCCGGTTTTACTTACAGCCATTACCACCGTACTTGGGCTTCTGCCTATGGCCCTCGGAGTAAATATAAACTACGTAACTATGTTTACTGAATTCAGACCCAATATATACTGGGGAGGTGATAATGCGGCCTTCTGGGGACCAATGGCCTGGACAGTCATTTTTGGCCTTGTTTTTGCAACCTTCTTAACCCTGGTGATTGTACCGGTAATGTATCTGATTGCCGATCGCTTATCATACCGTTTTTCAAAATTCACCTCCGGCTCAAATTAATTTTAACCCATATCCGGTTTTTTGCCGGATATGGGCTTTTGTTTACTTACAAAACTGATATATGGATAAGGCATTCGTGACGATCGTAAGCTCAATAATCTTTTTTTTAATTGAATTTTACATATTTCAGTCGGTAAAAGTTGTATTCAGTCCATTGCCTGCAAAATGGAAAAAGCGAATATATTTTATCTATTGGACAAGTTCATGCTTTATGATTATAAGCTATCTGGCTTTCAGGTATGCCATTCCCTCCCTACTGCCTTCTTCTTACAGATCGCCCATCATCGTAATACTATTTGTCAATTATTTTTCAAAATCATTTGGACTGCTTTTCCTTCTGCTCGATGATTTGGTAAGAATGATTAAATGGATTTTAGACAAAACCGGTCTAATGGTGAGGGCTGTAAAAAAAGGCAGTGATGATAAGCAAAAAAAAGGAATTACACGTTCGCAGTTCTTATCAAGGGCAGTAATTGTTTCTACCATTGTGCCAGCAGCAACTATGGCTTATGGTATAATATCAGGCGCCCATGATTATAAAATCAGAAGGATAAGGCTTCCGCTAAAAAACCTTCCTGATGCTTTTAATGGTATTAAAATTGCACAATTGTCAGACATTCATGCCGGCAGCTTTTTCAATAAAACCGCTGTATCGGGCGGGGTTGACATGGTGATGAACGAAAAGCCTGATATTGTCTTTTTTACCGGCGACATTGTCAATGAAAGGTCAACAGAATTGAGAGGATACACTGATATTTTCTCAAAAATTAAAGCTCCATTAGGCGTTTATGCCACATTGGGAAACCACGATTATGGAGATTATCACAGATGGCCCAGTGCACAAGCCAAACAACAAAACCTACTGTTACTTGAAACAGCATTTAAAGAAATGGGATGGGACCTGCTCAAAAATGAACACAGGTATATCCAATTAAGTCAGGATAAAATTGCCATTATTGGCGTTGAAAACTGGGGTGCAGGAAGATTTTCGAAATACGGAGATCTTGAAACTGCACAGAGAGGTGTAAAGGACAGCCCGGTAAAAATACTTCTTTCTCACGACCCCAGCCATTGGGATGCGCAAATCAGACCTGAATATGCCGATATTGATCTCACTTTTTCAGGTCATACGCATGGCTTTCAATTTGGTATAGAAACGCCCAACTTTCAGTGGAGTCCATCACAGTATATTTACAAACAGTGGGCCGGCTTGTACCAGGAGGGGCAACAGTTTTTATATGTAAACCGTGGCTTTGGATATGTGGGTTATCCCGGAAGAATAGGCATATTGCCGGAAATCACCATTATGGAGCTGGTAAAGGCATAATAAGGCAGATACAGCAGGTAATATTTTCTTTAAAAATTCACTATTTATGCCAATCATCTGAGGAAGAAACGTGCAATGTGCCGTTATTCCGATCCTGAATGTAGTCAACCATAGAAGATTTTGTACATCCTCTGAACCCAAATTGGTCGTTGGCATGATAAATAATCGGGTAGGAAAAGCCATAATCTCGTTCAAAGCGGAGAACTTTTCCCTTATCATCCAGAATAAAGCCCCAGGTAAAAGAAACTTCCACAGCTACACAGCCCTGAGGACCCGGCACCGCATAATCATAGCGGTAGGTGCCAGTACCATCCTTTTTCAGCGTTAAAAAGCCTGTTTTACTACCGATATACGATCCATAAAACTTTTCAGGAACCTTAAAGGTAGTCAATATCTGATGGTTTTCGTGCTCAATATACCTGGCGCCAGCCTTCTGTGTACCCTCTGGTATTATATTTTGCGAAAAGTGGAAAATTAAAACAAGGAGTGGGAAAAGTTTCATACTTACCTGCGATTTAATTATCAATTTTACAATACATTGAGATTTTATACAATAATGCGTAATAATTTTACATCTTTTGCAGGCTTTTTAGTGATTTATTTACAAAATAAGATAAACCGTTTAATATCAATCCTTGTAATCCATATCAGATTACACTAATTTTGAAGCTCAATAACAGATAACTGATGTTGTACTATTCACTTCCTCTAATTGCCGCCCTCACAGGATGGATAACCAACTTTCTGGCAATTAAAATGCTTTTTCATCCAAGAAGAAAAATTGATCTGTATTTTTTTAGCCTTCAGGGGATTTTCCCGAAGCGACAAGAAAGACTTGCTGAAAAACTGGGCTCTATTGTAGCCAGAGAGTTATTTTCAATTGATGATATAAAAAAAAGATTTACTTCTTCCAAAACTGCTGAGGATATAAACCAAATGTTAGATGAGAAACTTGAGGATTTTCTTGAAAATAAATTAAAAGAGAGTTTACCAATGGCTTCTTTTTTCCTCGGGGCTGAAAGTAAGAAAAAAATCAAAGAAAAGTTACATGAAGAATTTCAGAATATTCTGCCTGAGGTATTAAACGTATTTTCAGGTAGGTTAGAAAAAGATTTGGACATCGAAAATGTCGTTTTCACAAAAGTATCTGCATTTTCATCTAAAAAATTGGAAGAAATCCTTTTTTCAATTATGAAAAAGGAATTTAAGCTGATTGAAATTCTGGGTGGGGTACTTGGTTTTTTTATAGGACTCCTACAGTTACTCATTGTTAAACTTGCTTAATAGCCGCTAAGCAAAAATATCGCCCTTTACAACTGATGTAAATTTTTTAAGTGGCAAATGCTTGAATTTCAAAATCCTATTTTCTAAATTTAAACTCCAACAAAATTTTTTATCCGGTTGAACATTTTTCAATCCAAAAATGTTAACTAGTAAAATATACGATATGGGGTAAAACTTTACATGCGTTTAATCTATCATCTTAACTCAATTAATCTTTTCTTATGAAAAAGTTTTATGTTTTTATTTTTCTGTTAGTGCTCGCATCAACAGCATGTATGAGAAATGAATATCTGGTGGAGTCTGATTACAGTTACAGCGGAACTTTCAAGAAATACAAAACATTTGATTTCATGACTGAAATTGGTGCAGTAAAAGAAAGTGCGGAATTAAGGGCTACCGTAGAAGAAGCCATCCAAAGGAGGATGGAATTGCAAGGTTACAAGCAGGAAGAAGCCAATCCTGATTTGCTGGTGTCATTCAAAGTTTTTAATGGTAACTTTAAGTTTAATGGTTACAATCAACCAGACATTGAATCCTGGATGTCGTCAGAAAGAGAAGATGAACAGTACATTCCTGTATCCTACAACATGCATGAAGGAACCATAATCGTAATTTTATGGGATCGCAAAAAACGGAGAGTCGTTTGGCAGGGATATGCAACCAGCATGTTTGGAAATCCACAGCAAAATGAAAAATATGTACGCTGGGCGGTCAGATCAATATTTGATCAGTACAAAGTTTTTGGCAATGAAATGATGACTACGAGAAGATTTAATTAAAATATACATAATAAAGCCGGGGATTTTTCTCCGGCTTTTTTTTATGGCTGACGGAAAACAGCAGGTTTCCAACAATACCTATTTAATTCTTCAATAAGCTTATCAGGGTTCTGCAATTCCTGGTAAAATTTATCAAAATACTTCTCCAGCTGTCTAATCACACTTTTTTTACCTAATTCAAAGTTTTGAAGGGTTTGGTATATGGTGTCTTTTTGCTGAATAAAAAAATCAAATCCCCTGAGATATTCATCATTTTCGAGGCAATTGCCTTTAAAAATTCTTCTGGTTTTCAATTGTGATGATGGCACTCCTTTGGGTTTGGTATAAAACCCATCTATAGCTTCACTGAAATCAAAATCATATGGTACGGCAAAAGGAATGCTGTCTGCGGAATTAATAAGCAGTACTGTATTATGTTTTGAGGTAACATACCAATCTGCATTACCAATCATGTATTGAAAAAGGCTTAGTTTCAATAAATTTTCCTGATTGAGCATGTTAGGGCTGTAAAATCTTTTTGCCTCTGTCGCCTCAAGCCTCTCGGTTAAATTATCATCACTCTCAATGAAAAAACCATAGTGCGTAAAGGCTTTTTTATTCTTGCTGGTATTATAGTAATTGATCTTAGCCAGCCGTACCTTAAAACTCTTTTCCTCAATGGCATTGTAGACCCTGTAAATAAGGTACTCCATAAGCACATAGCGTTCAAGCTGACACTGGGTTACGAGCTTCAGTTTATCTTCCCCGGCAAAGAAAGTGCCTTTAACCTGCTTTTTCTTAAAGTTAATCCGCAAAGGTGGAAAGTCACAATTGGCAGGATCCAGCCTGAAATTACCACGGGTTTTAACCTGAATCTCGTGTTCTTCAACTTCACCTGAAGGATGAAAATACTTTAGAAGAGCTTCATGCTGAGAAGCATCTTTAGAACGATCAGCCAGCACTTCGTCAATGTTGAAATAAAGATCAATTTCAATGGGGGTATTGGAAGAAAACAGTGTTTCTTGCTGTATATTTTCCGTCTGCGCATAAAGCAATGGCTGCGCCAAAACCATGCGAAGGAAAACAAAAACAGCAATCAACAGCTTCACTGAAGAAAGAGCTGAAAGCTTCATATTAAATGATTACTTCTGATCAGACTTTTTGTCTGACTTAAAAAGCGTCTTCATGACATCAATATTGACAATACCGGCAACTACACCGGCTATTATACAAACGATAAGCACAAAAATCTCTGCGCCTGGCATAATTGGAGAACTCATAATTTTTTACCTGTTAATATTCAAATGCAAAAATATTATAAAAAATACAATCTCAAATTCTTTTTACGATTGTATCAGGTGGAAGTTGCCTTTCGGTAGGTATACACCTCCCACTCCAGGACATATCGCGCTTTTTTAGTTTCTTTAATATTCAGGCTCAGGTCTGTGGAATAGGGTCCTCCCGGATCAGCAATCAATTGAAATGTGCCATACAGATCATCGGGAGTTAAAAAATCGAAGTCCCACAATTCAATAAAAACTTTTTGGCCTGGTTCAACCGGCTTTATATCAATCTCCAATGCCGTGGTGGTATGCTCTCTAATGGGGGAATGCTTCCTTTCAAGCGGCCAGATTTTAACACCATTGTAACTGAGGTAAACATCATCAAATTCGCTTTCTTCAACAGCATAGCAGTGAAGATTTATGAGCCTGAGGCCAGTTTGTTTACTTGACATTGTGATTTAGAAAAAAATACAATTTAATTAATTTGAAAAGATATGATATATATAAAAATAAACAAAACAAAAAGACCTGCAATTTTTACATCCGGGTGTAATAAATAACAATGGCATTGTAATAAAAAGCCAGCTCAGATTGCAAATCTGACTCTGTCCCCATTAAAATCCATAATTTACCTTCTGCGTCGGTACTTCCCTGTAGTGGAATATTAAAGGTATTCACAGTGTGTACTGCAGGCATTTGTCTGGAAACCGGAGGATTAATTTTTTGAACGGTTTTTATTTCCCCGCCACTAACCTCCCTGCTCATTGCATTGAGATTGAGTGCATATATGCCTTCATCAACATTGGCTGAAACCATGGGTTCCAAAGAGCTGGAGCCATATTTAAAAAGTACTTCAGCATTTGAATTTCTATCCGTTTCCGTCAACAACTCAGCGCCCAGCCTTACTTCACAAACTATCTGATAATTTGCGTTGGGATCCAATCCATGTACTTGTCTTTTAATAAACATAAAAATCTTTTCACCATCAATTTTCGCCCTTATTTTCAGTGCTTTTGAGTCATTAAAAAGGGTCGGAAGACTGGAATGGCTGACTTCAAGCAGGTTCTCCTGACTTTCCTCAATGGAATGGCCTGCAATGCCGGCTGACCAGTTTTGCAGACCATCCGTAAAATCAAAGAAAGAATATCTCACATTGCCTTGCCCGAAATCATCGGAAGTCAGGCAAGCGCAAAGACCCAGTACCAGGACAATCATCACATGATGAATACGCAAATTCATAGAATTAAAATAAGGGTACTTAGCAACATCAACGATACAATTTGAATGATGATGATTTTTCGATCTGAAATTTTCCTTGCCATAGTGGTGTTGTTTATTTGGTTGAAACTTTGTTTGTCTTAAGACACATCAAAAGGACAGGTGGTTGCAAAGCCTGTCATACTTTTTTATCTAAAATTGTACATTAACCCAAAGTTTAGTATAAAGAAATGCGGATCGCTGGAAAACAAATGATCAGATTTGGTAAAGGAATTTAATGCCCTTCTGTATTGAGGCTCTATCATTAAAGCATAATTTTCACCTATTTTATAATTTAGCGATGCAGAAATCAAACCATTAAAATAGGTACTTCTGTAGGGAGATAAGCTGCCCGGGCCGTTGCTTGCAGAGGCAACCCCTGGCTTATCGCTACTGATGCGGTTGTTAAGAAAGAAATCTGTCGCAAGCCCGCCAAAAGCAATTATGCTTAGTTTTTGATCCAGCAACACATAACCCGCTTTTAAAGGCACAGAAATAAAATTAAAACTGTTATCTACATCATAGGCGGGTGACGATTCAAAACGGGCCGAGCCAAAATTCGCAAAAGCATTGGAAGCCAGTGCCGGGGTTCTGATGGCGCTTTCCGACTGGGTAAAATATCCCGATGTGGTAGTTACAGACTGGGCATGAACATATTGCAAGCCTGTATGAACCACAAATCGCCCCTTAATACGTGCGCCCACATTAATGCCATATGAATAACTAAATCCACTGCGACTTTCCTCCCGCGGCAGTGCGGCATCGGCCATTGCATAATTTAATAAGCTCATATCAATCCTGTCAAGTGTTTGCACATCGCCCTGCATTCGCGAAAAATAACTTTCATTGAAAGTACTGAGCCCGGCTATTGGTTGAGTGTTGGGATTAAAAACCCCCGTACCGATATCTATGCCGGCCAGAAAAATCGTACTTGCCTCCTCATTCCTGGTCTTATGAATAAGATCAGGAATTATGAAATACTCTGACCTTGCGTGTATTTCCGGATGAACCGATGGAGAAAGGTGGGTTGCCAGATACATTGGCTCTGCCATTACAGGTTCCAATACAGACCAATCTTCACTTTCTTTTTTGCCATCAAATAGTACTGCAAGCGGAGCATCGGCACCAGAACGCAATTGCTCATTTCCCTGCATACCAGGAACATCGCTCCTCTTTTCCACAAGGGGACTGTCAGTCTTTTTTTCCGCCAAAGAAAGGGCGTCTTCAGGATTTATTTGCTCTTGAAAGTATTCAGGTGTGCTCTGTTCAGTGCTTATAGACACAACTCTTTCTGCTTCATTCTGCTGAACAAAGAAAGTGTAGGTCCCCAGACCCATGGCAAAAACCAGGGAGGCTGCTGCCATTAATTTGACGATCAGCCATGGATGCACTTTTCCCCTGTTCAATCCCCTTTCAATGCGATCCCAAACTTCAGGTGAAGGTTGAGATTCCGCATCTTGAAGAGCTTTGCCCCACATATTTTCAAATGCATCTCTGTTATCTCTTTTCTCTTTCATCTGATTAAAATTTATTTTTCAATTGTCAGATGGAACATCCTTTAAAATCATTCCTTTGTATGAGAAGAATTTCTAATGGGTGTTTCATATAGATGCCTGTTTTCTTTTAAAATCATTTCTTGCAATAATTTCCGGGCTCTTGCATACTGCGATTTCGATGTCCCTTCTTTGATATTCATAAGCTCGGCTATTTCCCGATGACTGTAACCTTCAATAGCGAAAAGGTTAAATATGACCTGGCAACCGGCAGGCAGACTTCTTATCATAGTAAGGAGTTCTTCAAACCGGAAAGATGCAAGTGTATCTTGAGTTGAATGAATCTCCTTCATGTCTTCCACTGCCGCCATAGGAAACATATATAATTTACTTCGCTGCATGTTCAAAGCCGTATTTATTACAATGCGTTTCATCCAATACTCAAGTCTCGATTCCCCTCTGAATTTTTCTATACTGTTAAAAATCCTTATAAAGGACTCCTGCAAAACATCTTCCGCTTCCAGTGTTGATTTGGTATACCTTTGGCAAACCGCATAAAGTCTTGACGCAAAGAGGTCATAAAGACGCCTTTGTGCTTTAGGGTCTCGCTTAATGCACTCCTCAACCAAAACTTTATGTTCGTCCATATTATATCATAAAATCCCTTTTTCGGTGCTTGCTTCTATTCACATGACACAGCTTTTGCAGAAAAGGTTGTAAGGCTTAAAAAAAAATTTCTTTTTTTTATGTAAAATAAAGAAAAGGGGCATCAAATCGTTTAAACTTGTGTTCTATTGCAAATAAATATTCAATGAAAGGAAAGTCTGTTGTATTGACAATTTATTTTTTACATTCAATTTCAATGCTGGTCTCATCCCAGCATTTATTTACATATGATGATGTTGCCTACGAAGATAATGTAAGAACGGTTAATATTATTCCCGCTGACCAAAATCAAAAGGGCAATATCGCAAGTCCCTCCCTCCCCATTGGGCATCAGATTCCTTTGATTTTGAGCTTCGATATACTTTATGAAGATGAAGTTTCCAACCTCACTGCTAAAATCATTCATTGCGATGCCAGGTGGCGGCCTTCTAGGTTGAGAGACATGGAGTTTTTGAGTGAAATCAATGAATTCCCTATTCAGGATTTTGCATTTTCAACCAATACCAAAGTACCTTACACCCATTATACTTTTGAATTACCCCGCGTTAAGCTACCTGGCAATTACCTGATTCTGGTGTATAGAAATTACGATATGGATCAGCCCGTACTCAGCCGTCGGTTTTTTATCTACGACCAGCAAATAAATCTAAGAGCCGAACTGGTTATGCCTCCGGGAACCAGACTGAGGCAAAGTCATCATCAGATTGACCTGCAGATACATTATCCCGGGTATCAGATTTTAAACCCCATGCTCGATATTTCCGTTGTTATACGACAAAATCATCGCTGGGATAATCTCATCAGCGACTTAAAGCCCAGCCAGATACGGGAAGATATCAGACAGATGGTCTACCGGCATTTCAGCGGAGAAAACACTATGGCGGCTGGTAATGAATTTCGGTTTTTTGATATGCGTTCTTTGCTGTTTTCGGGACAGAATATTGACCGTTTGAACAGATCTGCGCCCACGGCACAGGCCCACCTTTTTGTGGAGCAGAGCCGTTCTTCTAAACCTTTCAGCCAATACAGGGATATTAATGGCGGGTATACCATTCAAAATAATGAAACCAGGTTTCACGACACCGAATCTGATTATGTAGATGTATATTTTTACCTTTCATCTGAACCCATTGAGGGCGCAGATGTCTATGTGGGAGGAGCATTGAACGACTGGCAGTATTCTGAAAGAAATAAAATGCAGTACAACCAGAATGAAAACCTGTATTATAAAAACATCCTCTTAAAACAAGGCTGGTATGATTATATGTTTGTCGCAAAAGGTATAAATAATCCCTGGCTGATAGAAGGGAGTTTTTTTGAAACCAATAATGTTTACGAGGTTATAGTCTACTATACCCATCCACAAAACAGGAGTGATATAATAATAGGATACACAACCTTACAAAGTCACTGAAATGGCAGATTTTATTCCTGCTTTAAAGTTTTTTTGCGGTACTCAATGGTTCGTTTGGAAGGGTCTGTATTTGCTATATCCAGCATGCCAAAACCTTTGTATGCAAAAGCGCCAAGACCGCAGATGAATACAAATTTTTGCACTTCAGGCGCTGCATACAAAGTAAAAGGAAAAGTATAACCTCTTATTTCGTATTTCACATCCTGATCATATACGGGATATATTCTGGCAAATTTTTTCTGGCTTTCGTGTATTTTTCTCAAATATTCCTCGTCAGGTACGATTTGGAATTTGCTGAATTTCGAGAGCTCTTCAACCGAATACTCACCCATCTGCTCCATCCTGAGCATGGTTGATTCAAAAAGCAGATCAGAAAAAGCGTCTGTTTCAGGAGATATAAATTTCTTTCCCTCAGAGTCGCTGAACTGTGGTCGCATGAGTACAAGTGGTGAAATACAAATGTATTTCATGGTATCACTGAGCTCGGGTGCCTGCTCCATTTCCACTGATTCCGGCAACAGTATGAGATTGCCAACTTCAACAGACGGAAGACTAAATAACTGGTCGATAAAATAGTCAATAAAATCCTGGTCGAGACAACTGAGCACTAAGGTAACTTTACTGGAAAAGAAGTGGAGTCCATTTCGACTTATTTTCGTCTGACCCTTTAATCCAGAGAAGTTGTAAAATAAAAAATCGTAATACTTTTGATTTCTTCCTTTAAGTATTACACCTTTCACCAATTGTGCCAGAAGGTATTGATGATGAAAAGGAACAAATGCACCTTTATTTTTTAAAGCGAAAATAATTCTTATTCTCAAAGTCTATAAGCATTTAGTTCAAAAAAATCTCCAAAAACAGATGGTTAACACATGTGAAAACCAATCTTGCGAATTACATAAATGTAAAAGAATAACCTATTTTTAAAAATTATGTTTACGCAATATCGAAAACTATGTACCAATACTGCAATAATATTTTTAAAAAAGCAAAATACAATTTAAAAGTTATAAAATCAATTCATTATTTTACTAAAGAAAAAGTAATTTCTGTGAATTAAACATTAAATCTGAAGTGCATAATATCTCCATCCTGCACGATATAATCTTTTCCTTCAATGGAAAGTTTACCTGCATCCCGACAGGCAGATTCACTTTTGTACTTTTGATAATTTTCTAGTTTTATAACTTCGGCTTTGATAAACCCTCTTTCAAAATCGCTGTGAATAACGCCGGCTGCCTTTGGTGCTTTCCATCCTCTCTGAATTGTCCAGGCTCGTACTTCCTTGGGGCCTGCTGTAAAATAGGTCACCAGATTCAGTAATTTATAGGATGATTTTATCAGCCGGCTGAGGCCCGATTCGGCAAGCTGGTACTCTTCGAGAAATAATTTTCTCTCTTCAGGGTCTTCGAGATCCGCGATCTGCGATTCAATAGCGGCAGAAATGATGAGCACCTCTGCATTTTCATCAGCAACTGTTTTTTTCAAAGCATCAACGTAATGATTGCCGGTATGTATGCAGCCTTCATCTACGTTGGCAACATATATTACTGGTTTGGCAGTGAGTAAAAAAAGATCTGATACCACCTCTTGTTCATCTTCGGGAAGTTCAATAGACCTTACGTTTTTTCCCGACTCCAGGTGATTTTTATATTTTTGCAAAGATTCCAGTTGCTTTTTCAACTTGGCATCGCCTGATTTTGCCATCTTTTCAACCCTTTGCACCTTTTTTTCTACCGAATCCAGGTCTTTGAGCTGGAGTTCTGCATCAATAATTTCCTTATCAGCAACCGGATTTACCCTTCCGTCGACATGAACAATATTATCATTGTCAAAGCAGCGAACCACATGAATTATGGCATCCACTTCCCTGATATTACCAAGAAATTTATTCCCCAGTCCTTCTCCCCTGCTTGCACCTTTAACCAGTCCGGCTATATCGACAAACTCAATTACGGTAGGTATTACCTTTTCAGGTTTAACCAGGTCTGAAAGGATATCGAGTCTTTCATCTGGTACCGTGATAACCCCTACATTGGGTTCTATTGTACAAAAAGGGAAATTAGCTGCCTCAGCACGTGCACTGGATAGTGCATTAAACAATGTTGATTTTCCTACATTCGGAAGGCCAACAATACCACATTGCAATGCCATTTAAAACGTATAAGATTATATTTTGAAAATTCTGTAACTCTTAAAACCCCTGCTGAGCTCTATTCCGGAAACTCTTATGATCGTATAAACAGGTATGGCTGCTATCATCCCCGGAATACCTGCAACAGTTGCGCCCGCAAATATAATAATAAAAATCTCCAGGGGGTGCGCTTTTACACTTTTTGAAAAAATTAGTGGTTGAAGCACCAAATCATCCACAAGTTTCACAAAACCAAAAGCCATACTGATTTTAAAAACCAACACCATATATTCACGGCTGCTTTCCAATCCCGATGCCGTGGAAAGGCCAACAAAAATTGCAAAAATCACACCTAAAATCGGGCCCATATAAGGAATAATATTGATCACAGCAGCAAACAAGGCAATGGTGGCTGCATACTTTATACCGACAAAGCTCAGGCCAAAAAAAGCAAGTGTAAAGATAGACGTCATTTGAAAGATCAAACCTATCAGATAATTAGAAAGTAAGCGTTCTGCCTTGTACAAACCAGATATCGATACTTCAAAATATCGATTTGGAATTATTCTGATAATAGATCGTTTTAACAATCCGTTTTCATACAAAAGAAAAAAGGTGATAAAAACCACCGCCAGTACACCTATCGAAAAACTGCCTGTAAAGCTTATCAGGTTGTTGACAATGGATGTAAAATCTACATTTTTGAATATCCCATAAATTCCGTCTTCTATAGAGGCCATGAGAAAACCCTGAGATTCTTTGGTCCATCGGTTGGCAATTAAAAATTGCTCGAGCCGACTCGCAGGCTCATTCATTACAGCAAACAGCTGTTCAAAATTGAGTTTGCTGAATATCTGTATCTGCTCTCCTATAAATGGTATAAAAATAAATGAAAACAACCATACCACTAATGCGAGTACAGAAAATGCCACAGCTACAGCAAAGAGCCTGGGTATTCTGAAACTAAAAATATAAACATTGTGAATATAATTGGTTAATGGCCTTAGAATGGTCGATAATACCAGCGATATAATTACATACAGAAAAATACTGGAAAAATACCAGGCAGTTAAAACCAGCATTATTACCCCTGAAAAAATAAAAAGCAAATATTTAAGCGTTTTGCTCATTGGGGATGTACTAATGCCTGAAAATCTAAAAGCGTACTGTCGTAGAATATTTGAATTGAACCCGATAAGCGAATCAGTCCCACTTCAACTCATCATCATAACCTTCAGCATCTGCCGGGTAGTCTGATGAAACAAACTGACTGAAATCCACATCGGGTAGTAGCTCCTTCTTTACATGATCGACAGTTTCGGTGAGCGCCTCAATAAACTTGTCAAAATCTTCTTTATATAAAAATATCTTATGCTTTTCATACACAAAACCATCTTCCTTAAATCTTCTCTTGCTTTCGGTTATGGTAATGTAAAAGTCATTAGACCTGGTAGATTTCACATCAAAGAAATAAGTTCTTTTTCCCGCACGAACCCTTTGAGAGTAAACTTCAGCTTTACCATTGTCTCTGTAATCTTCCACGTTATTCGATATTTAGTTTTTAATCGCAATGTTTTCCCGCATATTTCTGTTACGTCGAAAAACTTGCTAAATATAAAACTAAGATTTAAAATCTTATAAATTTTAGAGCCAAAATTTACAATAAATCATTACTTTTTTCGTAAACTTTTGCAATTTGATACCAAAATCAATTTTTTAGCCTTGATAACCAGATCATTACAATATTGTGTAAATTTTGAAATGTACTCTAATCTCAAGAGTACTCTTATGTTATCAAGCTTACATTTTGAAATTTTATTGCACTAATTTTATATTATTTATAGAGATAACATTATCAATAATATTTCTAATCGCAAAAAAGGCGATTTTATTTAATCTACTACCGTATGGGCTGCAGATTATTTTTCTAATTTTAAACATTCTAATCTTATAACAGGTATATCCTCATACAGCATATTTACAATTACATGGTACTTGACCTTGAAAAGATAAGAGAGTTTGGTAATTTAAACCTATTGGCCAAACAGATGGTGGAAGGCTTCATTACTGGTTTACACAAATCGCCCTATCATGGTTTTTCAGTAGAATTTGCCGAACACCGCTTATACAATACCGGTGAAAGCACCAAAAACATCGACTGGAAAGTCTATGCCAAAACAGACAGGCTGTTTACAAAAAGATATGAAGAAGAAACCAATCTGAGATGTCATATACTTATAGATAACTCTTCATCGATGTATTATCCTGTGAACAATTATGGAAAAATCACATTTTCTGTAATGGCCGCATCTGCCATTGCCTATATGCTTCAAAGACAGCGCGATGCGGTGGGTGTAACTGTTTTCTCTGACAAAATTGAATGGCAAACCCCTCTGAAATCAACCTCACTGCACCTCAATCAGATTTTTATAGAACTCAGCAAATTGCTCAATGCCACTGAGGGCTCAAAGAAAACCTCTATTCATGAGGTCCTCAATGCCATTGCACTTAAAATTCACCGCAGGTCACTGGTGATCATTTTTTCAGATATGTTCGATGAGAAAGATGATGTAAAGGATTTGTTAAATGCCATTCAACATCTCAAGCATCATCAACACGAAGTTTTATTATTTCATGTAAATGAAAGTAAAACAGAATTTGATTTTAATTTTGAGGACAGGCCACATGAGTTCATCGATTTGGAAACCGGAGAAAAGGTTTTGCTACAGCCTTCAGGTATCAGAAATAGCTACAGGAAGAAATTAGAAGAGTACTGGCAGGATATAAAAATAAAATGCGGCCAATACAAAATAGATTTTGTAGAGGCCGACATTAATGATGATTTTGATAAAATACTGCTTGCGTATCTGATCAAGAGGTCAAAACTGTTTTAAAAGCGCAGATTTTATTTGTGCATATATGCCTTTTTACCCAGCAATTGATCTTCTGTTTCTTCGTGATCGGGATCTGGAACACAACAGTCAACCGGACAAACCATAGCGCATTGAGGCTCTTCATGAAAGCCCATACACTCAGTACATTTATCTGTTACGATGTAGTAAAATTCATCGCTCACCGGTGTTTGAGGCTCATTAGCATCTATAACTGTGCCATCTTCTAATTCTACAGTTTCCAAATCTGTGCCGTCACCCCACCTCCATTCAACACCACCTTCATATATAGCAGTATTCGGGCATTCCGGCTCGCATGCACCACAATTGATGCATTCGTCAGTAATCATTATTGCCATTTTCTCTTAATTGTTAGGTTTTCAAAGTTTAATTCAATAACAAATTTATTATTGGCTATGTTTGCAGGTATTTATTTATGCAACATCTACAGGGCAAATTTATGACAATTACAGATAGAGTCAACAGTTTTGCTAAACTCGGAATTATTCTAAATAAAGCTGCCAAACAGCAACATTCTTCATTTTTTTCTTCTGCAGAAAGATCGAATCCCTGGTTTACACCTGATAATATTCAGATGGCATTGGAAGGCCTGGGGTATATGCTTTCAAAGGAGTCATTGGAAAATTTTACCTCCGCTTACAGTGCATTGAAAAAATCATCGGTGACACCCAAAAAGGTCGGCCTGATAATGGCCGGCAATATACCAGCGGTAGGATTTCACGATATGATGTGCGTATTACTGAGCGGTCATAAGCTCATCGCAAAAAAGAGCTCAAAAGATGATGTCCTGCCTTCCTTTATTACAGAGAAATTGATCGAAACTGATATCAGATGGAAAGACAGAATTACCTTTTCAGAACAAATGAAGGACATCGATGCTATCATTACAACGGGATCTGATAACAGCGCCCGATATTTTCAATATTACTTTTCCCAAATTCCACACATTATAAGAAAAAACCGGTCATCCGTGGCGATTTTAAAGGGAGATGAATCGAATGCTGACTTACAAAATCTTGCCCGGGATGTTTTCAGTTATTTTGGTTTGGGTTGCAGAAACATTTCCAAATTTTTTATTCCCCATCAGGAAATTTTACATCGTTTTATGGAGGTCAATGCATCGTATGCGTCCTTGACAGATCATCATAAATATGCCAATAACTATCTTTACAACAAGGTATTGTACACCATGAATCTTCAGCCACATTTCGACAGTGGCTATGCTATTTTTACTCAAAATGAACAGCACAGTTCGCCGGTAGCAGTGATTTTTTATCAGACCTATCAGTCGGTGTCGCAGGTCGCGGAAATTCTTAAAGAACAGGCAGATAAAATTCAATGTATATCAGCAAAAAATTCAGATGATATAGCGGCCATCCCCTTCGGCAAGTGTCAATTACCCGAAATCAATGATTTTGCCGATGGCATAGATACAATGGAATTTTTGGTCAACTTACAATAAAAACAGCAGGGTTTTAAAAAAAGAGGCCATGAATATATGGCCTCCTCAATCTTTTATCGTGTAAATGCTCAGGGTCTTGCGCCGCGCCAAACTTCAAGCCATCCGGTGTAAACTTCCCCGGTTGGAACTTTTACTTTGTAGTAAAATATTCCATCTGATTCATCACCACCATCCCATAGCGCATCTTCAGTATAGCTTTTGGTAGAAAATACCACTTTCCCCCAGCGGTTGGTGATAATTACTTCTGTGCCTTCGGGCGGCATGTTTCTTATGAAGAAGGTGTCGTTAACTCCATCATTGTTGGGCGTGATTACGTTGGGAATAAATACCCTTTCATCGTATCCGAGATAATACTCTATGACAATCTCGCAACCATATTCATCCCTGATAAAAATCTCATACAAGCCTGCCCATAGCGAGTCAAAAGTAACCAGGAACCGCGTAGCATTTACAGCACTGTTTACTACCTGCCTCCACTTTTGGTTGTTATTAAATTCAATAACATCATTTACGTTGAGGCGTTGAGCCGGCTCTTTCAGCTGAATGAGCGCATAAAAAGGATCTCCACCACTTGATATAATTTCTCCTCTGATTCTTCCGGTCGGGCGGTCCACAAAGGACAATGCATCATCGATTATCTCAAAGCCCAGCTCTCCAAGCGGCTCACGGATATTAATAACCCCCGAAGTTTTTGAAATCCCCTGACAATCTGCCTGATTCTGTATAATGCGCACCTGATATTGACCCGAAAACAGCTGATTGGTTATTCTGGCATCAATTACAAACTGGTTCTCAATTTCGGCATATCTGCGCTCAAAGGTCTCCAGAATATTGCCCTGAAGGTCAAGCAACAATATAATAAATATCTCATTGATATCACCGCGTATATTATGCAGTATAATCGAACCTGGTTCCCCTGCACAGCTTACAATCTGATTCTGGTTTAAAATGTCGAAGTCTACCGGCGAGGGGCCTTCATTCAGGCTGATAAATTCCTCAAAACTGCATCCCTGTCCGGTAGCTGAGCGAACGATAACCTGATAATTTCCTTTATCCAGTCCCAACAGGGTTCTTCTTCCTATATCCGGTATGGCAATCACTGTATCGGTGGTATTAAAGCCATCAAGTGCTTTAATTTGCGCCTGATAAGGTCCGCTGACAAGTGTATTTATCAAATCCACCTGAATTTCCACACCTGCTTTAAGTTGAATAGAGGTACAACTCACCGGAATAGTTGTTACGGAAGCCACCACGGATCCGGGCGAAGGAACATTAATGGTAAAATCTTTAACACATCCGAGCGAATCTGTGACGGTAAATACCCTTTGACCTGCCCTGAGATTTTCCAGTAAACCTTCTGCCGGAAATGCTATACCGATGCCATCGAGCGCATAAGTGAATGGCCCGGTACCTCCGCTGATTTCTCCTATTCTTACGATACCATTATTGACGTTGCAATCGGCACTTGAAACCACCACAACCGGCGGATTCATTACTATGGCATCAGGGCCGTTGATTTCTACAGAGACAGTTGCATTACAGAAATTAAATTCCTCACTTTGCCTTATCAGAATATTGTAAACGCCATTCGGAGGCAGGTTACTCACCCTGTTACCCGAAATAAAGGTGATCCAGTTTTCGCCATCCAGGCTGTACTGGTATGGATTGTTTCCGCCAATTACATCGAATATGGCACTTCCATTGGGTTCATCAAAACAGGTTGCATCCCGAACATCGCGTACTTCCACTTCCAGTTCATCGCAAATAAATCCAGGGCAATCCACGCTTAATCTCACTGAATCTCCCGCTTCAATTACACAGCCAAACTGACCTGATTCTCTCACCCTGTAATAATATGCCCCCGCGGTTAGTCCTCCAAATTCGAAGAAGCGGTTGCCATTTTGAACACTTTCAATACCCTGGGCATCAATTAAGGTCACCTCAAAGGGGGCTATACCAAAAACATCAAAGCTAATGGCGCCATCATCGTTGCCACAACCCGGATTTCCTCTGTTAACCACAGCGGCCAGACTGCTGCTCACACCCACATTTGCCACAACCGTTGAAGTACAGGATGTAACGCGATCTCTCACAATAATTACATAACTTCCCTGACCCAGGCTGGCGATGTTGGCGACTGACTCCCCATTAAATGGCTCAAAAGTTTCCCCATCATCCATACTGTATTCATAATTTCCAGGCCCTGAACCTCCATTTATAATAAAGATAATGGAATTGCCCCGCGTTGAATCAGGACAAGTGGTGGGATTGGTTGCCACCGCTGCCATAAAGGAGCATGGCTGATTGCAGATGGCCGGCAGGGCAACATTTAATACCAGGCTTCGGCTACATCCGGTGCCTTCGTCGGTAATGGTTACGCCATACTCACCGGCAGCGAGATCACTCACCTGATTGCCTGTTGCTGAAAATTCAGGGTCAACCATAGAAGTCCATGTAAACGTAAATGGGCCTTCACCACCTGAAATGGCCAGTGTCACAGAACCATCCTCAACACCTGAACAAGCGCTTACATTATTTATTTGTGCATTTACAACAAAATCTGTTGGGGCGTTAATTTGTACCACATGCTGCTGAACCAGTCCGGTTTCAAGATCGGTAACCGTTACGAAATACAGACCAGCTGCCAGATTGCCAAGGTCGGGCTGGGCAGACGAAAAGTTGTTGGGCCCTTGCCACAAATAGCTGAAGGAACCACTGCCGCCCGTTACTGTGAGGTCTATAGCTCCGTCGGAAGCACCACAAGTACTTACATCAGTTTTTACCGAACTAATGATAATGCCGGGTATGGGTTGATTGATAAAAACAATCAGAGAATCAACACATAATCCGTCAGATACATTCGCCACATAACGGCCGGCCGTCAGGTTGTCAATGCTTGTGGTACCCGCACTGAAATTTGAGGGACCGGTCCATTGCAGGGTATACACACCTGCCGGAATGATTTCTATGGTGATCGATCCGTCTGATCCGCCAAAACTACTGGCATCCTGCCGGCTGATCAGATTGATGGTAAATGGAACGGGATTTTGCAATAATATTTCCGCAAATCCGGTACATCCACTTACATTATCAACTACAGAGACACTGTAAGCGCCGGCCATCAAACCGGTTTGCATTTCAAGTGACGGGTTGCTAATTCCGGGACCAGACCAGGTAAAGGTATAATCGCCTGAGCCTCCGCTCACATCGGCAGATAAAACACCATCGGCAGCGCCACAAACGCTAATCTCCGTAACCAGCAGTGACACATCCAATTGAAGAACATCTATTTCTATGACATCACTGGTAAATTCACAGCCCTGTGCATCGCGCACAACCACAAATACCTGATCGCCATCATTCCATTGAGCTGCGCTATAGATGGCAGCTGGGCCATTTTGCACATCTGTTCCATTCAACACAAAGCGGTAATTTGCCAGATCGGCCGGCTCCACCGTGAAAATAATTTCCGATTCAGGGCAGACTGAAGTCTCCGAAGCAGAAAAAACTACGTTTTCAGGGCCAGGCAGTACCACAATGGCTACCGAATCGAGGGCAGACTCCTGCGGACAGGCATTCGGCGTCTGAGAAGCATAAAGCCAGTAGGTACCAGGAATACCAGTATTTACCAAAGAATTGTCTGGGGTAAACTCATTACCGGTAAATACCAGGTTAGCTTTATTGCGATCTGCATACCATCGTATATTTTCACCTATGGCAGTAATTGGGGTTACAACATCATCCCTGCATATTTCAACCGGATTCACGGCAAATTCAGGCGGCGCTGCCAAATCACTTACCGATCCGTTGACTATGGCCGGCACCCTGGTACAGGGTAATTCTGAATATACCTCAGCAACCACCGGAGCGGTGCCTGAGGCATCTATTCTTACTTCAGCGTTTGTACAACCACTGGTAAGTAAATTAAATTCTATTTCAAATAATACCGTTCCGTCTGCTATGGTCGTATCACTGGCATCCGATGTGTTCCATGAGAAGGTGATGAAACCTGAACCTGCATTATTGGTCCCCAGGTTGGCAGCTTCGCTCAATCCCGGAATTCCGAAGTTAGCTACATTTTCAAAGCTGAGTTCATTTGGATCCCATGCCATGGTAAACTGCAGGCCGGTATAATTCTCAAAGCCGGATACACTTACAGGTACCACAGCCACATTGTTTTCATCGACCTGTGCCTGGCCTGCTTCAAGGGTCACCAATGAAGATGCGCTCACCTGAATATTTGCGTTTCCGCTTAAGGTGCCAAAACACTGGTTGGCATCGCGGATTGAAACCAGCTCATAGGTTCTGCTGCTGGAAGGCGTAACATTGAATACCGGTGAGGGATTACTCAGGAACACGGTAAATACATCGGTACCATCGGTATACTCCAGGCGCCACGGTGTCTGACCTGTCACCTGTACCCGTATGGGGGTAGATGAACCAAAGCAAATTTCATTATCTCCGCTCATGGTAGCTGTGGGTAAGGCATTTACCTGTACCTGTACTTCGGCCGGACCTTCAAAATTTACGCCATCGTTGCTTAATGACAACCTTATGGTTTTGGAACCTGCGCTGCTGAAGCTGACCTCAAAAGGGCCTTCGGCATTGACATCTGCCGGATCAAAAATAGCATCCGGTCCAAAATCCCAGACATATTCTGTAGTGCCCGGAATTACCCCTACTGAATTGCTGCTCACGGTAAAGCTCGCACCCAGGCAGACTATATTGGCACTTAATTCTATATCAGGTATCAGCGGACAATTCTGCAGACTTACCGGCAAGCTTACAACCTCACCGACACATCCGTTTTCATCCGTTTCCTGTACGCTTATCAAACCATTTCGATTGCCAAAATTAACCGTGATTTCATTGGTTCCCTGGCCTGAAACAATCTCTGCTTCATTAGGCACCGACCAGACATAACCAGAGCCGATACGTGCTTCTACTGAAAATACGACATTACTTTCTCCGCAATCCGGATTGGCATTTCCACTGATGGCTCCTGTGACCGGTGCATCCAGTTCTGTCAATTCAACCGCCGTTCTCGTTGTTGAAGTACATCCGTTGGGGTCAGTTATTTCTGCATAAAATATTCCTGCTTCAGCTGGAACAAAACTGGCTGATCCTGTGGCGATGAGATTTCCATTGACCGGTGCGTCAAACCAACTCACCGTAAACCCTGCGCCAGGATCATCTACTGAAATTTGCGTGGGTTCAGCTCCGGCACAGAAAACATTATCAACAGGATTTTGCGGCGCATCGGGCGGTGTAAGGATTTCAATGACTACGCCCGGCCCGAATTCAGTTGTGCTGCATCCATTCACCGCGCTCAGGTCCAGTACCGATACCAAAGTATAAGTTGTACTCACCACCGGTGATACATTTACCGTATGGGGACTGCTGATATTATTTAAGGTAAAATTATCTGTTCCATCGCTATATACTACATTATAAGGCCCCGGTGTGCCGCTGATCTCTATGGTCAACTCCGTTTCTTCTCCCGGGCAGATGCCTGATACCCCACTGATAAGGGCAGAAGGCGATACTTTTACGTTGATTTCTCTTACAAATTCGCTGCTCAGGCTACCATCACTTACCACCAGGCGTACTGATTTTGCACCTGAACTGGCATAAACAACGGCTGGCGGGTTCTGACCTGAGAAGGTAGCCGGACTTGCACCCTCGCCAAATTCCCATTCCCAGCTTACCGGATCACCTCCGGAAAGATCGCTGAAGATCACTTCTTCTCCTATACAAACTGCTTCCGGACTTGCAATAAAATTCGCATTCAAGGCACATCCTTGCAGGCTTATCGGAATACTTACCGTCTCTGCCACACAACCGTTGGCAGCAGTTTGAACTACCTGCAACAATCCATTTACGGTTCCAAAATTAACGGCGATCGCTGAAGTGCCCTGACCTGCCACAACAGAAGAACCATCCAAGCCCTGGAAAGTCCATTGAAAATCTGATGTTGGTGCCGGATTTACAGAGTAAACAATACCTTCGGCTTCACAAAGCGGGTTCGTCTCTCCGCTAATGGCTGAGGTAATTGGTCTGTTTAAGATATTTACGACTACAGGTGCTATGGCTTCACATCCTTCAGCACTGCTGAGCTTAATATAATAGGTGCCTGCAGCTGTTACAGAAGATGGATCGGCCAGTGGATCTGTTGCAGCGGCATTGGTCCAGTAACTCAGGGTACCGGCTGAACTGCCACTGGTAACCTGAGGATTGGTAAGGTCTGCCGCACCGGGTTGGCAAATGGCTTCGGGCTGGGTGATCTGTAGTACAGGTACTTCATTAACAAGCACATTTATCGTATCGCTACCCGTACATCCGTCAACTTCCAGCGTGTAAATTATTTGATGCAATCCTGCTCCCGCAACTGCCGGATCAAAAATGCCATTCGCCGCATCGGTAATGCCATTTCCCGACCATAAGCCACCCGGAAGGTTCACCAATAAATTGACGGGTGCGGTATCCAGGCAGAATGGTCCTGCCGGCTGAATTTCTAATTCAGGATTGTCGCGTACTTCTATTTCTATTTCGGCAAATCCCGTACATCCGTTTGCCGTTGTAAGTTCATATCGAATGGTATGAATGCCCGGACCAGCCACCAGGGGATTAAAGACACCGTTGTTATTGTCAGTGATGCCGGGGCCTGACCAAATGCCCCCTTCAATATTGGCTGAAAGTTGTATAGAAGCATCACTACCGCATAAAGGCGCCACCGGAGTTATGAGTATTTCCGGTACATCATTTACCACTATGCTGATTTGCGCTTCACTTTCACATCCGTTTGCATTGGTAAGGATGTATTCAATAAGGTGTTCTCCAATTCCGGCTACTCCCGGATCGAAAAGACCGGTACCTGCATCAATAATGCCGGGACCCGACCAGATACCTCCCGGTATAGAAGCGGAAAGGGTAAAGGCGCCATCATTTTCACAAAATGGCCCAGCCGCTGAAATAACAACAACATCAACCGGCAACACAGTAATGATTATTTCATCGCTGCTGTCACAACCGGCCACACTTATTTCATATCTGATGGTATGATCTCCTGGTCCTGCCAGTGAAGGATCAAATAAACCAGTGCCGGCATCTGCGATACCCGGCCCCGACCATGTGCCTCCTGCGGTAGCTGCAGTAAGATTGAATGCCGCTATATTGAAACACACCGGTGCTACAGCTTCTATGCTTGCATCGGGACTTGGACTTACTGTAATTTCAATCTGCGCAGTAGCTTCGCAACCTTCGGCATTACTGACGATATAACTGATGGTATGTGTGCCAGCTCCGGCTACTGAAGGGTCAAAGATTCCGGCTACTGCATCGGTAATGCCCGGGCCGCTCCAGCTGCCTCCAGCTGTTGCCGAAGTCAGCGTTACTGCAGCTTCATTAGCACAAAATGGCCCTACAGGGCTAATGGTGGCATCTGGAAGTTCATTCACCACGATTTGTATCTCATCGGAGGCAGTACAACCATCGCCTGAGGTCAGTATATAGGTAATGGTATGGGTGCCAGCTCCGGCGGCGGCAGGATCAAAAGTGCCTGCACTTGCATCGGTGATGCCGGGGCCTGACCAGGCGCCTCCCGCGGTAGCAGCGGCAAGCGTTACTGCTGCTTCATTTTCACAGAAAGGTCCCGCAGCCGTAATGGTGGCATCGGGCAATGGGTTAACAATAATGTCTATAGTACCTGTATCGCTGCAGCCTTCTGCATTGGTGACAGTATATTCAATGGTATGTGTGCCTTCTCCGGCAAGCGATGGATCAAAGGTTCCGGCATTCGCATCGGTGATGCCTGGTCCCGACCAGGTGCCTCCCGGAGTTGCTGCCGTGAGGTTAACGGCTTCAGCATCCACGCAGAAAGGTCCTGCGGCAGTGATGGTGGCATCGGGAAGATCATTTACAATAATGTCAATCGTAGCCGTGTTTTCACATCCCTCGGCATTGCTTACGGTATAAGTTATGGTATGCGTACCCAGGCCGGCAACTGAGGGGTCAAAAGTTCCGGTGGAAGCATTGGTAATACCATTGCCCGACCATGTGCCACCTGCCGTGGCAGCTTCCAGCGTAACTGCTGCTTCATCAACGCAAAATGGTCCCGCTGCTGTTATGGTGGCATCGGGTATGTCATTTACGGTTACAGATATCTGATCAACAGCTGAACATCCTGACGGATTGCCGACAGTATAGGTAATTTCATGTACCCCAACGCCGGCGACCGATGGATCAAAAGTGCCGGCCGTTGCATCCGTAATACCCGGACCTGCCCAGGTACCACCAGTCGTGGCCGCGGTTAGGGTCACAGCTTCCTCATTCAAACAAAAAGGACCGGCAGCCGTAATGCTGGCATCCGGAAGTTCATTTACGATAATTTCAACCTGACCGGTATCGGTACAGTCTTCTGCATTGGTGAGGGTATATTCTATTATATGTGTGCCGACGCCCGCCACTGAAGGATCAAAGGTACCATTTACAGCATCGGTAATACCCGGGCCGCTCCAGGTACCTCCCGGGGTGGCTGCCGAAAGGTTTACTGCAACATCATCCAGACAAAATGGTCCGGCGGCGCTAATGCTTACATTCGGAAGTTCATTCACCACGATTTGTATCTCATCGGAGGCAGTACAGCCATCGCCTGAGATCAGGGTATAGGTGATGGTATGGGTGCCCGCACCGGCGGCGGCAGGATCAAAAGTGCCTGCACTTGCATCGGTGATGCCCGGTCCCGACCAGGTGCCTCCCGCGGTAGCAGCGGCAAGCGTTACTGCTGCTTCATTTTCACAGAAAGGTCCCGCCGCCGTAATCGTGGCATCGGGCAGTGGGTTAACAATAATTTCTATAGTACCAGTATCGCTGCAGCCTTCTGCATTGGTGACAGTATATTCTATGGTATGTGTGCCTTCTCCGGCAACCGATGGATCAAAGGTGCCGGCAGAAGCATCGATGATGCCTGGTCCCGACCAGGTGCCTCCCGGAGTTGCTGCCGTGAGGTTAACAGCTTCAGCATCCACGCAGAAAGGTCCGGCGGCAGTGATGGTGGCATCGGGAAGATCATTTACAATAATGTCAATCGTAGCCGTGTTTTCACATCCCTCGGCATTGCTTACGGTATAAGTTATGGTATGCGTACCCAGGCCGGCAACTGAGGGGTCAAAAGTACCGGTGGAAGTATTGGTAATACCATTGCCCGACCATGTGCCACCTGCCGTGGCAGCTGCCAGCGTAACTGCTGCTTCATCCACACAAAATGGTCCCGCCGCCGTAATCGTGGCATCGGGTATGTCATTGACCGTAATAAATATCTGATCAGCATCTTCACAACCTTCCGGACTGGTTAAGGTATAGGTAATTTCATGGATTCCTGCTCCTGCCGCGGATGGATCAAAGGTACCGGCAACGGCATCTGTGATGCCCGGGCCTGACCAGGTACCGCCGGCTGTGGCCGCGGCAAGGGTCACAGCTTCCTCATTCAAACAGAATGGGCCGGCAGCCGTAATGCTTGCATCCGGAAGTTCATTTACGATAATTTCAACCTGACCGGTATCGGTACAGCCTTCTGCGTTGGTAACGGTGTATTCTATAATATGTGTGCCTACGCCGGCCGACGAAGCACTAAAAGTGCCATTTACAGCATCTGTAATACCCGGCCCAGACCAGGTTCCACCAGCGGTTGCGGCAGTGAGGTTTACAGCTATTGCATCAAGGCAGAAAGGTCCGGCGGGGCTAATGCTTACATCCGGAAGTTCATTCACCACGATTTGTATCTCATCGGAGGCAGTACAGCCATCACCTGAGGTGAGGGTATAGGTAATGGTATGGGTGCCCGCACCAGCGGCGGCAGGATCAAAAGTGCCTGCACTTGCATCGGTGATGCCCGGTCCCGACCAGGTGCCTCCCGCGGTAGCAGCGGCAAGCGTTACTGCTGCTTCATTTTCACAGAAAGGTCCCGCAGCCGTAATGGTGGCATCGGGCAATGGGTTAACAATAATGTCTATAGTACCTGTTTCGCTGCAGCCTTCTGCATTGGTGACAGTATATTCTATGGTATGTGTGCCTTCTCCGGCAACAGATGGATCAAAGGTTCCGGCATTCGCATCGGTGATGCCTGGTCCCGACCAGGTGCCTCCCGGAGTTGCTGCTGTGAGGTTAACAGCTTCAGCATCCACGCAGAAAGGTCCTGCGGCAGTGATCGTCGGATCAGGCACTGCATTAATGGTGATGGTTACCTGCGCTGAATTTTCACATCCATTGGCGTCAATAAATGTATAAGTAATAATATAATCCCCTGCAACCAAAGCAGAAGGACTGAAAACACCGGAATTGCTGTCGATGCCATCACCGGACCAGGTGCCACCAGCCGGTAAACCTGTTAAGGTAACATCTGCTTCATTGGCACAAAAAGGCCCTCCCGGATCATTAATACTTACTTCCGGAAGCGGATTCACCAGGAGGTTTACCGATCCGTTCATTTCTCTCGTGCAATTTTCTCCGGTGGTAGCCACGATGGTGAGTACATAGGTCGCATTTGGCGCCAGGCCTGCCACCGGCCCTACCGGCAAGGCAGCACCTGTACCGGCCACGACAATGCCCGAAGCCGAACCATCAATGAAAATCTCATAATTTACACCTGTTTCAGAACTGTTGAGCATTATATTAAAGGAGCCATCCTCACAGATATCAGAATCCGGTGAAGTAATGTTGAAGACTACAGGTGCCGGGGGGGTGGTGGCGGTGATGACCGCTGAGACCTGGGGTGGACATGATTCCCTGTAGCCCTTTACCCGGTAATAATAAGTTGTACCTTCTGCCAGGCCGGGCACATTTAATGAAGTGGTTTTTCCAACATCGAGATTGTCGAAGCCCGGCAAAATATTGGTAAAAGCATTATCCAATGCTACATCTATTAAAAAACCTTCGGCAGCAGCCACATTGGTCCAGTTGGCTGTAAAACTCTGACAGGCAATATTACTGGCGGGTAATGCTGTTGGCAATACGGTAGGCGCTGCTACGATTCTTGGTCTTGGGTTGGTAGGATTGAAAGGATCGCCAAGGTTTACAGAGCTGCCATCACTACATATAACCCTTACGAAATATGCTCCAGGCTCAACATTGTTTAACCTGTAGTTAAAATCATCAATTTTCGTAACAGTAAAATCAAGACCAGGAAGTAAAACCTCTAAGCGGTTTGGCTCAAAAAGCACGCTTATTCCTATAACCGGATTTCCGTCAGTAAACTGTATATTGATTATACCATCGTTTGCCTGGAAACAGGTTTCATTCTCAGTGATGAAAATAGTATTGGCATTGGTAGGACAATCAGCGCTGGCACTTTTCGCAGATACTAAGAGTATCCCTGCAAAAACGAATATGGCTTTGAAAAAAAAGGTAAAATTTCGCATATGCCAATTATTTTAAGTCTAAACCATTTACATCCGTCAGGGACTTTCGGCACCCTTCGAATTCTCCCATGATCATAAATTCAGACGGGGACAAATTTCTGAAAACCGTAACCGGCACATTCCTTCTCACATTAATCTGTACAATTTCGTCAAATTCCCCTTTCATGGTAAGTACATTGTAAAGGTAAAATGAATATGCGCCCTCCTCTCCTTCCGTAAGCTCTGCCACGATATTCTTTTGACCATTATCTGTTACTTCTACTTCAGCCTTTATCGTAAATGCACACTGTGCATGTGCATGATTCAGGGAAAAGCAGGTGCTTAGCGCAAATAAGGCAATGGCATAAAAAAACCCAATCCTTACTTTTTTCACATGTATTTTCATTGAAATGGTTCTTTAAAACGCTTTTGCAAAATATTATTAATTCAATATTATCTTGATCTGAAAACAGTATTATCTCAGTAAATTTCAACAATATATCATTTAATGAAAAAAAAATCCTATTGTGGCCTTCATCGATAATGTAATATGTGGCCTCACTTATGAAACTTTGCAAGCCAAATAACCTTATTTTTAACCCTATACGCGGCCTGCTGCCAATTATATCGTTGTTTATCTGAAAGGATACCACAAAATTACAAGGGCAATAAATAACATAATACACACAAAACCAATCATTTAAGTGCCTATTATTTGATTTTACTTTAACACACGATGGAATTCTCAGTCAAAAATAGACTCAGGTGTTTTTTTATTGAAAAAAATACAAAATTAAAAACTAAAACGGTCCTTAAAATTGATAAGTTCTTCCTTAAGGTCAGCCTCGTTTGTGTAATCTATATAGTTACGCAATTGCGATGCAGGGTCAACCATCATTTGCCTGAGCTGAAGATGCTGGTTGATAAAAATAAATTCGAGTTCGGGATATATTTCTTTGAGCACATCCACAATATCGAGTATGCATAAATTGCGGTCTACCACATTATAGGTGCCATTAGGCACATTTGCCTTTAGCATATTCCTGAGAACTTTCGCCAGCAGGCTTACATGTATAAAGGCCCTGGATTGCTTTCCATTGCCATGAATGGAGATTTGTTTTTTAAAATTGGCATCAAACATAAAGCGGTTTATCACGGCATCAAACCGCATACTTCGGTTGTAGCCGTAAACATTGGCGCTGCGCAAGACACAAGCCTCCATACGATCGAATAAGCGCTTCACATGTTCTTCACCCCGGTACTTTGTGGTACCGTAAAAGGTTTTGGGTTTCGGAAGACTTTCTTCTGTGAGATAATCATTGGATGATCCGTAAATAGAAGTACTGCTGAGGTAATAAAATTTCTTTACTTCACTTTCTTCCACAGCGGCAATGACTTCGCTGGTGCCCCAATGGTTAATCTGCTCGTGATGATGCGCATCATCAATGGCAAAAGGCGTTGTAACCTTTGCTGCCAGGTGATACACCACATCAATCCCTTTTAATGATTTTTTTAAATTTCTGCTGTCCAGAATATCGCCATGGATAAAATGCACCTTAGGGTGCTGTTGCATTTTAGCGCCGAGAAAAAGGTTGTAATTATTGCGGCTCAGATTGTCAAAAATCAATACCCGATCAACTTCGTTCAGGGCCGAAAGTTGACCGCATAATTCAGTACCAACATAGCCTGCGCCTCCGGTAATTAATACATTCATATATGGAAATTCTTTAAATCATAAAAAATAAATGCACCTGTTCAATGTCAATTTTTATTGGTGATCAGGTCTGTATGCAAACCACATTCTGTTTTTTTCAGGCCATACCATCGCACTTCTCTTTCCTGCATTTCAGGGTCAAATCTACGGGTGCAGGGTTCGCATCCTATGCTCATGTAGCCCATGGCATCCAAAGGATGTTCCGGCAGATCGTATCTTTTTCGGTATTCGTAGATCATTTTGCTCGTCCATGGTAGCATTGGGTGGTACCTTGTGGTATTGTGTGGCGCCGGCATTTCTTCCTGCATATTTTTTCGAACATCACTTTGATCTGCCCTTACCCCGTTTATCCAGACATCGTGCTCCATCAAAATCTTATCCATCGGCCGGGTTTTATTGATATAGCAGCAATGATCTGGGTCTGAGGTAAATAAAAACTTCCCATCGGAGCCTTTTTGCATGCTTTTTGGCGTTTCGGGTTTCAGATCTATCAGACGAAGGCCCAATTGCGCAGCTATTCTGTCCCTGAACAATATAGTTTCAGGGAAATGATAACCCGTATTGAGGAAATAAACCGGAATATCACTGTCGATGTTAACTAAAATATGCAGCAAAGGAATGCTATGGGTTTGAAAAGAAGAAGAGGTAAATATTTTTTTTCCTTCTTTCAGGTACCCAGTGATCTTAGCCTCAATTAATTTCAGTTGTTCTGCAATATCCATAGCTTTATAATGAATTTCAGGACGCCATTACCTTATTCATAAATCTCTCTGTATTAATGATAAAACGGGTGTGGGTACCATGCCCGATTTCACCCTGCTCATCCCATGCACGCACTTTAAAACTTATTTTTCTGCCTTCAATCTGCGTAATGGTCGATTCGCAGTAAACCTTTTTACCAACTGCCGTAGGTTTTACATGGGTGATATTCACTTCTGAACCTACAGTATTGTCGCCTTCCGGCAGATATTTCACAACCATTTCACTGGAAGTATTTTCCATAAAGGCAATCATCGCCGGTGTGGCATAGACTTCTACCAATCCCGATCCAACGGCAGCAGCGGTTTTTTCAAATGTTACCAATTCTTCTTTTTGGTGGGTTAAGCCTGGCTTCAGTTGACTTTCCATAGCGTAATAATAGATAAATTATTTTAAAAAATACTATTCTCTTATATCATTGCCATTAGGACGATTGCACATTTTCCTGTCCTATGACAAACCAGGCTGCAAGTTATTAAAAAAGTGCAAATGAGCACAGCAGGCAGGTGATAAAAGAAAAATCCCACATTTAGTTAAAAAGCTTTTTTATCACAAAATCCCCGATTAATTTTACATGGTTTTGTTACGCTTATTTTTATTATGAACTGGTCTGTTTTCGAGATAAAGCTTATGAATTTCAAGGCTTTATTCAAATATATCGCCCTTGTGCAACCTGTTTTAAAAAGTCTGTCCCTTTCCATCTTGCTATGTTTGTCATGGATTTTGATGACATGCGGGCCTTCAGAAAAAACTGAAAGGCAAAAAGAAAGCAGGCTCAGGCTCGAAAATGAAGTCTCGGTTGTGGAAATCGAGCGGCAAGGCGGTGCCATTGCTTCCTTCAGGCTTAAAGATTCAGATATAAACCCGCTGAACTGGTCATTATCTGTAGACCAGATGCCGAAAAACAATCGTTCAGGTGCCGTTTTCAAAGGCCATTTCCTCTGTATAGGGCGCTGGGGCAGCCCATCTGCGGGTGAAATACAGGCAGGCGTGCCACACAATGGCGAGCCCTCCCGCGACTGGTGGGAAGTCTTGCCTTCAGCCCGAAAATCTGAGCTCAATATGAAAATCCTTGCCCATCTCGATGGGATTTCAGTGGAAAGGACAGTGAAAATGGATGAAATCCATCCGGTATTTACCGTGCATGAAACTTTCACCAACCAGAATACTTTTGGCAGAATAAGCAATGTGGTGCAGCATGTTACCCTGGGGCCGCCCTTTTTAAGCCGCGATACCAGGATTTATTCAAATGCAAGGGCAGGTTTTTTGCAGCGCTATTCCTGGCCCGACCCATATGCTCACGCCTTTACCTGGCCACATGCCAAAGAGCCTGAAAGTCAAATAGAAATAGATTTGCAAAAATCTGACTATACAGGCAATTATGTAAGCACCCACATTTTTGATGACTCCACCGGATGGGTGGTGGCGCATGACCCCAACCAAAAGCTGTGGATCGGTTACCTTTGGCATACCGGCGAATATCCCTGGATCAATGTCTGGCATCAGGTTGAAAACGACCTGCCGATAGCCAAGGGTATTGAATTCGGTACGGCGGGAATAGGCACAGATTATAAAGATTTACTAAGCCATGACAGCCGGTTTTTCGGCCGCAATTCTTTTGAGTATATGGATGCCGGGGAAAAATCCACCAAAAAATACCTGGTCTTTCTGCTGGAAGCTCCTGACAAGGACGATTCTGTACTGCAGGTACAACTTTTATATAACACATTGCTAATCACCACGGCAAAAGGAATGAAAATAAGCATGGAACTCAGCCTTTCACTGTAAATACTTCAGCCTTATTATTCCGATTCTAAGGATTTAATACTTATTTTGAGGCTGCAAAATACAAAACATCACATTATTATAATTTTTTAAACCCTTCATCATGAAAACCCAAATTAAAATTGCCAGCTTCTGTTTGTTGTGGATGGCCGCTTTATCCTGTAGCCAACAGAAAGAATCAGAAGCCCCTCAATTGGTATTGACAGATCCCTCACCAGCCAAAGGTGAAAAAGGATGGGTGATTAGCCGTCTTGAATTGTCACAGCTTACCGAAATACCGAATGGCCACTTGCCTTATGTGGCAGATGAAAATGGCAAAGCACTGCCTTCCCAAACCGACGACATCGATGGGGATGGTACATGGGACGAACTGGCCGCACTTATTTCTTTTGATCAGGATAGCCACAAATCAATTTACATCCATTTCGCTACACCTGATGCCTATCCTAACTTTCCCAGGCGAAGCAACATCCGCTTTGCCCTTAAAGAAAATGGAACCTACAACGAATTGACCCAACATGTGCTGCCTGATGACCATACCAAGGCAAGTCCGAGTATGGACTATCAAATGGAAGGGCCTGCCTGGGAAAATGACCTTATTGGATACAGAATGTATTTTGACCCCAGAAATGGATATGATATCTTCGGAAAGATAAGCACAGATATGGTGATGGACAAAGTGGGAATCAATGAAGATTACCACAAAATGCAGTCCTGGGGTATGGATGTTTTAAAGGTAGGTAACTCACTGGGTGCCGGCGCCATTGCCCTTTACCACAATGAAAATTATGTTCGTTTGGGCAAGGTCGACAAGCAATCTTATCGCTTTATTACAGAAGGACCGGTGCGGGCTATTTTTGACCTTCAATACGAAGGTTGGGACATAGGCGATGAAAAAATTGATCTGGTAAGAAGAATTGAAATCTGGGCCGGCAGCTATGCCTACAACAGTTATGTAACACTGCGGGGTGAAAAAGAAAAGTATGCCCTGGTTACCGGTATTGTCAATATGAAAAGTGATCAAATGACCCACAGCGCCTGGGATAACGGATGGCAGGCCATTTCCACTTTTGATTATCAGACCGAAAATCCCGATGGCGAAGAACTGCTGGGTATGGCAGTGCTGTACAGGGACCAGGAGTATATTGAACATGGAGAGCTGCCCGACAAAGGCGCTGATATTGTAGAAACTTATTATGTTACCCTGCAGGCCACTCCTGGCGTGCCTGTGCTGTTTGCCTTTGCCAGCGGATGGGAAGTGCAAAGTGAACAGTTTAAAAGCAATGAAGGATTTTTGGAAATGCTCAAAAATGAAGGGAATAAATTGGTGAGACCTTCGCTGTAGTGGCGGGGATATGTGTCTTTACCGGCTTAACCTTTTATATATATAAAGTGAAGATTGGGCTGTATTATAATTTTATCCCTCCTGTCAGAAAGGTTTAACTAAGGAAAATCCTTTTGCATACCTTTCATGCAGCGGTTAAAAGGTAATACAGCCCATTTAACTTAAAAAACTATGCGACCAGAAGATTGCGATAAATCAAGTCTTCACCGGTAATACCAAAAAACAGGTTTTGCAATTCATGTACAAACGATATCGTATCGATAAGCCTTTGACGGTAAAAAACCTGTACCTGACCATCTGAATAATGAACATGAATTCCTTTGTAGGAATAGGTGTGCGTTTTATTGGTGCTGGCCAGATAAAAAAATCCAAAACTTTCAATCCAATCTTCCGTAATTCGGATGCCCTCAACCGGATACTTTTTTTGCTTTATGATCTCTTCCAGTGATTGATCCGTAATGCGGAAAGCTTCTCCATCCCTGAGAACAAAATTCCCCGATCTGAATTTGAGTTCTGATTTTTTTATTTTCTCCATAGGTTCCGAAAAAATTTAGTTTGAGGATTTTCAATATAATTAAATATACGCAATTAGTAAACGATTTAAATTAAAAATATTTCAAAGTAGACACATTTTTTACTGAGAAAAATGCGATAATAGCCATTCATCCTTCAGGCGTAATATTGTTTGCTATATTTACGGAACATAGGCTGTATATGTTTTGCTTCACTAGATTTTTTATAATTGCAAACGTTTTAATTTGGTAAATACAAAGATTTTTCGGAATTTTCGGTACCAGATATGCCATTTGAGCAAGGAACCATGGATGTATGTAAAGCGTATTTATAGTAATGTTTAGCTATTTGGGCAACGGTATGCATAAAAATATACATTCGGGTATCGTTATTGTATTATGAAGAAATGCAAATGCGATCATCGGAACTTCAAGGTAAGAATTATTAAACTCTAAGAGGCGGAAATTTTTTTTAACATAAATCGATTTTCATCATGAATACAGAAAACAGCAGACGCGACTTTATTAAAAAGACAGCGTTGGGTACAGCGGGTCTTTCGATGGCTTTCTCAGCCAAGAGCTACTCAAGTATCATCGGAGCCAATGACCGGGTGAATGTAGGTATTGTAGGTTTTGCGAGCAGAACCCGTTCCTCACTTATACCTTCTTTTTACGATCATTCACAAAAGCAGAATTTCAGAATTACTGCCGTATCTGACATCTGGAACCGCAGAAGGGACGAATGTGTAGACTTTATGAAAGAGCGTTTTGATACCAAAATCAAGACCTATCGAAACAACGAAGAGTTGTATGACAAGGGCAAAGTTGACGCGGTGATCATAGCAACGGCCGACTTTCAGCATGCCCTGCACACCAAAGAAGCCGTAGAAGGCGGCTGTGATGTGTATGTTGAGAAGCCTTTTGCCGAAACCATGGAAGATAACCGCGCTGCCATGGCTGCCATTAAAAAGCACAAAAAAATTGTACAGGTTGGCTCTCAAAGGAGATCAGCACCCAACTATCACGCCGCTGAAGAATATATCAAATCAGGACAATTCGGCGATATCGTAGCGGTGGAAATGACCTGGAACGTAAACCAGCCAGGCCGCTGGAGACTTCCTGAGCTTACAAAGGAAATTAAGGAAAAAGATACCGATTGGAAACGCTTCCTTATGAACCGTCCTTACGAACCCTGGAATCCGAGAAAATATCTTGAATACAGACTTTTCTGGCCTTATTCTTCAGGTATTCCCGGCCAGTGGATGGCACACCAGATCGATACCGTGCATTGGTTCACCGGCCTTCCGCACCCCAGAAGCGTAGCCGCCAATGGAGGCATCTACCTGTGGAAAGACGGAAGGGAAAATTTCGATACCATGACCGCTGTATTCGATTACGGCCCCTTGAATGACAAATCCAAAGGATTCCAGGTAATCTATTCTTCAAGGTTCACCAACTCCGCAGGAGGTACCAAAGAAATTTATTATTCCAATGGCGGTGAGCTCAACCTGGATACCAATAAGGTAACCCCAACAGGAGGACTTACAGAGCGACATGCCTCTTCCATGGGAATGCAGCCTAATTTGCTGAAAGAATTTGAACTCAAATCAGTCGGAAAGATTGAAACAGACGCAAATACAGGCGCCGATAACATGACTTCGCTGCATATGCTCAACTGGATGCAGTGTGTACGCAGCCGCAAAGAGCCCAATGCTTCAGCACAGGCAGGATACGAACATTCCATCGCCAATATCATGGTAACTGCGGCCCTCAGAACCGGAGAATATGTAACCTTCGATACAGAGAAACAGGAAGTAATAGCAGGAAGTAAAGTATTTCATATTTAAAAGTATAGGAAATAATGAATAAAAAGATGTTGGCGGCATGGGCTTTGGTTCCGGTAGCCGCCCTTCTTCTTTCTTGCTCAGGCGAAAAGAAAGAAGAAAGCAAAGAAGAAGAAAATACTTCAGCAGTGCGACTGGTGAGGAAAGATGCTGAAAATAAGATTGATGTAATGGTCGGTGATCAATTGTTTACCTCATACATCTACCCCGAAAACATCATGAAACCGGTATTGTATCCTGTGGTAAGTTCTGCAGGAAACCGCATTACCCGGGGCTATCCGATTGACAAGACACCCGGTGAAAGGGTTGACCATCCCCACCATGTAGGTATCTGGATGAACTTCGGCGATGTAAACGGACTTGATTTCTGGAACAATTCCACAGCCATCGATCCTGCCAAGGCAGAGCATTACGGCACCATCCGCCACCGCGAGGTAGTGGATATGAAAGAAAGTGGCAACAGCGCCAGCCTAACCGTAATGGCCGACTGGAAGCGTCCGGATGGCTCAGTACTTCTGGAAGAAAAAACCAGCTTTACCTTTAAGGTTGAAGACAATTACAGAATCATCGACCGGGTGGCAACGCTCACAGCAACAGATGAAGATGTATTGTTTAAAGACAATAAAGAAGGCATGATTGCCATCAGGGTAACACGTGCCCTGGAGCATCCTTCAGACAAACCCTCCACCTTTACCGATGCGGCCGGAAACCCTACTGAAGTAAAAAGCCTCGATAATGAAGGCGTAAAGGGAAGGTATTACAGCAGCGAAGGACTGGAAGGCGACGATGTATGGGGCACAAGGGCGCGTTGGGTGAATCTGGCCTCAGAGCTCAACGGAGAAGAAATTTCTGTGATTCTGATTGACCATCCGCAAAACCCGGGTTATCCTACCTACTGGCATGCCAGGGGCTACGGATTGTTTGCCGCCAATACACTCGGACAGGCAGCGCTGAGCAATGGAAAAGACGAGCTGAACCTGCAACTTAAAAAAGGAGAATCGGCTACTTTCAGGTACAGGTTTGTCATATATACCGGCAGCCGACCCGATGCAGCGAAAATTGAAACCTTTACTAAAGGGTTTTAACAGAGATAGAATATAACAAAGCATTAAAAAGCCCTGGAAACTCCTTTGAGATTTCGGGGCTTTTTGCGTGATGCGGGGTGCGTGATGGGTGTTTAATTGTTTAATTGTTTAATTGTTTAATCGTTGAGTTGTTGAGCTTTCCGTGAGCGTAGCGAAACGAGATTCGTTTTTGTATTGAATATTACAGCTTGTAATTTACCCTAATGTGCTGGCGCCCGTGTGCCACGTGTGTCTTGTTTGATCTCGTGGGTAAAATGATTATGGTCCTTGTCTCAGACGAGGACCTACAACAGCAGTCAATCGCTAACCGAAAGGATTATGCAACTGCACCCTTACCGCCGTGGCGAGTGTCCCCACGCGACACTGTATAATACACATTGAATATCAACTGATTATATTCGATAATTTATCAACTGTATTACAAAAAAGCAACATCCTTTGCCGTAAGTTTCCACAAGCTCCGGGGGGTTGGTTATAAACAGCTGGAGGCACGCGTTACGCTGCGCTAAACGCGAGCCATTGGGGATCTCGTGGGTAAAAGGCCAATGGTCCTTGTCTCAGACGAGGACCTACAACAGCAGTCAATCGCTAACCGAAAGAATTATGCATCTGCACCCGTGGCGCCTGTCCCCACGCGACACTGTATAATACACATTGAATATCAACTGATTATATTCGATAATATATCAACTGTATTACAAGCAAGCAACATCCTTTGCCGTAAGTTTCCACAAGCTCTGAGGGTTTCCAAACAGCTGGAGGCACGCGTTACGCTGCGCTAAACGCGAGCCATTGGGGATTAATTTTTACCTGTCTTTAATTGGTAATCGAAAAAAAATACGGCTATAAGATTTCTTTACTGATAGAGCAAACCCCATATTTACTTAAAAATAAACCATCATAACTGGCAATTATATGCATATTTAATGGTATATTTGTTACTTTAATTGCAAGTTATGGGAAAAAGCAAACCTGTATTATTACCAAAGATGCAGTTACTGATGGATCAGGTTGGAGAGCAAATCAAGCTTGCCCGACTTCGGAGGAAGTTGAGTGCTGACCAAGTGGCTGAAAGAACCGGGATAAGCCGAAGGACAATTTACAGTATTGAAAAAGGTTCTTCAACTGTAAGCATTGGTTATTATCTAAATGTGTTAAAAGTACTGGGGCTTGAAAAGGATATCCTGAAGTTAGCCAAAGATGATGATTTAGGAAGAAAACTACAGGATGCAGGATTGATTACTAAAGAAAGGGCACCTAAAAAGCAATAGTTGTGGCATCAAGAGAAATACATGTTTATGCAAGTTGGCAGGAACTTGGCAATCCTACATTTATGGGTATTCTTTATTCGGAACAAATACGAGGAAAAGATGTATTTTCCTTCAGCTATGATAAAGCATGGCTGGGGTCTGGTTTTGCATTGTTGCTGGATCCTGACTTACAATTTTATCATGGGCCACAATACCTGGACAGTGATGTTAAACCAAACTTTGGAATGTTTCTGGATTCATCCCCTGATAGATGGGGAAGGTTATTGATGCGAAGAAGAGAGGCGGCTGAGGCCCGTTTACATGAGAGAAAGGAGAACATGCTGTTTGAAGCAGACTTTTTACTTGGAGTTTTTGATGGCAGCAGGATGGGGGGACTCAGATTCAAAACTACCAGGGAAGGACCTTTTTTAAGCAATAATGAGAGACTGGCCAGCCCCCCATGGACATCTATCAGAGCGCTTGAACAGATTAGCTTAAGACTTGAAGATGATGATGTAATGGATGATCCTGAGTACCTGAATTGGTTAAACATGTTGGTGGCTCCGGGCTCTTCACTTGGCGGTGCAAGGCCAAAAGCCAATATTCTTGACCCTAAAGGCAATTTGTGGATTGCGAAATTTCCAAGTAAAAAAGACCACGATGATACAGGTGCCTGGGAAATGGTAACTTACAAAATGGCAGTCGCCGCAGGAATACATATGGCGGAATCACAAGCACATACATTTTCCAATGACAGGCATACTTTTTTAACAAAAAGATTTGATAGGGCCAATGGTGGAGGGCGCATCCATTTTGCCTCAGCCATGACTCAGCTTGGGTATATTGACGGACAGGGAGCTGACGAAGGGGTAAGTTATCTGGAACTTGTTGAATTCATACAGAGACATGGTGCCCGTGTAAATGAAGATCTCAGGGAACTTTGGAAGAGGATTGTATTCAATATATGTGTATCCAATACGGATGATCACCTAAGAAATCATGGATTCCTATTGTCTTCCGATGGATGGGTTTTATCCCCGGCATATGATATTAATCCTGTAGAAACAGGGACCGGGCTTAAACTCAATATTACTGAAAATGACAATTCCCTGGATCTTGACCTGGCCATGGAAGTTCACGAGTTCTTTAGATTAAACAAAAGGGATGCTGAGCAAATAATAGAAACTGTCCGAAAATCAGTTAGATATTGGCGGGACCTGGCCAATCAATACGGAATCGCCAGAGCTCAACAAGAATTAAAAGCTTTTGCATTCAGAAATTCTGAAGATTGAATTCTTTGGTTTCAGCCAATCTATTATGAACATTAAAAGTGGAACAAATTTTAAAATGCGCCACTGTATATTACCCTACCGCCGTGGCGCCTGTCCCTACGAGACTATGTATACTACACTTTGAAAATCAAAAGATTATATTCGATAATTTGGAAGTCACTTTTCCAAAGTTCTAAACCTTTGGAAAAGTTATCCGCACGATCTCAACCTGTATTTCAAGCAGGCAACATCCTTTTTCAGAACTTTCCACAAGCTCCGTTGGTTTCTAAACAGCTGGAGGCACGCGTTACGCTGCGCTAAACGCAAGCCATTGGGGAGCGATAATCTCGTAGGTAAAAGGCCAATGGTCCTTGTCTTCGACGAGGACCTACAACAGCAGTCAATCGCTAACCGAAAAAATCATCATTCTACGCCCTTGTTGGAAATTGAGGCTTTGACGAAACCCCGACTCTCTGGGTGGAGGCTTTGCCGGAATCCCGTTTTCGGGACAAGGGCGATATTGGGCAATGATGACTTGCGCAAGTTAGAGAAAAAGACAAAAGCTGCACAACGCAAAAGACCTATAAGGATTTTTAAAACCTTATAGGACGACCTACTTTGAAATGGCTTCTTGCTTCGCTATGGCAGAATGTGTATGCTGTCTTCCGCCCTTGTTGGAAATTGAGGCTTTGACGAAACCCCGACTCTCGGGGTGGAGGTTTTGCCAAAATCCTGTTTCTCGGGGTGAGTAAAAAGATAATGGTCCTTGTCTTCGACGAGGACTGATAACCTCGGCCTGGACCAATATTTTCCTTTCAAAACATCACCCTTCGAAATATCTGATTCCCAAAAGTCCCTCTGCCCCATTCAATTCAACAATTCAACAACTCACCAACTCACCAAATTAACGACTCACCGACTTCCCAAATCCGTTATACAATATAACATCTACTTACCATTTTCCTACCATACCCCACCCCTGCCTTATTATACCGCAAAATGACCCTATAATTGCGCAAAATATACCTTTATATTGATGGCCTTAAGCAGAAAGTAACCCCTACAGACATTAATAGCCTAAGCCATGTACAGGTTTAACACAATCTCCACTTTTTTTTATTTTTTCTTGCACTAATCAAATATTTTATATTATTTAGCATAGTTATTCAGGGCAAAGCAGGCGTGTGGTGTAATAAATTAATCAATTTATCAACCAATTAACATTTAATCTTACATGGAAAAGGGATGCAGAGAAACTTATCGAGCTAGCAATTTGATTCAATTAATAATTGTGAATTCAAGGATTAAAAATATTTCTGGAACGTTTTTATCAATTATACTGGCAATATTACTTACAAATGTAGATTTATATGCGCAAACATTTACCTCACAAAGTCCAGGACCAGCCGGAGGTGATTGGTTTAGTAATGATACCTGGATAGGTAATAATAGCCCAGGAAATCTGACAGATGATAGTAACACAAATAAAATCATTACCATTGCACAAGGAAATGAGGTTTTTACGAATCCCGACCAAAGCCTAATTATTTCAGGCCAACGAATTACACTACAAGTCAATGGAATACTAGTAATAAGGGGTGATTTTACTATGAGTAACTTAGGAGCAGGATTTGGGGACGGCAATCGAAATTATATTAACATTAGCTCTACGGGTGTTTTAATTATTGAGAAAAATGCTTCATTTCTTCGTAACACTGATATTACAAATAATGGAAGGTTTGTAATTGGAGGAAGCTCAATTACTACTTCAGGCACCATTTTTAATCGAAATAACACCGATGCTTTATACACCACCACCACAAATTTTTCTACAACCAATGGTACTGCTGCTGCAAAAAAAATAATTGAGGTTCTTAATGAACCGGATGTCTCTCCTCTTCCAAGTTTAGTTGATTTGTTTATAAAATATAATATTTTTTTAAATATTATCCTCCCCATCGACCTCCTTTCCTTTACCGCAGAAGCCACGGAGCAGGATGTGGTCTTGAAATGGTCTACTGCTTCTGAAACGAATAACGATTTCTTTACGCTGGAAAAAACCAGGGATGGTAAAGAATTTGAAGTAGTTGCCTATATCGACGGAGCGGGCAACAGCAAGGATGTGCTGGAATATACCTTTACCGATACGCGTCCGTTTGCAGGCACCTCTTACTACCGTCTCACCCAAACGGATTTTGATGGCACTTCAGAGACTTTCCCGATGATCAGTGTGGTCTTTAATTCTGACCTGTTTTCACAACTCAACATCGCTTCGGTCTATCCGAATGCTTTCCAGGAGGCTTTTGTATTGCAATATACCTCCCCCGAAAACAATCCGGTCGAACTCAATATGATCAACCTCAAAGGGGAAGTGATCTACCGCCAAAACTTCAGCAGCCAGAAAGGCTTTAACGAGCTCCGCTTTACCGAAGGCAGCCTGCTGCAAAATGATGTGTATATGATCTACCTCGTCCAGGGTGGTGCAGTAACCCAGACACACAGGGTGTTGAAGCGATAAGTCAGCTCGTAGTTCGTAGCTCGTAGCTCGTAGCTGGTTGTACAGTATTTTGAGTGTTTAGATGTTGAGTTGTTTAATCGTTTAATTGTTTAATCGTTTAATCGTTTAATTGTTTAGTTGGTAGTACCCAGGGAACTACAGGGTTATTCTTTACCCTCCCTGTTGTTGGAGTTTTCTTGTTTCTCCGACAACCTTAGTAAAGCTCGTGGCTCGTAGCTGTGTTTTGAGTGTTTATATGTTGAGTTGTTTAATCGTTTAATTGTTTAATTGTTTAGTTGGTAGTACCCAAGGAACTACAGGGTTATTCTTTACCCTCCCTGTTGTTGGAGTTTTCTCCGACAACCACCCCCATCCATGAAATGCGTGATCCGTGATGCGTAATCCGAGATGGGTGATGGGTTTCTGTGCTTGTTGGTGGAAAAACACCAACAAGAAGGAGGGTTGAGAGAGACGAATTTGTCTCCCTTACCGCCGTGGCGAGTGTCCCCACGCGCCACTGAATACCACACTTTGAATATCAACAGATTATATTCAATTATATGGAAGCCACTTTTCCAACGTTCTAAACCTTTGGAAAAGTTATTCGAATTATATCAACCTGTATTACAAGCAGACAACATCCTTTATCAGAACTTCCTACAAACTCTGAGGTTTTCCAAACAGCAGGGGGCACGCGTTAAGCTGCGCTAAACGCGTGCCATTGGAGATGTTTCGTGGGGACACGAAACACGTCGTGGGTGGTTAAACTGGTTTTCCAAACCTCGAAAGTTTTTTGTGTGAAAGAACGTTCGAAAGCAGGATGCAACCTGTCAGGTTTTCACAACCTGACAGGTCTTATTATTTGAAAGGCATTCCACTGTATACTTTGCATAGCACGTAGTAGCTGGATAAGTGATGAGTATGTTAGCTCCCCGTGAGCGGAGCGAAACGGGATTCGTAGATTGGTTTAGGTTTGATGATTGATGACGAGTTTACCGATTAAGTTAGTATTTACCCTCCCTGTTGTTGGAGTTTTCTCCAACGACGACCCCCATCCATGAAATGCGTGATCCGTGATGGGTGATGGGTAATGGGTTTCTGTGCTTGTTGGTGGAAAAACACCAACAAGAAGGAGGGTTGAGAGAGACGAATTTGTCTCCCTTACCGCCGTGGCGAGTGTCCGTGGCTGTTGCACAACTCAGCCGAGCCGCCAATGGTCCTCGTTTGCAACGAGGACCGGCAACCATAGCTAATCATTTGCCGATATAATCATACAAGCCGCCGTGGCACGAGTCCGCACGTGACTCTGTATACTTTATCTTTTATATCGTTGATTTTCAAGGTATTTACAGAAAAGAAGGCACGCGTGATACGTGGCTGTTGCACAACTCAACCGAGCCGCCAATGGTCCTCGTTTTAAACGAGGACCGGCAACCATAGCTAATCATTTGCCGATATAAATATTTAATCCATGTAAAAAAATATTGTAGCTGCTTGTTGGGGGGATGAGAAAGCTCGAAGCTCGTTGTACCGTGAAGACTGTGAGCGGAGTGAAATGCCATGTAGAAAAATGCTTATAGTCCTTGTCTGTGACGAGGACTGGCAACAGCAGCCATTCAATTACCGAAATAATCGTACTTCTACGCCCTCGTTAATAAAACAAGGGCGATAATCTCGTGGGTAATAAAGCCTATAATCCTTGTCTGTGACGAGGACTGCATACCACTGCCATCTTATCGTTTGAGATAACATCCAAACCCGTGGCAATTCCGATAAATCGGAACAGGTTCTCTCAGAAAGACGGAAGAATGTTATCTATTATCCACCAACTTTCTACTCATCTATGGGGGGAACCTGTCCCAACCCTCGGGATCTCCACAAAAATCACAGTTTGTCATGAAGGATCGATGTATTGCCAATTATTATTCATTACCATTTTTCCGATAACATAGCTCCGAAGCTGAAGGCTTCGTATGTCTGTAGAAAGAAGGTCCATTATACGGAATCGACCCAGAAAGGTGTCGAATATTTATAAAAGCACAACAGCCCATAAAACCATTGGTAACCTTACTGCACATCATCAAGCCAAATTACCTGCATTATTGTTTTAGTATATCATCTTGCATCCTCGTTTTAAAACGAGGACGATTATAGAGCATTTTAAACATTTATGTTCTGTTTGCCTATCCTTACTACACAACTAAACAACTCACCAACAACGAACTACGAACAACCAGCTACCAGCTCCGAGCTCCGAGCTCCGAACTAACCCCCCACCTGCTGTATGGAAAAGAATTTATCGACGAATTCGCGAAAACAGGCCTCACCGCCTGTGCGATCTAATACCACATGGGAAATGCCTTTAATAATCTCGTTGGCATCGGCCGGGCATACCGACAAACCCACTACCTCCATCACCGTTTTGTCATTGATGTCATCTCCGACAAAGGCAATTTCATCATACTCCAACCCGAGCTCCTGCCGCCACTGATCGAGGATTTTGATCTTAGGCTCATGGCCCACATAGCAATACTGTATACCCAGCATTTCGGCTCTTTTCAACACCATCTTCCGGCTATGGCTGGCACTGATGATGCCTACCTTGTAGCCCTGCTCCATGAGAATTTTCATGCCCATGCCATCTTTGGCATTGAATTTTTTAAATTCATCTCCATTTTCCGTAATGTAGACGCCCCCATCGGTAAGGGTACCATCTACATCAGCTATGATCATTTTTATTTTATCCCGCCACATTTTTCTATATTGTTATTACACCACCTTGCGGCCAATGGCCTGCGCGATGGGTTGAAGTGAATGGAACATCTCCGTAAATTGTTCATGAGTAAGTTGCTGCTCGGCATCTGACTGGGCCACCATCGGATTAGGGTGGGTTTCAATCAACAGTCCGTCAACACCCATAGCCAGGCAGGCCCTTGTAAGATCAGCTACCCCATAGCGATAGCCCATGGCATGGCTGGGGTCGAGTATGACCGGCAGATTGGTGTATTCCTTGAGATAGGCCACCCCGCACAAATCGAGGGTAAACCGGGTTTTCGTCTCGAAAGTCCGGATACCACGCTCACAGAGGGCTACATTTTCATTGCCCCCCGACATCACAAATTCTGCACATTGCACAAACTCCTGTAAGGTGGTACCAAAACCTCTTTTCAGCAGTACCGGTTTATCGGCTTTACCGCATCGCCTTAGGATGCCGTGGTCGTACATGGCCTTGGCGCCAATCTGGATGATGTCGGTATAATCGATCACCATATCCACATGGGAGGCATCCCGCACTTCGGTGATCACTTTGAGGCCGTACTTTTCCCGCATTTTTGCCAGCAATTTAAGGCCTTCTTCGCCCAATCCCTGGAAGGTATAGGGCGAGGTCCTGGGTTTGAAACATCCGGCCCGAAGCACAGAGATGTCCAGTTTTTTGAGCAGCTGTGCACTTTGCTCGATCTGCTCTTCTGACTCCACCGAACAGGGACCGGCGATCATTACGGTATTTTTATGTTCCCCGCCGATGGGGTGTTTTCCCAGCACAAAACTTCTTTTCTGTGGCATATATTCCGTACCGGCGAGCTGAATATCCGAGCTGGTTACATAAAAGGCATCAGCATGCGGTTCCAGTTCGGCATCCAGCGCCCTGACCTTAGATGAGGTTACCAGCACAAAATAGTTGTCTCTTTTAAAACAAACGGCTTTGGCTTTTTCGGCCAGTTGAGCAGCTTTTTCGGCATTTACATTGCTTTTGAGGTGTATGATCATGATTCTCCTTTTATCAGGTTGAAGAAAGTAACGGCGCCGGCAATCCTGTGCTCCCCGTTAAGTACGGGCAGGAAATTCACCGGAAATTTTTTACTTTGTATAAGGTAGAGCATTTCAGAAATGGTGGCATCTTCCTGAAGGCTTACCGGTTTGAAATTGGTGATATCTTCGAGCCGGGTCTGGTTGAGGTCTGCCAGGTTTTTGAGCAGTCCTTTTCGCACATCGGCATTGCTGGCCAGTCCGGCAAATTTTCCATCGGCATCTGAAAAGAATACGAAACCAAATTTATATTTTTCTATGGTTTGCAGCACTTCCACAAAAGAGGTCTTGTGGTATGGCAGGATGGGCAGGTCTTCTTTTTCGATCATAAAATCCCTGATCTGGTACTGCGAATGCACATCTTCGAGCCTGAGGTTGAGCATGGCGGCACCGATGGAGCTGTGATTGACCAGGTATGAACCCGACACTACCGAATGCACGCCCATATAGCGAAGAATAAAAGACACTTCTGCATTAACCCCTCCGTCTACATGAATGCGCTTGCCCGGAAATGTATTTCTGAATTTTCTGATTTTTTTGAAATTGTCTTTTCTGAAGGTTCCCCCGCTTTGTCCGGGTATGGTGGTCATCATCAAAATGAAATCACAATCACCGGCGTAGGGTTCGAAAACTTCTACGGGTGTATCTGACATAATTGACAGGCCATAGCTGGTAATGCCATTGGGTTTCAGGTTGAGGGGCTTGCCGAGGTTTTCAAATTGAAACTGCACCATTTCTATTTTATGGGCATCGATCTGATCGTAGTACTGCTCGGGCCGTTCAGAAATGATGTGCAGGTCGATGGGTGTACGGCTGATTTTCCTGATTTTGGCAATGTCGTCAAAGACCTGCAGATTGTCATTACAATCAATGTGAAAAGAGTCGATGTTGTATTGATCGAGGTCTTTCACCAGGTCTTCGATGTCTCTGTCTTTGCTGGAATATACGGATGCTGATATTTTCATTGTTTCACTTTGCCAGGCAATACATGCCTGTTGTTACAAGCTTCGGTTTGGGTTAAATTTCTCGAGGATTTCTGCAACTCTTTTGGCAAAAAGGCTACCCATAGCGCCATCGATGATGCGGTGGTCGAATGAATGGGAAAGAAACATTTTATGCCGTATGGCGATCACATCCCCTTCGGCTGTTTCGAGCACTGCCGGTTTTTTCACGATGGTTCCGGTGGCCATAATGGCAACCTGGGGTTGCAGTATAATGGGGGTTCCCAGGAGGCTCCCGAAGCTGCCCACATTGGTGACCGTATAAGTGCCGCCTGAGAGGTCATCGGCTGAAAGCTTGCCTTTGCGGGCCCTTTCTGCCAGTTCATTTACCCGTTGGGTGAGGCCAAGCAGGCTGAGGCGGTCGGCATCGCGGATTACGGGCACGATGAGGTTTCCATCGGGCAGTGCCACGGCCATACCTATGTTGATGCGGCGGCGGATGATGATTTTCTCCCCGTCTACTGAGGCGTTTAAGGCGGGGAACTCGCGCAGGGCCATTACGATGGCCTCGATGATCACCGGTGTATAGGTGAGGTTCTGATTGAGTTCCCGTTTTACAACTTCTTTCATTTTTTCGCGCCACTTCACGATATGTGTCATGTCGGCCTCAACGAAAGACTGTACATGGGGGGCTATATGCACCGATTCGACCATGCGCTGTGCGATTATTTTGCGCATGCGATCCATTTCGATAATTTCATCGTCACCGGTAACCTCAGAAATGGCATGGGCCTTTTGCAGCATGACATCTGGCTCGACAGAACTTTTCGGTCGCGTTTTGATGTAATTCAATATATCGTTTTTGGTAACCCTGCCTCCTTTACCGGTACCTTCTATGCTTTCCAGCTCCTGCAATTTAACCTTTTCATCCTGGGCTATTTTTCTCACGAGGGGTGAATAAAATCGGCCACTTTGCGAGCGGGCTTTCAGGGGAATGGCGCCACCGTTGCTATTGCCATTGCCATTGGAAGTTTTTGCTCCTGCTGTCAGTGGCTCTCTGTCCTGGGAAGGTGTGGGTATATCATCGGTATTATCTTCCTCTTCAGGCGTTTCGATAAGTGCGATGGCCTTGCCAATGGCCACGACATCACCTTCGCGTGCCAGGCGTTTTTTAAGGATCCCACCGTAATTTGAGGGTACTTCTGTATCAACTTTGTCGGTAGCTACTTCCACCAATGATTCATAGGGGTCTATGCTTTCACCTTCTTTTTTGAGCCAGCTTATAATAGTCGCCTCAAATACACTCTCCCCCATTTTAGGTAAAAAAACTTCTTTTAACGCCATGGTATTACTATTTCCAATTGTTTAATAAGACAATGCATTCCAATGAATTATCATTGAATTAATTGCTTTCTGAGCAAATTGAGCAATGAAATCGAAGACAATTTAATATTTATATTTCTATCCAGGGACAATTGCAGTTTTTTGGTTTGGGTATGGGAGGCACATGAGCAGGCAATCCACACTGTTCCAACCGGTTTTTCTGCACTGCCTCCACCGGGTCCTGCGATGCCACTACTCGCCAGGCCTATATCTGCCGAAAACTTTTTACGCACGCTTTCCGCCATCCATTTCACAACCTCCTCGCTTACGGCGCCCTTTTCTTCAATAAGCTCTTCAGGTATTCCGAGCAGTTCTGTTTTCATGCGATTGCTGTAAGGCACCATACCCCCCAGAAAATAATCAGAGCTGCCGGGTACTGAGGTAATCATATGGGCGAGATAACCGCCGGTACAGCTTTCGGCAACGGCCATGGTTTTGGATTGATTTCGCATAAGTTCCCCGATCACTTTTTCAAGGGTATCGCCATTGTATCCGTAAATATATTCACTGGCAAGTTTTTGCAGCGAAGCAATTTCGCGTTCAATACCTTCTTCCAATGCTTTTTTATCGTTACCCAGTCCGGTAAGCCTGAGTTTTACCTCGCCGGGGCTGGGCAGGTAGGCGAGTTTGATGTTTTTGGGCAGGGCATCTTCCCATTCTTTAATAATATCTGCCAGAAATGATTCTCCAATGCCGGTGGTTTTAACCATTTTGTGGATCAATGCCGGCACTTTGAAATGAGCAGATATTTTGGGAAGGATGCTTTCTTCCATTATGTGTTTCATTTCATGCGGCACGCCGGGCATGGAGACAAAAACTGTATTATCTCTTTCAAACCACATGCCGGGCGCGGTGCCATGCCGGTTGGGGATCATTACGCAATTGCGCGGCAGAAGTGCCTGATTTCTGTTGAGTTGAGTAAGCTCCCGACCACGCCGGGCGAAAAACTCGGCCACATCAGACAGGGCTTTTTCATTGAGTACAAGATCGGTATTGAAAAATTTGACCAGACAGGGTTTGGTGAGATCGTCGTTGGTGGGCCCCAGGCCGCCTGTAATCAATACCAGGTCTACCCTGCTTTCAGCTTCTGCAAAAGCTGTAAGGATTTCAGATTCCTGGTCTCCTATGGTCGTTTTACGGAGCACCTTAATGCCCCTGCGATCGAGGGCCTCGCTGATCCAATGCGAGTTGGTGTCAAGGGTTTGACCGTATAGAATTTCATCGCCAATGGTTATTATTTCCGCCAGTATTTGTTTCATGCCTTCCTGCTACTTACATCGACCCACAAGTGAGTGGCTGCAAAAATAACAAGTAGCAGTTAAGATTGTATGCAATAATTCGTTTATCTGCTAAAAATCCCGCTTAATAATTCTTTTGGTGGTATAGGCTTCATTCTGATAGAACCTGAGCATGTAGATACCATCGGGATAGGCGCTTAAATTCAGGTGGCCATTTTGCATGTTTCCGGTTGAGTTGATGGTCTGTAAAACCCTGCCACCGAGGTCGGCTATTTCAATGCGGTCGATGTCGGCAGCTGTAATATGCAGATTGCCAGCGGTCGGGTTTGGGTACACCTGAATGGCTTCATCACTGAACACATTGAGGGAGGTTACGGCCGATACCCTGAGCAGGTAGCTTACTGTATCTTTGCAACCCATATCGTTTTGACCCATCAAAAAGATATTATAATCACCCGGTTGATCAATGGTTGCCGTGATTTCATTTTCGTTGGAAATTGTACCGCCGGGGAGAGTCCATTGTATCCAGGAGGCATCATGCGTTTCTGCAATAAAGTGAAAGGTTTCGCCTCTGGAATGTGATGGATTGTTGCCTGCTTCATGGATGGCCAGTTCAGGTCCGGTAACCTGAATGTGAATTTCAGCCGGTTCGCTCTGCCGGAATGTATTGAGGCAGGTGTAATATACCAATTGATCGCTGTTGCCGGCCTGCAGATTCATACTGCTGCCAACGTGCAGAAGCTGCTGCATAGCCTGATCGCGATAGAAGGCGAATACCCCCTTGTGCACAGGTGCAATTTCCAGCTCAGTATTGCGGCAACCTGACAATTGCAGGTTTTCGGGCTGCTGAGCAGCAAGCGGCTGCAGTAAATATTCAGCGCTGTCGGTACAACCTTCAATATTGGTTTTGATCAATTGAATAGGTTGGGCTGATGCATCATCTACCGGTAAGGAAACAGATTTTTCACCGGTCTGTAGTAAACTATTGCCACCATCCTTCATCCAGACGTAATCACCCGGTTCACTGCTGTTATCAAAAATAATGGCGTACATTGGATTCGGACTTTTACTTGTATCGGGCTGTGCGAGAATTTCTATATGTGGTCTGTTGATCTTTACCCTTACAGTTTGTGCCTGGCTTTCGAGTGTATAGGCGGCATTGGTCACGTAAAACATGGTCTCTTTTTCAAGAGGGGCAGATGTAAAGGTGCTGCCTTCATACAACAATTCACTTAGGCGAAAATCGCTGTAAACCCTGATTTTCTGACTATTGCTCGCCGACAATTTCACCGGTTCCCTGTAGCATACAGTAGCATTGGATGCCATCTGCAACTGGGGGCTACGATACTGAACGTTTAATTCTCTCGTAATTTCATTTACACATCCCAGGGTGCTGGTTACATGCAGGTGAATGTTGTATTTACCTTCATTGCTAAAACGTGTGGAAGCATGTTGGGTAGTACTGGAATATCCATTGTCAAAATTCCAGAAAAACTGTTGACCACCAGTACTTTTGTTTTCAAAATCGACCTTTAAGCTGGTTCCGGGCGCAAGTTCTAACTGTCCATCGTTGGGCATGGTAAACATCGCATCCGGCTTGTCGACATTGATCTTAAGAATACGGGCTTTACTTCTGTACCCTTTTGCAAGCGATACAATATACAGGCTTGTATCTTTGAGGATGGGTTGTGTCACATGTTGCAGGGTGCTGTCTACCAGTTGGGTTAAATTCGCATCTGCGTACAATTCAAAAGGCATTCCACCTTCTTCAATGGTGGCGCTTTTGTTTTCGCACAACCAAAACTGGCCGTAATTTTCAATTCTGTTTTCTTCAATCTGGTATTTCTGCAAGGCTTCTTCAAAAGCTTTTTTCAGATCTTCCTCTGTGTTGGCCGCAAGAATTACAAAGGTTACCTTTTGGTCCCAGCCGGCGTCTATGTTGTTTTTCACGGAAGCCATTACAGAAACATTGTTACCTGCTCCCTGAACCCCCGCCTGTGTTTTCTGAAGAATACCAGAAGCCAGATCGTATTTGTTCTTTTTGGTAAAGCTGAAATCAAAATCGCCCTGGTTGCCATTCATACTTTCCTGATCAATGGCCTGGAGTATGGGTTGATTATGGCTGAGTATACCGAGTCCGGCGAAAAGATCTCCGGTTTCAGCGCTTACAATCATAAAGCGGTTCTCATCTTCAGGATAGGCCCGGTTTTTTTGATGATCCTTGAGGTCGAAATCAATATAAAGACCTGTTGCTACATCCTGTAAATTTACTTTTCCGGTATTTACCATGCGGTATTCCAGGGCCATGTAACCATAATCTGCATTGTGTTGCCAGCCAAGTGTTTTTTGTTCGACTACAAGGGGAAGACCGGCAATTTGATTATCCTTCACTTTATACTTAACTGTAATGTCGTTTTTAACCTCTTCTCTATTCTGTATCACAGGAAGTGAGATGGCTTCAAAATCTTTATTTCGGATAAAATTGCTGAAAGTCTGCACCATATTATCGGCCAGCTGTGTTTCGCCGGTACCCATGGCAATACCCATTCGGTGTGCAATGCGGCTGTTGTTAAACACCAACCCGTTTCCACTGAAGAAGGAAGAATTTTTATATCCCAGATCGCCATCATTGGCAATGGTGAGTTGAAGGTTATCAGAATTCGCTATAAAAAAGTCATTGCTGATTCTGATGGTAATAAATTCAAAATCTTTATAATTACCTGATTCTATGTCGATTCTGAACTGTAAGGTAGCCCCGTAGCTGAGGGTGGGATCGAGTACAAATTCAAAGCCATTGCCCGTCATTCTAAGCGTGTCACCCGCCGGAGCAGATGGAAGGTAATACTGATCGCTGACCGGTCGCACCATCGGGGAGGTACTACTTAGTTTGATTTGTACATTTTGTGTGCTTTTGAGATAATTAAACCAGTCAATTTTAATGCGAAGGGTATCGCCCGGGAAAATGAGGGTTTCGTTAGCGCCGGAGCTATGCACAGCCAGGCTGCGGATAGATGGCCAGTAATCTTCAGTAACAGCACGGTGCATGTTGAGGCGTCCTTTTCCCAGCATTCCCTTAAGCCCCGCATTTCTGCCTACATCATAAACATCATCTGCAGTCACCCTGATTTGCTCCATTACCTGGCGCGCATTGAGCTGTGGAAACCTGGCACGAACAAGTGCAGCTGTACCGGCGACAATGGGAGATGCAAAAGAAGAGCCCGTGCTATTGCTGTAACCTCCATTGCGATGGGTTGAAACAACGGCATTTCCGGGAGCCATAAGGCCTACAAAGGGGCTGTAAGATGCCCAGGTAGCGATTTGGTCAGTGGCATCGCAGGCAGCTACTGAAAGCACATTGGTAAAAGATGCCGGATAAAAGTCAACTTGGCCGGTAGTATTCCCTGCCGCTGCTACCACTACCACATCCATTTCATTCACTACAAAATTTATTACGTCGCGGGCATAATTTGAAAACAAATTGGCCATACCCCAGGAGAGATTCATCACTTTGCAACCTTGCTGCGCTGCATAAATCACGCCATCCCATTCTCTTATAATTCTTTTGAGGTTGTCATCATAGGCTTTTACCACGGTATACCTGCTGTCATAACCTATACCTGCCATGCCTGTCTGGTTGTTGGCAACCGCAGCCGCAAGACCTGCTACCATGGTACCGTGACCATTCAAGTCCATTACCTGCCCATTGCGTGATACAGGATTCCAGCCATAAAAATTGTCGGTATAACCATCGTTATCTGAATCTTCACCATTGATGGGGTCTGCGTGGTTTTTATTTACATTAGCATATAAATCTTCATGCTCATAATTCGTTCCGGTATCAACAATGGCGATGACTACATTGGTGTCACCTTTTACCACTTGCCAGGCGTCATAGGCTTTTATCTGCGCCAGATAAGTCTGTGATCCATTTTCCGGATTTGCCATGGGATCATTGGGATAAGCCAGCAGTTCCATTACATATTCAGGCTCGGCATATTCGACAAAATCAAAAGATTGAAGTTGCTCAATAAAGTCAAATAAAGAGGCTCCGGCATCGAGGTTGATTTTATAAATATGCTCAAGCCGGTTGGAGGTGCCTGCACTTCTGCCTCCGCGATTTAGTAAGGATTCTGAAATAGCTGGCCTGCATTGTTCTACCCCATTGAGGGTTTGTATAATGGAAAGAGGATTTGCTTTTGAACTTCTCATACCTGAAAGGCTTTGCTCTTCAGGTTTTAGTTTTACAATAACAGTTGCCGGTGTGTAGTGCTCTCCGGGAATCAAAGCAGAAAAATCCTGAGGCTGGGCATTTATAATAGCAGGTAAGGAAAAAAGAAAAAGGGCCATTGCCCAACGCACGGTCATCCTCTGCTCCCCGGCCCCTTTTCTAATTATGTTATCCCTCGTCCACATGGTCCTTTCAACTGTCAATATTTTGAGGCTTCGGCCTCCTGATAAATTACAGTTGTAAAATTCCCACGAAATGCGTTTTTTAAAAAAGAGCTAAGTGCTCGTACCCTACTGAAGTAAGATTATCAATACATTTACCCTAAAATTATGCCCATATTGTATTGGAATTATACAAAAACACAGCCTCTCTCAGAAGGAATTCTGCAGGCACTGGTTGAGGGAACGGGAGCTTCCATGAGGGAACGGAGCCCTGCCTTAGTAAACGGAGTTAAAAAAAACCACCGCGGGGATACGGTGGAACAATTTCATAAAAATAAAAAGCCTTACCATCCGGCGCCTCTCCGACGATAAATCACAAATGAAAATGCATATTTATTCTTATCATCTGCACTAAAGTCTTTGCGGCTTACTTCCTGCCATACAGAAAGATCGATTTCAGGGAAGAAAGTATCACCTTCAAAAGTCTCATGGACCTCTGTCACATACATCATATCGGCCAGGTCTACGGCATGTTTATAAATTTCGCCACCCCCCAGTACAAAGACTTCTTTTTCATTTTCGGCAGCAGCGATTTCGAAAGCTTGTTGCAGACTTTCTGCCAATCGGTGCCCTTTTGCATTGTAATCGGGGTTTCTTGTTATCACGATGTGCGGTCTTCCCGGCAATGGATTGCCGAAGGATTCAAATGTTTTCCTGCCCATGATCACCCAATGACCCATGGTGGTTTCTTTAAAATATTTAAGATCTGCCGGTAGATGCCACACCAGGCCATTGTCTTTTCCGATCGCCTGGTTTTCAGCCACGGCCACCATAATAGATTTCTTCATATCCTGTTTCCTCTTAAAAAATCTTCAGTAAGCATTTTTTTTCTGCCTTCAGGCTGTAGTTCCAGTATTTCTACCATGCCATCAGCAGTTTGTACATGTATAAACGTTTTTTGATCTGAATAGTACGCCCCTGGCAGAAGGTTTTTATTTTCTTTACTCAATTGAACTTCATAAATTTTAAAGTTTTGACCACCCAGACTGGTCCATGCACCCGGATATGGTGCCAGGCCTCTTACAAAATTTCTCACTTTTTCTGCGGGTTGATTCCATTGGATTATGCAATCTTCCTTAAAAATCTTTGGGGCATGTTTTAAATCCGGACTGTTGGCCTGGGTTTTGAGGTCCACTTTTCCGGTATGGATAATTTCTATGGTCTTTTTGATGATCTCTGCGCCTTTAAGCATAAGGCGATCGTGCAGGCTGCCGGCGGTATCGTCATCATAAATGGGTTCTTTTTCCTGTAAAATGATATTGCCTGTATCGATTTCATGTTGAATAAAAAAGGTGGTAAGGCCCGTTTCTTTTTCGCCATTGATGACTGCCCAGTTGATGGGTGCAGCGCCTCTGTACTGTGGCAAGAGGGACGCATGCAGGTTAAAAGTGCCTTTTGGAGGCATCGACCAAACCACTTCTGGAAGCATTCTGAAAGCAACCACTACCTGCAGGTCGATATTGTAGGAGGCGAGTTGCTCCAGAAAAGCCGGTGATTTAAGGTTGGTAGGCTGCAATACCGGAAGACCTTTTTCGAGGGCGTACTGTTTCACCGGTGATGGCTGAAGGTTGCGGCCCCTCCCCTGGGGTTTGTCTGGCGCCGTAATTACCAAAGCCACTTCATGTCCGCTTTCCAGGCAGGCCTGCAATCCCGGAATGGCAAATTCCGGTGTTCCCATATAGGCTATTCTCATGGTCTTTACTTTTTCAAATCATTTAAACATCACTTACAATCTTAACCTTTTTCCGGGCTATTCAGTTCATTGATTAATACAGCAGATATTTTTCGCGTATGCGCAGGTAATTTTCCAGCCCGGGTTTCCAGCTTTCCCTGATTTTTTCTTCAGACCATCCTGCCTGTATTTGCTGCTCGAGCGATTTGGTGCCGGCAAGCAGGGTGAAATGTCGCTTAAAAAAGCTTTCGGTCGATTTCCATTTCTTGTAAAAATGGATGACATATGATAAATCTATCCGGTCGAGCTCGGCACCTTCCCGCAGGTCGATCCCATAGCATTTCTGGTCTTTGAGGGGAGGGTTTTTAGACATTCCATCGATCGATACCGGGGTAAAGGTAAAGTCACCAAAAGACGGATCGGGATAGCCCAACACCTGAAAGGGGAAGTGTGTACCCCGACCCAGGCTCATATGGGTTCCTTCAAAAAAACAAACTGACGGATACAAACTGATGGCTCGGTCGTTGGGCAGGTTGGGCGAAGGTTTAACCGGCAGGGAATAGGGCATTTTGTGATGGTAGTTACTCATGGGCACCACTTCAAGTCTGCATTGCATCCCTTCTTTGAGCCAACCTTCACCATTGATCATTTTTGCCAGCTCCCCTACCGTAAGACCATGGACAATTGGTATGGGATGTATGCCCACAAAAGACAGGTACTCAGGCTCGAGTATGGGGCCATCGACATAGTGACCATTGGGATTCGGACGGTCAAATATCATGACTGTTTTATTGTTTTCTGCCGCCGCTTCCATAATGTAGTGCATGGTAGAAATGTAGGTAAAAAAGCGCACGCCCACATCCTGGATATCGAAAATCAAAACGTCAACATCCTTGAGGGTACCGGCATCGGGCTTTTTATTTTTTCCATATAGAGAAATTACCGGCAGGCCGGTCTGTTCATCTATGCTGTTGGCTACTGCTTCACCGGCATCGGCCGTGCCTCTGAAGCCGTGTTCAGGTACAAAAATTTTCACGACTTCAACACCCTGACCGAGCAAATACTCAACCAGGTGTACATCCCCCACCATACTGGTGTGATTCACCACCAGCCCGACGCGCTGGTCTTTGAGGAGGGGCAGGTATACATCGCTGCGCTCGGCACCCATGCGCAGAGATGCGGCATTTGATGAATTATCCTCATTTTCAGTCTGCAATTCTGACTGATTATTTCCGGCTTGTCCGCTCTTTCCACAGGTACTGATAAAAAAAATCAAGCCAAAGGGAATTAATATCATTAATGTTCGCATAGGATGTTTTATTTTGCGGATGCAATTAATGGGAAATAGACAGATTAACAAAATGCTGTTTTAAAAAACGAACGAATTACGTGAATGTAGCCTATTTTATATCCAAACGAATCCGGAGCCGGAAAACTGATTCTTTTTCGGGAGTAATTTACAATATAGGCATCGCCAGTGTAGGTGTAAGTCTGGCGGTAATGATTATATCCTTTCAGATACTCGGGGGTTTCAATGAAAAGATTTTTAATAAAATCATCAGTTTTGGGGGGCATCTGCAGGTTACCAAATTCACCCTGAGCAGTTCCTATGAAGAAGACCCTATATCGAAAGACACCAGGCTTTCACGCGATTACAAGGATTTCGACTTTATTGATCATGTACAGCCTTTTGCCCATAAAGCCGGTCTGATCAAAGCCGAAGAAGAAGTGCTTGGGGTGCTGCTTAAAGGCGTAGACGCTACCTATGATTTCGACCGTTTTAAAAGTAATATGGTCGAGGGCCGGTTTATCCAGCACAGCGATACCTCTGAAACCCGGGAAATTGTCATCAGCCGAAGGATAGCCAACAAGCTGGAACTGGCACTTGGCGATGAGGCCATAATGTATTTTGTACAGCAACCTGTGCGCGTACGCCGCCTTAGTATATGCGGAATTTACGAAACCGGAATGGAAGATTTTGACGAGCGGATTGTCATCGGAGATTTGCGGATGGTACAGCGCCTGAACAACTGGTCCGACAGCCTGATTGGAGGTTTTGAAGTGTATGTCAGGAATTTCCAGGACCTGGAGATGGCACAGGAAAAGTTGTACAACATAGTAGATTTCGATCATTTCGTAGACAAGATTGATGACAGATATGCAGAAATATTCGACTGGCTGTCGTTGTTGCCCCGGAATGTGGTGATTTTTTTAACCATTACCCTCTTTGTTGCCTGTTTTAACATTATTTCCATCTTGCTGATTCTCATCATGGAACGCACCCAGATGATCGGTATTCTCAAAGCCCTGGGTGCATCCAATCTCATTATTCGAAAGATTTTCCGATACAATGGAATGATGTTGATCGCCAAGGGACTTGTGATAGGCAACCTGATCGGCATTGGCTTCGGTGCTATGCAATACCATTTTAAATTTATCAAACTCGATGCCGTAAACTATTATATGGATTATGTGCCCATAAAATGGAACTGGGAAACCATTTTTCTGCTAAATTTTGGAACTTTTCTAATCGTCAGTATAGTACTGTTTATCCCTACCTACATCATAACCCGCATCAACCCGATCAATTCTATCCGCTTTGATTGAGAAAGAAAGCCGGGAGATAGTACAATCTTTATGGATGATAAGTTGTTGAATCGTTTAGGTGTTGATTTGTTGAATTGGTGAGTCGTTTAGGCGTTGATTTGTTTAGTTGTTTAGTTGAATGGGGCAGAGGGACTTTTGGTGATCAGATATTTCGATGGGTGATGGAATGAGAGGTGTTAAGTGTGGCTTCCAATTACGAATAAATTCCTCCGAGCTCCGAGCTCTGAACTAACTTAACTCATCACACATCACGAACTTAACACTTTCAAAATGCCAGGAGCTCGATCCCGATATCCCGTCCCCCCATCCTTTATGGCAACTTGCGGTACAGCACCCCCGCCGGAATCTCGGTTTTACCAATCCCTGGTGAAGCATAAGATACCTTAAGGTATAAACCTCCCCCCGCCTGAAAATAATGCAAACGAATGGGATGAAAACCTTTATCCAACGAAAGGGTATTGGACCTTTCTTCGTCTGCTCCGTGCAATCCATCGTAATCGATGAGCATTTTATCATTGATATACAATATGGCCCCATCATTGGAGGTGAGATAAAATGTGTATTCATCGCGCTCGGGAATTTCTATCCAGCCCTCGTATACCAGGCCAAAGGCGTCTTCTTTAGATGGGATTTCGTCGAGACTGAAACGGTAGGTGGCGCCACTTTTGACAGGTTGGAGTTTTTCATAGTCGGGCAATTTCTCCCAAACCCCACTATAATATCTGTAGTTGAGTCCGTTTCTTTCAGCATCTATAAAGCTGAAGGATGCCCGTTTTACAAAACTCGGCTTAAAATCAGGGTGAAAGGCAATCGCCTTGCATACCAGATCTTGCTCTATGTCAAAAGGCCCCGAATAGCGTTGCGAAGATCGATCTGGTTTGCTGCCATCCAGGGTATAGAATAACTCTGCCTCTTTATGATCGTGGTTTAATCTGATTTGTACTTTATTACCTTTCTCAAACACGCTGTCGACCGGATCAATAAGCGGGGTAGCTAAAATACAATCGGCCAGGCTGCCTTTCAGTTTTCGCGACCGGAATTGATGCTTTCCCGGCCCCGCTTCAATCATGGCGTACCTTGCATCCACTTTTTCAAGGCTTGTTTTTGACTTAGTTTGAATGTTTTGTGGCGACTCCGCCGGAACATAAATACTGGCCGTGCTGTTGGGTGGTATCTGAACCTCCATGATCAGATCTTCATTGTCCCAACGCCATGATGAATGAATCTTTCCGTATGGTGAGGTATATGATGTGTTTACAAAATCCAGGGCTTTTACCGGATGGGGTTGAACAATGACATTTTTAAAGCCTGGCTGCTCAGGGTCGGGACGGATGCCCCCAAGGTATTCATAGAACCAGCCACAGACGCTGCCAAACATAGGGTGGCTGCGCGATTGTTCCCCCAGCCAGGTTTCCCATATGCTTGTCGCACCGTTTTCAATCATATGGCCAAAACCCGGAAAATCCCTTTGATTCATAAGCGCATAGGCGATATCGGTATATCCCAGTGTGGAAAGTGCTTCCAACAGCAGCGGTGTAGCCAGGATACCCGTATCAAAATGAAAATCGGTTTCAGTTTCGAGTTGGTGCACCGTCGACTTTATGATTTGATCCGTATGGTTCCTATCGGCTATGCCAAAAGCCAGCGGAAATGTATTGGCGCCCTGACGGTTTATGGAATATGCCATTGCTTCGGAATCGAAGAATTTCCGGTTGATATCCGAAGCAAGGCTTGCGGTCATGGCCCGGTAAAAAGCGACCTCCTGATCTGTCCCTGCAATGGCTGAAATATCGGCCATCAGACTGGCACATAAATAAAAATAGCTGGTATTGACAAAAGCCGTTGGCAATTGCACAAAATCAGGGGGCACCCATTCGCCGAGTCCCTGGTTTTCCAACAATCCTTCTTCATTTTTTTCATTCTCCAGGTATTGCAGCCATTTTTTCATACCATCATAATGTTCATGAAGTACGGCGGTATCACCATAATAAAGGTACATATACCATGGAATGATCACATAAGCAGAGCCCCAGGCCGTACCACCGCCTCCATCCTGATAGGGCACGGTATTGGGTACATATCCCGTTTGGGCATTTTGTGCATCCTGCATATCCCTCAACCACTTGGTATAAAAAGAGGCCATATCAAAATGATAAATTGCTGCTTTGGCCGCTACCTGTCCATCGCCGGTATAGCCTCTTCTTTCCCGGTGGGGACAATCGCTGGGGATGCCTCCATGCATATTGCCGGGTTGGGTCCATTCAAAGTTTTCGAGAATTTTATTGAAAAGGGCATTGGAACTTTCGAATGTGCCATTTAATTTGACATCGGTATTCACCACCCGGCCTTCCAGATCTATCGCTTCTGCCGGGCCATTCACTTCCACAAAACGAAAGGCATGCCAGGTAAACCTGGGCTCCCAGATTTCAAATTCGTCACTGCCTTTTGCAATGTAGACATCCTTTTGACCGTAGGAAGCGCCCCCATCTTCAAAAAAGCGCAGCGTAATTTCTGTGCCCGGTGCTGCCTTCACTTTCAGTTTCACCCAGCCTGAAAACATCTGCCCGAAATCGTATCGGTGGGTGCGGTCAGACAGTTTTTCATTGGACTTGGGTTGCAGTGTTTTAATGACCCTGTCAGGGGCAGACATCTGAGCTTTGAGTTTGCCGGCAGGAGGCCTCTGGTTAATGGCATTTTGCCAGTGTTTATCGTTGAAACCCGGAAGATCCCAATTTTCATTTTCCAATCTCGCATCGTATACTTCACCACTGTGCAATCCATTATATCGTATCGGCCCATCGCCGTATTTCCAGGTAGTATCACTATGGATGATTTCTGTTTCGCCGGTAGTATACTCTATGTGCAGTTGGAACATGAGTCTTGGCGTATCATACCAGAGGGATGAATCCTGCACCCTGTCGGTTTGTATGTACCATCCATTGCCCAGCATAATGCCCAATGCATTGCTGCCTGTTTGTAAAAAATCTATAACATCATAGGTTTGATAGAGCACGGTTGTCTGCATATTTCCGATGCGGGCTTCATCCCAGGATTCAACATGCCGTCTGTCGTAGTTTGTCTGATTGGGCGACAGGAGGTCATCACTTACTTTGCGACCATTGATACTGAGTTCATGATAACCCAGTCCGCTTATGTAAGCCCGCGCCTTTCTTACAGATTTATCTACCTGAAACTCCTTTCTGAAGCAGGGCACTATGCCTACAACTTCAGGCAATAATGAAGGATAACTTTTCCCAATCCAGCTGATGTTTTGTGTATCCTTATGCAGCAGTCCATACTCCCACCATGATGTCTGACTCCATTGGCTTGCTTTTCCGGCCTGGTCCCATGTGCGCACCTTCCAGTAGACCCGGTCACCCGTCTGGCCTGCCGGCCCCTGGAAAAGAACATGTACCGATTGGCTGGTATTGATCTTTCCGCTATTCCATGCCTTTGGATTTTGCTCATCGAGCATCTCCTCACTAAAAGCGGCGATAATCTGATAAGCAGATTGCATATAGCCTTCCTGGGTTTCCTGTATTTTCCATGAAAGCCTGGGTTGGAGCACATCGATGCCCAGGGGATTTTGTAGGTACTCACAGGTGAGTTCAACCGGTTGGTAGGTACCGGTGCAGGCGTTTATGAAAAAAGAAACTGACAGGAGAAGTAGAAGTACATTCCGCATAGCATAAGGATAAAAGGTGGCATTGTTCATCCTTAATACTGAATTGGAAGGTTTTTTTACTAATGATTAAGTGCTTATTGTCCTCTCAATTTACCTTTTCTTTCCATTCTTTGATCAATAAAAGTCAAAATTCGCGCAGGGTATGGTGAAGAAGTGTTTAAAACCTTTGCTTTATCTGCGTATGAAGAGGCCTCCTCCCAGTTTTCTAACCACAATTGAACGATAGAAATGTTACAATACAATAGAGAAGCCAGAGATGGATATATTCGGGCTTTATTGTCATTCATATCTGATTCTTTCAAAGCTTTCTGCCAAATATCCAAAGCTTCGAGAAAATCGGGTTCCCATGAAGTACGCTCCTTCTGCTGATTGAAGTTGATAACAGCCTTTTCGATAAGATCTAAAGCCTTATCAAGGTCATCATAATTATTATTTCGGTTTTTTCTTCCAGTTGACAAATCAAATGATTGCTCTTTCAAAGCAGATCCGTACAGATTGTTGATGTTTTCTTCAAAATCCAATAGGTAATCACGCGCCAGTTCTGCTTCGAAAGTAGCAAAGCTTTTCTGAAAGTGGTGTTCAAGCTCTTCCGGCGATCTGTAGCTGAAAGTACTGTAAGCATTTGAATCCAGAAATTTTTTACCCGGAGCATTATTATGGACACCAAACCAACCTGTCATTTTTTGGGATGGATCGGCATATACTGTATCCTTTAAAATATTGCCATTACGGTCATACATTTTCATATGTGCCCCAAAACTGTAACTGATGTTGTAGGCAAAACAAGGTGCTGAAATAGAATGACAATGGTCATGACGGACAACATTTTTAGCCAAGATAGATATTGGTGAAAACTTAGCCTCTATCACTAAATCCGGATTAGTTTCTACCCTATCAAACCCATGTAGATTTAAAAACTCACTTTGTGCTTTTTCCACACTGCCGTAATTAGATGTGTTGCCTGTTACAACCCAGGCCCTTTGACGGTGGTACCGCAGAAAGTTGAAATTTAAGCCTTTGCCTTCAATATTTACCCGATAGGATTTAAAATCTGATGATAAAGGATACAATGGTGGATTAACATACTGAAAGGTTATTTTTTTAACCCGCGGACTTTGTGCGTGAACTTTTTCTATATGAATAAGCACCAGAAAGAGGATAATTATGCCCGGAAGCATAAAAAATTTGAGCACTAAATGATTTAAACTGCTGCTTTTAACCCATGAAGTACAGCAAATTCCTAATTTTGATACATTCCAATTCATAAAAAAATAGTTTAAAGCTTAAAAAGCACTATTTAAATAATAATTGTTAACTATCTTTTAATTGTATTTTAATATTCCGTGAATTTTAATCTTAAAACCTGTTCTGTATGGCTATACTTTTAACGGGGCTTGAAAAAATTACGATTTGGATAGTCAGACATGTTTTGTAAAGAATTCAATCGGGGGCTACTGATCTTGTTAATCAACCCTTATTACTCATTAAGGATATTTTTTTTTGTGACTTCATCCGATTCAGGAAACCATGGATTTACTTGATTCAAATTGACAGTCTGATGTTTTAACCCAACTTGCCATTTGATCAGGTTTAATTTCTGATAAACAGCTAGTTAAAGATTTAATGGTACACTACATATTTTTTCTTTGCAGGTATCATTGATTTTGTGTTTGTAGCCTGGTAAATAGCCAAGGCCTCTTTT
>JAFIEV010000076.1 GCA_020832305.1 Cyclobacteriaceae bacterium | reverse complement strand
ATGAGTAAATTCTGCAGGATGCTGCCGAACCTCAAGGGGGGTCAACATGCTCCGGAATCTACTATCGACTTTCTTTACAGGGGGGTCAGCATCCGCCGGAATGTCAGCACTCCGGGCGTGTTTTTTAAGCCGGATTTAGGGAGGTCAGTATAGTCCGGAATATCCAATATGCAGCAATATCCGGTGTTTTTGCTCCGATATCAGACAAAAAGCTGTTCATATTTGATTTATTCCTGAAATAAGAACGGAATGCTACATTGGGTGACTTGTAACTTTGTAAATCATGTTTATTTTTTAATTCAGATATGATTCTACTGAAAGTTACATTCATTTATATTTATATATATTTACTTAATAATTAGTTTTAGTTATCAGTATTTTTAATCTTTATGTTAAAGCAGGAAGCAATCAAGTTAAGATTGAATTGAAGTACTTCAATCTTAAACCATAATTTCAAATTATTTTATATCTAATAATATTATAATCAATATATTTTTTTAAATATCTAATTTTTATGTTACCAAATTGTTTTCTCAATAATATCAATAAGTAAAATATTTGATAACAGATTATTTTTATTTTATAATTTATAATAAGTAAGATAATTGTTCACCGATGGGTATGGCACCTACCTTGTGATTAGCCCTTGAGAAATAGTGTTGCACCTCGGGTGCTGGGTCCATGGATAATAATCTGGTAACATCTTGCCATTCAAATTTTCCAAAATTACTTTTCTGTATATATCTTCAGGAACATAATCCAGACTTTTTTTTCCGCTTACTCTACAGCACACACGGTAATAAATCGGATTTGGTCGGAGTAGCAAGCCTTCCCATCTACTCTTGTATTTTTTTTCATCCTCGAATGGTAAAGTTGCATCAAAATGATGAAAACGTGATAAAAACTTTTTTTTTAAAAAATATGAACCTCGTTTTTTACCTATAGAAGTTCTCTTTGAAACTATATACTCTTTGAGTGATCGTATATATGACATAATTTATAGGTGTGTACTTATATTTAATATCTTTATAATATTGTTTATATATATGTTTTATTTCAATATCTCCATACATTATTTTTATTCATTGTCTTCAAACCAGGGTAAAGTAACCATGGTAAAAGCCATTCTCTCCTGGATGCCCACCTGTAGTCATATTTTATTTCAAGTTTTATATCGGCCTTTTTCTTCATTCTGTTGCCAATCAAATTGATACTATTTGTATTTAGAAAATCAGGTTCTGAATTAAGTTCCAATTTTTTTTTAAATAGATTTTTTACATTTTCATAATCTAAACAAAAAAGGTCGTAGGATATTTTGAAGTGCTGTTTGTTATTATTATTTAAGTACCGATTAATGAGGTAATAGTCCCTCATCCATTTAGTAGTTAATTTATATTTTGTCTTCAAGCCAACTTTTCTGTTTTTTCTCTTCATAGTATCAATCGAGGAAATTACCCAGGATCGTACATCTTTATATAATATTATTGCATAAACTTGGTCTCCGTAATGTTCTGATAATATTTTATATCCCGCTAATTTTTTTGAAGAGTCAATTATCAAATCATATTTTGAAAACTCATCAGAATGTAGAATATAGTCATAGATGGCCAAATATTGCTTTTCTGCATTCTCATGCTCTTTTGCTGATTTAGCCATTTTATTCCAGAGAGGTACCTTTTCAATTCTTTCTAAATCGTATTCTGAGAATTTGTCAAGATTTCCTTCTTGAAATGCAAAACTTGCTTTAAATGCTTCTCCTATACCTATACAATTTTTGTAAGATGAGAGGTAGTACTCTATCAGTGTAGAACCACTGTGTCCTAAACCAAGGATGTAGACAATTTTTTTTTTATTCATTGTTTAATTAGTTGATATTTTATTACCAAGAATTAATTATTTATTTAAATGTATAGATAGGTCTTATCAAGATATTACCAACTAAATATTATAAACATTTTATGGAATTAATAATTTTTGTGCAATTCTCTTCTATTCCCACAGCTGTGTTCAGTACAAGTACATTTCCATGATTTTTCTTTACTGTATCAATTGCTATTTCTGTCCACTCTAAAAATAAATTTATTCTATTTATTAATTCCTCACCTTTTGCCCCACTGTATTCAACACCTCCCCTTCCCTCTTCAACTCTTCTTTTTAATATCCGTTTATATATCACTTCATTACTTGCAGTTAATACAACTAATAATTTTGGTTTGGGCATACTAAAGAAATATTGTTTAATTAAATCAGAATCTATATCCTTAGGATTACTTCCAAAAATAAAAAATAATTTTTGCGAAAGACTCTGATCAAAAATTATTTTTTTATTTATTGTTTTTTCTAATAATCTCACTTTTTTAGATGTCTTCAGGAGTTTGCTAACGGATCTATAAAAGTTTTTACTGCCAGAATCATAATTATTCAATCCCAACCTACAGACAGTGAAGAAATTATTCCAATCTTTGTAACAATTTTTAAATGCTTTTTTTTCTTCTATTTCTGAAATACGGCTAATTGATCTTGTAACAGGTAAATAATAGAGTTTTTTAAATGGAACAAGTTTTAGAGCCTCTGTCTCAGTTAGCCAATCTTTTCTAATTCTATTTCTTTCTCTTTTCAGATGATCTAACAAATAAGATTTACCAACACCTGATGGCCCCATAAAATCAATTCTTTTCATATAAACTAACTTTTTTTGTTTTGAGTAAATCTTTAATCATTTCCACTATATAAAATAATTGTATTACTTACGTAGCAAATCATTTTTTAATAATTACATCAAATATTTACATATGGGAATTTCATTTCAGACAGCTAAGATCTGGTTTTCTAAAATTCTTTATCTTAATACTATAACTAACCCGGATTTCTCTCCAAGAGATTTTTACCTAAGCAAGGCCCTACTATGCTGCCCACTACGTTAAAACTTCGTGGGCCAGGAATGCTTCGTAGGGCAGGCGAATTATTTTGCATGCTTGCTCTCCGTAGCTTTATGCGAAGGAGAGCTATTTTAGATTCTGCCATGGGCATTCATTCGGCAAACGAAGCTGAAGGTAAATGTCGAAGAAAAATGGGCGTTTCTTTTAAAAATTTCAAATTTGGATCATAAAGTGTTTTATATCATTAGTTTACACTTCCTTTAGTATATTTACTTTGAGCACCGAGCGAAGTGATTCCCGTGAAACGGGATCCGGGCTAAATACTGGACCGTAAAATTAGTAAGGTTTATTCTAAAAAAATCCACAAATATTAGAATGCTAAAAAATAATATCGTAGTAGAATTTACAGGAACTGCTGGTTCGGGTAAAACGCATTATGCAGAGCAATTATTCAAATACTTTATAATTAAAGGAATCCCTGTCAATCAAATAAAATTAAAAAATAACTTTTATGAAAAAGCTGGATTTAAAGCCAGCTTATTTTTAAATCCGTCTATTTTTTACAGACGCCTTTTGTTAAACTATTACCTGGAACCTTCAGGAAAACAAGAAAAACAGTTAAACCTTAATCGATGGAAAAAAGTAGAGAAAAAAACATTTACTTTAAAAAGATGTTTAAAGAAATACCGTCCATCCATTTATTTATTTGACGAGTGTTGGGTACATTCATTTAGAAGATTAAGAAGAAACAGTAAGAACAAAGATCTTGGATTAAATAGATTATCAAAAGTGTATTCAGGTTTTCAACATCTGACCCACATCATCTATCTGGATTGTCCGGCTGAAGTCATAAATAAACAAAGGATATCCAGAGGTGATAAAGCCTTCTCTCCAAATCAAATCGAAGAACATCATAAGATGAACATACAGACATTAGAGGACATGAAAAATTTATCACCAAAGAAAAAAATATTCATTGCAGATTTACGAAAAGATGAAGGAGAGTTAATGAATAGTTTAGTTAATTTTATTCTTAATTCTTAATGTCTGATAAACTATCATTATTGTATAATTTATTTTACAATATTTTGAAATCTATTATCGGCAACTTTTCGAAGTTTTTTCCCGGTTACCTCAAACAATGTCCCAAGACTAAAAACACTTCCACCAATAAAACCTTTCTCTTTAAAATCATTCTTAATTGATTTCCATTTATAGCTTTTATGAAACGGACCCGCCTCCAGTAGAATTTTATCAATAACATCAGATATATTAGCGTTATCAAGCTTATTTTTTTCCGTAAGGTTCAATTTTTTTAGTGACTTAGATGATTTACCATCAAAAAAGCGAATATCTGGTTTCGGTTGGTCTTCAGAGAGAAGACCATCTATTGCTCCTTTGAGGGCAACAGCATAGTCAAGATCAGAATGCATTTGTTTTTTCCAGGTTCCCATCGAATCAATAACCAAATCAATATGTTTTTCCGAATGGAAATAAGCTTTCCGGTAGATGTCTTTATAATACTGTTCATAGTCGTGTAAGCCTATCACATTCTCAAAGATTTTAGTTTTATAGCCTTTTTTTTCCATTTGAGAAACTACATAAGCCTCAGGGCGAATTTGTTCACCATTTGGCGGTATCAATACCTGAGCTTCTTCTAAATAACTGGTGCGATAAACTCTGAAACCAGCCATTCTGTGTTTTAAAAATAATTTATCATATATCATTGGTTTAATACAAAATACACGATTTGAAATTCCAGCTGTCATTTCATTTATTTCTTTAATAAACCCCTTTCTTGGTAAAATATCTGCATCTATTGTTATTAACCATTTCTTGTTACTTTCTTTTGCTTTTCGATAAGACTCTCTTAATGCTTCTTCAAATGGTTCTAACTGTAAAATGTGTATATCATTCGTTGCCACTTCCTGAGAAACTATATATTGACAAGCCTCTTTTGTTCTTTCACCTGCCGAACGAATAATTATGATATAATCTGAATCAATTTTTTCAAACATGTATCTTTTTTTCTAATGACTTCAATATTACTTTTTCTGATTGGTTTATTCAGGGTTGAATTTTATTATTTAACTTAAGAGTATCTCTTTCATGAAATCTTCCAATCGGTTTAGCGTTTTATCACTTGAAAAATAACTTTCTGCAAATTCATAAGCTCGTATTCCTATATTCTTGCGAAGCTCATCATTTTCTATCAATTCCCGTGTTTTAACTTCTAATAGATCTGTGTTTTTTTTTACTACATAGCCTAATTTCTCACTTTCAATAAGTCCGCCAGGATCAAATTCATAGGCTATTACTGCTTTTTTCTGAAGCCAGGCCTGAATAATATTGTTGCTAAAACCTTCGGGAGTGGAAGTAGTAACCAAAAATAAAGATTTGTGTAGTGCACCATTTACTTCTTCAAGTGATTTTGCTCCAAGATAAAAAAAGTTATCAGGAAGCAAGTCAGGCTTTTTTACCCAATGGTAATTTGCACCGGTTAAATCACCAATCATCAAAAAATTTACATTTATGTCTTTAATTTTTTTTGCTAACTGTATAAATATTTCAGGACGTTTCCGGGTTTTCACATTCGCTACCCAAAGCACAAAAGGTTTTTCCCATACAAAATCAACCCTCTTATTTGAGATTGCATTTGGTACATATATGCCTTTTTTATCTGATACCAATTCGAGGTGCTCTTCATTGTTTACTGTAACTCCATCAACATATTTAATACCTTCATAATTTATTCGACTTAAGAGGCTTCTTTTCAGAAAAGAAAATGTTTTTTTAAAACTATTCTTTCTATTCCAGGATTCACTATATGGTTGTAAATCTTTAATATTCGATACGGCATAAATAATCTTTATTCCAGCTTTTGAGACTTTTTTTAAACTTTTATAGAGAAATTTTTTATTAAATCTCCAATATAAAATATCCGGGTTAAGTCGGATAATATTGTCTGATATTTCTGTACTATCCCAATTTGAACTCTTAATTTTATAAGGCCTTTTATATTCATTTTTTTTTCCTATTGCTAAATAAGTAACATCATGCCCCCGTTCATGTAGTTTCTCTGCAATCAAATCACACTGAATTTGACTACCCCCAATTTGATCTCCTATGTGGGTATTTACTATAACTATTCTCATAGAAATCTAAATTGTCACTTAATTTTATTTTTAATGTCCGATATGATTTTACCACCAAAGCGTCTCAAAAGATCGACATAATTTAACTGGTTGAACTGAGTACGAAACTGTTTCTCAGCATGGTCATTCAGTTCCTCTGCAACAGTAAAAAGATTCTCTTGCTTGTTCATATTTGAGGTAACTTCATCTGCCGATTGAATATCAAAATCAGAAATCTGTTCGCTTTTCGTATCAAACTCTTCCGCAATGGCATCTTGAAGAAATTTAAAATCATTAACATTTATTTTGACCTTATCTTCAACATGCAAAACCCCTTTCGACAAACCTAATAACGCAGCCTGAAAATCCGGATCATGCGTTGCCCTTTTTTTCCAAAAATGCACCAATTCACTCAGGTATTTTCCGTGCTTTATGGAGTGAGTAAATGCTTTTCTTGCAATATCATGATAATGTTGCTCAAAATCGTGCAACCCAATATATAACACATTTTTTTTAAACTGATACCCTTTCCGGCACAATCGTTTAATGGCTGAGGATTCCGGCCGGATACTTTCCTCTTCATACGGTTTGATCACCTCAATCAGTGCAGGAAGATATTTCGTGCGAAAGAGATGGTTCCCGGCTGATTTTTTCTTTCCTCTGAATTTATCCAGCAGTTCACCCGATACACCCAGAGTTTGTTCTGGCATTTCTTTAATTATAGAAATCATTTTGCAAATGGCTCCATCCCTCAGCAGTACATCTGCATCCACGCAGTAAGTCCATGTCCGTTTTTGGTCGGCCCCCAATTGATACCCTTTTCTCATGGCCCTGGAAAAGGGACGTTCATGAATCAGAAATAGATTCTCTTCGGGGATTCCCTGACTCAAAATTAATTGACGACATAATCCTTCAGTTCTTTCACCCACTGATCGGATAACAATGGTAACATCATTAAGTCTGTTCATTCCATAAAACTAAAAGAGTTCTGTTTGCGTTTTCTCAAAAATGAAAAGCCAATAAAAATATCAATTTCTTCAATAAATAATTTCAAAGGCAAGATTAGATCTTACCTGAACTGATTTACGCCTATCGTTAATTTGATAATACATTAAATCTGATAGCTGGGTATATTTAGTTATCAGTAATTTTGAGAAAGCGACTAAGTTCTGACTTGAGATATTGCAGAACCTTGTTCTATTGTGAACAAAGTGAAAAAACTAATTCGGTACAATAAAAGAAAATTTATTTAGCACCAGCTCGCGTTCTAAATCGGCTTTTTTGCTATATACATTACAATACAATACCGCCTATTTATATTACGTAATATTTTTTATTCGGGATTGTGTAACCCTGCTTTTCAGGTCATCTACTGTATCTACCTCAATCCAGCCTCCATGTACTGGAACGGCTTTTATTTTATGGCCCTTATCAATCATCAATTGAAGCAGGTCTGTCATGTATGCATTTTCAGGGTTTTTACCTCTTATATTGCCGTCTTTTTGGGCCTGATAAAAAACTTTTTTAAGAGTTTTCACCCCTTCCGCAGAAAACTTCATTAAACCCATGTACTGTCCCTCAATCTCTGAGAGAGACCTTGGTTTTTGGCCGATTTCAGTGATAAAACCATCGGATGAAATTTTTAAAGTTTCGGCATCACTTAATGGGTCTTCCATTCTTTTACTCCAATAGTCCTCCCAATCCATATCAATCGTCACGGCAATATCAGCCGTACTGTTTAATAGAGATTGCAGATTTTGGCTTGAATACACGATATCGCCATACGAAACAATAATATCACCCTCAAGTTCTTCGTCAGCACAAAAGAGTGTCCACACCATATTTGTTTCATCAAATCTTTTGTTCTCTAATATTTTGGACCCACGCCCATAAAGTTTGTTTACGAGATATCCCCCTATAATGATCTGCTCAGAGATGCCCTCACTGGTTAAAATATCGAGTTGTCTGTCAATTAAACTGCGACCTTCTACTTCCACAAGGCATTTTGGTACTTCTAAAGTGTAAGGTCTCAATCGTGTTCCCTCTCCTGCTGCAAGAAGAATTGATTTCATGATTTTTATATTATTTCTTGAGTTACAGATTAAATTTGAGGTTGAATCAAACCTGATGCGCAATCTAATAACAGTTTATTTGTATTGATGATAATCTCAAACTTCTGTTCCCCACAACCAATAGCTGCTGGAATACTAAACTCAGCACATCGAATCGCCATATGAGAATTTGCCCCTCCGTATTTTGTAATAAGTCCGGCAATATCGTGAGCAAAAATCCAGTCGAAGCCGGGATCAGCACTTTCGATAATTACTATTTTACCTTTTAACGAGGGCGGATTATTTCCGGGTGATAATCGAATACATTCTGCATCTACCCGTTTATCGGTAATAAAATTAGGATGACTAATTTGAAACGGTACCACATGCACTCCTTTTTCGTCATAAAGTACCTGTGGAAGCCTTATTGCTGAACTTACTGCATGCAATTCAGCACCTTCTTTTGATTTTTTTCTCAGCCGGTCTTCTATAGATTCTTCTTTACTTGAGGTCGTTGCTTTAAGTATATCTGTAAAAGAAATATGTGAAATTTCATCTCTGCTTAACCCGTTATTTTCGCCATACTTTGCAATTAATTCAAGTATATCGCTAACTGTTCTGGTAAATATAAATTTGCCATATTCACGGCCTGCTGTTGCTTTCTTAATGTATTCAACCAGATAATCAGCATCGATCCCATGCTCAAAAAATCCTTCTTTTTTTAATATTTCATTAATCGAATTTTTCTGCTCCATTTCAAGAGTAAACTCTTCAGATACCAAACCTGATCTCATTGGTATATTTCCAGAACCAAAATTCTCTATCTGGTCATACCTTAACGAAAGTATGTCGTAAGTCCCCGGACGCAGATGCCCGTATTTCAACATGAAATCTTCTCTTGAAATTTTCTTTTCCTGGAAATTCAGCATATCACTCACAAGGTCACTGGCAACTGTTCGGATACCAGACTGTATACTTTGAACTTCAGTTTTATTTAAAATTCCCTTGTTTTCTAATGACAAAAGAATAGTACGTGCAATAAAGCCATGTCTTGCGAGAATGGAAAATGGAATTGTACCCAGCCAAATACAATCATCCATCATTTTGTACAAAAAGTTCAAGTCAGGTTCGGTGGTATTAAGTTTAAATGACTCTTGCTCCTTTTCAAGGCGTTTTATTTTATTTAAAGCAGAATCAACCCCTCCCCCATTTTCATCTTTTATCAGTTCAATTGTGAGCATTCTCAAACATTCTTTAAACTCATCTTTTTCATCAATGCTTAGAGTATTTCCAGTCAATTTTTCAATCTTCTCATCTATATCAAAACTGAATGTTGTAATTGCAACATCAAACTCAACTTTATCATGTAGTTCGGGATTTTCTTTTAATCTTTTAATCCACGTATTTACCAGTTTTTCAGAGATCTCAGGTGATAATTTATCAGGTAAATAACTGTGAAAACTTAATCTTGTATCAATAAATGGCTGTCCTGCTAAAGAAACCATTAATGGCTGTCCCGTTGGCACCGCATATCCCATTTTTTCTCGCGCTATTCTCCATGCATGATTGGTTATAAACGTTTCATATAAAGAAAATGCCAATCTTCTGGGAGCCCTCCCTATCATTTCAGCTGGATTCCAGTCAGGCATCTGTCCTAAAACTGTGGTACAGCCATAAATTCCATCAACAGGTTTAAGTTTTGACCTGACAAAGGTTTGAATTCCGTGTAAAGCAGAATCTATTCGTTTTGATACCGCCCGATTCCAGTTTGGTTGGGTTGTTATTGCCCGTACCTGGAACAGATGCGGGCTTAAATTTTTATCAACAGCAAATTCGACATCAAGAAATTGGCTGTTCATTATTTTTTCCAATTCCTGAATGGCATCAATCAGGTTTTTAAATCGTTCCGAATGTATGATATCTGCTGCTCCACGATGGATATATAAAGTTCGGTTCGCATATTTACTATCACCCGATGTTACCGTATTCGTTTTGCCTGAAACATCGTCAAAATTAATTACATAATATGGAGCCCCGGTGTTCAAATCATGTGTGAAAATTACGCCACTCATGATTGTATTTTGAAGCATTCTTTGTACAATTACTTCATCCTTATCAGTAACATCCCCATTCCTGTGATAACTGATTAACACTTTTTCAACTGCGTCAACCACATCATTATGATGCTCAGAAGGTACATTTAAAATTGATTCGTACTCTCCGGCCCTGCTATTATTTATTCCGTCTTCATTCGCTGCTGATGAGCGCACAGCCAAAAGTGAGCCTTGAAATGTTTCTTTAATTTCGTACAGAATTTCTTTATTCCTGTCCTTCCATTCCAAACTCTTAAAATAAATAAATTCAGGAATTGTAAATTTAGATAGCTTGTGCTGTAAAAAATCTAATGTCCGGGCTTTTGAACTCCTCATAAAAAACCTATAAAAATATTATTAATTAATTTGGAATTAAAAATGAAGAAATCTGTTTAACTTTTTTTCAATATATTTCACATCATCAGTATTTAATACTTTTTTGAACTTCCCAATATTTTTTACTGATCTATCCGGATCAAAAGCATATTTTTCATCATCAGATAAATTTAAATGCTTGTTTAACTTTTCCACCTCTTCATCAAAGTTCTTGATGAACTCTTCAAAACGGATATGCAAAACAATATCATTTTTCCATTCATCTTTATCAATATTGCTCATAACACCCTCATACCACTTGCAAAATATTTCAACATCTGCACCGGGATACGCTTGTCCATAAAACTGGAACTCTGAAAAAATATCACGGGGATCTCTTGTGACAACAACTGCTTTCCTCTCACCATAAAATTTCGTAGTAGTAACCGGTGCCCATAACGAACCTCCCTGGTCAACTACAATATTATTTTTTATTGAACTCTCGTTTACCGAAAACAATTCATTTAAAAACAATTCTGTTTCTTTCAGAAATATTTCTTCACTTACAGGCAGGTACATCTCTCCAACATAAGGCTTTTCATTATTTCGTTTGGCTTTTTTTCGTTTCAGTTCATATTTAATGACATCGAATGTATTTAGATTCAAACGTTCGCAAGATGGCATTCCACTATAATTAACATGGGTAATACGACTTATGAATTTATCAACCTTCTCAAAATAATTTTCGATATGTTTCGCATAGTTCAAACCGTATTTGTAACTAAACAAACCTTTGTAAACTTTACTTTTGGGACGGCCACACTGTTCACAAAAAATTTTAAATCTGTTTATCGCATTACTTGCTCTGTTTACATGAAACCCTAAAACAATTGAAGAGTATAAATCTACTAACCCCCCGGGATCCTGAACCAGCCGAAATTCACTATTAATTGGGTCAAATACATCAGGACGATTTGTCAAGTAATCAAATACAGCACCGGAACCACTTTCACCGGAGCCCATAATTATAAATTTCATATATTTAATAAATTGTTATTGAAAATACTTTTCTAACTTATCTATATTTCTTTTCCCAAGTAGATGGTTATTTGCATATGCCCACTTTTCGTGCACAGCCAATATATGCACAGGGATCTTTTGGATATTAAGTAGTTTAGCCAAAGCAAATCTGTGTGTCCCTGAAAAATTGTCTTCTGCTTTTATAATTTCACCCTTTCTTCCTATAAATACACCAATTTCATCTTTTTTATTACCATTTAACTCTATCTGGCTTTTATATCCATGTTCTTGTATCAATTTTTTTAATTGAATAAGCGATTCAAAATATAAATTTAATTCTTCAATCGTTTTGCCACGAGGAGACTTGCCCCATTTATTAATTTTTTTTAATAAAATCTTATACTCATCTGTTTCATGAAACTCTTTACCATCAACAAAGATTTGATGAATTGTGCGATATCCTTTATTGTAGTTGGAATAATGTTCATCTATTATCATTTTATTTTTATCCCAATCACCCTTAAAGATAAATGAGGGTATTTTTGATTTCGTTACTTCATGAGGTGAAAAAATTTCCTCCAGAAATTTATTTGGTACAAAAAACCTGATCGATTCTGTTGGAACGCAGATAATCGGGCGCTCAGGCATTGCATTAATTAAACAAAGTTTAATACTTAAAGGCAACCTCGCGCTTTCCCCTATATTTATCAAGCTGCTGATCAAATAGTTATAAATCTTTAATATCGGATGATTGATTCTTCTTTTAAATTTTCTGACTGTTCTACTCATAAAAGATTAATATGAAATAACCCAAATTAAGCTAAAGTAGAAATTGGATAACGGCGATTTTAATTAAGTTTCTGCTTGAATAATAATTCTTCATAAAAAAAGCGCCCTTCCTGACAACCTCAAAAACTGAAATTTCTATTAGCGCGATACCTCAGATACTCTTTGACTGCATATGCAATACTTTTCTTCATGTTCTTTTTAATAGTATAAATATATGAAGTTTCTTCTTTTCTGCTCTAACTAACAATTACAGCCTGCATTATTCACAAATTTTGGTTTGATCGATATGTCCATTAGCAAGATAAATCAAATAAAGATTAAAATTTTATATGACGTATTGTCCAGTAATGCGCTCCCAGTACTATCAATTCCCTCAAAGTGCTCATTTTTTGTACGCGAAATAAAAATCTATCAGTGAAATACGTTGTTTCAAAACAAGGTATTTTTCAAAAAATCATATTTCAATCTTACATATTGACTTAACAAAAAATCATAAAATACAATAATTGGATACCACTTTTATACACTATAAAATATAAATGTTTTTTTGCCAAATTGTTTAAATTTTACACTATGAAATCGATCAAAACTAATTTGGAGTTTTTTTAACATTTCTTCCACTTCAGACTCTTTTAAATCCGGGAATTTATGGGATGAACTTAGTAATCTTTTTTTATTTTTTTTATCATTTTGGAATAATGATATTGTTTTTTTCAACTTCTCTTTGAACCCTCCCGTCAAGTTGTTTTCTGCCTTGAGGGTCTGCAACTCATCAGGCGAAGTTTGTTCTAAATGATGTTCTTCTGCCAATTCTTCCCAGGCATTGACAATATTATCAGCAGCAAAAGGCCCTTTACTATTTTCGAACCGCTTGTGAATTAATTCCCCGGTTTTCCTTTCAATTTCTTTTTCCGTTTTGAGAGATGTTCCATCTAAAATGTCTGAAACCATTTCTTTTAATTCCTTTAAGGATTTAGCCTGAAAACTTATTCTGTTTGGAATGTCACGTTCGAACTCAGAAGGTAATGGCCGATATGCTACCCTGTGAGTACCACAAATAGCAGCTTCCAGGGCGCTTGTGCAGCCATTATGAATAATTAAAGATGAATTTCTTATCCAGTTACTAATGGTTCCGTTTCTGTTAATCTTTACATTCTCGTAATTGTTTCCTAATATTTTTTTCCAGGCTTCAATCGATTCAACCGGATGGGGGCGTACCACTATGTTAATTTTTGGAAAGGTTTTAGATAATTCCCTGACCATCACAATAAACTCGTAAATTAATTGCAACTGATATGCAGAATTTTGATAGAAATACGCTTCCCAGTTTTCATCCCGTTCAAAATAACCCGCTTTTCTTAATCGGGCCGCTTTATCCCAAAACCTGTTTGCATCTAATAAACTACTGAAATTTGACACAACCATGATATAGGGTTTTAATTCATTGGTATTGTTCAAATCAAGTTGATCGTAATATCTTTTAAAATCAGGTCTCCAGAAGTCAACCCTTGGTGATCCGGTTGATAATATCCTCTCCTTGTGTTCAGGATAAACCTTCCTCAATGCTTCTTCATCATGTTCTCCCCATGCAAATACTTTAGAAGCCATTGAAATCGTTTCACTTGAAAACCTGAGATTTGCAAAGTTTTCGTATGATTCGTCAAGCAAACCACTCTCTTCATCTTGCGAAGTTATGACATATCCATTCTTATGTATCTTATACAGAGAACCCTTTTTTCCATCCCCCGGTGTTAAAGATTTGTTATGATATATTCCTTTAGGTAAAATACCCTTAACGGCTAATCTACGGGTATCTCCTTTATCACCAAGTATAACAGTATGGCCTCTTTCCGCAGCAGTAAGAGCCAGCAAAAACTTCCCTTCCAGCTCCCTTACCTTAATCTCAATCGGTATATAAATATTCATAATATCACGCCTTTTTAACCAAAAACGGCCCTATCGCAAGTACATCCATACCTGATCCGTAAAAGCAGCGGATTGCTTCTTCCGGACGCATCACAATCGGCTCACCCTGTACATTAAACGAGGTATTCACCACTATAGGGTGACCGGTTATTTTTTCAAACTCGTTCAGCATCTCCCAGTAAAGAGGGTTCGCACCTTTTTCTACCGTTTGGGGACGTACCGTTCCGTCTATGTGAATACAGGAAGGCAGAACATCCAGGTACTCTTTTTTAATACTGCATGCCGTTATCATATACCTTGATGAATCCAGTTCGGTATCAAAATAATCTTTAAAAAATTCCGATTGCAGAGACGGACAAAATGGCCTCCAGGCCTCACGGTTTTTTACATGTTTGTTTACATGGTCGCGTGCATCGGGATTCAATGGATTGGCAAGGATAGACCGGCCGCCAAGTGCACGGGCGCCAATCTCCATCCGCCCCTGAAACCAGCCGACTATGGCGTTATCAGCAATCAATTGTGCCACTTCTGACGCAATATTTTCTGACTTTTTGTAGTCAAGTTTGCACTTTTTAAGAACAGATTCAATCTGCTCTACGGAAAACGACGGTCCGTAGTAAAGGTGATTCAGCGGCGGGATTACCGGCTTGCTGCCTGTTTCATCTTTACAAGCAAGCATTGCAGCCCCCAAAGGTGCTCCATTATCACTGGCAGCGGGCTGGAAAAAGTAGTTATCAAAAAGGTCCGACTCTCCCAGAACCCCGTTGGCTTTGCAGTTCATGTGAACACCACCGGCAAACGTCGCATTTTTTGAAAGATTGAGTCCTGCAGCATATTCCAGCTGAGACATGAGCAGCCGCTCAAGCTGCTTCTGGGCTGTATATGCAATATCGGGATAGGGAGCTTCCATTGCCGAATTTTCCCGTTTGCGCGGAGGGCCAAGCCGCTCAACCAGTTTATCAGTAAACTTTTTGCCGTAGGTACGCTTTCCGCTGTACCGGTAACGCGGATTGACGATATAGCCAAACTCATTCTCGATATCCCGGGCGATGTCCTTAAAAATCTCTTCGATCTCTGCATTGGGCTTGCCATAGGCGGCCAGGCCCATTGTTTTTCCTTCGTCCATATAGGCACGAAAGCCCAGGAATTCAGTAACAGATGCATAAAGTCCGCCAAGCGTATTCGGCAGTTCCACAGTGGCCAGCTCTTCAAATCCTCCGGTCTCATCGGCATAGTAGAGAGTTGATGAAGCCACCTCCCCTACACCGTCATTAATAATGACGACCGAATCTTCATAACCGGAACAGTAGTGTGCAGTGGCCGCGTGGCACAAGTGGTGAGAATAAAAATTGAATTCCAGGTCACTGAGCTCAACTCCGTTTTTTCTGAGAATCAGGGCCAGATCGTTTTTGATCATCTCGGGATCGTAGAGCGAATTGAGCGACTGCTGAACTTTCAGGCTGATGTGATCGCTCTCACTCGGAAATTTTTCGATCGTTTCATTTAAATTCTTTGTGGCAAGCTCTGCGTATGTCTCACAGTTCCAGCCATACCCAACAGCTACTACCTCCAGATTTTTTTTTCGGGCCTCTTCCAGGCAAAAAGCAATTGCCTGCGAAGGATAGGAGTTAGGTGCTGTTTTGATTCTGTTGAAACGCTCTTCTTCGGCCCACGCAATGATTTCGTTTTCGCTGCAAATGGCAGCCGAAGAGTTGGGGCCGGGACCAAAAATTCCCAGATATGCCTTGTTACTCATTATTTCTTCTTAAGTTGATTTCGTAGATTAGTTAAATAGTGACTCTAAGAAAACGCCAATCTCTGCGTTGCGCTTGTCCAAAAAATGCTCGGGTACGCTCAGTACACTGTGCTTTTTTGACCTTCGCGTGCCTTGATCTTAGCGTTTTCTTAGAGTCATTATGAGTTTTTTTACAGACACTAAATAATATTGCTGTTAATTCTTTGTTGTGGGTAAATCAAACCATTCATGAGAGAATACCCCGTATCAGGCAAAATGCCTCTGCATATTTTCGGCCAACGGTGATACCGGTTTGCTGTGCATAAATCCTGAGTGCCTCCGGTGAACGGGGATGAGGATAGGGCCTCTTCTCGAATCGATACTCTTCCATACCGTCAATTTTAGCCTGCAGATCCTCCTCTGAAATCTCCATAAATAAATTTGGAGTAAACGCTCTCGGGTCACTCGGCGACTGCCACTCGGTTCCCGACGGAGTTTCGAATGTGATGATGGTTTTCACCTTTTCATGTTCCATCGGGCGTGCTGCCGTAACCACAGCCTCAAAGGTTCGCTGATGATCAATATTTAAGTCCCCGCCATGATGCGTAAAAATAATGTCCGGCTTAAACTCTGTTTTTTCCTTTTCAACTACCTTGATAAGATCTAAAAGTGCCACCGTATCAAACCGGTTATCCGGAAAATCATACACAGAAACAGAATGATAGCCGATTTTTTCCTGTGCCTGTCGAATATTTTTTTTGTGCTCTTTTAAATCTTCCTTCCACTGTTCGGTATCGCGGCTGTCAGCTCTTGAAGTGATTCCCTCGCCCAGAATGACCACGTGGGTTTGAACATCGTAATGGTGAATCAGTTTATGCATGGAAGCCCCCAATCCCAGCAATTCATCATCCGGATGGGCCGCAACAATCATAATTTTTTTGTTCTTGAAAATTCCTTCAGTCAACAAGAGAATAGAAACAATAGTTTATCTTTACGAACAGTTTGAGCGGCCATTCTGCATGCACCGCATTTGCCAAACGCCATAAATTTTTAATTTCAAAGGCTTTAAAACGCAACAATCAGAGATAATCGAAACTGATTCAAGACTAAATAACTTACTACCTTTTTAAATCACGATCAATGACCGGTTTTTACAACCTTTACTTTTATCCGTAGCAGACCAAAATGTTTCTATAACTTCAAACCGGAGCGAGGTACTGGCATCTGTTTAGTGAACTGACTGTATCTAAAATATAGGTAAATTCGTTAGAGTTGAAATTGTAGAAACCGATAAACAGAGAAACAGAGAAATGTACAACCGATAAAGTAACCCCCCCAAGCAGTCCCTTTGTACAAACCAAACTTTATACTTTTTCTGTTTCTCTGTTTCTCTGTTTTAATACGAAACATTCTTTATATCGTAGTTGATCCAATCGCTCTCTTCAGAAATGAGGCCTGTAAAATGTGTTCGGGCTTTTCCGAGACATCCGAAAACAGGTAATCTGTTCACAATCACTCAAGGCTCTTCACTACCTCTCTGATTCCATCATCGTAGGGTGTAGGTTTTATGCCAAACCGTTTTTCAAACTTCTCACTGCTGAAAACATAATCCCGGTCATACTGGCAGAGCATCTCTTTTGCCAGTTCCACACCAATTGCCCCGCCCGAACCAAGTATTGTTTGCATTTATGGTCACCCATTTTAAATTGATTTCTTACATCTATTACAGATATGAAACTAAAAAGTTTGCAGGTAAATCTACCCGGTGATTGAGTGGGTATCAACAGCTAATTATTTGAATTATATTTAATATTTAATTTATAGTACCATGTCATCTGTAAAGATGTGGTAGAACAAAACTCACCTATTTGATTAATGAGATATGATGCCGAAACCAAAGATCAAAACTTACAAGAAATTTAACGACTATTATTCGGATGCTAATGCCCTTGTACGATCCAGTCATGACGAGTTTCATGCATTCCGTTTCAGAGAACTGGGTGATAACATAGTACCGCACATGGGGCCATTCCAAACTACTTATTTCCAGTTTGCAATGGGTCGTATTTTACCGGCAAAAGTAGGAGTTTTTGATTCCCATAAAGTTATTGAAGAGTATATAATGGTGATTTACCTGCCGGGACAAATACTCAATTGGGAAAAAACCGGTAATTGGGACGGTTATGTTGTTAATGTGAGAGAAAGCTTCTTAAACCTGCAGAGTATTACACATCTTACTGAGAGCTATGGTTTTCTTCATCGTCTGCAGCCACTTGTTTTTAACCTCAGTAGTGACGACTACCAGGTGTTGAGCAATTTTTATGAGCTCATGCTGATGGAGCAAAATGAGATGAAAGAAGAGAACATCCTTGTAATTCGCAACCTTCTGCAGATTTTGATTGTTTATGTGAATCGTATCGTTTCCGGAATGAAAACTTCCGGCAGCTTTGTGGAATTGCAATACCAAAAGATCGCTATAAGATTTAAAAGCCTTGTATTTGAGCATTATCAGGATAACAAGTCAGTATCTTATTATGCTTCATTATTGGGAGTATCTCCGGCTTACCTTATTGACTCAGTAAAAAAGGTTTACAATACAACACCTAAACGGGTCATCAATGATATCATTTTCCTGCATGCCAAAACCTTGCTGACAAGCACCGATACTGGAATCAAGGAACTCGCCTGGTCATTAAACTTTGAAGATTACACCCATTTTGTGAAGTTCTTCAAAAAGATGAGCGGAATCACTCCGGCTGAATTTCGAAAAAACAGAGAGAACCGGCCTTAACCCGGATTATTCACCAGGAAATTTTGATATGAACAAGGCGAAGTGGAAATAGCGGCGGAAGGGTACTATAGTACCTAGTGTCCTGTCAACTGTAAAAGTGTGAGAGAGTCATCAGACGAGTCGATCCGGGATCATCCCAATCATCTACATTGGCATATTTTTTGAAAAACTCGTCAGATGACTTAACCCGATGTTTTATCTTTGACATAACACTAGAGTAAGCTATTTCTGCTTCAACGCAGTTCACATTCAAATTTCGACGAAAAAAACCACCCTCAAACTTGGAGTATCCTATAAATAAAGTAAAATCAGAAATAACAATAATTTATATCATTATTTCACACTTATCGTGAATAATCCGGGTTAATTTTTTACCCAACAAAGAGACGTTTTTACCTACCTGATTGGGGTGATGCTCCCTAATTTAATCATAGTAACATAAACGGAGGGTACTATGGAAAAACTAAAAACAAATCAAAAAACAAAGAGTCATTCGGAAGTCAGGCCTGTTCCTGAAGTTCCCAAATATAACAAACCGCTGGTTGGCCGGATGAAGTTTTACTACAAGAATCCGATTGCAGATGCCTATTTCTCCTATTTACTGGCATTTGGTGCACGCGGAGGAGCGGATGTCGGAGAAGCTTTTTATTCAGTTTTGGATGTAGGCCAGTACGATACAGATGCCTGGGTCAAAAATATGAGTTCGATGTCGCAAAGGCTTGAAAAGGTTGCCGATAACTGCTTTGAAAAAAAGCATTACATTTCTGCCCGCGATACTTATCTCAGGGCGTACTTTTTTGCCCGTGCCGCCCTTTTTAGCCTAAGTGCAATCAGGCAAACGGAAAAATTTAAGGAGCTCAGAAAACGCTCGATCGAAAACTTCAGGAAAGCAGGTGCGCTATTCAGCCCGGCTATTGAACCCATCGAAATTTCCTACGAAGGCAAGAAGTTGCCCGGCTATTTTCTAAAGTGCAGCCATGATAATACACCGAGGCCCACACTTTATGTTGTTGGAGGAGGTGAATCGTACTCCGAAGACATGTTTCTTATCTTTGGTATTGACGATCAAGAGCGCGGTTACAACGTGGTATCGGTTGATCTACCCGGAATGGGCAGCACAGCGTTTGATGGTATGTATATGATGCCTGAATCGGAAAAGCCGATCGGTAAGGTTCTCGATTATATACTGAGCCGGCCGGATGTGGATCCCGAAAAACTGGCTCTATTCGGGCCGAGCTTTGGAGGCTATACTGCAGCAAGGGCAGCAGCAAACGATTCCCGCGTGAAGGCCGTGATTCTGAACAGTATCATACTGAACATGCATGACTACGTTGTGCAGGCAAAAGAACTGGAAACACTGGCTAAGTATGAGAAAACGCCCGGTTTCAGGCTGTTAACCAGAGTTTTCGGTTCATGGCTGGCCGGAATGTTTAATGTGATGGATATTTACAAATGGAGATGGAATGTAGACTCTATCAGGGGATGGCTGGATGCCTGCAAGGAATTTGAGATTGATCCATCTGGCATTAACTGCCCAACACTCATGATGGTTGGCGAGGATGAATTGTCCTACACACACACGAAACGATTTCATGATGAAGCGTTCCGGAAAATACAGCATCCCGTTAAAGAGATGATCATCGGAAAAGCTGAGCTGGGAGCTGCCGGCAAAAACATGCTGCCAAACCTGACCATCATCCGTCAGATCGTTTTCGACTGGCTGGATGAGCTTTTTGAAAAAGAAGAATCCATTCAAGAGAAACTTGAAGCTGAAGTCGCGTGATTGTTTTCCTGAATGATGATAAACGTGAATTCGATATAAAATCTATAATTTTGATTACCAGAAAGGAGGAGAGACTTTTTTTACAAATTCTTAGTTCGAACTCAGGTTAAAAGATAATTAAGACTAAAATGACGACCATGAAAACTGTAATTATTTGCTGCATAACTGCACTTCTGTTGTCAAATGAGATTTTTGCACAGAACTCGGGCCGGGAATTGACAAGCCCATCGGGGACTGAAATCGATGGGAGCAACTGGTCGATGGAAACCAGCCTCACCTTCCCTTTAGTCCGGATCTATATGTTGAAGTTTTCTTATCAGCATTCCGACAGAGTGGAACTTGGAATCGGCCCCGCTTTTCAAAACTGGAGAAATGAGGAAGAGTCGTTTCGGGGCCAGTCAAATGCCTTTACACTGGTGATGTCGTATCGATATTACTTTTGGAGAACCTTCAATTTTGAAATCGAACTATGGCCTGCGTGGAATCGATTTGAATCCTACATCGATAATAACACCTACAAAGGATTTGAGTTGTGGGCTGAATATAAGGTGGGTTACCGCCTGGATTTAGGCAATCGTTTTTACCTGAACCTTCAACCCGGTATTGGCCATGCTTTGTGGCTGCAAAATAAATGGCCGGGTGTTCAGGATGATAATTACTGGGACTTTGTTAAAGACTCTGTGATATTTGTTCCGCAGGCTTTAGTGGCGATTCGATTTTAAAACCGGAAATTTGATCTGTCATTCTTTGGTGGACTCAATAACAAAAAGATGAAAAAATGTCTTAAGATCCTTGCATCGCTATAATTTACGGGTAAACCAGAACCAAATGTGCTAATAATTTTACACTGGTTTTGCAGACATTCCCGGGCTGTAAAAATTTCCTAAAATAATCAAGCTCTGAAAGAGCGTCATCACACAGCCCGGGGTAAAGCATGGCAGATCGCCAGCGGTGATCGAGGCATGCGTCGCCCCGGGGGTAATAAGCACCACACCATTCCCCCGAGTTATAAGATGTTTAAACGGCAATTGATTGATTCGAGGGGATGTGTCTCCAAACAGGTTTTAAAACCACAACGGGCACGGCGGTTTATCACGGCGGACACGGTGTTGTAGTAATTGAAATCAATTTTCTAATTCAAGCTGGCAGTAGGCAAAGAGCCAATTTCGAATGTTTCAAATTTCAAACATCCATATTTTCGCATCAGCGTAGCTAAATTTGAAATTTTATCAAAATAATTAATGTTAGTTTACATATTACACTTAAATAAGTTCAAAAAGTCTCTGTGAAAATCACAGAATCAAGGAGAATGAATGCATAAAAGTTGTTACTGATTCTTGATAGATCAATAAACATTAACATAAAATCACTAATCATGGCGATGCTCGATAAGCAAGATATTCAAAATTTTATCCGTCAGTTCAATAAAAAAAATGATCAAATGCAAAAGGATAAACTCATTCTGGTTGCTATTTCAAGTGCTTTAGGAGGAGCCCTGTTGGGTGTGCTGTTTGCTCCTGATAAAGGAAAGAACACCAGAAAAAATTTGGCCAAAAGTGCAGATAAATATCTTAAAGAGATCAAAAAAAGCAGTGAAGAACTGAGCCAGCAATTGAAAGACAGTACGGAGTCTCTTCTCAGAAAAACGAATAACAGAGTCCAAAATTTAAAAGAGGACATAGAGGATTACTCCGAATTAACATTCCAGGAACTGTATGACCTGGCCAAAGAGCTTAAGGTTAAAGGATATTCCCAAATGAAAAAATCCGAACTGATTCAGGCTTTGGAAGAGTTATAGGTCAGCATGTGTTAAAAGTGAACGCCGACCGCTTGTTCTTACCCATTTAATTTCTGTAAGACGAACATTTATGGCAGGATTTTACCCGGTCTTGAATCGCTTCGCGGGATAAAGGAGGAGCAATTGGCGGGAACACCTGCCCTTCGAAGCCTTCCTGACCCTCGAAGTTTTCTTGATCTTCGAAGCTTTCCTGATCCTCGAAGTTTTAACGTAGTGGATAGCAAAGTAGATAACATAGTGGGTGGCGTAGCAGGGCCTATTCTACGAAGCATGTACTACGTATAAACCATCGTAGTGTATACTTTGGCGTTGTTGAAGGGTGACTGGTTGAAAAATTTCCAGGTTGCTCGCTCGTTGTCTATATTCATTGATCAACAATAAATTTTCTCCCAAAAAATATGGCTGCTCCAAATAATCTTATAGAAAGGCGAAAAGAGATACTCGGTGGTACACCTGTCTTTAAAGGTACCCGTGTTCCGGTTAGTACCTTTTTTGAATATCTGGAGGCTGACCATTCCCTAAACGAGTTTTTGGAAGATTTCCCCACAGTAACCAGACAACAAGCTATTCAAGTGCTTGAGAGATTTAAAGATCAACTACTTCAGCCACAATGATCAAAATTTTGCTGGATGAATGTCTTCCAAAAAAATTGAAGCACAGAATTGATGAATTAAATTCACACTTTTTCGTAAAAACAACTCCTGAGCTGAGATGGGCAAGTTTTTCGAATGGTGAGTTATTGTCAGTGGCTGAGGGAGAATTTAATGTTTTCATAACCAGTGACAAGAACCTGAGCTTCCAACAATCTATCCCTCTTCTTCAATCCAGATTGTACTTCTAAAAGCCAGAACCAACACCTATGAAGATTTGCTGCCATTGATTGAAAAATTACCAACAGTCATCAAAGATCATGAACCCGGCAAGTTTATAGAAATCGAATAGAAGTTGTTCTGTGTCAACAAACCAACCGGACACGTTTTCGTTTAGTCGTTCTAATATAATGATATGCCGCGTTGCTTATTTGCCATGCCGTCATCCCCCTAATACCCCAAATTCAGCCCCAGCCACTTCTCCACTTCTACCACGCTCATTCCCTTGCGGGCAGCATAATCCACCACCTGGTCGCGGGTGGAGTTGCCGAGGTTGTAGTATTGCGCTTAGGGGTGGGCAAAGCAGAGGCCGCTAACCGATGAAGCGGGGTTTCAAAGCGGCTCAAGCCCAATTTGGCATCTCTTTCCAAAGGTCAAGAATCATAGGCAAGATTCGGCCCCAACCACCTCTCCACTTCTTCCACACTCATTCCCTTCCTCGCAGCATAATCCTCCACCTGGTCTCGGGTGATGTTGCCGAGGTTAAAGTATTGGGCATCGGGGTGGGCAAAGTATAGGCCGCTGACCGATGAGGCGGGGCTCATGGCCAGGTGTTCGGTAAGGGTAATGCCCGTAGAATCCGGCACATTCATCAGGTCGAAGAGAATCGGTTTTTCGGTGTGGTCGGGCTGGGCGGGGTAGCCGGGTGCGGGGCGAATGCCGGCGTACTTCTCGCGGATGAGCTGCTCGTTGTCGAGGTCTTCATCAGGAGCATAACCCCAGATTTTGGTTCGCACTTCGCGGTGCAAGTATTCGGCAAAGGCTTCGGCGAGGCGGTCGGCCAGGGCTTTCACCATAATGGCGTTGTAGTCGTCGTGGTCTTGCTCAAACTTTTTCACCAGGTCGAGCACGCCGTGACCGGTGGTTACGGCAAAGCACCCCATGTAATCGGCAATGCCGGTCTCTTTGGGCGCTACAAAATCGGAGATCGCCTTGTTGGGCTGACCGCTTCGCTTTTTGGCCTGCTGGCGAAGCGCGTGGAATTTGGTAATCACCTCCGACCGGCCCTCGTCGCTGTAAATTTCAATATCATCCCCAACACTGTTAGCCGGGTAGAGCCCTGCAATGCCGTGGGCGGTAAGCAGGTTTTCGCTGATGATTTTGTCGAGCAGCCCGTTCGCATCATCAAACAGTTTCCGGGCTTCGACTCCGGCTTTTTCATCCTCCAGGATGTCGGGGAATTTGCCCTTCATCTCCCAGGCCATAAAAAACGGTCCCCAATCGATGTAGCGCCTCAGCGTATCGAGCGGCATGTTCCTATACTCCGTAACCCCGGGCTTCTCCGGCTTTTTGATGGGTGCTTTTTCCCAGTCTATCTTCGTACGGTTCTGGCGCGCTTTCTCAATAGGTATGTAGGTTTTCTTCTTGCCGCGGGTGCTGTACTGCTCGCGCAGGCCTTCGTACTCTTTGCGGATCTCATCCAGGAACCCTTTCTTCAGCGTCTTGGAAACCAGACGGTTCACCACGGTCACACTTCGCGATGCATCCAGCACATGAATCACCGGGTTGTTGTAGGAGGGTGCAATTTTCACCGCCGTGTGCATGCGCGATGTGGTTGCGCCGCCAATCAGCAGCGGGGTATCAAACCCTTCGCGGGTCATCTCACCGGCCACGTGCACCATCTCATCGAGCGAGGGTGTAATCAAACCGCTCAGCCCAATCACATCCACGTTATGCTCTCTGGCCGCGGCCAGGATTTTATCGGCGGGCGTCATCACACCGAGGTCAATCACATCGTAATTATTACAGCGCAGCACCACCGCCACGATATTTTTTCCAATGTCGTGCACATCGCCCTTCACCGTGGCCAGCAGCACTTTAGCTTTC
>JAFIEV010000063.1 GCA_020832305.1 Cyclobacteriaceae bacterium | reverse complement strand
ACAGGGCCTCAGCAGATGTGGGATTTATGTTTACAGCCTATAATCTAAAGAGGATCTTCAACCTGATTGACAAAAAAGCGCTCAAGGAATACCTGAGGACGCTCATCCCTTGTTTTTATCGCTGTGTGGCCCGTATGGAAGCCTTTTTAAGCCCCCATGACGTCTCGAAAATTCTGTACCCTGCCCATAGAAATTTTTTAAAGCTGGCAGCATAAGGCCTTAAAAGGCTTTATATTTATGTCTCGCAGGATGTATTGAAAGCAGAATTGAGGTTTTTAGACAGACTGACGTTATGGGCAAGCGTAAAAAAAATATTAACCCTCAAAATAATATTTGCTCAAAACAAATAATGAGTCTTTATTAAAATTGCCTACATAAAAACTTTATAGTCGCATAAAACAATTATAAAAACATTTTTTACAACTTTATAGTTGTTTTTTATAATTTAATTCCTACCTTTGCAGCACCAAACAAAAGTATGAGCACAGAAACTGAAGTAGCGTCCTTTTTAAAAGACTTCAAAGAAAAGATGAAGTTTTGGGATGTACTCTTTCGTGACGACAGGGGCAAAAACGCCCAAGCACTGGTGGATTTAGAACTTCGCCCTATAGACAGGAAAGCCATTCTGGAAGAACTCGAGACTAAAGACTACAGCGAAGGTCCACTGGAAGAAAAACTATACGGAGGTGCTGATATGTGGGTGTTTGGAAAAGTCGTTAAGAAAAAGGAAGTGTACATCAAAATTACAATAGGAGCAATGGGCAGCAGTGTTATCTGCATTTCTTTTCACTTGGCACAACACAAAATGAACTATCCTTTAAAATAGAACAATATGAAAAGTCCAATCACAGGTAAAGAAATGACATTGACCAAAGAACGCAGGTCAATGGATTTCAGAAAGGAAACATTTGAAATTGTTTTTCATTATTACAAATGCGAGGATAGTGGAGAACAATTTACTACCACATCATTAGATGAAGTGAATATGAATCAGGTATACAACCAATACCGAGATAGATTCAATATTCCCTTTCCTGATGAAATTATTAGAATTCGTGAGAAGTACGGGTTATCTGCTGCAAAGATGTCAGAGATTTTGGGTTTTGGCATAAATACATACCGTCATTATGAAGCAGGCGAAATGCCAAGTGTAGCAAATGCCAAATTGATACAAATGGTAGACGAGCCCAAAATTTTTATTGAAATGGTTGAGTTATGTTCAACCTTAGACAACAAATTTAAACACAAACACATTCAGAAAGTACAATTGCTGGTAGAAGAAAAAAAGCGAAACATTTTCAATTTGAATTTCAAAGAATATTTAATGGGCAACCATTTAGCAGATATTTATTCAGGATACAGAAACCCGAACTTTGAAAAATTTACGGAAATGGTGGTTTACTTTTCAGGCAAGCTATCACCATTTAAAACCAAAATGAACAAACTCTTGTTCTATGCAGATTTTTTAATGTTTAAGCAAAGTTGTTTTTCTATTAGCGGAGTTCGTTACAAAGCCATTGATATGGGGCCGGTACCAAATAATTTTCAAAGTATTTTTGAATATCTAGCCAACAAAGACGAAATAGATATTTACACAACAGAATTTCAGCAAGGCTATACAGGCGAACAATTCAAAGCAAGAATTGACAGACCATTCAAAGCAGATTTGTTTTCCGAAAAAGAATTAGCGGTTTTAGAAAAAGTTGCAACTGTATTTAAACCAACAAGCACCAACAACATTATTGAATTAAGTCATTTGGAAGAAGCTTGGAAGAAAAATGAAAAAGACAAAAGCGTAATAAGTTATGAATATGCTTTTGATTTAAATCAGATTTGATTATATCTCTAAAACACATAACGCCAGCCCATAACAGGCGTGGCTCAATGGCGGGTTCAGTGCTAAATTGAAAATTCGGATTTCTAATAAACATAAGTGCTAAATTGAAAGTAAGTGCTTCTAAATCCGCCACTTCGCCAAGCTGCAAAACGTTGGCAATCATAATTAAAAACCGAAACTACCTTGGAAATCAGAAAATAATATTTTAACTTTGTTATCTAATTGGGTAACAAAGTATGCCGACAGTAAAAACGATTGATAACATAAAGATTGACATTTACTCACGTGACCATCCACCGCCGCACTTTCATGCTAAATTCGCTGAATTTGAAGAGTTGATAGAAATTGAAACGTTGGAGACTTATGCGGGAAAATACCCAAAGTGCAGAGAAAAAAGGTAACAGACTGGGCGGCAGACAACAAAAAATTCCTTTTGGAAATTTTCAACAAATTAAATCCAAGGCCATGAGACAGAAAATTAAAATACCCAGAATAGTAAAAATCGAAAAGGTTTCAGGACATAAAATCCAATGCATGTTCAACAACGGTGAGAGCCGACTGCTTGACTTTGAAAATATTTACAAACAATGGAATGTAACCGAAAACGATTTTGAATATCCGCTACTTGACGAAAAGGAATTTAAGAAAGTAAAACTCAGGAATTATACCTTATCATGGCCGAACATTGAGATTAAAGTAAAAGGAGAAAACGGGGAAATTTTGAACCTACCTTACGAAATCGGGGCTGATGTTCTTTTCGAACTTAGCGAAGATATTAAAGAGCCTTCAAAATACAGATACGGCAGACTAATAAGAAGTGCTCGATTAAAAGCGGGATTGACACAAGAGCAGTTAGCCATGAGAAGCGGGACAACAAGGTTTTACATTTCGAGAATAGAAAATGATAAAACAGACCTTGAAATGTCGACCTTCCGCAAGATAGTGGAAGCCGGACTTGGGAAAAAACTTAAATTGACGATAGAATAAATTACGATTGCCAACATGGTATAGCCAATCCCGAAAACTTGCGGGACAGAGCTCCGTGCTAGTTTAGCGTTCGCTGCTCAGCGTGGGCTTTTGTAGCGGTGGACAGTGACGAAGCCCGCAAATCCGCTACTGTGGCTTCTATACCAGGAACGTCAGACTGTCTAAAAACCTAATATAGGATTTCATATTTTCTATTTGTTCTATAGGTTTTATAGATATTGTTTTGTATCTTAAGGCATGAAATTTATACAAGGCACAGACAGACATCAGCTCACCCTCTTTCCTACCTGCCTGGAAGATTCAGTAGATACAGACGCGGAAGTCAGACTCATTGATTTGTTCGTGGATTCT
>JAFIEV010000057.1 GCA_020832305.1 Cyclobacteriaceae bacterium | reverse complement strand
AGTTTCTTCTGTTATATGAATGCAATATCTGTTCGTTCCTTTTATAAACTCAGATGCTCCAATATACTTTTTTATAAATTTTGAAGCATTTGGACTCTGTGATATTATTTTGTCTTTTTCTTCTTGGTCTAATAGTAAATTTCCATTGTCACTTATTTTACTTCCAATAATCATTTCAGGGAAATTGGAAATAGCTTTGTTTCGAGCTCTTACAATTAAATTACCTGTATTAGTTAAATACGGACTTATATTTTTTACACTTTGTTTTAGGTTTTGATTGTAAAGGAATTTGTCTGAATTATCAATATTTCTAACTCCAATTATTACCACTGCGACTCCTGCGTTTCCTTTGGCGTTGTTGGTCCATTTAAAAGATTGGTGTGCAAAGTCAATTTCTTGCCCTTTACTTAAAATTAAAGGCCACAACAAGGCTACTTGTTCCCCTTGGGTTATAGAATTGGTGGTTACAAAAGCATATTTAGCTTTTGTATTCTGGATATAATTGGTTCCTTTATAAAACCAACACGCTATGTAATCTAGTTTTTTATAGTTGTTTACTCGTGAAAAGACGATTTTCATATCTTCCTTTTGGGTTTCGTCTTGTCGGCTATAACCCAAATAAGGCGGATTTCCAATTACATACACTTCGTCTGTTGAAGAAATTGGACATACGGCATTCCAATCTACTCTCGTAGCATTGCCTTGTTTTATTTGCCCTGCTTCTTTAAGTGGTAGTATGGGTTTAGATTTTCCGTAATCAAAAAGTCGTTCTTCAAATACTTTGTTCATTTGGTGTTCTGCCAACCAAAGCGAGAGTATTGCCATTTCGTGAGCAAAATCGTCTATTTCAATACCGTAAAATTGTGAAAGTTGTATTTCAGTCCATTTTATGGTTGGTGCTTTGCCTTCTAAATCCGTAATTTTTTCTAAAATCTTGATTTCTAAAAGGCGAATTTCTTTGTAAGTGATAATCAAGAAATTTCCGCTTCCACAAGCGGGGTCAAAAAATTTGATTTTCGAAATTCTTTTGATGAGTGCTCTTAATTGACTTACTGTTGTTGCGTTTTCATAAGCTTCATACAATTCATCCAAGAACAAAGGCTTGATTAGTTTCAGTATGTTTTCAACCGAAGTGTAATGCATTCCCAAATCGCTTCGATATTCAGGAATTACCACCGCTTGTATCATTGACCCAAAAATATCTGGGTTAATGTCTTTCCATTGTAATCCGCCTAACTCAATAAGTGTTTTTCTTGCTTTTGATGTAAATAGGGGCGAGTTTATTTTTTGATTAAACAAGCCACCATTTACATAAGGGAATTTGGCTAAAAAGGCAGGATAACCTAACCCTTTTTCACTATCTAAACGGTCAAACAAATCATCTAAAAATGTATGTGTGTCTTTTCCGTTTTCGGCAGTATGCTGAGCTAAAGTATTCGTGAAAATGCTGTCTTGCTCAAATATCTCGGTATCTTCTGCAAAAAAGCAAAACAACAAACGAGATAAGAAAATATTTAGGTTGTGAATGCTTGCTTTTGAATTGTAGATAGTTGGGTTTTCATCAATCAACAAATCATATAAAGAAGCCATTTTGTACGAAGCGTTTCTGTCTGCTTCATTGTTGTTGGAAGCATTATAAACTTCGCTGCCTGCTAAGGGCAAAAAGAAATCAAAATAGTTGGGTAACTCTTTTAATTTTATGTCTAAGTTCTTGCCTAGTTTTAAATCTTTAGCAACAATTTGTTTATGGTCGGTAAGTATTGCAAATCTAGGTTGGTGTTTTACAATCCGTTCTTCTTTAGAAACTTCCTCAATGCTGCTTAGTAGTTTGTCGGATGCCGCAACTTTAAAGAAAATCTTCTTTTTGTAAAGTAGTTCTCCGTCAACTTTAGATAAATTGTAATCTCCTTTTTTTAGTCGGGTTACAGATGTTTTTGAAATACCGTATGCCACCAACAAATCAAAGACAAATTCTTCTTTTGAGAAGTTGTCAATGAGGTTCTGAACATTATGTTTTATTTCGGTTGATTTCATTTAGCTTCTTGTTCAGGTTTGTTTGAGACTATCAAATCTTTCACATCAATGTCCAAAATCTCCGCTATGTCCATTAAGGTTTCTAAGCGTGGTTGCTGTCTATTTTGGGCATAAGCGTTTACCATATTGTAGCTTTTCCCAAGTTTTTCAGCCAACCAAGTCTGTTTAATTCCTTTCTGTTCCAACACTTCCTTAATTCTGTTCATTGTCAAACGTTAATTTGTCAGCCGCTAAATTAGTCAGTTTATTTTAAATATCTCAAAAAACTGTGTATATAATGTAGATATTCTGTTCAGGTGCGGTGGGAAAGGGCAAGCTCTTTTGGTTTTTCAGCGTTGGCTTTGTGTGTCGGCAAAAACCAAATGTGCTTGACCGAGCGTTGGCTTTTTACACTGACGCACAACAATTTATAGAAACAAGTTGAAATTTTCTATACGGCCTAATACTGTTGTATTTATTCATATCTGTTGAATAATATATGCTTTTCACAAATCATCAAAAGGACTGCGAATGTTTTCTAAATTGTTTCTGCTTACCTGGGTGTATATGTCTGTAGTCCTCGAATTATTATGACCTATATAACACCCGAATGCATCCCTTATCAGTTTCTGGCTCCTAAATATGGGTCGTACCAAGAAAAAAACCAATGTAAACTCATCTTCCGAACATTTCAACGTACATCTTTCGATAGTATATTTATTTAGCTAAACTATAGAAATACAGATATATGCGTGTGTATGTTGCTTTTCATCATTCCCGATTTTTTAAAGCTCAGCCACGCCAGTCCCACTTTGAATATCCGGGAAGATGATTTGCTTTTAAATATATGAATTGCAATTTTTTGTACAAATAAAAAATTCAATATATGTAACTACCACTCAAAATACATTTACCTGTATAAAATATGTTTGATACATCCTGCATTTTATAATGGGTTAAGATTCAATAAAATAACAAAAAACGTCTTCTACTGCAATTTTTTTAAATATTACCTTCCTTAATTCCTTAGTAATGTTAAACAGTACCATTTTCCATAATTGCATTTTCAATTAGGTATTTCTAAAATCTGCAATACCTAATATTAGGTAATTTTATCTTGGTTAATCAAATCATTTGGCTTTTCGCTTTTACACATCCTTCCAACAGTCTACAAGGAGATAAGAATTATATGCAGCTCTGAGATGTAAGTGGAATAAGTGATGGGCAACGCCGTGCTATTGTACCTGATTAACTTTCAATCGGCCGGCTTTTCAAGTATCTTCAGGCGAATTGAGACTAATGAATTTTTTGCATTAAATAGTTTAATATTTTGCTTCTGCACGTATAACCGGAACCTCTTGCCGTTTACAAGGAAATGCTATAAACAAACAGAATGAACCCTATGGAAAATATTATAAAGAAAATTCGCCTGGAACTTCACCAAAGCTGTGATGAGAAAACCAAGGCTAGCAGTCAAAAATTCTTTAAAGAAACCATTCGGTTTTACGGGGTTCAAGTTCCTGTGGTAAACAAGATTAGCAAAGAATATTTTAAGCAACTAGCATCGAGTTCTAAAACAGATATATTCGAATATGTCATTAAAAACAAATCCCGTATGCCCCGTACATCATTGCGATACGCGATTGAAAAAATGCCAAAGGATTTGAAAAGCATAGCTATGGCGAAGTAAAAAGGCTTCAGAAGCAAACCGCGGATAGGGGATAAGGGTGGTGCTAGAATTTAATATGAAATGAGCAAATGATTGAAAAATTCATTACCATCAGAAGTTCCACTCCCGCCCGACATGCTTCGTATTTGAAATTTCACGCTCCCTTCAGATTCCGGATAATTGTTCCGCAAGCTCCACAATTTCCGGAAAGACCGGGTTGTGATGGCGGGCGTCATACCCCATCCCAACAAGCTGCGCTGTCTGGATTTCGCCTGTGGCTCAACTTCCAGCACCCTTTCACCCTTCACCTCACTTTTCAGTAAGCTCCGCTTCCAACAAAATTTTGGTTCCTGTAAGCACTTTGGATACCGGACAATTGACTTTGGCATCATTTGCTATCTCATGGAAGGTGTCCTTGGTAATATTGCTTACAACTCCTTTTGTTTTCAAAAGTATTTCTGATATACTGAAGCCGGAAGAAGTTTTGGTAAGGGTGACTTCTGCCACTGTATCAATGGTAATCGGATCATGACCTGCTTGTTTGAGCGCATGTGCCAATGCCATAGAAAAACAACTGGCATGGGCTGCGCCGATTAATTCTTCAGGACTTGAAGCAGTTTTGTCATCTTCAAAGCGGCTGCTAAACTTATAAGATCCGCTGTATCCACTGGTTTGTAATGTGAATTTACCGTTTCCGCTTGGGAGGTCACCTGACCACTGTGCACTTGCATAATGTTTACTCATGGCTTTTTTATTTAAGAACTTGTACGATTTCTAATTGTTTTATCGCTGCTTCGTGCATTTAACACTTAAACAACACTTAACCCTTAAACCTCAGCCATCTAGCTTCCGGCTTTTTCTCTCTCAACAATGCTTATTCTTTATTTTCTGTCAAATTCCCTCCAGGTAAAAACAACCGGCAACATAATGAGCAGAAAAGATGGTATATTGATTAAATACACATTGTATAAAGCGCCATAGTACAAAGAAATGGCGCTGTCAACCCCAAACCATATGACCATAGCCGAAGCAATGGCATTTCGCGCCCACTTCTCCTTTTTTGCAAATGCATACTTCGCGATAAATACAATCAACAGGTGAAAACCCGATATGGTGGAGCCTATGATGCCAAAAAACCAGTTTTTCAAATGCATCATTTCTAATGGAAGCTCACTACCACCAAAAAACACCTCCACAGTACCCAGATTATGAGGCCGGAACAATATACTATTTCCGGCAAAGGCAATCATCAGTCCTATCAATACCGTAATGACATTAACGCCAATCAACCAATTTGTCCAAAATGTAAAATGTCGGTTTTCACTCATGGTACCTCTTTATAATTTCTGAAACTTGGTTGGGCTGGACTGTCTATCACTCAGACAGTAATCCATGGTTTGCTGTAATACATGTTATCTGGCATCAAATGAATTACAATTATAAAGAATCTCAGTAATAAGAAAAAACCCGGATGTTCGGTTGAGAATGCCAAAGGCCCGGCGCCGAATTACTGATGTTCAGGGCAATCTATTCTCAAATCTGTTGTAGCTAGTTTTGATTGAAGCAGCTTACAATAATGCTGGCCATTGCTATTCTGGTAATGCATACATGAAAAGCACATTCTTTGAATGGTAATGACTCCCGCTTTGTTCAATCCATCAATAATTTTCATCAGACCTGAAAAAATGGCTTCATTCTGTTCTTCAGAAAGTGAATTCAGGGGTTTTTCAATGGATATTGCGAAGTTTGCCGAGTTCTCAGCGGTAAATTTACCCTCTTCGGTTAATGCAATGGTATAGCTGCGTGTATCTGCAGGGTCATCCATTTTTTTGATCAAACCCTTATTTAAAAGTAATTTAACACTGTCGCTGACGGTGGCCTTGGTCATGTTAAATTCATTTGCCAGGTAACTCACTTTGCATTTTTCATTTGTATGGAACAGCAGGAAAATTAAAATTTGAATTTGAATCGGACTTAAACCGTTTTTCTTACTCTCATCCCATAGCAAAACCCGAAAGGCTTCAGAGATGCGCTCTAATGCTACTACGATTTTACTTTCTAATTTTCCGTTTTGGCGATTTAAGTCGAATGGCGACATCATATTGAAGCTGGTTTTCAATTTACAAATACATTAAGCCATTAGTTCAATGGTTTTTCTCTTCTGTTTATTTCTCTGATTTTCACTGGAAAAACCCTGCACTTGTGTTGAGGCTTATTAATCCCTTTGCATGCCGCTATTCCGAGCCCTGTTCTATTTTGTTATTTGGCTTTAATCATGTAAGCATGCCCCGTAAAGTTAGGAAACCTAACTTTACGGGGCAAATTTTTTAGCCTTTTACATCTTCTAAAGATGCGCCAAAATTCAGGTGAAGTACATTGCCATTGGGTGTAAGCAATGCCGGAACCGATTTTACACCCTGGCTTTCCGCTTCGGTTATCCGGCTTTTTTGCTCTCCAAGGTGAACAATTTCAACTTGCTCCTTGTCGATGAGCGATAAAATGTCCTGCTCTGCACTTACGCAAACCGGACAACCTGCATGATAGAAAACTGATTTAGCCATTTTTATGAAGATTAAATTGTTGTTTGGCACTATTGCCAATGCAAATATAGTTAGGATACCTAACAAAACAAATTTTTTGATTTGATTCTTCATTTTTTCTGCAATCAATCTTCGGGATGGCCGCATGTTCCTGCCTAGAAACGGCTCAGCATTGACTTGTGATAGTAAATCAATGTAATACAGGTTTTACTGCACCAGTCCTTTTCTTACCCTGCTTAAACTTTCGGGGGTGATGCCTAAATAGGAAGCGATCATCCATTGCGGAATCCTCTGCGTTAGGCTGGGATCCAATTTAACGAATTCCAGGTATCTGGTTTCAGCACTTGCTCCAATCAGCAAATCAATCCTTTTTTGTAATTATCTGATATGGTTTTGCAAAAGATATTCATAATAAGGTCCTTCCATATGGTTTATTTACGATTCTGTTGATAAGAATTTCGGAATAGTGCTTTAGTTTTCTGGTGGCTCAACAAAATCAACACCGTATTCAGCAGCCAGGCTCATTATCTTTTCGTAATCAATTTCCACACTTTCAGGGGAAGGTGGAACGAGTGAATCGGCTGGAGTGCTCATTGCACGAACGCATTCTTCAAATCCGGCAGGAGAACAAATGAACCTTTTCCAATAACAATATAGGAATATTCTGATTAAATTGCTTTCGGTGTGAAGTAATATTTTTGCCGTAAGCAGGGGGTTGGGTTATTTCTTTTATTATAAAGGGACAAAATGTGATTTGTTAAAATCCTGGATGCGCTCATTAATAGCTGCCTTTTGCTAATTGTTTCACCAATAACTCCTAAATCACCTTTACAAAGAGGATGGGAAGTAACGAACTGGCTAGAAATAAATACCATTATTCACCCATGAGAAACTTTAGCGAAATGATAAAGCCTCGATATTGTGCTTTTCAAAGAAGTTTATTTTTCCCGGTATGACAGTAATATTACATTTCATTGTGCTATCAAATAATTTCTTTTTGTATTATACATGAGCAAAAACCCGCTTTTGTTAGCATCTGTCAGGAATGAAGAACGAACCAATCTTTCTACCATAGGTTGTTTTTCTAAAAATGGATTCAATAGTTTCTCAACCCGGTTTTTTGCAACTCCAATTCGATTTGCGAATTCGATGAAATCTATTTTTGAAGGATGTCCACTTTTCTTGAATTGTTCACTTTTATAATTGTCTGCAAAAAGTCCATTGTCTAAAGCAAAATCTGTATCATCCACATGAAGTTTTGTATTTATTAAATCATAAGCAGGACTTAAAAGATAATCTCCACTAGATGATTCGAGCAAGGAAAAGTTCTTTAAATGAGCATCTCCGTTTGAAAAAAGAAAATTGAACACAACCAAAGAAAAATACTTTTCTATTTCTATCCGCCATGCCGGCACATATTTCTGTAGTAACTGTCCAGCTTCTTCATAACTATACTCATATTTGAAATTAACCCCTGAAATGTCCTTTGTTTTGCCTGCAAGTGTTGCAAAGTCTTCTGTACCCCATTTGTTTCCGTCATTTTTCACATCAAATCGTTTGGTGATATAGGCGGGGGAACTATTCTTAAAAAAAATCATAGCGTTTTCTGCTGTATTTATACCATACACTTGTTTGGCTATTTGCATAGTCAAATGTTCGTTAGCAGGTACCTGGTCAACCTTTTTTAAATCACGTGGTATTGGTTTGAGTATATATGTACCTCTTTCTCCTTCCTTTGTCAGGCGCAATACATTTTTCTCCAACAGCAAACTCAGTTTTTCCTGCACACCCGATATGGATATACGTTTACGGTTTTCCATGAATTGCTCTGCAACTTCTTCATTTTGTTGTGGCTGCTCGTATGGCAAAACATGGCTCACTTTTTTACCGTTAAACATTTTTCGCAAACAACTGGGACTGTATGTAGAGAAACCTTCAGTCAATGTTCCCGGACATACTACAATTGATAATGGAAAATTGAATATTGACAATTCTTTCTTCATTTTTGCTTTGACTTTAATATGATTGAAATGAGCAACATTAGCTCAGCAGAAGTAGAAATAAATCGCTTATCGTCAATATATGTCGATTTATAGAGTAATTCTAGCCAATACTCGCACTCATTTGCTTCTTTTAGCCAGATTGAGAGTTTATGAATAATTCCACTTTTCTTTCCGCATGTTCAACCCCTCTCACTAATGCACCAATAGCTGTTCCTGATCGCAGCAATTGCTATGACATTATGAACTCCTTCTTTTCATCCACTAAATATTTATACAACTGAACTATACTCAGTGCAAATTCAAAACTTTTATCCTTTACAACATTCCTCTTCATTATCCATTATCCATTATCCATTGCTCTTACTGTTACCGCGCCAATCGTATCATGTTGTGCTGTTGCAGCCAGTAAACCGAAATGATCTTCTTCGTCTATTCTCAATTGTGTACTTTGTAATTTTCTGTTTACTCCTTCACTTAGCATATTGAAAAAAAAGGGAAATAAAAATTTGCTGCTATATTCCTGCTGGTTTTTTGGTAATGTCAAACTTATTGGTGGTTTATTGGAATCATTAAAATAGTTGTCGTCATATCTGAAAACATAATGTTTTCGGTTTTCTTCTGTCAGCCTTCCCGCTAAAACCCCATTGCGATAAATTTCCACTACTCTCATAAGGTTACCTTAATTATCCATTATCCATAGTCCATTGTTTTTTCACTTTCATCGTCAGTTCCATCCCCAACACTTCAGCCAATTTGTTCAGCACATCTAATGAAGGATTGCCTTGTCCCCGTTCTAATTTATACAGCGTGTTGGTGCTCACATTTGCCAGTTCGGCCAAGTGAGGTTGAGTGATACTCAATTCCTTTCGTCTTTTTTTTATAGTTTCTCCGAGAGCTTTGACTAACATTATACTGTGATTTTATTGTCAAAAGTAGGATTTGTTTTTCAATCATGCAACAAAAACCACATTATGGTGTGATTTTGGTGTTTATGCATTCTGGTGTCACAGAGTAAATAGGAAAAATCACATTTTATTGTGAATTTTTCTACTTGTTGTCTTGTTAACTTATTGATGTAGGTTTTTATACAGTCTGACGCATCAGGATATCCCTGCGCTGTGTTTTGAGCAGCCCGGTCACCTGTAGGATGCGAAAAGTTTTTTCATCCCTTACTTTATCCCCATCATCCATCTCCACAATGCTTTCGTGGAAGCCTTCCAAAGGCAGCATGGATTGGTGGAAGCGATGCAATGATTTGCGTTGCCAGGCAAAGCACTGCCTACGCACCAGGCATCGAAGGAAATTGTTCAGGTGTCCGGTAGAAAGGATGCCTTCCCGCGAATGCCAGAGTTTGAGGAAGGCTTCCTGAAGGATGCTTTCCAGGGCGAAGCCATCGCCGATGTAGCGAAGGCCATAGAAATACAGGGTATCGAAATGCGTCCGATAGAAATATTCCAGTCGGCTTTCCCGCCCTGCTTTAAAGGCATGGAATTGCGATTCCCGGTTCTTAAAGGGTGGTGGCATGATATAAATGAATAAAGGGCTAATCCGGGAAAGGAATCAATTACATATCAGCATGGTTTAACTTAAGTGTCCAATATTTTATTACCATAAAAGGGAAAAGCCAATATTGTATGATATGGTATGTTCAATAAACATGCGTCAAACTTTTTTTTGACTAAAGGTTCTTATTTGTCAATCGATCTTAATGCTTTTTTGATTATATACTTAGTTTGTTTTGTATCGCTCTCCATATCCCAGCGTTTACAGAGTTCTTTTACAAAAACCGGCTGTGTCTTACTGGCATCATTCAACCAATTTCCTACACTATCCTGAACATACTTGGAATTATCTGATTTTAAGGGCTCCAAAATGGGCATGCCTATTTCGGGGTTTTGCTTGAGCATTTCAATATGTTCGCACCATACCCCACGTGGTCTTGTGGCTTCACTTGCAAAACGCCTTAGATTATCATCATCATAGCTGGTCCAATTTGATAAGATTGCAATGCTGTTGGTTATATGCCTCGAAATTTTTTGTCTTACCGACAACCAGGCAACTTCTCTGACGCCAAAATGAGGATCGGCGGCCAATGGTTTTATACTTTCAAGTGTTTCTGCAATATCTGATGTTTCGTCTTTGCCAATGGTGTATGACACCCAGCATCGCACCAAATCAGATTGATTTGAAGCGAGGGACGGCAAAAAATCACAGTCATTGTGTAGGCGCGTCTGCTCAAGGAGACCTATACCAATGGCTTCATTTATGGTATTAACAGTCTGTTTTTTCAAATTGTCAATTTTTTGTAAAACAGGTTTCAGATAAATTTTTCTATCGTGTTTGATCAGTAAGTTTTCGAGCAATGTACGTTG
>JAFIEV010000056.1 GCA_020832305.1 Cyclobacteriaceae bacterium | reverse complement strand
GGAAACCGTTCGACTGCTTACCAGTTCATTATTATTATCACGAATCACGGCCTGAAAACTGATGCCGTCGGGTGTTTGAGCCAATGCTAAAGTGCAGAACATTGATATTAAGCATATTGTAAAAATTCGTTTCATGGATTATGGATTTTTTTGTTTGCTCTCGGTTTTTTTCGGTGGGATTTCACTGAGTGGCCTCGTCACATGAGTTGTTTATGTCAGTGCGACGCTCCCCGGCCCCGTTACTGATATTTAAGGACCTGATAAAGCATTTTCAACCCTCAATTTATTTGGTCCGGTGCTGGTTTGAACAAGAGATTGGAGATGGGTTTCCAATTTTTCAAGACGCAAATTCATTTCACTATTCGAAACATTTAGTCTCGCTATTTCTTCCTTCAATTTGTCAATTTCTTTATCCTTCTCTTCTCTTAGCTCGCGCAAGGCTTCCACTACAATACCTTCAAAACCGATGACTGTAAGGGTTTTCATTCCATTGGCATCTTCGCCGATCCATTCAGGAAATACTTTTTCCACTTCCTGAGCAATAAAGCCAGTATACACTCCATCCATATTTCCCTGGCTGGCGGGATCAATCCACTGGTAGGTTACCCCTCTCAATGACAGTATTCTTTCCAGTGGTGAATCAATGGATTGTATATTCTTTTTAAGTCTTTTATCGGAAAACACCGTCCAGGTATTACTGGTGGGCTTGGCTGCCAGATTTTGAGAAAGCCGTAACTGAAAATCATTGGGATCGGTAGTTCCAATTGTCACCCCCTGACTAACGGCTAGATATCCTGCAGGTGGTGGTGAATTTTGCATATTGGAACCAATGCCCACACCCCCGTTTGAATAGATTCTGAAGCGGGTGGTATTGCTCACGGAAACCCGCATGGCATTTTGTTCGTCTTCCGAACGAATATTTACCAGGTCTCCGGTACCGGCATCTCCAATGGTTAGGGTTCCTGATGCGTTGATACGCATACGCTCCTGACTGTTGGTATAAAAGGCAAGATTATTCTCTGCCGGTCTGTCAAGACCCACACCATTGTCAACGATTGAAAGCCTGTACTTAGGGTTGGAATTACCCAATCCCAAATTGCCGTTTTTCAGGAGCACAAGGGCATCACTTCGGTTTTGCGGGGATGTACCGTTTCCAACTACAAAAAGCCGGTCATTAAAATTCCACGTGTTGGGACCTGAAAATGAATTATATTCTGTATTAAACTGGCCAAAAACGGCCTCTGCATAGGTTAAGGCAATAGTATTGGAACCGGTAGCCAAACTCGCACCTCCCAAAGCAGATACAGTTGAACCCATGGCAACACTCCAACCACCTGAGGCAGTAGCGCTTGAACCAATGGCGGTACTAAAAGCCCCTTCCGCATTTGTAAATGCACCCATTGCAAGAGTGAAAAGACCACTTGCTGATGGATCAAAACCCATTGCAATAGAATGTTCACCAATATTTTGGGCATCCCAGTTGTTGCCCACAACCTGTCCTGCCCTGAAAGCTGCTTTGTCAGGGTACCACATCATTCGTGTTCCTGCGCCCTCTACCGGAGTAGGACCATGGTTGGATCCTTTGTATTGCCCTTCAAAAAGCACATTTCCAGCACCGGTATTAAATCCCTTTGTATGCAATTGTGCCAATGGTTGGTTGGTGCCAATTCCCAATTGCTTCCCATCGAATACCAAATTAGAACTATCTGAAAACCAACGACTACCATCCCAGTAAGGCACCATACCTGGCAGTGTTCCCTGAGGTAAAATGCCATCCTGCCCGGGAAGTCCTTGCTCACCCCGAGGTCCTTTAAGTGAATCGATAAATACGGATTCTGAACCTTCATTGCCCAGGTTAAGCCATACCTGGTAAGCGCTGATTCCCTCAGGGCCAGGCTCTCCAGAAATTCCAGGATTGCCAGCTGGACCCTGGGGACCTGCTTCACCCTGTAGACCCGGTGGTCCGGCAAGCCCTTGTGGGCCCTCGGGGCCCATTGGACCTGCCGGACCCATCAAACCCATTTCTCCCCGTGGACCTTCCGGACCTGTTTCACCACGAGGTCCTTGTGGCCCTTGAGGGCCAGGTTCACCCGATTTGGCATATTGCGCGTACAAGGCATAGGGTACATTCAATATCTGGCTGGTTCCAACAATGTTGAAATTGTTACCCACGGCAGGGTCTGCTTCGCTTTTGATAAAGTAAGGGCCCGCTGACCAATCGATGGACCGGAAATTATTTCCTGAACCAACGGCAAGGCTTATAAGCCCCTGAGCGTTGGTCTGTACATTAAAACTTTGAGTATATACTGCATTTCCCGTATCGCTGCCTTGTAAAATACTGATGCGAACAGAAATCCTGCGATTGCTGATCAGTTCGCCTTCACTATCCCGTATGACCGCCTGAAAACTGATGCCGTCGGGCGATTGAGCCCATGCTAAAGTACAGAGCATTGATATTAAGCATATTGTAAAAATTCGTTTCATGGCATTATTTTTTAACAATTTTAAATACCTTAAGCGCCTGATGATCTTTCACCACGTGTAACAGGTAAACTGCTGGTGCCAAATCCTCCATATTGATTTGCGTTTCAGGTTGAAGGATATCTTTTTGCCCAAGGGTTTTTCCATGCACATCAAAAAGGTGGTATCTCACCTGGCTAAAATCCTGTTCATCCATATACAGCATCAGGTAGTCGGTTGCAGGATTGGGGTAAACGGAAGCTGACAATTCGATTTTTTCTTGCAGACTCGTAATTTTGACGACACTGATTTCATATACCTGCTGCACACCTTCTGCCATAGAACCCCCTTCGCCAGTATGAATGCGGTAAAAAACCTGCCCGAATGAATAACTCATGCTGCCATTACCTACTGCCTCGGCACCACTGCTCAAAATGCTTTGCTGGGCCTGCAAAGAAGATGTCATGAAAAGAATGATGGCAAAATAGAAGAAAAGAAACATCAATGTTATCCTGAGCCATTTGTGGCCCAATGGTTTAGCAGAAGTTTTCATAATGTATGTGGTTTGAATGCGATATGACAAATATGTCGGAATCATCAATACCATAAATCCCGTAAAACCATGTAATTTGAAATTCATGGAAAACCATGAGATCAAACCAATCGGTTCAATCACGGGAATTTCTCCAACCCGCAACTATCCAGTTGAAATAGTTTTAGTTGGCAATACTGAAGTCTGTAGGTTTAGTGAGGTAAAGATTATTCGCCTGGTAAAAGGCTATTAGTTATTTTGTTTTTATAGAATCATTGTAGCAGGAATACCAGCTCACTAATCCTACTTTTTATAAAAAGTCATAAGTCTACTTGCAGAAGACTTACGATAATGGGGTTGTCCTTCTGAAAAATATCACTTCCTTGCATATTTGTTTGCCGAATTAGTCAAATCGATTCGTACGGCAATAAACTAGAAAAAATTTCAGCCGAGGTGAACTTATACGGATTTTTAGAAATCATTTCATCCATTTACATTTTGATGTATAATGGTCAGATGGAATCTTCCATGGTAAATAGTCAATCCAGTATGCGAAGTTTTTCGTAATACTCGAATTCAAATTGGATTTAAGCAACCGATATTTTTTATCTTATGACGGTGGGTGTGTATCACAGTATGTCTCGGTATCTTTGGCCACTTCAAAAGAAGAATGAAATAATAGTTTGTCGCATGTGCTTTCATATTGAATATAATTAAATTTTTTAAGTCATTTTTGTGGTATTCAAATTTTTGCTTGGCTATACTTCCTTTCACCTAATACCCAAGCATAATCGAAACAATTAATATTTCCAATTATCATTCTTTACTCCATTGCTTACATATGGAAAAAGGTATAGCTTACTTTTATGATTTTTAATCAAGAATTGATCAATAAGTATAAATTAAGCACTAAAAATATGCTTTACTAATAAGTAATGGTTTATTTTTTTAGGTTTTTAGACAGATGGTAAAAACACCTACCCAAATACTCAAAAATAAAAACATAACCAATCCATTTGATTTTCTCATTGTCAAATTGGGTAATCAAGATCGCTGCAATTACCAGAAGATAGATGTTCTTCAAAAAATAAAGCACTATGTCTTTAAACGATTTCATTACTCTTTTACAATCAAAGTAGATGGAATGTCTGATAGCCATATGCTTTTAGAATCAACCAATTTTTTCCAACTATCGATGCTAACAATCATCAGGCCTTGATCGCATAAAAATTCTTTATCAACAATTCTTTCATTCTGCACACTGATGTAGTTTGGAGCAGTCTGCTCAATGGCTCTGATTTTTTCCTTTAGCTCGACATTGTTTTTTAGCTGCCCTGAAACATCAAGGAGGGTAATTTGAGCTTCGGAATTATTGATTAGCTTCTGAGCAAATTTTACCAAAAATGTGTCCGTTTCAGAAAATATGGGAATAAATACCTTGTCGGTATTGCTGAAATTTTTGTCAATTAAAATGCCTACAGGTACATCGCTTTTACTTAAAATAATTCTGGTTCTTTCATCAAAAGGTGAATTATCAAACAGGCTTTCCTTTCCTGTCACCTGATTTATTATTTTTTCAGGATTAATGATTCTTGTGGTAAAACCTAATATTTTTCCAAGTAAGCTGCCTTCAAAAATGGATTGGCCAACACCCACAAGCAAAAGGTCATAATCTCCTCTATTTGCTAATTCTGTAATGTCAGAATCAATATCACTGGAGGCTTTAAAAAGTGTAGTAATTTTTTGGTTGAGGTTCTCTGATTCCTTAACAATAGGCCCAAAGCTTTCCTTTTCGTACTGGGCTATGTTGTAATGATTAAGCTCATTGGTTGGCGAAAGATGCAAAGCAGTAATAGCGGCGTTTCCATTCATCTTTCTTATTAAACTATTAGCCAATCGCAACAGCGATTTTCCACGTTCGGGGTGACCAAAAGAAACCAGCACTTTATACTTGTTTATCTGGCTGATTTCCTGTGGAACTACATTTTGCTTTGATTTGAAGGTCCAATTAATTAGATCCAGCGCCGGGCCGGTCATAAAGGTGGTGACTAATGCCATAATCACCATCATGGCAAAAATCTCTGGAGTCAATACGCCCAAATCATACCCAATATTCAATACAACCAATTCCATTAAGCCCCTTGTATTCATCAGAGCTCCAATAGTGAGGCTGTCTTTCCAGTTTTGCCCGACAAATTTGGCGGCTACGGCACTTCCGATAAATTTGCCAATTACGGCTACCAGAATAATCAAGCCTGTCACTTTCCATAAATAAAGTTCGTTTAGCAAGCCTATTTCCGTTCTTAATCCTGTAAAAACAAAGAACAATGGAAGCAATAAGACCAATGCCACATCTTCCACTTTTTCTATGAATATATTTCTGAATTTCACGTTTTCCGGCATAATGGCTCCCGCCATAAATGCACCAAACAGGGCATGAATACCAATCACTTCAGTTGCATATGAAGAAATGATCAGGGTCACAAAGAAAATAGCTACAATGGGTTTGCTCAAGTTTTCTCTTGAATTGTGTAGATTACCGACTCTGGCAAGAAAAGGGCGAACCACTTTTATCATAACAAAAACATAGAAGGCAGCCAAAGCAATGATATACAAAGCACTGACAAAAGAACCTGCCTTGACAATGGCAATAACGGCAGCCAGTAAACACCAAGCCGTAATGTCGTCTGCGGCTGCACAGGTAATCACCACTGTTCCCAGACGCGTTTTGTGCAAACCTCTTTCCTGAACTATTCTTGCCAGTACAGGAAAGGCCGTAATACTCATGGCAATACCCAGAAACAATGCAAAAGACAAAAACTGCACACCCAATGGGGCAAAAGATTGATAAATGAAATAAGCCAGACCCATGCCTAAAGCAAAAGGAATGATAATGCTTGCATGGCTAATTACCACTGCATCGTGGGCTTTATTTTTAAGGACTTTCAAGTCCAGTTCCATGCCGATAACAAACATGAATAGTATTAAACCGATTTGGCTCAAAAACTGCAAGTTGCCTAAAGAAGCAGTTGGAAACAGTGTGGCCGAAAATTCAGGAAAATACATTCCGATTAATGAGGGCCCTAAAACTATGCCTGCTATGATTTCACCAATAACCGTTGGTTGTCCAATTTTTTTGCATATCCAGCCAAAAAGTCTCGCCACCAAAATAATGGTAACGATTTGGGCTAAAAGAATGGCCAATGGATGTTCCAGATTATGTACTAAAGAATCCATAAATTCAGTCCATTGACTTTTGCCAGTATTGGGAATAACAACGTTTCTTCCTTGCTCCAGTTTGGCACCAAGCAGCACGATCCAATACATCAATGTAGTGAAGCCACCTATTACACCTACATAAAAAAAGCTGTTTTTATATTTACCCATGGCTTAAAAAACTTGATTATTGAACTTTTAATATTCGTTGATTTGGAATAGTGAGCCCCTTTTTTAATATGATTCTTTCATCGGTTACACCCCATATGGTAGTTTCAACAAACAGCTTGTCTTTATCATCTTCAAAATAAATCCTGACTTTAATCTGGTCTGTATTACCCAATGCCACTGCCCTTTCCAGGTCTAAATTCCTAAGATTTATTTCAATATCAGAATTCAAAACTTCTTTATTAGGGAAATTTAATTCACCAATAAATTCCTTATTGATTTCTTTAAAACCAGATTTCATAATCAGTGTACTTGAGGCTTTTTTCACAACAAAAGTGATCATAATACCTGATGTGAATGTATTAAATGAAGTAAAAGAATCTAAAAATGTAATAAGTCAGGGAAAAATTGTAATGAATCAGTCGTGGACTGAAAATGTTCTTATTAAGCATTTTTACGATGTGTAAATAAGAATGAGTGTGTTGCATACGTAGTTTAAAAATCTCTATAGGTCTAATTATTGGGCAAAGCGTAGAAATTAATTGAGATAGCTATTTTCTTGCATTGGCTATTTATATTGGCTCCAGTGCCAAACATACACAATCAACAATTTCATCCTGAAATTGAAATTTACGGTAAAAAATTTCTTTTGATTTCCATTACCATTACATTTTTAAAATGGAAAAAAGTAGGGGATTATAAATGAAGCGGCTATCCAAATTATGAAATTAAGAGGTGTTCCTACTTTGAGAAAATCGTTGAATTTGTAGTTGCCGGGGGAATAGACCATAGTATTTGTGGGGTAGCTTACCGGGGTCATAAAAGTAAGCGAACAAGCAAACATAACGGCAATTAAAAAAGGTTTTTCGCTAATTTGCATAGCTGCTGCAAGACTTATTACAATAGGAACCATTAAAGCTGCTGTTGCTTTGCTTGATAAAACATTTGTAGATAAGAATGTGATTAGGAAAATCGAACTCAAGGTAATTCTTGGATCAAAGTCGCCAAGCTGCGTAAATACAAAGGAAGAAATAATTTCAGCCCCACCCGTTTTTTCTAAAGCTGTACCCATAGAAAGAACACCTGCCAGCATAAAAATAACTTTCCACTCAATTGAGTCATAGGCTTCCTTTGGTTTTATGGTTGATGTAGTTACCAATAACAAGCTTCCAATCATGCTACTTATCAATATTGAAGTTAATCCGATGGCAACTGCACTAACAACACCCACAGCAATTATCAACGCAGGAATAGCTTTTCGGTAATTTACTTTTTTCTCCTGATGCTCTGATAATACAATAACTACTTTTTTGTTCACCAATTCCGAAATTTCATCTTCGGTGGCATAAATCATTAATAGATCACCTTCTCTAAGGTTGATTTCAGAAATATTCTCTTGAACCAACTCATTTCTATGTCTAATAGCCAAAACAGAACAATTGTATATATTCCTGAAACTTGCTTTTTTGAGATTAGTACCTGCTAGTGATGATCCAATTGGTATTAGAGTTTCGTAAAGTTTTTTTGAATGACTGACTACAGCTTGCAATTGTTTATCTCCCGATAGCGTATATGTAGTATCGGATTTTAATTCACTCAGTTTGTTTGGGCTAATGACTATTTTAATTATGTCATTTTCAGCAAGTACGGTATCACGGTTAAAAATTGAAATACTATTGCCATTTCGAACAATAGAAACAATATTTGCAGCAAATTTTTGAGATAAAGCCGATTTTATAATGGATTTATTTATGTCTTTATTTCCTCTAGCAAGGATAATTTCCGCAGTGTATTGCTCCAGTGTAATTTCTTTCTCGTTTTCATCATTTCTTTTTGGAAGTATAATTGGTGCAATCAAAAATAAATAGATAAAACCAATAACCATTAAACATAAAGCAGGTAACGAAAATTCAAACATTCCAAAAGGTTCTAAACCACTTTTTTCTGCAATACTACTTACCAGGATATTTGTAGATGTTCCAATGAGGGTACAGGTACCGCCAAATAAAGCCGCAAATGAGATCGGAATGAGCAATTTTGAAGGTGCAATTTTTGCATCCCTACAAACGGATAATGCCATTGGTATAAGGATAGCTACAACAGCTGAATCATTGACAAAAGCTGAAAACAATGCGGAGATTAAACAAAATAATATTAAGGCAACAATGTAATGAATTTTGGCAACTTTGACGATTGTTGAACTTAACCCATCAATTAACCCTGACTTAAAAACAGCACCGCTAACAACAAACATACAACCCAAAGTAATGGTAGCAGGATGATTAAATCCTGAAAATCCTTCTTCCGGATTCAGTACACCTGAAACAATAAACAATGCCATTATCAGAATTGAAGTAGTATCAATACTAAAATATTCTTTGATGAATAAAAATATTCCAATTGCAATTATGCCTATTGTGATGTGCAACTCCATTAAGACTCAGGTTACATTTTATTTCAATAATAAATTATCGGCATGAAATAAAGAACTTTATTTACCTACAAGACTGTAAAAATGTAATGAATCAGATGACTTTAGGATTATCTTCTGGCAGCAAGCATTTTAGCTTTGTGTTCGAGCAGATTTATTTTTAAATGGGCAATGTAAACTTCATTTTCAATAAAACGATCCAGTTTGTACACATCTTTATATATGATATCCAGTCTTTGTTCTAATGTGGCATTTCCAATTCCGGAATGAGGCTTTTCCAAGGGCACTTTGGAAGACACCGAATTGGCTACTGTGAGGGCGAAAACATTATCCTTCAATTGAAAGGTGATGTCAATAAAAGAATCTGATTTTTGCAAATCAGCGTGTTTGAAAGCATTTTCTATCAAATCTATGGAAATCAGAGGAGCCATCAATTTCTGAGTATACAAATGTTCATTTTCATTTACCTTCATCTTTACCTTAAGCTCAAATAGCGGGCTAAGCTTGATTTTATTGATTTCCACCAGATTCAGTGCAAATTCAATTTCCTCTTTCGGAGTCACAAATTTTTTACTGCTGTCATACAGGATGTAATCCAGCACATTGGACATTTTATCCAATGCAAAGTAGGTTTGATAGGCATGAGACTGAATGGAATTCAGAATATTTTTAAATAGATGCGGGTTGAGTTTAGACTCCAGATTCCCAAGCTTCATTTGTCCTGCATCATTTTCCAATTGGTTGTACTTCAGCTCCAATAATTCCCTATTCTTCTCGGTTTTTTTCATTTTCCACCAAAGATAGTAGGTGAATGACGAAAAAATTATTACCAATATCAACAAGACGATCGGGCGAATTATTATATCTAAAAGCTCCATATTATTGGTCTTTCAAGTACATCAATTGCTTAAATAAACTGGCTGACTTCCATTTTTTTGTTATTGGTCTGCATCTGCTCAAAATAGCTTTCCATCAAGCTGAGTGTTTCATTTCTCAATTCATTAAACTGCGGGCTTTCTCTAAGCTTTTTCCTGTCTCTGGGATGCTCAAATGGCACATCAATCACTTTACCAATGCTTGCCACTTCATCTACCTTCAAGACAATGATACGGTCAGCCATCAAAAGCGCCTCCTCCACATCATGTGTCACCAGCATAATGGTTTGGTGCCTTTCGTAATACAATTCTAAGATCTGATCTTGTAACTTTGCCCTGGTAAAAGGATCCAAGGCGCCTAGTGGCTCATCCATCAAGAGTAGCAAGGGCTGTACAGCAAGTGCCCTGGCAATTCCAACCCGTTGCTTCATTCCTCCTGAAAGTTCAGAAGGTTTTTTATGGGTTGCATCTTCCAAGTGTACCATGGCAATATGTTCCTTAATATGTGCTTTTTTTTCTTTTTCAGAAGCTTCACTCATCACCTCGTCTACAGCCAGTTTGATATTGTCATAAACTGATAACCAAGGAAGTAAGGCGTAATTTTGGAATATCATCATCCTTTCTTTTCCTGGCCCGGTTATGTCTTTTCCTTCAATGGAAAGATGACCTCCATCAATATGCTCCAACCCGGCTATCATCCTTAACAGTGTTGATTTCCCTGAGCCGGAATGACCCAAAATAGCCACAAATTCATTTTCATAAATGGTGAGGTTCAAGTCTTCAAATATGACATTGGTTTTACCGTTTGAGCCATACTGTTTTTGCAGATTTCTCACTTCAAGTAAATTCTTTCTATTATTTGCTATTGGTTCCATAGTCATCTTTATCTAATTCATTTTATTTGTTTTGTACTATTATACCTTGGCAGGATATTTAAATGAATCCAGATAACCCTTGAGATCATAAGGATTAAATGCCCTTCCATCAATGAATCTGCTTCCGGGTTCCTGTTTATAATCACTTTCAGGACAAGCTATGTCTAGCTCTGCAACAATTTCTCTGTATAGATCTGTTCTCCAGGAGCGCTTTGCCACAGCTATAGGATCTTCCGGTAATCCCGGAATTTGTTTCCATCGGGCCGATTGGGTCATCAGCCACAAGGCCTGTGATTGCCATAAAAAAGTAGAATGATCGTTTTTATCACCTTTTACATCTTCCGGAAGCTCGAAGAATATGGTTGAATCGGCCATATTTTTAATTCTCTTTCGGCCATCAAAACCACCATAATTGTATTCGCCCACCAATGCAGGTCTGGTAAATTTGGTAGCCGCACCAGTAAAGGCCCGCACTGATGCCAGTTCAGCCAATTCTTCCCTGTTTTCAGGCTTATCGCACCAACGGCACGCTTCTACCATAGCTTTGATCAGAGAGCGATAGGTTTTAGGATACCTTTCTATAAAGGATTCCATCACAGCCAATAAGCGGTCGGGATGCCCTTTCCAAATCTCTGACCCATGAGCAAATGTAAAACCTACGCCTTCATTGCCGGAAATCGCCCTGGTATTCCAAGGTTCTGCCACCATGTACATGCTCATGGCACCTATTCTCATATTGGTGACCATTTGGGGTGGCGGGATAATCATGATTCTGAAATCACGCAAGGAATTCATGTCACCCAGAGATAATAGGTGTCTGACAAAATATTCGTAAATGGCCGAACTCAATACCACCGCTACGTTTCGTTGACTGTCAGGGAGACTGGTGAAGTAGTTTTTAATATCCTTAACCATGGTTTCAAGGTCACCGTTGTACTCATGGAGCGGCCTTACTCCGGCTTCCCACATGGCTTTGTTCATGGTAATGGCATTACCATGTCGGTGTATGGTCATTCCTGCACAAAGTTTGGCCGGCATGGCACCTTCCGCTCCATTTTGGGCATTGACCACCGCGCCTGAGACTACTGGGGCAGCATCCAGTCTGCCGAAAATAATCCCGTCTCTTGAAGCCGCCCAACTCGATTCCCTGCTCAAAGTGACATTTAGGCCGTATTTTTTGAAAAATCCTTTAGTATACGCTACCGCAAAAGGAATGCAGTCATTGACCGGAACAAAACCCACTGTGAGATTCGGTTTTTCCAAACTGGAAGGATCAACCAAAGGCTCTACATCATCAGGTTGTTTGATCAATGCCACTGCGGATCCTCCCGGCGGGTTACAGGAAGTAATCAAAGATGTGCCTACCACTCCTGCACCCAGCAGCTTCAGGAATTCTGCTCTATTATATTTTCTTTGTATCATTTTAGCCTTCTATTTGTTCGATGTGAAAAAAGTTCTGGATTTTTCGAATGATCAGATCAAGCCCCAAGCCAGCAAGTCCTATTACTGCAATCGCGAGCATTACTGAACTCAGATTTAGTCTGTTCCATTCATCCCAAACAAAAAACCCGATACCTTGTCCGCCAGTGAGCATTTCTACAGCCACAATCACCAACCATGCAATACCCAAACTTATTCGTAGTCCGGTAAAAATATAAGGCAAACTCGCAGGTAGAATGATTTTAAAAATCTGCTTCCAGCGTGGCATTTCTATGACCCTTGCCACATTCAGGTAGTCCTTGGGGACACTGGCCACACCGACGGCTGTGTTGATTACGGTAGGCCACAGGGAGGTGATGAAAATCACGAAAATGGCAGATGGATTGGCGAGGTTAAAGACCGCCAAAGCGACAGGTAACCATGCTACTGGTGAAACCGGCCTCAGCACCTGAACAACTGGATTGAAAATTCTATTGGCAGTAGGGGAAAGCCCGATAAGAAATCCCAATGGAATGGCCACCAAAGATCCTAAAAGAAAACCGATAATTACCCGCTTCAGGCTTTGAATCAGGAGAAATCCGATTCCGATATCGCCCGGCCCCCGTACATAAAAAGGATTGGAAATATAATCCCAATTGGCTTTGAATGCTACTAATGGAGTAGGCATCAAATTGGTAAGGTAATTGGCTGTCAGCCACCACAATAGAATCAAAATTGAAAAACCAATTAGAGGTAATATGATCAATTTTAGTAAAGCTGATGTATTGCTTTTTATTGTTTTCATATAGGTATGTTTTTATAACCTTTTATAAATAATTGAGTCTCATCCCCAAACCTAAACCAATATGCCATTGCCCATTTTCAGAGGCTGTTTTCGCATTGTAGTAAAGCGGCAATTGGATAGCGAATAACTTATAGCTGTACGTAAATCCAATGCCCAGATTTGGAGTGACGAATGAATTTCTAGGCTCTGAATTGTCCCTTTTATACCTCAAAGATGGTAGGGCGCTCAAAATGAATTTTGAATGGCCATAAGTCATGTTAATATTGGGGCCTGTGAAATTGCTAAAACCTCCTCCGTCCACATATCCGATGGCTACAATTCCGTCATATGCCGAGATCCTGACTTTAGTGGTTTTCGGTGCCTCATCTGTAAATTCTTTTGTAGCCTGTCCATAAGTAACTCCTGATACTATCAAACAGAGTAAACCGAGAATAAAATTAAAAATGTATGTCGCCTTTTTCATTCAACTAAATTTTGGTTTTAAATGCCACCTGCTTACTGAAAGACAGGTGGCATTTACAGTTTATGTAATTGGTGCCGGGCGATATGTACAATCCTCTGACATGAAAATGAACTTGTCATTCATCCCTGGACTTAATATCTGTTTCGATGTTTTCAGCTTTTTTCAGCTTTGTACCGATTATAAAGTCGTATTCTTCGATACTTCAGTTGCATCGTTTTTTTTTCAAAAAGCAAAGCTGGCTTATCAATTGTTTCCATATGTAACGTCTTTAAAACATTACAAACTTAAGCGTGAGGTGGATTCAGAAAACAAGAGTGAAACAGTTTGGTTCATATTTGTAACCAAAACAGGGAAAATTTGTAATAAGATTAAAAATTGACTCTTTTGAGAAATTCCTGCCTGTAGGTTTCACTCAAGGTAACCGAAATTAATTTTCCGTTTTCATCTTTAATGTTTGTTTTAATCTCATCAAAAGAAAAAACCTGAACTGCTCTCAGGGCTATTAATTCCCTTTTATTTACGCGGCAATAATACTGGTCGGGCAACATTTCCATAAGCTTTTCGAATGTGATATTCTTTAATAATACCGTGGAGCCATTTAACAAATAAGCCAGTTTATCCCGACTATCTATTTCAGAGGTTTTAAAATAATAAAGCTGATCGATAAAAATAATGGATTTACCCCTATCGGTATTAAGTTGTAAAAAAGGTTTTTCATTCGAAGGCAAGGTACCTGCGATATACTGCATTGCTTTCTGCACCGCTTGTTTAAGGCGATCTAATTTAATTGGTTTTCGGATATAATCGATGGCATTCAGGTCAAATGCTTCTGCGGCATAGTCTTTATAAGCTGTGGCGAATATTACAGGTTTGCCATTTAATAAATTGGCGATCTGCAAGCCATTCATTTCAGGCATTTCAATATCTAAAATACAAAGATCAAACTCCAAATTGGGCAATTCCTTGAGAAAAGCTTCAGGACTATTGAACGCTTTAACCACATCCAACTCGGGTAGCTGTTCACAGAGCATTTTCAGGTAGGTTAGTCCCGGAATCTCATCATCTAGCAGCAAGCATTTTAGCTTTGTGTTCAAGCAAATTTATTTTTAAGTGCGCAATATAAACATCTCCTTCAGTGAAACGCTCCAGTTTGAAATTGTTCTGATAAATGATTTTTAGCCTTTGCTCCAATGTCTCCGTGCCTATTCCGCTACGCTCTTTTTTCAAGGGCGTCCTGTTTGACATTTTATTTGCTACGGTCAAATAAAAAACATTTTCTTTGAATTCGATGGTGATAGAAACAAATGCGTCCGAACTCTGTAAATCAGCATGTTTGAAAGCGTTTTCTATCAAATCAATGGAAATTAAAGGCGCTAGCAATCGCTGCTCGAGGAGGGGCTCAGACTCATTTATTTTAGATTTTACTTTCAATTCAAAAAGCGGACTTACTTTGATTTTGTTGATTTCAATCAGATTCAAGGCAAATTCAATTTCTTCTTTGGGTGTTACGAACTTTTTACGACTCTCATACAAGATATAATCCAACACGTTGGCTAATTTGTCAAGGGCAAAATAAGTCTGATAGGCGTGCGACTGGATCGAGTTGAGGATATTTTTAAACAGGTGCGGATTGAGTTTAGACTCAAGGGTTTCCAGCTCAAGCTTATTGATTTTACTCTCCAGTTGATGAAACTTCTCATCTGATTTCTTTCTTTTTTTCTCAGATTTGGTCAGTCGAAAAATTAAGTAAACAATTATCAAAAGAAGTATGATCCCAATTGTTGAGATAAAAATTTCATTTGATATGTCTGGTATGCTTTTCATTCAATTGCAAAGTTAATTATTCAAGTCAGTTTTCTGCCTGAGAGTTGGTAAAAAAGTGGCTTCATTGGTTTTATGAAGTGTTGATTTGTATCTGGAAAACCCTTATTTGCCTCAGGTATGAATGGTATTTCCAGTAATTTTCTGTTATTTGTCGGTACTTCTGTCTATTGATGATACTAACAAATTTACACATTTATTTATGGTCATTTTGGCCTTTGCGGCAGTAGGATATACAGTAGTTAAGTTTTTAAAAATTAAATTGTATAATGAAAAAAATCATCATTGCATTTATCATTCCTTTACTGATTGGCACTTTCGCTTTTGCCTATTCAGACATTACTTTCACCAATGAAAACGAACCGGCAGGACTTTTTCTCACTTGGAAAGATGACCCTTACACCACCATGGTCATAGACTATCACACAAAACCCGGTTACCAGGGCTCTTCGGCCTTGCAATACCGGGTTAAGGGTGCTAAGAAATGGATTCCCGCGAGCGGAAGCAATTTCCCCTACCCCCATCATGACAGAACCATTCACCGGATAGCATTAAACAAGCTCAAAGCCGGAAAAACCTATGAGTTTACACTGGATGGTTTTACAAGGATCTATAGTTTTAAGACCCTGCCCAAAGGCAAAAAGAAACCTGTCAGATTTGCCATTGGCGGAGACACCATGCATCAAAAAGCATGGATGGACAGTACCAACCGGGCGGCCATGGTCTACGATCCCGATTTTATTGTATGGGGTGGTGACCTGGCCTATGCCAACGGCAGCCCTGACAATATTGGTCGCTGGGACGACTGGTTTCAATCGATCATGGAAACACTGATCCACCCCGATGGTCGTGTAGTACCCATATTGGTAGGCATCGGCAACCATGAAGTGCAGCGCAAGCCGGAGGATTACGTAGCCAACGATGCCAACCGTTTGCGATATGCCCCTTTTTACTACTCATTGTTTGCCTTTCCGGGGCAGCCGGGCTATGGGGTGATCGATTTTGGCAGGTATATGTCTTTTGTTTTCCTGGATACCGATCATACCAATCCCATTGATGGTGTACAAACCGAGTGGTTGAAAGAAACGCTGGAAGCCCGCAGTAAAACGCTGCATATCATACCGGTATATCATGTGCCGGGTTATCCTTCAAACCGAAGTTATGATGGGGGTACCCAAACAAGAGTTCGGGAGCATTTTGTTCCTCTGTTTGAGGCACATCGGGTGAAGATGGCCTTTGAAAACCATGATCACACCTACAAGCGCACCCACCCGCTGAAAGAAGGCAAAGTGGTTGGAAATGGAGAAGGCATCGTTTATCTGGGCGATGGATCATGGGGCGTAAAACCCAGAAACACCAATGAAGCCTGGTACCTGGCCCGAAGAGAGTCTTTGCATCAATGCATTATCGTTACCATTGAGGGCAAAAGCATCGATATGAAAATGGTATCTAAAGAAGGCGAAGTATTTGACAGTTATAAAATAGATTTATAGACTGTCTGCTCATCAAAAAAGCTCCCGGTAATTGATGCCGGGAGCTTTTTTGATGAGCAGATCTTCAGGCCTTTCACTGATACATTTCAGGGCTTCGAAGCTGATTAAGTTTTTATTATTCAGCAATCACATCTTACAAAAAATAAAGGTCCAGTTGCTTACCGGAGGAGCCCATTCTCACCAGACATGAACCATTAGCACTAAAAAACACATTTTCATTGTTGCTAAACCGAACTTCTTCCAAAACCTCCACAGATTGGGCATCTATTCGTATGAAACGGTTTTTTTCTACCAGCCAGATTTCATTTTCACCCAGTCTGAAATCGGTAATTTTTTCAATATCATTAAAACTGGCTTTAAGATTTCCACTGTGGTCGGTGATGGCTATTCCTTTAGTTCCAAACAGAATTAAGCCCTGCTCAAAAATAAATTGATTTCTCAATCTGCCAACATCAATAGCTTTATAATCCATTACAGATAATTCTTTACCTGTTTTTGCATCGTAAGTATAAATTCCTTTTGAAGATGCGTCAACGATTTTATCACCATCCAATAGAAAGGGATCAAAGTCAGTGCCAAGTCGGTTGCTAACCTTTTCAGTTTCGAAAGCGACTTTACCTGTCTTCCGATCGATGGCCATTATAATTGAGCTGGATAAGCCTTCAGTCATTTTCAGGTACAAATAATTATCAGTCATTTCTTCCTGAATGATGCGGTTACCTTGTTTGGCAATTTTATCTTCCTGAAGTATTATTTTTCCGGTATGAAAATCAATTTGAAGGTATGATTTTCTGCTTCCATCAGGATCTATATGCTTTCCGCCCTGCATCCCTACGACATAGTGAATCACATCATTTTCATCGACAAAGGGATAAGAACAGTTATCTCCCAAACGATTGTCTTCATCTTTACCGGCGCCCATTACCGACATATTGCGATACATCCTTCTGCTCCTTTTCATGCCTTCCTGCACATCACCCTCAAGTTCTTCGCCGGTTTTTACATTAATTAAAGTCAAGCCGTAATACGGCAATAGTAAAACATCATCCAGAACATAGGCGGTACCCGGTATAAAATCTCCACTGTATTGCAATGACCATATCAGGTTTCCGGTTTTAGCATCCAAAGCCTGTACTTCAGGTCTTGAAACAATATTCTCCAGATCAGACTGACTAACCCTGATGGCGACGATTATGTCGTTTAAAGGCTCATAAAATACCTCACCCAATCCGCCATTTAAATCAGGCTGTTCCCACAGTATTTCCCCGGTCTTAAGGGCCAGCAAATGAAGTGCATTTTTACCATTAACTGCTATTGCTTCTTTCTCAGGCAAATAGGTTATGATTTTCTTTAATCGCTCATCATGGCCTACATAACTCAATTGCAAAATGTTACTTCTTCTGGGCACCGTATTGATACCCGTTGCCCCGGTAAACGCTATCCCGGCTACAAGTTCATCATCCTGTATTACCCTTTGCGCATTTGAAAAAAGTTGAAAAATAGATTCAACCGTTGAAACGCCTGCATCCAGGTTGTCCTTTTGCCATATTTTATCTCCGGTACCTAAATCAAAAGCTGCAACCTGCGCCTGATTAAGTGTATAATCAAATTGCAGAAAAACATCTTCCTTTTCATAGAGCATAAATGCACTGCCTTCCGAAACATTCATACTTAGTACACTTCTGCCCAACTTGTTTTTGTATTTGCCATGGAGAATTCTTTTCCTGCTTTCAAGGCCCCACACTTCATAACCTCCTTCATTTTCAAGGATAATATACTTGTCATTATTTGAAAATGAGACATATTGTGGAGTAAAACCTGCTTCTAAAACCCAATCCGGTGCCCCTTGTGAAAAGCCCTGAAACCCAAACATTGCCAGCAGGAACAAAGTAATCGTAAAGGATCGACCCAATATGGCTGACCAGGAATTTATATTATTTACAGACCCCTCCATTAAGTTTTTTTCTCCACTTAACTCATTCAATCCAACAATTTTTGAGGCATACCTTGGTTGACTGTAAATCAATTCTTTCATCTTTACTTTCATAGTTCTGTGGTATTTGTTTTAATAATTTATGAAATATTGCTAAAATAAATTACACCATTATAAATATACTTTATAACCAATTGAATAAATGGCCATAAGGCACAATTATTGAATTTACATCAAAAATGAAAGGCAAACATAAAAAATATAAAACAATTAATGAAAATAATTAACTTAAAATATACAAATTATTTTGCAAAGTTGTGTGTCTTTTATTTAATTTATTCTTCATATAATTCAATTAATTGACAAGATAAAGTATAATTTTCTTGATATCAGAACATTTAACGGCCTGGATATAAAAACATGTTGTGCATTTAGCTGAATGCATATCAGGCTTGGGATTACACTGGCAATACGCAGCATCAAAAAGTGCGAAGGGCTGTTTTTACCTGGAGCAAAAAAATCATCCGCATGCTTTCCGGAGGATTTCAATTATACCAGACATAAAATATTTGAACTAATAAATACCTTTTCATTTACAAATTCAATTGCCTATTTTGCAATGTATCTGGAAATAATTATTGACGGGTTTAATACCCTGACTCACAAAACAGGATTTACCATATGAATCCGCAGGATATCAGATGGCAACAACGCTTTCAGAATTATATAAAGGCCTATGCACTTTTAGAGAGTGCGGTTGTTCAATTTTTCAAGGATGGATTAACAGAACTGGAAGAACAAGGCCTGATTCAACGATTTGGATTTACCCACGAGCTGGCCTGGAACGTAATGAAAGATTATTTTGAATATCAAGGCAATACACAAATCACAGGCTCACGTGATGCCACAAGGGAGGCTTTTAACAATGGACTTATTGAAAATGGAGATGGTTGGATGGAAATGATAAAAAGCCGAAATAAGTCATCGCACACCTATAACGAAGAAACGGCAAAAGAATTGGTCAGAAATATTACAGAGACCTATTATGAGTTGTTCGGTGCTTTTAAAGACAAAATGACTTCACTGTTGGACAGATAGAAAAATGTTTGGATTACAGCAAAAGGATATAGATGCCCTTAAACGATGTTTTGCACAATACCCCGAAATTGAACAGGTGTTGTTGTATGGTTCCAGGGCAATGGGAAATTACCGGAAAGGTTCCGATATTGACTTAACTATAAAAGGCAATTTGGATCACCGCAACCTGCTAAAATTAGAAACCGAATTAGACGACCTGTTGTTGCCCTACAAAATAGACCTGTCTCTTTATCATAAAATCAAAAATCCTGATTTGGCAGAATACATACAGCGGGTAGGTTTACTATTTTACAAAAAACCCGATAAGGAGCTTTATCAAAAAGGCATAGGTTAAATTCTGTAAATCAAGGCCTATTGCGTATAAAATCCTAACAGGTTGTGAAAACCTGACAGGTAGGTACCTGCTTTTGAATGGCTTTTTTATATAAAATCGTCGAACATGAAATACTTCACAAATTGGCAACGCCATTAATACACGACGCAAATGCTTCTAACCTCAACTTTTCCAAAGATTTCAAACTTTGGAAAAGTATCGGCCAGCTTTTTAATAACTCTCTCAAAATCGTCCTCGTTTTAAAACGAGGATGTGCAAAAAAGTAAATCGTTTTAAATTCAATAAGCAGCGTTTATAACGCGGTTTTTGAACAAGAATGCCTTCACGAAACCCTTGCAAATAATTGATTTTGAAATACACAATAATCTATAAAGTTGGTTCCTGTGAACTACGAGCTAATTTTATGGGGGTGGTCGTCGGAGAAAACTCCAACAACTGTGAGGATAACGAATAACCTTATTCTTCCCTACGAAACTTAACAACTAATCACCTAAACATCTAAACACCCATCACGCATCACGGATTACCCATCACGAATTCTTGTTTCTGCCACACAGCATCTTAGCGCTGTAGGCGCGGCATCTTTGTAGAAACAAAAGTAAAGTAAAAAGATAAGCGCCGTAGGTGCGAAACTATTTTTTAAATAAAGCATTACCTCATAAAAAATGTGTCACCCCTACGGGATTAACAATCAACACTCAACAACTCAACACCCATCACGCAACACGCAACACGGCTCAACTCAATCCTCCCTCTTGTTGGTGTTTTTCCACCAACAAGCACTGAAACCCCTACACCTGACTTTGTATGATATTTCATCCGCAAATTTTTCATCCACTGCCGTCGTGGCACGTGGCCCCACGCGATTCTGTACACTTTACACTTTATATCATTGATTTTCAATGCATTTACAGACAAGAAAGAACATGCGGCACGCATGCCCTGGCTGGTTTTTTTATAGATGCGACACCCTACAGGGTCGATTGTATAGCATGGGCATTTGTGCTGTCCCGAACGCTATGCTTTCCGGGATTTCGGTTTCACCTCAATATGCGACGAGGACTGGAAACTCAAATACCTTTACAGATAGTTTCTCCGTGCAGCTTACTGACAATAGGTTATTCGTGGCAAATTAAGTCGTGCTGTGAAAGGCATTTTTTGATAATCATCTTTGTATTGGGGTAAGTTCTATACCTCGCCAATCTCAAATCGCTAATCAGGATTAAAATAAAGATATGCGATAGCAGATATGCGATATGTGATTTCAGATTTAAAAATCGCCAATTAATTTAAACTCTACCCACGCTTTCTCAATCCTCCCCCTTGTTGGTGTTTTTCCACCAACAAGCACTGAAACCCATTACCCATCACCCATTACGGTTTACGCATCACGCATCACTGCTCAACGAGCAATCTTCACATCATACAGTTTTTGGTGCAGGTTTTTAAGTGCCTCCTCAGGGAATTTGATGACTTTCCGATCATAGGTCATCAATCCGTTTATTTCGACCTCCACATCGGTAGTCTGGGTATAGACAGCCGCAGAAAGGGACTTTTGAATCATAGGAGCCAGGGCTTCCATCAATTGGGTATAACGCTTAAGTAATTCCTCCTTATTGTTAAAACTTTGATAACCCCAATTATCCTTTTCCTGCCAGGTATGTCCCTCCACCGGCAGGCCGAGTCCGCCGAATTCACCCAGCACTAAAATCTGATCCCTTCCAAAAATATCAGGGTCGGGCATAGCCGCATCGGGATAATTATGTATGTCCATGATGTCACCGGTGATTTTTGTGCCTTCCATGATAAAATTACCACCGCTGGCGCTGTTTACCAGTCGGGTTGGATCGTACTGTTGGGTCCATTCAGTAATTTCCCGGGTTTTAAACTGTCCCCATGCCTCATTAAAGGGTACCCATACCACTATAGATGGGAAATTGACATTGGCATCGATGATGGCCTTCCATTCGGTTTTGAAGATGCTTTCCGATTCCGGGCTCCGCTGCCTTTCAGTACCACGGCCAATGATGCCGGGTCGCGTTTCCCAAACATTGCCATGATCTCCATTGGGCATATCCTGCCATACCAGCATACCCATGCGGTCACAATGGTAATACCATCTTGCCGGTTCAACCTTCACATGCTTTCGGATCATATTGAATCCCATTTCGCGGGTTTTCTCAATATCAAAGCGCAGTGCTTCATCACTCGGAGCGGTGTATAAACCATCGGGCCACCAGCCCTGGTCGAGCGGACCGTACTGAAATAGAAATTCATTATTGAGCATCAAGCGCTGCACCCCATTGCCGTCAAAGGCCATGCTGATTTTTCTTAGGGCGGCATAGCTTTTCACCTGATCAAGTTCCCTGCGCCCCTGCAGTACCGTTACTTCAAGGTCATACAAAAAAGGATTGGCAGGAGACCAGACCTTTGGGTTTTCGATGCTCAGCTTTACGGCATCGCTTATAAGCGCATTTTGCTCAGCCACAATCTTACCTTCTTCCAGCAAGCGCACCCTGAGGAGCTGTCCGGCTTTGCCATTTTTAACATTGGCCGTCACCACAATCTGATTGTTATCAAGGTCGGGCGTATTTTTCAATCCGGCGATGTAGGTTGCTGGTACGGTCTCCAGCCATACGGTTTGCCATATACCGGTAACCGGAGTATACCATATACCCCTGGGTTTGTTGACCTGCTTTCCTCTGGGTTGGGGGCCTTCATCGGTCGGATCCCACACCCTCACTACAAGTTCCTGGCTTTTGCCGGGTTTCAATAAGGAAGAAATGTCGAAGCTAAATGGATCATAGCCGCCGCGGTGTATTCCGGCAGACTTTCCGTTGACAAAAACCTCTGCTTCCCAATCCACTGCTCCAAAATGCAATAGAAGCACAGACCTGCGCATATCTGGCGTTATATCAAAAGAACGTCGGTACCAGAGTTCCTTTTGTGCACCCACTGTTTTTCCTACACCTGAAAGTTTTGACTCTACCGGGAAAGGCACGAGAATTTTACCGTCGTAATTTGCCGGTTGCGTGGCGCCTTTTTCAAGAATGGCGTATTCCCAATGTCCGTTGAGATTTGTCCATTTATCACGGGTCATTTGAGGCCGCGGATATTCGGGATGGGGCATGGACGCAACTTTATCTGCCCAGGGACTTTGAATGATGGGTACCGGCAAAAAGGGATCCTGTTGCGCCATGCCCGGATTGGGCACTATAAAAATGGACTGAATCAGTACCAAAAAAATAATTAGCGATTGGCTTTTCATATATTCATTAATTTACTTCAAGGTCATTCTTAGAGGGTAAGGTTGGGAAAGGTGCATGGGGCTCAGCCTGGTACCAATACACCACAGAGCTGATATCAGATTTCTGTGGCAGGTATCTGCCATCGCTGCGCCAGCCCAGGTCCTGGATGGTTACCTTCAATTCTTTTTCAAATCGTATGGGATCCTGTATATGCCAACGGTATAATCCAAACCTCTGTTGTGAATCGTAAAGACCATCCGGCCGGATTACCTGATGCATACCTGCGTAAGGGGTGGAAAATTCTTCGTACTGCCGGGTTTTTTTATTTTCAAAATTGTAGGATCCCAGAAAATAATCCTCTGTTCCGGTACCGCAAATGGTGGGGAATTGCTTGTCGCCATCCATAAAAAACTTAATTTCCCCTTCGCCCCACCAGCCTTTATTGTTTACCTGCCATGCCATATAGGTGCCAACGTAGTGACCTTTTCCTTTAATGCCATCAACGAGGGTATGCAGTGCGCCTTGTGTTGGATTACTTCTTCTGAATTGCGCATGGAAATAGGCGGCATCTTCGGGCACCTCAGTCAGGGCATAGGTAATCTGGTAATAAACGCTCATGCGCTCATGCCCTATGTTTTCCATGGTGATTTTGCACTTTTTGCGAAAGGGCATCACCCAGAAACAATTGAAGGCACTGCCAGGGTTTACTACCACCGGCAGCGAGTTGAGGTGCGCATATTCACCCCAGCCCATACCAAAAAAATCACCCACCGGCACTTCTACGGAAGGATTTTTCTCATCGTCCCAGTAAAAGCGAATCACACTATATCGCCAGGCCCGGGTGGGGGTCATCCATATATGCTGAATGGCGCCGGAGCCTTCAATATCGGCCAGCACATGGGTTTGACCCGGTTCAATAAAAACGTAAGGATTAACTTTCCATCCCACGCCCAGCTCACGGGCTTGTCTTCCGCTTACCCCTTCTTCCAGGGTAGCCATCCCGCCGCGGCCAGGTGCGCCGGTAGGATTTTCGGGGCTTATAGAACGGGTTTTGGCATCCGACAATCGGTAGAAATTGCTCATATTCACATCCAATCCATCAAAAGATGGCCTTTTCTGGGCAAGAGCCACTCCTGTAGCCAACAGAAGTACCAGAAGTGTTGAATAAAAAGTTTTCATCTTGAATTGGGTTTATAATTAAAATACTCAGTAAATCTCTTGCCGTGGTTTTTGTCGCCTTGTCTTTTGCCCTCACGAAACAAACCTATATACCTAATTTTCTATTATTTAATGCCAAAAAGTGTACAGTGGCGCGTGGGGACACTCGCCACGGCATTGAGGGATAAACTCGCCGCCGTACTATTTGCCCTCACAAAACACCTCTATGCGATTAATAATCAAATATTTACAAACATCTGAACATCTCAACCTCTCCCGCTGTGATTCGTGTCCCCACGAAACACTCTATATACTTAATATTCAATTATTTAAAAACCTACAAAGCTACCACTATACGCCGTGGTTCGTGTCCTCACGAAACACTCCTAAATATTTAATATTCAATTATTTAAGACCCTAAGAGCAAGCATTATCTTTTGAAAAACGTTGAAAAACAGCAAACTTACTTTATTAACTTTTCCAAAGATTTTAAGCTTTGGAAAAGTGGCTTCCTGTTTTTGGACCAACATCTGTTGAGTTACAAAATATACAGTGGCTTTCTTTCTAAGCTTTCAGTACCTCACAACGAGCTCCGAGCTCTAAACTTAATTATTCGATTCAACAACTCAACAAATCAACAATTAAACAATTAAACAATTAAACAATTCCCATCGCCTCAGCGATTATTAAACTTCTCTACTACTGCCTGCAAGTCTTTAATATCCTTGAGCGCGTGGGCTGGCAGTTTTTCGCCATTGTCACCAAACACCTTCAGGGCCTTATAGGGCTCAATGGTACATTTCTTTTCATCCAATTGCCCATTGGCATCAAAAACTGCATTCTGATCAAGCTGTAAATGCTTTACCGCAAATGAATAAACGGCAGCGCGTTTTGAGGGGCCATAATCGTGACCCTCTTCAGGTAAATGCACCAATGATACCAGATCGGCTTTATTGTAGAAACCATAAATCCGTTTAATGAAAGGATACTCCAACTCCGGATTGGTATGGGTCCAGTCCTTGCCGTTTGAGACGAGAAGCATTGGTTTGGGGCTTACCATAGCCGCGATTTCAGCGTTATTGGTACCCTCACCACACAAATGCACGGGTAGTCCGCTTTCGCAGGGGCATCCACCGTGAAAATGTGAAGACACCATCACTACAGGTATACTTACAGTTATGCGGTCATCAAGCGCTGCCAGCACCATTGCTTGTGTAGCGCCTCCTGAAGCACCGGTAATCGCTACCCTGCTGGGGTCGGCGTCTTTAAGACTGAGCATATAATCCAATAACCTTATGCTGTTATGTGATTGGATCACCTGAGCGATGGGTGTTGAGTGGTGTTCTTTAGCGAATTGCAGCTCTGATTCACCCCAGGCAAACATATCATAGCTCACCACTATAGCGCCCATACGGGCCAGGCCCGCGCAGCGCAGCTGCTGATCATCGCGATACCGGCCATCGGGAAAATGCCCATTCGGACTTAAAATAACGGGAAAAGGCCCTTTTCTTTTTAAAGGCATGTACACGGAGCCAGCCATAAAAAGGCCAGGTAGTGTTTCCAGCGCGATGTTTTGAACAGAATAGCCCTCAAAATTTCTCCTTTTTCCTGTTATGGCTGCGGGCATTGAATAGGAGCGCAAGGCATTTAAGCCCAGGGTTTCCATCATACATTGCCGCAGTTCGCTTTTTCTGCGCTCCCATGCTTTGCTATGATGATACTGATTTTTAAGGTGTTCCAAATGCGCCTGGCCATCAGGTACAGGCTTTCTGGTAAAGTCAAAAATGCGTATTCGATAATTGCCATCCGGTTCGGGATGTGCTACCAGGTCAAAGGGCGCCAATACATTGATCAGCGTTTGTTGCAGGTCATAATTTCTTACGCGCCATGGTGCAAAACGCAGTTCCTTATCCTTAAGCAAGCCTTCGGAATATCGGATTTTAACATCAAATTGCTGTTGGATTTGCTCAATGACCTCTTCAAGTGGTTGATGAATTTGGCTGTTGGTCGATTGGCCCGAAACCGGCAGATCAATGGTAAAGAGGAATAAAAAAAGTAAGGTAAGTATTCGCATAGTGGATTCTTTAAAGTATATAAATATACGAATACAATAGAAGTTTCAGACTAGTCTGATAACAAGATTTGCGGAAATAAACATTGTTAATGAACTTGAATCAACTATTTATTAACGGAACCTCCTAAAAATAAAATAGCCAATTTCCATAGACCACGAATTCATCATAGCCTGATCTTGCCGCACTAGTTTTACAACTCCTGAAAAAGATCTCAATCTTACATAAAAATTATTGTATTCAGCACTAAGGCCAAAGGTAAAACCCCAGTCCATTCTTCGAAACCCACGTGTATTATAAATAAACGTTTCCTCTGGGTTAAATATCAGATACGATCCATTCTGAGAAGATCCTATGCGAGTGTTAACCTGGCTACCAACAATTAAACGCCATTCAAATTGCCGAAATGCAGGTAATTCATAAGCTAAAAAAACAGGGAACTCCAAATGGTAAGTATCAAAAGTAATATCTGAGCTCTTTTGATAAAACCCAAGTTGTGAAAATAAAATTCCATAATGGAAAGTAGCTTTATCAAAGACTGGTGAATAGCCTTCAAGACCTAGAGAAAAACCACTTTTATAATCCAAATCTCTGTAATGTTGACTGTAATAAAGTCCACTCCTATTTATTCCAATGATAAACATTACATCATCCAAAAAATAGGGTAATTGGCCAGATTTTAAACGTTGAGTAAATGATCTATCATTAAAATCATTTTCAACAATCGAGTCATTTATCGATAAGACATCACTATAATCAAATTCTTCGCGTGTGGGGATTGAATCTTCCATAAAGATACTTTCCTTTACATTAGTTTCAACAAAAGTAGTATCGATACTTTGGGCTTTGATTTGGTGAAAAACTGTTAAAAAAAAAGCGATTAAAATACCATATTTCATGTTTATCATAAATCTGATTTCCTGCAAAAGTATTTAATAAAAGATTGAATATGAAACCATTTTTACAATGAATTACTTTATTTTTTGTATTTTAGAAGATTTAGACCCTATTTTGTGAAAAATCGGATGTGAAGATGTTATTTCCACAAAAGAAAGCATGAATCTTAAACAAAGCATATTAATCATTTTGTGTATTGTAATTACACAGACATTTATACAGGCCCAAACCTTAAAGAATCACAGGGGCACGCATGTACTTACTGAGGAAATAAAAGGAAGAGCTACATTTTCTTATTATGAAATAAGCACTGATTCCATACAGTACCATGGGCGTTACAATTTCGTATCTGACGCCTATGAAATTGAAAGGGGCAATTCCATCAGACAAATAAATATAAATGGCAACTACCAAAAGGGACTAAAAAATGGTAGTTGGGCATACGATCAAAATGACTACCAGATAAAAATCAGGCGAATTTCTGGTTTAAGCGTTGAAGCTGTACTCAATGGCTATCAAAGAAGACTGTCAGCGCGCTATAATGATGGCATACCCAATGGCATTTGGGAATTGAGTATCAATGAAGTTGTCGAAAGCCGAAGACGGGGAAAAAGCGCAGAATCATCTGCGAATTTTACTCATGGAGTTGCCACCGGAGCATTCCTTTATTCTGATACCGCCCAATCTTTCCATCATAAAATTTCCGGTGAATTTGATGAAAGTGGGAATTTTCACGGCAACTGGAAACTAGCCTATATGAAAAACGGGTTTAACATTATAGAAGACCGAAGTTATGTAAATGGATTCCTGCTCCACCTTAAAGCTGTTGATGTTGTAAGTGATTCTATACTTTTTGATGTCGCTTTTGACGAAATTGAAAGCAAGTTAGAAGCAATTAAAAATGAAACAGATACAAATTTCAGGATTAGTAATGGAAAGTTCGGTATTTTGTTTGATGATGGATATGCAAACAATGATAATCGGATCGAAGCTCAAAAAGAGGGAAATGAGTTTTTATTGATGGCCATCGGATACTATTCAGACAGCACCTTTGTAAAAAACCTACTCCCCGGCTTTTCTATTCCAAAAATGGCCTATACGCGCAGATTTGAGTATATTTATCCAAAGGAAGAAGAATTTTTAGTCGGACAGCTGAGTGATAAAATCAAAAAATTAGAACATCAATACGATTCAATACTAAATAGTTCAGCTCTGCTTGTTAACAGACAAAAAAATGACTCGCTCGCGTTTTTCTATGGATACCTCGAATTGGGTATGGATAAAATTGAGATTGTTGAAAATGTTGTCAACCAAATTAAAGAAGGAAGATTTACATACCAATTTCGGGATAATTTATACCGAGAAGGAATTGTCGATTTAAGGGATAAAGATACCGTCAGCTATGAATACGAAGATGCAACTAAGTACAAGCTGGTAGAGTTTTCTACAGATGTATCAGGGCCGGAAAATTTGGTTGCTAATATGTATACGTATGTTGAAGCCATCGACAAAAATGCTCAAAGGCTTATAGAATATGCCCAGGGTGCACTACGGACTCTTAAAAGAGAAGAAAATATTGCTAAAATGGAAGAGGAAATTCTGGCAAAAATTGATGCCGTAAATTTTAAATACACCGGCAATTTCAGATTCGACCCCAACCTTGCAAACGAAACTATCATAAGAAGACATCCAGTCAATGAATTGCAACTTGATGTCTATCGTAAACTTGGCAGAACTATTAGAAATCAACTTATGCAAGAATACAGCAATATAGACGAGTATAATATCAAACTTGATAAAGGAGAGGCAATTCTAAGTTTAATGTCTTATCTGTTGTACATCTTCGATGACCTAAAAATAATTCCTGATATGGCATCTTCTTTAGACAGCGCCTATACCAGATATTCACCTAATCCGTTTTTTGACAGGGATTTAGAATCGAGAATTAAGCCCGGCATTTATCAACGAGGTGCTGAATTTTTATTACCCAATTTTATTGATGAAATCAAAAGATCAAATTCGGAAGAAGAATTGGCAGTAGCTGTTGGTAATGTAAAAAAATTGTATAATAGATTGATCGAACTTTCAGAGCGGGATGACGAGGAAGTAAGAAGAATGAATGCCAGAATTCGTCGTGAAACCAGTGTAGAAAGAATAAGAAGATTATTAGGAGTATGAAACCTTTAAATAAAATTTCCTTTTTGATAACTCAAACTTTAATTGCTAAACTCTGCCAAACCATTTAAATATGAACAAAGTGCGTTTTCTGTTGAATTTCAGCATACTTCCTGTATTAATCTTTATCTCAAATCAAGCATTTTCACAAAATAATGATAGAAATGTATTAGATAACAGGGTTATTTATACGAAATACACCATTTACGACTTTTTTAAACCCGGAGGAAAATGGGGATGGGACCTTGACGTCGTATACAGGAGACAATCTTTGCTTAGCAGAGGGACACCTTCCGAATTCACCAGAGAACCATTAAGATATAGTATAAGGGCATGGCTTGCATTTCAACCTACACCCTATACCAGAATATCTTTTAACCCATTAGGTATTTATAATTCAGCTCCAAGATTTCCCAGAGAGCAAGACTTAAATAGTGGTTTTGAAAGAGAATTAAGAACAACCTTGCAAATCAACCACTCTACCTACTACAATCGTTTTAATTTCACACATCGACTTAGATTTGAGTCAAGGTGGAGGGGTGTTGATAACGAAGTTGGCGCTGTACACAATTGGCGTGTAAGGTATAGAATCAGAACACGGATTCCGCTTAATACAGATTACTTCTACACCAACAGAACCTGGTATATCAGTCAATATTCAGAACTGCACGTAGAATTTGGCCCTTTTTATGGTTGGAACAATTTTGCCCAAAATCGTAATTACATCGGAGTAGGATACCGATTCTGGGACTGGGCTCGTCTGGAAGCAGGCTACGTACATCAGTATAATGTAAGAGGCAATGTTGTAGACATTGACCTTACCAGAGGCCCTATGTTTTATTTGTTTATAGATTATTTAAGTGCGTTAAAGATCAGCAGATAGTAATGATGCGTCAGTTTACTTTTATTTGTTTTGACCATAAAGTAAAAAGTAAAATATAAAGTTTTTACTTTGATTGCATTTATTAAGTTAAACTTAATTAACTACATCTAATAGAGAACTCTTTGGTTTGAAAGTAAGCGATGTTTAAAGTATTTTATATTCAGATAATACAAAATGCCTACTACTATATTGATTTACAAAAGACTTTACAGGAGACATCTAAATCCTGCTTTTCTAATCTACTTTTGATATCACTTACTTAAGCTATCCCCAATTGCTTTTTCCGATTTAAATCTATCTTCAACCCATACTCCCTCATACTTCACCTTTCCATTAGGATAATAAATAGAACCAAAACCATGTCGGCGTCCTTGCTCCCATTCACCTATATAATACTCGCCATTCTTCCAGGTATACTTACCTTTTCCATGTCTTTGATCCATCAAATATTCTCCTTCATAATATTCACCATCTTTCCAGACGTATTTTCCATTACCATGTCGTAAATTATCGTACCAAAAACCTTTATAAACACCTCCGGTTGGCCAGAAACCCACACCATAACCATTAGCATTTTCACTATTATCTCGCTGACCAATATAAAAAATCACTGACCCTTTTTTATCATTTTCATAGGGTATCTCCAGAATTTTTAAAGATTCTACCATTTCATCTTTCAACTTTTGCTCCAGACTGAGATAATGATTCTTTAAAAACAATAAGGAATCAAAATATAAATACTCAATATCCTCAATTTTTGAAGAAAGAATTAAATTATCATCCAGCATTTTTTCATAAACTTCAATGGTCGCCCGAAGCGTACTATCTATAACAAAATTTGTGCTTTTGAAAAAATCTACGTCTCCTATTAATTTTTTACGAATACTATCTTTCTCTAATCGACTTCTAATTAAATAATCTAAATTGTATTTTTCTGACATCAAATTATACCAATAAAAGGCTGAATCCATATTGTTGGAGATAAAAAGTTCATCCGCCATTGATAAAGCTCTGTAAAATTCCAAACTATCAGATTTTAAAGATAAATCATTGGATGCCAGAAAATATTTATTTAAATAAAGTTTCCTTTTGTGAGCAGACAGTGAAACTACTCCAATTAATGCCAGAGATAACAAAATAATTAAAATATTTCTATTGTCAATGTTCATAAGATTAAATCAATTTAGTCGAAGAATCTCACCGGTCTAATATCTCTTCGTCCGATACGCGATATCTGATCAATGAATAAACCGGCCATCAATGCATGGGTATTATCATATTCAAAACCAGTTGGCCTGCTTCTGTATCTATTCATGTATCTTAATTCAAACCTCATTGAGTTTAAAAATCTATACCCCACAGCAAGCTGAATCCTATTTTGAGAAAACATATTATACACAATGTTGTTTCCGAAATTGGTCATAATTTCATTAGAAATATAAGTATAAACCAATTGATTTTCAGAGTAATAATCCTTATTGATGAGATATCTTAATCTATACCTGATTCTATATCTTGTAAAGGTAAAATTGTTGTCTTCAAATGGATTTCTATATCTTATTTCATACCAATGACGAAATGTGTGCGTAAACTTTTCACCCATCATTTTATGATGATGTAATACCTGAAATGTTGTCCGCATTTCATTATAAGTCCTGGAATTTAGATCTTCAGGTTTACCATGATATTCTGACGTAGCGAAATAGGATACCGGAGAAACAGAGACCCGCAGGTTTTCAGAAAATTGATAGTGGAACCATGGCCTGATGCTTACCCTGTGCCATTTTGTAAATATATTAAAATCATTTAAGCCACTGTTTGATCGTACAATAAAATCAGTACCCACCCCAAACTTATTAGGAAAAATTTCGGTAGCTTCCGTTTTTGTCCAGAAGGCTGTATGGGGGTATGTAATCTTTTGGGCTTGTACTAAAATTGAAAATGAAAAACATGTTAATAATAAGGCAATTTTATATCTCTTCAGAATCATTAAAATTCAAATTATAAAACAATTTCAAATGATAAACTTTAATATATTTAGTTAAAAATATAGCGTAATCCTATTTGCATTTGCCATACGTCACCAATATTTCCAGTTCTTATAAATGAATCTTGGGCTATTATACCCCTTACAGGATTAAGTTGGTAAGTTGGCACATTTGTTACAGGATCAATTGAGGTGATGGTGATTGGTGCATCATTTAAAATAGTGGTACCAACACCCCAATTCTTATTTAATAAATTGGTAAAATTGAATATGTCTGCTCTAAATTGCAGTATATTTCTTTTACCACCCACGTTGATAAAAAAATCTTGTGTAAAGGAAACATCTAAACGACCGACCATAGGAAGTTGTAAACCATGCCTGATGGCATAATCCCCCCTGCGTTGGCTTAAATGAGGGTCTTGGTTAATAAATGCATTATACAATTGTCTTTGCTGATTTTCGGAGAGAACAGTACCATTCAGGTTGAGGTCTGCAAAATTCATTTCCTGAATTTCACCTGAGGTAGGCACGTACAAAAGATCATTCCCTGCAACCAAATCACCATTGGCATCCCCATTGTAAACATAAGAAAATACACCCTGATTTCCGTATTCAAAAAACATAGAAATCTTACTAGCCATTTTATTGAAATATTCCTTTCGATAACTCAAAGAACTAATTAATCGATGTCGCTGATCATCGAGAGAAAAGCCAAGATCTGGATAATTACCTCCTCGAACGCTGTGAATGTTTTCATATGATAAAAAATGTTGCGTATTACCATCAGCCATATTTTTAACAACTGCATAGTTATATGCTGCCATTGCAGTAAACCCTTGAAGAAATTCTTTTTTCAATTGCCAGGTAAGGCTATATGAATAACCCTTACGGGTATTGGCCATAACTGTAGCATTGGTAATTTGTGGATTGATTCTATTTTCTTCATCTGTAAATCCATACAAAGGCCGGTTGTCAATACCCGACAAGAACCTGGTTGGAGCCCGCAAATTTGATTCATAAAAAACAATATCATTCACTTGCTGGGTATAGATAGCTTCGAAAGTACCTACAATTCCACTAAACAAATCTTTATCAACAGCAAGATTAGATCTCCAAACCTGCGGATTTCTGAAGGAAGGCTCAATATAAGATAAATCAAAGGATTCTGGTGAACCGGGTGCACTTGGTATATAGGCTGTCACATCAGGGCTAAACGGGAAATTGGCTGTGTTATCTTCCCTAAGTTGCCCAATGGTAAGTCCATTGGAATTTATCATATTTGATATATTGATATATATAGGTCTCCCTGTAAAAAGACCGGATCCACCACGTAATTGAAATGAACGATCACCTTTTATGTCCCAATTAAAACCAAATCTAGGATTAATCATAAATTGAGGTTCAGGTAACTGATCGGTTCTAATAGTTAGCGGAGATCCATCGGGTTTACGAAATGTCAAATCTTCAACAGGTTGATTTCGTATAGCAGTGTTACCATAAAAGGGAACATCAAGTCTTACTCCACCGGTAACTTTTAAATTGGGTGTTAAATTTAATTGATCCTGAAGGTATACACTGGCAATGTAAGCTTGAGTATTGGCTGTGGGAATTCCTCCACCAGGTAACCCTGAAAAAGTTCTTTGAAATCTTCTCAATTCCACACTTTCGCCATTCACATCTCTATAGAAATCATCGAGTGAATTATAAACATATTGTCCAAAAAATGTGGGCGTGAAAGTATAGGCGAAGTCGAAGTATTCCAGATTTATTCCGGCCGTTATTGTATGCTCTCCCAAATAAGCTGTGAAATTATTTTGAAACTGCCAGATATCTGAATTGAGTGCACGGTTGGGTGATAACAGATCTGTTCCAAAACTTATATAATTTCTTCCTTCTTCCAATATATCAACTGCTGGAAAATCACCACCTTCCCACGATCTGAAATTTCTCTGAGTTGTATACCCTATGATGAGATTATTTGCAAATTTGTTGGAAAAAGTAGAATTTAATTCAATGATACCTGAGTAAAAGTTATCATTAAGTAAATAATTTGAATTTTGAAAATTCAGGGAAAAAAGATTTAGATTTCTCCCTCCAAAACCTAAAGAGGTTCGGGCCACCGGCCGACCCTGCAATGATTCCATCATGCTGAATCTCGCACTTAAATGATGATTTTGATTTATATTATAATCTACTTTTATAAGTAATTTGTCTGATTGCGTAGGAAGGTTGTAATCTTCGTAGAAACCAGGGTCGTAATCAAAACGATCAATTAAAAAATTTCTGAGTTGATCTAAATCCTCTCTTTGCACTCTGGTTACGTTATTTCCAGTACGACCGGGGGCTGCTGCAATAAAAGGTGAATTAGGATCACTCCTTCTTTCAAACTCCCCACTCACAAAGAAAAAAAGTTTATCTTTAATAATAGGACCGCCCAATCTAAATCCGTACTGCTCAATGTTAAAATCATCGGTAATCACTTCTGAACCTCTTGCGTTGGTTCCAACCATACCTTCGTTTCTTCTATTAAAGAATGCAGATCCTCTAATTTGGTTATCTCCACTGCGCGTTATAGCATTAATACCTGCACCAACAAACCCTCCTTGTGTAACATCATAAGGAGCTATATTTACCTGGATCTCTTCAATGGCATCTAATGAGATTGGAGTGGAGTTTGTTGATGCACCAGGAATACTTCCAGACAGTCCAAAAGTGTTTGTTAGTATTGTTCCATCTACCGAAAAATTAATTGCTTTTTCATCTTGGCCTGCAAAGCTTGTGCCTGAGCTTTGAGGGGTAAATCGAGTGAAATCAGCAACACTTCTGCTTAAAGTAGGCATTGATTCCAGAGATTCCCTGTCTATGGTGGTAGCTGCTCCGGTACGCTCCGCATTTAATAATGAACTTCTCATTTCACGGATTTCAACTGTTTGAAGTTCCATGCCTTCTTCAACTATAGCTGCATTTAACAGATAACTTTCTCCTAAGTGAAGAGTTATATCTTTAAAATTCCGTGTTTCATAGCCCACAAATGAAATAGTGACTGAATAAGGCCCGCCTACCCGCATTGCTGGTATTGTAAAACGACCATTCACTCTGGAAACGGCTCCATACTTAGTTCCCGAAGGTTCATGAATTGCAACAACATTGGCTCCTGGTAGTGGATTTCCAACATCGTCAACAATTAAACCATTCATACTGGCATTGGTTGAACCCTGCGACCATCCTTCATGTAAAACACAGAAAATGAGTAATATTGAAATAAACAACGATGAATATATTCTATAAAACATCTTTACAAGATTTGGTGGCGAAATATTATAACTATTTTCAAAATGCTAGCCTTGGTTTGAGAATTTCGAATTGATGTTGGCTGCAAACCTGAATCTTAGGCATTGTACCTCTATTAATCTTAATTTTACTAATATTTTTATCTGATATCTATGCAATTATATGTGCCAATATCTCCTGATATTTAATGACCATTAAAAAAAAACAAATACCTTACCATAAAAACATTTTTATCGTTTGAATAGATTATTTTAGCTTTTTACATGAGACAGTATTAAAATAATGTAGAGATATTCCCCAATTTGTGTCTACACATAATGTATCTATTTAAGTAATTTATTATATACATTAGAATAATATTAACTTTTTTACCTGTGTATCAATCTTCCTAATGTTTCTTAAGTACTTATGTGATGGTGAGAGATGTCTGACAATAATGCCAATTTTTGAACTATCTACAAGTTTCAAAGATGTAGCACCTTAATGAAACTATAAGCTCAATAATTATAAGCATTTCGAGGATATACATTTTCCAAAAACATTGTTAACATGGTCATTCAAATAAAGACATCAGCTACAAAACATTACCAATATAGTCTATAAATTATATAGACTTTGTTTGTTTTTATAAATACTTCTTTTACATTTGTGCCGACGATGCAGTTGTGCGGGGTCAGATTTATACAGATGAGGCGAGAGTGCAGGCTCAAAGACCCTCAGGCAACCCCTTCTTAACCGAGTAAGGTGCCAAATCCTGCCCAATGAATATGGGAAATATAAATTTTAAACCAATGAGCTTTACAACTTCAATTTTGCTGAAAAACAGCTCACTGCTATACTTTTTATCTTTGAATATTCGCAACCAATTATCTTCAACCTCATGTTGTTGGCAGTCCTAAACCATACCGGTTTACTTTGATTTTACATTTCTTTTTGAGTATGGAATATATCAAATTATAAATTACATGAACATGTCTTTTACTAACATCAACAACAAAAAAAGTTCAGTCTATGAGGTTCTATTGCTACTATTCATCATTGTTTGCAAAAATTTTGGAACAACAGGTTTTTCCCAAGGCAAAGATGAAGTAGTAGTTTCAGGTGTAAGGTTTGCCTATCCACTAATCGAAAAATGGATCAATGATTATCAACAAGCAAATGCCAATGCAGAAATTAGTATTGTAAAAAGAGGATCTAACGACCCATTGGAAGCTCAAATTATCATAGATGCTTTTCCTGATTTTAGTGGTATAGACATAAAGAAATCCCCTGCATTTATTTTGGGTCGTTATGCCGTCTTTCCTGTAGCCAACGAAAACTCAAGTTTTGCCAACCTCTATGCCTCAAAGGGATTAACCGAGAAAGAAATAAAAGCTTTGTTTTTCAATGATCTGCTGGGCGATAACAGCGATGTAGTTAACCCTCAATCTTTTTCTTTTTACTCCAGACTCCAAAAAGCCGGATTAGCTGTCACCTTTAGCAATCATTTTGGTTATGAGCAGCAAGACATAAAAGGTAAAGCCATATCTGGGGCAGATGAACATACACTGTTGGCCATTAAGAGAGATCCTGAAGGTGTTACATACAATACACCCTCTTTGATCTATGACCTGGAAACACGCAATGTGAAGCCTGGATTAAAAATAATACCAGTAGATATTGATGGCAATGGTAAAATAAGCAAAGAAGAAAAGGAAATTGACAAACTTGACAATCTGCTTGACCTTATAGAATCTTCCAGGTCCAAAGGGCTTCCAATAGCACCTTTGTACATTTATTTTAGAGATGCCAGGCCATCAAAAGAAGCACGTGCTTTTGTAGACTGGATACTAGAAACCGGTGTAAAAGACCTCAAGCATTACGGTTTTTTGAATGCTGAAAATCAGGATAAAGAGCTTGAAAAGTTTAGAAGCCTATTGGCTCATAACAATTAAAAACTATGAAACCAGATTGAGCCCAAGCCTAGGCACAGGTCTTATTTAAGCCTGCTCATATGTTCTTTCGAAGTGTTGTTGTTGCCTTTTTTCTATTAACGTTTCTTAGATATTTTTTTACTAATAATTTCTATATATCCTATAGACTTAATAATAATATGAAAAATTTATTTAAAAACTACAGATATATTTTAAGCTCGCTTTTCCTTTTATCAGTGACATCCACGTCACTTTATGCACAAGTCGACAAAATTGAAGTTACAGGCAGGGTTATTGATAATAATTCAAAAGAGGGTCTGCCAGGAGCCACAGTATTAATAAAGCGACCCTCCGATTTCACTATTACCAATTCCAATGGTGAATTTTCCATTGCTGTAAAAAATGAATTGCCAATCTCTATTGAAATTAGCTTGGTAGGCTTTAAGAAGCAGGAAATCCAGCTTTACGAATTCCCTGATGAACCATTGGAAGTAGTTCTCGTTGATGACATACTTTTAGATGAGATTATAGTTACATCAAGGCGTCGCAAGGAAGAAATACAGGAAGTGCCAATCCCAATATCAGTAGTGAGTGGTGCTGTTATTGACAATGCCGGTGCCTTCAATGTAAACCGTCTCAAAGAATTGGTGCCTACGGTACAGTTGTATTCATCAAACCCACGCAATACTACGCTCAACATCCGTGGCTTAGGATCAACCTTCGGGCTTACCAATGATGGCATCGACCCTGGTGTTGGGTTCTACATTGATGGTGTGTATTATGCTCGGCCAGCGGTTACTCAACTCGACTTTATCGATGTAGAACAAATTGAAATACTTCGGGGCCCCCAAGGTACACTATTTGGCAAAAACACAACTGCCGGTGCCTTTAACATAACCACGCGCAAGGCCAGTTTTACCCCTGGCGCCAACTTCGAACTAAGTTATGGCAATTACGGTTTCATACAGGCCAAAACTTCTGTCACTGGCCCATTAAGTAAAACCTTGGCAGCTCGAGTATCATTTTCTGGTACACAGCGCGATGGACTGCTCTACAATGTTGCTACCCAAAAACCTGTTAACGACATCAATAACCTGGGTTTTCGTGGGCAATTGCTATATGCACCCAACGATAAATTAGAAATTACCTTGGCCGCAGATGCTTCACGCCAGCGTCCTGACGGATTTGCTCAGATTGTAGCAGGTGTAGTAACCACGCAAAGGCCAGCCTTTCGTCAATTTGAGAATATTATCGCAGATCTAAATTATGATTTGCCAACACGCAATCCTTTTGATCGCAAGGTAGACCACGACACGCCTTGGAGATCAGGCAATGATCTTGGTGGTGTATCGCTAAATATCGATTATGAACTCGGCCCTGGTGTACTTACTTCTACTACAGCTTGGCGCTATTGGGACTGGGATCCATCAAATGACCGCGATTTCACAGGCCTACAAGTATTAGCATTATCTCAAGCACCATCGCGACATACAAATTGGTCACAAGAGATTCGATACGCCGGAGATTTCACCTCAAGTTTAAGTGGTGTAGTGGGTGTATTTGCCATGGGTCAAGACCTCAGATCAACCCCCTACCATACAGAGGAAGCAGGTGAGTTTGCCTGGAGATTTTTTCAAAATAATGCCAACCCATTATGGGAAACTCCTGGCTTGCTCAATGGTTATGGCGCAAGAACCACCAATAGTCTAGAAAGCTTTAGTGGAGCGGTGTTTGCCAACCTGGATTGGAAAATTACCGATAAACTTCATTTTTTGCCCGGACTAAGATATAACTATGATGCCAAAGAGGTTTTTTTCAGCCGAGAGACCTATGGCGGCTTACAGACCGAAGATCTAGAATTGTTGGCACTTAAAAATTCGGTGTACAACAACCAAGAATTTGACGCAAGTGTAGATGAAAGCAATTTTTCAGGGCAGGTAACCCTCGCCTACAAAGCCACAGAAAAGGTTAATTCATTTATCACTTATTCTACGAGTTTTAAGCCTGTAGGTGTAAATTTGGGAGGTCTTCCAAGATCGGGTGGTGTAACCATGATCGAGCTGGCACGCATCAACCCGGAGTATGTCACCCACCTTGAAATTGGTATAAAAACCAACCCGACACCTCGCTCCACTTTCAATGTGATGTTTCACAATACCGAAATAAAGGATTTCCAAACGCTAGTGCAGACCCCTGACCCAGGCGTAAACCGTGGGTATCTGGCCAATGCCGAAGAAGTGCGGGTGGTGGGTGTAGAAATAGATGTTAGTTTTAGATTTTCACGTCATCTATCAGTTTTCACATCTATAGCCTACACAGATGGTAAGTATGTGAGATTCACCAATGCCCCTGTGCCACTTGAAGAAGTTGGGGGTGAAGCGTTCAAAGATATATCAGGACAAGTGTTACCTGGAATTTCAAAATGGGCTGCTTCTTTTGGTGGTGAAGCGCTTACGGGAGAAAAGGAATTTTTGGGCCAGAATGGCAAATTCTTCCTTGCCGTTGATGGTTTCTACAGGTCTACCTTTTCATCGAGTGCGTCTCCCTCCCTATTCTTGAATATTGAAGGATATACCTTGATAAATAGCCGATTGGGTTTTAGAGCTACTGATGGTTTGTCAGTATTTTTATGGGCGCGCAATTTGCTAGACAAGGATTACTTTGAGCAGCTCCTTCCCGCAGGTGGTAGTGCAGGTCACTATGCAGCGGTATTGGGAGATCAAAGAACTTTTGGTATCACGATACACCAAAATTTCAAGAAAAAATAAGAAAAGATGCTAAACAAAGGTTGCAATGATATAAAAAAGCAATTGATTTATTGTATTGGAAATATATAGTAACCAACTTTAACTTCGCTTCTAACCAGCATTTGAAAGTCCATAATAACATTCAAAAAAAAACTGTATTAATCTACGGCTTAAAAGTTTTCAAAACATAATTTAAGATTGCATGTTTACCATATTGAAACTTGTTACTTTTCTGAGCATTTTTATACTTAAAAAAATAAAAAAACGCCATTTATCATTTGTTTAACGATAACTATTTGACCAATTCTACTTTTTGACAAGAAATTGAAACATGATTAAACTTTTTATCCTGTTTATTGGGGCAGGTTTAATAGCTATTTTTAGTACTTTAAGTGGTGGAGGTGCCAGTTTGTTGCTTATGCCCTTGATAGCATATACTGCAGGAGTTAGGTATGTTGCACCCATTATGACCCTGGGCATAGCCATGAGCAGCAGCTCGAGGGTTTTTTATTTCTGGAAAGACATAGACTGGCAGCTATTTCGCTGGCTTTTCCCTTCCACTATAGCTGGCTCAATCCTGGGAGCAAGGCTTTTTGCTGAACTTTCAACAGATATGCTTCAAATTTTAATCGGGCTTTTATTGGTTTCAACTGGTTTTCAATTATTTGGCAAAAAAAAAGAAAACAAGAAACCCCGGTTTACCATTAAAGTATGGCATTTTGTGCCCATAGGCTTTATAATATCCTTCCTCTCTGGACTTATCGGCGGTGTGGGGCCACTTATGAATTCGGCCTACCTTGGCTATGGCATGAAAAAAGAATCATTGATTGGTACCAGGTCGGCCAACGCTGTTCTGCTACACATCAGCAAAATATGCAGCTATGCCTGGTTCGGCTTTATCAACAGCGAAGTTCTGAAATATGGACTCATCATAGGTGTAGCCTCTATCCTATGCAATTACATCGGAAAAAATCTTTTAAATAAAATAACTGAACATTCGTTTAGGAAATTTGTGGTTTTCACTATGATTATCAGTGGTGTCTTGATGCTTTTTAAACATAGTGATCTGATTAACGACTTCATAAAAAACTATTTGCAATGAAATTATCCGTAGCAAAGAATGTCCATATCGTGGAACCCAATGACTTTGAACCAACAGATCATTGGTACCCAAGGGTTCTCAACTCAAACCTTCATCCATTGGTTACCATGTTTCTCAATTTGGACAACAGCCTTATCGCAGAACGTTATTGCAGACTGGTTCCAAATGCCAATCCAAAAGCTATATCCGATTTATTAAATTACCAACCGGTATATTTTCGATGGGCTGGTACTGATATGATGTATATAACCAATAAACTTGGTCAGAGAAAACTTACTTTAATTGAAACCAATTCATGCCCATCCGGACAAAAGTCTATGCCCCTTCTGTTTGAAAATTTACAACAGGGAGGGTATCAAAGGCTCATTGAAGAAACATTCAAGCCCATGGTTGATCCCTTGGAAGAGGACGGGGTGCTGGCAGTTTTTTACGATAAAAATCCAATGGAAAATATCGGGTATGCCGCTTCGATTGCAGATATATTTAAAGAGGAAGTCCATCTGGCCTACTATACCAAAGACGATGAGCAGCCTCCGGTAAAAATAACAGACAATAAATTTTTTGTTCAATCAGATAACAATCAATGGCTGCCGGTGAGGGCTGCTTTTCGCTATGTTACCCAGGATCCCTGGAACAGAATACCCAAAGACTGTAAAACCAAATTACTCAATCCCATTGAAGCCTGTCTGGCCGGTGGTAGAAATAAAGAAATTGCATATAATGCTTATATCGAATTTAATAAAAAGTTTAAAGAAAAAGGCCTGAGTATTCATACACCAAAAACTTTTGTTAATGTAGGTCTTAAGGAGCTAAAGGTTTATCTGAATGACCTCAAAGGGAATATGGTGGTAAAAGTGCCGGAAAGTAATGCCGGGCAAGGTGTTTATACGATCACAAGCGAACGTGAATTTGAGGCAATGTACCAACAAATTGCCAGGTATCCCGACTCAAAATATATAGTGCAGGAATTAATTAAAAGTAATCCTTCGGCTGAAGATGATATGACCAATACCTGGTACCATCTGGGCACGGTACCTGATTTTAAAGAAAGGAGTTATGCATTTGATATCCGTATGATGATTCATAGTACCTCCAAAGGTTTCAGGCCATTGGCTGCCTATTCCCGAAGATCGAGGTACCCGCTTAATTTCCCGCCACCAGAAGGCTTAGACAGTTGGCAAATCTACGGGACCAATCTTTCAGTGAAAAGTGATTCAGGTTGGGAATATGATGATGAAAGACTGTTGATTTTTGACAGAAAAAATTATGGCGCACTTGGAATTGGACTTAACGAGTTAATTTTGGGATTTATACAAAGTTGCATGGCTATTTATGCCGTAGATCAGCAAGCCAAAAAAATGTTCGAAAGTTAAATTTAAAAAATTATACTTAAATTTAGGATCATTACCAATTGTAGAAGGTCTGTTTAAAGCATATCACTGACATTGTTTTGTACATAAATGATAAAAAATAATACAATGACAAAAAAAATTTTAATTATCGAAGATGACCTGGTCTTTTGTAAATTGTTGGGGAGGTTTTTGGAGAAAATTGAATATCAGACTACAGATACTCAGTTGGGAAACAAGGGCATTGAACTGGCTACCCAAAATAGTTTTGATTTTGCAGTGGTCGACTACCGTCTCCCAGACATAAATGGAACTGAGGTAATTCAGAAAATAAATAAAATTTCCCCAAACACGGTTTGTATATTGATGAGCCGTTACAGCGATCAGGAAATGAGTGAGGAAGCCAGAAAAAATGGTGCTAAAGGATTTTTAACCAAACCATTTAAACCTTCAGAGTTGCTTAAATTTCTTAATGAATAAAAGAGGGGTGCTTTAGGCACTAAAACTCTTGACATCATGAAATCAATAAAAAGTAAAATAGTTGTAATCTTTATTTTATCCTTTTTTGCCATTGCAGGATTGGCAACTTTTTCATGGCTCATTTCAAATCGTCTCAAAAATGATATTGAGGAGTTGATTCGTCCAAAGGAAAAATCTATCATTATAAAAGAAATAGCTTCCAAGCTTTCCCGCTTAAATTCATTGTATCTAAAACTTGATACAGATGAAGGCATCATTTTCGAGCACTCTCTGCTCATAGAAGAGCTAAAAAATGATATAGAAAAGCTCAAAAAAGTATATAGAGAAGAAGAAGACCTTTCCATTAATGATCTCGAAAATATTCCAGAAAGTCTGGATTCGATTAAACACGCCTATATTGAAGTCAAAAAGTTAAAAAACGATTTTTACAAAACCTTTTCCAGGCGACTGGAAAACAGGCTGCTTGAAAGCATAGAAAGCGCCAACATTAAAGATCTGGTATACATTGAAAATAATCTGGTTACGGAGATTACTCAAATCATAGAAAAGGATTTTGTTTTTATTGATGACTCTGTAAAGGCAGAAAGCAGCAATTTTTTTCAAAGATTATTTGGCAGAAACAGGGAAAAACCCGTGGACACCACTTCCGGCAGGCCTAATCAGATTAAAGAAAATGTTAAAATAGATACCATTTTACATGTGCTAAAGGATTCAATAGATGCAAAATACGACACACTGCGCATAACGGAAGGTCTGGAAAATTTAAAATTGGAGTTATCCAGAATGCTGATTGCCGAACAAAATACTGCTTTGAGCATCAGAAAAAAAGAACAGGACCTCTACGAAACCAACCTGAATGTAATCGGAAATCTGGAAAAGATCATTTATTCCTATCAGATAAACGAGGAAATCAGATCAGAAAAACTGGCACAGGAGACACTGAATACAACTCAAACCCATCAGAGAGTAATACTTTTTGTCATCGGTCTTTTTGGAATGTTTAGTTTAATTGCCATTGGGTTTCTAATGCGCGATATTAACCGTTCTAAATACTATCAGTCCCGGCTTGAAAAAAGCGAAAAAGAGATTTCAAAAAGATTTAAGCAAAAGCAAAACCTTTTAAATACCCTGAGTCATGAAATAAGAACACCCCTTACATCCATAATGGGTTTTGCCGATTTGTTGCCCGAAAATAACAAAGAATTTAAAGAAGCCATCCTTTCCAATTCGCAGTATCTCCTGCAAATCGCCAATGAAATCCTTGATCTTGCCAAGTTGGAGGCCGACAAAATAGAAGTCAATCCTAAACCCACAGACCTTGTTGAAACACTTAAAAAAATTCAAAAAACCATGTTGCCATTGGTAAAAGCAGCAGATCTTGACAGCGAATTTGAGTATCCCTCTGGAAGTATTTGGGTTGAACTGGATTCATACCGTCTTCAGCAGATTCTATATAACCTCATGCATAATGCCATAAAATTTACCCCTGAGGGTTCGGTAAAAATGAAAGCACTTGTTCAACAAGAAACTGAAGAAAACCTGGATGTTTCGATAAGCATAGAAGATACCGGCGTTGGAATGGATACCGAAGAACTTAAAAAAGTTTTTAATGACTACCATCAATCCGGTACCAAAAATTCAAAAATGCAAGGAATTGGTTTGGGTTTAGGCATAGTGAAAAAACTAGTGCAATTGCTCAATGGTGAGCTGAAGGTAAAAAGCTCCAAGGGTAAAGGCACCGCTTTTATCATTACATTGAACTTGAAGAAATTGGAAAAACCCATCCCTGTGGAAACTTCCCAGGCAAACAGTTTAATAAGTAAAGTAAATTTGAAAGGTTTGAAAATCGCTGTACTTGACGACGATCCATATATTACTAAACTCTACAAAAATATACTTGGCAAGTCAGGAGCCACTTTGTCGATTTTCAATGACCCTTACAAATTTTTAAAAACATGGGAAAGCTCTGATAAATTCAATATTCTTTTCAGTGATATTGTGATGCCGCAATTGAAAGGGACTGAACTTATCAAAATTATTGATTCCAATGTTAAAAGACCTGACTATGTAATTGCTGCAACCGCCAATATTTTTATTGATTCAATCGATGAAACCGAATTGAAACAATTTGATTTGCTTCTTACGAAACCTTTTACCATGGAAACACTTTTCGATGCCATCAGATCGGTTTATCCGGATAGATTTACAGGTATTGAAAAGCAGACCCAGCATCATACTGAACTTGAAACAAAAGAGCCATTGTTCGATTTGTCTGCCTTGAAGGAATTCACTCAGGATGATGAGGATTTTTTACATGAACTGCTTGAAGAAATGATCACTCAAAATGAAGCTGATTTACATGCCTTATCCGATGCACTTGAAAGTGAAAACGCAGAGGCTTCTGCCGATTTGGTACATAAGCTGTCAAGCCGTTTTGAACAGATCAAAGCAAGGGGCGAAATAAATACACGTAATACTGAGATCAAGTTACGATCGGGTAATTCAATAGCTTTAAAGGAAGCATCTTTGGCCTTAAAAAACTGGCTTACCATCAATGAATTACTAAAAAAAGAACTTAAAGGCATAAATAGAGATTAAAACATTTCTATTTTAAAGTCTATATATTCTTTTTGAATAATGATTTTATAGTATTTCACAACTTCACTATATCCATAGGTACATGAATGATCTCCCTGAAATCTTCACCTGATTCTTTCATATCCTCATCTTCTTCTTCGTAATACCAGGTTACTTTTACTTCGTAGCCTTGCTTTTTTACTTTTTCAAGCCTTCTGAAAAGATCAATGATGCATTTTGATGAAGTAGTATTAAAATATTCCAGCTTTATGGTCATATGGGTGCTTAAGGCGGGCTGCTTTACATATTCATCTAACCAGCGCAAAACCGGCTTATATAATTCAACGGAATTTTCAGGAATAGAACGCCCGGATAATTCAAAATTACCCGTAGAGACATCAAAGAATATTTTGGGGGTTTTGGGCCCGGGTTCCTGAATGAAATTTTCCATACCAAGTAATTTGGTATCAATTTAAACATTTTATCTGTTTACAACAAAAAAGCATACCAAAGACACAATAAAATTTATTTGCATCTAAGGTCTTTTTAGAACTAACTTTGTATAAATCATCTGCACGGGATGGATTAAAGATATTTTAAAAAACACCCATACGAGACCAGGACATCGTTTCTCAAACCTAACATTTAAACTATACCGGGTCAAGCCTCTTTGGAAAACTGGACCTCATCCCGTTCGCGGGACCTCGCTGCCCCCGGGCAGAAGGCTAACAGTGGATAGTTGCCCATAGCTGAGGCAGCCCAAATCGTGTCTATTGGAGGTTTGATTAAACCACCTTCTGGCTCTCTATGGGTTTTTTTGTTTGTATTCTTCGTATACCTCACGTATACCTTCCTCAAGACTGATCTTTGCTTTAAACCCTAAAGCCTCCAGCTTTCCTACGTCCATCAGTTTACGTGGGGTTCCATCGGGCTTGGTTTTGTCAAAACGCAATTCTCCTGTGAACCCTGTAATCTCCTGTATCAGCAAAGCCAGTTCTTTGATGCTGATATCGGTACCCGTACCTACATTTAAAAATCCTTCTCCATTGTATTGATTCATTAAAAAAATACAGGCTTCTGCCAGGTCATCCACATGCATAAATTCCCGCAAAGGTGAACCGGTGCCCCAAATAACCACCTCCTGATCACCTCTGATTTTTGCCTCGTGAAACTTGCGCAACAAAGCCGGCAAAACATGGGAATTGTTTAAATCGTAGTTATCATTTGGCCCATATAAGTTGGTCGGCATCACAGAAATAAAATCTGCGCCATATTGCCTTCGGTAAGATTCACACATCTTTATACCCGCAATCTTGGCAATGGCATAAGGTTCGTTGGTTGACTCGAGCAATCCGGTTAGCAGGTATTCCTCCTTCAGGGGTTGGGGCGCCATTTTTGGATAAATACATGAGCTTCCCAAAAACATTAGCTTTTTTACGCCATGTGCATAAGCCTGATGTATTACATTATTTTGGATCATCAGGTTATCATACAAAAATTCAGCCCGGTAAATATTATTGGCCTGTATGCCGCCTACTTTTGCCGCTGCCAGAAATACATAGTCGGGTTTTTCCTCTTTAAAAAAATCAATGACCGACTGTTGGTGACGTAGGTCCAGTTCGCCGCTGCCTCTGGTAACAAGGTTGTTGTAACCTTCTTTCTGCAGTTTTCGGCAGATGGCACTGCCGACCATACCACGATGCCCGGCTACAAAAATTTTTGCCTCTTTATTCATGGTAGTTATATACTTTATGTCCTCCTTTTAAAAGCAACTTATCCCTTTTAAAAAGCTCCAGGTCTGCATCCATCATATCTTCTACCAGGGCATGTAAATCGTATTTAAGCTTCCAGCCCAATTTGGTGCGGGCTTTTTCAGCATTACCGATCAGCAAATCAACTTCTGTCGGCCGGTAATACCGAGGGTCAACCTTAACCACGACCTTTCCTTCAGGCAGTGAAAATTCCGGATTCCGGCTTTTTACAACACGTCCTTCCTCCTCGGCTCCGCTACCGCTAAAGGCAAGTTCAACACCCACATGCGCAAAAGAAAGTCGCACAAAATCCCTCACTGCCGTAGTAATACCCGTTGCAATAACAAAATCCTCTGCTTTTTCCTGCTGCAGCATCAGCCACATGGCCTCCACATAATCTTTGGCATGTCCCCAATCCCTTTTGGCATCGAGGTTACCCAGGTACAATGCGTCCTGCATACCCAGGGCAATGCGGGCAACACCACGGGTAATCTTCCGGGTTACAAAAGTCTCCCCGCGTAAAGGTGATTCATGGTTAAACAGAATGCCATTACAGGCATACATATTATAGGCTTCGCGATAGTTTACGGTAATCCAGTAACCATACAGTTTAGCCACGGCATAAGGAGATCTGGGATAAAAGGGCGTGGTTTCTGACTGGGGCACTTCCTGCACAAGGCCATACAATTCAGAAGTAGAAGCCTGGTAAATGCGTGTTTTCTCTGAAAGGCCCAACAAGCGGACCGCTTCCAGGATGCGAAGGGTTCCCAGTCCATCTACATTGGCTGTATATTCCGGTGTATCAAAACTTACCTTTACATGTGACATAGCCCCGAGGTTGTATATTTCATCGGGTTTTATCTCCTGTATGATGCGTATCACGTTGGCCGAGTCGGTCAGGTCGCCATAGTGCAATACAAAACGGATGTTTGAATCATGAGGATCCTGATACAGATGATCGATCCGGTCGGTGTTAAACAAAGAACTTCTTCGCTTAATGCCGTGTACCTCATAGCCTTTTTCCAGCAACAATTCTGAAAGATAAGCACCATCTTGTCCGGTTATCCCGGTAATCAAAGCTTTTTTCATACGTATATCATTTAGCTGCGAGTCCTTTCGGCTCGCTGATTATTCATATTTTATCTATTGAAAACCAACACAAACTGCTCCCTTGAGTATCGGTTGAATTGAGTATTATCAATACAACACCCTGAATCGAATGGTATGCTCTACATTCTTAAGCTCGTTGATAACTTCATTGTCGTATTCCTTATCTACGGCCAAAATCATATAGCCTATACTTTCATTGGTTTTGAGGTACTGACCAATGATATTGAGGTTGTGTTTGGCGATTACCTGGTTAATGGCAGCCAATACACCCGGTACATTGTGATGAATATGCATCATTCGATGTGCATTCTTCATTGGTGGCAACTGAATTTCGGGGAAGTTCACACTATTGGTGGTGCTGCCGGTATTGATATATTCCATAATGCGGGCCGGCACAAATCGCGCAATGTTTTCCTGTGCTTCTGAGGTGCTGCCGCCCACATGCGGTGTAAGGATGGTATTGGGCATACCCACCAACGGAGATTCAAAAGGTTCATTATTGCTTTTGGGCTCATAGGGAAACACATCAATGGCGGCGCCCCTGATCTTGCCACTCTGTATATGTACCCGCATAGAATCGATATCCACCACATGCCCGCGGCTCAGGTTTACGAAAATCACGCCATCTTTCATCAGATGGAATTCGCGATCACCGATCATGTTTTTATTGTCGGGCCGTCCATCTACATGCAATGATATAATATCAGAAATTTGCAATAATTCATCAAGGCTATCCGTCTTACGTGCATTGCCCAGGGCCAGTTTCTCTGTAATATCGTAATAATACACTTCCATCCCCATGGCTTCAGCCAAAATAGATAACTGAGCGCCTATATTGCCATAGCCAATGATGCCGAGTTTCTTGCCGCGCACTTCATGGCTGTTTTTAGCTGACTTATCCCATTTACCCAGGTGCATCCCGGCAATCTTGTCAGGAAGGTTGCGCATGAGCAAAATGATTTCCCCTATGGCCAATTCTACTACAGATCGCGTATTGCTAAAAGGCGCATTAAATACTACTATACCTTTTTTCAGACAAGCCTGCAGGTCGATTTGGTTGGTGCCGATACAGAAGGCGCCAATAGCCATTAAACGATTGGCATGATCGATCACCTTTTGTGTAACCTGGGTTTTGGAGCGTATGCCCAGTATAGATACATTTTTGATTTTCTCACAGAGTTCATCTTCGTCGAGGCCCGCCGGATATACTTCTACATTATATCCCTCTTCCCGCAGTAGCTTTTCAGCCATTGGATGTACGTTTTCCAACAGCAGTACATTTATCCGGTTTTTGGGATAGGAAATTGATGCCGGAAGTTTGTTGTGATATAAAAATTCATCGAGGCTGGGCGCCACGTGGTCGGCAACATCTCTCACTTTGCTGCGCTCAACATTTTCGGTAAAGGCATAGAATTTATTGGCCAGTCCTGCCTTTTTGACCTCATAATCGGTGTAACCATCGCCTATCACATAAATATCACCCGATAAATTCAGGCTGTTGAGCAAGGCCACCTTTCCATTATCAGAAGATAAGACATTGTCCTGATCAAATCCAGTAATATTGTCCATACTGTCGAAGATAAAAGTATTGGCATATACATTTTCTTCTTTTATACCATATTCTTTTACAATGGGGCAGATAAATTCTTTGAATCCATTGGAGACAATGTATATAGAATCTGAAAATTCATCGAAAAACTGTTTGTTCCTCACAAATGAGCGGGAAACTTTATTTCTGAGTTCTTCGATAAGCTGGTTGAGATGCGAACGGCTGGCCTCGAGCAATTCAAGCCGGTGTATAAGTGAATCGCGAAATGAAATATCCCCTTCCATTCCCTGGTCGGTAATTTGCTTAATTTTCAACAGAATTTCTTCCTTTTGAGGGTGGTTTCTTAAAGAAATTTCAGCGAGCACTTCAAGCGCTTCTACCTGGGTAAAAGTGCTGTCAAAATCAATGACAAAATTTTTGGTGGTGTTCATGAAGAAAGCAGAAAAAGCTTATTTGATAAATAATGTTTTACAATTTCATGTTAAAATTCAGCCATCTGAACTTTAAGGCCGCAAATTTACGATTTATCTGATCAATAAATGGCGTTTTCTTCAATAAATGGTAATTTTTTAACAAAGGTGCCTTACTTTTGTCTCAAATAACTATGTGTTTATGTGCCTGATAGCCCTGGGAATAAATATTTCAAAAAAATACCCGCTTTTACTCCTGGCCAACCGTGATGAATTTTACCGTCGTAAAACCACAACTGCCGGCTTTTGGCATGATATACCAGGTATTTGGGCAGGCCGTGATTTACAATCGGGAGGCACCTGGCTTGGCGTCAATGAGCGGGGTTGTTGGGCCGCCCTAACCAATTACCGGGATCCGAAATATTTTTCTGACAACCCGCATTCAAGGGGTTGGCTGGTGCGTGATTATCTGGCAGGTAATCTTTCCCCATTGGATTATCTGAATGAAGTACGAAAAAAAAGCGGGGATTTTCATGGGTTTAATCTATTGGTGGGCCAGGGATCAAACTGCTGTTATTACTCCAATGTGCGTGATGAAATTGCAGAAATAAATGATGGCTGGCATGCCCTCAGCAACCACTTCCTGGATAGCCCATGGCCAAAGAGCCAAAGAATACTCAACAAACTGCAGGCTATGCCATTACAGGAAAACCTGGATGTCGAAGCACTGCACCTTTGTATGTATGACCATAACCGTGCTGAAGAATCATCATTGCCCGATACCGGTATACCCCTGGAGATGGAAAAAATGCTTTCTCCTATATTTATTCATTCCCCCGACTATGGCACGCGCTGCTCGAGCATACTGGCAATCGGGCATAACGATGTGCTGATTTTTTCAGAAAAAAACTATGATCAACAGGCCCTCGCTGTAGAAAAAACAGAAATCAGATATTTTTTTAATAAAAAAATACAAAAACTGACTACTTAAAGCACATTATTGCAAAACCACGATTGGCTGTATCTATTCTCTTTTTCAGCGATTTAATCGATAAATCGCAGGATTTCACTTGTAAATGACCACAAATCACTCCTTTTCTCACATGTATAATGTAGCTCTATTTTTTCAACGGTGGCTCTATAAAAGTCTTCCTACATTTGATCATCGAAAAGAAAATTTAAAAAGATTGTATTATGTATAAGAAGAAACAACTTAACGCACTCTTGCAACTGGCCACAATAGATCAGGCACTGGCAGGAAAAGAAAGTAAATTGATTTATAAATTTGCTGCCGCCAATGGCATCGGGGAGGAAGAAGTGAAAGAAATGATGCGCAAACCCGAACCGATTGGAGAGATGGATACATTGAGCGATGAGGAACGTTTCGAAAATCTATATATGATCATTGCTCTGATGAAGGCAGACGGACAGGTATTTAAATCTGAAATCAATTTCTGTGAAGACCTGGCCAGTAAACTGGGGTACAAACGACAGGTGGTTTCTGAACTATCAAAGCATATTTACAGCGATCCAACTGTTACTTCTGACAGAAATTTCCTTTTTGAAAAATCATTGAAATACAGGTTAAACTAGTCATAATTAAGGTTATTGATTCTAAATGTTAAAAAGGTGAAAAAACCTCCTGCTCAGGGAGGTTTTTTTTGTGTGGGAAAGTCAGGGTTTAAATTCGAGTGGAATGGGGCAATACCTACGGCACTCATCCCTCTACATTGTGTGTTAAGTGTAGAGTTAAGAGTGCGAATAGTCCTTGTCAGCGACGAGGGCCGGAATCCCGATTTCGGGGGAAGGGGGATAATCTCGTAGGTTAAAAAGCCAATGGTCACCAATGGTCCTCGTTTGCAACGAAGACCGGAATCAGAAGCTGTTCTTTTGCCAAAAACAATCATACCAGGTACTGTTCGGGACTGTAGGTAGTTGATTTGTAGATATATAATAGAGTCACACGCAGCACCCCTGCGCCAGCAGAGCTTGAAATGCATCAAATATGATGATTTATCTGCAAATTTTAAGGAAGACAGATCCCACTTTCACAAAGTCAATAAAAAGAAACCAAAATATTTGCAAGAAAAATTTCTATTTTGCATTATTGTGTCATAATACACTATGACACTAAAACACTAAGTCAATGATACAACTCAGGAACGTTAGCTACGGCTATGGTAAATCGGAACAACTCTTTCAAAACATGGACCTGAAAATATCTGAAGGGAACATAATTGGACTCCTGGGAAAAAATGGGGCGGGAAAATCAACCCTATTGCGTTTGATGAATGGCTTTCTCAAGGCTCATGAAGGTGATGTGGCGGTTCTTGGTTTCAATCCTTTTGAGCGATCTCCTTTTTTTCTGCAGGAAGTCATCATGATTCCCGAAGAACATCACCTGCCTGATAAGGTAAGTATGAAAAGCTATGGAAAATCTTTATCCATGTTTTTTCCTCGTTTTGAACAAGAACGTTTTGAAAAATTACTTCAGGATTTTGACCTTGATCCCAGCCGAAAGTTCGGTAAGTGTTCATATGGGCAGCGTAAAAAGTTCTTAATCGCTTTTGTACTTTCATCAGGCTGCAAAATACTGCTCCTGGATGAACCCACCAATGGTCTGGACATCCCATCAAAAAGTCTTTTCCGCAAGATGGTTGCCGCCAATTTGAAACCTGATCAAACGGTTGTGATCAGTACCCATCAGGTAAAGGATGTAGAAAATCTAATCGACAGGGTAATCCTGATAGACAATGGCAGGGTCGTTATCGATCAGGAAATGCTCTCGGTCAGTGATCGCTATGCCTTTGGATTCAGCACACAGCAACAGGGAAACTGGGTTTATGCCGAAAAAGGTCAGGGTGGTTATCATTTCATTAAAGAACTCACCACAGGTGAAAGTCCTACCCAGGTAAACCTCGAGCTTTTTTTCAATGCTGCTTCCCAAAACAAAATATCTTTTCAACACCAGGAAATCCAAACCACATCATGAAAAAACATTTTGATTTACACCGTTTTTACAGGCTTCTTCGATTTGAATTTTACTCCAATAAATGGGAATATATCCTGCTCATACCTATACTCATTGGCGCTTTGTGGATGGTCCTGCTTTTGGGAATGATCAATGCGATGGGATCTACATATCATGAAAATAATTACATTCCTATTTTCATCATTGGATACCTGGCTGCAGGTATTTTTTTCAATACAAAGAGTTTTGGAGCCCTTAAGAAGCGCCATAGTGCCATAACATATCTGGGCTTGCCGGCCTCCACCTTTGAAAAGTACTTTTTGCACTGGTTTTTGCGCATATTTCTCTTTACACTGTTATATCCGTTTTTCTTTTATGCAAGCGTAAATGCTTTCATTCCTCTTTTCAAAAGCCTGGCCGGCCTCTATGTTGAATATTACAACCCAAAGAAAGGCCTTCCGGAAATCCCTGTCTTTCATTTCGAACTGGTACAACCAAAAACAGGTCGTTTTATTGGGGATTTTAGCGCCTTTTTCGGGGCAATTTTTACCTTAACGGTCATACAATTGGGAAGCATCGCGTTTGGCAAATGGAACTTGCTGAAGACTTTACTGAGCGTCTTTATCCTTCAGGTTGTGATCTATTACTTCATACGTTTTATTGGATTTTTGAAGGGAGGAATCGAAGACCTGAGGCCCAATTTCTATACCGATGGTCTTCCTGACCATATTACCTGGCAAGAAGTAAGTTTAGTGGTACTTATGGCAATGACACTCATCATAAGCTGGTTGGCCACCTATTTAAAACTTAAAGAAAGGGAGGTCTGAGATGGAATTCAGCGAGTCTAAAAATATATTTCTGCAAATAGAGGAATGGTTAAATAACCGGATTTTAGAGAAAAAGATTCAACCTGGGGAACGTATACCTTCTGTTCGCGAACTGGCGGAGGATATGGAGGTAAATCGAAATACCGTAATGCGCAGCTACAGTGAAATGGAAAGCAAAGGCATTATTGAAAATAAACGTGGTATTGGCTTTTTTGTCGCCGATGAAGCCCCTCAAATAATTCATGCCATTCAAAAGCGCGAATTCTTTGATAAAGAGCTTCCACGTCTGATGGAGCGCGTTAAACTCCTTCAACTCAAGTCTACAGATTTATCTGAATTAATAAACCTGATAAAAAAGAATGACCATGAAAATAAAAACTAGCAATACCCTTTTACTTGGCTATCTGGGCCTTTTACTTCTGCTGATCGCCACAACCATTATTTTTGGATTTAGTCATAAGGAAAAATTGAGTTATGAAACGCGCTATCCTGTAGCCACTATTGATACCAAATCAATGGAAAGTTTTAGGGTCTTGCACATTACAGGTGATGCCAAAGTAAAGCTTGCCACCGGCACATCCCATGCCATTGACTTTTTGATCTATCCCAATGAAACAAATACACCAGAGCTCAGCTACCGGGTGGCCAATGACACCTGCTTTATTGATGTTTGGGCAAGAAAGGGATTAGCCGAAGCTGTATTGAAAACACCTCAGCTTGATGCAATTTTGGTAATGCATGGCGCTGAATTGTTAATGTCAGAGTTCCGACAAGAACAACTTACATTGCGCATGCATGCCGCCAGGGTGAAGATTACTTCTATGGGGTCTGAAATTAAAGCGCTTAATCTGGTTGCCGAGGACGAAAGCAAAGCCGAACTTTATGGTGTAGATCAGCTGCATATTGACTTGAAAGCAAGTCAGGTACAACTAAATGATTATGCAGCGGAAATCAGCGGGATCCTTGGCAACAATTCGCGCCTGGAATTGCGAAATAGTGCAGGCAAACTTAACCTTGAAAAAAGCAAGAATTCAAAAATATTTATCAGGTAAGTCCGAAATAAGACAAGGCGATTCAAATAACAGCATATACTTTATGCTTTATGTTATTGATTTTCAATGTGTTTACAGGTAAGAAAGCACAGGCATCACGCGTGACCTGGCTGGTTTTTTTGTAGATCCGACACCCTCCGGGGTCGATTGTATAGCATCGGCATTTGTGCTATAGACATTAGAATCCTCCGGATTCAGGGCTTTCTGGTTATATATGAAGGCACCCTCAAAACGCGCCAATGGTCCTCGTTTGCAACGAGGACCGGCAACCATAGCCAATCATTTGCCGAAATAATCATACCAGCCACCGTGGCACGTGTCCCCATGTGACACTGTATACTTTATCTTTTATATCGTTGATTTTTAGGGAATTTACAGAAAAGAAGGCACGCGTGATACGTGGCTGTTGCCCAACTCAACCGAGCCGCCAATGGTCCTCGTTTGCAACGAGGACCGGCAACCATAGCCAATCATTTGCCGAAATAATCATACAGCCCTGCTCGGGATTTTAAATCGGCCAGACTAAAAATGCTGGTAAGTGGTTGTTGTGTATATATATAATTGAGGCACAAGTGCACCAGCGTTGGCTGTCCCGAGTGTATGCCATTTAATGTCGTTCAAGTGTAAAGACATGTCAGGTTTTCAAAAACCTGACAAAACCTGACATGCTACTTCCGGCTTTTTAACCCAACTTGCCACTGAGCCACCTAAAATCATCAATTTTCATCATTTTTTGATACTGAAAAATACCTTTACGGGCTTTAAATGCGGTTTAGTATTCTAAAATCTCGTTTGTAGTGCAGTATGGTGTTTGTTTTTTAGGATTCCTTTATTTACCTTTGGATCATGTTTATCAGACAAGTAAAAAAGAGGAACGCCTCCAGCGGTAAGATTTTTTACCAGTACCAACTCCTGCAAGCCGCCAGGGTTGGAGGTAAAGTAAAGCATCAGAACATTCTCTATCTGGGGTCCGAACCTATCCTGGCTGACAAGGTTGCCAGAAAAATGACCCTTGATTTGCTCCAGACCAAAATATTTGGCCAATCTCAGCTTTTTGCAAAAGATTATCCTCAAGAGATCGTGACACTGGCCGAGAGCTATTACCAAAAATTCCTGATCAAGTACAAAGACGTTCCCTTAGACACAGCCCTTTCGCTTCCTCCTGCCGAAAGCCAGGCTCAAATGGAAACCATTGATGTTCAATCCATTAATATAGAAAATTCAAAGACTTTCGGGGGCGAACATCTTTGTAGCCAGGTTCTCGAGATGTTGAATCTTGAACAATGTTTTAAGTCCTTGAACTTCAGCAAGTCAGAAAGTACATTGGCCTATATCAGTATTATTGGCAGGGCTTTATTTTCGGCCTCTGAACATAAGACCACACAATACCTCAGGGACAACAGCGGTCTCTGCAATTTGTATCATGTACCAGCAGAAGACATTACCCATCGTCACTTGTATGCCATTGCCGATAAGCTCTATGCACAAAAAGAAGTCATTGATAAATTCCTTTACAACAGAGTGGTGGATATGTTTGAGTTGCAAGATTCTTTGGTGATCTACGATCTGTCCAACACCTATTTTGAAGGGAGAAAGGCGGGCAGTAACAGGGCTAAGTTTGGGAAAAGTAAAGAGAAGCGCAATGATTGCAAACAAGTCGTGTTCACAGGAGTGATCAATGCACAGGGTTTTATCCGTTACTCCCGCATATACGATGGCAATACCGCTGATATAGTTACCCTGCCAGACATGGTGGCCGACCTGAAAAGACATAGTGGATCGGTCAATGGCAAAACGGTGGTGATGGATGCGGGCTTTGCCAGTGAGGAGAATCTGGATTTTCTTATTGCCGAAGGCCTGAAATATGTCTGTGTGTCCAGAAAACGACTAAAAGACTATCCTTTGGATAAACTGCATGAAGCCCGGCAGATAAAAGACCAGCGTAAAAACCCCATTGAACTTCTTGTCTTTACCCCACAGGGGTTTAAGGACACTTGGATGTACATAAAAAGTGAACAGAAGAGGGTAAAGGAGCAGTCGATGAGCGATAAACTATCTCATCGTTTTGAAGAAGAATTGGAAGGATTAGCCGGAGGCCTTCATCAAAAAGGAACCACAAAGAAGATTCAAAAGGTATGGGAACGCATTGGACGCCTCAAAGAAAAACATCGAATGGTCAGCGGAAAATACATGATTGATGTAGAAGAGAAAGAGGGCAAGGCCATCATGCTAACATGGAGTCAGAAGAAAGAAGATCGCAATGAGGTTAATACAAATCCCGCCCATGGAGTATATTTTATCCGTACCAACTATGAAAAGCCCAACGAAGACCAACTTTGGCACATATATAACATCATCAGGGAAGTAGAAGCTACCTTCAGATGCCTGAAGTCTGATCTACAGATACGCCCGATACACCACCAAAAGGACAAAAGGATTGAGTCACACATCTATTTGACCATCTTGGCGTATCAGTTAGTCAATACCATACGCTACATGCTCAAAGCCAAAGGAATAAATCATGACTGGAGAAACATCGTCAGAATCATGAATACACAAACCATACAGGAACTGTTACTGCCAACTGAAACCAGAAAAATAAGCCTTGTAAAACCTTCAAGACCTATAAAAGAGGCCTTGGCTATTTACCAGGCTACAAACACAAAATCAATGATACCTGCAAAGAAAAAATATGTAGTGTACCATTAAATCTTTAACTAGCTGTTTATCAGAAATTAAACCTGATCAAATGGCAAGTTGGGTTAATGGGCTTTTGTGCTAAAACCTCCGAGTTTTTGGAAAATTCCATCTACGAACTCCGAGCTAAGTTGCTACGAGCTCCGAACTCCGAGCTAATTCCATGGGGGTGGTCGTTGGAGAAAACTCCAACAACAGGGAGGGTAAAGAATTTCCTTTTTATTCTCCACTGGCGAGAATCCCTGCCATGGCGGCAGGCTGATGCGAAATGTGCCCTGGAAATAAAAAGCAGGGTTTGCAACCAGGTCTTTAAACTAAAAAATATACAACCAGGTCGCGACTTTTGTCCCCGATAGCCTACGCGTGCCGCATTTGCTCATGATGTAATCAAAGTTGATAATCACCTACGCTGTTATTGGTGTTTTCAACCACAAATCAAAGTCTGGCATGCCCTAAAACAGTAAGGATGTTGCCGCCGTGGTTTTTGTTCTCACGAAAAACTCTTATTGATCGTTATATATCTGATAATCTTCAACTTAAAAACCTATAAGGTTGGAAAAACCTTATAGGTTGCCGGCTGCTACTGATGGTCCTACGAGAAAACAATCAACGAGACTATCGCCCTTGTCCCTAGATCGGGATTCCGGCAAAGCCTCCATTTCTAACGAGGGCGGAGATAAATGAATATTTTAGGAAATGATTGACTTCATTTGTGGGTCCTCGTTTTAAACAAGGACCATAAAAATTTTCCCACGAGACTATCCTAACAATCAACGCTATAACACTCCCCTATTAACACTTCACAATTAACAATTGACATTTTAATTATCAATTATCCATTGTCAATTATCCATTATCCACCGGTATATAAATCGAAAAGGTCGTACCCTCGCCGGGTTTACTTCTTACTTCTATGCCCGCTTTATGACTTTGCAATATGTTTTGTACCGAAGTAAGTCCCAGGCCCATACCTCCTTTTTTGCCTGTATAAAATGGGTCAAAAAGTTTATCTAAATTTTCTTTGGCAATGCCCATGCCATTATCTGTAAATTGAAATATAATTTGTCCATCTTGTTTATCGGCCTCGATCAGCAAGCGGCCTGTATCTGTTTCCATGGCTTCAATGGCATTGATAATAATATTCAAAAAGGCCATTTTCAACTTCTCCGGATCTACATAAATATCAGGTAAATCTGTATTTATCTTTTTATCCAATTGTATTTCCCTGAGTTTGATTCGGTCGATACTCAGTTTCAGGGTTTCTTCTATCAAGGTTGCAGGCTGTACTTTCCTCAGATTTAATTCCCCTGGCCTTGATGAATTGAGCATCTCCGAAATTAGCTGCTCAATGCGGTTGGCGTTTCTGTGGATTATGTCGATAAACAAAGCAGCATCAGTTGACGCACCGACGTTAATTTCTTCTTTGAGTTGTTCAAGGGCCAGGTTGAGATTGGTAAGCGGATTTCGCACCTCATGGGCAATGCTTCTGGCAATTTTTCCGGTCATACTCAACTTTTCGGCCATCAATAATTCTTTTTCAGCCTTCTTACGCATAGTGAGGTCATGGATTATGCCCTGAAATCCGGTTTGCCGGTTATCGATATCAAAGCCTATACAATTGATCTGGCAATGAAATCTTTCATTTTTCTTGCTCTTCATTCCAGCCTCCAGGTCTTTAATTTGACCATGGTTCAGCAGGGTGTCTTTAAAAACTTCAAATTCGCTGATCTTCTCAAACAACGCGGCCAGGGGCAGGTCCTGCAATTCGCCGGCATTGTAGCCACAAAATTCCATCATGGAAGGGCTGGCATCGGTTATGGTAAATTCAGACGAAATAATGAATATCGGATCAATAGACTTTTCGAACAGCGAACGATATTTTCGCTCTTTCTCGTCGAGTTCATGGATGGCTTTGGTGTGATTGAGTGCATATCGAATGCTGCGCTCGAGCATTTGCGGATTAATTTCACCTTTTACCAGATAGTCAGAAGCCCCGATGCGGGCAGCTTGCATATCAATCTCCCAATCTCCCTGCCCGGTGAGCAGTATGATGGGCGCCTTTATATTGCATTCCTTTGCTTTTCTGAGTAATTCAATGCCGGTATTCTTACCCAAATGGTAATCGATAAAGTATAAATCATGATCGCAGGCGAGTATGCGATCAAGGCTTTGGTCATAATCAGACTCCCAGTCGAGATGAAAGGTATAGTTTTCTATTTCGCTGAGGTAATCACGGGTTAAGAGCACATCATCTTCATCGTCTTCAACCAGAAGGATTCGTATCTCTGTATGGGGCACGGTAAATTCCATTACTTACAAGGTTAAATCAGGAAGGTAATTCAACGATGCCAAACCAGTAGCTGCTGATTTCGCGTGTCACTTTTACGAGTTCCTCAAAGGTTACCGGTTTGGTAATAAAGGAGTTTACCCCCAGGTCATAACTGCGCACAATATCTTCCTCGGCTTTGGAGGTTGTAAGTATAACCACGGGAATACGTCTTAGACCAGGGTCTGTTTTAATATGCCGCAGGGCTTCCCGTCCATCCATTCGGGGCATATTCAAATCGAGAAGGATCAGCCCGGGCCGGGGGGCATTTTCGGCATTGTACGGGCCTCTTTGGTATAAATAATCAAGTAGTTCTTCGCCATTCTCAACAAATACAATTTGATTGGGTACTTTATTTTCCTCCATAGCCTCCCTTGCCAGCATACGATCGTCGGGATCGTCATCTGCCATAAGAATGGGTATCGGTTGAATCGACTTCATGTTATTATATTTTGATAATACTTGTTGCTAATAATTCACTCATTTCGGTTTCAAAGATCAGATAATGGCAGTAAAATACTGAAAGTTGCCCCCTGGCCTTCTTTGCCCTCTGCAAATATAAAACCATGATGCGCCATTACAATTTTCCGGCAAATGGCCAGTCCAATGCCTGTACCCGGATATGCCGACCTGCCATGCAATCGCTGAAAAATATTAAATATCTTCTCTGCGTGCTTTTCATCAAAGCCTATTCCATTGTCTGTAACCGAAATGAGTGTCATACCCTCTTCGGCATTAATTCCAAATTTTTCCATCAGTTCAGCGGCGCCCAATTTGCGGGAAGTAATTTCAATACGCGGGGCCTCGTTTTCCTTTCGGAATTTAATGGCATTTCCTATCAGGTTTAGAAAAAGTCGCTGCAATTGTGCCGGATCACCATATACCTGAGGTAGTTTGCTCAGGTTGATCTGCGCCCTGGTCTCGTTAATGCGCTGTTCAAGATCATCCACCACTCCGGCAATCAGCTCCTGTAATTCAATGTTTTGAAAGGGCATCATCTTTCGGGTAACCCGCGAAAAAGTCAACAGATCTTCAATGAGTTTTTGCATACGACCTGCGGCATTCTGCATGCGTTGTAAATAATCCAGACCACTGCCTTCCAGCACATTTTCATACCGACTTTGCAAGCGGTCGCCAAAGGCCTGAATCTTGCGTAAAGGTTCCTGTAAATCATGTGAGGCCACATAGGCAAACTGTTCAAGGTCTTCATTAGATCGCTTCAATTCCAGCGTCTGTAGACGAAGCTGTTCCTCTAGTTCCCTTTCAGCGGTAAAATCCTGAAGGGTGCCAAAAAAACCATTTAATTTTTTAAGGCTGTTGTAAGTTGGCCTTCCTTTCATCTGCAAATATTTGATTTTGTTTCTGATGATGATCCTGAAATCGGTTTGAAAATCATTGACTGAAGCGAGGGCATTGGTGATAAATTCTTCCTGCTTTTCCCTTTCATCGGGATGAATACTGTTGATCAGGTCACTGAATGTAGGTCGGTAACTGATGGCATTTTTTTCAAAAATACGGTAAACACCTTCAGACCAATACAAGTCATACGAAGATAAAGTAGATCGCCAGTTCCCCATATCATTGAGCAGTTCGGCCTCCCTGAGCAACATCTCACTTTCCTGTATTTTTAATATTTGTTGTTTGCTTTGGGTGATATCAGAAAAAGTAACGATAAAACCATCGTCATTTTTTACGGCGATGATGTGAAACCACGTTTTTATGCCTTCGCCTTCGTAATACTTTTCCAAATGTCGGGTAATGCCAGATTCCACCACCTGACAATATACATCAAATAAGCCTTCCGTTTTGTTATTCGGCATCATTTCAAGCAGGCGCTTTCCGATGAGCTGATCGGCATTTTTTTTCACCATCATTTCTGTGGCCCGGTTGGTCATATACCATTCAAAATCGATTATTTTACCGTCACCATCGCGAATGGCGTGGAATGCCGAGATGCCATTGGGTGAGCCATCCAGTACTTTTTGCAAAGATTTTTCTGCAAATGTTCTTCGGTTTACCTCCTCATTGAGTTCATTGATCTTGCTTTGCAGCGCTTTTTCGGCTTTCTCCTTTCTTGAAAGCGCATCTGAAATATTGAGAAAAAGGAAAGTACAGGCTCCCAGGGCAATGAAGGAATACAACAAAAGGCTCAATGGGGTCATATAGCGGAAATCCTGCTCCTTGACACTCCTCACCCGCAGGTTAAGAAGCTCCCTGTTTCTGAACTGTTCTACGATCGAATGCATTCTTGTCAATTGCTCATATTCAAATTGCATGAGCTGTGTTTTAAACCAGGCATTTTCACGGGTTTCGGGTCTTTGCTCAAAATCGATAATCTCTCTGATCAGGTTAAACTGCTGTCGTGAAAGGGTTCGGAGAGAATCGGATAATTGTTTTTGTAGGGTATCTCCACGCACCAGGCTGTCGAGCCTGTCGAGAGAATGATAAATGCCCTCTTCAGCTGCAGCATTGGATGCAAGGTAGATACTGTCTTTGGTAATCTGATAGCCCAGATGGCCCACCACTGCAGTCTGCAGTTCCGAGCGCACATTCTGAATGGTATTGATCACTTCATTGGAATGTCGTATCCACCTTGACTCCTCGATATATTTTTCAATATTTCTATAGGCTACGTAAGTAGTAAACAACAGCAATACAATGATGGCTGTAAATACAATCCTTACAAAGAATGAGGTTTTCATATGATGTTTATACCCCACGAAGGGACTAGAGCTTAATATTGTATGCCTTTATTTTATTGTATAATGTTTTCCGGTCGATGTTGAGGGCTATCGCAGCTTTAGTTTTATTATAACCCGTCTTTTCAAGCATATTGATGATCACCTGTTTTTCAATATTTTCCGATGCCATTTTAAGGTTGCTTACAGCAGCAGATGACATGGCGACCATGCCTGTACCACTCAGTCCCGGTTCATTGTGGATAATTTCATGGGGCAGACATTCTGGATTGATCTGGGCCTCCTGACAAAGTAATACAGCCCTTTTGACCACATTATTAAGCTCCCTCAGGTTTCCGTGCCAATAATAATTTTGCAACAATTCAATAACTTCGGGGTTGAAATCCTGCACATTTTTATTGAGTTGCCTGTTTGCATTGCGCAAAAAGTGGCCTGCAAATAATACAATATCTTCTTTTCGTTCTCGAATCGGAGACAATTCTATTTTAAACTCATTGAGCCGATGATAAATATCTTCCCTGAATTTGCCATCCCTGACCGCTGTTTTAAGGTCTTCATTGGTCGCCACCAAAATGCGCACATCAATTTCGATATCTTTGGTGCCTCCTACCCTTCTTATTTTGCGCTCCTGCAACACCCTAAGCAATTTGATCTGGTTTTCATAGCTGAGGTTTCCGATTTCATCTAAAAACAAAGTGCCCCCATTTGCCAGTTCAAAACTCCCGGTCTTTTCCTGTACCGCGCCTGTAAAGGCGCCTTTTACATGCCCGAAGAGCTCGCTGCCTGCCAGATCTTTAGGTAAAGCACCACAGTCGATGGCGACAAAGAGCTTGTCTCTGCGGGCGCTTTGCTGGTGTATCGCCTTAGCTACAAATTCTTTACCTGTACCCGTCTCTCCGGTTATAATGACCGACATATCGGTTGGCGCGATGAGGTCTATATGTTTCTGAACCGTTTTTGATTGCGCGCTTACACCCGGAACGAAACCTTTCGGGTCGGGGTTCGATTTAGGAGCCGTACCTGAATTCTTTTGCTGGTCCTGGGTAGCATCATCCAAACCTATGCTTTTGCCACTTTGCAAGGCTTCTTTGATGGTAAGCAGTATTTCGTCGGGATATAGGGGCTTGGTCACATAATCATATGCGCCATATTTTAGGGTTTGTACGGCAATGCGAACATCTGAATACCCTGTTATGATGATCACAATGGCATCCGGCCGAATAATGCGAATGCGCTGAAGCATTTCCAGTCCATTGGTATCGGGCAATCGATAATCACATAATATCAAATCAAAGGGTTCTTTCTTGAGCAGCTCTACTGCCAAATCACCTTTGTAACAGCTTTGCACACTGTAGTTTTTTTTGCTGAGAAAGCGCTCCAGCAAAAGACAAATGTCGCGGTCATCATCTATGAGAAGTATTTTTTGCATGGCAGAAAAGCAATAAAATTTTAGACAGAAGACAAATTTAACTTTTTAAGGGAATCTGTAATATGTTTTCGGGTAAATGGCTTGGATATAAAATCATCACAACCCAGGCTTAATGCTTGCTTTCGCTCGCTGTCATAGGCGCTTATTATGACAATCCTGGCCTTAGGGTTTTTTTTCCTGATGGGCTCAACCATTTGAAAACCTGAGCCATCAGGCAGATTTAAATCCAGAAAAACAGCTGCGTACTGCTCGCTGACAAGGCATCTGGTTGCCTCAGAAAGATTATGCACATAGCCTACCTCAAATCCCTCTTTCCTTAAAATGGTTGATAATAAAAGACATATTTCGGCCTCATCGTCAACTAGTAAAATTTTCATAATACGTCCTCTTCTTTTGTAAGCATTATTTTTGAAACCTCGGCCTTACTTAGTTCATATTCCGGTTTGTGTTTGCGAATCACCGGAAACAACACAAGGGCCAAACTAAATACCATGATGCCAAGCAACAGGGTGCAGACTATCAATATCGATATAAATTGCAGGTACTCCATATCTATGAAAAGTTTTTACAAGGATACGTTGACAAAATTGTGCCAGGTTATCATAAAAGCCCATGTAAATGATGTTTTGCACAGAACGCCAGCTTATGCCGCAGCCATTCCACTGTTTATCATGTAAATTAGTGGAATTATTTCTACAATACCGTGGAAGTAAAAACAAAAAATCGCAATTTCACTTGCATGATCCTGTATTTTTATGCAACATTGTTGCAAAATAAAGATTTTTAAGATACTATGTTCATGAGGAAAAAATTACCGGTAACCGTTTTAAGTGGTTTTTTGGGCGCGGGTAAAACCACCTTGCTCAATCATGTTTTGCACAACAAGCAAAATTTAAAAGTTGCCGTGATCGTAAACGATATGAGCGAGGTAAATGTAGATGCACGTCTTATCGCCTCTGGCAATACCTTATCACGCACTGAAGAAAAGCTCGTGGAAATGAGCAATGGATGTATATGTTGCACCTTACGCGAAGATTTGATTGAGGAAGTTGCAAAACTTGCCCTGGAGGGTCGTTTTGATTATCTGCTGATCGAAAGTTCAGGTATATCTGAGCCTTTGCCGGTGGCCCAGACATTTTACTTCGACAGTCCTGAGCTGGCCCTGAATCTATCGGAAGTCAGCCGTCTTGATACCATGGCAACCGTGGTAGATGCTGCTAATTTTTTAAAAGATTATGCGTCAGACGACACCCTGTATGAGCGCAGGCTCAACGATGATGCAGAAGACGAGCGAACCATTGTAAACCTGCTTACCGACCAGATAGAATTTGCCGATGTGGTTATTGTAAACAAAAGTGATCTTGTCTCGGATGTGCAGATGAATGAATTGCGGTCCATCATCCGAAAACTCAATGCAACGGCAGACATTGTGGTATCACAGTTTGGAAAGATCGATCTCAATACCATACTCAATACCGGCAGGTTTGATTATGAAAAAACCTCACAATCTGCAGGGTGGATAGCCGAACTCAATGGAGATCACACGCCCGAAACGGAAGAATATGGCATCAGCAGCTTTGTATTCCGGTCGAGGCTTCCCTTTCATCCCGAGCGTTTTTGGTCATTTATTGCCAATAACTGGCCAGGGGAAGTCATACGGAGCAAAGGGTTGTTTTGGCTGGCCTCCCGCCCGGCTTCGGCCCTCAACTGGAGTCAGGCCGGAGGATCATTGCGTGCCGACCCTGTGGGCAGCTGGTGGGCATCGATGAGCTTTAAGCAAAGGGCACTAAGCGATGTATACCTGGCCAATGAAGAAGAAATCATGAAAACCTGGGACAAGGAATTTGGCGACAGGCAAAACGAATTGGTAATTATAGGCCAGCAAATGGATCATGACAAAATTGAAAAGGCCCTGAGACAGTGCCTGTGCACTGAAATGGAATGGAAAGCCGCAAAAGATGGGCTTTTGACTCTTGAAGATCCTTTTCCTATGTGATACCAATGTAAAGAGCTGGCATCAATGGTATATCAGATGAGGTATTATATGAATGTTCTGTTCGGGGAATTATACCTTGCAGGTTCTGTGTTGCCTGAAATTCAATATGTGGAAATAGACCAGTCCGGCCGAGCCTACCAAGGAAAGATAGAGAAAATCGTGGCTAAGGTCATGCAGCAGCAAACCGATACCAAAGAGAACGAGGCTAAACCACAATCCCGCCTTTATCCTGGCCGATGGATTTCGAAGGGCAGCAAAATATACGGCTGTGGCAGCAAAAGCAATAAATACATAATCGAGCCAGTGGTAATGATGGTGGTGGGCAAAACTATGGCTTACAGCTGTGATGGCTATAAAAACCGGAACCGCCAGGCAATGCACAATGCACAAGCTGGAACTCAAAATACCAATAAGGTCTGCGTTTCTTCTGATTACCGACATATATTTTATTCAAAGTTGCGCACAAAGATAAGGCATATCAGCAATACCTGCAACTAAGTTGCAATTGCAAAAACAGCAGGAATGACAATTTTGTTTTAGATTTGACATTTACTAAACAATTTGATCTTATATTTTTTTAATGATTAAAACCGAACATTTAAGTTTTGAGCATCCAGGTGTGAAAGAGCTTGTTTTCCCTGATTTTATATTGGAACCGGGGACACATATGGTGGTTACAGGCAATTCGGGCAGTGGTAAAACCACCCTGTTGCATTTACTGGCAGGACTCAGGAGGCCCAAAACCGGTATGATAGAAGTGGGAGGAAACCTGCTCAGAGAATTAAGCGATGCAGCCATGGATCGTTTCCGAGGCAGGCATATAGGCATGGTGTACCAAAAACCTTATTTTATAAAATCCCTGAGCATTGGTGAAAACTTTTTATTTTACCGTCATATTGCTGGCGCCGCGCAAAATCCGGCGGAAATCAAACAGGTACTTGAGCGCTTGCATATTGGGGATAAATACCATAAAAAACCCTTTGAACTAAGCCAGGGTGAGCAGCAAAGAGCCTCCATTGCCCTTGCCGTTTTCAACAAACCTTCGCTTATCCTCGCCGATGAACCTACGGCCAGCCTCGACGACCTCAACTGCGCCGATGTAATGAACTTACTGTTACAGGAAGCCCGCGATCTGGGGGCCCATCTAATACTGGCAAGCCACGATGCCAGGGTCATCTCTCAATTTAATAAACGCTTATCGCTATGAACTTACCGGTATTAGCTTACAAAAATATTCTGAGTAAACCCCTGGGTTCTTTGCTGAGCATTTTGTTGCTGGCCATGGGGACTGGATTAATTTCCATTCTGCTGCATGCCGACCGGCGTATTCAGGAAAACCTTGAAAACAACCTACAAAGTATTGATATGGTAGTTGGCGCCAAAGGGTCTCCCCTGCAACTGATCCTATCGGCTGTATACCATGTCGATGACCCTACAGGCAATATTACCCTTGCAGATGCCAGACGGGTTATGCAGCATCCCCTGGTTAAGCAGTCGGTGATGCTGGCTTATGGCGATTATTATGAATCATACCGTATTCTGGGCACCACACACGATTATCCCGAATGGTACAGCGCCGATATTGATCAAGGACGGCTTTGGCAAAACACCATGGAAGTATGCCTGGGACATGCGCTGGCCAGAAAGTCGGGTTTACAATTGGGTGATAGCTTTGTGGGTACCCATGGAAAAGATGCGGGCCATGTACACGATGACAAGCCCTATACTGTGGTCGGTATTTTTGCGCCTGCAAATGCCGTAATTGACAATTTACTGATGACCAGCATTGAGAGCGTTTGGTCGGTACACGATGATGACATACCTGAAGGGGAAGATGTCTTTAGTACAGATGCCGAGGGCAAAGAAGTCACCGCACTGCTGGTGCAGTTTCGCAATCCCATCGGGCTTATTCAGCTTCCTTCCTTTGTCAATGATCAGACCACCTTGCAGGCTGCCATTCCGGTATACGAAATCAGCAGGTTGATGAATTTGCTGGGAATAGGATTCGACGGTCTTCGCTTTATCGCATGGTTGATTATTGGTGTATCGTCTTTGAGTATACTGTTTGCCTTGTTGCAATCGTTAAGAGAAAGGAGACATGAGCTTGCCCTGATCCGCAGTTGGGGTGCGGGCAAAAGAAGTTTGTTTTTATTGCTGCTGTACGAAGGCCTGCTTTTAAGCTGGGTTGGTTATATTTGTGGTATTCTGGCATCAAGATTGTTGCTTTGGATTTTTGCCGCATTGGCGCCGCAGATCGATTTGTACGGGATAAGGCCTTATTGGATGACCCGTGAAGAAATGTGGCTCTTATTGGCAGTAAGTGTATTAGGATTAGTATCAGCAGCTTTGCCGGCATGGCAGGCAGTTAGGGTTAATATTTCAAAGACTTTGTCGCATGCATAAAATATTGTTCATATTGTCTATGGTCATAGTGACCCAGACCTGGGCCCAGGCCACACCACCGGTGAGGGTAAGCTGGAAAATGTTGTCTGATGTTTTGTTTACCGAAAAGTTTGTAGAGTCAGAGAACGCCAGTTTTTTATTTCCTGAATTTGGTTCTTCGATAAAGCGATTGGAGGGTCAGGAGATTATCATTACCGGATATATGTTTCCGCTGGATGTAAAGAAAAATTTTTATGTGCTTTCGGCCAATGCCTTTGCCAACTGTTTTTTTTGCGGACGGGCGGGGCCTGAGTCTATTATACAATTAAAATTAAAGAAGGGCCACAGAAAATATGTGATGGATGAAAAAGTAACCATCAAAGGAGTTTTGAAACTGAATGACAGCGATGTAAACTATTGTAATTACATATTGGAAGAAGTTGAGGAGACCTATTTTTAATTTTTTGAGAAAATAGTATTGCCATAATGCCAGCGAATGCTTTACTTTGCACTCGCTTTTGTCCCAGGGCGATTCCGGAGGTAAAAGTATAGGGGTCTCATAGCTCAATTGGATAGAGCAACTGCCTTCTAAGCAGTAGGTTTCAGGTTCGAGTCCTGATGGGATCACAAATATCATTCGAATAATATCAAAAAGCCTTAAATTTCACGATTTAGGGCTTTTTTGCTTTTTATCCCGCGCAAATAAAAGCCCCCACACCGTTGTTGGTGTTTTTACCAATAAATCAAAGTCTGGTACACCTTAAATGGTAAGGATATCGGTGGGTAGAATCATGCCAACTGGCGCAAGTCTGCGACTTGTGCCTACTACAATGAAAAGCAGGTTTGAAACCTGGCTGCAATAAGAAAATATGGTCCCGGCACAAAAAGGTCAACGTTAATCAAAGAGATACAAAGTACAATCAGCCAATTGGTAGTAAGACATCAGGCTGGATTTAAAATACCTGCGAATTTTATTCAGGACAAAGTTAATTAATTGATAATAAGTATTTTATAGTGTTTCGTGAGGACACAAACCACGGCATCAGAAAAGTAAATTCAAAAATTGAGCCTTATCTTGTTGAAAAAATCAGATTTACGAATAACGAGGGTTCTCCTTTGATCGAATTGGTGAAACGAACAGGGCTGCAAATAGTGTAAATAAACTTCATCTTACTCCCCAGTTAGCAACGTGTGCTGGCGCGCTTGCCATGTGTGCCTTTTTATCTAATAAAATCAGCTGTCTTTCAAAGCATCATAATAACAGGGTTTTAAAACCCGGTCAGCAAAAAGAGAATATTGCTCGATAAAAAGGCGTAAAACAGATCTTCTGAAGACTCCTTTTTTGATTCTATGGGCTATTTTAACCTTTTATCTATCGGTAAGTCAATAAATTCTAAAATTTCAACTTTTCCAAATTCTTTAAACAAAGGATTCAAAATGTAATTAAACTCTAAATTTACTATGGCAGATGGCACTTTAAGAGCAAAAAATTCTCTGCTAATAGCTAATGCTGAAAAAACTTCTGTGGTTTGAGAAGAATACGGATATTGACTCCAACCCTCCGGCAGTTTTTTCAACTCCCTTATTTCAAATTCATCCGGTAATATAATTTTAGCTATTAAAATTTCCTTGGGCAAATTCGCAATGTTCTCTGAATGCACGTAGTATTCCAGAAGCGCTAATGAGATGTTTTCAGAACAATATACTGCCCTGGTTCCAACCCTGTTCCATCTACCCCCAACTTTTTCAGCTCCAATACCTGATAAGGTTTCATATTTATATTTAACGTTTGCAACCCTGTAAACTATCATTAGCTGTAAACATTGTACTTAATTCTTATAATTTCACTCTCTACCATTTCAAATCCGAAACTACTATCCAGCAACTCAAAAGGCTTTTTATTTCCCAGCGCTCTGGAAGGTGTGATAAGCCAACTTTTAAAGTCTTCTTTCGAATCAAAAACTGAATGCCCTAAACCAAACAATCTCGCTAACTCGTATATTCTTTCTGATGTTACTTTATTATAAACAGTTTTCTTCTGCATACTACTTATAGAAGTTGGCAAGATAAATTCAAATTCCTTTTCGGTAGCGTCTATTTTATGAATCAACTGTTTCCAGTCATCTTTACTGACACCTTCCCTTATCCGGTCAATTAATTCCATCTGATGTCCAGGAGCGTCTTTAGCATTAACAACAACCCACGCAGGAGAAAATTTAACGAATTGCTCCTCGTTTTTGACTGATTTCGTTGCAGTTCCTTTTGTACTTTGACTTGACGATTCTTTATAACCTTGTTTTGCTGCGGATTTAATTTTCATGATTGTATTTTTAGACCCGTATAAACGTAAATTTACAATTTATTCAGTATAACAACAAAAATAAATTCTTTCTTTTCACTGAGTCCGGCATCTCAAAATACAGTTAATTGCGGATTTTAAAGATCGAAAATGCCCTGCCCCCTCTAGCGCTTGCGTGCCAAGTGTGTTACTGTAATATCGCTGAATATTTATTTATTAAAACTTACAGAAATGCAATCAAAAATTGATAACCACCCGTGCGCTACTGGCGCAAGTCTGCGACATGTGCCTACTACAATGAAAAGCAGGTTTGAAACCCGGTCAGCAATAAGAAAATATGGTCCCGGCACAAAAAGGTCAACGTTAATCAAAGAGATACAAAGTACAATCAGCCAAATGGCAGTAAGACATCAGGCTGGATTTAAAATACCTCCAAATTTTATTCAGGAAAATGTTAATTGATTGATAATAAGTATTTTATAGTGTTTCGTGAGGACACGAACCACGGCATCAGGGTTTTTCAACCGATAACAGAATATAAACATGTCAGGTTTTAGAAACCTGACATGTCTGGCCAATATCCGCCATCTCGCATCTTTTAACCTTACAACACGCTACCTCTGGCTCATAATTGCCCGATAGATGTAAAAAGATTTTTAACCAAAACGGTCAACGTTATTTAGGGAAGTACACGATTCTTCCAGCTTCTAACTTCAAGCTTCCAGCTAAGATTACGAATCCCAGCTCACGGGACATTTTTCACAGATCAGACTTCAAGTATTCGCATTACGTTTTCATGGATGGGGGTCGTCTTTGGAGCAAAATCCAACAAAAGGGAAGGTAAAAATTAACCGCTCCGCCAGGCCAGATGCATGCTTCATGTTTATCTTTTAGTGGTTTTTTTCCAAAAATTGAATCTCTAAACCCATGTGTATACTGTTGCATGTCCTGGACTTATGCCCTATGCAATAAAATGCAGCAATTGAAATGAAGTCAGGCAAAATAATACGGCGTCTTAAATATCACCTGACTGATTGCAATTCAGTAAAATATTTCCTAAACTAAAATTGCTATTAAATTTTTTGTTTGTTATCTTTCACAGGTATTTTAGTCCTATCCAACCCTAAACCCCTAAAGATGAAATCAAGCAACTTATCAATTTTACTGGTGACTTTATTATTTTTTGCTGCTGGTTGTAGTTTTCAGTCTGAAAATAAAGCCATTACCCAAAATTCAGATACTACCTTCAGTCTGATAATGGAAAATGAAAATGTAATCATATTAAATGGCAAACAAACCTCACTGCTTAGTCTCGATGCGGAATTACAGGTTATGATCGATAGTTTGCAAGGCTTGAATCTAAATAAAGAAGACATTACGATTTCGATTCATGCCAATAAAACCATTAATATGGGATCAATTACAGATATGCAGGCGAAATTGAGAAGTAACGGAATCAGTCGATTAACCTATCAGTCCTTGTAGTTGTATATTATCTGATACTTCTTGTTAAAAAAGAAGTAGAATGTCATTAGGTGTGCCCGCTATGTCATCAATGCCCATGTCCGTAGCCCGCATACAAGCGATTATGACTTTTTTAAATTAATCAGAGTCCGGAAATAATGGCATTTGATTATCTGCCGCACCCCCATTGTTTTCAACACTGTGTAAACTTTGTCATCCGGCTTCAAACCTTTTCAAAAGAGATTGGCTTACTGCTTAATGGATTTTCCGTTTGAGCTAAGGCCTTTTAAATTCATATTTTTTACGTCATCTGCAATGATGGCAGGGCGCTCATCTTTTTCTATGGTTCTGATCTGGAAATTGTCAATCGTAACATTTTTCATATGTCTCAAAAAGATGCCATGTGCCGGCAATGTGCCTGTCAGGTGAAACTCAGGCCACCAGTTTCCAAGCAGTTCCGGTGTGAATTCTTTGACATCCTTTTTCGCATCTTGCTTTGTCCCCCCTCCGGATACGACAAACTGTACATCACGAATGATTACGTTTTCAATGTAATGCCCGGGCAGGCCTGTTAAAAAAAAGGCAGAATTAATATCCAGCGCTGCATTATCAACCAACATGGATTGAAAGATGAAGTCATGCATGGCATTCATCGGGGCAAGTTCCATTGGGGCATCTACACAAGCCCTTTGCTGGCAAAAGGTCATAAAAACAGGACGTGGTACGTTTTCCATGACAAGGTTGGAGAATATCATGTTTTTCATCGCACCCCCTTCATTCATTTGAATTTTCAAACCGGCATCCCTGATGTCGCGAAACGTACAGTTTGAAATGCTTACCCGGCTAAAGTCTCCCCGGGATAATAAACCAATTCGGATGCCAGCCCAATAAGAGGTAAAGGTGCAATTGGTGATGGTGATATCGTGACATGGTTTATCAGGTAATGAAGTTTGAAGGCAAATGCTGTCATCGCTGGTGTTAAATGCACAGTCGCTTACCCTTACCTTGCTGCATCCATCAAAATTGAGTCCATCTCCATTTGAATTGGCTCTGCTGTGTATTTTGATTCCATGTACACTTATATCATCACAATAGAGAAAGACAGAGGTCCAGGAGGCAGGGTTTTTTAAAGTGATATCCCGAATGCGAATATTGGTACAATTTAGAAACCGCAGAAGCATGGGGCGGCCGGTATCGTTGGTAAAAACAGAACGATATCCGTTGCCATCGAGGATTCCGTGTCCTTCAATGGCTATGGAATTTGCATCTTTGGCGAAAATCAGGCAACGATCCATGTGGGTTTCGTCTTTATACATGTTTTTATGGGTGTCGGTAGTATAATCATTGATATCCTGACTCCCGAGCAGGGTGGTTCCATTATCAATATACAAGGTAATATTATCTTTTAGGTAGATCGTACCTGTAAGATATGCTCCCCCGCCGGCAATCAATACTGTGCCGCCGCCATCCCTGGCACACTGATCAATGGCTTGTTGGATAGCCCTGGTATTGATTGTTTTTCCATCGTTAATGGCCCCGAAATCAAGCACATCATAGCCTCTGGCCTGCAAGTGATTATTTTGCATTATGATGAACAACAATATCATCAGGGTCATTTCTTTCATAACAGTCAATTCTTTACATTATCTCTTGAATACCTCATCGGCGGAGTTATAAAAATGCCAAAAGTCATTTTCAGAATCACCGTATAGGCTGGCAGTATGTATTAATTTTTCTCTCATCTCTTTCAATATCTGATCATAGCCAGGCAAATAGGCCAAATTATGTATCTCCCATGGGTCATGTGATAGATTGAATAATTGAGTAACCCTCGAGCCTTTCCATATTAACGTACCATCTTCCCTGGTTTCCGGAATTTTAACATATTCAATCAGTTTGTAATCACCTTGCCGAAATGCCCTCTGAAATTGCATATAAGCATGATACGCATAGGTTCTGGGCTGCTGAGGCTGGAGACCATATACAACAGGCTTAAGACTAATGCCCGTTACAGATTCCGGAACAGAAATCCCTGCGAGGTCTGCAAGGGTAGGGAAAATATCATGAATATAGCACAGTCCATCGAAGGATTTATTTTTCTGTTTTAACAGATGACCGGAAATGATAAAAGGCACATGTATCCCTGCTTCATCATAAAGGTTTTGTTTACCCATTAAGCCATGGGAACCCACACCCAGGCCACTGTCTCCGGCAAAAACGATGATGGTATTTTCATACTGTCCGCTTTTCTTTAAAGCATCAGTAAGACGTCCGATCTGGGCATCCATGTGGGTAATAATTGCATAATAATCTGAGATATGCTTTTTTACAATTTCCGGGCTGCGAGGCCATGGAGCCAGCTGTTCATCCCTGATGATCTGTTCTCCATTGTCAAAAGGATGTTGGGGCATATAGGATGGAGGCAATAAGATCTCATCCTCCGGATACATGGTCTTATATTTTTGAGGCGCCTGACGCGGATCGTGCGGTGCATGAAAAGCCAGGTACATAAAAAAAGGATTGTCCTGGCTATATTGTTCAATAAATGAAACTGCCTCATTTGCAAAAATTTCTGAGGTATGCGGACCATCATTTTCAGTTCCAATGGGGCTTTTTTGTTCCCGGCCTGTTATGGGACTGCGCTTAATTACATTATTTGCATCATAATTTAAAAGGAAAGCATCCTTCATATCAAACCGTCCTTGCTCATCCCAATCCCAGAGTGGCATCCGGTACTGATCTACAAGATATAAGCCCAGTCCCATAATCGGGCCGCCTGAATGGAAAGAGCGAAAAAGAGAAGCCCTGTCTTGGTGCCATTTGCCGATTATATGGCAATGATACCCTGCATTTTTAAAGGCTTCACCCATGGTGGTATGTTCCGGGGGAATCGTTCGCCCGTCCCCTTTGAGCTCAAAAAGATTCCTCCCGCTTAGCAAATTCGCACGGCTCGGAATGCAGGTAGCCGGATTAAATGCCCCCATCAAATATGCATTGGAAAAGGACACACCCTCTTCTGATAACTTGTCGATGTTTGGAGTTTGAATTTGTTCATTACCAAAAGCATGTACTCCCGAATACCTGTGGTCATCTGTGAAAATCACCACTACATTTGGTTTTGTCCTCTGCTGCGAAAAGGAAGTATTACAAAAAATAAAAGTTAAGCAAAGGAGTATCAAGAGGCTGATTTTCACCATAATCCTGTGGTTTTAATACATTTCATGTATGTCTCAAATTCATACATTTCTGAACTCAATTATTGGCGACAGTGCAATATTACCAGATTAGACCGCACCGGAATTTGCTGAAGAAAACATTAACCCGATGGCGCATTTTGCAAATGAAAACATCCACAAGAGAAACGGGTATTGATTGGATTTTAATGTCTGTTTTTCAACATTTCCCCTACTTCAAGAAGAATACGAATAGATTCTTCAGGCACCCTTCCTGAGCCATCCGGACCAATATTTAACAGGAAATTACCACCAAATTTGTTTATTTCCGTCAGCTTTTCATAAACCACGTCGGGCTGTTTCCAATTATTGTCGCCATGTTTAAATCCCCATGAAGTATTGAGGGTATAGCAGGCCTCCCATTCGAAATTCACCAATGAATCAATGTGAAACTGCTCTGGTGTGCCATAATCCCTGAGAAACTCCTCTCGTTTAGCCACCCGGTTATTGATAATAAGTTCCGGTTTTATCCCCCTTAGATAATTGTACAGGTCTATGCCATCTTCCAGTGTCCACCAGTCAGCCCAATCGCCATCAAACCAAAGAATACTGGGATCATAATTGTCAAGTATTTCCTTTAGTTGATTCTTCATATAGCTAACATATTCTTCTTTTTTTCCTTCCACCATTGAAACTTTTCCCCAACGTTCCCAGTGGCTTTCCTTGTCGAGGTTTGGTTGTTGCGAGGGGTGGTGCCAGTCGATAATGCTGTAATATGTACCAAACCGTATACCATGTTTTTTGCAGGCATCGGCCAGCTCTCTGAGTACATCCCGGTCAAATGGCGCTCCTGAAAGGTCAAAATCTGTATATTTACTATCCCACAGACAGAAACCTTCATGGTGTTTTGTTGTAATAACCAGGTACTTCATACCAGCATCTCTGGCTGTACTTACGATCAGTTCAGCATCAAAATCCTGCGGATTAAAAGTCTTAATGAGGGGTGCATATTCTTCTTTCGATATATCCTTGTAGGATTGAATCCATTCCGAATACTTCCAGACCGTATCCCCTTTCCATACACCCCCTAACTGACTGTACAAACCAAAATGAATGAACATTCCATATTTGGCTTCCTTAAACCAGGCCATCCTTTCCTGATAGGCTTCCATAGACTCTTCATGAAAATTACCGGCCGGTTTCTGCGGTGAACAGGATATGGCCAGCCCAGCGGCTAAGCATATTAAAAATAATTTTCGCATAATGAATTTTTTAAGTTTTAAAAAGGTGTGGTTTTATCACCAACATTGAAAAATAGCGTAACAACCCTACAAATATAGTCAGCCGACAAGATTGTTTCATTAATAATAGAGTAGAAAAAGTCATCTAAGGAACTGATACAATCTTTTAACAAAGGATTGAAGTACCTGCTGAAATTTTATGGGTTTAAATATTGATTGGACGTATCTCCAATAGGATACACCCGACTCGTTTGTGGTGGTCCTTAGAATCAGAAAGAACGGGCTAATACAACTGAGCTATAGCAGGTAAACTGCTGATTTTAGGTTTTTAAAATGTTCATCTCGAATTGTATCCATGCATCAGAACAGCCGGAAAGTGGTCGTTCACAAAAACTCCAATCACAGCCCTGTTGATTAAATTTTTTAAAACCACACTTATTTTACAGCATTTATATTGTATATTTATAGCATAAATGCTGTAAAAATGGAAGGAAAAACAGGAAAACGAAAAATTTTTAATCCAGAAGAAAGCATTGCCCGGGCCAAAGCATCCGGAAGATCCTCGGCCAAATGGCGCCTGGTAGCAGAAGGACGTGAATATAACTGGTCATCAAAACTTGAAAGAGTTGATATCATAAGAGAAGGCGTTCCTTACGGATCCATTGAGGTTATCAGTAAGAGAATTAATCTTCCCATAAAAGAGGTACTGCACATTTTTGGGCTACCCCAGACAACATACAATAAAAAACGAAGAGAAAATGCACTGCTCAGTGGCAGAGAAAGTGAAACTGTATTGCTCCTTACTGAACTCTTTGATTTTGGAATTGAAGTTTTTAACCAGGAAGAAGAAAAATTTCGACGTTGGCTTAAAAAGCAAAACATATCATTAGGAGGTAATACACCAGAAAGTTTATTGGATTCAAATACAGGAATACAAGAAGTGAAAAATTGCCTGAATAGAATCGAATATGGAAACATGGCCTGATGAGAGTATTTAGAATCGAAAGGGAGAAATATTTGACGCATACACTCAAAGGAGTTGGAGCAGCGCTCAATGATGGATACAGATGGAATAGTTTACATACTTACCTTGTTTACACCGCAGAATCCCGCGCCCTTGCTATGTTGGAAATTTCTGTGCATTTAGATTTTTCTGAAGATTTACCAACAGATAGATATTACGTTGAAATTGACATCCCAAAGGATATCACTATAATGGAATTACCCATTGAACAATTGCCTGAGGATTGGGATTCCAGACCTCCCATTCCAGAAACACAATATATTGGAGACGATTTTGTTTATAAAAAGGAAGCGCCTGTATTAAAGGTACCGAGTAGCATAGTTCCACCAGAATATAATTATTTAATCAATCCAAATCATCCTGATTCAGCAAAAATCAAAGTAATTTCAACACAGAGATTACAATTTGACAGTAGATTTAAACAGGGAAAGTAATCTCCGTAGTAACGCCACCTATTGGCGCAAGTCCCATCCTCGCCGGCCAGCTGTTGCGACTTGAGCCCTTGCCACCAATGAAAAGCAGAGCCTGAAAGCCGGTCGGTAAAAAGAAAATATAGTCCCGGCACAAAACGGTTAACGTTAATCAAGGAGGTACAAAGTACAATCAGGTATAAGCCATTAATCAGGGTTTAACATGCCTCCAAATTTTAGGCAGGCAACGGTTATATGGTTGATTACATGCATTTTATAGTGTTTCGTGAGTACAAGAACTACGGCATTAGACAAGAACCATAGCATATGGTGTGGATTGCAAATCCACTTTATCTGGGGTTTTTTCAGCTGATGCCAGATAAAAACCTGTCAGGTTTCAGAAACCTGACAGGTCTGACCAATCTCCGACATTTCGCAATATTTCAACTTACAGCTCCACATTCGCTACGAATCCCGTTTCGCTATGCTCACGAACTATGAGCTAAAACAACCTCGCTTTGCTATGCTCACAAGACTATTTCTACAACATCAAACCCATCCAAAAAAGTACTACGTGTAATACAAATATTATTTGCACGTACAGTAAATTTGATTTAAATTTATACGTGTATAAAGCATTAAGGAATAGAGGGCTATAATATGAATACTAAACTCACACTTACCATAGATCAATCTGTAATAGAGAAAGCAAAAAAATATGCTTCAGGAGAGGGACGGAGTCTTTCTGATTTGATTGAGAACTATCTCAAAATCATCACAAAAGAAGAGGTAAAAAAGGAAGTAGAGCTCACACCCATCGTAAAATCGCTGAAAGGAGCATTTAAAGAACCCAAAAACGCTGATTACAAAAGGGAGCTTTCAAAGAGACTGGCTGAAAAATATCTGAAAGAATGAAAAACGTATTGATTGACACCGATGTAATTCTGGATTTCTTTTTCGACAGAAAACCATTTTCAGACCATGCCGCCAAAATATTAGCCCTTTGCGAATCGAAAGTTATTACCGGCTATATTACTTCTGTGATTATCAGTAATGTGTACTATTTGTTGAGACAAAGCGCTAAGCATGATAAAGTTGTCGATAAGCTTAAGCAATTAATTGCCATTACCGAGGTATTGATTACCGATAAAGAAACAATAATTCAAGCGCTCAATGCACCTTTTAAAGATTTTGAAGATGCATTACAGAATTTTTCAGCTGAAATGAAAGGCGATATAGATGTGATAATTTCCCGGAATGTTAAAGATTACAAGAACAGTGCATTAGGGCTTATGACACCCGCGGATTTTATAAAGATAATAATGACTGAACAATAATTTCCCCACAGCCGGTCGGTAAAAAGAAAATATAGTCCCGGCACAAAACGGTTAATGATAATCAAAGAGGTACAAAGTACAATCAGGTATAAGCCATTAATCAGGGTTTAACATGCCTTTAAATTTTATGAAAAGCAAAGTTATTTTATTGATATTAAGCATTTAAAACAAATAACTTATTAAATTAGAGACGACTGAATCATTTTTCTCCGTTTGCCATTTTATTCAGAATACAAATAAAATGGCTAACTAATAAATTGTTTCTACTTTGAGCATTTATAAAATTTATTTCTTTATAACAATTTATATTAAATACAAAACACAATTCCCTGCAATTTTATCAGGATAAAACTAATATAACTACCATAAATTACATTTTTATGAATAATTTAGCATTTTTGTTAGCAATTGCTTTACTATTTTCTTGCGATCTTAAAAAAACCAAATTTCCATCAAGCAAAAGCGAAAATATACTTTATTTCGATATTAGTCAAACGAACCGCAGCAATGAAACCATATCTTTAAGTACTTTTACTGATGGCATTAATTATGTGTTTCTTGAAACATCAGAAGAATCTATTTTGGGTAAAATATTAAAAATAATTAAAAGAAATGATCTTATCTTTATTCTGTCAAATGAGTCAATATATATATTCAATAATAGTGGAATATTAATAAATAAGATCAAAAAAATCGGTAAAGGTCCCGGTGAATATAATATTATTAAAGATTTCGATGTTAACAGTCTCGGTAATAAAATAGCTATACAAAGCTGGAATAAAGTCTTAATTTTTAGTTCTTCAGGGGATATGATAAATGAGCTAAATCATGATGCAAACTTTATCAATTTCATCGACGATAATGCCATGGTTACTTATCAAACCAATATCAATGGAGATAAATTATACAGTCATTTTTTTCTCAGCTTTGCAGGTGACACAATTGCACGCATCCCCAATAAATTTACTTTTGAACTTAAAGGCAGTCCGCTCGGTCTATCGCCGAATATAGAATATCACATGTATAAATATAAAGATCAGGTGTTTTTTTCTGAAATGATGGATGATACATTATTTAAAATTGACGAAAAATATCATATTATTTCGCACGCAATCTTCGATAGCAAAGAGAAGAGATTAGTGCCAGACGAAAGGGCTAAAGGTGTAGAATTATTCAATAGATTAAATGAATTTTCTTTTCTGACAAAAATATTTGAATCAACGAGGTATATTCATTTTGCAACCCAGTTTTCAATGTACCTTTATGACAAAAAAGATGGGTTGAATCATAGATTTACCAGCTTAGCAAATGACATAGATGATGTGATGGATCTTACCCATATGCATGAAGGAGACGATAATTGTTTCATAGCAGTGATTTATCCACTCGATCTACAAAAAAGACTAGAAGAGCTTAAAAAGAATGAGAGATTGAATGAAAAAGCTAAGATCCTGGCAGATCGTCAGGTTTCAGAGAATGATAATCCAATCATAGCACTCATTCAGCTGAAAAAATGAATTGTCGATAAGGAATCATATCACCAACGTCCCCTACTGGCGCAAGTCCCAGCCTCACAGGCAAGCAGGTGCGACTTGTGCCCTTGCCACCAATGAAAAGCAGTGTCTGAAAGCCGGTCAGCGAAAAGAAAATATAGTCCCGGCACAAAACGGTTAACGTTAATCAATGAGGCACAAAGTAAAATCAGGTATAAGCAATCAATCAGGGTTTAACTTATCTCCAAATTTTAGGCAGGTAAATGTTAATTAATTGATATTAAGCTTTTTATAGTGTTTCGTGAGGACACGAACCACGGCATCTGGGGATATCATGGTATAGGTAAATGTATAGCAAAATCGCCATTGTCCCGAAAGTTACGCTTTCCGCGGTTTCGGTTTCGCTTTAATCTACAACAAGGATGGCCAAATCTTGCATATATAATAAATCTTTCAATACGATAAGCAGCGTTTGTAGCGCGCGGTTTATCACCAACATTGTATCACATAATTGTATTTTTTTCGGCGGAAAATTTTTAAAGCTGGCTGTAAAAGCGTTTACATGGTTATTATTTTTGCCCACCAGTTAATCATAGAAACCTGAAGAAGGTTTTTAAACAGACTGACCTTAGTATTAATCAAGACAAACCATTAAACCAAAAATTAAAATGTTAAGCGTTATCAGAACTAATTCCGACAATAAAGATTTTCGAAATTTAATTGTTGAACTCGACAAAGATTTAGCTACCAGAAACGGAGAAGCAAATGACTTCTTTGTTCAATTTAATGGTATTGAACATATAAAAAATGCAGTAGTAGCGTACAAAGATAACCTGCCTGTTGGCTGTGGTGCCATAAAAGAATATGACGAAAAAACTTTAGAGATAAAAAGAATGTATGTGCCTTTAGAAATGCGTGGGAAAGGTGTGGCAGTAATTGTTTTAAAAGAATTAGAGAATTGGGCGAAAGAGTTGGGATATGAAAAATGTATTATGGAAACTGGTGATAAGATGCATGAAGCAATCGGTTTATATCGAAAAAGCAATTATAGAGTCATCCCGAATTACGGACAATACCAAAATGTAGAAAGTAGCATTTGTTTTGAAAAAATATTATAGTTTCAATGGTCCGCACTAGCAATGAAGGCTTAATTCCTGTATTTTGATACAAGGCACTAAGGTTTATGTCTGTGTGAAACCAACTATTAACTCCTATCGTCTTATGGTGCTGTAATCTTAATGGTATGACATGGGGTATTTAACACCAATTCATCTGAAAATGACAAACTACCGCATTCCACCGTATATGAATACTTACCATAAGAACGGTTCATAAAACTCATAGATGGTACAACAGAGCATTCGGGCACCCCATCAAATACGCGATCGCCCCTTAGTTTGCCCTGAGTCTCGTTGCCACCAGGCGCGCTGAATGTAATGATGATCTCATGACATGGCATAGGATCATTAATGTAAAAAGTGATGTTCCCATTCCCTTCTAAAGGTCCCTGACCCTCATCATCCTCCCGACAAGAAACTATTGACATGGTTGCAAATAATAATACTAACAGAAATCGGCTGTGGTAAAACATGGCTTTTTTATATATACATCGTTCTCTGTCCGAAACATCATCAGTATTGGAGCCAATATTTTAAAATACTTTCTTAACCCATTCATATTTAAGTATTTGCAGACAATATTATGTCTCCCTTGCACTTCTGTACTTGTAAAAAATATCAATTAAGCAGCAGAGATTAAAATTTGATTAAAATTTGATTAAATTTTCTTTAAACTTCCCTTTCATATTTCAATTTTTTTTTTGACCTTTCACATACATAATTGTGCTACAGGCACAATGGTCCTGCATCAGGCCAGCTTGTCTCCTTTTTCTTCGGTACAAGTTGAGCAAGTTTTAGTAAAGTGCTTCTGCATATTGACAACTTTGTGTTTCGCACCCCGCCTTACACAAGGTTGGTATCTATTACCGATAATTACGCAAAAGTCAGTTTAAAACGATAATGACTGTATAAAAAAACATGCCCCAGGACAATGTAAAATAGTCAGATCGAACTATAAGCCAGACATTCTTGCGCACTTGACGTAAAAATGATGTTCCACATATTGTGTAACTGTTTTTTCGTGTATACAATTTAAAACAGCTAAACCGGCCGGCCGATCTGTTGAGCCGCCACCCCTAAAATCAAACCTGAAACAGAATTAACACCTTTCCTATTCGTCTCCTTCAGTGAAACAGACTTTTCCTGCTTCATTGATATAATTAAACCTATAACCTAAAATTTTAAACAGCATGTCAAATTTCAAATTAAACCTTCCGACAGACATTCCATGGGAACGTATTTGTGTAACAGAGGATATGATTGATCCGGTAGTATGTGATAGGCGATTACCGGCCAAATGGCAAACCTCAATGGCTGTATTTAAATTCAAGCCCGAAGATGAGTATCAATTGTTTCCAAATTACGATATTACTTATCTAAAAGTTACTGCAACCATAACTGGATATCAACCCCTTGATAAAGAAATTCAGGGTAAGATCAAATGGGGTGGAGTTGATGCAAGCACCAGTTTTAGCAATGAAGTCCTGAAAGATTTGTTAAACAGCTACCATCCATGTAATGGCGCCATTTTGCAGGTTGTGGTAGGGCCTCATGGCAAAAAGCCCGATTTACCATTAAAGGATTATCCCTTTTTTATGGATTTTGAACCAAAAAAGAGGGAATTATACGAATTGGCGACTGACACCAAAGAAAGATCTTCCCGATCTATTGAATCACTCAACATCACTAAATCGGCCGGATCTACCCAGTCACTCGAAATACTGGATATAGACATGGGTGGAGGCGGTTTTGGCATGAACGCCTCTTATGCAGGTACCGGGGGAGGTTTTAGTTATCAGGCACCTAACGGACAATGGGGTACCAAAAGAATAAATGCAGATGAAAGTTTAACTTCACGTTCATCGGATGTCGGACAAGAAAAACGGGAAACTTTTGCGTTTTCTACGCATATCTCTCAAATGTATAACCTGCTTAATAGTTACCACACCGGTACAAACAGGGTTGTTTTCTTTGTACAACCCAGGCCACACACCTTAGAAGAACCTTCTGGTTTTGTACGAGGCCCAAGGCCCGTTGAAGGGATACAGGAATTCTTTATGGTAGTTGCGCAACCTAAAGATCAAAAAGATTTCTGCGTTTCCCTGCGACTGGACACCAGTCACTTGACCAAAACGCCGGTTATGGATTATGAAAGAAAATCAGATATCTCTGAAATGGCAAATGCCGTAGCACCTATCCCCACGAAAAACGATGAAAAAGCTGAAAAAATCGTTGGAGCGCGGGCATGTTTCCTATGGGAATGTTGGGATGTTGAATATCAATGTTATATCACAAAGGCAGCCGATCAAAAAATCTATAATCCACCCCCTGGTTTTAGGATTGAAAGCTTTAATGACCTGGTTAACCAGAATAGCAATGGAAGCAGTTCAGTTCAAATTACTCCAAATGGCAGCAGCCTAACTATTCAGGCACAAGCACAAGGCCGAAACTGCTTTGAGTTAGGCCTTTTGGAAGGAGGTCAGGTTTGTGCTAACTGTCCTGATGAAATTCAAAAAAGAGGTGGCTTTGCCAGAAGACAGGTACAAGTTAATTTAATATCAACTTCACCTACACAACAGGTTGGAGAAGAAGAAGTTCTAATGATAACCACACGTGGTTTATGTTGCTGCTCAAATCAGATAGACAGATTTCATATAGATGAATTCCTGGTTGGGATAAAACCCATACCCGGGAACTTAAGTGTTGAAAAATATCTGGATAAATTTAAGTTCGCATCAAGCTCAAGCTCAAGCTCTGATTTACAGCTAAATAAATCTGCTGAAGAACGACATGAACACACAAGAGGTACCTGCAAAGAATGTGAAGATAAAATCAAAAAACTGCAGATGCATGAAAAACCAGATGTTAAGTACACCATCCGCCTTGCCAATGAACTTAGTAATTTCATCAAAACAGAAACCATAAAAAGCCTGAATGATCCAACGGCTGAGCTTAGAAAGTTTTATGAAACTGATTTTTTTGCAAAACAGTTAGAATTCAAACTCGTGCAGTACAATGTGGGCAAGCAGCTTTTAAATGAAGGCATTGAAAAGGATGTACCCAAAGAAATAATACCAAAACTTGAAAAACACTTTGGCAAAAAAGCAAAGGAAATAACGCATAGAGATTTGCTGTCGCTGCGGGCTGAGCGCTTAGCCAATGTGACCGGTTTAAAGCCTGAAGACATTCGGCTTCTCAAACTGAATTTAATGGGTGTGAAATTTAATCCTGAAGATCCGAAAGAAAATCATCGACAAAACAGAGGAAACAGGTCATCTAAAAAGTAATTGAATGAAAGTTCGGTTCTTTTTTGGCCCTGATAAGCTTCCATTCCATCTGACGGAAAACGGTATGGTTGAAATTAATTCAACCATGCCATTCCATGGAATCATAAGCAGGGGTTTACTAAGCGAAGCAATAGCCGGGAAAATGAGTATCGAATTGTGGCATCGCCATGCTGCAATGATAGGTCAATCCTTAGCAGATACCAATGATGACCTGATTAAATTCCTTGAATTGGCAAAAAATCACAAGGTGCTTTCATTCGGGCAATCGGCCCTGGCTGCATTAAAATACCTGGAACGACAATATCCATCCGCAGACAAAAAAGATGATTTGAAAGCAGAGATCTGGAACATAAAGGAAGGCCATACATCAAGTGTCTGGAAGGTTTCCATGAATTATTCTGATAAAAGAGAAACTTTTGTTTTGAATGTGGCACGTGATCTTGAAGCATCAAAAGAGCTTAAAGAAACTTCAGAAAAATTACAGGTCATAAGCAAATCATTTCCTGATGCAAATATGGCTAAGGTATTGGAAATATCCTCAGTAAAGAATGAATACCTGCCTTTTGAAGTCACGGTTATTTGTAATGAATGGATAGAAAATTCTTTTGAGATTCACTGCAGGAATAATTCTGATAATGGCAGTCCAGAACTGATTTTAGTAGAAAGATTTATAACCGACCAGAAAATGCCTACTAAAATAAAATCTGTTTTGGGTAGACGATGTTCAGTCTCTGAAACCAATAAAATAAATAAGGATATCCATTATTTCTTAACGCATTCAGCAAGTTGCCTGACCGAAAAACCATCATTGAACTTAAATGAAGGGGATGTAGTGTGGAATGGTGAAAAGGCAATAATTATTGCAATTTCATAACAGTTGTAAATTATGGCTAAGTATACTTTAACAGTGCCAAATGGCGCAAATAGTTTCCAATATGGTACAGATAACAATGGAAATTCTGTTACCTATAATGCTGGAAGCAAATATGAAACTGATAACCCATGCGATGCAATTGCATTTTATAATGCTGCAAGAACAACAAACCCAAACATTGGCAGAACTGACACTACACCGGGATTTTGGTCTGGAATCGATGCAGCCTGTCAGGCACAAAACGCCGCAAGTCCTCCTCCTCCATCTACTCCCCCCATATCTGAAAGTAATCCTGCGAATGCGGGTGGTGATTCTGCAAATCAGCAAGGAGCCCCTTCTGCCCCGCCTGATGGTAATACAACAGGAATCAAAACAGGAGATTCGGGATCAGGCGATGAAAGTACTCACACACCTGGTGAAGAAGAAAGAAGGCCTCCCGAGGGGATTCCACATCCGACTCATGGCGGAGAACAACCTCAGGAACAAACCAATGCCGGTGACCCGGTAGATATATCTAATGGTGCCTTCTACATACAGGAAACTGATTTGGAAATCCCAAATACCGTTCTGCCACTTTCTTTTACAAGGTTTTACAAAAGTGGAGCTGCTTCATTTGGTCCCTTCGGATGGAACTGGGATCACAACTTTAACCTTTTTATCCGGGAATTAAAAAATGGAGATATTGCCCTTTGGAGGAACCTTCATGAGGAAATATTCAAATTTGATGGAGTGAATTTTGAGCCACAAAGAGGCGTGTTTGAAAAACTGGAAAGAATCCCCGCATTAGCCCAGGTATTTGAATTAAAAGCCGAAGGCGGGTTAATTTTGCGTTTTGAAAGGCCGGCCGGATGGATTGATGGAGAAAGGATTCCCATTTTGTGGCTAAAAGACAGACATGGCAATCAACTACAGTTTTCGTATGGACCTGAAGACAAGTTAACAGAAGTTAAAGACGATGATGATCGGTTTTTTAGATTTGATTACGACCAATGTGGCCTGCTGGTAAGTGTGACCGATCATGCCGGCAGAAAGTTTCAGTATGATCACGATGAAGAAACCATGCACCTGGTATGTGTAAAATCGCCTGCAATTAGCGGCCATCCCAATGGAATAAAGCGCATTTATCATTATGAAAAACCATGGGCACTACCCGCATTACGACATAATATTTTACGGGTGGAGGATGACAAAGGCAATGTATATGTCGAAAATAAATATGAGCAGGATCCTTCCTCATGGAGCTATGCAAAAGTTACAGAACAACTTTATGGCGCATTTTTGTATCAATTCAGATACACACAACTCCAGTGGGTTCCGGCAAATCCGCTTTATATCAATATCCCTGCGGTGCAGGTAGAAGTAATGAATCCTGATTTTGGATTGGAAACATACACATTTAACTACAGAGGGGATCTGCTGGACCGAAGGTATCGTTTAAGTAATGATAAATCATTCCGGGTGGTGGCATGGCAATATGAATTTGATGAACAGGGAAATCCTTCTAAAACAACCCGTCCTGATGGCAGCGAAGAACTAAATATATTTGATTTCACCAACCCCGATCCTCGTATGAGGGGCAAACTTTTGCGAAAAGAAATTACTTCCGCATCGGGTTTCCCCTCCCCAAGTCGCATTATATGGAGAGGTAATTATGAGCCGATATATCAACTCCTCGTGGAAGAAAGAAATGAAACAGGGGCAACCACTGCCTACAAATATGATTTCAATATCACACCAGCAGCACCAACCAACTCTGGTAAATTAATTGAACTGATTCAGCCAAATGCTACCTTACCCGATGGAACAATACAATTGGCTAAAACGACCTATGAGTATAACAGCAAAGGACAGATAACGGCTTCCATATTGCCAAATGGCGTAAGAAATGAACTCGAATACGGCCTTAATGGAAATGAAAAGAGCCGCTTAGTCAGGCAGGTTTTTGATGTTGGAGGATTAGATGCAGAAGAACACATGAAATATGACGCCTTTGGCTATGTGTCAGAGGGAGTCGATGCTAAGGGAAATGTAACCAGCCAGGTATATAATGCACTTGGATTGTCTGAAAAAACAATTTTGCCTGCTGTAGATGGTCAAACGGCCGTGTATACCCTTCATTATGACGCAGATAAAAAAGTGATCCTTTCAGAAAGGCCAAAAGGGGATTATGATGATGCTCTTATAAGCGGCAACCTTATTAACGATCAAACTGAAAGGGATGTATTGGGTTATCCGGCAAAATATGTGCTGAGCAGCAATACCACTGATGCAAGAACATTTAAGATTTGCAATAATTACAGGGGATTTCCCAAACGCATAATTAACCCTGATGGCAGTAAAATTTTAAGGCTTTACGATGAAAGGGGCTTGTTGTTAAGTGAGTTTCTGGTCGGTTCAGATGGTAAAAAGAAAAGGACAAAAAAGCATGTGTATAATCGCTTGGGAAATATCACTATAGAAACTAATCCATTCGGCATTTCTACGCTTTATGAATATGATGGCTTTGCCAGGTTGTCAAAAGTAACCTTGTCAAACGGAACGATAATACATTACAAATGGCTTCCGAATGATTTGTTGGCATCACAGGAAACCATAGGTGACGATGGTACGGGCACTATCCGTCAACTTGCTTTCAGGTCATTTACATATGACGAAAAGAGCAGAAAAATTACCGAAACCATAAAGTCATTTGCAAACGATCCAACTGTCTTTGAAAACCTGGAAACCATTTTCTTCTATGACAATATGGACCGTGTTGTCAAGCTCGTAAACAACAGGGGTGGTATCACTACAAATCAATATGACTCATTGGGAAGACTTCAACTTGAATCAGACCCTCTGGGAAATGAAGTGCATAATTTTTATGATAAAAATGGAAATCTTATCAAGACGGAAAACCACCATAAAGAACCGGACGGCTCTGTATCAGTAATTTTTAAAGAATTTGAATATGACGCAAGGAACAGGCAAACCGCCATGGCAGAACCGGATGGAGCCAAAATTATAAGCCGTTATGATGACAGAGACCTGCTTGTAAGTCTTACTGACCAGCTGGGTATCAGAAAAGAATTGTTTTACAATTCCTTCAATAACCAAATAAAAGAAATAGAAGATTCCGGAGGATTAAACATCACAAAGCAATGGATCCTCGACACTATGTCAAGAATTACTTCATTTATTGATCCGATGGGGCAAATATCACAATATAGCTTTGACTCTGTTGGCCGCAATGTTAAGGTAGAATATCCCAATGGATTTATTAGCACCAAAACTTTCAATGACAATAACCAAATTATAAAAGAACAATTAGGCAGCGGTGTGGTAATGGCATATGAGTATGATGCATCCAATCGTATTGTAAAAATTGAAAACACAGCATTCCCAGCGCCAACAATAAAAGTTGATACGCACGAATTTACATATGATGGATTAGACCGGGTAGTATCGGCAGAAGCCGGCGCCATTGAGGTGCTGCGCAAATACGACAGCCAAAGCCGCTTGCTTGAAGAAACCAACCACGGGAATTCAATAATCTGCTCTTACAATGATGCATCGGGAGAAGTAACAAAAATGTATCCCGATGGAAGAACAGAAAAACTCTTTCACGATGTAAATGGTATTCTGACCCGTATCGAGGAAACAGTAAACGGCACATTAGGTTCCGGCCATAACCTGCTGGCAACTTTTAAACCCAGCGGCCCCAATTTTTTGGGAGAAATGACCTTTGGTATCGGTGTTGCCATTAAAAACAATTACGATGAAAGGAAACGGTTGACCTCAATTTCTGCAACAAATCCAGCAGGACTGAATGAGTCCGTTGAATATCGATACAATACGGCGAACCTAAGGAAAGTGGAAGCTCTCTTAGGCTCGAATCCTAAACTCAGTTATTTTGAATTTGATGACAAATACCGATTGCTGAGCGCAGTCAATGGTTTTGTTTCATCTGTACCCGGTGCTGCAAATCAGGCTGAACATGATGCCGCTATCGGGGTGATTTCTGCCTCCTCTGCTGGCGCTGTACATAAAGAAAATTTTCACTATAATCCTTCCGATGCGCGCATCAAATACGCCCAAACAGGATTCCCCGACAAAAACTACAGCTATCAAGCCGGGCACAGAATTCAGAATGATGGAAGCAATGCCTATACACATTTTACAGATGGTACCTTAAGCAGTGATGGAATATTTACATATGAAGCAGATGCTTTTGGAAGGATCTTAAAAATTAAATCCGGCAATACAACCATTACTGAAATCGTTTATGATGCTTTTGGAAGGCCTGGCATTATAAAGGAAAATGGCAAGCCGGATTTGTCGTTTAACTATTTAGTCTCTGTCCGAAAACGCAAAAAACGTTTTTTTTGATAGTTTCTGCCGGGTTTTTGGCAAAAATTATTATTTGAATCTAAGGCAATAATTTTTGGTAGATTCATCAAAAAGTGCTATTTTAAGGTTTATTAAGTGATT
>JAFIEV010000047.1 GCA_020832305.1 Cyclobacteriaceae bacterium | reverse complement strand
ATTTCGGTAAATGACTGGCAGCTGTTACCAGTCCTCGTCTGAGACAAGGACTATAGGCATTATTACCCACGAGAATATCGCCCTTGTTTATAACGAGGGCGTAGAGACATGATTATTTCGGTAAATGATTGGCAGCCGTTGCCAGTCCTCGTCTGAGACAAGGACTATAGGCATTATTACCCACGAGATTATCGCCCTTGTTTACAACGAGGGCGCAGATGTATGATTATTTCGGTAATCGGTTGGCAGCCGTTGCCAGTCCTCGTCGCAGACAAGGACTATTGACTTTGTTCCACACGACGACATTCTGCTATTGTTGGTCATTTCGGGAAGTGGATTGTAAATCCTCATTATCTGCGGTTCAAGATTGTATATCCCAAGATTGCCATGGGGCTTGTTATTTAAAAAACCAGACCTCTTAGAGGCGGCGGCTTCTTCATTACATCTAATGCGTTACTTACAAAAAATAGTTTCGCACCTACGGCGCTAATTTTTTTTATAGCTTTTGTTTCTACAAAGTTTCCGCGCCTACAGCGCTAAGATGCTGTATGTAGTTAATGCTCCATTCGTGAAACAAAGCACATGGCACGCATGCGCTAGCGGAGCTACGGGATATTGCGCATTGGTCCGAGGCTAAAAATTCAGTATAAATTCCTGAAGGTTTTCGGCGCGGTCGAGTTTGAGTTTTTTTCTAAGTCTGTACCGGGCAATCTCTACACCCCTTGGTGAGATGTTCATAAGAAAAGCGATTTCTTTTGAGCTTAGGTTCATTCGCAGATAGGCGCTGAGTTTAATTTCCTGCGGACTTAAACCGGGATGGTATTTCTTGAATCTGTTCATAAAGTCGCCATGCACCTGGTCGAAGTGGATTTCAAACTGCTCCCAATCCCGGTCTTCAGCGATGTTTTTTTCAATATTTTTTACCAGTTTCTGGATTTCATTTTTTACTTCCTGATTCTTGCTTTTTCTCACAATGGTATTGAGATGACCTTTCATATGATCGATAAAGCTGTTTTTGTTGATTAAATGCATGGTGGCCGTTGCCAGTTCCTTGTTTTTGCCGGCAATTTCTACTTCCAGCTTTTCAGATTTTAGCTTTTCAAGTTCCGCCTGAGACATTTTAAGTTCAGATTCTTTCTGTTCAATCACCTTTTTTGAAGCAGATTTAATCTGGGTGGCTTTCTTCTCAAATCTTTTATCAACAATGCGATATGCCATAAACCCAGCCATTATAAAGCAGGCAAAATAAAAGGCAAACGCAACCCTGCTTCTGTACCAGGGGGGAAGTACCCTGAAACGATACGTCGCTTCAGGGCTTACAGCGCCATGAAGATTTTTTGATTGCACATGCAATGTATATTCACCTTCGCGCAAATTGGTATAGGATTTATCATTTTTATATCCCCAGTCTCCATATCCTGATTCATGACCTTCAAGCCAGAATTGAAATTGCAGGTCTTTTTCATTATTGGGAGTTGGATTGCTGCATTCAAAGCGCAGGTGTGCCTTTTTATATGGGATTGGAACTTTGGAAAATCCGGATGGTTGGAAAGGGTGACCGGAAAAAACCAAAGAATCGGAAGTTCCTGTAAGAAAGACCGATCTGATGAGGGTCGGAAAAACCGGTGGTGAGGGAAGCGTTTTAGTGAAATCAAACCTGATGAAGCCATCGTTTGCCGCGAAAAGCACTTCTTTGTTATGTAATACCGAAATATTTTGCAGGTCATCATTTAGCAATGGCAGCAGTCCATTGAAAGCTGAGGTGTGCTTTACAAAACTGCCATCTACTTTTCTCTCCAGTACACCCACCTGATCGGAGGCAATAAAATATATATTTCCACCGGCATCTTCTACCATAAAATGGATCAAAATATCCGGGGCAAAATACTGGTCCCAGCGCAGATCTTTTTCAAATTGATCCTTTTCCTGGTTATATTGATAGAAACCTTCTTCTGTGGTAAAAACCGGTTGATTTTGAATTCTCCAGATGTTGTTAAAAGAATGGCTGGGAAGTCCTTTGGCAGTTCCGTAAAACTGAGCCGACAGGCTCAGTTTATCCTCGCTGATCTTGAGTTTATAAATTCCTTTATATCCATGGGCCATCCAGATATTTCCTCTTTGATCAAATTCCAAAACCCTTGACGACTCCTGAAAACCTTCGAGTTTTCTGAGAAATTTTATGTCATCACCTTTGGCATCGAAAAGGTAGAGGCCATTGTATCCACCGCTTAAGATGAGATCGGTATTTTCCGGAAGTGATTGAAAATTCCATATTCCCGACGGCCCCTCAATTTTATATGCCTTTCGATCTTTGATTTGAAAAGCGCCATCATTATGGGCTGCCAGCAAATGGTTTTTTACTGGCTGTATCTGGTACACCTGCCCGTTGCTTCCTTCCACACTTTCTGCCAGGTGGAGGCCTTTGGTGTTTTCATCATAATAAAATATGCCGTGATTGGTGCCCAGGTAGGTTTTGCCGGCAAAGGTTTTAGCATGGTATCCCGTGCCATCAATGCCTGAGTATTGATCTATTTTCTCAAAAGGCAGCCCGAGTTGCAACAAGGTTATTCCATTGGCATGACCAATCCAGAGATTACCCGAGAGGTCTTCGAAGAGTGAAATAACCGTGTTATTGTTCAAACCATTGCTTATGTCGATATGCAATACAACCTTTCCATTGTCATCGAGGATGAAGACACCATTCAATTGTGTGCCTATGGCAGTTTGACCGTTTCTTAACAACAATGCGGCGTTGATGCTCTTCAATGCCGGATGGATGTCTGCACGAGGAATAATATTTTCTCCAGATAGACTGAAAATGCCATGATCCCGCGTGTAAATTTTCCAGTTTGTGTCGGTAACCTGTACCAGACCGGTAACGAGTTTGTCTTTAAATGTTTCAAGGCCGGGGATGGGACTAAGTCGATCACCTGTAAGTATGGACAGGCCCTGGCCCCGTTCATTCACTATTAAGCGGTTTTTGCTCAGGTGGAAACTTTCAAAAGCATCTGTGGCCTGGATCACCCTTTCAAGCATCAGGTTTTTGTCGAAAACAAAAATTTCAGATAAGGTACAGAAAATTACGCTTTCATGGGTTGTATATACTTTCCAGACTTCTTCAAGATTGCGAAATGCATCAGGAATACGGTCGACGAGTGTAGTATATAAGAGTTGACCATTTTCTGAAGGGCTGAAATAGCCAAATTCTCCCTGGCCGGTTACAAAGATTTTGCCATCTGTTCCAATGTTAAGATGTCGGATTTTACTGTTATTGGGAAGTATATATCTTCTCCAGTGAACGCCGTCATATTCAAGAAGACCAAAATTGTTGGCCACGTATATTAGTCCGAGTGAATTCTGCGCTATGGCATAATTCTGTATGCCTCCCTGATAATCCTGACTGGAATAATATCTTGAAAAAGGAAGACCTATTTGGCTTGCTTCTGCTACATGCATTAAGATGAGCGCGATGAAGAAGATGTAACGCATACTTGACTAAGTTGATGACATATGCAATATAGCAATAATTATTTTGATGTAATAGGTTGCCATAAAGAGTGAGTAAGGATGGAAATAAAAAAAAGGCTTAAATATTGTTTAAACCTATAAAAAATGCTTGACTGATGAGTTTTTGTGAAATAGTGAAATTGGGTTTGATGAGTTATTGACGTACCGTAAAGTTTTGTTTGCTGTGTGAGATGTGTAATCTTCGTAGCATCAAAAAAAGCACAAAAATGATAAAGAGATTTTTACTTTTACTAATGGTGCTGGCATGGGGTAATGCCTTGCTGGCCCAGGGTTCTGTAATCAAGGGAGTGGTTACAGATGATGAAGGTTCGCCTCTCATAGGGGTTACGGTTATGAAGATGAACACTACAACCGGAACCATTACAGACCTTAGCGGTTCTTTTTCAATTTCAGCATCCATAGGTGATGTATTGCAGTTTAGCTTTATAGGCTACAAAACGCAATTATATACAGTTGGCACGGCTACAGAAGTTGAAATCAATCTTGAAGCAGATATTACCTCCTTAGGTGAGGTTGTGGTGATTGGTTATGGAACAGCGACTAAAAGGGAATTAACCGGCGCTACTGCTCAGGTAAAGGGTGAAAGCCTTGACGCTATGAATATGCCCAGGGTTGACCAGGCATTGCAGGGAAGAATGGCCGGTGTAAACATCAGTACCAACTCGGGAGCTCCGGGCGGTACGGCCAACATTCGTATCAGGGGTATCGGTACCTCTGGCGCCAATGACCCCTTAATTCTGGTCGATGGTGTAATATATGATGCAGCCGGATTGAATGCCCTAAACCCAAATGATATTGAGTCTGTGACTGTTCTTAAGGATGGTACAGCAGGTATTTATGGTGTAAGGGCTGCAAATGGTGTAATATTAATAGAAACCAAAAAGGGAGCCAAAGGTGTTAAGCCAAGACTGGAATTCAATACGTTTTACGGAACGCAGCGAACAGCCAGAAAGCTCGACATGCTCAATGCCCGAGAATATGCCATCTTAAAAAATGAAGCTTTTGCCGCAGGCGGGCAACCACGTCCTTTTAACAATACCAATTTAGGTGAAGGTACCAACTGGCAGGATGCCGTTTTTCAGGATGCACCTATACAGGAATATAATTTAAATATGACAGGGGGATCTGAAAAGACTTCCTACAGCATTGGTGGTTCTTACTTTGCCCAGCAGGGTATCGTCGGAGGGCCCAAGGCGAATTTTGAAAGGTACAATGCACGTATCAATTTTGTTACTGAGCTTGCCCCCAAACTGACCCTTACCAATGTAATGTTGTATACCCACGAAAGGAGTAAAACATTACCACAGGGTTCCATCGGATCTGTACTTTACAATACGATCAATGCATATCCCACAGAGCCCATACGCGTTGGTGATCGATTCAGCTACCTCGATGAGGTAAATGACATCATTAACCCCATCGCACAAATGGAAAATACCTTCAACGAAGCTTTTGTCAATAAGCTCGTAGGTAAAGAAGAAATATCTTACAAAGTAAACCAACATTTGAGTTTTACAGGTCTGGCAGGTTACAATTTTGCTCTTGTTGATTTCAAAGGATTTAATCCGCTGGTATGGTATGGCCCCGGTAAATTTGCCAATTCAGCCAGAAATGCCAATTTAGATCCTGTAATGGTAGATGTTGGAGGCATTTCCATAGAGAGAGGCGCTTCAGTATACGAGGAACGCAATACTTTTCTCGATTACAACCTTGAAGCCTTTGGAAATTATGACCGCATTTTTAACCAGCTTCATAGAGTAAAAGGTATGGTTGGTGTATCGCTGGTGGGCAACCGCAGTACAGGGCTTAATGGTATAGGATTCAACATTCCTAATAATGATATAAATTTTGCAGACATTTCAGCCAATCAGGCGCCCGGAGGTTTCCTTAATAACGCGGGGTCTTTTCAAAACAGACAGAGGCTAATATCGGCTTTTGCCAGGGCTGAATATGATTATGACGGACGCTATATTTTTTCTGCCATCCTCCGTCGTGATGGTTCTTCCAATTTTGGCCCCAACAATAGAATCGGATATTTCCCAGCGGTTTCAGGTGCATGGTTGATCTCAGAAGAATCATTCTTCAATGTGGCCGCCATAGATTTTCTGAAACTCAGGGCCAGTTATGGTATATCGGGTAACGACCGCATCGGTTTGTTCCGCTACAGGGGCTTACTTAATGGATCAGCCCGATATGTATTTAACGACCTGATCGTAAATGGCGCTGCCATAGGCAATACCAGCAACCCAGATTTGCAATGGGAAACCACCGTGCAAACCAACTTCGGGCTTGACTTCACATTGTTCAGAGCCATTGATTTTACCGCGAATTATTTTATTAAGACAACCAAAGACCTTTTGTTTCAGCCTGACGTATCTGCTTTACTCGGTTCATATGGACCAGGTGGTTCACCTCCTGTAATCAATGCGGGTAATGTTATGAACAGAGGATTGGAACTGGAAATGGGTTATTCAACACGGAAAAAATCTGGTGTCAACTTCAGAGTAGATTACAATGTTACTTTCCTCAAAAATGAAGTAACCCGTGTACCCGAAGGTTTTGAATTTATTCCTGGCGCCCCCTTTAGTGTAGGTGGCAATGTTGCGACCCGCTTTGAGAAAGGATTTCCCATCGGATATTTTGTAGGACTCCAAACCGATGGAATATTCCAGACAGCTGAAGAAATTGCTGCCCATTCTGTTATCCAGTCTGGTGCACAGCCTGGTGACCTTCGATTTGTTGACCAAAACGGAGATGGTATAATTAATTTTGGAGATGACTCAGACCGCACCATGATTGGCTCTCCAATACCTACTGCCATTATGGGTTTAAATTTTGCTGTTGATTTCAAAGGTTTCGATTTTTCAGCCAATGTATATGCAGCTCTCGGCCAGGACATCATACGAAATTATGAGCGTCAGCAACCTTTCGCCAACCAGTTGTCATATAATATAGATCGTTGGACAGGGCCGGGAACATCAAACCGCGTACCCAGGCTCACTACCGGAGCTACCCGAAATAATGTATTCTCTGATTTTTACGTAGAAGACGGTTCTTTTGCCAGACTTCGTAACGTACAGCTGGGATATACCATACCTAAAGCCCTCACCGAGAGAATTGGTGTAGGATTCTTCAGGGTGTATGTAGCCGCCAACAACCTGGTTACATTGACGCGCTATCAGGGATTTGACCCGGATGTCGGAGCTGCCAATCCATTGTTTGCCGGTGTTGATAATGGTATTTATCCTCAGGCAATATCAATTATGGGCGGTGTAAATATCAGATTTTAATCTTGAAAGCAAACTGTCTATGACACATTGGGGCCAGATCTGAAAAAAACTGTTCCCGTTAAAAGTCAAATCAGAAAATAAAATACAAATGAAAAATATATTAAAAACCATATTCGTACTTATCCTGGGCACCATGAGTGCTTGTGATAACTGGCTGGATATAGAACCTGAGTACACTCAGGATGCGGAAAATTTCTTCAATACCAAAGAAGATTTTGACAGGGCGATCATAGGTGTTTACAACCTGATGCAGCCTGCCTATCTGAACATATGGATTGGTGAAATCGCTTCTGACAATTCAATTGCAGGAGGTGAAAGCGTAACCGATACCCGTGGACTGCACGAGATCGATAATATGACCCATGGAGCTGTAAATGAAGAATTGCGCTGGGTGATGAGGGTTAATTATACCGGCATTGCCAGGGCTAATTATATCTTTGAAAACCAGGATAATTTAGATTTCCAGGGTAAAAACGTCATTCTGGCTGAAGCGAAAATGCTCAGGGCTTATTTTTACTTCAATCTCGTGAAGTATTTTGGCGACATGCCATTGATTGTAGGAAGAAGGTTGTCGATCAACGAAATTATTCAAAGCCAGCGAACCCCTAAGGCAGAGATCTATGCTCAAATTGAAAGTGACCTTAGGGCTGCGATGGAAGTACTTCCCTGGACGGCACCGGAAGCCGGAAGACTCACACGAGGAGCAGCTATGGCATTACTGGGCCAGGCATTATTATATCAGAATAAGTTTGGAGAGGCGGCCACGGTTTTAGGCAATCTCATTGATAACAACCAGGCAGGTTACGGACTTTTTGCAGATTTCAAAACCCTTTTCTACGTCGTTAACCAAAATGTGAATGAGGATGTATTTACCATTCAATTCAGCGGTTTACAAGGCGGGGATTATGGTTGTCTGGTTTGTCTTCAGGGTAATGCAGCCGTAGGTTTTCATGGCATACGTCAATACAACGGGCCACTGTATGCCGATGGCAACAGTTACAACCTTCCGACGCAAGATCTCTATGACTACTTCGATCCCCAGGACATCCGCAGGGATGCTACAGTGCTCGACATCGATGCCTTTATCGCAAAGCAGCCCAATGCCAGTGAAATTACCTACGCCATCGGCGGAGGTGGCCATACGGGTTTCTACAACAACAAATACATCAAAAGACTCGATGAAAGAGGTTTGCCAGACGATGACCTCACCAGCCCCTTAAACTACAGGGTAATACGATATGCAGATGTTTTGTTGATGGCGGCTGAAGCATTCCAGCGTTCAGGCAATGACGGCAGGGCAAGGACTGAGCTCAATAAAGTTCGCGCCAGGGTTGACATGCCTGCCATCCAATCTTCAGGAGAGCAGTTGTACAACGATATACTGAGAGAGAGAAGACTGGAGTTGTCAGGTGAAGGATACAGGTTTTGGGACCTGGTTCGCACCAACCGTGCCGCAGGAGCCATCGAAGGCTTTGTTACCGGCAAACATGAATTATTCCCAATTCCACAGGTAGAAATTGACCTTGCAGGTGGAAACTGGCAACAAAATCCCGGATACTAAAAAATAATACAATGAAAAAATTACATCAATTAATATATTTAATGATACTGCTCTTTCTGGGCGTATCATGCCACGATGAATACAATCTCAATGATGAACCACCTACGACAGCACAGGCAGGCTTTAGTTTTGTGACATCACCTGAGAGCGATAATATTCTACAGTTTACTGCAGATAATGATTTCTTTCTCATGACCTGGGACCTGGGTAACGGAGCCTCAGCCAGGGGAAGAACGGCCAGGGGTGTATATCCTCAGGCAGGAACCTATACCGTTAGCCTTACTGTTTTTAGCAGAGGAGGAAGCGCAACCAGCACGATGGATATTGTGATCGAGCAAACCGATCCGACCTTGCTGGATAAGCCTCTTTACAACTTCCTTACCGGTGGTGTGGATGCTGTAGATGGAAAGACCTGGGTGATTGATTCAACGAGAAGAGGACATTTTGGGGTTGGACCCAATCCTTCATCTGGCGCTGGTGACATCCCTGAATGGTATCAGGCGGGTCCGCTGGAAAAAACAAATTCTGGTTTATATTCAGACAGATATACATTTTTCCTGAGCGGTTTTGATTTTGTAATGGAAACGAATGGACTGGTATATCTCAATGCCGCACAGGGAAGCAAATTTCCAGGTGCTTTTGATCCGGGTGTTGGCGATCTTTCAGCGCCTTATACAGCGCCCACTGGTCTTAAATGGAACATTGCAGAACCCGAAAATGCGCATCCGATATTGAGCATCTCACCAGGAGGATTTCTTGGTTATTATGCCGGTGGTAACAGCTATCAGGTGGTTAAAATTGAAGAAAACGAACTGTTCCTCCGATATGTGGATCAGGCAAATGAAGGCCTGGCATGGTACATCAGGCTTATTCCTGCAGGATTCACACCGGTACAACCCGACCCCGAACCGCTTCCTGATGTGGATTTCACTTCGCAAGACCTGACCGGTAGCCGCGTTAAAGCATGGAAATTGAAACCAGGCGCAGGAGCATTTGGCGTTGGTCCGGTTCCGGGTAGCGATGAGTGGTACCCCAGTGGAGCTGATATCTCTGGTGAGAGACCCTGTCTCTTTAATGACCTGTTTATCTTCAGGACCAATGGCAGTTTTACATATAATGCACAAGGGGATATTTTCGGTGAATCCTATATGGGGCTGTCCTCTGAGGGTTGCCAGGATGAAGCCAATCTGGCAGGAAAGACAGGCGCTGCATGGGCTTCGGGAGACCATACTTATAGTTTTACTGCAGGGACAGCTTCTGCAAATCCTAAAATTACAGTTACCGGCACGGGTGCATTTATGGTACTTCCCAAGGCATACAACGGAGGTGAATACAGTGCTGGCCCTCCCAGGGCAAATGAGTCGGTGACCTATGATGTAATAGGTTATAATCGCGAGACCAAAGAGCTTAGCATTACCATTGATGTCTCACCCACGGGTGGTGTGTTCTGGTCATTCATACTTGTCCCTGATGAAACCTATGTCGAAGAGGCAGATGTATTGACTTTAAACAGACTTACCGGTGGAGACTCAAAAGCATGGAAATTGAAACCAGCCGCCGGAGCCTTTGGCGTGGGCCCATTCCCGGGTAGTGATGAGTGGTGGCCAAATGGAGCCAACATCAGTGCCGACCGTCCTTGTTTGTTCAACGATTTATTTATCTTCAAAAATGACGGATCTTTTGTGTATGATCCTAAGGGAGATATCTTTGTTGAGGATTACATGGGAGCAGGCCCTGGTGGTTGCCAGCCGGTTACAGTACTGGAAGGAACGCCTGGCGCGGCATGGGGAGCGGGTAGCCATACCTTTAGCTTTGCTGCTGGTAATGGAGGCAGCAACCCTAAAATCACCGTGACCGGTACCGGCGCTTTCATTGCATTGCCCAAAGCCTTTAATGGTGGGGAATATTCGGCAGGGCCTCCGGTAGCAAACCGATCGGTTACTTACGATGTTATAGATTATACAAGCGCAGGGGGTAATGAGGAGATGACCATAACCATTGATATTTCCCCAGATGGAGGCGCATTCTGGTCCTTTGTACTTATTCCTGACGAAGACTGATGAAAGGCAATGTAATGCACATAGTGTTTTTAAATCTGCTGGTATTGCTGCTGACCTTGTGTCCGGCATGCCAGCAAACCACAAGTGATGATGTAGTACTTTTGCCGGAGAATCTCACGCTGGAGGTTGACAAAGGTGATAAAGGCCTGGTGGTCGTTCGTTTTGCTGCGATCAATGCCAATTTTTTCAGGGTGGGCTTTGGTGATGTAAATCAATTGCCGGAATTGGTAACAGGGAGCTCTGCCTCCTATACCTACCGGGCTCCGGGCACCTATACGATAACCGTACAGGCCCATGCCACGGAAATGGATTTCATAAAGCTCACCGAGCAGGTAACCATCACTGAAAGAGACCTTGGTTTGGGCATACCCACCACTGGTTTTGAATCACCTATGTCTTACGATGGATACAACCTGGTCTGGAATGATGAATTCAGTGGCACGGCCCTGTCTTCAGACTGGGTGCATGAAACAGGTGATGGTTGTCCGGGTTTATGCGGTTGGGGCAATAATGAATTGCAGTTTTACCGTCCGCAGAATACAGAGGTAAAAGACGGATTGCTCGTGATCACTGCGCGCAAGGAAAATTTTGGAGGTAAGGCTTATACCTCCTCCAGGATTAAAACCCAGGGTAGAAAATCCTTCCAGTATGGCAGGATTGACATCCGTGCTGCTTTGCCAAAGGGTCAGGGTATATGGCCTGCCTTATGGATGCTGGGAGACAACATCAGCAGTGTTGGTTGGCCTGCCTGTGGTGAGATTGATATTATGGAAATGGTGGGTGGTTCAGCCAGTGGACGTGATAATGCCGTACATGGAACCATTCACTGGGACAATAATGGCTCACATGCTTACCGCGGTGGGGAAATTCGGTTGTCTCAGGGCATATTCAACGATAATTTCCATGTGTTTTCCATCATATGGGATGCATCGAAAATCACCTGGTTACTGGATAATGTTGTCTTTCATGAAGAAGACATTCGTCCTGCGAGCATGGATGAGTTCAGAAGGCCTTTTTTCTTTCTTATCAATCTTGCGATTGGAGGAAACTGGCCTGGCGCGCCCGATGTCAATACCATTTTTCCCCAGCAATTTGCGATAGATTATGTAAGGGTGTTTGAAAAATTGCCCTAGTCAATACAAATTTCTGAAACAATTAAAAGGCTGCGTGTATGCAAATATGCGCAGTTTTTTTTTGTGGGATGCGTGATACGTGATGCGTAAACCGTGATGGGTAATGGGTGTTAAGTGTTAAATGTTAAGTGTTAAATGTTAATTGACAGTGGAGACCGAAGGTGAAATCCCGATGGTGCAGCATGTTGAGATGGGATATATGCCGTCATTCCGGAAATTGTAAAGCTTGCGGAACAATTATCCGGAATCTGGGTGGAGCGTGGAAGGAAGTGTAGAGGGAGGTTGTAAAACAGGGATAATTTCTTGGGTATAAAATGACTATAGTCCTTGTCTTTGACGAGGACTAACACGGTACTGTTCGGGATTTGCAATCCCGAACCCCAGATAAAGTGGATTTGCAATCCACCTTGCGAAAAGACCAACAGCAGCAAAATGTCCTTATGTGCCACAATGATTTTAGTCCCTGGCTGCGACGAGGACTGGAGACCACGGGCACTTTTCCAAAGTTTAAAAACTTTGGAAAAGTTGCAGCTGAACAGAAAATGCGTGATTTTAATATGTTTAACAGAATATCTTTGCCTGGACTCCGATACAAATGTCAAATAATTACGGTTAGGAGTCTTCCGGATATTTAGTATGTATGGCGTATTGGTTTTCCCTTACTGCCGTGTCACGTGTCCCCACGTGACATTGTACACTATGTAATGTAATACACTGATAATCTATGTATTTATATGGATAAAGCCTGATGGTGCAGCGAGTCGGGATGGGATATATGCCGTCATTCCGGAAATTGTGAAGCTTGCGGAACAATTATCCGGAATCTGTATGGAGTGTGGAAGGAAGTGTAGAGAGAGGCTGTAAAACAGGGATAATCTCTTGGGAAAAAAATGACTATAGTCCTTCTCTTTTACGAGGACTGGCAACAGCAGCCATTCATTTTCCGAAATAATCATATCAGGTACTGTTCGGGATTTGCAATGCACCTTGCGAAAAGATCTACAGCAGCAAAATGTCCTTATGTGCTACAATGATTTTAGTCCTTGGCTACGACGAGGACTGGAGACCACGGGCACTTTTCCAAAGTTTAAACACTTTGGAAAAGTTGAAGTAGAGTAGAAAATGCGTGATTTTAATATGTTTAACAGAATATCTTTGCCTGGACTCCGATACAAATGTCAAATAATTACGGTTAGGAGTTGTCCAGATATTTAGAATGTATGGCATATTGGTCAACCCTTACCGCTGTGTCACCTGTCCCCACGTGACACTGTACACTTTGTAATGTAATCCGCTGATAATCAATGTATTTATATAGATAAAGCCTGATGGTACAGCGTGTTGAGATGGGATATATGCCGTCATTCCGGAAATTGTGAAGCTTGCGGAACAATTATCCGGAATCTGTATGCAACGTGGAAGGAATTGTAGAGAGAGGCTGTAAAACAGAGATAATTTCTTGGGTAAAAAATGACTATAGTCCTTGTCTTTGACGAGGACTGGCAACAGCAGCCATTCATTTTCCGAAATAATCATATCTGGTACTGTTCGGGATTTGAAATCACGAACCCCAGATAAAGTGGATTTGCAATCCACCTTGCGAAAAGACCAACAGCAGCAAAATGTCCTTATGTGCTACAATGATTTTAGTCCCTGGCTGCGACGAGGACTGGGGGCCACGGGCACTTTTCCAAAGTTTTAACACTTTGGAAAAGTTGAAGTAGAGCAGAAAATGCGTGATTTTAATATGTTTAACAGATTAACTTTGGTTGGACTCCGATGCAAATGTCGAATAATTGCGGGTAGGAGCCTGCCAGATTTTTAGTATGTATGGCGTATTGGTCAACCCTTACCGCTGTGTCACCTGTCCCCACGTGACACTGTACACTATGTAATGTAATACACTGATAATCTATGTATTTATATGGATAAAGCCTGATGGTACAGCGTGTTGAGATGGGATATATGCCGTCATTCCGGAAATTGTGAAGCTTGCGGAACAATTATCCGGAATCTGTATGGAGTGTGGAAGGAAGTGTAGAGGGATAGAGGGAGGTTGTAAAACAGGGATAATCTCTTGGGTAAAAAATGACTATAGTCCTTGTGTTTGACGAGGACTGGCAACAGCAACCATTCATTTTCCGAAATAATCATATCTGGTACTGTTCGGGATTGTTCGGGATTTGCAATCACGAACCCCAGATAAAGTGGATTTGCAATCCACCTTGCGAAAAGACCAACAGCAGCAAAATGTCCTTATGTGACACTGTATACTTTGTTATGTGATTAAGCTAACCTTTGCAGGCACAACTTTTTACAGGCTGGCTGGGATTTTTTAAGGTTTTTAAAAACCCGAAATTTTTTATGTTAAGAACAATGAATATCGGAGACCAACCTATATGGTTTTCGCAACCTTATAGGTTTTATTACATATACCATTAAAATACAACTGTATATCGCCTTTTCAAAAGTCGGGCTAATTTCCAACTCAAGCCTCAAACTTCCTGTTGCGGGCTACCAGTTACTATAGCTGCGGTTTTAAACGTTCAAGCTCATGTTTCCCAGTTAGAGTATTTTTATAATTATATTTTTTAATACCTATGTTATATTTTTTTTCATTTTTGATTTTTAAAAAAGATAATCTTTTCTATTTTTATTGCTGTAGCGTCTTCCCGGGGATAAAAAATGGGACTGACGTGGCGGAGCTTTAAAAAGCCGGTAGTGAAGTGCAAAGAATAATTTTTTCAAATAATTGATTATCAAAAGGATAATAAAAAGAGTATACCAGTAATCGACCCATATCTTAAGAATATCAGGTGTTATGATTACGTTGATTTTGGCAGGTCAAGCGATCTATTTTCTGGAGTGAGAAAAGGATAGGCGGATTACATAAGAGATTTTTTGTCATAGCCGTATCAGGATTAACGATTTTTAGACCTATCTCGGCACCAAAACATCACTAAATATTCGAAAACCATTTGATGGTTTTTCAAATGAAAAGGATTGAAAATAAAGTACAACAATATATGAACATGTACAACAATATGAGATGTATTGGTAATTTGGACCTGGTTCAATAAATTGTTAGGCAAAATATTAAACAAACCAGAATATGGATAAAATTTTAGACTTAATTAATCAGAATCCTTGGCTAAATGTCGTGTTTATTCTATTGACACTTATCAGTATTTTCTTGTCATTTTGGTTTTATTTCAAAAGCAAAAAATCTAAGAAACCGACATATGCCCTAAGAACTTTTAATCTTATAAAAGAAAAAATCAATAAGATAGACTCAGTTCAAATTCAATATCATAATAATAAAATTGACAATCTATCCATAACCAAAATTGCAATTTGGAATAACGGTAGGGAGACTATCAGCTCAGGTGATATTGCACAAAATGACCCCTTCCTCATAAATATAGAAGAAGGCTTTTCACTTCTTGATTATGACATATTATTTGAAAAAAACAAAGCAAACGGATTCTCACTGACTAAACTTGATGCAAATATTATTGAAATTAAATTTGACTATTTCGACTTCAATGAAGGAATTATTATTCAACTATACCACACAGCTACTGAAGAAGAAAAAATATCAATAAAAGGCTCATTTAAAGGAACCAAGAATATTGAAAGGAATTCCTCATCAAAAAATATTCTTCCTGACACTTTTTATAGAGTTTTAAAAAATGGTTCAATTAAACCAAAACTAATGAAGAGAATTTTAGGAATAATCACATTCTTAGTTCCATTAGTAATGATGATTTCGATTTTTATGTTACCCGAACCTGAAAAGAAGCCTGAACCAACTTTATTGAAAAAAATCCTTATGAGTTCTATTGTAATATTGCCTTATTGGTGGTTAAGCTATCGAACATTAAAAAGAAGAGTTCCTAAGGGATTTGGAATTTTTGAAGATGAATTTTAAAAAACACTTTGCCTAACATGGGGTGTATAAAATGCTGGAACAGTGCGTTATAACTAGGCTACATGGCTCGTTCTGGTCGGGTCTCGGTGGATAATTACTCGGCTCGTTCGCCAGCACTTTACACACCCCCAACCGTTGGCATTAATTTAAATACAAGCATGAAAGAACGAATACTATCTCAAATTGAAATAATTGATCTCTCCAATAGAGATGAGAGTCATTTTTATGACAATAAAGCATTTGAGATCACGGGTGATAAAATCCAAAAAATTGCTGTGGCTTTTGCGAATGCAGACGGAGGGGAATTCATAATAGGGATTAAAGATAAAAAGGAAGAAACTGACCCAATGAAGCGATGGCAAGGAATTGATGATATGGAGTCTTTCAACCATGTATTTCAAAATTTGACTCAACTATCTCCTACAATTCCTCACAGTTATGAATTTTTAAAAAATGATGCGGGCAAGTACGCCCTGAGAATTACAATCGAGAAAAGTGAATCAGTACATAAAACAGCTAATAACACTGTTTATGTAAGGAAGTCAGCCCAATCTCTCCCCCTGAAAGAACCGGCTCAAATACAAGCTTTATCATATGCAAAAGGTGAATCCTCTTATGAAGATACAATTGTAAATTCTGCAGTAGCTGAGGATATTTTCGAATCAAATGAAATAATAAAATTTCTTAAGGACTATTCACCTCAATCTGATCCTATTGACTTTACAGTAAATCAAAATTTAGTAGACAGAAAAACTTATGACCCACGTACCGCGGGGATTCTATTATTTAGTGATAATCCAATTCCTTTACTTCCTAAAAGATGCGGCATTAAGATTAATCGTTATGAAACTGCTGAAGAAATACCTGAACGAGAACATTTAAAAGACCAATATTCGGTTGAAGGTTGTTTGAATGAGCAAATAAAACAAGCTTCAAGAATTATTACTGAAATTATGGAATCTGTTCAAATAATGGGAGCCAAAGGTTTGGAGAAAGTAAAATATCCGCCTGAAACGATATGGGAGATATTGGTTAATGCAGTAATTCATAGAGACTATTCGATCTCAGATGATATTCAGGTCTTAATTTTTAATAACAGAATTGAAATTAAAAGCCCGGGGAAATTGCCTGGCTATGTTACAATTGACAATATCTTAGACGCTCGCTTTTCTCGCAACTCAAAACTTGTTCGTGTTTTAAATAAATATAAAAATCCTGCCAACAAAGACATGGGAGAAGGATTAAATACGGCTTTCCAGAGAATGGAGGAGTTTCGACTAAAACCGCCAAAAATTGTTGAAGATGGAAATTATATCAAAGTGATTATAGCTCACACTTCATTGGCTTCTCCGGAAGAGAGAATAATGGAGTTTTTAGAGTCTAACGACAAAATAAAGAATAGGCAAGCAAGAGAAATTACAGGAGTTAAATCTGAAAATGTTATGAAAAGACATTTTTATGATCTCCGAGACAAAGGACTAATAGAGCCAGTAATGAGTAGGAATGGGACTAAAATTGTTGCTTGGAGAAAGAAAACTAATGCCAATATATAGGAATATGAGCGGCTTGCAAAGCCTAGCGAATATTCTCGGTTGAACGAAATACCCATTTTATTTTCTATGTACTTATCGAAGGTTTTTGGTGGTGGCTTTGGGAATATTGGATGAAGCAGTTCTGCTGGCAAATGCTTCTAGGGTCACTATGGTTGTCTTCTATGCAACAAATTGCTTCATTTTTGTTTTGATTCAGATTTTCTAGGTAATAGGTTTTCAGTATTAATCTGCATATGTGTGTTACAGACATAGAGGGTTAACTGGTTACTGATGTCAAAATGGTGGGAATGTTGAGTAAGGAGATTCATAATCTGCCCGTATCGCAACATGGCCCGTATGAAGGCCCATTAACGACCAAAAACATCTCGAAAATTTTGTGTCCTGCCCCGTAGAAATTTTTTAAAATTGGCAGAATAAGGCCTTAAAAGGTTTTATATTTATGTCTCGCAGGATATATTGAAAGCAGTATTGAGGTTTTTAGACAGACTGACGTTAGCGGCAATCCATCATATATTGAGACACTGTATAATCTGAACAGACAAGTAATGAAAAAACAATAAAATGTATTATTACTACTATAAAAGATTATTTCCTGATAGTGTGCTTGTTTATGTCGAGGAATTCAACAAACAAGATGGGACAGTTTTGTTTGACTTTATCGACTCTAATGAATATGGTTTGTTTAATGAATCATTAAACGTAAGCACCGACTTGAATAAGCCGTCAATGGTTTTATTGACAAATTATAAAGGTAGAACAGTTCAAGAAAACACAATTTATGCAATCCGGCCAGCGACAATCCAATCTTGGCGTGAACAAAACGCAATCAACTCTGATAATCTAAATTCGTTTCTAATTGGTTACAACATTGATGTTACAAAAACCGAAGAACCAATTTTCAAAGAATCGGTTTCTTTAAGCGACTTCTTTGATGCGCTTTACCTCAACTACTATATGACAGGAAGTGGAGACGAATCAAAAATTCCATTTCGCAAAAAGGGAAAAGTAAGTGTTACAATTAGAAATGTCGGACAAGGCAATTGGAATGAAATCAATTTTAACGATAAAGTAAAGTAACCCTCTTGTAAAGTACATCTACCAAAACAGGGAATTACTTTTTAATGTTGCGGTAAAAAGATATGGAAACAAGAGGATCCCGTTACACAAGAGAGGAGATGTACCCTATTATAGAAACCTGGCAGCGCAGCGGTAAGAGCAAGATTGATTTTTGTCGTGCGCACGGTATTATTAAATCTGTATTTTTTTACTGGTGCAAGAAATATCGTGAAGAAAACCAAGAAGGAGGTTTTATTCCTTTGTCGGTTTCACCACCTTCAACTACCCAAATGCCTTGCATTGAAATTTTATATCCCAACGGAGTTACTTTAAAACTTCCCGCAGATACTTCAGCTGTTTTGGTCAGGCAATATTTAGGCATATAGTTATGTTTGGACTTACGACCTCTCATCGTTTTTTGCTATATGGCAAAGTAGTTGATTTTCGTAAAGGGTTCGACGGACTATGCGGTCTTGTGCGCAACGAACTGGCAAGGGACCCATTATCAGGAGAAGTGTTTATATTTATGAACCGTCCACGTACCCGCCTAAAGCTACTTCAATGGCAGCACGGTGGATTTGTATTGTATTATAAGCGTCTTGAAAAAGGGACATTTAGTTTTCCCATAAGCGCCAACAAAGATTCAGCCAGCGGGATAAGTTACTCAGAAATGGTGCTGATGATAGAGGGTATAAAGGTTGAAAAATGGATTGAAAAACCCAGGTACAAGATACTTTAAAAACTGTAAAAAACACTTAAAAAACAATGATTTAAGGCATTTTATGGGTTTTTTTGTTTATTATTTTTGTATCATCAAAACACAGGAAACCATATCGTTTACCAAGGAAAACTTCGAGCAGTTACTCGGCCAGGTTCAGCTATTAAGTGCCCAGGTAACCCAACTTAAGGCAGAGCGTAACAACCTGTTGGATGAGCTTAACAGGCTTCAGCAAAACCATCAACTCACAAAGGAAGAACTTGAATGGCTAAAGCGCCAGATGTTTGGCCGCAAGAGCGAGCGTTACATCAGCATGGACCCATGTCAACTGACCCTTGAGCTTGAAGGCATGGTAGAGACTATACGTGGTCAACAAAGCGAGCAAACGATCAGCTACCAGCGCAAAAAGCCAACAAAAGAACAAGCACAAGGCCATAGCCGCATGCCTATACCCTCCCATCTTCGCAGGGAAGAAATCACCATAGAGCCTAAAGATTTGCCAGAAGGTGCCAAAAAGATTGGAGAGGAGATCACAGAAGTAATGGAGTACAAAAAGGCTGAGATATATGTTAAAAAATACATACGTCCCAAATACGCTTTACCTAAAGAAGGTGGTATAGTAATAGATCAACTACCCAGCTTACCCATTCCTAAGGGCAATGCAGGCCCATCCCTGATCGCCCACATACTGACAGGAAAATATGTAGACCACCTGCCCCTTTACCGGATGCAGCAGCAGTTTAAAAGATTGGGTGTTGATATATCAGATAAAACAATAGGCGGTTGGGTATCCGCTGGTATAGATGCACTTATCGTAATTTATGATGCCTCCACACAGGACATTATGAAAAGTGATTATTGCATGGTTGATGAAACCACTATTAAAGTATTAGATAAAAATAAAAAGGGAGAAACCCATCTGGGTTATTTTTGGGTCTACTATTCACCTCTGATACAGACCGTTTGCTTTCAATACCGAAAAGGCCGGGGCAGAGCCGGCCCCAGGGAATTTTTTGAGAACTTCAAAGGAGCTATCCAGGCCGATGGTTGGCAGGCCTATGAGATATTTCGCAAAAGAGAAGGCGTGCTGTTGCTTGCCTGTATGGCACACGTGCGCAGAAAGTTTGAAGAAGCACTCAAAAATGATGAAATCAGGGCCAGCCATGCATTGAATGAAATACAAAAGCTGTATGCCATTGAGCGTCAGGCTAAAAAATATGCCCTGAGCCCAGAGCAACGTAAAGAATTGCGCAGCAAAGAATCAGTGCCTATAATGAACAACCTCAAAGAATGGTTGTATGAAAATGCACCGCAAGCCAACACTAAAATATTGCCCAAAAGTAAAATAGGAATGGCAATCAATTATGCCCTGGGTATGTGGGAGCGGTTAGAAAATTATTTGCTGGACGGAAGATATGAAATTGACAACAACTGGGTCGAAAACAGTCTGAGGCCCGTTGCTTTGGGCAGGAAAAATTATCTGTTCGCAGGATCACACCAGGCAGCACAAAGAACAGCTGTTATATATTCACTCATGGCGAGTTGTAAAAAAAATGAGGTAGAACCAACTGAATGGCTCACCGATGTCCTGGAAAGAATCCAGGATCATCCCATCAATAAAATAGATGAATTATTCCCCAGCAATTGGAAAAAACTTCGCCAAGGCAATATTAAGTGAATTATTACCCCCAAAAAAGATGTGTTTTACCGAACGGTTAC
>JAFIEV010000064.1 GCA_020832305.1 Cyclobacteriaceae bacterium | reverse complement strand
CGGTCGTGGGGAACAGAAATAGCAAATGCTTTCAAAAGGTTTTTGGTGTTTTCAGTAAAACTCTGCTCTCCGTTTTCCTGACTGAAAATGTAATCGACAATTACAGGAATAAATCTTAGTTTTTCTTCGGGTTTAAGTGTGAAGAATTTACGCCAATCAAAATGTCTTAATTGATAGTCGATTGCTTCGTGCAATTCTAACATTTTGGCAACTGCCAATTCCTGGTCAAGTGTCGGTTTGCCTTCGCCACCGCTTGCGGTGTAGTCGGCTAAAGCGGTTTTCAGTTCTTGAGCAATACCCAAATAGTCCACAATTAAACCGCCTGATTTACCTTCGGTAAATACTCGGTTTACTCTTGCTATGGCTTGCATTAGGTTGTGTCCACGCATTGGTTTGTCCACATATAGCGTATGCAGACAAGGTGCATCAAAGCCTGTAAGCCACATATCACGAACAATGACCAATTTCAACGAGTCGTTCGGGTTTTTCAATCGGTCGCCAATGGCTTTTCTTCTTGGCTTATTGCGTATGTGGGATTGCATATTCAGGGCATCACTACTGCTGCCCGTCATAATTACTTTTATCGTTCCTTTGTCGTCATCATCTGAATGCCAAAGCGGACGGATTTTTATAATGGCATCATAGAGTTCAACGCAAATTCTGCGGCTCATAGAAACTATCATTGCTTTGCCTTCTAATATTGCGTTGCGTTGCTCGAAGTGATAAACCAAATCTTCTGCAATTTTTTGAAGTCGGTTTGGATTGCCTACAATGGCTTCTAAACGTGTCCACTTTGCCCGCATTTGTTGGCGATTACTCAATTCTTCGCCTTCGGTGAGTTCTTCAAACTGCTCGTCAATGGTTACTTTTTCATCTTCTTCAAAATGAACTTTTGCTAAACGGCTTTCATAGAAAATCGGAACGGTGGCTTTATCCTCAACGGCTTGCTGAATGTCGTAAATGTCCACATAGTTACCGAAAACGGCTTGGGTATTTTTGTCGGTAGTTTCTATGGGTGTACCTGTGAAACCTATAAATGTTGCATTTGGCAAAGCATCACGCAAATGTTTGGCAAAGCCATCAATAAAATCGTATTGGCTTCTATGGGCTTCATCAGCAATCACTACTATGTTTTTGCGTTCGCTCAACGCTTGTATGTCTGCACCAATATATTCTACACTTGGCTCACTTACAATATTTGGATTTTCAGTTTGCACAATGTCGGTTTGCATTGGCATAAACTTCTGAATGGTGGTAAACACGATACCGCCCGAAGCAACTTTTAATAATTTTCTTAAATCTTTTCGGTCTTCGGCTTTTTGAGGTTCTTGTCTTAAAAGCTGTTGACAATTGGTAAATGTTTCGTGTAGTTGCTCGTCCAAATCGTTTCTGTCGGTCAGGATGACCAATGTTGGGTTCTCCATTCTCGGCTCAATGATGAGCTTGCCCGAAAAGAAAACCATACTCAAACTTTTGCCACTACCTTGTGTATGCCATATCACACCGCCACGCCTGTCGCCATTGCTTCCGCTTGCAGTTACGGTGCTTTCAACGGCTTTGTTTATAGCATAATATTGATGATAGGCAGCTACTTTTTTAAGTGTTTTGCTATCGCTTTTTTCAAATACGATAAACTGACGAATTAAATCCAACAGCGTGTGTTTGTTCAACATTCCGTGAAACATAACTTCCATTTGGGGCTGCAAATGGTCGGCTGTGGTTTTTCCGTCTTTTGTTTTCCACGTCATAAACCTGCCATAATCGCTGGTTATCGTCCCACAACGTGCATCCCAACCATCACTGATTACCATTAAACTATTGTATGTGAAAAGCGAAGGAATGGCTTGTTTGTAGGTTTGTAGTTGGTTGAATGCCGATTTCAGGTTGGCGTTTTCGTCCACCGCATTTTTGAGTTCTATCACCACCAAAGGCAAGCCGTTTACAAACAGAATAATATCGGGGCGTTTGTTTTGGTTTCCTTCTACTACTGTAAATTGGTTAATGGCTACAAACTCATTGTTCTCGGGGTTTTCAAAGTCAACGATATAAATTTTCTCACCACGAATGCCACTTTCGGTTCTCATTTCTACATCTACGCCATCCGTCAGGTAGCGGTGAAAGTTCTCGTTGTTGATTAAGGCATTTGGGCTTTCGGTACGCAATACCTTTTTGAGGGCATCTTCTTTGGCATCTTGCGAAAGGGTAGGGTTGAGTTTGTCTATGGCATCACGCAAACGAGTAACCAACACCACTTCGTTGTATTGCCTTTCAGGGTGCTCACCATCAGGGGAAATTACCGTTCCCAACTGATAGGTATAGCCCAAACCTTGCAAGTAGCTAAGGGCAATATCTTCTATTTCGTTTTCGGTGATGCTGTTTCTCATACGGCTACTTCTAATTGTCCGCTCATTAACTTGGGTAGAAGTGTGTCACGGGTTTGAGTTAAGTTTTGAATTTGAGATTTGTTTGACAGTAATTTCTCATTCATTGATTTATAAATTTCATTGAATAATTCAATGGTATTCTCATCTGGCAAGATAAATTCCAACTGTCTGAAATCTGTCTTATTGAATTTTGGTTGTGCACTACCTGCAATTATTCCTTTAATTGAATGCTGACCAAGTTCAGAAATTAGATATGAGTATAAGTAATTTGAAAAATCATTATTCTTTATCATAATGGCATTGGGGCCAAGTGTCATTGGCCTATTTAAGTAGGGTGCTCGAAAAACATCACCTGCGTTAGCACCTACATTTGCTATTATTATTTCATCACCAAAAAGTTTGGATTTCTTCAGAAAGTTGTAGGAATGTTCATTTACATAGACAAAATCCCCATTGAATCCACGATTATAATCTGTCAATCTAATTAAGACTGCATAATCAGGTTCATTTTTATATTGCACGTTTTCTGCAAGGGAAGCAAAACTGCCATTGGCAACATAATCTGTTACTTCAAACAATTCCAAAATATTAGCCATTCTCCATCCCTTCGGCAGTCCATCCACCAACTCGCCATCAAAACCAGGAAAGTTGAAATGGACAAACCACTCTTTGAAAATGGCTTGTGCCATTGCTTCCAAAGTTTGGTTCATTTGTAGGTTGATTTCTATTTTGTCGTCAAGCGAAGAAAGGATTTGGGCGATTTCTTTTTGTTCCGCTTTGTCTTCGGGGGCTTGAAATTCATATTCTCTTAAAAGCCCTAATCCAACATTTTTAATTGTTGTTCCTGATGCATTCGTTTTTATAAACCTTTGAAAATGTTCATTAGTCAATACGTATCTGATAAATTGTTTATCGAAATCACTTTTGACATTTATGTAGGCTGCACTTTTACCCAAAATGCATTGTTCATTTTGATAAAGAGCTACATTTCCAATCGTTCCGTTTATACCAAGTAGTATTGTATTTTCAGATAAAGCCTTTTTGTGTTTTAGGTATTCAGTTTCATTTACTCGCTTTGTATTTGAGTTGACAACAATTTTGCCGTTAATGAGATTACTCCCGTTAATGAAATAATATTCACCATTTTCATCATATTTTGGAGTACCGTGAAGTCCATCACCAATTCTTTTAGCAACATCAACTAACTTATATGTTTTCCATTCGCTCATTCTAAATCACCATTTTTATAGTATACTATTTCGCATTCTTCTAAAGTTGGACCTAAGCGAATGAATAAGCCTAAGCCATATTGATAGTCGTTCAGTTCTTGATGTGTGAATCCACGAAGTTTTTCATCATCCCTGCCATTTCCGCTCCAATAGCCTTTAAATTCTATCACCACAATATTTTTATCATTGAAACCCCTATGATGTAAAATGATGTCGGGTAAGATGCCTTGTGGTGCATTAAAACCTTCCATATTTTTTGTGTTATGCAAATTATGGTTGTATTCGGCATCAATAGTTAGGGCAATATCATCACCAAAAGATGTTAGCTCAATGATTTCAGAAAAGTAAAGTCCAAACCTGAAAGAAATCGACCTTTCGTGTGCTCGTCTTTCAATTAGCGAAAAATCCTGACGATAAACCCGTTCTAAGGCAGATGCGATAGCTCCTTTTATTTCGGATGTTTGGTTATTGGTTAGTATCATATTTGATGCATTACTTTAAATTGTTGAGCGAAAAGCTCAGATAGGAAAAAGTAGGATGTTAAATCCTTGGGCTTTTCTGTTTTTGGCTTGGATATAAATCGAATCTTATCATCACCAACCGAGATTAGACCGATATTGTGTTCTTTAAGCAAGTCTAAATCTACTCGGTGGATGTTTTTTTCAGGATAGGCTAAATACGACTGATGCGAAAAAAACTTGTACCGTAAAGCTTGATAAAATCCCGATTTCCAATCATTTAGTTTAGCTTCAACCGATAATAAATTTCGGGTGTGTGCCTTGTACTTTCTATTCCGTACAATTATTTCACCTTCATACCCAATAAAATCATTGATTTCAAGGTGGGTAAGTAAGTTTTTCAGTCTCGTCTTGTCAATGCTGCTTTTCTCTAAATTCTTTGTGGTTAAGTGTTTATTCTGTTGAAACAGATTTACAAAAAGAGACATTAAGGCATAATCATTCAGATATAAATCTTCATCATTCATTTCTGTTGTAAAGACCAAATCGGCAACACCATTCCCTGTGCTGAATTCAGTCGTAATGTATTCTGTTTTGAAAACCCTTGATAGGTTTTTAATCAATACTGGTATCATTTCACTTTCATATCTAAACATAGGGCTATCTTATATTTTCAAAAACTTCTTTCCAAACAAAAAGGTGTTTGTAGTCATCACGTTTGTAAACTGCTGTCAAACGTTGGTAATTTCTTATAGCTTCATCAATTCTATTTAAAAAATATCCCCTTTTATCAGAAGTGTTTTTAATTACTTCTACTTCTTGGGTTACCGAATGAATGTAATGCAGTTTATTATTCTGTGCTTGTATCACATCTTCTGCTGCTTTTCCACGACAATATAAGCATTGACAAGCACCCAAAACGCTGGAAATTTGATTTAATCTGGTCGGTCTTTTCTTTTCAATGGAAACAGTACCTAGTAGCTCAGGGAAATAATACCTTTCGTAAAGATTAAATCCTTGAGTTCTGTCCTTGTGTAATTCTTCGCTAAAACTTTCAAACCTTGCTGCACCTGCTGAAAAACCTGCCAAGCCTAAAGAAATAAGTCCTAAGCCTAAACTATTTAAACGACCTGCAATTACTGGTCTTCCAGTAAATCTTTGAAGCTTTAAAAGTGCATCAATGTAATGGTAAAGTGTAACAGGTGTGGTATTCTTGTCAATGCCATCTGCATACATCACATATCCATCACATTCGTGTGCAGAATAATAGTTTAAAAGGTCATTTTTATATTGGTTATCAGTGAGACTACCGCTATTTATACAAATCCCTGCGTAAAGTTTCTTATCTGCATATTCGGTCACTGAGTTTTTATAGTCAATTGCTTCTTTGAGTAACTTAATATCTAAATCAAACCATTGTTCTACTGGATTTTGCTTGTATGTAGGTAACACATTCGTGTTATGCGTATAATGATAAGGTGAAACAAAAATGTCAGCTCCTAATTTGGCTTCTTCATCAATAACAAGTTTTACGTATTCCTGCTGTTTTCTGTATGAATTCAAATAGGCAGGTGTAATCACTTCAAAATTTTCTGGACAGTATGGAAGTTTTTTAAGCCCGACTGTGTCCGTATATGTGTCGTAAGCGAAACGAACAGTTTCAGGGTCGATAATAGTGCAAAATTCAGAGCCCTGAATACGCTGTAAAAGCTTTTTCTGCTGAAATTGGTGGATTGCAGGAAAATCCACATTCAACTTTTCACTGTGGTCTTTCAAATAAACTTCTAATGCTGAACCATCATTCCATAAACGCAACACAAATCTCGGACTCAAATCATATTCCCGCCTAGGAATTGCTTCATCTGATTCAAAGACAGAAATTAATTCGTCTATATTCAAATAACGCTGATATGGATTCTTCTCAAGAAGTTTGAAAATTATGTTTTCATATTTGTTCTTGATGTCAGCAAAGTATTTTCTTGGTGGTATAGGGTTTTCGTTCTTAATCTTATCAATCAACTCGGGAAGATTGGTAAAATCATAAGGAACTTTTGAAGTTAACATTTCATAGAGAATGACTCCCAAAGTATATAAATCGCTTCTCTTGTCAATATTTTTACTGTCTGTAATTTGCTCAGGTGAAGAATAAAGCGGAGAGCCTAAAAAATTGCCTGTGCTGGTAAGGGTTGTATAGTCTATTACTTTAGAAATTCCGTAATCAAGAATTTTAACTTTATCTCCATTCACAATAATATTCTCAGGCTTCAAATCCCTGTGAATAATTCCTTTGCCATCATCATTACCCCTAATTTGGTGCAATGCTTTGATGCCTTGTAGTATGTTCCTAAAAATAGAAATGATTTGTCCTTCGTTTTGTAAAGCATTCTTTTTTATAAGTTTCTGTAGTGTCTCTCCTTCGGCAAACTCCATCACCAAAAAGTAAGATGGGACACTTAAATCACTGCCTTTAAAATCATCAACATATTTTATCAAATATGGATGATTTACGGTTTTCATTATATCAATTTCTCGCTGAATACGGTTGTTTTGACCGCTTTGCTTGTATTCTTGAAGTATGTAATCTTCTCGGAAAACCTTAATGGCATATAAGCTGCCATCTTTTGTAGCCTTATAGACTGAACCAAATCCACCTGCACCGATAAATTCGGTGAAGGTATATCCATTCAGTGTTTGATTAATTAGAGCCATATTTTCAAATTATAAATCCAATTTTCTCTAAGTTAACTTTTATCGCTTCATCCAACTCTTTGGCTTTTTGCATTTGCTCTGAAAGTGAAGAAGTAAGTATCTGCATTTTTTCACCAAATGCCTGTCCGTCTTCCGCTACTTCTTTGAAATCAATGTATCGTCCTGGGGTCAGGATATAATTGTTTTTGCGGATGTCTTGAATGTTTGCAGACTTGCAAAATCCTGCAATGTCTTGGTATTCTGTTTCATATTCTTTGCTTCTCCATTTGTGGTAAGTGTCAGAAATTTTGGCTATGTCTTCATCCAATAATTCCTTTTGTTTTCGGCTTATCATTGTGCCTAATTCTCGGGCATCAATAAAAAGTATTTCGTTGGTGCGGTTTCGGAATTTACTGGTTTCTGTTTTGTTGCGAGCCAAAAACCACAAACAAGCTGGGATTTGGGTGTTGTAAAACAACTGCGAAGGCAAAGAAACCATACAATCCACCAAGTCGGCTTCAATCATTGCTTTTCTGATTTCGCCTTCTGTGGCAATTTCAGAACTCATACTTCCATTAGCCAAAACAATTCCTGCTGTTCCATAAGGTGCAAGTTTGCTAACAAACAATTGCAACCAAGCGTAATTGGCGTTTCCTGTTGGCGGTACGCCAAATTTCCATTTGTGGGTTTCGGCTTTGTTGATGTTGTAATCGCTCACGTTGAAAGGCGGATTGGCAATTACATAATCCACTTTCAGTTCGGGGAACTTGTCGTTCATCAAGGTATCGCCCAATTCGATTTTGGCTTCAATGCCACGGATTGCCAAATTCATTTTTGCCAACTTGTAAGTAGTCGGGTTGCTCTCCTGTCCGAAAATGGAAATTTTACCTTTGCGGTGTTCGTGCATTTCAATGAAGCGTTCACTTTGTACGAACATTCCACCACTACCACAACAACCGTCATAAACCCTTTTTTCGGGTTCGGGTGCGAGCATATCCACCAAAATTTTCACAATGCTTTGCGGTGTGTAAAACTGTCCACCCTTTTTGCCTTCGGCATCTGCAAACTGCCCCAAGAAATATTCAAACACAAAGCCCAAAACGTCCTTGCCTTTTCCGTTTCCACCTTTGCTTAAAGTGATTGAGCCAATCAGGTCAATCAATTCTCCAAGTCTTTGTTTGTCGAGTGCTGGTCGGGCATAGTCTTTTGGCAAAACACCTTTCAAAGAAGCATTGTCACACTCAATGCTGTCCATTGCTTCGTCAATGTCTTTACCGATTGTCGGTAATTTTGCTCTGCCTTGTAGCCATTTCCAACGTGCTTGCGGTGGCACATAAAAAACTCGTTCTGCTGTGTATTCGTCTTTGTCTTCTGGGTCGGCTCCTGTTTCGTGTTTAGTTGCTTCTAATTTTTGATACAATTCATCAAAAGCATCGGAAATATATTTTAAGAATATTAAACCCAAAACAACGTGTTTATATTCAGCCGCATCCATATTGTTGCGAAGTTTGTCGGCTGCTTGCCAAAGGGTTTTTTCTAATTCTAAATTCTCGCTCATTTGTTGTCTGTTATTCTTAATTTTTAATTCGCAAAGTTAATTTTTAAATGCCTGTTATTCTTGTAAAACCGTGTCTAATGTCGGTGGGTGCGTTGGGGCAAAAGCAAATGTGCTGCATTGTGTCGGCTTTGAGCGTGGGGATGCAGCTCTTTTGATTTTGCTGAAGCGTTGGCATTTTGTCTTTCATTTTTCTGTTCGTTTTCTGTCAATAGTTTTGTTTTGATGGGTGAGAGATAATGAATTTGGGCCTGCTTAAAACTCTCTATTAAATTTAATTTTTAAACCAGCCATATGCAGCATACGCCTGGTTTGTTCTATTTATAATGTGCTATGCTGAACTAAATCCCTTTGGGATAGCTTGTTTCAAATATACGATTCCCATGCAATAAAGAATCGATTACCTTACCTGAATTTATTAAACTCTTTAAAATAATACAGTTATGCGTAAAAGAACATCTCCTACCATCGTGGAGCAGGCTATTTTTTTGGTTCTTGAATTTAAAAATGTTGTTTTTAAAATGGAACAACATGTTGCCCTGCGTGGGCAAAGCAAAAGCACCCTTAATAATTACATTAGGCGAATCGCCTTGTTTGTTTTGCATTTTGGTAAATTTCCTTAACACATTGTTGAAGATGAACTTAATGAGTTTCTGGTATCCCTTACCTTACTCCATTTCAGCTTCGAAAAATATTCATAACACTTATCAGAGTTGGGAAAACGCTCTTGAAATTCGAATAATAACAAACTCTTATACCTACTTTCCATAAGTTATTGCTTTAAAAGATCAATATAGGTATATTTATCGTATTATATAAATGCCTAATTCAAAAATTTATTATGACACAATGCCTTATAATTATTTGATTTGTATTTGAAAATCAGTTCATTATTCTAGTAAACAGTTTTTCAATGATGTATTAAAGAAGGAAGAATTTATTGAAATAAAAAGTTTTGGATAATTAGCACTTTATCATCTAAATTAGTTATGTCAATCTTACTTATTTCATATCATATTAATGAAAGTTCAAATTTTTTTATGATCTTACACCTTTGTCATATTAATTTTAATTTTCGCATCTTCCAAAAACACTTTGCTGTGGCTTTCACATCTACAAGAGCATTATGTGTCCCATCAAATTCGTATCCAAACAATTTTTTGTGAAGTTCTAATAAAGATGGCCATTTATAGCCATTTTTTCCTTGTATTTTGCAAAAATCAGTTGAACTTTCCATTGTACATAAAAATTCTAGTTTTTTTATCGGATTTCTTAAGAGTATTCTTAAAAACTCTGATGCAATAATTTTCGAATCAAAATTGATGTTGTGAGCTATTAAATACTTTGATTTTAAACATTGTTTCTCAAAAATTAGTAAGACATTTTCTAAATTTTCTCCATTTTCTAATGCATAATTAGTATTTATTCCATGAACATCACTTGCCTCTTTTGGAATAGAGAATAGATGTGGTTTTATAATTGATTCTTTTTCTTTAATTAAGTTGCCTCTTGAATCATAAAGTTGCCAAGCGAGTTGAACTAATCTAGGCCAATTATTGAAATGTGTTAAAGGTGCTTTTTCATCAACTGGTAAACCAGTTGTTTCTATATCAAAAAAAAGATAATAAGGTTCATTTATAATTTCCGCAAACTCATTTGTGTCCTCTCTCCATACAGTAAAATAAATATTTTCTTCAAATTTTATTTGAAAAGTTTGGGTTCCAAATTTTGGAACTAATATCAGATTATAATTATCCAATATAAAATCATCTATTTTTTTATCAATTATATTAGAGTTATTAATAATCATTCCAGGTTTATAAATATTTCTTATATAATTATATATTTCATTATACTTCTCATTTAGATTTATAGATATATCATTAGTTTGATTATATTCTTGTGAGGCTATTCCATAAAAATTATCGTAGTCGATCTCAGAATGTATACTATAATCCAAGTCTGAATATATTTCTTCAATATATCTCATGTCGTTTATATCTTCACACAAATCACATGTAAAATATTCTTCATCAGACATGTTAATAATATTTTCTAATATTACTTCTTTTTCAATATCCAAGTTTGATTGATTGACAGCTAAGTAATTACCTTCGTCATTGATATAATGTTCACAATACGAGCACCAATAATAGTCTCCTCCTGGATCGCAAACATCTTCTGAATCTCCACACTTTTGGCAGACAGGAAAATCATACTCTTCATTTTCGTGATCACTTAAACCATCAAAGGTATCTTCATTGCATTTTGATTCATTAGATGGTATATAAATAGTTCTGGCATTGATAGCACGATCAAAATTTGAGAAGTAATAGTAATTATTATCTTTTTCATTCATAATAAATAAATCTTTACGATTATTAATTAAAGTCAAATTATCCTTGCATATATGTAAAATTGTAAAATTGAATTAGGCTATTAGCATATAATCATTTCATATAAATAGGGAGGTCGATCCATCATTCTATTAATCAGTTTTTCAAAAATGTCTTCTTCTTTTTATGTCTGTTATAGTAATTAGTGTATTCATCAATATAAGCCTGAAAATGTTTTACTGAGTAATAAAACCTATCAACAAGGTTTTTAATATCACTGAAATTCTAATATAGCACCTTTCAGTCCTACGAAGCACGAATCCCCTGTTTGCGTATAGGTGATGTTATGCCTACGCCCTTTTTCTGTTGGTTTATAAACGTAAGTCATTATAAAGTATCCTCTCTTTCTAGTCTTTCATTTAACACATTCAATAAAGCTATTGCCTCATTATAGCTTTCAAATGTAAAGGGTTGTCCTATTCGATTTGATAGATCTAATGCAAATTGATTAAGAAGTTCGAAAATATGTGGGTTCTTTATGAATCCTGAAATTGATAAAAGATGTAATCTAAGCGATAGTTGTCTTAAAACATCCTTTATAATTGGTTCATTACATAAGTCTGAGCAATTGCTAAGATTAGTGTGAATTTCTGTTAAATAGCTTTTTAGGGTTTCAAATGGGTTGTCGTTGTATAATAAAAATGAAGCATCTAAATCCTTGATTTTGCTCACATCATTCAGTGTAGAAATTAGCTTTTCAACTTTAGTCGCTCTTGAATTTGCATTATTTGCTACGCCCAATGCTTCTGTTGAACTTTCTTTTGCAGTTGTTACTTCATTTTTAAATCCATCAAAGTCTGTCTTTATCGTAACTAAGTCCTTGCTTACTTCTTTTACCTTTGCAAGGTCTTCTCTGTGCTTTTCTATTAAATTATGGGCATTTTCTGACTTTTTTTTTGCTTCGCCTGCATCGTCTTTTATCCACTTTAAATCCTCATTGTTCTTATAATTATAAAATAGTGGAATTACTGTTCCGAAAATTGCGAGAACACCAATCCAAATACTAACCCAAGTGTTAATACGGTCAATTTCTTTGTTTATTTCATCTTTTGTTTGTGTTACTGCTTTATCTACTTGGGATGATAGAAAAATAATATGGTTTTTCAAATCATCTAACTGAGATTTAGTTAACTTGTAATTGCCTGAACTATCAGCGGATTCTGGAAAAACAAAAAAGGGCTGAAAAGAAATATCCTTTGGATTGACTTTTTCGTTTGTCAAATATTTTTTTGTAAGAACAGCGGTAATTTGCTTTTTGAAGGAATCAGTTAATTCTTTTTCACTAACAGTATCCGTATTAATGAATACAATTTCCGGTAAAAGTAAATTTAGATTCGCTTGTTCTTGGATAGTTTTTAAAATTGTTTTACTAACTTGTTCTTGCTTGGAAATAATAACTCTTTCAATCCAAACGTTACCTATTTTCCAAATTGTAATAATTACAACGCATACTAATGTTATGAAACCAATTTTCTTAAAAATATGATCGTAAGCCTTTTGGCTAGTATTTGTTGGTGTACTCATATTCTAGTAAGTGTGTTTTGCATTATTTTATAAGGTAAATATGTTGGCATACGATAAGCTAACTCTAGCACATCTCCCTTGTCTTTTGCTTTTGAATAATGGAAGAGTCTTGAAAAAGCAATATTCTCAACTTTCATTTCTGAAGTAGCTTTCACAGCACTTTCGAAAATTAATTGGTCGTGGGTAAAGAGAATAAGTTGTAGGTCTAAATTTGGAGTGTATTTTTTGAAAATTTCGAATAACTCTTTAATGAATCTTTCTACTGTAGCTCTATTTTCAAAATCACTTGCATAAAAAATATCGTCAAGAACTAAAGGTAGATTAATTTTTGTATTTATTCGAGACGCCATTGCAATACTCACACCAACCATTGTAGAGAATAATCTATAATGGAATGTGTTAAAGTATTTGTTTACGGGCAAAGGAGGATGGGATTTATCTTTAGGTACAATATACGCAGTGATTATTTCAGATAAAACTTCTCCTGTTTCATCATCTACTTCATCTTCTTTCATTTTTATTTCAAGTTCAACATTCCGATTGTCGTTTTGCAAGTAGGTCTCTAAAACCTCTTCAACAATTAATTTAATCGGTCCAAATGCTTGCTGAACCTCACTGCTTAAAAGAGTGTGAAAATTATTGTTGTAAATTCTAGCTTCTTCTTTAATCGCGTTAAATAAAGCTTGTTGTTCTCGGTAAGTTTTTAATTCATTATTGCTGTTATGGATTTTCTTTTCTGAATTTGCAATTTGCTGTTCTAAGGAAACTAATTCGTTTTTAATAGTTACAATTTGCTCAAAAATGCTTTTACTCTGTAAACTTTGTGCTAGTTGGGCTTCTATTTTTTGAATAAGTAAATTTCGGTTTTCAGCGAATTTAGATAATTCATAAATGAAAGATATCAACCCAATTTGTATGTAGTCTTTTTGGTTTTCAAAATAGGAATGTAAAAATTCATTTTTATTTATCTTGTATTTGTCATTATTGTTTAAATTTGAACCAATCTGATAAAATTCCTCTGCTAGAGCAGATTCTATGAAAGTAATGTAACTGTTTTCATTAGATGCTAGTTCTGAAAATTCACTAAACCGTTTTATGTTGTTTAGTTCTTGTTTTACTTTGCCAAGGTGTAAAGCGATGTTATTAAAAAGATTATCTAAATTTTCAGTTACAAAGTTTTGCAATTTTGTCAGTTCTTGATTTAACTTATTAAATGATTCAATTTGTTTGATTTTTTCGCTGGCATATTGCTGAATGTCATCTATTGACTTTTTAGAACTGTTACAAAAGGGGCATTCATTATTCTCTTTTAATAATTCTAATCCTAAATTATAGAATTGAATTTGTGTAGCATTGCCTGATTTTACTTCTAATGATGCAAATTCCTTATATTTCTGTCCAAATTCAGTAATGTTATTTTGAAGTGATCTATTATCAAATTGAAACGAAAAGTTAGTTGACTTAATTTGAGCCAATATTTTTTGTAATTCCTGTACCTTATTAGTCTCAGGTTGTTCTTGCTGATTTTCGGTTAATTTAAGAAGAGTTGATTTTTTCTCAGCAAGTGTTTTCTTATTATTCTCAATAAGCTGGTTTTCTTCCTTTATTCCCTTTTCTAAGGAGTTTATTCTAGTACTTTCAGTTGCTCTTCTGTAGGCAATAAATTCATTTAGATTTTTTTCAAACTGTAATAGCTCACTTAAGCCCAAACTTTCAGCAATGAGGTTGTGAAACGTACCCTCGTCTCCTCTCAAAAAGTTTAATTGTCCATTATGATATATATCGAAATCGCTAATGAAGTGTGTGTTAGGATTTATTTTATTCCTTACTTCTAAAGGTATGTTCAAACCTTGTAGCGTTAAATTTTCATCAATAGTTTCTATGTCACATAAACTATTGGAAAAACCATTATTGAAATGACTTAAATATTCTTTAAATTCATTGTCTTCGTCATTTAGGGTACGAGAATTTCTAAGCTGTGCTTCTCCAATTTTCTTACAAAATGTATATTCAATTGAATTGTAAATTGAAGATTTTCCAGAGCCATTTGAACCAAGTATTATCATACTTTGTGGGTTGCCTTGAGTATTAGTAAAGTCAATACCAAATGGTATATTTGATTTTGGAAAGCCCCTAACTGAATTGAGTTTAACTTTTTTAATTCTTAAATCTTTACCAAGCCAATTTTCAGTAACAGTTTCTTTTTCGCAATCTAAATTTATTTTTTCTCTATCCTCTTCTTTCTGCATAATGAAGTAGGTACTCACATTCTCAACAAATTTAGTTTTATTCGATATTTCGATTGAAGAACGTAATGCAAAAACAAGAGAAAGTTTATTTCCCTTTAATTCAGGCATTAATGCGACCTTTTTTAGGAATGTATCCTTGTTTTTTATCATTTCGCTTTAGTTATTGAAATATTAATCAAATATAATGATCTTTTTCAGTCGGTCGTGTCGTATTTTAGGGTGAGGCATAACTTAATATTTAAATTAATATGTTGATTCTATACAACAAATATATGTCGCATAAAACTTTGAGCTTATGGTTATTACAAATCAATAGACTATTATAAATCATAAATGAATTTTGAATTTTGCGAATCTTAAAACCGTAAAAGTTAACCCATAAAATGAGTCTGTCAAAATTGTTAAAATTTAAAAAGTAACTTAAATGCTTATCTTTGGTGAACTATTAGGATTATTAGCCAGTTTTTTCCTGATAACATCTAAACTTTAAAATCATTGAAATATAGCCCATTACCAAAAATTAATATCTATATCAGTGCTTTTTTAGCTGCCACTTCTTTAAAGCTCCGCCACGTAAGTCCCATATTGATTGTGGGAAGACGATTTGTTGTTAAATATAAGGATTGTAAAATTATTACCAAATAAAAACAACCTATATTCTACCGATGATCATGTAATATTTTGGTTGTTTTTAATAGGATAAAATTAATATTGGATTAAAAAATTAATAGTGGTTCTTTATAAATAGTTCAAGCATATGTTTTACAAAAAAGTATAAAGCACAGTAAAACAGCGATTTGTAGATCCTGCTCCCCGCTACTGGAACTTAGAAAATAATGAAAAGGAACCGGCTTTATGTCGGTTCTTTTTTTGATCATTTAAGGCAGATTTTTCCTCCTGGCTTGGTTTTTCTCTATCAACTCATAATGGATTATGGCCTAACCCGATTTTTAAGGTAAATCAAAAGAACAATAACCTTTTTTTCACTTCGGAGACTTTCCTTTCCTGCCTGGTCCTAACGTTGATGAAAAAAGGGAAAGTCATTTAGAAACAGATGGATATTCACTAAATTCTCTGCCAAGGATACGGACTGAATGTTCTGCAACCACTGTACCAACTTATCTTTTCTATGTATTTACAGGTGTGGTGCTTCCTTATTTTAGGCAATCCTATATTTTTAAGAATTTCGTTTGCTTTATCTACCTTCTCCTGAAAAAGTGGCTGTTCCTTATATTGTTCCAATGAATTATCTATCCTTATTATCGGAACTTTCTTTTTATTCAATTCATCTGTTTATATTTTGTTTTTCAATGGTCAGATGGAACCTTTGACGACTAAAATAATCATTGCACTGTGTGTCTAATGATTATTTTAGTCGTGTCGGTTTCATCTGTTTATTTTTCTTTTCAGCGGTGAGATGGAACCTCCAATTCCCCGAAAGCTTTCGGGGCATTCCCCTGTGTGATAAGACTTTTCTCATGGGTGTTTCATCAATCTTTTTCATAATATATTAATTTTTATCTACGTCTTACCAGAAAAGCATCATATTCAATTTCCCCTGTTAATCTAATTGATCCTTTGGTAGCACATAGCTAAAATTAGTAATTGGTTATAAATCAATAATTTTTTCTCCTGGCAGCATTTCATAGGTCGCCACATAAGTATCAGAAAAACAAGTATTTATGTGCCATGTTATCATTTCAGGCCATTCAATCATTTAAAAATTGTGATAAATGTCACAGTGATTGCCTTTAAAAAGCCGGAAAATTGCAGCGATGAAAAGAATTGGAATATGTTTTGTCGTGGCTTTATGGATGCCGGTATCTTTGTTTGCCAGTACGCATTCTGACTCAACGGCAAGAAGTTTTAGCAAATTTCTTTCGGACGGTAAATTCGAAATTCATACAAGGTCTTTCTTTATGGCAACCATCAATAAGGGGGATCTGCTCGATTATTCTACCCTGGCCATTGGTGGTGGACTTGGGTATGTAAGCCCTGTATTCAAAGGATTTCAACTGGGGATGAGTGGTTTTTTTGTTTTTCAGATTTTTGAAAACAATGTCACCATTCGCGACCCGCTAACCAATGGCGTAAACCGATATGAGCTGCTGCTGTACGATATGAATGATCCTTCCAATACGCGGGATCTCGATCGTCTGGAGGAATTATACATCAGATACAACAGGAAAAAGACCAGAATAACGTTTGGAAGGCAAAAGGTGATGTCGCCCTTGCTTAATGAACAGGACAACCGCATGCGGCCGAATATCTTTTCAGGTTTACGATTAGAACAGCAAATGGGCAACTGGCAGCTGGGCGCCGCCTGGTTTACCGCTGCCACGCTGAGGGGAACGGTAGACTGGTACAACATAGAGAATTCCTATGGCGTTTATCCCTTTGGCAGGAATGAAAGCGGGCTTCCTTCTGAATACAAGGGTAATATCAGCAGCCGGGGCCTGGGATTTACAAGCCTCAATTACCGTAAGGATAATGTAAATTTTCAGAACTGGACTTACCTGGCTGAAAATGTATTTGCCTTGAATTTTAGTCAGTTAGATTATGAACATGCCCTGGAGGGGTTCAGCCTGGTTGGCGGTTTGCAGGGCTTTTACCAGCAGGCGGCAGGAAACGGGGGAAATCCTGAAAGGAATAAGGCGTATATAAACCCCGAGGAGCAAAGCTCGGGCGCTGGCATGCGCCTGGGGATAAAATACCATAGACACTCGGTTCACTTTAATGGTTTAAACATATCTTCGCGGGGGAGGTTTTTATTTCCCAGGGAATGGGGCAGAGAAACCTTTTATGTGAGCTTGCCCAGGGAACGCCATGAAGGCTTGGGAGGGATGTCGGCAGCATCATTGCAATATATCAATGAGTTGCAGCCTGAAGTCCTGAAATTCTGGCTGGGTGCTGGTATCGTGAGAAATCCTTCGGTAGAATCATTCCGGCTCAATAAATATGGGGTGCCATCGTATTACCACTTTGTAGGCGTTGTAGATTATAGCCCGGTTGGTTTTCTGGAGGGTATGGATTTTAAACTTATGATTGTAAATAAAACGGCAAGAGACCGGCATAATATTGAAAATATCTACCGTATTAACCGTGTGGATATGTGGAATTTTAATTTTGTAATGGATTATAGATTTTAACTAAAACTTAAATAAGAATGGAACAATTGATTGAAATGATCAAACAACCCTGGCCATGGTATATAGCCGGCCCATTAATAGGCCTTACTGTACCGGCTTTATTAATTCTTGGAAATAAAACATTTGGTATTTCCTCTTCTCTCAGGCATATATGTGCAGCTTGTCTGCCTGCGAATATTCCTTTTTTTAAATACAACTGGAAAAAGGAAACCTGGAACCTGATGTTTGTCCTGGGCGTTTTTCTGGGTGGTGTTATAGCTACTGTGTTTATGTCGAACCCCAATACCATTGTGGTTGCGGAGGCTACCCAAAATGATCTTGCAGCCCTGGGCATTACAAATTATTCGAGCCTGATGCCGGTGGAAATTTTCAACTGGCAGTCCTTATTCACCATGAAAGGGTTGATTTTCTTTGTTCTGGGTGGATTTCTGGTAGGTTTTGGTACCAGATATGCCGGTGGTTGTACTTCAGGTCATGCCATCATGGGATTGAGCAACTTACAATGGCCATCGCTGGTGGCAACCATTTTCTTTATGCTGGGAGGTTTTGCCATGACGCATCTGCTGCTTCCGGCTTTGTTTTCCATTTCCGGCTTTTAATACTACATCCAACAGAAAATAATTAAAATAATGAATACAGAATTTAAAGAAATTGAAAATCCCATTTTAGAGGGTCAGCCTCTCGAATGTGAGGCCCCCAATGAACAGGAATCTACTGAATCATTTCCCCAGTTAATGAAATATCTCATTATTGGAATTATCTTCGGAATTATCTTTGTTAAAGCCGAAATTATTTCATGGTTCAGAATACAGGAAATGTTCAGGCTGCAATCCTTCTTTATGTACGGTGTAATTGGTTCTGCCGTATTGGTGGGTTTAATTTCGGTGCAGCTCATCAAAAGATTTAATATCAAAACTATAGGAGGCGAGGTAATAAAAATTGCGCCTAAGCAGTTCAGAAAAGGCAATGTGATCGGAGGTTTTATATTTGGCCTTGGATGGGCGCTAACAGGGGCTTGTCCGGGTCCATTATTTGCCCAGATTGGCAGCGGATTTTCTGTCGTATTGGTAACCCTGATCAGTGCTGTGGCAGGAACCTGGGTGTATGGAAAATTTGAAAATAAATTGCCCAAATAGTATAGAATCTGATGCAAAATATTTGATTGCCCAATTCCTGATATTCAAATTTAGAATATCAGGAATTGTTTTTTATGCAAACATTGATAAAATCAGGTACAAAACGCCAATAAATGCCAGACCACCCAGTATCGCCAGGGTGATTTTTTTTGCACTGTAAGGCCTTTCGCCTATTATGGCGCCAGTACGGCCATTTATGGCAAATTGATACAGTTTTTTATTGTACTTATAAGCGCTGATAAAAACAGGCAGCAGTATATGTTTGAAAGCAGGATCTTTATATTCTGTAGAAATATAATGGATGTTTTGCCTGTCCCCTCCAATGTCCATTCTTACCCTTTCACGGATGATGGGTTCCATGCGGTTTTTGGCAATTTTGTAACCCGACCGTAAGTCGACCTGATAGGTTTCGGTTCGGAAACCACTCAGGTAACGGTCATCGTAATTTTCGAGCTTTTCAAGATCCCATGGTTTTAACTTTTGCAAAGTATGACCGGGAAGAGACTTGGTGGCTTCTATCAGCAAATCGTCGAAAAAATATTTAACAGAACCTGCGGCAGGATACCACCGCGTTTTGGTAACTGGCCGGGTTTTGGTAACACTTCGCCCGCCTTCCATAACGGTGTAGCTTTCATGAACGGTGTAGTTGATGCCCTTTTGACCAGTATATCTTGTTGTGGTATCGCAATCGAATGTCCAGTAGGGAAGGTACATGCCATTCAATTTGGCGGAGGTATCGGCATAATTCATCAAATCCTTAGGCGCAAACCATAGGTTCTTCAACCATTTTTTAAAATTCTTTACAGCAATTTTTTCATCGATAAAAAATGGCAGCACATAATGCGGTTTGTGAATGGTGCAGGTGGTGCCGGATGTAATAACCAATGCAGCATCGCAAAACGGACAATGGTCTGAGCTGATGTTTTTGTCCAATGTGGATGTGGCCCCGCAACTTTGACATTTTACGGCAGGTAAAATAACCTTTTCTTCCTTTTCGAATTCTTGAGCAAGGTAAGTCTCAAGGTCAAATTCGACTATTTCTGCTTTTTCTTCAGGGCTTTTTATGTCATTTTGTGTGCCGCAATATTCACATATTAAAGATAGGGTGCCAGGTTTAAATTTAAGCATAGCACCACAATTGATACAGGCCAGCTCATCGTTGATTTGCTGTACTGATTCAGAAAAATCTGCCATTTTCTAATTGACTGTAAATTAAAAATATCAGGCTTGCGGAGGTACAGGCGGTGGTATACTCCCCCAGGCATTTTTGAAGTCATCTACTCCTCCTGCTTTTTCCCAATTGGCCATGCCCTGGGTCCAGACGAGGGTTTCTGCTGTGATGTTGCCCTGTTGTATCATCGCGGTGAGGGTTTGTACATCAAACGGTCCTGATTGTTGTCCGGATATCACAACGAAAAATTGTCTGGCGCCCGGAATCGGGGGTGGTCCTGCAGGTGTACCGGCACCCTGTGCCTGATTTTGAGTAAACATCTGACCCATCTGGTTGGCCATGGCAAATCCCATACCCATACCAATGCCGGCAGATGCACTACCTCCGGGGTTTTCTGCCGCTTTTTCCATGGCATTGGCGGCCTGAAACTGTGCATACTGGGCAAGGTTGCCAACAATACCCATACTGCTTCGCTTATCAAGGGCAGCTTCTACTTCAGGTGGCAGGGAGATATTTTCTACGAGGAATTTGGTGACTTCTATACCATATTCGTTGAAGTCGGGATTTATTTTTTCACGTATAAAGGTCGATAATTCGTTGTAGTTAGCCGCAAGGTCTAAGATTGGTATACGACTTTCGGCAAGGGAATCGGTAAAACGGGTTAAAATAAGATTTCGAAGTTGGTCTGTGATGCCTTCCAAAATAAAATGTCCGCTGGTTCCTGCAATTTCACGAATAAATGTAGCAGCATCGCTCACGCGCATGGCGTAGGTGCCAAATGCCCGTAACCTAACCGGACCAAATTCTGCATCCCTGAGCATAATGGGGTTTTTGGTCCCCCATTTATTATCTGTGAAATTCTTTGTATTGACAAAATACACTTCTGCCTTAAATGGGCTGTTAAATCCATATTTCCAGCCCCTGATGGTGGTTAATATGGGCATATTCTGGGTGGTAAGAGGATACCTGCCAGGCTGATAAACATCTGCAATCTGGCCTTCATTTACAAATACGGCTACCTGGCTTTCCCTCACGGTGAGCTGGGCTCCGTATTTTATCTCGTTTTGATACCTGGGAAAACGCCATACCATAGTATCGGCTGAACTGTCGGTCCATTCGATAATATCGATCAGTTCGTTTCTTAGTTTATTCCAGAAACTCATAGATACATAGTTAAATCAAGATACAATCATATACTTAAGGCATTACAAAAATACCATTTGAATTCCAATATGAGCATATTTTTGATTGATACAAAATAGTTTTAACATTGATGCCATACTTTTTATATATTCGGTATAATTTTTCTTTTTACAACTAAAATTCACCATTATGCAAATGTATGGATTAACACTTATCGGAGCCGCTACCTTATTTTTCTACGCCAGTGCTCCCTCATCAGCGCAGGAGTCTTCGAGTCAGGAGCCCCTTATAAACACAAAAAGGGTAGCCCAGGTGGCCATTATAGTTCGTGATATTGAAGCGGCTTCCCGTGCCTGGGCTGAGGTTTTGGGCGTGGCGGTACCTGCACCGATTGTAGCAACCAACAATAAAAGCAGACCAACGCATTACCAGGGAGCGCCCACCGATGCCGAGGCCAAACTTGCATTTTTTGAAATGGATAACCTGCAACTTGAACTCATTGAGCCTTTGGGTGGCAACAGTACCTGGCAAAATTACCTCGATAGCCATGGCGAAGGAATTCATCACATAGCTTTTTGGGTAAAAGGCATTGATGGGGTACAGAAGCGCTTTGAGCTAAAAGGAATGCCCGCAGAACAAACTGGTGGCTGGGATGGCGGTGGTTACAGCTATATTGATGCTACCAGGAACCTGGGATGTGTACTGGAGCTATTGGAAGATTTTACCAAATAAATGGAGCAGAGATTTGTGAGAGGTTAAAAACCACAATCTGCCTCTAAAATAATAAGCTAAATAAGCTGCCTTTTTTCAATAATAAGGCAGCTTATTTCATTATAATGCTTTGTTTTTTGGGTCTGCTGAAAAGGCCTGTATTTATAAATGAATATTACATTAAATCAACAAACCAGGCGATTTTCAAGGCACCCTATTTATCTCAGGTTGAAGGTGTATTGTCCACCAAGACCGGCAGTCCTTCCTGCAATCTGTGTATTGTCTGGCATGGTAAACGTCAGCACCAGGCTGCTTTCAGATATGGTATTTATGGTCATGTCTACTCCATCACCACGTACAATTACTCTGGCTTCATCGTCCTTGAATGTCCAGGTGATACCTGTTGGCCAGACTACCTCAGCGCCGGTGGGATGGTTGGTGGTGGTCATATTAGTGGGATTGAAAGTAACCGTAAAATTATTCCAGGCGCTGCCTTCAGTGGCTGTACCGGCAGGAACGGTAACAGTATTTACTGTCCAGGTTTTGGATGTAAGAATGCCGGTATTGATTTCCCGGACACTGGGATCGTCTCCGCCACTGCCACCACAACCATTAAAAACTACAAATCCGGCGATGACTGTAATCAGCGTAATTAGTTTGACATATTTCATATTTTCAAAATTAAAAATGAATTCAGCAACAAATAAGATAAAAAATCACATGAAAATCAAAACAATTATTGACTAAAATAATACATGAATTGTCGTTCTTCGGATTCGCTTGAAAATTTCCCCAATTTAAACTTCTGTTTCTGATGTATTGCCCGAAGTATGCTTATGGCTGTGTGCCATGAGATAAATGATAATTACGTATAAACCAACTACAGTCCACAATGGAAAAAATGGCAAGGCAAGTATGCCTAAGATAAAGGACATAGTAAAAGCCCATTCTTTCTGCTGAAGCATACCAATACCGGCTATAATCGCAGGAATACTCACTAACACGGAAATGGTAACCACCGCATAACGGATAATATTGCTTACCAAAACAGCCTCACTGTCTTCAACAAAAAATCGAATTACTTCAGAAAAAACAAGACTTCCCAGTAGAATAAAAACCAGGGAAACAGAACCCAATACGGTAAATAAAATGCCAATAATTCGCTTGTGCATTTCAAAGTTGATGTAGTTATCGCTCATAATTGTCAAAATGATTAGATGTTATTTATTATATTACGTTAAGGGATTACTGATGCTGTAATTTAATTCATAAAAGGCATATTCCGTTGACATCCGGATGATTTTTAATGCCTGTGGCAAATAACCGTTTACACAAATTCCGGATGCATTTGTTTCTTCCAGTGGATTGCAAATCCACATTATCTGTGGTTCTGGATTGCAAATACCGAACAGGGCTGCTGTGGTAGAAGAAAAGCTACGGTTTCCAGTCCTCATCGCAGATTGAGGTGAAACCGAAATCCAGAAAAGCATAGCGTTCGGGACGGGGTCTCATATATGAAACACATTTACTTTTTGTGCCAAGGGAAGATACTTACCCCTTCTGGTTTTTTAAATGTGACAGGGCTTGAAATTAATCAAATAAGATGATTGCTAAAGGATAGCCAGAAGTACCTTACAACAAAAAGCCCAAAAACCTTAAAAAATACTGATTAAAATCATTTTTTAATTTTCTGCATTGTGCTACATTTGTCGCATCGGTTTTCAATTCGCTATTTGTGCGATGCGAGATTAAAAGGGAATTCCGTTCAAATCGGAAACTGTCCCCGCAACTGTAAGCTATTAGGGTTTGCCCCTCATCTTAAACCACTGTTCTGCTGTAAGCGGGATGGGAAGGTAGGGCAAGCTAAGCAAGTCAGGAGACCTGCCGGTATTAAAAAAATGCTTCGGGAGGAAAGCGCCGTAGAATATGAAAAATATCCTGAGTTGTTCCTTTTTTGTGCCCTTTTTGCTTCTTTCCCTGAGTATTTCAGCGAATAATTTGACATTTTCTTCCATCAGGCTTGAAAGTGAAGACAATATTTTGATTACAATGTCCTGGGAAAACGCATGGAACCTTCCGGCAAACACTGCCCCGGCCAATCACGATGCAGTTTGGATATTTATAAAATATCGAATCGCGGGAGAAGTCTCCTGGCAAACTGCGCGCATATCGACTGATCATCAGGCACATCAGGTACTTTCTGGTTCCGTTCAATTGGAAGCCGTAAGCGATGAAATGGGAATTTTTATTGTCCCTGTAACAACAGGAAATATACATAATGTTGAGATACTTCTTTATTTATCTGACAAACTGCCATCCATCGATAAACTGCAAATCAAAGTTTTTGGCATCGAAATGGTCTACATACCTGAAGGCGCCTTTGCCCTGGGTGATGGCATCAGCAAGCATTCGCTCATTGAAGCGGTATCTGAAAAGCCTTTTGTTATTAGCAGTGAATCTGAGATAGCATCAGGCGCGACGGAGGGTAAGTTGTACGCCCTGGATGATTATTTCCCTGCAGGAGACATTCCAGCTACCTATCCTAAGGGATACAGTGCCTTCTATGCAATGAAGTACGAAATAACCCAACAGCAATTTGTGGATTTTCTCAATTGTCTCAGCTTCGAACAACAGCGCCGACATGTGCTTATTCCGCCCGATGCGGCGGCAGGAACTTTCCCGCTGGGTTTTGGCGATTCTTTTCGCAATGGAATCATCATTGCCAGACCCGGAAGCCCCGGAATGCCGGCGGTTTTTGGATGTGATGCAAATGGAGATGGTTTGGTCGGTGGCACGCAGGATGGTCAACACCGGGCCTGCAATTACCTGAACCACGAGAACATTCTGGCCTATCTGGCATGGTCAGGCCTCAGGCCTTTGACAGAGCTGGAGCTCGAAAAAATGGCCAGGGGCCCTGAAGCGCCACTTCCCAGGGGATATGCATGGAACACCACGATGTCGGTAAATGCCAATTCTCCGGAAGAAGATGGCAGTCCTTTTGAAAAAGTAAGTGAGACAGCCACAGCCACGGCAGGTTTGGCCAATCATGGTGCAGAGATTACTTCACCTTTTCTGCAAGGACCGCTAAGAGTAGGATTTGCAGCAACCGAAAGCAGCGACCGCATTGAAGCCGGCGCATCATATTACGGCATCATGGACCTCAGTGGCAATGTATGGGAGTTTTGTGTCAGCCTTACAGAAAAGGCACTTCTATTCGACGGAAGCCATGGTAATGGAAAACTCGACCAGGACGGACTCCCAGATGCCATGAACTGGCCTTTGCAGAATAATGCCTACGGACAGAGAGGAGGCGGATGGAATAGCTGGGTAAGAGATGATTTGGAATACCAATTCAGAGACCTGGCCATCTCTGATCGTTTTTATGCGCATTTGCCTTTTGTGCGCCGGAATACCTCAGGGGGCAGGGGTGGAAGAAGTGTTGACAAATAAAAAATGTTATTGAAAATATAGATTACCGTGTTTTGTAAAATGATTTTTGTGTGTAGTACAGCAGCGTTGAGAAAAAAGATGTCAGACTATAAAAGTCCAATGCAAATTTTGGCTCTTCTGCTGCTTTTTTTGTCGCTTGCCAATCCGCTTTATGCACAGTACACAGGTGGCAAAGGGAGTGGTTATGCCATGGCCGAATTGTCTATGATAACCTATTTGCCTCGGCAGGAACACTTAGATGCGGTGAAATTATGGCCAAATCCGGCTAAACCGGGGGAACAAGTGGCACTGACCTTGCAAACGACATCGAATCAGGATATGCAGATCAGCCTTATCGATGCCAGAGGTAAAGAGCTGTTGAAGTCAGCAGGCCCCATAATACAATTGCCTGAATACCTCACCACAGGAACTTATATAGTCAGCTTCCGGCATTCGGGAATCATCAACAGACAAAAACTGATAATACAATAATTTTGACCCCACGTTGGCACCATATAGCCCTTTTGATGCTGTGTGCATTGCAAATCAATGCCCAGGATACTTTTGACGAAGAGCCCATCGTGCTCCAGGGAATTGAAGTACAGGCATCAAGGTGGACCCGGCAATCGGGCTTCAGGCAGGTAAAGGTAGACTCACTACGCAGAAGCCAACATGTACATGAAAATCTTGCACAGCTACTCGAAAATAATACATCCTTGTTCATAAAGAGCTATGGATTGGGAGGGCTTGCCACACCTTCTTTCAGAGGCACCGGCGCCAGCCATACCCAGGTGTATTGGGAAGGCTTCAATATCAACTCACCCATGCTGGGACAGGTTGACCTTTCACTCATTCCGGTTGCAGCCACAGAACATATTTATCTCGACTATGGCGGCGCCAGTTTGCAACATGGTACCGGAGGTTTAGGCGGAAGTATACTTCTCGATTCTCGCCCCGAATTTACCAAACGGTGGAAGGGTTACGCAGGAATTACCAGTGGAAGTTTTGGAATGCGCAATGTACTGGGTCAGGTTACCGGGGGCGATGAGAAATGGCAAATCAATTCACGCTTTTACCATCGTGCTGCGAGCAATGATTTTCCTTTTATGAACAGCGATAAGGAATGGGTAAGGACGCAAAATGCAGCGTTTCGTCAGCTCGGGCTGATGCAGGATATCTATTTTAAAAGCCATCTTCTGGGTACATTTTCATTAAAAAGCTGGATTCAGGAAACCGACAGAAACATTCAACCGCCCATCACTGTACGGATAAACAATGAACAGATCGAAGATAATTTCTTCCGCATTACCGGTGCCTGGGAAAAATCAAACCATCATTCAATGTTAAAACTAAGTACGGCCTGGTTCAGGGAGTCATTAATCTATGAAAATCCTGCTGCGTCTGTCCGATCTGATAATGAGGTACAATCTTTTCGCACCAAGGCCAGGGGCAGCCATCGAATCAACGATGCCTGGATGCTTACCGGGGGTTCAGACTTTTTCAGTGATCGGGCCGATGCTTCTGTATATAATAACATCATGCACCAACAGAGGCTTTCTTTGTTTTCAGGGACAGAGTACGATGGAACCCGGATCAATTTTTCATTCCTGATAAGAACCGAATGGGTTGACAGCCTGTTTTCCGGGCCATTGCCATCGCTGGGCATTCAATACAAGCTCACAGGATTACCTGAAGGTTCATGGCTCAGGACAAATGTAAGCCGAAATTTCAGGGCGCTTACCTTGAATGAAAATTTCTGGGCTGCTGAAGCTGGAAGGTCTCTGCTGCCGGAAAGCAGCTGGAGTGCAGAAATGGGTTTGGAAGTCCGGCAAAAAATGTATGGAATGGAGCTGCATCATGATGTATCCCTGTTTTCGAATTGGGTGGATAACTGGATTTTGTGGCGCCCCGGCGTACCCAGCTGGCGCCCGGAAAATATACAGCAGGTATGGGCAAGGGGTTTTGAGTATGCAATTACCTTGAATCATCAGGCAGGAGCCTGGGGCTTTATTGTGCAGGGTAGCTATACTTTTACCAGAAGTACAAGCAGGTATCCGGTGCATGGGCTCGATAATTCAGCCAATCGGCAATTGATCTTTATACCTGAGCACGAGGCACGTATTGATGGCGGGATTTCTTTCAGAAAGTACAGCATAGGATTGTCACAAGCTTATGTAAGTACCCGGTATGTAAGCTCAGACCACAATGCCTGGTTGCCGGCATATCTGCTCACCGATCTCTGGACTGGCCGCAGCTTTGCCATTCGTAAGTCTCTGGTGGAATTGAGGGGAACAATAAAAAACCTATGGGATTTTAACTATCAGGTGATTCCCAATTATGCCATGCCAGGCCGCTATGCCGAAGTTTCACTTTTCTATCATTTTAACAAAAAACCATGACGCGGCGCTTCTTACATATCGCTTTTTTGGGCTTGGCCTTATCTATTTGCGCCTGCAATGAGCCAGAAGATGCGTGGGTTCGGCACAACGAGCTTACCGAAGAAGTTCATGGAGAATTTCAATCAGGGCTATGGGTTGCCAATGAGGGCAATTTTGGTTGGGGCTATGGTACTGTTTCGTGGATTGACCTTGAAACAGGCCAGATAAGAAATAATATATTCAGGCAGATCAATGGCAGAATTCTGGGTAATGTAGTGCAATCGATGTACCGCTGGCATGATAGGATTTACATTGTGGTTAACAATTCACAAAAGATTGAAGTAGTAGATGCCCGCGACTTTTCCTCCATCGGGCGCATCGATGGATTGATTTCGCCGAGATATTTTCTGCCCATACATCAGGAAAAGGCCTATGTTACCGACCTCTATGCCCGGGGTATATCCATAATGAACCCGATTACCTTGCAAAAAACAGGGATCATTCAAACATCCGGCTGGACTGAAAAGATGTTGAATACGGAAAGCCATATACTGGTATGCCATCCAGGTGGCAATGAAATACTTGTGCTAGATCCCGAACAGGATAAAGTAACAGCAAATATAGCTTTGGCAGCACCGCCCATGCACATAGAAAAAGATAGGGACAATTATATATGGGTTTTATGTGGCAGGGGTGAAGGGCAGAGAAACTTTTTATACAGGATTTCTCCCAATGACTATAGTATCGACCGGGCATTTGAATTCCCCCGTGAAATGCAGGGTGCCGGGGGGCTCGCAATTTCCAAAGATGGGAGTCGCCTGTATTTTCTAAGTAAGCATGTGTATACCATGATGATAGATGAAATAAGCTTACCTGAAACGCCTTTAATACAGGCAGAAGGAGGTTTGTTTTACAACCTGGGCATCGATCCTGTGCAAAGTGACTTGTATGTAGCCGATGCACTTGATTACCTGCAGAATGGATGGGTCAATCGATATACCCCCGAAGGCATGAAAGTCGACGCGTACCGGGTGGGGGTGATTCCCGGATATTTTTTATTTAACAATCCTTAATCAATTATTCTCTCATGAAAACGAATGAAATCAAACAACGCTTGTGGCAAATTGCCATTATATGTGTGGTATCCTTAATGTACGGTTGTAAAGACGATCCTGAGCCCGTAACTATGGTAGCCAGTTTTTCAGAGTCGAGGTTTAACCTCGATCCGCAGTCTGCCTGGTTTGGTCAGGATAAAAGTGGCACGCGAACCGAAGAAGATCGCTTTGGCTCACCGGTGGTATTGTATAAAAGTACATTTACTACAGCAGGCGTATCTTTTGACAATGAATACAATGAGACCTGGGGTTCATGGTCTGGCTGGTCCTATTCAAACAAAACCGATACAAATACACCGGGTTTCCAGAATCAGCACAGTACCTATGCCGGCAGTCCTCCTCCGGGCGCATCTGTTTTTGCCGTCTCTTTTGGCAATGTAGATGTCGCATTTGAGCATGAAGATGGTGTGGATGTAAGGGAAGTTTTAATTACTAATACAACTTTTGCAGCCTTATCCATGCGCGATGGCGATCAGTTTGCTAAAAAATTTGGTGGTGCTAACGGTAATGACCCAGATTATTTTCTGCTTACTATCAAGGGATTGAATGCATCAGGCGCAGAAAGTGGGAGTGTTGAGTTTTACCTGGCAGATTATCGGGGCAGCAGCAATCGAATTGTGAATGCATGGGATGCTGTTGACCTGAGTGTTTTGGGCAGGGTGCACGGCCTGCGCTTTAGCCTGAGTTCGAGTGATACCGGAGATTTTGGCATGAATACTCCTGCTACATTTTGTCTCGGAAATATAAAATACATCCCTTAAACCATCAGGCCGGAGTCTGTTATTCGATTAATGACTCCGGCCATTTAACTTACTGCCTGGCCTGAAAGCCAATCAACAGCAGCAAGCCACCTGTCAGGTTTGGAAAACCTGATAGGTTTTTTCCAGGCATAATATGTTTTTAAAACGAATGGGCTGGCGCACGCATGCCTTATGTTTCCTTATTATATGCCTCATAAACAATGCCTTACAGTCATTTCGGTAGGTAGATTGCAAGCCTTATAGGTCTTTAGCGTTACCCACCATCCCTCACCCTTGTTGGTATTATTCCACCAACAAGTTGAGGTGAAACCGAAATCCCGAAAAGCATAGCGTTCGGGATACATCTTTACCCACCCCGAAATCGGGATTCCGGCAAAGCCTCCACCCCGAGAGTCGGGGTTTCGTCAAAGACTCAATTTCTAATGAGGGCGTAGATGTATGATTATTCCGGTAAATGAATGGCTGCCATTGCCAGTCCTCGTTGTAAACAAGGACTATAGACAGTTTTTACTTTGCACCATCTAAGCGCTGTAGGCGCGGCATCTTTGTAGAAAAAAAAGTCATTTACAGGGATGAGCGCCGTAGGTGCGAAACTATGCTTTTATAAAACAAAGCATTAGTTGTCAGGTAAAAGGTGTCGCCCCTACAGGGCTCAACATACTGCTTATCAGATCTTTCTACAAAGATTTCATCCCTACGGGATTTTCATTTGAATCCACAACCCAAACATGGGTGATAAAAA
>JAFIEV010000012.1 GCA_020832305.1 Cyclobacteriaceae bacterium | reverse complement strand
TCCCAATCGATTACCGAAATAATCATGTCTCTACGCCCTCGTTATAAACAAGGGCGATATTCTCGTGGGTAATAATGCCTATAGTCCTTGTCTCAGACGAGGACTGGTAACAGCTGCCAATCGATTACCGAAATAATCATGTCTCTACGCCCTCGTTATAAACAAGGGCGATATTCTCGTGGGCTTTCTGATTATATATGTATTCACTGTCAAAACGCCGATCTTTGTAACGAAAGGCCAATAGTTCTTGTCTGCGACGAGGACTGGCAACAGCAGCCATTTATTTACCGGAATAATCGTACATCTCCGCCCTCGTTAGAAATTGAGGCTTTGACAAAACCCCGTCTCTCGGGGTGGAAGCTTTGCCGGAATCCCGTTGCTCTGGGCAAAGGGCGATAGTCTCGTGGGTAAATCTGACCATTTTCATCCAACAGGCTTCCATCAGACAGATGCCGGAATCCGAAGGATTCCCATGTCTATAGCAGAAGGGCCATCATATAAAATCGACCGCGCCAGGGTCGTAGCCCACGGTTTTCCTTTCACCAACAATTCAAAATCCGGGAGGCCTTGGTTTTTTATGCCGCGTTTCAAACGCTGCGTGTGGGTCGTAAAAAGCAACAATGTGCTTTAATGTTGATTCGTCCTCGTTTTAAACGAGGACGATACTGGGGACACGGCACACCCCCTACCGGGTAGTGTAGAAAAAATCATGGTTCATTTCAACCCTCCCTCTTGTTGGTGTTTTTCCACCAACAAGAACTGAAACCCATTACCCATCACCCATATCGCATCACGCATCACGGTTTACGCATCACCCTCCCAGCGCCTTTTTCAAATCTTCTATCAGATCTTCTGCATCTTCAATGCCTACGCTTAAGCGAATCAGGGAATCTTTTACCCCGGTTTTTTCTCTTTCTTCTTTCGGAATAGAGGCATGGGTCATACTCGCCGGATGACCACAGAGCGATTCTACACCCCCTAAGGATTCAGCAAGGGAAAACAATTCAAACTTTTCCAACACTGCAAAAGCAGCTTCCAGTCGGTCGTCTTTCAGGGTAAAACTGATCATTCCGCCAAAGTCTTTCATTTGCTTTGCGGCAATATGATGGTTGGGGTGCTCGCTGAAACCAGGCCAGTATACTTTATCTACGGCCGGATGGCTCCTTAAAAATTCAGCGATGATTTTGCCATTCAGACAATGGCGATCCATGCGCAAATGCAGGGTTTTAATACCCCTCAGCACCAGAAAGGCATCCTGTGGGCCAGGTACCGCGCCACATGCATTTTGCAGAAACGCCAGTCTCTCGTGTAATACATTATCATTGACTACAATGGCGCCCATCACCACATCGGAATGCCCCCCCAGGTATTTGGTAACCGAATGCATCACGATATCTGCACCCATATCCAGTGGTCTTTGCAGGTAGGGGGTGGCAAAAGTATTGTCTACCGCAACCATAATTTTTGACTTTGCCGCCAGCTGGCAAACCGCAGCTATATCCACCACATTCATCATAGGGTTGGTGGGCGTCTCGATCCAGATCAGACGTGTTTTTTCACTGACAGCCTTTTCTATCTCAGCGGTATCCTGCATATTGATAAAATGAAAAACGATACCAAAGCCCTCAAAAACCTTTTTAAAAATGCGGTAAGTGCCTCCATACAGATCGTTGGTGCTGATAACTTCATCACCAGGCTTAAGCAGCTTTATGATGGCATCTATTGCTGCCAGTCCAGACGCAAAGACCAGTCCGTGTTTCCCATTTTCCAGTGCGGCAAGGCTATGTTGCAACGCATCGCGTGTGGGGTTTTGGGTGCGGGAATACTCATAACCTTTATGCTTACCGGGAGATTCCTGCACATATGTTGAGGTTTGATATATGGGCGTCATGATGGCGCCTGTAGATGGATCGGGACTTACGCCCGCATGTACTGCCTGGGTTCCGAATTTCATAACTGGGTATATTTTTTGGTTTTATGATTGCTTTTCTAATTGCTTTTTTGATTTGGGTTTTTGATTTCAGTGAAAAAATCATCCATTCTTTGTTGAACCTGATTGTGGTCATCGGGATATACGGGCGAATTGGGTTGTTTCTCCGGAAATGATTCCATATGCAGGGTTTGTGTCGGAAAGGCAAACTGTACGCCCAGCATTTCGGCCAATTTCATGATTTGAAGCAATATTTCATGCCTGCATTTCAATTCTTCACCCCAGGTAGGCACGGCAAAGAAGATGTAAAACATTATGTTTAATGAATATGCAGCCATATCGTTGAAATAAACGTGGTACACATCTTTTCGGGTATGGGGGTGCTCTGCTACGATCTTTCTGAGGCCTTCCACAAAGGCCTCTACCAAGTGTGGAGGCGTATCGTAGGTAATGGTAATGGTGGTATAAAACCTTCGAAATTGCCGGAGTCCGTGATTGTCGATGGTAGAGTCAGCAATTTTGCCATTGGGTACATAGGTTAGTGAATTTCTGAACGTTCTGATGCGGGTAGAACGGAAGCCCACCTCTTCTACTGTCCCGTCTATATCGCCGGAGCTGATCCAGTCGCCCACCTGAAAAGGTTTATCGACAAATATCATAATAGAGCCGAACAAGTTTTTTAATGTATCCTGGGCAGCCAGGGCCACGGCCAGACCACCGATAGAGAGTCCGGTAAGCAGTGGCCAGATATCGACATTCATATTGGAAAGTATGGCCAGGACACCGACGATTACTACAAAGATGCGCAGGGTTTTTCTTACCAGAGGAACCAATTGATCGTCGAGGGTGGTTTCTGTTTTTTCGGCCATTTTTTGCAGATACAGCCCCAGAATATCGACAAGCCTGTAAAATAATAGTGTGGCAAAGAATGGCCAGAGTACTTTAAGGGTTAGTATGATAAAATTGGTGACATTCATCGGGAACTGAATCACCGGTACCGCAAGGGTAAGGAGCGGAAATAAAATAAGAATACTCAGGGGCCTCGCTACTTTTACTACGAGCTTTTTGCTTTCCTCTCCCTTGTTTTTCATTTCCAGGAGTTTGAAAAGGATGCCCTTGAAGGTCATTACAAAAATTTTGTTGATGATTACTGAAGCCAAAATCACAATCAGCAATGTGATGTGCTGCCATAAATGCAGACCCAGCACTTTTCGGGTACCCATTTTGGGTAGCACAGTTAGCAGCTTATCTGCTCCCAAAGGGTAAATTTGCTTGTGAATTTCTCCGATGTAGGTGGCTGTTTCGTTGGAATAAAGCCATTGGTTTCCCGATTTTTCTACATAGATGTAAGGATAGTTATCAGAGATTTGATAGCGATGGGCCATCTGGGCGCTGTCGTAATAGTCAGGATCCTGCGGCAACACTTCCAGATCAATTACGATTCCCGCACCTCTGTAAATTTGAATGAGTTGAATAGCCAGATCTTCCCTTTCTTCAAGGCTCCATTTCTTTGGATCAAAAACTTTTGCAGCCAGCGCTGGCTCAAAATTGCCATCTTCCATATTTTCGAGGTGGTGGCTGATGGCATGAAACGGACTGTTGAAGCGGGTATCTTCTGTTTGTGCCATGGATAATGACACTGATAGCCATACTAAAAATAAGACCTTGCAGACAAGTGTCTTTAATAGTGTGTTCATCTTTTTCAGATTATTGTTTGTTGAATGACATTACAGAAAAACTATTCTGATAGCATTTGTAAACCTGGTAGTCGTTGTTCCTGCTGAAATACATGATTGCTACAGGGAATCCGCTTTCCAGAGGTTCAAAATTAATGAGTTCGCCGGTATTATCGAATAAATACGTGAATTCTTGCTGTTGATCGGTGATGGCGAATATATCGTTGGCAGTCCCCAGCCGGTAATATTGCAGGTGTAAATCTCCTGAGGAGAGAAAGTTTTGTTCAAATTTCAATGATCCATTGCGGTCTAAGACACTGAGTTTATTATATTCCTGACGCACGATGACGTAAGTCAGGTTCATGGCATCGGGTACCAGCCTGAATGTGCTTTCTTTGGTTGGCCTGATCAGTTGTTCTCTTTTAAGTATCTTACCGCGGAGGTTCACCTGTACCATTTCGCCCTCATCGCTTACTACGTGGATTTTGGTGCTTTCAAAATTATTTCCGGTTTCGACGAAAAATTCTCCGGATACCGGTGATTTGATTTCAACCGGAAATCCGGGGTACATCTCACCCCGACGGTTCATTACATTGAGTACGCCATCAGTCTGAAGTGCAAGCATACAATCTCCTCCCCGCACCCTGATATGTATCGGGGCTGCACTCAGGGCTTGCTGAAGTTCTCTGGGTTGCCAGCCTTCCAGGTTTTGCTTTTCTTTATCAAACAGAAAAAGATGTCCTTTGGTATCTGCCACAAAGAATCGATATCGTTTTGAATTGTCGTAATCAACTACCGAAAAATGGGCAATTTCCCTGTTTTGTGGCATAGACAGCGGGTAATTTTCAACTATGTCTCCATTGCGATCGACAATGTGCAACTTATTTTTTGTTGCGAAGATGTATTGTAATTTGCCATTCTTGTAAAAGTCGATCTGTTTGATGTCACTTACTATTTTATCCCCAACCGGCGCAGACCACACAATTTCACCCTGATCTGATATCAGATTCAACATAAATTCGGCATCCTGTAGCAGCACTTCCATTTTGCCACTTATATGGCTTCTTACTATAAAAGGCCTGGTGACAATGGTTGCATTCAGGAAATTGTTTTGTACCCTTGAAAACCTGCTGGCAATATTGCCCTGGTACACCCCTTTCTGATGTGTCAGCGCCATACTGGTGTAGAAGCGGTTGTCAAAATTACTCATCTGAAAAGCCATCAGATCAAAGGATTTAAACTGATTTTCGTAGGTATTGAAAAAAGTGATCCATTCGGGCTTTATTTTTTCCATTAAAATATTCCATACCCTGGGGATATTGATCATATAACTTAAACTGGCTTCTCCCAGGGTATTTTCAAGAAACAGGTTATGACGTACCGATTTACCCCAGGTATTTTCATTTTCAATATCTTCAAACAGACGCTTGACTACCTGCATACTGTTTCCCAGTACTATGTATTGTCCGATTTGTGTGAAATAGGAATTTTCAAAACCATGAAAGGCTTTGCCAAATAAAGTAGCCGGAAATTCGGGATAATTGAGCTGAACAATTTCAAAATCTCCGAAATCCTCGTAATACAAACTGTCACCCATTGACAAATTGTAAGTGGATGTAAAGCTTTTGAGTTGATTAAATGCCTTTTCAGGGGCCGCAGCTTTCACAAAAAGCAATTTATCAGGATCAGACAAGCTGATGGATTCCAGAATGCTTAACCCTATTTCACCATCGATCCAATCGAGTAAAAGCTCCTGTGATGTATCGAAATTTATAAAACGGTTGAATTGGATGCTGTCATTTTCGGCCCAGTATTTTAAAAGGTTACTTTGCCAGCTTGAGTAATTGCTGAAGGTGAGGTGGTACAATGCGGCTGTTCGCTGTGGCAGGATGCCGGATAGTTCTATATACCGGGCCGATTGATTGTGAAATATACTTATGTAATCTCTTTCACTCCCCGAAGACACCGTACTGGCGCCGTTGAGTAAAATTTCGTTATCTGTAGTTTTAAGATCGAAGTAAACAGCATTGGCAAAACGACTCAGAGGCTGAAGCTCACGGGCTGTAAAAGGATCGACAAAAAGGTTGAGTAACTTTGGTATTTCCCTGAAATTTATATACAGATCGCCATCATCGTTTACCAGTTTATTAATATTGTCGAGAGATCGTATTTTAGAAGAAAAATTATCCCTGTAGCGATCACTGATATTTCTGATTACATCTTCAATAAGAAAGGGGGTATAGCTGCCTACCACGGCATCGCCATAGACAAACCACGAAAAAGCTTGTTGTGAATTTTTCTGTTTGGCTTCATAAATTTCTATGCCCTGATAATTTCTCGACCGGGTTTGAACATTATACAAATCGCCAAAAGATGACACGATGGCATTTAAAATTTCTTTTGAATCATCACCGGAAAGATCCAGGTAAAAAATAAATCCAAATGCATCGGCAGAAATGGCGTGAAAAGAGCATAGAAAAGGATGATTGCGGGTAAGCTTATCAAGTTTACCTGTTTTTCCAGACATACTGTCAAGCATTAAAAATGAATGCTCTATCCTGCTGAAGTCGGGGATCAGCCGGGCGGTTTCCCAAAAATCCTTGCCAGACACATTGTTCCAGGTATTTACGATGCCTTTTGATTCATAAACCATAATGGCATTGCCGGGTACAAGCTGCCATACATCCACGTCCTTTTTGTAAAAATTACTGTAGAACCAGATGCCCGCACCCGCAATACTCAGGATTAAAAAAAAAGCTATATACGAACCTCTCAAAATGTAATCCCTTTTAAATAGTTTCAGGCAAATAAAAACTCTGTAAGCGAAAATTAAAATTAAAACAGTAAAAAATATAGATTTGCCATCAGATGGTAAAATTAGCAAAATAAAACGGATCCATGGTCAAAGATCAGTACGATATAGTTTCTGATTCGGGAAATAGTCTTTATGCCATTGGTGCAAGTGGTGGTGATCCTTCTGCTGTAATTTGTTTTTTACATGATATCGGAGGTACTTCAGCGGATGCTTTGGAGCTTGCCAATGGATTAATGGCAGAAAATATAGCTTGTTTTCTCGTCGATTACCATGGAGCCGGCAAATCTGAAGGAGCTGAAAAGCACAGCAACCCCCTGAGGGATTATGTCGATGACCTGGAAGCCTTATGTATGCTGGCAAGAAAAGAATACAACGACAGTCCGGTTTTTTTACTGACCAGGGGTTTTAGTGATCTGGTGGCAACATACTACCTTTATAAAAAGAAGTCCCAGGAAATCTCCGGAATTATCTCAATGGAACCTATTCCCGAGAGTATTCTGAAAAACTTAAGAATATCTTTTCTGAATAAAATATTGGGTTTTTTATTCCAGCGCTTACCGCTCATTACTTTTAACGATAAACGAATACCCTATAAACTTTATCGCGGAATGATAAAAGCGCATCAGGAAATCATGAAATCAGGTTTTTCTGCGTCCATTCCGGTTTTGACCTTTCAATCGACCTGTGAGGAGGAGCATGGACAACTGTATTTTACCAATACACAATGTATGCAGCTACCTGATTGCAAAAACAACGGTGCAGGTCTTTACAGCTTTTCAAAAACCCTGATCAGCTGGATAGAAAAAAACATACGAAAAACCTGAATCAGGCTTTCCATTTAATATTACAACCGAGGCTTGGTATTTGATCTACCGGCACCTGCTTCCCTTCAATCAGGCAATCCAGTGCATGTCTGAGGTCTTTCCCGGTGACGGGTGTCTCGGTTTTTGGCCTGGCGTCGTCAAATTGTCCTCTGTAGCTGCACTGAAGGTTTTTATCAAAGACAAAAAAATCAGGTGTGCATGCAGCATCATATGCCTTTGCCACCTCCTGAGTTTCATCATACAGATAGGGGAAAGGATAAGCTTCCTGAGCTGCTGTTTCGGTCATTTTATCGGGAGCGTCATCGGGATAATTTACCACATCATTTGAAGATATGGCCACAAATGCAATGCCTTTAGCCTGGTATTCATTGGCAACTTTTACCAGTTCTGCATTGATGTGCTTTACATACGGGCAGTGATTGCAGATAAACATTACCACCGTTGCAATATCTGATTTGAGATCTTCAAGACTAAGCATTTTACCGCTTACCGTATCGGGGAGATTGAAAGGAGGTGCAATGGTACCCAATGGCATCATTGTCGAAGGTGTTCTTGCCATAATTCTATTCTGATTATTTTAATATATAAAAACATTTGAGGCTCTAAGGAATATTATGGTGTTTCCTTTTACCTGTGACTTTCTTCTTCTGTTATGATTCCCAGATAACTTTCGTATCTCGAAGGAGCTATTTTTCCCTCTTCCACAGCCTGGATTACTGCGCAACCCGGCTCATGGGTATGGGTGCAATTATAAAACCTGCATTGGCCAAAAAGGTCACGCATTTCAGGAAAAAAATGACAAATTTCTTCATCATAAAAATCCAGAAGACCCAATTCTTTAATGCCCGGTGTATCGATGACAAAAGTATCGGGCGAAAGGCTGAACATTTCTGCAAAGGTAGTGGTATGGGTGCCTTTATTGGCAAAGTCAGACACTTCTGATGTTTTTTGCTGTATAGAGGGATCCATTTTATTGAGCAAAGTAGACTTCCCGACGCCTGAATGACCTGCCAGCAAGGTGGTTTTTCCCTTGAGCAGCGTTTTAATGGTTTCCACATCGCGTTCTTCCATGGCCGAAACGCTGTAGAATTTCACACCCAGGGGAGGATAAATGGCGGCCAGCTCTTCTGCAAATTCCCACATGGCATCATTCCACATATCTGTTTTATTAAAAACGAGGATACAGGGTATTCTGAAGGATTCAGCGGCAACCAGAAACCTGTCAATAAATCCCAGGGAGGTGCGGGGATAGGTGATGGTAGCTATTAACATAGCCTGATCTAAGTTTGCAGCCAGTATATGCCCGTGAGAAGTTTTTTTAATTGCCCTGCGGATGAGGTAGTTTTCCCGCTGAAGTACCTCATGAATAATGCCGGTGCCATCGGCTTCCTGGCTGATACGTACTTTATCACCAACAGCTACGGGATTGGTAGCACGAAGGTCCTTCAGGCGCAGTTTGCCACGCACCCTGCTGGGAATAAGATTGCCTTCGATGGTCCTGATGGTATACCACGAACCGGTCGATTTCATGACGATGCCTTCAAACATTTTTCAGATGGTTGTGAACATTTTGCATAATCATCGAAGTCGCTCCGGAACGGTCCTTAACATAAGCGGCACCCAGGCTGCCTGCACTTTTGCGATTTTGTTCATCTTTTAGCAAATGCAACACGGTCTTTTCAAGGTCGAATGAATTACTGACTTCAAAAGCCGCACCCATGTTGACGAGATCTCCGGCTTCTGCAAATTTGGCATTGGAAGGATCGGAACCAAAAATTACAGGGATGCCATAGGTGGCAGCTTCGAGGGTATTGTGCAAAGCTTTTCTGAAAGCACCTCCTATGTATGCCATTTCACCATACTGGTATAGTGAAGATAACATGCCAATATTGTCAATCAATAAAATCCGGTAATCAGCTATATTCAACTCATTGGCTTTAGAATACCGAATGCAAAGCTTTCCCAGATCTTTTTCGAGACTGCCTATACTTTTTTCTGAGATTTCATGCGGAGCGATAATAAATTTCAAAGTATCGATGTGTTTTTGAATAAATGGCAACAATACCTGCATATCTGATGGCCAGCTAGAGCCAATTACCATCAGCGCTTCTCCATTTTTGAAAGCTGCCGCAATGGGGATTTCTTTTTGGTGGTTTACAATTTCCAGCACCCTGTCAAACCGGGTATCGCCCGAAAGCCGGGCCTGAAGAATGCCTGCTTTTTTCAGCAATTCGAGGCTGCTTTTATTTTGCACAAAAAAATAGGTGAAACGAAAGAGCAATTTTTTATAAAATCGACCGTAGGGCTTAAAAAACAATTGATCTGCCCGTAAAATGGTTGAGACAGAAAACACAGTGGCACCGGTGCTGTTGAGTTCCTTAAGATAGTGATACCAGTACTCGTACTTTACAAAAAAAGCTATTCTGGGTTTAATCTTACGAATAAAAAATTGTGCATTTCGCGGACTGTCCCAGGGAAGATATAAAATATCATCTGCGCCCGGATAGTTTTTTCTCACTTCATAGCCTGAAGGGCTGAAAAAAGTGAGAACAATTCTGTATTCAGGATATTCGTTGATAAAAGCCTCAATCAAAGGGCGACCTTGTTCAAATTCGCCCAATGAGGCGCAGTGAAACCATGCAACGGGCCGATCGTTTTCAGCAAACCGGCTGGCGATTTCTTTTTTTAAACCTTTCCGACCATTGTACATCAGGCCCGCCTTTTTATTCCAGGGCGATGCCAGAAATACAGCAAGACGATAAAGTGCTATTGAAAGATCGTATATCAACCTTCCCATGGTATTTTATTCATATCAATAACTTCCGGCATTTCTAGAGCTCTTTGAAAATATTTTTAATCGAAACAGCTTGAGAAATTTTATCTTTAAGTTCTGCAATTTTTACCCTTTCCTGCTCCATACTGTCGCGATGGCGAATGGTTACCGTCTCATCTTCTTTGGTTTGATGATCGATGGCGATACAAAAGGGAGTACCTATCAGGTCTTGCCTGGCATAGCGTTTGCCAATCGACTGGCTGTCTTCGTAAATAAGATTAAAATCATATTTCAGATCTTCAAAAACCTTTCTTCCGATTTCCGGCAACCCATCTTTTTTAACCAGGGGTAAAATGGCCGCTTTTACCGGGGCCAGGGCCGGATGGAATTTGAGATAAGTGCGCGTTTTGACATCATCGCCCTCACCGGTGGTTTCTTCTTTGTAACCATTGCAAAGCAGCATAAAAAACAAACGGTCGGCGCCTGCAGAAGTTTCCACTACATAAGGAACATAGTTCTGGTTTATTTGTGGATCAAAATATTGCATCTTCTTTTTAGACAGGGACTGGTGATTGCCCAAATCAAAATCTGTGCGTGAATGAATACCTTCTATTTCCTTAAATCCAAAGGGGAATTTGTATTCAATATCTACAGCAGCAGCGGCATAATGTGCCAGTTTTTCATGATCGTGAAATTGCAGGTTTTCAGCAGGTATACCCAGCGCTTTATGCCATTTCATGCGTACATCTTTCCAATATTCATACCATTGCGATTCTTCACCCGGCCGAATAAAAAACTGCATTTCCATTTGCTCAAATTCGCGCATGCGAAATATAAACTGGCGGGCAACAATTTCATTTCTGAAGGCTTTTCCGATCTGGGCAATGCCAAAGGGAATCTTCATTCTCGCCGTTTTCTGAACGTTGAGAAAATTCACAAAAATGCCCTGAGCTGTTTCAGGCCTGAGGTAAATCACATTGGCATCTTCTGCTACCGAACCAACCTGGGTAGAAAACATAAGGTTAAACTGTCGTACATCCGTCCAGTTGGTGGTACCCGATACCGGACAGACAATTTTTTCATCCATAAGAAATTGTCTCAATCCAGTCAGATCGTTGGCATCAAGCAAGCGGTTCATTTCGCTTACCAGTTGTTGGGCTTTTTCTGTTTGTCCCTGTGCACTGAGTAAGGCTGCATGGTCTTCAACGAGCACATCAGCGCGATATCGTTTTTTAGAATCCTTATTGTCGACCATAGGATCGTTAAAACTATCGATGTGACCTGATGCTTTCCAGGTAAGTGGATGCATAAATATGGCAGCATCGAGGCCGACCACATTTTCATTAAGCTTTATCATGGCCTGCCACCAAAGGTCTTTTAGGTTTTTCTTGAGCTCAGCGCCATATGGACCGTAATCATAAACTGCCTGTAAGCCGTCGTAAATTTCACTGGAAGGATATACAAATCCGTATTCTTTGGCATGCGCTACAATTTCCTTTATGCCAAAGTCTTGCTGTGAATCATTATTCGCCATGGTATGTCTGTTGTAATACTCAGATATTCTCTTTTAAAAAAACATAAAATTAGCTTTTCGGACGTGAAATTATGAACTAGTTGCTTATTATTCATTATTATTGGAAGAAACTTACACATTTGGATTAGATATGTACAAAAAAATCGGTTTGGCGCTGGCCTTTTCACCTACCTGTAAAGCGATACTGTCAGAAGCAAAAAGATACAAACATTTATTCCAGGCAAGTCTGACACTCATTCATATTGGAGAAAAAACAGAGGAAAATGAAAATTACCTTCGTTTGTTAATGCAAGATTCGCAGCTCGACCCCGAAACCACAGAAATCATATGGGAAGAAGGTAAACCCGCCAAAAAAATTCTCAGCATATGCAAGCGTGAAAAAATTGATCTCTTGCTGGCCGGTGCACTGAAACAGGAAAATTTATATAACTATTATGTAGGTTCTGTCGCCAGACGCATTTTGCGCAAGGCAGTTTGTTCGGTAATGATGCTGGTAGAACCTGCTGAAGAAATTAAACCCATTCATGAAATCGTAATCGACGCAGAAGACCAACCCTATGTGCAACAGGCGATGCAGGCAGGTGCATACCTGGGAAAAGCCGCTTCAGTTCATTTGATTCACGTGGTAAGAGAATTAAAGCTTTATGGTCTGGCTATGTCTATTACCAGTGAGACTTCTGAGTTTGAAAAGTCTGAGGTGCGAAAGTCCATGGTCAATGAAGAATTGAAAAAGGTCGAGGAAAAACTCAAAGGGCATGATTTCGACAGATTGAAAGTAAATGCAAAAATAATAGCCGGCAAAAGTGGTTTTGAATTGATGCAATTTTCAAAAAGGGTAGGGGCAGATTTGCTGATTGTAAGCGCACCGGAAAAAAAATTCGATCTCTTTGACCGGGTATTCAGGCATGACCTGGAGTATATATTTGCCGATTTACCATGTAACCTGCTGGTGGTTAAAGCCTGAAAATTATGGAGAAACTAAATCATCATGAGATTACCAGTCTCCTGATTCAGCTTAGTATTTTACTGGCCATGGGTCGATTGATGGCTGAAATAGCCAGAAAAATCAATCAGCCGGCAGTGGTGGGTGAAATACTGGCCGGTATTATCCTGGGGCCAACCATTCTGGGAATGGCTTCACCCGAAATTTTCGAATGGGTCTTTCCTCCTGAAGGAGCATCTTTTATCGCTTTAGATGCTTTCGTTCAGGTAGCCGTTGTCCTTCTTCTCTTTATAGCAGGCCTTGAGGTTGACCTTCATATCGTATGGCAACAAGGCAAACAGGCTATGTATACAAGTATGTTTGGCCTGGTGATACCTTTTGTCATAGGCTTTTTATTCCCTTACTATTTTGCCGGCTTTTTTGGAAATGCCGATGAAAGCTACCGGCTGGTATTTGCCCTCTTTCTGGGCACCAGTATGTCCATTACCGCCTTGCCCGTAATTGCCCGGATATTAATGGATCTCAATCTTTTCAGATCTAAAATGGGCATGCTCGTTATTTCTTCTGCGATGATCAACGACATACTTGGCTGGTTGATTTTTTCTGTGATACTCAGTATGATAGGCAAAAACAGTGACTCTATGAGCCTGTATCAGACCATAGGACTTACCATAGGTTTTACCCTTTTTATGCTTACACTGGGTAAAGGTGCCATGAATAAAGTGCTCCCCTGGATCAACCGAAAACTGGCCTGGCCCGGCGGTTTACTCTCCCTGTCACTGGCCCTGTGCTTTCTGGGAGCCGCTTTTACAGAATTTATAGGCATTCATGCCATTTTTGGCGCTTTTATCATTGGCGTAGCACTGGGTGACTCAGAACATATATCCGAAAAAGCAAAGGAAATTATACATCAGTTTATTAATAACATCTTCAGTCCTTTGTTTTTTGTATCCATCGGACTCAAGGTTAACTTTTTGCTGAATTTCGACTTTATGCTCACCCTGGCCATCTGCGCTATTGCCTTTGTAGGTAAAATTCTGGGAAGTGGACTGGGAACTTACTTTGGCGGTTTTTCCAAGGCCGAATCTCTGGCGGCCGGTTTTGGTATGAATGCCAGGGGCGCTATGGAAATCATTCTTGGCATTGTTGCCCTTGAGGCGGGTCTCATAAATGAAAAGGTTTTTGTGGCGCTGGTTATCATGGCACTGGTTACCAGTATGACCAGCGGACCGCTTATGAAGCTTTCCCTGAAATTGCAAACCAGTGACACCTCCCATCCCGCGTTCGAAAGAAAGTTTATCAGAACCTGGGTGAAGGAAAAGTTGACTAAATCACCTCAACGCAAGGTTTGATCGCTCATTATAATTGCATTTTTATTGTAAAAATTTGCATATTTGCGATGAAATAAAATTGTATCAGGGATGAAGTTCAGAAAGAGGGTGCGATTGTTTCCGGGGTTAACCTTAAATATAAGTAAGTCAGGCATCAGTACTACGGTAGGCGTTCCCGGGGCAAGTGTTAACTTTAACCGCCATGGAGCCTATCTCAATACGGGAATACCAGGTACCGGTCTCTATGACAGACGCAGATTATCAGCAAAGCCTTCTCAACGGAGGCAAAGTCAATCTTCAATCCCAACATCGTCTCTGTCTGCCAGGCCAACCGATGATGAAGAACATCCTGGCAGATATACCTGCGAAAGTATGCAGGATTTTAAACGTGAAATTATAGAATGTTATAAGGAGCGGATTCAACTGAAAAAAGACATACAAAGCGCAGGAGAAAACCTTAAACACCGCCAATTTATCCTTAAGCTTTCAAAGGTATTTATAATTGGGTTTTTTACGGATAAATTTGAAAGGAAACGGAGGGAAAGCCAAATGGAACTGGAGAGGCTTGAAACTGATTTAAAACATTGTTTTATAGATGTTAACCTGAAAATGGATGCGGAAATAGAGCATGCATTTGCAAAAGTACTCTCTTCCTATAAAACACTCAGTCAGGTGGCCACCATCTGGGATATTACCCGTGAATCAGCGCCAGACGCCAACCTGCATCGCATGAATGCCAATGCGCTTGTGGAGCGTGTAAAGGTGCATTTTGGTTATGATTCTTTCGAGGCCCTGCACTCCCGGTATGATGCTTTACATATGGAAAATGCAGATGGATGCGATTTTTTTATTTTCCCGGGATTTGTGTTAATGCGGAACTCAAAAAACGAAATAGGACTGATGGATTTAAAAAATATGGAATTTTCTTATCACCAAATCCATTTTGCAGAAACAGACACCCTGCCAGCTGATGCCCAGGTTGTGGATCATACCTGGTTTCGGGCCAATAAAGATGGCAGCCCTGACCGACGCTTTAAAGATAACTATAAAATACCCATTTGCCTGTATGGACAGATAGAGGTAAAAACGCAGCAAGGTTTGTATGAAGTGTACAATTGCAGCAATCACGAGAAAGCTGAAGTATTTGTTAAGTTAATTAAAGAATATCAGAGATTGTTACCTTTCCTAAACATGGATTAATTGAGGTCTGCTGAAAAGGATGCATCTATATTGTAATTTTAGAATAATAGTGTAAAATAAATCGACAATTTAAACGATTTTCAGTGCGCCCTGATTAAACAAACTGGAGTAACAAACCGCTTAAGAATAATACTGTTAACCTCTATGGTCCGCTATGTATTCATATTGATTTTAACCGGCCTGTTTTGTACGCAGCTGTATGCGCAAGATTACCGGCAGAGGCGTACATTGCTCGAGATTTCTGAAAGGGCATCCAAAGAATATACAATACAGAGAAAACGCACCCTGCAACTTGCCGATTCGCTGCAACTTCCGGTGCGGATTTCGGGACGGGACGGTGGTATTTCTGAATTGCAGGGTTTTAGTCAGCATGGCATTCCTTTGTATTACACAACACATAACCTATCAGGCGCCAGATTGATAAATACAGATGATCTTTGGAGTGGAGCAGACAGAAGGAACACCTTTGCAGGGATAGGACAGATAGTAGGCATGTGGGATGGTGGCATAGCACGATGGAGTCACCGTGAATTTCAAAACAGGTTGCTGGCAAAAGATGCACCGGCAGATAAAGACATAAGCTATAATTTTCATGCTACCCATGTAGCCGGTACCCTTGTAGCAGCAGGAATCAGGGAAGATGCTACCGGCATGGCACCAGAGGCAATACTCCATGCCTATGAATGGAATGATGATTTGGCTGAAATGGCGGCTGAAGCGGCAGATGGAATGAAAGTTTCCCAACATTCATATGGCACCATAGCTGGCTGGCGCAGAGAAAACAACAAGTGGTATTGGTACGGAACGCCGGCCATTAGCCTTACCACTGATTATCGATTTGGATATTATGATCAAAATGCCAGGGATTGGGATCAGCTATCCTACGCCTCCCCTGAATACCTGATTGTGAGATCGGCAGGTAATGACCGAGGCAACGGACCTGAACCGGGAACTACTCATTTTATATGGGAGGAAGGAGAATGGGTAGAATCTGATGCGATTCGGGAAAAAGATGGAGGCATAGATGGGTATGATTGCATAACAGCTGCGGCCAACGCCAAGAACTTATTACTGGTTGGCGCTTTAGATGGGCAGGGCAGAATGACCTCCTTCAGCAGTTGGGGACCTACCGATGACGGACGGATAAAACCCGATATAGTCGCTAAAGGCGCCGGGGTGCTATCGACCCACTCCTCCAATGATGAGGCATACAATTCCATGTCAGGAACTTCTATGTCAGGCCCTATGGTGAGTGGTTCGGCAGTCTTGTTACGTGGACTGTATGAAAAACTTCATAATAAAAGTAAAGCATTATGGTCCTCTACGCTCAAGGGATTAATACTACATACCGCCCAATCTCTCAACGAATATCCGGGCCCTGATTACCGGTCTGGCTGGGGCCTGATGAATACCGGTGCGGCAGCTGACCTGATCGAAGAAGATTATTATGGCGGAAGTGATTTTTTAATCCATCAAAAAACATTGCACCAGGGAGATACAATACTTCTGAAGATACAGGCCCGGGGTGATGAACCACTTTGGGCAACCATTGTATGGACCGATCCTGAAGGGATACCCGGAACACCTGCATTAAACAGCAGGCAGCGCATGCTGGTAAATGACCTCGACCTTCGCATCTTCGCTGAAAATCAAAACCACCTCCCATGGCGCCTCGACCCTGACAATCCGTCGAAACCAGCGATCAGGGCTGACAATCGTATCGATAACGTGGAACAGGTTTATATAGAGGATCCCGATCCCGGGCTAATGTATACTTTGATGATCCGCCATAAAGGTTTACTTGCCTATGGCAGGCAAGAGGTATCACTCATTATCAGCGGAATAGTTCCTGACCCGGTAATACCTCCCCTGGCATTTGGCGCAACAACACTGTCTTACGATAATATACTACTTAGCTGGAGCCCCAACCCTGAAAGACAAGCAGTCATTTTACTCAGCGGTGAAAATTCACAATTTGAAGGCCTGACCAATGGCTTGCAATACCTGCCCGGCGATGAGCCATTCGAAGGCCTTAAGGTAATATATGTGGGCACAGATACGAGTTTTATACATAATAATCTCGATGCCAACACCACCTTTAATTACCAGTTATATTCAATAGGCCCTGATGCCAGTTATTCTAAAGTGAAGAAAGCCAGTGCAACAACTTTTTGCGGCTTTGTAAGCCAATTGCCCTATGAGCAATTTTTTGCAGATAAAGAGATGTTGCCCGATTGTTGGGAAAACAGGCATGATTCTATAATGCTATCCGGCTGGCAGACAAATAATATTCAGCCATCTCTCATTAATACATTAAATAATTTTGTCTATACCGTAAGCGAGGAAGATGAAGAGACAGAGGTTCAATTGATTTCCCCGGTTTTTGATTTGCGGACTTATTCTGAATTGCGCATTAGATTTAAACATGCCTTATCTGTCGAATCAGGTGGTCAGGCACATTTTTCCTATAGCCTCGACTCAGGACATAGCTGGATAAACCTTAAAAGCTGGAGTGCCAATACGCAGGAGGTGGAAGATTTTCAGGTAATTACAAGTGCTATGGCAGGCACAGAAAAAGTGAGGTTTCGATGGACTTACGAGGGATTTGGGAAAGGATATTGGGCAATCGGCGCTTTTCAATTGTTTCAAAATGCCAATTTTGTTGATGCTATCACTATACCTGAGCGCGGTGGTGTGGTACAAGGTTCAGGTGCCTTTGAAACAGGTGCAAAAGTTTCACTTCAGGCGTTGGCACGACCTGGCTGGCAGTTTTTACAGTGGGAAAGCCAGGAGAAGGAAATCAGTAAAGAGAACCCATTTAGTTTCACAATAAGCCCCGGAGACACTGTATTAACGGCGAAGTTTATCAGGGTATACGACATATCAGCCTGGGCGCTGCCTGAGGGCATGGGTAATGTGACGGGGAGTGGAAAATATGTGGGTGGTAAGGAAATCAGCCTTGTGGCTATACCAGAACCCGGATATAAATTTATCAACTGGTCTGAAAGAAATAAAGGTGAAATATCCCGTGATGCTGTGCTGCAATTTGAAGTAAGTAAGGATCGCTTTTTAACCGCCAATTTTGAGCCGATTATTACTTCCCTCGAAGTGCCGCTTGAAAAACAAGATGTAAAAGTATTTCCCAATCCGGCTTCAGATTATATTGAAGTAACTTACCGACATCAGGGAGGAGGGAGTCTCAAAATTTTGGATGCTGCCGGCAGATGCATTTATGAACTGAAAATAAACGACCACGACTATGGTGCACAAACAATACCCCTGCAAGCCTTCAGGCAGGGCTTGTATCTGCTCCGCATTCAATCCGGGGATTATACCGGAGCCATCAGGTTTCAAATACATTAGGGCATTAGAATTAGCAATTGGGCCTGACCTTTTTTCTTGCCGTACTGTATTTCGGGTCTGCTGAAATAGTATGCAACTTTAATGTGAATTCAGGATAATAAACTAAATCAACAAGCCAGGCTATTTTCACCGCACCCTATTTAAGTGGTAATCAGGATGCAACCTTCACTTACTCCCCCTTTAATGCAGGGTAATTCTTTTATCATGTGGCCGAAACAATGAGATTTTACCGGTCAGCCAAATAAAACCCTGTCAATAAATTTATCATAGCCATAGGCCGGAAATACTTATTTTTATACTTTTAATGACGAATTGACCCTGATATTAATTTAAATAAAAGACTATTGCCATGCCTAAGCACTTTATCTGGTTGTTTCTTATTTTGTTGAATCAACACCTTTTTGCCGGGATTCATCCGGTGCGTCTTACCTGTGAATATCTTTTTGATCCTCCGGTAGTAGATGTAAAGCAACCGCGACTAGCCTGGGTTAACATCGCTGATGAAGGCGAGCGTGGTCAGCAGCAAACGGCCTGGCAAATCAGGGTAGCTTCTGCCAAAGCTTTGCTGGAGACACCCGATCTGTGGGACGGCAGAAAAGTCAATGGCGCTGAATCGAATCGTATTGCCTATGCAGGAGTTGAACTACACAGCAGGCAGGAGTGCTGGTGGCAGGTACGTGTATGGGACCGCGATGGTAAAGTTTCTGAATGGAGTGAGCCTGCCTTCTGGAGAATGGGGCTGTTAAAAGAAAATGACTGGCAGGCTAAATGGATCGGGGCACCCTGGCAGGGAGAAGAGGCCCTACCCAAGCCGCCGGGTGGTCCCGCCGCAAGACCAGCAGAAATGCCACCGCCAGCACCCTTACTCAGAAAGAATTTTTCAGTAATTAAGGAAGTGAGCAAAGCAGTGGTTTACACTACTGGATTGGGTTATTTTGAGCTATACCTCAATGGCCAAAAAATCGGTGAAGATGTACTTGTTCCCAACAATACCAATTATGGCAAAAGACCTTACCTCATTAATGAACCCATACCCCTGCCTGATGACTTTACAGAGTACCGCGTCATGTACCTTGCCTATGATGTAAAGGAAAACCTGACTAACGAAGATAATGCCATCGGCGCTATTCTTGGAAATGGTTTTTACAATCCGGCCAAATTCTGGGCCGGCGCCTATGGATCGCCAAGGTTTATCGCCCAATTGCATATACAGTATGCCGATGGAACTGAGCAGGTAATTGTAAGTGATGAGAGCTGGAAGGCTTCAAAAAGCGCTATTATCATGGACATGCTTTATTATGGAGAGTACTACGATGCCCGGCTGGAGCAGGAAGGTTGGAGTACACCCGGTTTTAATGCACAAGCCTGGGAGCCGGTCCATCTGCGAAAGGCGCCTGAAGGTAAAATGGTGGCGCATACAGCCATGCCCGACCGGGTCACAGAGCGGCTCCCGGTGAAATCAATTAAAAAGCTTGGTGATGGCCACTTTTTTGCAGACTTCGGTGTTGAAATATCTGGCTGGTTACGCATACAAAATGTAAATGCGCCCGCGGGTCATAAAATTGAATTCAAATACAACAGCAACGAATATTCAGGTGACAATTACTATATCTGTAAAGGAGGAAGTCCTGAAACCTATGCTGCCCGCTTTAACTGGTTCGTTTTTAGTGGGGTAGAAATCATCAACTGGCCGGGAGAACTTCGACCAGAACAACTCACGGCCGAAATGGTAAATACATGGGTCGAGGAGACTTCGGAATTCGAAACATCGAATCCCCTGTTTAATGATATTCAGCGAATCTGGAAACGCAGTCAGGTAGATAATATGCACGGTGGCATCGCCAGTGATTGTCCGCACCGGGAACGAACCGGGTATACAGGCGATGGACAGGTAGCATGCGTCACTGTAATGCACAATTACGATGCCCGCTCATTTTACCATAAATGGATACAGGACATTAAAGGAGCACAAATTGTAAGCACCGGTTATGTGCCTAACGGAGCGCCCTGGCAACCTGGTTGCGGAGGTGGGGTAGCCTGGGGCGCTGCTATATCCATTATGCCCTGGGAGTTTTACCTGCATTACGGCGCAACAGATATTCTGGAAAATACTTTCGAAAGCATGAAAGGGTATATCCGGTACATGAAAACCTGGGTCGATGCAGATGGAATTATGCATTCGCAGGCAACAGGACGAGATGGTAAACCCTTAAAATGGCTCAATCTGGGTGATTGGGTGCCCCCGGGTGAACTGGTTCCTGATGATTTGGTGCATACCTTCTACTTCTGGAGATGTGCAAGCCTTACCGCAGAAACGGCAAAGGTTCTGGGACTGACACAGGAATATCAAACTTATATGCAATTGGCTGAAGACACCCGCCGCGCATTCCATAAAAGGTTTTTCGACCCTGTCAATGGTACCTATGGCATTGGAGGTGCCGATATTTTTGCCCTCAAAATGGGGGTGCCTGAAAATGAATATCCCCGTGTACTGGCATCGTTGCAAAAAAATATACAGGCTAACAAGGGGCACCTCGATACCGGTATCTTTGGCACACAGTTTTTTTTCGAAATGCTGGCTGAACACGGCATGCAACACCTGGCCTATGAAGCCATGAACAAGACAACCATGCCCAGTTTTGGCCATTGGCTCACCCTCGGCGCTACAACCACCCGTGAATCATGGGATAGCAGCAACTCCCATAACCACCCTATGTTTGGCGGAGGCATCGTCTGGTTTTACAGAAAACTGGCAGGCATGCAGGCCGATCAGGAAGCCCCCGGCTATCGACACATCATTTTTAAACCTCAGCCGGTCGGTGAACTTGATTTTGTTAACTTTTCAAACCTGACGCCCTTTGGCAAGGCCGGAATCCGATGGGAAAATCCTGAAAAAGGTTTTATCATGAATGTGAGCGTACCCGTTGGCAGCAGCGCTACGGTACACGTTCCGCTTAGCAAAGGAAAAAAAGTATCGGAAACAGGGGGGAGTAAGAAAAATGTACGCCTGATCAGTAAAGAAAAGGACCAATGGATTTATAAGGTGCAAAGTGGTAATTATCGCTTTGAAGTGAAGTAGTATTCCGGCATTCAAATTTTCGGGCGCAATCAAAAAATTTTCTGCAACCGATTGCAAAAATAATTTATTTATATCATATTTACCCATCGCAAACGTTTTTATCATGAAAAATTCAATTTTTATAGCCCTTTCTCTCCTGTTTGTGTTTTCGATGTGCCGATCATCTGAGTACCCAGGAAAAACCCTGGCTGAATTTAAGGTGCAAAGCGGAGAACATACCCGATTGGCCTCCCTGGTTTCAGCCTCCCTGGATCCGGCAAATGTATCAGACCAGCTCGGATTATTTGAGCTGGTAAACCGCAAGGAGGTTCCTGTAGCTTTTCAAATTGACAAACAGGGACTTGTTTCCTGGAAGTTATCAGGAAGCACAGCAGCGGGGGCAGAAAGGAAATTTATTGTAAAGAAATTGGAAAATTCGTCCCTGCAAGCCTCAGGATTATTTGTGATTAAAGCCGAAGATGGAGGTTATTCTTTTGAAATGGCTGATAAAACAGCCTTGTATTACCGGGCAGCTACCATGTTTCCGCCTGATGGCGTTGAGGAAGCTTATAAAAGAAGCGGATATATACACCCACTCTACGCACCCAATGGAGCTGAGCTTACCACCATACAACCCGCAGACCATTACCATCATTATGGTATATGGAATCCATGGACCAAAACCCAATTCAGGGGTGAGGAAATTGATTTCTGGAATTTGAAAAAAATGGATGGCACAGTACGCCATCGAGAAGTACTTAACACGTCATCAGGGCCTGTCTTCTCAAGCATGAAAGTGATGCATGAACACATTGTCTGGCCTGAATCTGAAAAGGAAACCATCGCTATGGAAGAGATACAGGAAATGACTTTACATGCAGCTATTGACGGCGCTTATTTTCTCGACTTCCTTTCAGAGCTCAAGCCCTTGGAAGACATTGTTTTAGAGGAGTATCGCTATGGAGGCTTTGGCTTCAGGGCTACCGAATACTGGACCAACCAAAACTCCTATATACTTACCTCAGAAGGCAACGAAAGAGCCGAAGCAGATGGCAAAGCAGCCAGATGGTGTTTCGTATATGGCGATACGCCTAATGGAAAAGCCGGAATTCTTTTTATGGGTCATCCCGAAAATTATAATTACCCCGAACCCCTCAGGGTGTGGCCGGTCAACGCCAATGGCGGTCGTGGTGATGTGTTTGTCAATTTTTCGCCTACCCGCAACATGGATTGGCCCCTCTCAGCAGGCACATCCTACAAACTCAGGTACAGAATGTTGGTATTTGACGGTGAATTGGATGCCGCCACTGCCGAACAATACTGGAATGATTTTGCATATCCGGTTAATGTTGAAGTATCAAAATAAAAATCGATGCCATGAACTCATCCATCAAATCATTAATTAAGGCCGCTTTAACTCTGTTTTGGGTGGTTTTACATGTTGCCATGTTACAGTCGCAACCCATGGGTAAATGGGATAACCGCACAGGTAAACTCAAAGGTATACGCATATTGGTGTACACAAAAAACGGTGAGGGTTTTGTACATAAAAATATCCCCGCAAATGTGGATATGTTGAGGAAAATGGCAGAAAAGCATAGTTTCGAAATGGATGTAAGTGATGATCCTGCTGTTTTTACCGATGAAAACCTCAAAAAATACCGGGCCATTGTATTCGCCAATACCAACAATGATGTGTTCGATACCGATGCCCAGAAAGTGGCCTTTATGAGGTATACACAGGCAGGCGGCGGTTTTGTTGGAATTCATTCGGTTACCGGTACCGAGCGTAAATGGCCCTGGTTCAAGCAACTTGCCGGAGGAACATTTTACAGGCATCCGCCTTTTCAAAAATATGAAACCATAGTCTTAGATGCTTCTCATCCCTCGATGAAGCCGCTACCCGCCCGATGGGAGGTTGAGGATGAATGTTATTATCTCAGAGATTTCAATCCGGCAGTAAGGGTTTTACTGGTGCATGATTTATCTACCGTGACAGATGAAAAGGGCCCGAAACCCGACATATTTGGCGATATCTTTCCCGCAGTTTGGTGTAATACACACGATGGCGGCAGACAGTGGTGTACTTCACTGGGCCATGCGGATGCCAGTTACGTTGACCCGCTTTTTATTGCCCATGTGACCCTGGGGCTTCAATGGGCGGTTGCTGGTCCGGCGCCGGATTACAAAAAAGCTTACACTACCGTACTGGAACCTTAACTAATAAATTAGTATTATATGCTTCGGAATTTCATATTTTTCATGGTTGTTGCTTCAGCCTGCTACAGTCCGGCCTTTGTAAATGCACAGGTCAAAGCCGTATCATTTCCCGATAGGGTTGATGTGTATATCAGAGGCAACTTATTTACCTCATATCACATGTTGCCCAATGAAAAGTACCCTTATTTTTTTCCGGTCAACGGCCCATCAAAAGCAAGTGTTACTTCTATGCGCAATGCCAATTTCCCGCATCACAGTTCACTTTTTTTTGGTTGTGATAAGGTAAATGGTGGTAATTACTGGCAGGAAGGCCCCGAAAGAGGGCAGATTAAAACCGTAAGGCTGGATGTACTCAATAGTGAAGGAGAACAGGTAGTGATGGAAAACGAATGTATTTGGTCGCGCCCCGGCGCCATGAGTCCCATTCGGGATCTGCGTCGTATAGTCATCTCTGAAATTAATGAAACCATGTTTCAAATCGATTTTGAGGTTGTAATGGAGATGCTGATGGATGTACAGATAGAGAGGACAAATCATTCACTTTTCAGTGCCCGAATGGATGCTGACCTTGCCGCAACCAATGGTGGAACAATGATCAATGCCGAAGCTGACCGCAATGAAGCAGGCACTTTTGGAAAGGCATCGGCATGGATTGACTTTTATGGCAAGCGAATGGGGAAACAGGAAGGACTTGCCTTGATGCAACATCCGGGTAATACATGGTACCCTTCTCCCTGGTTCACCAGGGATTATGGATTTATTTCACCTACCCCCATGTACTGGCCTGAAGATCCCGAAAAAGGCTGGCAGCTGAAAAAGGGAGAGAAAGTTCATTTGCATTACAGGGTTCTGGTGCACAGCGGTGATCATTCAGAAGCTGATATTGCAGGACAATTTAAAAAATATGCACAGGAAGAAGTATTTAGACTGAAATAAACTCGAAAAGATGGAAAGAAGAATATTTATGAAAACTGCCTCGATGGCTACAGCAGGAGCCATCTTTGCGCCTACGATTGTTCCTGCCTCTGTATTGGGTAAAAATGCGCCGAGTAACCGCATTGTCATCGGAGCCATAGGTGCCGGCAGAATTTCCCGATCTCACGATATGCCGGAGGTTTGGAAATACGACCATGTACAAATCAGCTCAGTATGTGATGTAGACAGCAAAAGGGTACAGGAAGGCAAAGAATTGGTTGAAGGTGTATACAGCAAAAAAACCGGCAAAAAATTTACCGGGGTAAAAACCTACGAAGATTACAGGGAAATGCTGCTTGACAAAGATATCGATGCGGTATTAATAAGCACTCCCGAACACTGGCATGCCCGTCAGGCCATAGATGCAGCCTTTGCAGGCAAGGATATCTATATGCAAAAGCCATCATCGCTTACCATTGCAGAAGGTCGTCTTATGAGCGATATCGTGAGCAGGCAGGGCTGTATTTTGCAAATAGGCACCCAACAAAGGTCATCGGAGCAATTCAGAGTTGCCTGCGAACTGGTGCGCAACGGAAGAATTGGACAGCTGCATACGATTAAAATAGGGCTCCCCATCGATCCTGCCGGTGAAGCAGAATCTGAAATGCCCATCCCTAAAAACCTCAATTACGATATGTGGCTAGGACCAGCTGCCTGGATGCCTTATATAGAAAACAGGGTGCATCCTCAGCATGACTACTCAAGACCAGGGTGGCTGAGGGTGGAAAAATTTTGCCTCGGTATGATTACCGGCTGGGGCTCCCACCATGTCGACATAGCACATTGGGGAATGAATACCGAATATACCGGACCAGTAGAACTGGAAGCCAATGCAGAATTTCCCAAATCAGGTATTTGGACGGTACACGGCAAATACAATATCAAAGCTAAATATGAAAACGGGGTTACCATGCATATCAACGATGAATTTCCCAATGGCATTCGCTTTGAAGGAAGTGACGGTTGGATATTTGTAACCCGTGGAAATTATGCTGCCACTGCCAGTGACCCGGGTGGTGATTCTAAAAATCCGCCATTGAGTGCGAGCAATCCTAAGATTCTCACTTCAAAAATTGGCGAGGATGAAGTACATTTGTACCGAAGCAGCGATCATCATGGCAATTGGCTGGATTGTATACGTAGCAGGAAGCAACCTATTACGCCTGTAGAAGTTGGTCACCGTGCAACCTCTGCCTGTGCCCTGGGGCATATTGCTATGAAGCTGCCGAGAAAACTTTTCTGGGATCCCAGAAGGGAGCGATTTATCAACGACGACGAGGCCAACAGCATGCTGTCAAAGCCTCACAGATTACCGTATCATATTGATATTTAAACATAATATTATGAATATTCAACCCATTAGCGCCCTAAAGGCATTGTTTTTTTTGATATCTGTAACCATTATGACAGCTTGTAGTTCATCGGACAAGTCACAGGAAGGTTTTTCTGGTAAGGAGGGTGAAGTAGTACTGATCACCCTCGATCCCGGTCATTTCCATGCACACCTGGTACAAAAAAGCATGTATGATCAGGTCGATCCCAAAGTCTACGTGTATGCCCCCGACGGGCAGGAAGTTAAAGACCACCTTGAAAAAATTCAAAGCTACAATACCAGAGCCGAAAGCCCCACTTCCTGGCAGCAGGAAGTATACCTGGGCAATGACTTCCTCTCCAGAATGATTAGTGAGAAAAAAGGAAATGTGGTGGTTATGGCCGGTAATAATCAGAAAAAAACTGAGTATATCAAGGAAGCCATCGATGCGGGTCTGCATGTACTGGCAGATAAACCTATGGCCATTACAGTTTCGAACTTCGAACTGCTCAAGTCTGCGTTTGAAGCAGCAGATCGCAATGGCGTGATGCTCTACGATATTATGACAGAGCGACATGAGATTACCAGTATACTTCAGAAAGAATTTTCCAAATTTCCTGATCTGTTTGGGGATATTGAAAAAGGAAGTCCTGATAATCCTGCTGTGGTTAAGGAGAGTGTCCACCACTTTTTCAAATATGTTTCAGGTTCTGTATTGAAAAGACCAGCCTGGTTTTTTGATGTAAGCCAGCAGGGGGAAGGAATCGTTGATGTAACTACCCACCTGGTAGATTTAATTCAATGGGCTTGCTTTCCGGGCGAAATCATAGATTATAATAATGAAATCGAGATGATTTCAGCCAGTCGCTGGCCTACCAAAATGAGCCTTCAGGAATTTTCAGAAGTAACACAGGTACCCGAATTTCCCGAATACCTCAAGCAGGATGTAGATGAAGATAATGTGCTGAACGTATATGCCAATGGAGAGATCAATTATACCATTCGCGGTATTCACAGCAAGGTAATTGTTAAGTGGAATTACAGAGCGCCAGAAGGTGCAGCTGATACCCATTATTCCATCATGCGTGGCACTAAGGCCAATCTGGTGATACGTCAGGGTCCGGAGCAGAATTTTAAGCCCATATTATATGTCGAAAAAGCCGGAAATACCAGTGAAGAAGAGCTTGCAAAAGCATTGAAAGCATCGCTTCCGGCTATTCAGGCAAAATATCCGGGCATAGACATCAAAGAAAGCGAATGGGGTTGGGAAATTGTGGTCCCCAAATCCTATGATGTCGGTCATGAAGCACATTTTGCTCAGGTTACTGAAAAATTCCTTCAGTATCTGGCAGAAGGAAAACTCCCCGATTGGGAAGTACCTAATATGATTACCAAATACTACATCACAACAAAAGCGCTGGAAATGGCCAGGCAAAGTAAATAGTCTGAGGCCGTAACTTATATATGGATTCAAAAATTGTTCATCCCTTTAGTCTGGCAGGGAAAAAGGCCCTTATAACGGGAGGAGGCACCGGACTGGGCCTTGCTATGGCCATGGCTTTTATACAATCAGGCGCCAGGGTAATCATCAGTGGCCGAAGAGAAGATGTACTGAAAGAGGCCGTTTCGACACTTGGAGAAAATGCCGCTTATGTGGTCTGTGACCTGAGTGACCTGGAAAGCATTCCTGAATTTGTTGAAAAGGTGTATAGTCAATTCGGCGTACCAGATATACTCGTAAATAATGCCGGAATACATCTTAAAAAGGATCTTTTAGATGTTAGCAATGCAGAATATGAAAAGGTTATTCAAACCAATCAGACATCTGTATTTGTGCTGACCCGCGAAATATCAAAAGGGATGCTAAAGCAGGGCAGGGGCTCCGTTATCATGATTAGCTCCATGGCATCAAGATACGGCATACCCAAGGTGATCGCCTATTCTGCAGCAAAATCTGCCATTGAGGGCATGACACGCGCCATGGCGACAGAACTTAGCCCCGGAGGTGTACGGATTAATTGTATAGCGCCGGGTTTTATCAGAACGGAAATGTCTGATAAGGCCCTGAACAATGACCCTCAGAGAAAGCAAAAAGTACTGGGCCGCACACCTGCTCAACGTCTCGGTGAACCCGAAGAGGTAGCAAATGCCGCTGTATTTCTTGCTTCCGATGCCGCTTCTTTTATCACCGGGGTAGTACTGCCAGTAGACGGAGGCAACTCCATTGGTTTTTAATTCTTTTCCATATATGAAGATAATCGATGCCAAAGTAATCGTATGCTCCCCGGGCCGAAACTTTGTAACACTTAAGCTCATTACCGATCAGGGAATTTACGGACTGGGTGATGCTACTTTGAATGGAAGGGAATTGGCCGTAGCCAGCTATCTGCAGGACCACCTGCTGCCATGCCTTATTGGCAGAGACCCTTTTCAAACCGAAGATATCTGGCAATATTTTTACAAGGGCAGCTACTGGAGAAGGGGCCCTGTAACCATGTCGGCCATTGCCGCCATAGATGTTGCGCTGTGGGATATTAAAGCCAAGTCCTTGAATGTGCCCTTATATCAATTGCTTGGAGGAAAAAGCCGGGAAAAAGTGCTGGTCTATTGTCATGCCAATGGCACCGATACAGCGCATACCATCGAGGAAGTACAAAAACATGTCGAAATGGGCTATCAGGCCATTCGCATACAATCGGGGATTCCGGGTATTCGCAGTGCCTATGGAGTGGCCGGAAAAGGAGAGCGATATGAACCGGCCGGCAGGGGACTTTTACCCAAAGTAACAGAATGGTCAACGGAAAAATACCTCAATTTCCTGCCTGGGCTGTTCGCCGAAGTGAGAAAAGCTTTTGGGGATGACCTACTTTTACTGCACGATGCTCACCATCGCCTTACCCCCATTGAGGCGGCAAGGCTTGGAAAGGAACTTGAACCTTTTAAACTTTTCTGGCTGGAAGATGCCGTAACGGCCGAATTGCAGGAAGGCTTCAGGCTCATACGCAAACATACAGTTACCCCCCTTGCCGTAGGAGAAGTATTTAACAGCATTTACGATTGTCAGCAACTGATCACCGAGCAATTGATTGACTATATCAGGATGACCATAGTACACGGTGGAGGCATCAGTCCCCTGCTTAAACTGGCGCACCTTGCTGAGCTGTACCATGTGCGTACAGGATTTCACGGCGCTACCGATCTGTCTCCGGTAACCATGGGCACGGCCCTTCATTTCGATCTGGCCATTCATAATTTCGGAATCCAGGAACATATGCCCCATGATGAAACCACTGAATCGGTCTTCAGCCATGCATATTATTTTGAAGATGGCTTTATGTACCCCGGTGATGTGGCTGGGCACGGAGTGGATATTGATGAAAATCTCGCTGAAAAATATCCCTACCAGCCAGCCTATCTTCCGGTAAACCGAAAAGAAGATGGCACCTTGTTTAACTGGTAAGCGCAGCTGGAAACTTTTAAGTGAACATAGGGTTTTTTGTTCATGAATTATCAAAAATCACGGATCACAATACACCAGCCTTCGTATTTGCTCTGGGGGTTACTGGCGCTGGCCATTACTGAACTGATCAGAAAATTCATCAGACCATATGTTTGGCAACATGACATTATCGATTTTGGATTGCTGGGTTGTATGCCAAGCTTTTTGTATGCTTTCGGCATTATCCTGGGTATCCTGGGGCTCAGGAACTGGCGTAACCGGGATTTTGTGGTGGCTGTATTAATGTCGCTGCTTGGAGTATTTTACGAGTTTGCCCAGATTTTCAGAGGTCCGCCGCATACCTTCGATGTTTGGGATGTGATGGCTACCCTGTCAGGCGGTATAATGGCTTTTGCATTTCACAAACTTAGTCAATCTTACCGGAGGTGGCTCTGGCAAACACAGGGTAGCTAGATTTTATTTTCGATTTCCAACCCAGCGCCTAAATTCCGGTTTATAAGGTTGAGCTGCTTCAGAAATGCCCTGTACACCCACTCATAAGTTTTGGCAGAAATGTGGAAAGATAAATTTTTTTTGGTTGGGTCGCTGTGGCACATTTCTCCAACTGTCTCGGCATGCTTTCCCTGAAAGCTGACCAGTAAAGGGGCGTTACTTGAAAAGCACTGGGCCGGCGCATATTTTTTTTCCAACCAGCATGCTTTGAAGTAGTGGGAAATAAACTATAGGCTTTATAAACCTCGAGATTATAGACCTTCTGACTACGGTCAGTAAAAAACACAGGTTATGACCCTTTCCGGTTCGATATTACATGGTGACCTATCTGCTATAGACATGGAAATCCTTTGAATTCCGGCATCTGTCTGACAAATAGCATGTTGTATAATTTTTATTAGCTAATCACTACTGTGCCACCATGCCCATAGTATCAACAAGGGGTGTAAAGGAATAAGCCTGAACCAGGCCAGCCACATCGGCACACAAAGTCCTTCGGATAAGCAACCACCCAGTATAATAAAATGCACATGGGCAGGAACAAATGCAACCAGCATAATCATGATGCCATAGGCCGCGAGGCGACGGGTATTTTTCCATAAGATTAATATGCCAAGGCCTATTTCCAATACACCGCTTGCCGCATTGATAAACACCGGAAAAGGAAAATAATCCGGAATTAATGGATAGTAAAATTCAGGGTTAATAAAATGGTTTATTCCGGCTAATATGTAAAAGACCGAGATGACCAAAAGGCTAATTTTCTTAATCCGCAAGTTTCCAGCCATATTGATGTGCGTTTTTGAGAATCAGATAAAATGGCAGCCACCAAATGAGGTCATTGGTAATCAGGGTAAATCCGAATGCAGCAGAGGCATCACCGTTCAGCACATTAAATACATAGCCTAAAGGGCCGAATATCTTGCCCAGAAAACCTACTGCCACAATGGGCCAATGCCTCAGCGGATCAAAACTGGCCCACCAATAGCCTAAGCCATATACACCAATGACCATGCCCATACCCTGCCAGATCATAGGCTGATTAATGGGTTCCATACCTGTAAGCATAAAGAACTGGTCGGGTAACAATATTACCCAGGCACCCCATATAAGATTATAAATGGCCGCCAGTTTTAATACAGCCGGTGCCCATGTTGGATAATTTTTCACTTTCATAGCATGGTAAACTTACCGTGCTATGGCTTTGTTTTTTTAATCTTCAGGGCATGGTTTTTTTTGAAACAGATTCCAAAAACCGGTTATTAATGCTATGATGTTACCTTTTTACCATAAGTCAAAGTCCTCCATAACCACTCCATAGGTCCATACTGAAAGCGTTGCATCCACCAGTGACTTAGTACAATCTGAGAAGAGAAAATCAAGAGCACAATTCCAATTCCGGTCCATACATCTATACGCCCGAAGAGATTAAATCCATAAGGCAGAAAAAGAACTCCGGTAATAAGTGATTGCATCAGATAGTTGCTTAGCGCCATCCTGCCTGTAGGAGCAAAAAGCCGATTGAGCCAAAATTCTTTACCTTTAATATACAGCAGAACGAAACCGGTGGCATAGGTAATGGCCAGGCTTATGCCTCCGAGTATGTGCAGAAAAGTGTGCACTACACTCCAGATGGATGGAGTTATCAGATCGAAGTTCCAGTATATCCATATGAAGGGTATATTAAATACAATACCGAAAATCAGGCTTAGAAAGAAAATCCTTTTTACCATGTTGGCATGTTGCATAAAATTATTAAGGTATTGCTTGCGGGCAAGGAGGATACCAGTGAGAAACATAGCCATCACCACCGGATAAAAAAACAACAATCCCGGTAACAAAGCTTTGTATTCGATCCATCTTATTGCAATGATTTCGGCAAAACTCCCATTTGAATATACCGCCGAGGCTTGTTCCAAAAGTTGATAAATTTCAACTTTCCCCTGTTCCAATCCTGCTTCAATGGATTCGCGTGCTTCCGGCACCATCCTGAACAATTCAATAAAGCCCACCATCAGAATATTAATCACTACAGGCAGGAGTGCAAAACCAATAGCCCACTTGCGCACTTTTTTATCAGAGGATTTTCGGAAAAGAATAAGTAAAAATCCAAACAGCGCATATATGATCAATATGTCACCTGCCCACAATAACAGCATGTGGGCAATCCCGATCAGAAATAAAATTAAAATCCTGCGGCGGTATACAGGGACAATACTTGCGCCTTCCGGCATTGATTTATTCATAAAAATCCAGAAGCCATAGCCAAAAAGGAAGGAAAAAAGCACATAAAATTTGCCTTCAAAAAAGAATTTAATAAAAGATTGGCCAATTATTTCAGACATTCCGGCGTTGGGATCGGCGCCGCCAAGCACCTGAGTCATTGGGCCGTACATCAGGGGCATATTAACCATAAGTATTCCCAGCAAGGCAAAACCCCTGAGCGCATCAAGCAGGTGAATTCGACGATCAGGGGAAACGGGTGTGGCTTTATTTTTCATAGGGAAGGAAGGTTTAAAAATCTGATTGTTGAGGCAACAATAACAAAAAAGTGCATCCTTTCCGATAACAATTGATTGTGCGGTTATTCGATTACTTCAACGGCAGGGTTTTTATCTGTCCGGTGGTTTTCAAACATTTCAATGGCGGCCTTAAGCAAATTAATAAAACCAATGCCCAAAACGGTAAGTCCCACAGCAATTTCTTTTAAAATCCCGCCTTCGGAAAATATTAAACCAATCAAGCCAATTGTAATGAAAAAAAATGTCATTAAGGTCAAAAAGGCAATAAATGTCTTACCTGATTTGGGGTTCTGCCATACGCGCAATGAAAGTTTGTTTTGGGTTTTGTTGGTATCCTGAAGGGTTGAAAGACTAATGCCAACACCAAAAAATATTAAGGTGTAGTTGTAATTCTCCCAGAGTGTATCAAATCCTGTAAAAAAGGTCCTGAAAATAAAGAAAACACCTGCCATTATTAAAGGATATTGCAGGTAGCTGATCAGGTGAAATATTTTTTTTGTATGCATGCTTGCTGAGAATTTAATAGGTTGAATGTCTTTTATAATCACTAAATAGTTGGGGTTTTTATCTTTATGCAATTCATTGATAATGAGGTTACAATATAGAAAGTTATTGTTGTAAATGATGCTGTAGGCATTAAATAAATTTGTTTTTGTGCTTGGGGACTGTTCCAAATTACAGTTAATCCTCAGCTTTTGCAGGGTTTTACATTAGCCTGAATTTTTTCTTTGTCAGAATCCCTTTAAAATGAACAGATATTTTTTCATTGAAGGGAATCTTTACAATTTGAATGATAAATTAGCGAAAAAAATAGGATAAGATCATGTCGAAGAACGTATTTGGAGAAAAACTGGAAGAATGCAGCACTGAGCCAATGACAGGCTATTACCGCGATGGTTGTTGCAACACCGATGAGAAAGATGCAGGGCGCCACAGCGTTTGTGCCATTATGACGGAAGAGTTTCTGGAATTCTCTAAAAGTCGTGGCAATGATCTGAGTACGGCCAGGCCTGAGTGGGCCTTTCCCGGTTTAAAACCCGGCGACCGATGGTGTCTGTGTGTATTGCGATGGAAGGAAGCTTTTGTTGCAGGTAAAGCGCCGCAGGTCGTACTTGAATCCACGCATGAAAAAGCGCTTGAGCATGTTGCGCTGCAGGACCTCATAAGTAAGGCATACAAAACCTCAGCGCATTAGGATATTATGTGCGTTTTTACCTTCAAGAATCCGGCAAAGCATAGTGTATATGTAATAGCCCTTACGCTGTGTTGCTTTGTGAGTTTTCCAGCATGTACTCCTTCAGGCCAGTCACCTCCTCGCGCCATTGGAGCTTTATCTGATATCGACATGGTGAGTACCACCCACCCGATTTCCACAGATGTTGGGGTGAAAATCCTTGAAAAGGGTGGTAATGCCTACGATGCTGCCATCGCTATACAATTTGCCCTTGCAGTGGTTTATCCAAGAGCCGGAAACATCGGGGGCGGAGGTTTTATGCTTTCGCGCAGCGCTGATGGAAGCTATCATTCCCTCGATTTCAGGGAAAAAGCACCACTGGCTGCCCATCGCGATATGTATCTCGATGCAGAAGGTGAGGTCATCGAAAGGCTAAGCCTGGCCGGAACCCTCGCAGCTGGCGTACCCGGCGTGGTGGAGGGTATGGTGCAGATATATCAGCAGTTTGGCAGCCTGCCATGGTCAGAATTGCTTCAGCCGGCCATAGACCTGGCCATACACGGCCATCTGCTCACAGATGGAGAAGCAACCGCACTGAATCGCTATATGGATGAATTCAGGGAATACAACCCTGCGCCTAATGTTTTTACCAGTCGTGAAAATTGGATTGTCGGTGATTCACTCATTCAGCCCGAACTGGGTGCAACCCTGCAGCGCATTCAAGAGGAGGGAAGGGAAGGCTTTTACGGAGGCAAAACGGCCGATTATCTGATCGCCTGGATGAAGTCCACCGGAGCTGTTATGGATCACCAGGACCTTAAAGAATACCGGGCACAGTGGAGAACACCACTTGCAGGAATGTACAAAAACCACCTTATCACCTCTATGCCACCGCCTTCAAGCGGAGGGGTGGCCCTGTTGCAGCTGCTCAGGGGTTCAGAAAATTTCGATTGGAAAAGGCATGGACATAACAGTCCGCAGGCGATTCACCATATGACTGAATTGATGCGTAGGGTCTATGCAGACCGGGCAGCATATTTAGGGGATCCCGATTTTTATCAGGTACCGGTAGGTATGCTGTTGGGTGAAAATTATTTATCAAAACGTTTTTCAGATATTGATGATGGCTTAAAAACACCGTCGCAACTGATCCGAGAAGGAGAAGTAGAGCGTATTGAAAGCTTTGAAACTACGCATTTTTCCATAGTAGATACCAAAGGAAATGCAGTGGCCATCACAACCACCCTGAATGGAAACTTTGGCTGCAAGGTGGTAGTGCCGGGCGCTGGATTTTTTCTCAATAATGAAATGGATGATTTTTCCATAAAGCCAGGTGTACCCAATCAATTTGGTTTGCCAGGGGGTGAGGCCAACGCCATTGTACCCGGAAAACGAATGCTGAGCAGTATGACCCCTACCATTGTTGAAAAAGAAGGAAGATTATTCCTGGTAGTAGGAACACCGGGAGGTTCAACCATCATTACGGCGGTATATCAAACCCTGTTAAATGTGCTGGAATATGATATGACCATGCAGGAGGCTGTTAATGCTAAGAAAATCCATGCCCAGTGGTTGCCGGACTATCTATACCTCGAATCCGGTCTTGCAACTGAGGCTTTAAAGGGTCAACTCGAAAATTATGGTCATGAAATTAAGATATCCCCAAGCCTGGGCCGGATGAATTGCATTAAAATTTCAACTGGAGGCTTATTGGAAGGTGCTGCCGATACCAGCCGAAATGAAGGAACGGCCAGAGGGAGATAAAAAAGACCTGGATTATGGGCCTTAGAACTCACGAGATTATCGCCCTTGCCTCGAGGATTGGGATTCCGGCAATGCCTCCACCCCGAGAGTCGGGGTTTCGTCAAAGACTCAATTTCCAACGAGAGCATAGATGCATGATTATTTCAGTAAATGTATAGCTTCCGTTGCCAGTCCTCGTCGTAGACAAGGACTATTGGCCTTTCGTTACAAAGATCGGCGTTTTGACAGTGCCTTTATGTATAACCAGAAAGCCCTGAATCCGAAGGATTCTAATGTCTATAGCACAAATGTCCATGCTATGCAAACGACCCCGGAGGGCGTCGAATATATAAGAAAAAATCCCACATAGCGTGTAGAAGCATGCTATTTAGGTAAAAGAATAGCTTCCGGCCACAGCGAAATAAAAAGCCATTTCAATGTACGTCGTCCTATAAGGTTTTAAAAATCCTTATAGGTCTTGTGCGTTACCCGACATCCCTCACCCTTGTTGGTATTATTGCACCAACAAGTTGAGGTGAAACCGAAATCCATAGCGTTCGGGATACATTATTACCCACCCCGAAATCGGGATTCCGGCAAAGCCTCCATTTCTAACGAGGGCGCAGCAGAAAGCCTCCACCCCGAGAGTCGGGGTTTCGTCAAAGACTCAATTTCCAACGAGAGCGTAGATGCATGATTATTTCAGTAAATGTATAGCTTTCGTTGCCAGTCCTCGTCGAAGACAAGGACTATAGACAGTTTTTACTTTGCACCATCTAAGCGCTGTAGGCGCGGCATCTTTGTAGAAAAAATAGTCATTAACAGGGATGAGCGCCGTAGGTGCGAAACTAGGTTTTTTAATTAATCAAAGCATTAGTTGTCATGTAAAAGGTGTCGCCCCTACAGGGCTCAACATACTGCTTATCAGATCATTCTACAAAGATTTCATCCCTACGGGATTTTCACTTGAATACACAACCCAAACATGGCGGAAGTCCCTGCCTTGCCGGAAGGCAGGTGTGCCTTTCATAATTTTAAGCAGGTGTTTGAAACCCGGTGTACATAAAGAAATGTTGGCTGAGGAGCAGGGATGTGTATGTCAGATCAGGGTGGGATCATGCATTTATGTATGGGGGTGGTTGTTGGAGAAAACTCCAACAACAGGGTTGGGTGCCACGGCGGCAAGGATGGTAAAAAAGGACAATCGATGTTGTTTAGATTGCATTCTGCACCATTCTCCTGATAATATTTTTTACTGAAAATCTTAGATACGGGTAATCTAATCCCCATTTCTCCCCCTTTTTGTTGTTTTCCCACCAGCCAGCTTAGAAGACACTGCATCTAATAAGGTTTGCTGTTTTTACCGGCAAAGATTCTGGCCAACGGACTACTGTCTGACTGAATCCTTATAATACAGTCTATACAAGGTTTTTTTTATGTTTTTCCTAAACTGCTGCAATCAAGAACCATTGTAAAAAATTGAATGACATTCTGATTTCAATTAGAATAATGATAAAAATCATTTTATGTTAATATAATATTATGTAAGATTGAAGACTATTTCATTATTGCATTGAAAAGACCAGAATTACATTCTCTGATGTATGCCCAATCGGAGCGGGTTCAAGCCTCCTCCAAAGAATCGCGTTTTGCGAATTGTAAGGATGAAGATATCTGGAATTTGTTTAAAGATGGGGATGAGGAAGCATTTGTTTACATATACAACCATTATTTTAAAGCTTTATATAATTACGGTCATCATTTAATCAAAGACAGTGAAGAAGTAAAGGACCAGATACAGGACCTCTTTATATATATTCGCGCGCACCGTTCAGGATTGGGACAGGTAAAAAATATCCGTTTCTATTTGTACACTTCCCTCCGCAGACGTCTTCTGGGAAAAAACCTTCAGGGTTCTTTTCTTCAATTAATCAAGGGGGATCATGAGTTGGGATTTGAGATCAGCCTTGAATCATCTCCGGAGCAAAAATGGATAGAAGGCAAAACCGATGAAGACCGGATGAATCAACTTGAAACCGGTTTGAATAAACTTACAACACGACAACGTGAGGCTATTCTTCATTTCTACTACGAAGGACTATCTTACGAAGAAGTTGCCCGCTTAATGCAACTTAACAATACTAAATCTGCCAGAAAGCTTATTTACCGTGCACTTGATACACTTAAATCAGCATTTTTTAAAAACCATAGCGTAATTTTTGCCCCTCTTATGGCTGCATCCACATCTTTTTTGTTTTAATACGTTTTATTGGGCGCCTTCTAAATTCCTAAGTCCCTTTCAGTTTTGTTTAATCATTTTATAAATATTTGAAACAGAAAAATATTTTTTAAAAATTTTTATTTTTTCGTGGGGTCATTATTACACTTAGTCTCTCTTATAATTGTAAGGTTTTTCGTATGGAGTATAAAAAATACCAATTAGAAGATTTCCTGAAAGATGACTTTTTTGTTTCCTGGGTAAAAAGACCAGGGCCAGAGTCAGTGCATTTCTGGGAAAAATGGATGGCTGAAAATCCGGATAAACTTCCTCTTCTACAGCAGGCTCGTGAAATCATACAGCGTATTAAATATAAAAATACCTATCAGCCCAGTGAATCTGAATATAATTCCATACTCGAAAATGTACTGAGAAATCAGCAACCATATTATAAAAACTCAAGATCTTCTGTTTGGAATTCACCCTTATTTGGCAGGGTAGCTGCAACTTTTATTAGTTTAGTAACTTTTGCAGGCATTTTTTATTTCCTGACCCGTGGCGAGCTGGAAAAACCAAATGAACCGGTAGCCAAGGAAAAACCATCTGCCATTACCCGCTATAATCCTTATGGTCAGCGTATTGCTTTTAAACTACAGGATGGTACCGAGGTAAAACTTAATTCAGATACACGCATCACCTTTCCTGTGGTGTTCGACAGCCTGACCAGGGAGATAACCCTGGAAGGAGAGGCCTTTTTTACTGTGGCCCGTGACGAAAACAGGCCTTTTATAATCCGTTCCGGTGATTTAACCACCACAGTATTGGGAACCAGTTTTAATATTAAAGCATATAAATCTGATCAGCAGATCGAGGTGGCAGTGTTGAGTGGCAGTGTAAAATTAAGTAAAAATGATTCGGCTGCTTTGGAGGAAGAAATCTTGCTTCCAAGTGAAATGGGAAGGTATTCACCTTCGAGGAACAGGATACAAAAAGAAAATTTTGACCCAATGTTAATAACGGCCTGGAAAGATGGTATTCTATATTTTAACCGGTCAAATTTCAATTATGTATTTTCAGCGCTGTCTCATTGGTATGGAGTTTATTTTGTAATGGAAGATGGAAAAAAAGTGCCAGGAAATTTTACAGGCTCCTTTTTCGACAAAAGCCTGGAAGAGGTTTTGGAAGGGATTTCCTTTGCATCAAACTTTACATATACAATCAAAGGAGATACAGTATTTGTAAATAATAAATGATTTGTGTAAACAACTAAACTTAAAAAGATGAAAATGCCTATGATGAATGCAAACACTACTTAACAAAAAAATAACCGACTTTCAGAAAGCCGGTTATTGATGAGATTTTTTAATGCTCTGCTTACAATCAAACGTTGGGGAACGGGAGGGTAAGTAAGAGCACAGAAACCTATTGTTAAACTTTCGTTCAACAAAACATGTAAAAATATGAATAAGAATTTACTAAGGCAACTTATATCCATGTCAAAATACACATTTTATGGGATTTGCCTGCAGATCGTAGTCAGCGGTGTGCTTTTAGCGCATGCGAGTAATGCACAACAAGAGCGGTTGAAAGATATTTATCTGTCGATCAACATAGACAATCTGAAATTAACAGATGCGCTACATAAAATTGGAAGACAAACTTCTTTCAATTTTGCTTATAACGATGTGCGGATTGATGAGAACCGCAGGGTGAGCATTAAGGCGAGGAACCAATCGCTTGAATCGCTGCTACAAAGTCTTGCAAGGGAATATAATTTGAATTTTAAGCGGATCAATGAAAATATTTTTGTCAGCGGGGCAGAAATACAAAAGGGATTGCCTGCTGAAGTGGTAGAACCGGAACTGCAATCCATGGTGGTTACGGGTAGGGTAACTTCTTCAGAAGAACCTGAAGGTTTACCCGGTGTGAATATTACCGTAAAGGGAACAACTACTGGTACCATCACCGATATTCGGGGTGAATATCGTCTTGAAGTACCTTCTGGTGATTTGATATTGATTTACAGTTCTGTAGGGTATCTTTCAGAAGAGGTTCAGATCAACAATCGTTCTGTTATCAATATTGCGCTTACTACCGATGTAACTCAACTCGAAGAAATTGTGGTAGTAGGTTATGGCGCTGTAAAGAAAAGTGATTTAACCGGCTCGGTATCTTCTGTTTCTGAAGAACAAATACGTACCATGGTAACCACTTCGGTAGACCAGGCACTGCAAGGCCGTGCAGCAGGGGTACAGGTGACAACCAACTCCGGCCAGCCAGGCGGAGGTATTTCAGTGCGGATCCGTGGTGCCAACTCAGTTAGTGGTGGCAATGAACCACTGTACGTAGTTGATGGTGTTCCTATAAGTGGTAACTCTGCAGGTACAGCCGTTGGTTTTGACTGGGCTGGGGGTGGCAATGGCCAGACAGCGGTAAGTGCGCTCTCTACCATTAACCCTAATGATATAGCTTCCATTGAAATCCTTAAAGATGCATCGGCAACCGCCATTTACGGTTCCAGGGCTGCCAATGGTGTGGTATTAATTACTACCAAAAGAGGTAAGGCCGGTGAATCGAAACTCAATTACGATGCTTTTGTAGGTGTTCAGCAGCCCAGCCGCTTTTTAAAGACCATGGACCTGCCTTCTTATGCAGAGTATCAAACCGAGCGCGCACGGGAAATGGATTTTAACATTCGGGAAGAATTTCTCGATCCTTCTCTGCTTGGCCCGGGTACCAACTGGCAGCGTGAAATATTCCAATCTGCCATTGTCCAAAGCCATCAACTTTCCCTTTCCGGAGGATCGGAACATACGCAATTCAGTATTTCCGGAGGGTATTTCAAGCAGGATGGTGTGGTTGTAGGCTCAGGTTTTGACAGGTTCTCTTTAAGACTCAATGTAGATAACCAGGCCAAAAAATGGTTGAAAGTGGGTAATAGCATAATGTTTAGCCGCACCAATGAAAGAATCACCCTCAATGACAGTGAAGATGGCGTGGTAAGTACAGCTATTGTTCAGGCACCCGATATACCGGTGCGTAACATTGATGGCAGTTTTGCAGGTCCAACCCTTGAAGGTTCAAGTACCGGAATCACCAACCCGGTGGCCATGGCACTGGAAAGGGATATGCGACTGGTACGTAACCGCGTGCTTAGCAATTTATATGGAGAAGTTAAACTTGCCAAAAACCTCACTTATCGTTCTGAGATTGGTGTAGATGCAGGTTTTAATAACAACTATGGATTTAACCCGACTTACGAATGGGGTACTGTAGTGAACACAAGAGCCAATTCAAGAAGAAATGCCAACCTGAACTTGTTTTACATATTCCAGAATTATGTAACCTATAACAAGCGATTCAACGACCGCCATAACTTCACTTTTATGGGTGGGCATGAAGTACAGGAAAACAGATGGGAAGGCCTTATGGGTGGCAGACAAGACTTTGTTTCCAATGACATTCAGGAGCTCAACGCCGGAGACCCAACTACCGCTGTTAACTCTCAATTCAAGGGAAGTTCTACCCTTCAGTCGTATTTCGGAAGATTAAACTATGGTTTTGACGAGAGGTATCTCCTTACCTTTACCTTACGGGCTGATGGTTCTTCTAAATTCGGGCCTCAAAACAAATGGGGGGTATTCCCATCGGCAGCATTTGCCTGGAGAGCTATAAATGAAGAATTCATGAAAGGACAAAATACTTTCAGTGATCTGAAATTGCGCCTCGGTTGGGGTCAGGTAGGTAATGAAGCTATACCCGGTTATGGTTATGGATCTGCTATGGCTGCACGAGGTACTCCTATGGGAACAGGCTTTGTGATTTCCAATATGCCCAACCCGGCAGTACAATGGGAATCTCAGGAACAATGGAATGTTGGTGTGGACTTGGGTTTATTTACCAACAGGGTTAGCCTTACCGTTGACCTGTACAAAAAGTTTGTAAACGATCTTTTGTTAAGACTCCCCATGCCAAGTTATATGGGCGGTGGCAGCTGGATGGGTATTCAGGAGCCATGGGTTAACGCCGGTAAAGTGGAGAACAGAGGTATAGAAGCTATGTTGACTACGGTCAATTCAACTGGCGATTTTGATTGGTCTACTGACTTTATTTTCACCCTTAACCGCAATGAAGTAAAATTTATAGGTGGTGAAAGTGGTGTGATTTTCAATAATGTGCAGTGGTTCCATACCGTTTCCCGTACGGCTGAAGGCTATCCTATGGGTATGTTCTATGGTTTCCGTACTGATGGTATATTCAGGGATCTTGAACATATTGAAAGCAGTCCAACCCAAAACGACCGCGTTGATCTGATATCCGGTGTATACCCCGGTGATATCAAATTTAAAGATTTAAACAACGATGGTATCATCGATGATAATGACCGTGAAGTAATAGGAGACCCTAACCCGATGTTTGTATTTGGTTTCAATAATAGTTTCAGGTACAAAAACTTCGATCTCACTGTTACCACCAACGGTAGCTATGGTAACAAAATCTTCAATTTTGCCAGAAGAAGCTGGGAAGGCATGCGAAATATGTTTGCCAATCAGTTGGAAACGGTTAATGACAGGGCTCGTCTTGGACTGATTGATCCCAATGGTTCCATTGAAGATCCTGCCAATGTTTTTGTGCTGAATCCCAATACCAATATGCCAAGGGCCATTCATACCGATCCGAATAACAATACACGTATTTCAGACCGCTATGTGGAAGATGGTTCTTACCTGAGGATTCAAAACATCATTTTGGGATACAATCTTCCCGGTGAAATTACGCGCAGAATGGGAGTAGGAAACTTCAGGGTATATGCCAATATCCAGAATTTGTACACCTTCACAAAATACACTGGTTTTGATCCCGAAATTGGTGCATTTAATCAAAATCCTTTGCTTCAGGGCGTTGATAATGGTCGTTATCCATTGCCACGTATGTTTACCCTGGGTGTAAATGTCGATTTTTAATGATTTATAAAAATGAAGTATCCATTTAAAAATCGTAAAACAATGAAAGCATTTAAAAATATATTCAGATATACTTTAGTTGTAGCCATACTTTTTCAGGTGACTTCCTGTGGAGAGGACTTTATGGATCGTCCGCCTGAAGATGCACTGGTGCTCGACAATTTTTTCAGAACGGAAGATCAGATCAACGCCGGTACGGCAGCTTTGTATGGCTTCCCCTGGTTTACCATCAACGATAAGGCCCTGTGGTGTATCGGTGATGCCATGTCGGGCAATTACTGGACAGCCGATGGTGATATAGGCCAGTTTTTCTCCTTTGGCGTGAATCAAAACAATCCACATCTTTTCGAAGCATGGGAATCACTGTTCAGGGTAGTAGCTTATGCCAATACCATCATTAACCTGATGCCAGAGCAGGCACCGGCTGATTTATCGCGGGATGTAGTGAACCGCGCCAGGGCAGAAGGTCATTTTATGAGAGCTACTGCATATTTCTATCTTGTACGCTTGTTTGGACCGGTTCCCATAATAGAGGATCATCGCAATTATGCCTTTGATCCCATCGTTCCCAAGCATCGCGAGGAAGATATTTATACACTGATTGTAAGGGACCTCACTTTTGCTTCAGAGCATCTTGCAACTTCTTATTCCGGAAGAAATGCCGGCAGGGTTACTTCCTGGGCCGCCAAAGCACAATTGGCAAAAGTATATCTAACCATGAAGGATTATCCAAAAGCAAGAGAGCTATCGGCTGATGTGATTCAAAACAGTGGCAGAAACCTTATGCCCAATTATGAGGATCTTTTCAGAACTGTGAACAACAACAATTCTGAGTCACTTTTTGCATTGCAATGGATGGCCTGTGTTGACTGGGGTACACAAAACACCAATCAGGCTTACTGGGCAAGAAATTCCTTGCTTACCGGTGTTGGTGATGGTTGGGGCGGCTGGTCTGGCGCTACCATCGACCTGCAAAATGATTTTGAAACCGGTGACAGAAGACGTAAACCTACTTATATGTCTTTTGGAGACTTTTATCCTGAATTACAAAGTGCAAGAGGTGGATATCGCTACGACATCTTAAACGATCAGGAGGGACGATCACCCACTTTAACCAATGTCAAAAAGTATGTAGTGGGCAATCCTGCTGATAACGATGGTAAAGTATGCTTCATGTCAACCGGTATCAATACCTATATGATTCGTCTAGCTGATGCTTATCTGACATTTGTGGAAGCTGCCATAGGAGATGGTGAAAGTACCAGTGATGCTCAGGCGCTGCAATATTTCAATGCCATCAGAAGCAGAGCCGGGTTACAATCAAAAACATCGGTAACCTATCTTGAATTGTTGAAAGAAAGAAGGACTGAATTTGCTTTTGAAAGCCAGTATTGGTATGACCTGCTCAGGTATTATAAACGTAACCCACAGGCCGCCATCAATATGATCAACAATCAGGAAAGAGGACAATACAACGAGTTAGATGACTGGGAAGGAAGTGAAAATGACCCCGATGCATGGGAACTATTGTCACGCAGATATACCCTTACAGAAGCACGTGTATTATTGCCAATTCCGGCTCGCGATGTAGATCAAAATCCAAGACTGGCAGCCAATGTTCCCGCTGAAGTGTATAATTTTCAGTAACCGTGTCATGCGTATTTTTTTATTTAAAAATGAAAATCAACATGAAGAATATAAAATCAAGTATATATAACCCGGCTCTGCTACTTCGCATCATGATGGTTGTGGTCATTACTGCCGGTCTGTTTTCCTGCCAGGACGATGAATTTGGCGCTCCGGAAATAACCGGTATCCGGATTACAGATCCTGCAAAAGCCGATTCCTTATTTAACTCATCCAGCCTTGGTCAGATGGTGGTGATTTTAGGCAGAAACCTGGGTTCTACCTATAAGGTAATGTTTAATGATGTGGAAGCACATCTCAACCCAAATTATATTACCAATACCAATATCATTTTAAATGTTCCGGCTGACGTGCCTACTGATATAAATGATCAGATTACTTTGATGACCCAGGGAGGAGTGGCTACCTATTCATATTCTGTAAATGTGCCTCCGCCTTCTATTCAGCGCGTAAACAATGAGTTTGCGGCTGATGGAACAGAAATGATCATTACCGGTAATTATTTCTTCGATGCCGTAGTGACCTTCCCGGGTGACCTGGAGGCGGTAGTAGTTTCCGAAGAACAAATGAGACTGGTAGTAGTGGTGCCCAACGGGGCACAAAAAGGAAGAATCAAAGTCGAAACCCTGTTTGGTGAGGTACTTTCCCCCTTTATCTTCCGGGATGACACCTATATGCTGATGAATTTCGATGATAAGGGAAAATGTTGGGGCGATATTAAAATTGTAGATGCAGCAACAGACCCAACACCTCCCCCGGTATCTGGTAATTATGCCAGGGCATTATTTGAAAATGTAGGACCAGGAAGCTGGTGGAACATGGATTGGGTTATTGCTTATTGTGGAGATTTGGGTTTAACAGGTACTTCGACTAATTTTATGTTGAAATTCGAGGTAAATGTACCTGAAGAATGGAAACATGGCTGGTATGAAATTGAGTTTAGCGGGTTTTTTTATCGATATCAGCCTTGGGCAGAACCCGGCAATGACAATTCATTTAAAACAAGTGATTGGAGGACAGTTTCTATACCAATGAGCTCATTCCGCGCTAAAGTCGATGGAAGCCCAACAGGGTCTGCTTTGGCTAATATGTCAGGTGTTGGCAATCCTGTTTTCAATTTCCAGAATCCGGGTCCCGATGCTATCGACATCCTGCATATCTGCATTGATAACATACGCATGCACAGAATTAATTAACATCCTCATCCTTATTATATCCATGTAAGATCAACCTGTCGCTGAAAGTAATTTCAGCGACAGGATCTTTATGATAACTTTTTTGCCTTAAACTAAATTATCTAACTAAATTAGTCCTTATTTCATTTCCTAACACAACTAAAAGTTCACATTTTTAAATTTTATTGTCATGAAAAGATTAATTTTTTTATTTTTAGTAGTTTTTATTTCCTGTATTCAGGACGTAGATAACTTAAGTTTAGAAAATTCTTATATTGTAAATGAAGATATAAGTATGTTGATAATCGATGATTATCAACAATTGATTAATAATTATAAGGGGTCATTGGATTATTTAAATATGCATATTCAACACAAAGAAAAAATTGATTTTAATAATGGATCTTATATTAAGAACTATAAAGAATCAGATGTTGATATATTAATTTTAAATTTTAATGATAATTCAGAAACTCTTAAGACATTTTTGACTGCCATCAAATATGGAGAAAATAATTGGATAACTATCATAGAAAGAATTGTTTCTTACAATGGTCCAATTATTGGAAATAATAGTCTTAATGGTTTGCATTTTATTTTTACACCTATTAGTCTAACGCCTAAAGAATATTTCGTAATTGAAAATAATGAATATATCAATAATATAGTAGTTTCTAATCCAGAGTATGGGCCATTATGTTTAGGAGCTTCTTGGGAATGCTTTAAAAATAAAGTTCAATATATGGGTTTTATCAAACGGATTGTTTGTGCTATTGGTGGCATAGATAAATGTTTAGCAGTAATTGCTGGCGATTGTTTGCTTTGTCATTGTTTGGATATTTGTTATTAATTAATATTGCTTTTACTAATTTAATTTAGGGTTTTAACTTTTAGCCTTTTTCTGTGATAATTTAGTTAGTATGAAAGCATCCTGTTACTGATCAATTATAAGTAACAGGATGTTTAAAATATATTTACAAAAATGCCTCGCAATTTATTTATTTGTCTCCTATTATTTTTTTATAAAATAGATTTTTTGAGCGCTCAAAGTATAAACACTTTTATCAGAGCCGATCAGTTTGGCTATCTTCCAGAAGCGGAAAAAATAGTTATTATTGCTCAACCCATAACAGGATTTGACGCACCTTCTGCATATAGCCCATCAGAAATATTGCAGATTGTCGATGTGAATACCGGAGAAGTGGTTTTTGCCGGCCCATCTCTACAATGGAATACCGGTGCAACGCACGGGCAATCGGGTGATAAAATTTGGTACTTTAACTTTAGCGAAGTCCAGACACCAGGAAGATACTTCGTGCTGGACCCGGAAAAAAATGTAAGGTCACATACTTTTTACATCCATCCCGATATTTACAGCCATGTTCTTAAAGAAATGGTCCGCGCATTTTACTATCAGCGTTGTGGTGTGGCTAAAACGGTGCCCTACGCCGATGAACAATGGACAGATGTTGCCTGTCATATTCATAGTGGGCAGGATACAGAATGTTTTCCCATCAATGACCGTAATAATGATCTTTTGAAAAAAGACCTTTCCGGTGGTTGGCACGATGCAGGGGATTACAACAAATACACAACTTTCACCCATACGACCCTGCATGAAATGCTTTTTGCCTATCAGGAAAACCCGGAAGCCTTTACCGACGATTACAACATTCCGGAAAGCGGCAATGGCATCCCCGATTTGCTGGATGAAGTGAAATTTGAACTCGACTGGCTTATTAAAATGCAACTTGAAGATGGCAGCGCCCTGGCTAAGGTTTCTGTTACCCAGTTTCAGGCTTCAAGTCCCCCATCCGCTGACAGAGCCCGAAGGTTTTATGGCCCTGCGGATGCCTCAGCTACCCGTGCCGTTTGCAGTATTTTTGCCCATGCGCATTTGGTTTTTAAAACTTTGGACACACCCGCTATGCAGGAATTTGCAGAAGAATTGCTGCAAAGGGCATTAAAAGCCTGGGAATGGCTGGAGCAAAATCCGGAATATACCCTATATGATAATGCGGGCTTTCAAAGTGCCAACCCGGGCAGATCTGAATATGAACAAATGGCTATACAGACCGGTGCCGCAGTATTTCTGCTTGAAGCAACAGGACAAGATAAATATCTGGAGTGGTTTGATAATCACTATGAACAGTTTAATTCATTGCAATGGGGCTATTGGTTTACTTTTCAAATGACGAATCAAGATGTGCTTTTGCATTATACCAAACTGCCTCAAGCCACGCCGGAAGTGAAGAACAGGATTGTTGAAAGTTACAGGCTTTCTGTCATGCAAAATAATTCAGAGATGTTCAGGGCTGTGCAACAGCAAACTGACGCCTATAAAGCCTATCTGAAAAACAATGATTATGTATGGGGCAGCAACTCCGTAAAATGCCGTGCAGCGATTTTACTTTACAATATTACCCGCTATGCCGATCCCGGGGAGCATGAAGCTGCTTTGAAGCAGGCTGCCCTCAATTACCTCCACAATATACATGGCCGCAATGCCATGGGACTTACCTATATTTCCAATATGCGGCATGCCGGTGCGGCTCGTTCGATCAATGAAATATACCACAATTGGTTTACCGATGGATCGGAGTTTGACAATGTGCTCACCTCTGCCAAAGGACCAGCACCAGGATTTTTGGCGGGTGGGCCTAATACCCATTTCAGGCCCGATGCCCAATACAACGGACCTCCCTTGGTGCCACCGCTTAATCAACCGGTACAAAAGGCCTACCGCGATTGGAATACCTCCTGGCCGGAGAATAGCTGGGAAATTACAGAGCCCGCAATCTATTATCAGGCGGCATATATTCGTCTGATTTCTAAATTTGCATCCGGCCAATACCTCGAGATTGAGTTGGAGGAGCCTGTACCTACCGCCTTGTCAAAAGAATTCCCGGTGCAGGTAAAAATATACCCAAACCCGGTAAGTGAATGGTTACGTATAGACAGCCGGGAAAATACTTCCTGGAATGATATCAACATTATGGATGTAAAGGGCAGGCTTTTCAAAGTACGGGAAGCACATTATGAAGAAAATGCCCTGCATATTAAGGTAGATCACCTTAATCCGGGCATGTACATTCTGACAGACGGTCAGGTAAGGCTGAAGTTTATGGTTCAGTAGAAATAAATAAATGTTTGATCACCTCTTGTCTTTCATTATGTTGTTTAATGAAGTGATCAATAGAAATTGAGTTTTAAATTAATTTTTGGTTTTATGAAACACCCTTGAAATAAGTCTTCTCACACAGGGGAATGATTATAAAGGGTGTTCCACCCCGAAAGACGGGGCAGGTTCTGACCATTGAAAAACAAATTATAAACAGATGAAAAGCACATTTCAATTTTTTAGCATTGCCATTGCATTGATTTTTGTAATGGTTCAAACATCTTCTGCTCAGGATACCAAAATGGATTGGCTTCGGGTGGAGGGCAATGCCTTTGTAAAGGCCGATGGCAATAAAATCATCATGCGTGGTATCAATTTTTCCGATCCCGACCGGCTTGAAAAAATCGGTCAGTGGAAGCCATCATTATTTGAGACGGCCGCTGCATGGGGTAGCAATGTGGTCAGATTACCCATTCATCCGGCGGCATGGCGCAGCAGGGGAAAGGATGATTACCTCAAACTCATAGACCAGGCCGTGGAGTGGGCCAAAAGTAATCAGCTCTACATCGTTATTGACTGGCACTCAATTGGCAACCTGCGTACTACCCTATATCAGCACCCTATGTACTATACTACCTTAGATGAGACCTGGCAGTTTTGGTATACCATTGCTGATCGATATAAAAATGAGCCGGTGGTGGCTTTTTACGAGATTTTCAATGAACCCACCACAGCTGATAACCGCTATGGAAGCCTGAGCTGGTCGCAGTGGAAAGAAATGGTTACTGATATTATTGTGATGATTAGGGCCAATAATCCAAAGGCCATTCCTTTGGTGGGAGGTTTTAACTGGGCCTATGACCTTACGCCGGTGATGAACGAACCATTGAATATCCAGGGCATTGCCTATGTAAGTCATCCCTATCCTCAAAAGCGAGCACAGCCATGGGAGCCGCAATGGGAACGCGATTATGGATTTGTAGCCGATAAATATCCTGTTTTTGCGACAGAAATCGGGTACCAACGGGCCAACGAAAAAGGCGCTCATGTGCCGGTAATAGCCGATGAGACCTACGCCGAAGCCATCACGCAGTACTTTGACAAAAAGGGGATTTCCTATGTCGCCTGGGTCTTTGATACCGAATGGTCTCCGCAGCTGATCAGCGACTGGAACTATACCCCAACCCGGTCAGGTGCATTTTTTAAAGGCCACATGACCAAAAAGGGCAACCGCACGCAGTGAATTGAATTGTGAAATATGGCCCTATGTGCCTTGATTTTGTCTTTTTTCACTATAAAGGCATGAAGCCTTGTGGTCTTCAGATCAATTGTACAGGAGTCGGATAAGTGATTATCCGGCTAAATAAAAATATAAAAACAACAAAAATAATAGAATAATTATTGCCATTTATTTATGGCGGCAGTCCAAAAATAGATATTATGCAACTCGATATAAGATTTACGCATTGTATTGTATATTAATAATATACCCTGGTTCGTGGGGACACGAACCAGGGCAGACAGGGGTAAATGTGGATTAATATATGTAAAAAAACATGACGAAAATAATCAATATCCGTTATAAAGCAAAAAAATATCATTTAATATAACAAATAATCGCCATGGTTCGTGTCCCCACTAACCATCCATTAATTTATTCCATTAACATGGTTCATGTCCCCGTGAACCATCCATAAATTTTTTATTCCATAAATATGTTTCTGTCCCTATGAATCATCCAGCAAGTTCCTGTTTCTGCTGTGGTTATCACGCTAAAACTCATCTCTTAAGTCTTTGAGAAAAGGAAAGTTCTTAATTTCTTTTTCATAAAAAGCGGCTGATGAATACTTGTAATCACATGGATCGGAAACCAACTGCCAGTATTCGGATAATGGATTATCATGTATGTAATCCAGCTTTTGAAAAGCTACTTCATCTGTATACAGATGAATTGCTAATGAATCTCTTTGCCAGAATTCGTATTTTTTATTAGCCGCATTAACGAAATATTTGGATAACTGTTTTTGGTCATCCTTTTTGAGTAATTTTTTAAACTCATGGGCTGTATATTTTAGAAAAGAACCTTGTGTAGTTTCTTTTCCATTATTTTCATTTATTCTCCATATGAGATGTATGTGGTTAGGCATAATTATAAAAGCGAAGATATCAATTTTACCGGCATTGGTTAAGTTTTTGAGAGATTCAATAATAATTTCTTTATAACGATCATCCAATAGTAAATTATGCCATTTATTTATGGCGGCAGTCCAAAAATATATGTTATGCAACTCGATATAAGATTTACGCATTGTATTGTTTATTAATAATATACGCTGGTTCGTGGGGACACGAACCAGGGCAGGCAGGGGTAATTGTGGCTTAATATATGTAAAAAAACATGACTAAAATAATCAATATGCGTTATTACGCAAAAAAATTCATTTAATATAACAAATAACTGCCATGGTTCGTGTCCCCACGAACCATCCAATAACTCTATATTCCATTAATATGGTTCGTGTCCCCTTGGACCATCTAATAACTCTATTTTCCGTTAAGATGGGCCGTTTTCCTGAAACTCAAGGGTATTAAGGTAATCTTTATCCTCACAGCAAAATCGTAGTAGTCAGGTTGCAATAAGGAGCTACTTAATAACCTTCCGGGGATTTTACCAATGGTTGATGTAAAGCTACCACTTCACCAACCTGCGTGATAAGCAATTGATGCTGCTGCTTATTGCCGGCAAGTACTTTTAATTGATCTACCGGTTCCATAAATGGTTCATCGGAGAGATCAAATGTGCCGTAGTGCATCGGGATAAAATACTTTCCCTCCATGACTTCAAATGCTTTCAGGGCATCGGCCGGACTAATATGCACAGGATGCATAAACCATTCGGGCTTGTATGCACCAATGCCCATCAAACAAAAATCAGGGGCGCCACATATATCTTTAATGTCACTAAAATGAGGACCAGCCCCGCTGTCACTCATAAAATAGACACTTTTTGTAGAATCTTTCATAAAAAACCCACCCCATAGCCTGGTATTTTCATCAAAAAGACCACGACGCGACCAGTGCCTGGAAGGAACGTACGTTACCTCCAAAACATCTTCGGTTTTGAATTGCTGGTACCAAGCAGCTTCCTCTATTTCCAAACCGGGCATCCAGGATGAAAGCAGCGGTTTCATTTCCAAACCTGTGAACACCTTTGCCTCTGGATTTTTACCGGCCAGAAATTCAAGTGTCTTTTTATCGCAATGGTCGCGGTGGTCATGAGAAACAAGAATATAATCAATGCCCGTCGCCTGTTCAGGATCAAATGGCAGCACAGTTTCCCGCTTGAGAAAGGGGCTGTCAAAAAATACCGGATCGATCAGCATATTTATTCCATTCATCCGGATAAAAAAGGAAGCGTGTCCCAGCCAGACGATTTTATCTTCAGTATCTGTAAACAAATCGGGTTCAACATGGGTATCGGGCCGTCTTGTATCTTCTTTTTTTTGCTCTTTATACGGGTTTTTACTGAGTTGCCACTTGAGCAACTTGGATGTTTCAGATATGAAAGGCTGGTAGAGATTCATAAATCTTCCCCTTTCGTCAACCGGATTGCCTTTCCACGCGGGATCCGGATGTACACTCTTTAAATTGGGATTGCTCATATAGGAGCTGATCCTGTTGTCTTTGGCAGAGTTTCCGCTGAATGCGGCCGCCACGAGTAATACTATAACTGCCGTAATTGCCAATACATACATAGTTGCCTTGATTTTGGTCATGTGGTTTGATATTTGCAAAAGTAATATAGTATAACATCAGTGGGTACATGCTTTGTTCGCATATTTTTCTGAATTATGGATTGAATTCACAATTTCGCTGATATTTTGCGATGTCAAATGATTTTCAAAACCGATGCGAAAAACCTGGTTTTTCTTTTTAATCCTGTGTAACCTTTCGGTGGCAAGGGGGCAGGAGGACAGCCTTAAGTCTGCAGCTGAACCCTCGCGGGGTTTGGATAAAATGTTTGATTTAGCCGATCAGGTGGTAGATTTTATCAGCGGTGAAAAGTGGAGCATCATCCCTGCCATTACCTACGCTCCGGAAACACGTCTCGGTTTGGGATTGCGCGCAATCAGGCTCTTTGAAAAGAGCGACAGCCTGTCAAGACCCTCCAGCCTGCCTTTAACCTTCTTGTATACACTCAGAAACCAGATTATTTTCACCGCTGAGCTGGATCATTGGATGAAAGAAAATACCAAACATCTCAATGTCAGACTTGAACTGGTTGATTTTCCTTTTGTTTTTTACGGAATCGGCAATGATACACAGCGAGAAGCATCGGAGGATTATGCTAGCCGCTTTATACGTCTCAATATGTCCTATGAGTTTATGATTGCCAGGGGATTATACCTGGGCCCGCAGCTGGAATACAGGGCCGAGAAGCTGTATAGAAATATTGCAGGTGGTTTGCTGGAATCAGGCGACACACCCGGGAGCAATGGTTTCAATATGCTGGGAGGTGGCGCAGCCTTGCTCTACGATACCCGGGACAATATTTTTCAGCCACGCAGGGGACAATTTCATCAATTGCGTTTTTTACATTGCGCTTCGGTTTCAGGAGATACCTATGGATTTCAACGCATCCAGGCCGACCTGCGCCAATACATCCCTGTTTATAAGCGTCAGATGCTTGTATTGCAGCTTTGGTATCAGGCAAACTTTGGCGCCACTCCTTTTCAGCAATTGAGCCTGTTGGGGGGCAGTGATGTTATGCGGGGGTTTTTCGAGGGCAGGTATCGCGATTTGCAGGGCCTGGCGCTGCAAGGGGAATACAGAATGCCGCTGCACCGAAAACTGGGCATGGTATGGTTTGCAGGTACGGGGCAGGTGATGCCTGCTTTTTCAGACTTTCATACCCATCGCTTTCATTATGGCGGAGGGATTGGATTCCGTTACCGCATCCATAATGAAGGGCTCAATTTGCGGATTGACTTCGCCTATGGCGACCGGATGGCCTGGTATTTCGGGCTTAATGAGGTGCTTTAATTGCAAATGTTTTTTGCAAAGGCATAATAAAATATTTGCCCCAAAAATAATTGTAAAAAATACATTTATTTTATAAGTTGCCTTTCTAATTAGCCTCAAATAAAATTATAGAACATGAAAAATGCATTTTTTCTCTGTCGGAGTTTCCTGACAATATTTTTTCTCTTTCAGGGCTTTTTTATGGCCTGGTCTCAGGAAAAGCTCACCATCGATCTAGGCAAAAAAGGGCCATCGATCAATCCGCATATGTGGGGTTTGTTTTTTGAAGACATCAATTTTGCAGCCGATGGCGGCTTGTATGCTGAGATGATCAAAAACAATTCTTTTGAGTTTCCTTCGCCATTTATGGGATGGAGAAGAATACAGGAAAATGGTGCGATGGGCTATCATTACACCAAAATCTACGATAAAGATGAGGCCAACAAAAGATATTTGCAATTGCAAAGGCTCAATAATGAGGGCCAATTTGGCATGTCAAATGAAGGTTTCAGGGGCATGGCTGTAAAAGCCGGTGAAAACTACCGGCTAACCTTTATGGCCAGGCCGGCACGTGGCTCATCCCTTTCTGTACAGGCACAAATTATGGGCAAAGATCGCAAAACGCTGGCGCAGGGAACGGTATCCATTCAAAACTCAGGTTGGCAGGAATATGAGCTCATGCTCAAAGCCGGCAATACGGAGGACAAGATACATTTCAGAATATTGCTGCAAGGCGAAGGAGAATTGGACCTCGATCTGATATCATTATTTCCAGAGAATACCTGGAAAGGCAGAAAACGCGGCTTGCGCAAGGATCTGGTCGAGTTGCTGGCAGATATGAAACCGGGCTTCCTGCGGTTTCCAGGTGGTTGTATTGTAGAAGGTTTTGACCTGGAAACACGTTATCAATGGAAAAAAACCATTGGTGAAATGCACGAGCGCAGTACCCTGATTAACCGTTGGAACATTGAGTTTATGCACCGCAATGCCCCGGATTATTTCCAATCATTTGGCATTGGTTTTTTTGAATACTTTCTCCTGGCCAAAGATTTGGGCGCCGAGCCCCTTCCCATCCTGAGCTGTGGTCTTGCCTGTCAGTTTAATTCGGGAGAAATGGCCCATTTGCACGATATGGATGAATATGTACAGGATGCCCTGGATCTTATTGAATTCGCCAATGGTGCAACAGATAGCTTTTGGGGTGCTAAAAGAGCTGAAATGGGACATCCGGAGCCTTTTAACCTGAAATACCTGGGGGTTGGCAATGAGAACTGGGGCCCTCAGTTCATTGAGCGCTATGATATATTTGAAAAGGCCTTAAAAGCAGCCTATCCCGAAGTGATACTGGTTTCAACCTCAGGGCCTTTTCCCGATGGCCACGAGTTTGATTACCTCTGGAAAGAACTGACAGCCCGCGATGCAGAATTGATCGATGAACATTATTACAAACCTCCGCAATGGTTTAAAGATAATGCACGCCGCTATGACCAATATGACCGAAAAGGCCCAAAAGTTTTTGCCGGCGAATATGCAGCACACAGCACACTGGAAAACGATCCGCTCAAAAAAAACAATTGGGAAGCGGCGCTTTCCGAAGCGGCTTTTATGACCGGACTTGAAAGAAATGCCGATGTTGTACGCCTGGCATCTTATGCACCGCTTTTTGCCCATGTTGACGGATGGCAATGGTCGCCTGATTTGATCTGGTTTGATAACCTGAAAGCTTACGCTACGCCGAATTATTATGTGCAAAAATTATTTGCCAACCACCCAGGTACCCATATTCTTAACATAACCCATAATGCGCAAAGTATTGCCGGAGAAAATGGTTTGTATGCTTCATCTTCCTTTGATGAAAAGACCGGCGAACTCATTTTTAAAATTGTGAATACAAATGCTGATTCCAGGCCCCTTGAGATAGAATGGAAAGGCAGGTCCAAAAACAATGCAGCCGGAACCTTATATCAGCTTGCATCGGATGATTTGCGGGTGCATCATTCCCTGGAAAAACCCGACCTGATTGCCATCAAGGAAAGCCCGGTGCAGGCGAAAGGAAAAAAATTAGCCCTTAGCATTCCCGGAAATTCTGTTAATGTGTTTAGAATTACTTTATAAGAAATACACCTATTACTCCAAAAATAATATCTGCCCGTCATACTGATTTCAGTTTACGACGGGCAGATTATATATTGGAATTACAATTTTTACTTCTACCTGCTACCTCACCCCAAAATGGTATTGAATCCTGTGTCTATAGTTTTCACCTGGATTAAGCCTTGCCGATGGGAATGACGGTGTATTCGGAGAATTGGGGAATACCTGAGGCTCCAGGCACAATCCCATATGCTTGCTATATTGTATGCCACGGGTAGTCTGACGACCATCCAGGAAATTGCCAGTGTAAAACTGTACCCCTGGAGAATCGGCATAAAGCTCCATATATCTTCCACTACCTGCATGATGCACCACCGCCATTTTAATCAGGCGATCGTCATGTTGCTCTTTAATCACATAGTTGTGGTCATAACCTCCTGTAACATCACCAATGCGATCTCCTATGGCAAAGGGTTGCCTGAAGTCAAAGGGCGTACCATCCACCGGGGCCAACTCGCTGGTCGGGATCAGCGTTTCATCTGCCGGAGTGTATTTATCTGCAAATATCTGCATTTCATGACCCCGAATATCTTCATTCATGGCGCTGAGGTTGAAATATCCGTGATGTGTGAGATTTAATACCGTAGGCTTATCGGTACTGGCTTCAAAATCAAGTAATAATGTATTATCTTGAGTCAGCTCGAAAGTTAGGCTGGTGCTTAGCGTACCAGGATAGCCTTCTTCGCCATCAGGACTCACATAGCTCATTTTAACTTTTACCGAGGTGCCCTCAGTGATAAGTTCATGATCCCAGAATTTTCGGTGGAATCCGATTAATCCGCCGTGGAGGTGATGCTTTCCGTCATTGGTAGCCAATTGATATTCAGTGCCATCAAGGGAGAATTTTCCATTGGCGATTCGGTTGGCATAGCGCCCAACAGTCGCTCCGAGATAACTGTCATTGTTGTCGTATTCGGCTATACTTTCGTAATGCAAAACTATATTTTCGATATTTCCATCTTTGTCGGGAACAGCAAGCTCAGTAATCAAACCACCAAAGCTGCTCAGGCTTACGCGCATTCCATGCTGATTGCTCAATGTATAAACATTGGCACGCTTTCCGTTAACCTCCGTTTCTTTTATCTCTACTTCAATTTTGTGCTCCGTGGTTTCGATTTCTTTTTCATTGTTTTTTCGGCTTTTACATGAAAAAAGGAGAATGGATGCAAGGGCCGGAGCGAGTAAAAATTTTGTGTAAAAGGGATGTTTCATTTTTTTTTATCATTATTAAATTACAGTAAAAACAGAAACCTGTATCTGGTTCGGAAATCTCTTTAATGCACAAACCAGCAGAGATAATTCCTATAATCAGCAGCCCTGTCCGTAGTATGCATCATTACCATGTTTGCGATCGTAATGCTTACGGATTAAGGCTTCTTTCAATCTGGGTGCGCCAGGGTTAATTTGCATTGTAAGATACGCCATCCTGGCAATTTCTTCCAATACCTTGCTGTTATACACAGCTTTTGCGGCATCTTTTCCCCAGGAAAATGGACCATGGTTTCCGACCAGTACCATTTCCACTTCAACAGGATTCAGGTTTTTTTCAAGGAAGCAATCCAGTATTTGCTGACCCGTATTGTGCTCGTAATCTCCTTCGATAAGGGCATCGGCCATGGGTGCAGCGCAGGGAATATCTTTGGTCAGGTGGTCGGCGTGGGTGGTTCCAAATATCGGAATATCCCTTTGTGCCTGGGCCCAGGCTACTGCATAGGTTGAGTGGGTATGGCAGATGCCACCAATGTGTTTCCAGTGTTTGTATAAAAAAGCATGGGTCTTGGTATCAGAGGAGGGGCGCATATCTCCTTCCAGGATATGGTTGTTGAAATCCACTATTACAATATCATTCACACGCAGGTCTTCATAGGGAACACCACTGGGTTTTATGGCAAATACTTCCTTTTTGCGATCGACGGCGCTCACATTGCCAAAAGTATATACAACCAGATCGAGATCAGGCAGTTGCATGTTGGCTTCGTAGCAAGCTTGTTTTAATTGCTCGAACATTTTATTTTTTGTTTTTTTAAAAAAGGAGGTAGTATAATTAAATGCCATTAAGCATTTTCAAAAACCTCCTTTCTTGACTTCATAAATTTACTTAACCCTAACCATAACTACTGAATTGGCAGGCAAATTAATGGTGAGCTTTCCTTTATTGAGTTTAAAGTCTTTAAATTCTGATTTCTTGACCACATCCTTTTTTTCAAAGGTATTATAGGCATCTATGGCCGGGCCGGTAACAATTTGTGCAGTGGCACTTTTTGCATCCATACCCCTTACATCAATATCCAGACTTATTTTTTTATCAGGATGTATGTTGGCTATGCTTATATTGACAGTGCCATCATCAGATTTTGAGGAAGAAACGTGCAGCGCATCCATTTTTTCTTTGCCATAACTCACCTGCTCGCTCACCAGTTGATGCGACAACAAGGTCGCCTCTTTATGAGGTTTATACAAATCAAATACATGGTAGGTAGGGGTGAGGATCATATCATTTTCATTGGTAAGAATCACCGCCTGAAGTACATTAACCGTTTGTGCCAGGTTGGCCATTTGTACCCGGTCAGCATGTTTGTTGAAGATATTCAGCGAAATGGCCGCAACATGGGCATCGCGCATGGTGTTTTGCTGATACAGAAATCCGGGGTTGGTTCCGGGTTCTACATCGTACCAGGTACCCCATTCATCTACAATCATGCCTACTTTTTTCTGTGGATCATACTGATCCATAATGGTAGCATGTTTTTGAATAAGCTCATCAATGAAATCGGCTTTCCTGAGTGTAGTTAAGTACATTTCTTTATCAAATTGGGTAGCCGATGTCTTGTTCTGCCAGTTGCCGGTTACGGTGTAATAGTGAACTGATAGCCCGTCCATCATATGTAAAGGGATATTCTTCATCAGAACCTCAGTCCAGTTGTAGTCTACACTGTTGGCACCTCCGGCTATTTTGTACAATCGGTTTTTTCCGTAATTACGGCAGTAAGTTGCATATCTTCTGTATTCATTGGCATAATATTCAGCCGTCATATTTCCCCCACAACCCCAGTTTTCATTGCCTACACCCCAGTATTGTACATTCCAGGGTTCTTCCTGTCCGTTTTTTCTTCTGAGTTCTGCCATCGGACTCACTCCGTCAAAATTGATGTATTCTATCCATTTAGACATTTCTTCTATCGTTCCACTGCCGACATTGGCGGTGATGTAGGGCTCAGTGCCGATTTTTTTACAGTAATTCAGAAATTCATGGGTGCCAAAAGAATTGTCTTCCGTTACACCGCCCCAGTGTGTATTAACCATTTTGGGCCTTTCTTTCGGATCGCCGATGCCATCCATCCAGTGATATTCATCGGCAAAGCATCCACCCGGCCATCGCAGGTTGGGGATTTCGAGGTTGATCAAAGCCTGCATAACATCTTTTCGGTATCCAGCTTCATTGGGAACAGAAGAATCTGGCCCTACCCAGATACCCCCGTAGATATTTCTTCCCAGGTGCTCGGCAAAGTGACCATAAATGTGTTTGTTGATTTTCACTGATCCCTGATCGGCATTTACGATCAATCGATTGGTCTGTGCATAAGCGCCAAAAGAAATGAGCAGGCTCAGCAGCAAACTCATAATGTTAAAATAGTGTTTTTTCATCTTATAAAAATTTACGTTGTAATACAGTGCGTTTTATGGTAAAAAAATACTTAAGAAGCCGTACATGCTTGATTTTTTCAATGTCGATGCCGCCATTACTTTCAAAGCGAATGGTTATGAATTCTTCTGAGAATTCTGAAATATTATAATCCTTTTCAATCCTGACGAAAGTAAGCAATATTCCGCGAAAGCGCAAAAAATAAATCCAATTTATACACTTATAATTTATTGACGATTTCAAGTATCATTTTCCGGCCGGAAATCAATCAATTGGATCGTTTTTTTCTGCTGAAATACCCGAGAAATACAGTGCTTAAATTTTGAATTTACGCAATTAAGTGTAATTTTGGTATTTAATGAAGTTGGGTTTTACTTCTGGTTTGCTGGCATGCTTTAAATGTAATCAATTTGTTATGAGATACTCCAATCAGACGAGATTACTCGTTGCGGTAGACTGCATCATATTGGGCTTTGATGGTACGGATTATAAACTTCTGCTCATACAACGAGGTTTTGCCCCAGAGAAGGAAAAGTGGTCATTGATGGGTGGTTTTTTACAGCCCGAAGAGACGCTGGATGACGCAGCGCAGCGGATTCTCCATCAGCTCACCGGCCTTCAGCATGTTTATTTGGAGCAGATGCATTCTTTTAGCAAACCCGACAGGGATCCTATAGAAAGGGTGGTTGCTGTAACCTATTTTGCATTGATCGATATTGAAAAGTATCAGCAGCAGATCAGCGACAGCTTTCATGCGCGATGGTTTGCCATGAACGAATTGCCGCAATTAATTTTTGATCATCAGGAAATGGTGCAAATGGCCTTGAATAAACTGCGTTACAAGGCGGCATTTCATCCCATTCTCTTTGAATTGCTACCGGAAAAATTTACCCTGCCTCAACTACAGGCTATGTATGAAGGTTTGTATGATACCAAAATTGACAAGCGAAACTTCACCCGAAAAGTGTTATCTACCAAGCTGCTTAAAAAGCAAAATGAAAAGGACAAATCCAATTCAAAAAAGGGTGCTTTTTACTATACCCTCGACGAAGAGCAGTATAAAGAAAACTTCCTGAGCATTCACAACTTTTTACCCCGATATGAAATACCTGCCGGATGGGATTAATTCCGGCTTTTTTTTAAGATGTACTACTTACTGAAAAATCATTGATATGAAAGCATTTCCAAATTCCGAAGTATGGTTTGTAACCGGCAGTCAGCATTTGTATGGTGAAGAGACCCTGCAGCAAGTGGCAGAACATTCTGTTATCATCGCCGATGCGCTGAATCTATCTTCCCAGATCAGCATTAAGGTCACTTTTAAGCCTGTGGTGAAAACCACTGAAGAGATATACAACCTGTGTCAGCAAGCCAATCAGAATCCCAATTGCATTGGCATCATCACCTGGATGCATACCTTTTCCCCGGCTAAGATGTGGATCAATGGATTGAAAATATTGCAAAAGCCTTTACTGCATCTGCACACCCAATTCAACAGCGCCATTCCGTGGGACACGATTGATATGGATTTTATGAACCTCAATCAAAGTGCCCATGGCGATCGTGAATTCGGATTTATGGTTTCACGCATGAAGATGAACCGTAAGGTAGTGGCCGGTCATTGGGAGACATCGGAAGTACATCGTCAGATTGATATTTGGGTACGGGCGGCTATGGCCTGGCAAGATTGGCAGGGGGCTAAATTTGCCCGCTTTGGCGACAATATGCGCAATGTGGCTGTAACTGAAGGAGATAAAGTAGAAGCAGAGCTGAAGCTGGGTTTTGCTGTAAATACCTTTGCCGTTGGTGACCTGGTGCAGTACATAAATGCCGTTACGGATGCAGAGGTAATTGATCTGATGGCGGAATATGAAAAGGAATACATATTGGATACAGCTTTGCAGGTTAATGGAGCAAGACGGAATTCGCTGAAGGATGCCGCTAAAATTGAGCTGGGTATGCGCCGATTTTTGAAGGAAGGTGGATTTAAGGGTTTTTCCAATACTTTTGAAGACCTCCATGGCATGAAACAATTGCCGGGTATTGCCACACAGCGCTTGATGGCCGAAGGATATGGATATGCAGGGGAGGGGGATTGGAAAACCGCAGCATTAGTGCGGGCCATGAAAACCATGGGTACAGGTCTTAGCGGCGGCAGTGCTTTTATGGAAGATTATACTTATCATTACGAAGGTGATGGTGGCATGGTACTGGGGGCTCATATGCTGGAGGTGGACCCGGTTTTGGCAGCCGACCAGCCCAGGTGTGAAATCCATCCACTGGGGATTGGCGGGAAAGAAGACCCGGTGCGATTGGTGTTTACAGGCAAACCCGGACCGGCCATTAATGCCTCTCTGGTTGATATGGGCAACCGATTCAGGTTGGTCGTCAATGCCGTGGAAGGAGTGGAGGTACCCCATAAACTCCCCAAACTGCCGGTAGCCCGAGTGATGTGGAAACCACTGCCTGATATGAATACAGGCTGCGCCGGATGGATTTATGCCGGTGGCGCACACCATACCTGCTACAGCCAGAGCCTGAGCGCTGAGCATCTGAGCGACTTTGCCAGCATAGCCGGATTGGAAAACATCATCATCGATCAGTCCAGTACCTTGCATCAAATAAAAAATGAAATCCGGTGGAATGAGCTGTATTATCAGTTTTTCAAATGAGCATGGGGAGAAGAAAGTTCGGGATGCGTGATGCGAAATCCGTGATGGGTAATGGGTGAAAGTGTTAAATGTTAAGTGTTAAGGGAGTGAAACGATTAACACTTTTAACGCTTAACGGTTTTAACGTTTAACCTTACCTACCCCAGTATCGTCCTCGTTTAAAACGAGGATGAATCAACATTAAAGCACATTGTTGCTTTTTACGACCGACACACAGCGTTTGAAACGCGGCATCAAAAAACCAAGGCCTCCCGGGTTTTGAATTGTTGGTGAAAGAAAAACCGTAGGCTGCGACCCTGTTGGGTGTCGCATCTATAAAAAAACCAGCCAGGGCAGGGGTGCCGCATGTTCTTTCTTGCCTATAAATTTATGATAATCATTCATTTAAAGGAATCTCAGAAGGATGCAAACCACGGACTGAGCGAATGTTTTCTTTTTCAAAGCAGGGTTTCAGTTGCCGGATTACAAATCCGGTTTATCTGCGGTTCGACATTGCAAATGTCAAACAGACTCCAAACAAACACTTCTCTCGCTGTGTAACAATTTGCCTCCGAGGCAACGTGTCCCCATGTGACACTACATACTTTACAACATGTAATTGATAGTCAGATAAATAAAGGTAGCCAGAGAAGTCCGTCTTCTCTTTATAGCACCCCGGGTTTCAAACCCTGCTTTTCTTAATGCAGGGCACAAGTCGCACCTGCCTGCAATTTAATGTGCAATGCATTGGCTATTTGAAATTTAAGTGGCTCACTTGAGTTAAAAATTGGAAATACCGTTAAAACCTTTTATTCATTAAACGGCTCACCAAAAAGAATCGATCTTTCTGTGATTAAGTACTAAAACGAGCAGCCAGCCACTTTTCCAAAGTTCCAAAACCTTTGGAAAGGTAGAAATACTCCTTGGTTTAAGTATGAGCTGCTTTATAAGGGTCGATGCTGGTAAGGACCTACACTGAGCTAAACAGAGGCAATTCGTCTAAATCCATATATCATGAAGCATCAGATCCCGCAAGCTGATGTCTGATACTATAATATCGACTTTAAAATGGATTACTACGAATTAAGTGAAACGTATTTTTCCCTGATCAAACCACCCCTGACTTGAATATTGATTATTAAAATATCCCGGGAGACTTCTATCTCATTTCGTAAAAGTACAGTCTGACAACTTGAGTCAATTTCGAGGATATTTTCAGGTAAAAGTCTGAAGGTGCCATAACAGTCTCCCTGGGTATATGGTGAGTCGATGTTTTCAAAAAATTTGCCATCAGCGGTGAAGCGGATAATATGTATATGCGATTCTGCCACAGGAGTCCACTTAAAATTTCCACCATGAACATAGCCATTGAACACTTCAGCTAACGCCCACTCACCAACAATTTCATGGTTAATGAATTCATCATCAGAACAATTTACAAACAAGAATCCAATAGAAATAAACAAAAACAACCTTTCCATAATACCTGTTGCTACATGGCTAATGATCTTTTATTAATGAAACGCTTTTTACCAAAAAGGTTGTAACACTGCGTACATTTTTAAAGAACAACCTTTCAGGGTTTTTAGTATGAAAGCCTATTATAAGCAGGAACCAGACTATCAGGTTTTAAAAATCTGATAGGTCTTTAAACATGAAGGACATTTTTAAGCAGAATTCAGCCAATAAGTTTTTCTCAACTTTATGGTTTTTTGGCTACATACATGTAAAAAGGATATGAAAACGCAAAAACTCATTCTACCTTTTCAGCTTCTCTGAGTTGAAAATTTCTAAAGGCTCCGTTACCGTAAAAGCGAATGGTAATGGCTTTAATGCTTCCCCTGCAATCTTCACATCCGGTTTCGAGAATGACGTTTCCATTATAGGATACCATAACCTGGTGGTTCAGGCTTTGAATTTGCACACTTCCCCAGTCTCCACTATTGACGGCAAATGCTGTAAGGTCATCATAACGGCCGGTGAGTTCCTGTTTTCCCAATACAATTTTAGCATATCTGTAACAGCCGGGTTGTAAAAATCGCAAACTTATTGTACCGGTATCTGAGACAATCAAAATCTCTTTGTCATAACACACTTTTCCACCCAGAGAAGCATTATTGAGTAAATCAACCTGTAAACTCAGGTTTTGTAAATCAATATTAAATGTATCCGATAAACGATAATCCATAAAAAAAGGCTCTTCAGGCAACTGCGTACTTATTTTTGGGTTCGTTATATCGAGGAATACTGAGGTATCCTGCATATGTAAATCCTGGATTTCAAAAGGGGTATAGGTTTCTGCAAAGTCATTTTTAGAATACCCTGCCTGCCAGGTACTTGAAAGGCTGTGTATGTATATTTGAGATATAAGTTTCTCCTTTTTATAGAGTGAAGCAGGTTGATAGCCCGCAGATTTGATAAATTCAGTTACCCGGTCTTTATCCGGATGGAGTCGGATGGCTTGTCCCGGCATTATTTCCAGGGAGTAGCTATCATCTCCCGCCGGTATCTCATAAAGAAAAACAGCTGTATAGGGAACCTGCTGCCGGTCATTGCTGCATAAAATTTCAACTTGTTTGTCCGGTATAAAATACCAAATGGCTATTATGGTTACTATGACAAGCAATACAAATCCCAAAATTTTAAAGTGATTTGGAGACCACCCCGGATGCAATACAGGAGAGCTTTCCGTATCGGAGGCAAAGTCTTCCCAGTTTTTAAAACCTATAAAATTGGCCAGGGCATCTTTGGTATAAACCTGGGGGGTATAGTCCTGTGCTGTTTTCTTTTTGCCAAAGATTCGCTTAAGGGTAGAATCGCTGATGTGTTTGCCGGTTTCTTCAGCAATTTTTTCGCTGAGATCTGTAAAGCGCTGTCCCGTCCACCGGTCAATATGGCGGCGACCACATTTTTTCTCGATTAGTTCGGCGCATCGCTTTATCAGTTTATTCTCATCCATGCATACGTTCTTTGACTGCTAATTTCTGTGAAAAAGCGTCAAATACAAAATGACCAGAGATGACCGGCTTATGACCCGGTGCTTTTGTACTACTTTTTTGATATTTACTCGTTCAATTTAATGAAGCAATACAATTTTTAGACATGAAACATTCGGCATTTTTCCTCTGGACCTTCAGCTTGTTAAGAATACTTTTAGGCTGGCATCTTTTATATGAAGGATTGGTAAAATTAACAACTCCGGGCTGGTCATCGGCTGCATACCTTAAGATCTCAGATGGATGGTTAAGCACGGTGTTTCACGGAATTGCCGAAAATCCAACACTGTTGCAATGGGTAGACTGGCTGAACATGGCCGGACTTACCCTGGCCGGACTTACCCTGATGCTGGGACTGGTCTATCGTGTGGCTGCCCTTGCCGGAGCATTCATGCTCTTGATGTATTATATGGCTGAACCATCATGGATGGCTTTGTCGGCGGCCGGAAATAGTTTATGGATTAGCAAAACTTTTATTGAAGCCGCGATGCTGACGATGTTGGCTTTTGTACCGGGCAAATACATGTTTGCACTGGATAACCTTTGGGGTATGAAGTTTAGAAAGCAAGATACTTCAGCAAAACCTGCAGAGGGGGAATCAGATGGAAATACACGACGAAAAGCCATTGGACAGTTGATGGGTTTGCCATTTTTAGGCCTGTTTTCCTATGCTTACCTGCAAAGGCAGAGAAAGAACAGCTGGGAAGAAAAGGCCCTGGGTGCCGATGGCAGCAGCAGTGCAACCATAAAGACCTTTGAATGGAAAGACATAAGCGAACTCAAGGAGCAGGTTCCTCATGGCAAAATTAAAAATCTTGAAGTGAGCCGGCTCATCATGGGTGGAAATCTAATTGGCGGTTGGGCGCATGCACGGGACCTGATTTATGTATCGAAATTGGTGAAGGCCTATAATTCAGATGAAAAAGTAATAGAAACCCTCAGTATGGCTGAGGCCTGTGGCATCAACAGCCTGATTACCAATCCGCAGCTCAACCGCATCATTACCAAATACTGGAAGCAGGCCGGCGGTAAAATTCAGTTTATCTCAGACTGCGGCATATTCAATGATCTTCAAAAAGGCATTGACACTTCTCTAGAATCGGGCGCCCATGCCTGCTATATTCAGGGTGAAATGGCCGATCAGATGATCCGCAATGGCGAGTACGATGCTGTGGCAAAGGCGGTTGAATATATAAGAAACCAGGGTTTGCCGGCAGGAATCGGCGCCCATGAATTGTGCACGGTAGAAAAATGTGTGGAATTGGGCATCAGGCCTGATTTCTGGGTAAAAACCCTGCACCATCACAATTACTGGTCGGCCCAACCCGGCGGGGAGGAACACGACAATATTTTCTGCCGCCATCCCAATGAAACCATAGCCTATATGAATGCCCTTACCGAGCCCTGGATCGCCTTCAAGGTACTGGCAGCTGGCGCTCTCGAGCCTAAAGACGGTTTCCCCTTTGCCTTTAACCATGGCGCGGATTTTATCTGTGTGGGCATGTATGATTTTCAGATTGTTGAAAACTCCAATCTGGTGGTCGATGTACTCAAAAATGTCAATGGCAGACTCAGGCCCTGGTGTGCCTGAGGTATTTTATTTTTTCTACAACTTTATGATTTAACCCAACTTGCCACTGAGCCACCTAAAATCATCAATTTTCATCATTTTTTGATACTGAAAAATACCTTTACGGGCTTTAAATGCGGTTTAGTATTCTAAAATCTCGTTTGTAGTGCAGTATGGTGTTTGTTTTT
>JAFIEV010000007.1:7500-127744 GCA_020832305.1 Cyclobacteriaceae bacterium | reverse complement strand
ATGACTTTGTGTCCTAAAAAGAAGGTCCGATTACTAGATCGGTTTAAACCCTAAGCCGCATCTCAATTTATATCAAAGTAAAACCGAGATTCAACATAAAATTTTTTATCCTGGGGCATTAATTTACAGTCTTAAAGCACATCTGCACCCTGATCCATTGCCTTCTGCTTTAGCAGGAGGCATATCAATTGTGTGGGGATAATGGGCTTTAGCCCAATTTTTACCCTTTGAATTTTTCAAATCCATATTTACTCATAAATTCGTCATATTCCTCCTGAAAGGTTTTCCTGGTGTGATGTTCCTCTTGATTTTTTATATAGTCCCTCACTTTAACTATCATTGATTCAGAAACAGAAACGGCAAAATATTCATCTTGCCAATCAAATTTCTTAGTTGTTAGTTTGTTTTTATTAATCCAAAAAGAAGACTCCCCCTTTATCATTTGAGCCACTTTCTGGATGGTCTGGTTGACTCCCAATGAAACCAGGCAATGGCAATGATCAATATGTCCATTTACAAAATCGATATATATTCCTTTTTCTCTGGCATTTTGACGAATGTGTTCCCATACTTTGCAACGTAAATCCTTTGAATCTAAATAGGGATGCCGGTTTTTTGTGCTCCAGACAAAATGTATATAAACTTTAACAAAAGGCATTTTTTAACAAATGTTATATAGGATGACAATTTAAAATATATTTGGCTAAAGCCAATAGCTGTGGCGCATTTTTTTGGGATGGGCTGAAGCCGCATCCCTATTGAGGGTATATTGAAATAATGAGCTTGGTCTATAACTAGGTTGCCCTGAATCGGTGATTGCTTAAAAACATGAAACCGCATCCCTATTTATGGAATAATGAATTAATACGGTTGGTTTGGTATCGAGTTGACCTTAAAAAGGAAACATTAAAACATGGAGCTTCATTTCAATTAATAGAAACTTGATCTGCAACCGACTTGGATTTCAATAGTCCTCTGCTGCTTTAAAACCTAAAGCCGCATCCCTATTGAGGGTATATTGAAATAATGAGCTTGGTCTATAACTAGGTTGCCCTGAATCGGTGATTGCTTAAAAACATGAAACCGTATCCCTATTTATGGAATAATGAATTAATACGGTTGGTTTGGTATCGGGTTGACCTTAAAAAGGAAACATTAAAACATGGAGCTTCATTTCAATTAATAGAAACTTGATCTGCAACCGACTTGGACTTCAATAGTTCTCTGCTGCTTTAAAACCTAAAGCCACCTCCCTATTAAGGGTATATTGAAATAATGAGCTTGACCTATTTCTGGGTTGACCTAAATCGGAGTAAACATGAAGCTGTATTTCCGTTGATCGCTTTTTAACCTGGTTGTCGTTAGTTTGTGATCATGAGGGGCTGCACCTGGGATAGGTTAAACCTGGAATTGCATCTTAATTGATGACTTTGTGTCCTAAAAAGAAGGTCCGATTACTAGATCGGTTTAAACCCTAAGCCGCATCTCAATTTATATCAAAGTAAAACCGAGATTCAACATAAAATTTTTTATCCTGGGGCATTAAAATTTTATTCAGTTTGAATGTACTTCTGCACCCTGATCCATAGCCTTCTGCTTTAGCAGGAGGCGATTGAAGCTATGAGGTTATGGGCTTTAGCCCAATTTTTACCCTTTGAATTTTTCTTTTTAGAGGGTCTGGGTACATCAAAAAGGAAAAGTTACAATTTCAAAAAAGGCCTTTTTCCGGAGATTTGAAGTATATTTCATAAAAAAATCTCTTATGAAACACATAATATTTTTCATTTCCCTTTGCATACAAACAACTATGCTAACAGCCCAACAGGGTCTTAAAGGAAATGCAGCATCCATTAGCATAACACCGCCTCTGGAATGGCAATATACGCTCGGAGGTTACGGTGCCAGAATGAGCAAGCCTGCTGAGGGCATTCATGATGATATTAGAGCAAAAGCCCTGGTACTTAAAGATGGCGACAAGAAATTTGTCATGATTACAGCAGATATTCTCGGCTTTCCGCCAAATGTTAGGCCTATGCTGGCAAAAAAACTGGCAAGCCAGGGATGGAGTGAAGACCATATTTTGTTGCTGCCGAGTCATTCGCATTCAAGCCTGGAGATGTTTGCCCTCAATAATAAAAATGTTTTTAACATGCCGGCTATTGGAATTTTTCAACCCCAACTGCTGGAATTCGTCCTGGAAAGGCTCAGCACATTAATACAACAAACTGAAAGCGAACTTGCAGATATTAAAGTAGGAACAGCTCAAATGATGCTCGAAGGGATGAACAGAAACAGACGTGGAGCTGCTTCGGTTGATAAGGAGCTAACGGTAACAAGAATTGACTATCTTATTGGAGGTCCGATGGCGATTTTGGTCAATTGGACTGCACATCCCACCATTATGGATGATAAAGACATGTGGGTATCAGGTGGCTGGCCTGGCTATCTGCAACGCGAGCTGGAAGACTGGATCGGAGATGAAGTGGTGGCCATGTATTACAATGGTGCGGTAGGAGATCAGTCGGTAATAGCCAGAGAGGGTGTCAGTCATTATGAAAAAGCAGAGTATTACGGAAGGAGAATAGCAAGACAAGCCAAAGCCGTATATGATCAGATAGAATTGAAGAACAATGCCAGCCTGAAATACGCACAATTTTCAGTTGCCTTGCCTGCCCACAAGGCCCATCCCGATTTTATGAAGACAGGGGGTAAGGAGTATCAACTGGATGAGAATAAAATTCAAATGCTTTTGGAGCAGGTGTTTCCAGAAACCACCCAGATACCCTTTTTGAAGATCGACGACCTGTTGATTATTGGTGTTCCGGGTGAGATGATTGCCGAACTCGGCCTGGAGCTTAAAAATGCAATGAGAAAATCCGGAGTGGCATTTCCGGTAATAGGTGGAATTGCCAATGAATGGATCAGTTATATTTTAACCGAAGAAGAATATCACCGCGGAGGCTATGAAACCAGTACAAGTTTTTATGGCCCTACTTTAGGGTCAATTATTTATGAAGCCATAATCGAAGCTTCAGAAGTTTTTCTTAAGTAGCTTGTCGTGAAAATACTACAGTAGAAATCAATGACTGCTTCCCAGACATCTTAGAACTTCATAAGCCCGGTATACCATTTCAAGGGTCATTTTGAAGAAGCAATTTGATTTAGCACCATTAGTGAAACTTTTCCACATATTAGAAGCCGTTGCCATTTCACCATTTTAGCATAGCTTTGCAAGGAAAATCTTAATTCCTTTGGCAGGCATTTACGTACATATTCCCTTTTGCAAGCAGGCTTGTTATTACTGTGACTTTCATTTCAGTACCACACGACATTTACAGGAAGATATGGTAAGGGCCATTGCAAGGGAGGCGGAATTGCAAAAGCACTTTCTCCATGGCGAATCTGTGGAAACACTATATTTTGGAGGAGGCACTCCATCTATACTGGAATTGCCGCAACTGGAACGCATACTTCAGTCCATCGATCAGCACTTTTCTATACAAGCCAATGCCGAGATAACCCTGGAAGCCAATCCCGAGGACCTGAGTGCTGAAAAGTTAAGGGGCCTGAAAGCCATGGGTGTCAATCGCCTGAGCATAGGTACCCAATCATTTAATGATGAATTTCTTCATTGGCTAAACCGAGTTCACGATTCAGGAAAAGCTATATCTGCCATTGAAAACAGCCGAAAGGCTGGTTTTGAAAATCTTTCTATAGACTTGATTTTTGCCATTCCACATGCAGATCATTCGATTTGGCATAAGGACGTAGCCATGGCAGTGGAATTAGCGCCTGACCATCTGTCTGCCTATCATTTGACTGTAGAACCGAATACAGTATTTGGCAACTGGTTGAAAAAAAGGAAAATCGACATTGCCGACGACCAGTTTGCAGCAGAGCAATTTGAATATCTTTATGAGCAGATGTTATTGTCGGGATATGATGCCTATGAGATTTCGAATTATGCACGGAATGGCCGAATTTCGAGGCATAACAGCAGTTATTGGTTTCACAAACCCTATTTGGGTCTGGGGCCGGGCGCCCATTCGTTTAATGGCATTAAAAGACAGCACAATATCTATAATAACCCCAAGTACATCAAGGCCATTGAAACGGAAAAGATACCTATGGTGGAGGAGATTTTAAGCCCTGCCGACCTTGCGAATGAAATAATAATGACTGGCCTTCGCACCAAATGGGGACTAAAGCCAGGTCTGATTTTGGAAAAGTCAGGTTACGAAGTAATGGAAATACACGCAGTACGCATAGAAGAACTGATCTATGAAGGGATGCTGCTGTTGGAAAATGGAAATCTTATACTCAGCAGAAAAGGCCGGTTGTTTGCCGATACGATAGCTGCAGAACTATTTATTGCCGGATGAGGATTTTTTTCTTGAACTTGTTGGGATATTTAACAAAGTATGCCGGTTTATGAATGGATAGGTCAATATCTTATAGGTATACCGGTAAGCAGGATATAGGTGTTATTGCTATTTGGTCAAGATTAGAGATCGTACTTTTGACTGATGGGATAATCATTTAAATTCACATCTTTATGTGATTTCAGACGAATTCAGAAGTTGTGATATTTGTTGTACTGTAAAAAATAAAACAGTGAGCCTGTAAAATAATCTGGAATTCCTGAAAACATGCATTTTTCACTCATAAGCCCAAAGCAATCTTCTCCACTTGACCTTGCAGGAAAAGTAAAATTTATATCTGCAAAATCTAAGGTTCAGGAACTGGCATTGAATTTTTCAAACGGAGAATATGGGGCTCTGGACTGTAAGCTGTGGGTAACACCCTGTTCGACCCTCATGTTTGGAGACATTCAATTGCAACCAGATATTAAGCTCAAAACCGAGATGCCGGAAAACAGTGTCAACTTCCCTTTTTTGTTGGAAGGTGAAATTTCAACTTGTTTTTACAACTATCCTCAAAAGCAGTCTCTTGCTGCAAATTCACATAATGCCATTCATTTGACCCAAACTGAAGGGGAGCACCAGCTGCCAACCGGGAAGGTTAAGACTTTTCACATGAGCCTCAGGTCAGATTATTTCTTTCATACTTTTTGTTCGGAAGACAAAATCACAGAGGCACTAAAAAAGAGTATAGATACACAAATTCCGGAGGTAGCTTCAACTCTGCCAGGGCATATAAATGCCGAAATGAAGGGGATTATCAGTTCCATATGCAACAATCCTTTTGAAGGAGAAATGAAAAAAATGTATCTGGAGATTAAAACTTTGGAACTGATAGGCCTTCAGATGTACGAACTGGGCAATTTGAGTAAGACAGGAAATTTAAGGGATAAGAAACATCAGGATCTGGCTTATTCTATCAAATCTTTTTTGGAATCCGACATTACTTCGACCTGGACCCTGGAAGGGTTGGCTAAAAAATTCGGCACCAATATTCAGACGCTTAAAACTTCTTTTAAGGCGGCTTTTAATACAGGGATTTTTGCCTACTACCAACAATTGCGAATGGACCATGCCCTTACCATGTTGAGAGATCAGCATGTAGCCATTGCGGAAGTGACTGAATGGTTGGGTTACAGCCATCAAAATCACTTTTCAACAGCCTTTAAAAGGCATTTTGGTTATCCTCCCTCAGTAGCTTCTTTCAAATAATATTCTCTTTGGTTTCGGTAGTTGATTCCTGAGATTTCTATAGTTGATTGTCATTTTTCTTTTTGCGTATAAAGCCTTTCCATTGTCGTATATAACAGATAATGAGTAGATTGTATCTTTGTCATCTCTATTTTAACCACAATTAATTAAAAGAAAAATGGCAAGGACCAATCAAATTATCGAAAGTAAAACCTATGGTGACAAAGCCAGGTTTTTGGTAACTGCAGCAGATTCAAAAGGAGAATTGCTCAGAGCACAAGTATGGATCAAACCCGGAGCGGAAGGTCCTCCGGAACATTACCATCCTGTACAAAGTGAAACCTTCGAGGTGATCAAAGGCCAGTTGAACCTGATTTATGAGGGAAGGGAAATTGTATTACTGCCAGGCGAGAAAATCACCGTTGCGCCGAATACGTTGCACAAATGGTACAATGCAGGTACGGAAGATCTTGAGGCCATGGTAGAACTGAGGCCGGCACTAAAAACTGAATACTTTCTGGAGAGCATGTATTCGCTTGACTATCAGGGTAAACTCGACAAGAAAGGACTTCCAAATCCCTTACAGTTTGCAGCAATCTTAAATGAGTGTTATGGAGAGCTATTTGTTACAGGGCCTCCGATTATCATGCAAAAATTTATGGCCAAAGTAGTAGGTAGATTAGCTAAGTTACTTGGCTTCAGGGGATATGTCCCTTTTCCGGCTTTTTCAACAATTAATAAATGATTCCACAAAATGAAAACATCAGAGAAAAACAACCATAAGAAAATGATTGTAGTCTGCGGGGCTACAGGAACTCAGGGAAGTGCCGTATTAGAAAAAATGTTGGCCTTTCGGGATATCTGGCATATTGTAGCATTGACCAGAGATGAAAACGGCGAAAAGACAAATACACTTCGAGCAAAAGGTATTGAAATAAGAAGGGCTGACCTCGAGGATAAAACTTCATTAATTCACGCTTTTGAAGGAGCTTACGGGGTATTTGGTGTGACACAGCCCTGGTCAACTGATAATAAACACTGCTTTCCGGAAAAGGAAATCCAGCAGGGGAAAAATATAGTGGATGCCTGCGCAGAAAATAATGTTTCACATTTGGTCTATAGCAGTGTGTTGAATTTTACATCCAGGCCAATTCAAATACCACATGTTGACAGCAAACTTATTATAGAAGCATATATCAAATCTAAAAATCTCAATTACACCATATTGCGATTTCCTCAATTTATGGATAACATAGGGTCTTCATTCTTCCCTGTTAAAAAAGGAGTTATAAAAGGTTTCGTGGATGCTGATGCAAAAGTTCCCTACATTTATGCAAAAGATATCGGGAAATTTGTTCGGAATGCATTTCTACATTATGACAATTACCAGGGCAGGGAAATCAGCATTATCGGAGATATTGTTTCTGGATTTGAACTGGGTGAAATATTCCAAAGCATACGGAAGGGACAGAAATTTAAGTACAAATCAGTGCCCAGGATCCTGATGAGGATATTCGCCAAGGAATTTTATACCATGAGGGTATTCTTCGAAACCTATGGCAGAAAGCCTTTTTTGGATATTCCTGAAAAAGTTTTGGTGGAGACAAAAACCATTCAACCAGATATAACTTCCATGAGGGATTTTCTTTTGCTTGAAAATTTTGACTCTAAAACCCTCTCTTGAAAAATGAGCCACAGAAATATGAAATTTAAACTCTTTACAGAGGATAAAAACTTCATATTTACTGACAGGCTAAACAATGACATTACTTGTGGCAGGTTCAAGCCTGCTGCCATGCGTATAGCAGAACGAAAAAAGGAGCATTTCGCTCCTTTTTTTGTAGAATAGGATTTGAAAAATTACCCGTTAGTTCAGATCCGGAAATCCATCTGAAATACTTTCTCTATTTTGTATCATTGATGCTTTTGGATAAATTTATCAAAGCAAAGTTTCCGAGGGCACAAAGCTAAAGGTTTTTCAATTGAGCAATTTAACCCAATTATCTGGAGGTGTTGGTGATCGTATGGATTCTCATTCACTATTGGTTTTTGAATTGTTTTCAGCCATATAATCAAATCTTGTAACACATAGGGGCTCACCAGATGCCAAGAGTATTTTTGATTTTGTACAATCGGCCAGTATCCTGTAGCATGTAAAAAATCCCTCTTATAGGGATGAGCCAAAAAAGAAAATCAGGCCCAATAATATAAAAAAGTCCCTTTTCCAAATTTGGAAAAGGGACTTTTTAATTTCATTTATTGCTTGACTATAGCCTGATTACAGAACCAAGCGTCATATCTTCAAAATCATTTTCAGTATCTGCATCCAAATTTAGTTTGGCTCCAAAATTCGATTCTACGATTATTCCCCAACCATTGCCCTTTTCTATTTTTGAATGTGTGATGATCAGACTTGCACTTGTACCTGCTGTCACGCCAATATTAGCCCTACCATTTCCGAGGCCAGGCAAAGGTTGGCTTCCCCCTCCTGAAATAACGGAATACCTGATTATGTTTTTGATACTGTTGGATTTGATAAGGATTCCCGACCAATAACCTTTTTCATTTTGTACTCCTTTGAGCTCGATCTTTTCTTCTGGTGTTCCAATGCATGTGAAATATGCCCCAGCATTGATTGTAAGTAAAGCATCTTTACCAAATTCAATTTTCACCCCTTGGTTTAACCTAAGTCCTGAACTGGATTGCACCTGTATACTATTAGGTAAGTAATAGGTTACACCACCTGCCAGTTGTGACCAAACGGTTTCCCCTGGAAAATTCATAATCCCTTCATGAATCTCTATTGAGTTTTTGAGATTATTGGAAGTAACAATATGGTATTCCTGGATATTTCTGACATTGCTGATAGGAAGTGCCATGATGTGGTTTTTTATACCTGAAAATTTCACCTGATCAAACTCCCCCAACATACCTTGTTTGTTTACATAGATTCCATACCCATCACTTTCTTCAATCTTTATATGCTTTAAATGGATTAAATTTCCGAACGTATTACTGATGCCTATTGCGGCACTTTTTTCCATGCCTGAACCCGCCTGGCCATTGCCTGCATTTTTGATTTCCACCCATTCCAATCGATTAGCATTACTGCTGGAGCTTACCACTAATCCTCTCCATTTTTGTGCACCAGCGGGAAGAACATCAAAAATTATTGGTTCCTCACTACTGCCTTTTGCCGTCAGAGACCCAGGCTCCAATATCCTGATGAATTTGTCTGGGGCTACTCCAACTTTTACACCCTTTTCTATTCTCATTGTAGAGCGAATAACCAGGTTTTCCCTGAGACTGTACTTCACATTGTTTTGAAGTTTTTTCCAAACTATTTCAGCATCACTCTGCAATTCACTACCCATCAATTCGACAAAATTTACAGCTTCATTTTTGGCTTCTATAATAGTTTCAGCATCGAGTTTATGAGCTTCCGTTGTCGGAATCGTGATATTGATAATTTCATTGTTTCTAAATACATTATTCGAAAATTGTATTACTCCCGAGTTGCGTACCCAAAGTCCATTTTGGGAAGAATGTTGAACCGAAGTATGGTTTATTTTAAGAAAACCCGATTCAGACACACCTATTGCTGCTGCTTGAGGTATAGGATATATAGGCCTGTTTCCTGCGTAATTCACTTCCACATGTAATAATTCATTCATGGGATTATTATTGTTGAATACAATGCCAGCCCAGTATCCTTTTGAAGCTGTTTTACCGGTAAAGACAATTTTCTTTTCAGCAGTACCTTTGGCAACCAAAGTTCCTGATTGGTTGATCACCATTGCTTTTGAATTTTCAAAAGCAATGACCACACCTGGCATTACGGTAAGCCGGGCTCTCACAGCTATGTCAGCGGTGACAATATAATCCGGAACTGTAGGGTCTTCAAAAATATCCTCTAAAATACGGTCTTGAACAATATCCTGGTTAATTACATTGGCATTTGAAGGGTTGCTAACCGCGGTGAGTTTTACTGTTACTGACTTTTCACCAGTTTGATTGGCGATCTTCAGTTCTACTTCGTAAAGACCCAATTGGTCTGGGGTAAAAGAGGTTTTTTCATTCAAATTACCTGTAAGGGTTGCTGCACTGTTTGCAGGCTGCGATTTTAATGTCCATTGGTAAGTAAAAGGAAGTTGATTTCCGTCACTGGAACCTGAGCCATCCAACAGGACCAGTGTATTCAGTTGGATTTCCCTATCTGAACCCGCATTAGCAATAAGCTTATTTTTCAATGTAGGATTTTCATCATCAGTACATGCTGATAAAATTAACAGCCAAAAGATGGCTAAGATCAAAAATTGATTAGTTTTCATAGGTGAGAATTGGTTTTGAATTTTTTTAAATGAAAAAACTATAAAAAGTATTTCATACGGTGTATTGATTCGAAAAACCTATGAAGGGTTGCATTGCCTGTTGCAAAAGAATTACCTTGAGTCAAACCTGTTGAAGATTTTTTTTGGATTTGTCACCTGTTTCATACTGAAATGGTGGCACCGGCAGATATCGGGACGCAATATCTATTTATTGCCGGATGTGGATTTTTTTTCCTTTAAAGTGATAAGATAGCCAAAAGAGATACTGATGGTCCGATTTTGCGATATTTCAAGTTGTGAGCGTTTAAGGCGGTTAAAATCAGCGAAGCCAAAAGTATAGCGACCTTCCACGAAAAGAGTCCCGAAAGCAAAATCTTTTTCAAAGCCACCTCCGGCCATTAAACCATAGTCAATGCGATTATCTCTTTCCCGGTCAAAAACATATGCATTACTGATTTCAACTCCAGTTAGTTCATTGCGGTTAAATTCACGGGCACTAAGTGCGAGGCCTATATAGGGACCCATATCTATGATGATCCTGAATTTTTTTCTGCCCAGATAAATATGTGCCAGTACGGGTACTTCAAGATAATTGATCTGGCGACTGTAACGATTATTAACATTTACCACCGTGTCAACCGTTTCCTGCCAACCTTTTTGTATATAATTAATTTCTGTCTGAATGCCTGCATTATCCTGATTTACATATCGCAAAACCAAACCGCCCTGATAAGCCTGTCTTAAACCCGCTCTTTTAAATCTAAACTCTGGATTATTCCTAAAGCTGGCCTCGGAAACATTAGGTCCACCTTTGATCCCCACATACAACTGTCCATAGACATCCAGGGTCAATAAGGTAAAAATAAGTAGTAGCCAGAATTTATTCATAATTATAAAATTACCGAACAAAGGTAGCGAAACATCATTAAAATTTTAATGATAGGTTTTAAAAGATAAAATAATCAACTACCTTTGCAGTCCTTTTTAAGAAAAGAAAAAAATATCATGGGCGTATCACAGTTAAAGAGAAAAGCGAGAAAGAACCACGTTAAGTCTACGCAAAGAACGCAGGCCATTAAGTTACTTACCAAAACGCCGGTTCTTAAGAACGTCGACGTTGAAGAACTCAAAAAAGGGTTCAAAAAATAAAATACCTTTTGTCGCGTGGCAAGAACTTCAGCTTGTGTGCCTCTTGCATACAGGCTTTTGTTGTTTATACCCTCTTGCCCAATTCTACCACTTTACATCCAAGAATTTTACCCGATCCGATTTCGAGTAGAATAAGGGTACGCACCTGATGAAATCCTTGTTTTCCTGCGGCACCCGGATTTATGTGCAGGAGCTTTAACTTACGATCGGGCATTACTTTCAGAATATGTGAGTGTCCGCAAATAAAGATATCTGGCTTTTCTTTTTCCAACCAGGCTTTAACGCCTTTGGCATATTTGCCCGGGTAGCCACCTATATGTATCATACAAATTTTGACTCCTTCGATTGTGAATGCAAGTTGCAGGGGGTATAGTTGCCTTAGTATGCCGCCATCAATATTGCCGTAGACAGCTCTGAAGGGCTTCATGGCTTCCAATTGTTTGGCTGTTTCATGATTGCCGATATCGCCTGCGTGCCAGATTTCGTCACAATCTGAAAAGTAATCTGCGATTTTTGGATCAAAAAAGCCGTGAGTATCAGAAAGAATGCCAATATTCATAGGTCAAAAAAAAATGATGCATGGTTATTTTTGTATATTTCGGATGTAAAAATACAACCCTGCGGTGGAGGCTATTCTGCTTTTTGTAAATATTTTGTTTTGGCTTTGTGTGCTTGCCCTGGTATTGGGTATGATACAACCCTGGTGGGTTTTTTGGTTTCTCGACAGACAAAACCGCTTAATGGTACTAAAGTATTATGGTAGCCTGGTAGTTTTGCTGATGATAGCCCGGTCTATTCTTATATTTTTGACAGACAGCATGGGGGTATAAAGTAGTTAATCAAGACTTATGAGAAGAAGATTTTTATTAAAAGCGGGTCTTGCCGGGGCTTTGAGTTTTGGTCCTCGCCAATATCTGAAAGCTAAATCAGATTCCGGTACATCCGGCAAAGGAAGCTTTTCCATGGATGGTCATCGTCTCGGTTTTTACCATTCTGAAATCAAAGAGTCATTTAACATCATGATGATTTCAGATACACACTTATTTATGAATGATGAGCGTGAGGAGCCTTTTCGCCAATACAGCGGCAGAATGGCAGGTGCTTATAATAAAACGCAGCATTTTCAGACAGGCATCGACACCCATCCTGAAGAATGTTTTTCCCGGTCTTTATCACTGGCAAAAGAGAATGGTGTAGATCTTATTGCCCTGATCGGTGATATTTTTAGTTTTCCTGCTGAAGCAGCCATAGAATGGGTAACGGGCAAATTGCGAGAAACGGGTATTCCTTTTATTTACACTTCCGGAAACCACGATTGGCATTATGAAGGTATGACAGGGAGCATGGAGTCCCTGAGGCAAGAATGGATCAGCAAAAGACTCTTGCCTATGTATCAGGGTGAGCATCCTTTAATGAGTACCAGAGAAATCAAAGGTGTTCTGTTTGTAGCTATCGATAATTCTTATTACGAAATAGTACCTGAGCAATTGACATATTTGAATCAGGCAATTGCTACAGGAAAACCTGTTGTACTAATGTGCCATATTCCCATGTATATGCCGGGGCGTGGCCTGGGCTACGGTTGTGGTCATCCTGGATGGTCTGCTGCCAGTGACAGAAATTATGAATTGGAGAGAAGAGAACCTTGGAGACAGGATGGGCATACAGAAACAACCATGCTATTTCACAAGACACTTTTTGATGCACCCAATGTTATAGGCGTGCTTTCAGGTCATGTTCATCGTTATTCCCTGGATGTTTTTAAAGGGATACCGCAGATTACTGCTGATGCCAATGCTAAAGGTGCCAGGCTCGATGTAGCCTTTGATCCCTTTCCTCAATAATAGATTGGTCTGAAAACCATTCCCTCTTTGCCATTCCATTCTAAGGCTGGAGCAGGTATTTTTATCATATTCATGGCATGGAACAGGCCATTGACAAATCCACTTCTGGTTTTTATTTTTCGAAGGTTTACATCCAGGCTCAAAAAAAGCTGTCGGTATCTTTGTACATGACGTACATCCTGACCTCTTATAAATTCAGGGTTTTCAAATTCATCAAGCATTCCGTTTCCGCTGTAACCAACTGAAAGACATAGCCATTCGGGCCATTTTTCCAGATGAAATACATTTCCCGGACTAAATGAAAACCAATAGGTCTGGGCATTATAGTCCTGCACCAGTTGTGAGCTAAAGCTTTCACCAAGGATACCAGGTCGAATATCGGCATAATCTGAAGGCCAGAATGAAAATTTTGGAATGATTTTCTGTTCATTCCAGATGGCTTGTTGAACGGCGAAAATGGCTGATCCGGTGGCATTGGCTATAACATCACCCCAGGAGAATCCATAACCTTCGTACATGCCATCAAATATTTCTATTGGTAACTGCATTAGAAATCCTACGGGAGCTGCGTACCAGATGGCTTTTTTCTCATCAACACCGCTCCACAATAATGCTTCATAGGCCCAGTAACTTTGATAATACGCGATGTAGCTATGGGCAAACTTATCCATTTGCATCCAGCCTTTGTTGTCATTGTAAAATTGAAAAGGAACTCTGGCCTTGTCTGCATACCAAACCTCATTGAGAAATATGGCACCTCCGATATAAATACCGGCAGTTGTACCAGCTACCAGGGCGAGCCTGCCTTTGTTAATTTCGATGCTGTCGGTATTTTGGGCATTTGCATTAAATATTGGTATCCAGACATAAGCCAGGATAACGATAATTATTTTCAGGCGTTTACGCTTTTTCTTGTAATGCGAATACATCAATGATTTTTCGCTGGCAATATAAGTTAAAAAAGAAAAGATGCCTGACTGATTAAAAAGGCATCCTTTCTTTTGGTAGTTTGCATTAAGGAAATGCCTTAGTTTGATTTACCTCAATGGTTCGGCTCATATTGCCGGCAGCATCCAGGCACCGTAGTTTTACCAGGCCATTTACTTGTATCGGTTTATCATATAGAGAAGAACCGGAATTGGGCTCTGTGCCATCGGTTGTATATAAAATTTTAAGACCTGGCATTTCAACATTTGCTTTAAGGAAACCATTTTCAATTACGGCCCCCGGCAGTGGTATCCTGTAATGATAACCACCATTGAGCGCACTCAAGCGTGGTAAATCTTTTTGCCCCAGGGTATTTACAAAAACATTCCATCCCTGATCCATCATTTTTTCACGCTGTTCTGTATTTTCAATGGTTTCCCATGTGCGCTCTTTTGCCCAGGCACTTTCTGCAAAAGCAATAAGGCGTGGAAGCATATAATACTCCATCATTTCACCTCCTTTTATCGTTTCACTCCACAATTGAGCTTCCAGTCCTCTTATATTTTTTCTTGCCTGAGGTTTGAGCTTCTCGAGTCCTTCAAAATCGATTTTTGGATCAAGTTTTCTACCCATATTATTTTTCCAGGTGGTTTTATAGAAATCAAAAGGCGCAAAAGCCCAGGAGTTTTTAAGGTTTACAAAACCCGCCCAATATAAACCAGGCTCTTTTGGGTCGTTATTATCGGCCAGGTCGAGATAAAAATTCGATACATTACATAAAACTACTTCATACCCTGCGTTAGCCAGTTTATAGCCAAGGTCGGGATATCCAAACATATTGTTCCAGATGTAAGGGACTACCTTTCGGTTGGTAAACTCCGGGTTGGGTACGTAGTTACCACTTTCATCGCGCAATAGGGCAACCTCTTCCCAGCCATGCACTTCAAATCCTTTGGCTTCAAGTCTTTTGAGTAATTCTCTGAAGAAGTAGGCTTGCAAATTTTGCGGATCGGTGATGTCTGGGAGTGTTTTCATCAATTCCGAGGCCATTGGGGATTGGGTCCATGAGCCCTCAGGCACCTCATCACCTCCTGCATGAACCATTTTCAACTCCAAACCGGCTTCACGATACATGTTGGCAATTTCATCCATGACCTTTTGATAAAAACGGTAGGTAGATTCACGCGCAACGCTTACTACATTGTCTTTATAGCCCTGAGCTGAAAGAAACACAGAGGTATCATCGGGATCAATCAGGCGGTATTCATTGGCCTCATCCTCTTTCCCTTCCATCATCAATCTTTCGTATCTGGCCTCCATAGATTTAATGGCAGCACGTGCGTGAGCGGGAAAGTTAAGTTCAGGAATGATGGTAATATGTCTTTCGGCAGCATATTTAAGTATCTCTATAAAATCAGTTTTGCTGTAGAAGCCACTACCATGGTAACCTGACTTATAAGCAAACGGGCCTGATCCATAGGCAGGGTGCAGAACAGGATCATGCATGCTTCTCGTATGTTCCCTTTGAGCGCCCACTTCAGTAAGTTCGGGTAATCCCTCGATTTCCAGTCGCCAACCTTCATCTTCAGTGGTATAAAATAAAAAGTGGTTAAGCTTATAAAAAGCCATTACATCCAGGGTTTTTAGAATGGTTTCTTTGGTCTGGAAATTTCGACTGACATCCATATGCAGACCTCTGAAGGCAAATCTTGGCGCATCATCTATCTGTACTTTGTCAATTTCAAAAGAAGGAGAAAGCTTTAAATAGGCATCTGCCGGCACCATTGCCAGCAGCGATTGAATGCCATAGAAAACCCCGGGTGCATCAGTGCCTGTAATCGTTATTACATTATCACTCATTCGCAGAGTATAAGCTTCTTCTTTCTTATTATTGACGGATATATTGCCTTTGCGTAAATGTATTTTTTTTCCGCCTTGTGTATCAGTTCCCTTTGTGAATTTTGTGGTGGTAAGCGCAGCCAGCTTTTTTTCAAGAAATGCCGCTTCCCGCTCAAAAGATTCATCAAAATGAATATACCATGAGTTATCAATTTGAAGTTTGCCAGTGGCAGTGGTAATGAGAAATGGCGTAGGTAAAACCTTATGAATCTCATTGGCAGATACCAGGCTAAGACCTTCCTGGTCGCGGTAGAATCTTTCGGCAGATGGTAATTCCTCAAAGTCGTTGGTTCCTCTTAGAATCTGTTCTTTTCGTTCAAAAGGCAATATGGTATAATTATTTACTTCCACGATGGCATCTTCATTCCCCTCATCATCATAGAATACAAAATACAATCCTAGTGGAGCATCTGTTTCTTTTATTACCGCTTCTGTACCCATATAATAAATTTCAAGCCTGTCACCAGGTTTTAGGCTGAAATTTTCATTTGGCTCCATTCGATACCAGTCACCGTTAATATGAGTCAGGAAAGCAGGTTGGGGCTGAGTATGATCAATAATGGGTCTGGGTGCAATATTGAAAAAGAGCGTCCATTTTCTATTGGTCAGCGTAAAATCTGCACTTTGATTTTCTAAAATAAAGCGAGCCTCAAAGGCATCCGGGTTATCCTGGAAATTGGAAACCAGCTCCCACGCTATATGTATATCGGCAGCGGCTTCATAATTCAGGGTTTCCGACTTTTCACAAGAGCTTAGTATTGCAACTAAACTTAAAAACAGAAAAAATCTAAACATTTTAAACATTGGTTTTTACTTTATGAATGGCCTGAAAAATACTTGAATGCGTAATAAAGATACTATTATTTTTCTTTGCATCTTATAATTTTCGTCTGATTTAAACTCCTATATTGGAAATAATTTGATCTGGAGATTAAAATACTTTAGCATAGCAAAAAATAGCCTATCGTATTAAGAGCATTGAAAATTTGGATCAGGTTATACAAAATTAATTAATACAAGGATGAAGTTGCCTTCAAACCGATTGATTTCACTGGATGCCTTACGAGGCTTTACGATTGCAGCGATGATACTGGTTAATTTTCCAGGGACCTGGAGCCATGTATATCCGCCTTTGCTGCATTCAGAATGGAATGGTCTTACCTTCACTGATCTGATTGCACCGTTTTTTTTATTCATTGTTGGTGTATCTATTGCTTTTGCCTATTCGAGAAGGTTGCAGGATGGAAGTCCAAAAGGGGCTATGTATAAAAAAATAGTCATCAGGGCATTTAAAATTTTTGCAGTGGGAATGTTTTTGAATATGATCCCTGATTTTGATTTTGGAGACCTTCGCTGGACAGGAACCTTGCATCGCATTTCAGTAGTATTTCTGGCTTGTGCTTTTTTATTTTTAAATACACGCTGGCAGACCCAGGCCTGGATAGGAGCAATAGTGCTGGTTGGTTATTGGCTTACCATGACCCTTATTCCCACTCCTGGAGTAGGACAGGTGATGCTTGAACCAGGGTTAAATTTTGCGCATTGGGTTGACAGTAAACTCCTGCCCGGAAAAATGTGGCAGGGCACCTGGGACCCCGAAGGGATTTATAGTACAATCCCTTCAATTGTAACAGGTATTACGGGAATGCTGGCGGGGCACCTATTGCTTAGTAACCTCACAAAACAGGAAAAGGTAAACTACTTAATGACAATTGGCCTTTATACAACCATACTGGGATACTTTTGGGGTTTGATTTTTCCGGTAAATGAGAATATCTGGACAAGTACTTTTGTATTGGTGACTTCTGGTATGGCGGCTATGTTACTTGGGGCTGTTTATTTTATGGTTGACATTCTTGGAAAAACCAGGGGGACCAAGCCAGGGATTATATTTGGCGCTAATGCCATTACTGTTTATGTACTTGCAGACGTACTTTCTCTGCTTTTCTACGATCTTCAGATTGGTGGAGACTCACTTAATGCACATTTTGTAGCTCTTTTCACAGGGATTGGAGTTGCTCCGAAATTTGTCAGTATGTGCTATGCATTGCTTTTTGTTTGTATCAATTTTATTCCTGCATATATTTTATACAGGAAAAAAATATTCATTAAACTTTGATTTTTAGCTAAGATTTTATGGCTTCAGGAGGAAATGTACAACAGCCACACAGTGGAGGGAATGAAGAAGGCAAGAAGTATACTAAAGCACTTGCAGTTTTGACGACACTATTTTTTATGTGGGGGGTTATTGCAGTGATGAATGACATCCTTATTCCATATTTAAAAAAGATGTTCGATTTGAGCCGTGCTGGCTCTATGATGGTACAGATGGCTTTTTTTACTGCCTATTTCACAGGTTCGGTAATTTATTTTATTATATCATCGAGACGAGGTGATCCGATTGAAAAAATAGGATATAAAAACGGAATTCTTTTAGGCTTGGGTATTGCTGCATTTGGTTGCTTTTTATTTTACCCCGCTGCTGAATTACAAGTATATGGTTTTTTTCTGGGTGCCCTTTTTATCCTGGCCCTTGGTTTAACTATGTTGCAGATTGCGGCTAATCCTTATGTTTCAATACTTGGCAAGTCAGAAACCGCATCCAGCCGTCTTAACCTGGCACAAGGAGTAAATTCATTAGGTACCACCCTTGCGCCGATTTTCGGAGGCTATTTTATCTTTCATTATTTTGCCACCTGGGGAGAACCTTTAGTAAATCAGCTGGGAGAAATTATTCGAACAGATACCGGTTTACCCATGTCAGTAATAGCAGTACAATTACCCTATATAGTTTTTGGTTTGATTTTCCTGCTACTCGCTGTATTGATATGGTTTACCAAGTTGCCAGCCTTTTCTACACCTGGCGAAATAAAAAAAGGTGCCGGAGCACTTCGTTACCGGCATCTTAAACTAGGCATGGTGGCCATTTTTGTGTATGTCGGTGGTGAAGTCAGCATAGGTAGTTTGTTGATAAATTACATCTACGAGCTTACGCAAATGCCTGAAATAGAAGCAAAATCATTTCTTGCTTTTTACTGGGGTGGTCTAATGATTGGGCGTTTTTTAGGTGCTTTCAGTCTTAGGGGTGTGCAAAAGACTAGCGATATCCTGGTAATGATTGGCATAGGATTGGCTTCATTTTTCATTATTTACCTTGCAGTTTGGGTAGAAAGTGGTTTTGTTTTTCCAATTGCAGATATGTTGCCCTTCCTGATTTTTATTGCTCTCAATCTTATTGCTTTCAGGCTGGGGAGTTCCAAACCTGCACGTACCTTGTTTGTGTTTTCCGTTTTTGTTATTCTATTGATAAGCATAGCGATGCTTACCTATGGTGAAACCAGCATGTGGATTATCATTGGTGTGGGCTTGTTTAACTCTATAATGTGGAGTAATATTTTCACACTTGCCATTCGGGATTTGGGTAAGGATACCGCACAAGGGTCTTCATTATTGGTAATGTCTATTTTGGGTGGCGCCATCATTCCGGTATTGCAGGCAAAGCTTGCCGATATTTTGGGTGGCTATCATTTTTCTTTTTTCGTGCCTTTGCTTTGCTATATTTATCTGGCATACTATGGTCTTTATGGACACACCGTAATTAAATCGAAGGATTCTTAAGTAAAAAATCAGAAATCTATGTATCGTATAAGTTTTTTTTTAGCCCTTATCCTGCTTTTGAACCAATATGCCACAGCACAAACAGGAAGCATTCATGAACCTGTGAGATATGTAGGAGGTGAGTCTGTAGACCCGCATGTTCATGAAGGAAGGCTCCGATTGGCTGTTGGAGTAGAGAGCAGGCAAACGTTACGTGTAAACCGTACAAAACCTGAGTTAGCTGAAGATTATGGATGGACATATAATCACGCATCTAATCTTTGTTACTGGAATGGACGTTTTTACCAGCAATATCTCAGCAATCCGGTTGATGAACACATAGCTCCAGGCCATACACTTATAACTCATTCTGCAGATGGCCGAAAATGGTCTAAGCCTGAGGTAGTTTTTCCAGCCTATGAAGCTCCTGCCGGAGTACAAATACCGGAAGGTTATGATGGTTACATGATGCACCAACGCATGGGCTTTTACGTTGCACCCAATGGCAGACTCCTAACACTGGCATTCTACGGGCATACCGAAGATCCATTCAAGGAGGGAGGTATAGGAAGGGTAGTGCGTGAAGTGTATAAAGACGGAAGCTATGGACCGATTTATTTTATCAGATACAGCAGCCATACCGATTGGAATGAAAGCAATACCAGTTTCCCGTTTTACAAAAAATCAACAGATAGGGGATTTTTAGATGCATGTGAGTCGTTACTGGCTGATAAACTTAAAACCATGCAGTGGTGGGATGAGGATAATGGTCTTGATGGTTTCTATGAATTTGAAAAAGCCGGCTCGGCGCTTTCATACTACCGCAGAAAAGATGGCAAAGTGGTTTTATTGTGGAAAAGATCAAATGTAGCTCTTTCAGAAGATAATGGAAAAACTTTTTCGCCTATTGTAAAGGTGCCTACCCTAACAATGGCAGGGGGAAAAATGTGGGGTCAGCAAACCAAAGATGGCAGGTATGCCATATCTTATAACCCGATTGATATGGATGAATACCGGTATCCGCTTATTGCGATAAGTGGTGACGACGGAATTATTTTTGACAATATGCTCATCATTCAGGGAGAGGTCCCAGCCAGACGATTTTTTGGACGTTGGAAAGATTTTGGACCCTGTTATACCCGTGGTATAATTGAAGGTAATGGCAACCCTCCGGGTAATGATATGTGGCTTACGTATAGTATGAATAAGGAAGATATGTGGGTAAGCCGGGTACCACTGCCTATCAGTTATGCGGTTAATGGTCCGGTCAATGACAATTTTGATCAGCTTGAAATATCCGGGCCCGTACCTATGTGGAATATTTATGCACCGCTATGGTCACCTGTGGAGGTGGTAAACTCTCCGGAAGGCAAGGGTAAAAGTCTGGAGCTTAAAGATAAGGATCCCTACGATTATGCAAGGGCCATCAGAATTTTTGAAGAAGGTCAGGAAGTATCGCTAAGTCTAAAGGTACGAAGCGGACAAAATGATCATGGAAGGCTGGAATTTGATGTGGCAGATCGCTATGGTAATCGCCCGGTGAGAATACATTTTGAAGAAGGTGGTGTTTTGGTGGCTTATGATGGTCATGATCGAAAAATAATCGGAAATTATCAATCCAATCGCTGGTATACCATTGAGCTGAAAATACAAGCTACGCTTTCAGGAAAATACTCCATGTCGCTCGATGGAAAAGAAGTACTGAAAAACGCTCAACTAACCGAGGCGGTCAAATCTGTAGAAAGACTTTCCATACGTACCGGTGAATACAGAAATCTTCCCGGAAGACGTACGCCCAATGAAGACCCTGAGCCACCGCTGCCTGGTGCTGATGATCCTGTAAAGGAAGCCGTATTCTGGGTGGATGATGTTCGCATTCAAAAATATTAATCTTTTATTTTTAAGCTGATATTTGGAATCAAACCTATTGATGTGGCATAATTGCATAAAATTTCAAAAATATGCCAAAAGTTGAAGTTTGCTTTTCTCCGGCTTTATATGATTACCGGCTTTTAAAATCAGGTTTTGATGCAGTGGTAACCGATGTTTTCAGGGCTAGTACCAGTATTTGTGCTGCCCTGCATTACGGTATAGAGGCCGTTATACCCGTTGCTGGTCTGGAAGAGGCAAGGGAATATCGTCAATCAGGTTACAAAGTTGCCTGTGAAAGGGGGGGGAGTGTATTGGATTTTGCTGATTTAGGAAACTCTCCTTCGGATTTCTTCCGCGAAGACCTCAAAGGAGCCAAGGTGGTTTTTTCTACAACCAATGGAACAAAAGTAATACAGCTGGCTGCAGGTAATAGTCAGAAAGTGTACGTTGGGGCCTTGGTAAATCTAAATGCTTTATTTGCCTGTCTGAAGCAGCGGAAGAATGACATTTTGATATTATGTGCTGGATGGAAAAATCTGTTTAATCTTGAAGATACAATTTTTTCCGGAGCGCTGGCTCATTTACTTATAGACCACGCTGGTTACGAAACTGAATGTGACAGTGCTAAAGCGGCCATTGATCTCTGGAAACCTGCCAGACACGATGTAAGTGGATATTTGAGAAAAGCATCCCACCGGATAAGGTTAAAGCATTTACTTACAGAAGAAGATTATTTATACAGTACCGGGGTAGACTCGTGTCGGGTAGTGCCCGTTTTGAAAAATGGGGAGCTGATTGCTGAATCTCATAACTATTGAAGTGAGGCATAGTCTTGGGTAACAAAAAAAGCTACCATAAAGGTAGCTTTTAAAAAATCGAATGGATGAAAAATTTCAGGCTTTAAATCCCCATTTTTTAGCGGCAGCCAGATTCTCACGCATACACTCCATGGGTTCTTTTCCCTGATAAGCCTCCTGTTCGATGATATAAAGCCAGGAACCTCCTGTTTTACCAGAGAGTTTGGTGACCTCACGACTGCCAACAACCCCCTTGCCAATAATCGTGCTTTCGAACTTTCCTTCGGGATTTTTGATCATATCTTTTATGTGAATGGTATCAAAACGACCGGGATATTGTTTCAGGATATCTTTTGCCAGTGCACCGGCAATGTACATATTCCCCATGTCAAGCTGAATAACCACCTTATCGGCATCCGTGTTTTTCATGATAATATCAAAAAGCGTTTGTCCATTAAGTTTTTCGCTGAATTCAAAGTCATGATTGTGATATCCGTATTTCATATCATATCTCTGACATAGCTCACCGCATTTATTAAAGATTTCCATAAAGTTCAGAAGCTTATCATAATCTTTTCGGATGTTGCCGTCCATATAAGGACTAACTACAAATTTTTGTCCCATATAGGCAGCATCTTCGACCAACTTTTTCCATTCGTCTGTGAAGTCTTTTTTACTTTCATCCCAATGCTGCATACCCAGTACTGTATGGCCTGAAGGCATGCTAAGCCCCAGGTCATTCAATACTTTTTTAAACTCCTGGGCTGTGTAGCCATAGAACTTATGGTTTACATAGTTGGCATGTTCTACATTTTTATAGCCCATATTCGCAAGCTTTGTCAAAGAACCCAATGGATCTTTGCGCATATCCTCCCGTACACAGTACAGCTGTACAGCGAGCACATCCTTTTTTTGTGCTTGTGCGGCCAATATCTTACCGGCAATAGAAGTACCGGCAACGGCCATTACACCTTTTTTCAGAAATCCTCTTCTTGATGTGTTCATGTTATTTATATTAGAATGATGAATCTGGTAAATGAGTTTAAAAAAATAAGTATGTGACAAATTTACACTTTTAGCAAAAATTTACAACTTGTGATTTTGGATTGTGAGGATGCTTTGAAGCGATACCCGATAATTGGCAATTTATGAAGTTGATTTATATACACCAATATTATAAAACCCTTAATGAGCCGGGGCCGCATCGGTCGGCACATCTGACTAATTATTTATCAAGAGCAGGTTGGGAGGTGCATATTATTACTGCTGGGGACTATAAAAAGCAAATTACAAATGATGGTGTATATGTGCACTATCTGCCTGTTCGGTATGACCAAAAGATGAATTACTACAGAAGAAGCATAGCATTTTTATCTTTTATGTTTCTTGCTGCTTCTAAAGCGATAGCATTGGGGAAAGCAGATATGGTATATGCATCTTCTACTCCATTAAGTGTAGGTGTAATTGCTGTTTTATTGAAATTCATAAGACGCCAGAAATATCTATTTGAAGTGCGGGATCTGTGGCCCGGAGTTCCCATTGAGATGGGAATTTTGAAAAATCTTTTCTTAATCAAAATTTTACAATGGGCTGAAGCTATCATCTGCAAAAATGCTGAGGCGGTGGTTTGCCTTTCCCCTGAAATTGCACAAAACATTTCTCAAAGGTTTAAAAATATACAGACAGTGGTTTTTACCAATATGGGAGATGTCAATTTTTATCAAAAGGAGTGGTATGATCAAAAGACAGATGATTTATTGCCTGAAAAGCGCACAATCATTTCCTATACTGGCGCTATCGGGAAAGCGAACCATTTGGAATTTTTATTAGATGTGGCCTGCCTAAGCATGCAAGCTCGTTTGCCATTGTATTTTGTGGTTGCAGGTGAAGGTTCGGAAAAACAACGTCTCCTCAGGCTGGCAAAGGATATGAGATTAAATAATCTTTTGTTTACGGGTTTACTTACCAGGAGCGAATACGCTTATCTTTTATCCAGAAGTCAATTTGTTTATGTTTCATTTGCATCTTTCCCCCTATTGTGGAGTGGAAGTCCAAACAAATTCTTTGATGCGATGGCCGCTGGCAAGTCGGTTATTATAAATTTTTCAGGGTGGATCAGAAAATTGGTAGAAGTCGAAAGGATTGGAATATATTCAGATCCCGCAAAGCCTGAAGAATTTGTGATGAGGATAAGAGAGGTTTTAAAAAGCCCGGATATGATTTTGGGGATGCAAAAAAATGCATTGAGTTTATCTGTTCAAAAATTTTCTTCAGAAGTAGTGAGCAAAGCCTGGGTTGATTTTATTCAAACGCTATGCCTACAAAATGTCAAGGATGAAGCAAGACGGCCATAGACCGCCTTGCTTACCTTACCTTATTTGAAGAGGAATGATCAGATCATATAATCTGATCGCATAAGACAGGTAAGCATGGGTACAGTTTCAAATTAAATCTTAATTCTAACTAACTAACTAATTCTGATTCAACCCAAATAGGTATCCTGCTTTCTGTCTTATATCGTTACAGGTGCAGCCCGCATTCTGTTTTAGTCTGGCTGGGCCACCTTCCTTTGCGTTTCACACCTTTTATGGTACAATGCTTACATCCAATGGATTCATATCCAAGTGGCTTAAGCGGATGTTCTGGCAAATTATGTACCCTTATATATTCATAGGCATCCTTTTCTAACACATCCAGTATGGGATGAAATTTTAAAATGCCTTTGGTGAATTCAAAAATATTCAACTTCTTTCTATGCTCGCTTTGCCAGGACATAAGTCCGGATATCCAAACCTTATAATTGGATTTCACTTTTTCAAAGGGAGCGTTTTTATGTATTTTGCAGCAAAGATCCGGGTCTATTTTCCACAAATCATTCGGATATTGCTTTTCTGCTTCTGTCTTTGATGGTTTAACATCAATTACATTTAGAGCCATCAAGTTAGTAAGTTTTTCTTTATAATCAATGGTTTCTTCAAAATGAAATGATGTATCAATAAAATGTACCGGGTGTTTTATGTGTTGTTTGGTGAAAAGATGAAGCATAAAAACACCTGTTGTGCCAAATGAGGAGGTAAACATCACATCAGCAGGATCAAAGTCGTTGAATAATTCACGAATCCGTGCTTCTGGTTTTAAATTTTTATACTTTTTATTCAGTCTGTCTAAATCTTCCTGGTTAATCAGATTTCTCGATTCTGAAGGTTCAGACTGGCTGCTTGGCATCAAAAAATTGCTCATGATCATCTACTTTATTTTGGTAGGTTAGAGTTTCAGTTAGTTTATTCAGTGCCTCTACCTTAAAGGCAAAATCTCCTTTTAATCTTGATCTCAATATCTGCAATTGATCCATAACGGATTGGATGGAGTCGGGAATGGCTTCTTCGAAGTACATTCTGATTCTTTTGGCCAAGGTAGGAGATTTACCGTTGGTCGAAATGGCAATTTTAAGGTCACCTTTTTTGACGATGGATCCCAGATAAAAGTCGCAGAGGTCAGGTGTGTCGGCAACGTTTACAAGAATTCCTTCGCGTCTTGCAAATTTGGCTATTCTTTCATTAAGGGGTCTGTCATTTGTTGCCAAAATCACAAGACGCTGCCCTTTGAGATCGGTGATGAAAAACTTCCGTTTAATCAATTTAACATTGGGCGAGTTGGTAGCCATGGTTTCCACATCATCACTGATGTAGTCGGCTACCAGCGTTATACGCGCCAATGGGTTGTTGTTGATGATGGCACTGAGTTTTTCGTAGCCTACAAAGCCACCACCAACAATCAGGGTATTGATCTGGTCGGGTTTTAAAAATATCGGGAAGAGAGTGTTTCCGTCCATGATTCTTTAGTTTTGTCGATAAATACTTTTTCGGCCAGGACCTGTACAACATCACCTATAATAATGATGGCCGGGCTTCCCAGTTTTTTTTCTTTTACTATCTCTGCAATGGTAGAAACGGTACCCACCCCGACCTTTTGCCGGGGGAGGCTTCCGTTTTGAACGATTGCTACAGGTTTATCTTCCTTGCCTTCACGGGCAAATATTTTTGCAATTTCTTGAAGCTTGTTCATGCCCATTAAAATGACCACAGTAGCGTTGGATCTGGCTGCATGGTATAAGTCGTCTGAGACTTGACCATTCTTTGTGGTACCGGTCACTACCCAAAAGCTTTCACTCAGACCTCTGGAGGTAAGTGGCACTTTGCAAAGTTCAGGTACAGCTATAGCGCTGCTGATCCCCGGCACAATATCTACTGGTATGCCAAAGCTTTCTGCATAAGTCATTTCTTCATGGCCTCTTCCGAAAACAAAGGGATCGCCACCTTTAAGCCTTACAACATGCCCCATTGTGAAGGCATATTCCACCAAGAGTTGGTTAATTTCTTCCTGGGGCAAACTATGACGCCCGGCACGTTTACCTACATAGATTTTCTCACAATTTTGTGGAGCATAATCAAGTATTTCATCATTGATGAGGGCATCATATAATATTACATCAGCCCTTTGTATGGTCTTAATGGCCTTGAGGGTGATCAGCTCCGGATCACCGGGACCTGCCCCCACCAAACTCACCCTGGGTATTATTGCATTTGCATTCATGATGACTGGGCTGTTAAAGAGTTTGAAATATGCTCAGCGTTACGTTCGGCTTTTATTTTTTCCAAAAAGATGAGTGCATCAGAAAAATATTTTTTGGCAAAAGATTCTTCAGGTTCATTTTTATTTATCCTCAGTACATGTTCTGTAAAACTTCCTTCCTTAAACTGAAATTTTCCCTCTTGTGTAAAGAGTCTGTCGAAGTCGCGTAGTATTGCTGCCTGGGTATTGTTTTTCACATCTTCTGTGAGCAAATACGCTTTTGCGGCCGTAATGAATACGTTATAGCTGTGATAAATAGCATCGCTCCACGCACCTGCTTCCAGGGATGCGGCTGCCCAAACTGATTTTTCTTCTGTATCGTAAAGCAGTGTCGCAACCAGGTCAATTATTACCCCGGCACACTCACCGACTGCCGTTTCAACAGCAAAAGGCACTTCTTGCTTCCAGTCAATATAATCATTCTGAATTAATGTGCTAAGGTCTGTAACCGGCTTGAGTAGGTTATAGAAATACATTTTTCCCTGCCTTGTAAAATAATCTTTGTAATACTCACCTGTCAGCGCGTTTGCTTCATAATCATCCAATAAAATTCTCAAAGCCTGCGGACCTCTTTTGCTGGGTATCTTGGTCACTTTCTCAGCAATTCTGCCATTTCCTGAAGCATCTACACCACCCCCCAACAGTACCTGTAAAGCAGGCAACACAAGGGTTTTATTTTTAAGGGAGCTTCCGTGAAAACCAATGGAAGCCATACCATGCTGTCCGCATGAATTAGGGCAGCCACTTATTTTAATTTTTATATCACTGTTTTTTACAAGATCCGGGTATTCAGTTCGTATTACTTCCTCCAGGGCTGTAGCTATGCCCGTGCTTGAAGAAATTCCCAGATTACATGTATCTGTTCCAGGGCAGGAAGTGATGTCAGCAGCACTGTTAAAGCCCGGTTCTGCCAATCCAAGTTTTTTTAATGATTCGTATAAACCGGGAAGTGCTTCAGGCCTTACAAATTTCAGTAAATATCCCTGGTTTATGGTTATACGCAGCTCATCTGCCGCATATTCTTTTACAACCTCTGCCAGTGACCTTGCATCAAGTGAGCGGAGGTTTCCGTTCGGCAGACGTATCCCAACGGAATAAAATCCTTTCTGTTTTTGCTCAGTTACATTGGTTTGTAACCATAGGTTGTATCCGGCTTGATCGTTGGTATTTTGTATAGGATATAATTTGCCTTCGGGTAGAGGATCGGGTTGTTTCAAAGCATCTGTATCAATTTGGTAACGCTTGTGACTCAATGATGTCCACTCTTCATCTACAAGGCGCAGCAATTCTTCTAAACCAACATCTGCCAATAGAAATTTCAATCTTGCTTTATGTCTTCGGGCTCTTTCACCATATCGGTCAAAAACCCTGAGGACGGCTTCAGTAAATGGAATGAGGAGGTCTTCTTCTAAAAACTCATAGGCTGTCAGGGCCAGAAAAGGTTGAGCGCCCAGGCCACCACCAATAAGTACCTTGAAACCTCTTTTTCCATCCTTTATCTGTGGTATAAAGCCAAGATCATGAATGAATGTATAGGCAGAATCCCGATCACTTGAAGAAAAAGCAATTTTAAACTTTCTTCCCATCTCCTGGCAAACAGGATTTCTTAAAAAGTACTCAAAGGATTCCTGTGCATAAGGAGCTACATCAAAAGGTTCCTCAGGATCTATGCCTGCTTTTTCGGAGGCGGTAATGTTACGAACAGTATTTCCACATGCCTCGCGAAGGGTGATTTTTTCTCGTTCGAGTTTTGCCCATAATTCAGGCGTATGGTCAAGGCTCACATAATGAATTTGTATATCCTGTCGTGTGGTGGCATGTAATACGCCACTTGCATACTCATCGCTGAGGTCGGCTATGTGAACCAATTGTTTTGTGCTAATTTTTCCATAGGGAATTTTGATGCGAATCATCTGTACACCCGGCTGACGTTGACCATATATGCCGCGGGCAAGACGAATGCTTCTGAATTTTTCCTGGTCTATCTGCAGGTTTTTAAATCGGGAAATTTTTTCAGCAAGGTCTACTATATCATGCTGAACTATTGGATTTTCAATGTTTTCAAGTTCGCTTCTAAAACTGAGCATATCGTTGGTGTTTTGGTATTTTGCAAAAAAAAAGGCCTTTCACGCATCTGCGGGAAAGGCCTTCCTTGGTCGGATTATATCTTTTTTATTCCTTCTGATTCATATCAGACATAATATACCCATAGCCTTTCCCATTTTGGGGAGGACAACACCAGAACCAACACGCACATCTTTTTGATGCGAGCTCTTTCTGATTAAGTACGGGCAAATTTGATTGCATAGAATACGTCTGAGTTATTATAACGGGTGCAAGTGTAACAGGTCATCTTGGATAATGCAAGTATTTGTCGAAAAAAAATCAATAAAAAGTATGATGTTTTGTAAATCAACTAAAATATTAAAAAAAATTTTGTGGTTTTAAGTTTACAGGGCGCCTTGGCCAGAATGTATAGCACTTTTTCGTGTAACAAAAAAGAGGCAATTTTTAAATCATTGCCTCTTCAAAAATGAATTTTTTATCACTGGAAAATTAAATCTTTTCTATTTGGCATAGGCCACATTAAAGAATGAGTCATCTCTTGATTCGAGAAAGGATTCGCCCATGAGGTATTCATCTACCTGCCGGGCAGCCTCTCTGCCTTCAGCGATGGCCCATACCACTAGAGATTGCCCTCTTCGCATGTCACCAGCTGCAAAAACTTTTTCCAGGCTGGTTTGGTATCCCTGAGTTTTCACATTTCCTCTTTCATCGAGATTCAGACCCAGACTGTCATTAATGTTTCGCATTTCACCGTGAACGAATCCTACAGCCAATAAAGCCAGTTCACAGGGGAGGTCCTTTTCGGAACCTTCAATTTCGACAAAACCAGGGGTGCCATCAGATCCCATATCCCATCGAATATCTACCAGTCTCACAGCTTTAAGGTTGCCTTTGCCATCGCCGATAAACTCCTTAGTTAGTACCGACCAGTCGCGATCACACCCTTCCTGGTGGGAAGAAGATGTTCGCAAGATCATAGGCCATTTGGGCCAGGGGTCTTTATCGGTTCTATGCATGGGAGGTTTAGCGAGTAATTCGATCTGACTTACAGATTTGGCTTTATGGCGATTTGAAGTTCCCACACAGTCTGAGCCAGTATCACCGCCTCCAATCACGAGTACATTTTTACCAGTGGCCGATATTTCTTTGATATTGTCAATTTTGTCTCCAGCTACTCTTTTATTTTGCTGTGTCAGAAAATCCATGGCAAAGTGTACACCATGAAGTTGCCTGCCGGGAATATTGAGATCGCGTGGTACGGTAGCGCCACCACATAAAACTATGGCATCGAATTCAGCCATGAGCCTTTCTACCGATACATTAATGCCCACATTGGCATTTGTTTTAAAGACAATTCCTTCAGCTTCCATCACTGCGAGTTTACGGTCGATGGTCCATTTTTCAAGTTTAAAATCGGGGATGCCATATCTTAGCAGACCGCCGATTCGATCGGCCCGTTCAAAGACGGTTACCCAATGCCCTGCTTTATTGAGCTGGGCTGCAGCAGCCAATCCGGCAGGTCCGGAGCCTACTACTGCTACTTTTTTGCCAGTACGCACTTCCGGTACTTGCGGGGTGATAAGTCCGAGCTCCCAGGCTTTTTCAGCGATGGATTTTTCGATGTGTTCAATGGCTACCGGGGGCTTATTTATTCCTAATACACAGGCAGATTCACAGGGCGCCGGGCAAATTCTTCCGGTAAATTCCGGAAAATTGTTGGTGCTCAGTAAAATTCTGGTGGCCTGTTCCCAGTCTTCATTGTATACTGCGTCGTTAAATTCAGGTATAATATTGCCGAGTGGGCAACCCGTATGGCAAAAAGGCACTCCACAGTCCATACAACGTGCTGCCTGTTCCTTGGTTTTTTCTTCGGGGAATGGCAGGTACAATTCCTTATAATCATTGATCCTGTTTTTAGGATCTCTGTATTCAGGAAGTTCTCTGTTATATTCGAGGAATCCAGTTGGTTTTCCCATGGTTATTTTTAATATCTAATTGGTTCTAAACAATATATTAATTTATTACAGAAGGACTCATTTGGTCTTTTTTTCGGTTCATGAGTGCGCGCTTGTAATCTCTCGGCATAACTTTAATGAAGAACTGAAGATTGATGCTCCAGTTGTCCAGAATTTCTTTAGCCAAATCACTTTTGGTATTTTTATAGTGATTTTCAATGAGATTCTTTAAGGTGGCCTCATCCTCGAGGTCTATTTCATCGAAATCGACCATTTCCATATTACAATACTTGCTAAACTGGCTGCCTGGGTCGTAAACATAAGCAACACCACCGCTCATGCCAGCGGCAAAGTTTCTTCCGGTTTGTCCTAGCACTACCGCAATACCTCCGGTCATATATTCACAGCCATGGTCACCCACACCTTCAACTACGGCTTTGACGCCAGAGTTTCTTACACAGAATCGTTCTCCGGCCTGCCCTCGTATATATGCTTCTCCGGATGTTGCACCATAGAAAGCCACATTTCCGATTATGATATTTTCTTTTGGCTCAAAAGTTGAATCCCTGTCTGGATAAACAATCAACTGAGCGCCAGAAAGACCTTTACCAAAATAGTCATTGGCTTCACCTTCGAGTTCAAATCGCAAGCCCGAAGCGCCAAAAGCGCCAAAACTCTGACCTGCCGATCCTCTGAATTTGATATCGATGGTACCAGCCGGTAAACCTTTACCTTTGTATTTTTTTGAAATCTCGTTTGATGTAATGGCGCCAACCGATCTTTGAATATTAATTATATTGAATTCAGCTTTTACAGGTGTGCCTTTGGATAAGGCAGGCTTGGCCACTTCCAATATTTTCCAGCCTAATGCTCTTTCAAGGCCGTGATCTTGTTCAACCATTTTATACAATCCAACACCCGGTTCGGTTTCTTCTTTATAAAGCATAGCTTTTAGATCGAGAGAACGGTGTTTCCAATGGGTGATATCATCACGCATTTTTAAAACATCACTTTGACCAATCATTTCATTGATGGTTCTAAAACCAAGTTCGGCCATGATTTCTCGGAGCTCTTCTGCCAGGAAAGTAAACAGGTTAATAACATGCTCAGGCTTTCCGGTAAATAATTTACGCAGATCCGGATTTTGAGTCGCTATACCAACCGGGCAGGTATTCATATGGCATTTGCGCATCATAATACAACCTTCGGTAACCAAAGCGGCGGTGGCTACACCCCATTCTTCGGCCCCCAGCAAAGCGGCTATGGCGATGTCTCGGCCTGTTTTTATCTGCCCATCGGTTTGAAGAACTATTCTATCGCGAAGTTTATTTTTCACCAGGGTTTGATGTGCTTCAGCCACACCCAATTCCCAGGGCAATCCAGCATGTCTGATTGAGCTAATGGGTGAAGCGCCGGTACCTCCATCGTGACCAGATACCAAAACCACATCTGCTTTAGCTTTGGCTACTCCGGCAGCAATGGTACCTACACCTGCTTCAGAAACTAACTTAACGTTGATCCTCGCAGTGCGATTTGCATTTTTGAGGTCATAAATCAGCTGAGCAAGGTCCTCAATTGAATATATGTCGTGGTGGGGTGGTGGCGATATGAGTCCCACGCCCGGGGTGGAATGCCGTACCCTGCCAATCCAATCATCTACTTTATGACCAGGTAGCTGACCGCCTTCACCTGGTTTAGCACCTTGTGCCATTTTAATTTGAAGCTCTACGGCATTGGTGAGATAATAACTGGTTACACCAAAACGACCAGAAGCTACTTGCTTAATTGCAGAGCGTTCCCAGTCTCCGTTTGGCTTGGGGTCAAACCTTATTTCATCTTCCCCGCCTTCACCACTATTGCTTTTACCGCCAATGCGATTCATGGCAATAGCAAGGGTGGCATGGGCTTCGTGCGAAATAGATCCAAAAGACATGGCACCGGTGGCAAACCTTTTAAAGATATTTTCCGAAGGTTCAACTTCTTCAAGAGGTACAGGTTTGCGCTTTTTAAAATCGAGTAATCCACGCAGGGTGGCAGCTTTTCTGGTCTGGTCATTTACCAGCTTGGCATATTTCTTATATAATTCATAATTGCCTTTACGGGTAGATTGCTGTAGTAAATGAATGGTTTCAGGATTGAAAAGATGGTATTCTCCTCTTCTTTTCCACTGGTATACACCGCCCACTTCAAGTTCCTGAAATTTAACAGGCTTATTCGGATAGGCCGTGCGATGTCGTACTATGGTTTCTCTGGCAATGCCACGGAATCCCAGCCCGCCGATTCTGGAAATAGTCCTGAAAAAGCATTTGTTTATCACTTTTTTATTTATGCCAAGCGCTTCAAAGATCTGTGCTCCCTGGTAGGAATGTAAGGTTGATATTCCCATTTTAGAAAATATCTTAAGCAAACCGTACTTAATTCCTTCAATGTAGTTATCAAAGATTTCCTCATCGCTCAAGCCAGCTTTAAACACCCCATTTTCCTTCATTTCGATCAAACTTTCGAAAGTTAGATAAGGGTTGATGGCACTGGCACCATAACCTAGTAAGGTTGCATAGTGATGGGTTTCACGAACATCGCCTGCTTCTACAACGATTCCGGTATGTACCCTCAATCTTTTTCGGATTAGGTGATGATGTACCGCACCTGTAGCCAAAAGCGAAGGTATGGGAGCTCTTGTGGGTCCGGTTTTGCGATCAGACAAAATAATTACATTAACGCCATAGCGTGCAGCATTTTCAGCCTGCTGGCACAAACGGTCTATTGACTGCTCCAGACCACTTTCATCATCTGCCCTGAAGGTAATATCAAGTGTTTTTGATTTAAAATGTATGTGGTCAATATTGCGGAGGCTTTCCAATTGTTCATTTTTCAATATGGGGTGCGGCAGTGAAATTTGCCTGGCATGCTCCGGCGTTTCGTCTAAAAGATTTTTAGAAGTTCCAAAACTTGTACTCAAAGACATAACCAACCTCTCCCGGATCGGGTCGATCGGTGGGTTGGAAACCTGAGCGAATAGTTGTTTGAAATAATTGGACAGATGCTGGCTATGATCTGATAAAATAGCCAGAGGCGTATCAGAACCCATTGAACCTACAGGCTCAGTTTTCTTTTCTACCATGGGCCCAAGAATGACTTTGAGGTCCTCAGAGGTAAAACCATGTTCTATTTGTCTGGTACGAAGTGTATCAGGGTCGTATTTCTTATATTTAGGCTCCGGAGCAGGAGGAAGATCGTTTATATCTACCTTATTCTTTTTGAGCCACTCACCATAAGGTTTACGGGTACAAATATCTTTTTTGAGTTCTTCATCGCTAATAATACGACCCTGGAGTAAGTCAACGATAAACATTTTGCCAGGCTGTAATCTTCCTTTCTTGATAACCTTAGATTGATCAACCGGTAAGGCGCCTGCTTCTGAGGCCATTATAACCCTGCCATCGCTGGTAAGACAATACCTGGAAGGACGAAGCCCGTTTCGGTCGAGGGTGGCACCTACCATATAGCCATCTGTGAAACAGATAGAGGCCGGACCATCCCATGGTTCCATAAGCGAAGCCTGATATGCATAAAATTCCTTTTTATATTCTTCCATCAGGTCATTCTCTTCCCAGGCTTCTGGAATTACCATCATCATCACAAGTGGAAGTGGCCTTCCACCCATTACCAACAACTCGATTACACTGTCGAGATTTGCAGAATCTGAATGGCTGGGGTCTAAAATGGGCATAATAAGATCTAATTCCTCTTTTGTGAATCGCGTGGAGGAAAGCATAGATTCTTTTGCGCTCATCCAATTCAAATTACCCCTTACTGTATTTATTTCACCATTATGAGCAACGTATTTAAATGGTTGAGCTAATTTCCACTGTGGGAAAGTATTGGTTGAAAAACGTGAATGAACCAGCGCCAGTGCTGATTTTATTCGTTTGTCCTGTAAATCGGGATAATATTCCCTCAATTGATCTGTTCGAAGCTGCCCCTTGTAAACCACTGTTTTATAGGAGAGTGAAGAAAAATAAAAATCTCCGTTGTTGTCCTCTACATTGTTTCCGATGTAGTGAGTGGTGTATTTTTTTAAGATGTACAAGCGGCGTTCGAGATCCATCGGATCGTTTATGCCATTGTGTATTACAAAGACCTGCTCAATGGCAGGTTCAGTAGACCGCGCGGTTGCACCAACCAATCGATTGTCTGTGGGAACTTTTCTGTATCCGAGCAGACTGAAACCCATTTGGGTTAGATGTTTATTAAAAACCTTACGGCATTCTTCCCTGACTTCGGCATCTGAAGGAAAGAATATCATACCGGTGCCATATTTGCCAAATTCAGGCAGGTCTATTCCTTCTTCTTTACAAACTTCAACATAAAATTCATGCGGATTTTGAATAAGTATCCCGGCGCCATCTCCCGTTTCGGGTTCACATCCGCAAGCTCCCCTGTGCTCCATATTCATAAGCATAGTGAGCGCATCCTGAACCACTTCATGCGATTTTTCGCCATGTAAGTTGGCAATAAAACCTATCCCACAAGCGTCGTGCTCCATGTCAGGAATATACATTCCTTTGTTGATTTTTTCTTTCATTCTTTCTTGTGTAGAAAATTGCTCTTAACCTAGATTTATAATTGAAAATTCTATCTCTTTGTTGCTTTGCCAAATATTGTTGCGTACAATAAGGCATTATAAAAATGCCTGTTACAATGCAATTAGATGGAATTTTTGCCCAATGAATTTTTTTGAGCCTATAAAAGTACACACAAAAACCGAATTTTCTTATATAATTCGCAAAAAAATGTATGAAATTTTATTCGCGAAGCTATAAATACGGCACTTATTTGATAAATTGTCGATTTCGCGTCGATTATGTAATTTTTAATGCGAAATTCGCATTTTTTATCTGTATGGCGCTAAACAAGGTTATTAATCAAATTATTTTTATGAATTACTGGTGTATTCAGATGTTAATTCTCCGAATCCAATATCTGATCAAAGGCTTCTACTATAATGTCAATATCCTCTTTACTTATAACCAGTGGTGGCACAAGTCGGATTACTTTATCAGCTGTACAACTTACAAGAACGCCATATTGTTGCATAAGCTTCATGGCTATGTCCCTGCAGGGTTTATCGAAAACTACACCTATCATAAGGCCTATACCCCTTACTTCTTCTATCGCATCGTATTTTTCTGACAGAGATTCCAGTTTGGATTTTAAATACAATCCAAGATCGGTTGCTTTTTTTACCAGCTTATCTTCTACCAGGGCATTAATCACGGCTATGGCAGCAGCACAGGCCAAAGGGTTACCGCCAAAGGTGGTTCCATGATCACCGGGCTTGAAGTGTTCAGCAACTTCCTCTTTGGCGAGCATGGCGCCTATTGGCATGCCACCTCCCAGGGCTTTAGCCAGGGTAACAATATCGGGATTTAATCCAAAATGCTCATAAGCAAACATTTTACCAGTACGACCCATTCCGGTCTGTATTTCATCTATAACCAGCAATGTACCGGTTTCAATACATTTTTGTTGCAATTTTTCAAGGAAGTCACGTTGAGCGGGTACAACACCACCCTCCCCCTGAATACATTCAACAAAAACGGCAATATCCTGATTCGTGATGGCATCGAGGGCTTCCGGTTGATTGTATGGAAGTTTTGCAAAACCTTCCGGCAATGGTCCGAAGTCTTTACTATATATTTCTTTCCCCATACTGGCTGTAGCAATGGAGCGGCCGTGAAAGCAATTGTCAAATGAATATATTTTTCCAGTCCGGCCTTTTACTTTGGCTACTTTCCGCGCTAATTTCACAGCAGCCTCATTGGCCTCAAGTCCTGAGTTACAGATAAATACCCTGTCAAGACCACTGAGTTTCGATAAAAGCTTTACCAGGTTGCTTTGCGGTATATTATAATACAAATTGGAAATATGCATTAAACGCGCAGCCTGTTGACTTATGGCCTCAACAACCAGGGGATGACAATGTCCGACAGAATTAACAGCAATACCCGCCAGGGCATCGATATACTCTTTTCCTTCTGCATCGTATACCCTGGCACCCTTCCCTTCAACCAGGGTAAGTGGAAAGCGCCGGTATATATCGAAGTGTGACTCCTGGTAATGATGCTGCGTCTTTTCAGAAAGAGATATAGTCGTTTCCATGGTGATTTTTAATTTGTGGCATGCAAAAAAGTAAATTATTTTGTAGAAATCAAATTTTGCCATAATACGAGCTTACATAGACAATACCATCTGAGGTCGATTCTTTTCATATGGATCGACTCAATTTTTATGGATTTATAATGTATAATTGCCCTGTACAATCAATAAATAATATTTGTTGTGAAGAAAAGAGTAGTGGTAGCTTCGAAGAACCCTGTTAAACTAAAGAGTACAAAGGATGCTTTCGAAAAGGTTTTTGGGGCAAATATCTTCGATTTTATTCCGACAGAGGTACCGTCAGGCGTCGGTGATCAGCCGCTGGGAACTGAGGAAACGTTAAATGGCGCCAGAAATCGTGCTCATAATGCCCGAAAGTTGGTTGAAAATGCTCATTATTGGATTGGTATCGAAGGAGGTGTGAGGGTTATTGAGAATGGTATGGAAGCATTTGCCTGGGTATATATATTTAATGAAGACATGGAAGGGAAAGCACAAACCGCTTCTTTTCAATTACCGCCTGAAGTTGTAAAACTTATTTCTGAGGGGATGGAGTTAGGCCATGCCGACGACCTGGTTTTCAGACGAAAAAATTCAAAACAAGGCAATGGTGCCGTGGGCTTATTGACCGGCGATCTTATAGACAGGGTTGCCTATTATGCACATGCAGTTGTACTCGCACTGGTGCCATTTATGAACCCTTCATTGTATAAATTGAACAATGGCTAAAAAGAAAACAGCATTTTTTTGTCAGAATTGCGGATCCCAATCGCCAAAATGGCTGGGAAAATGCCCGGCTTGTGGCGAATGGAATACCTATGTAGAAGAAGTATTGCAGACTGAACCAACGCCGGAGTGGGCGGCAACAGCAAACAAAGACAAGAGAGCAACCAGGCCTGTTTTGTTAAAAGAGATTAAGGGGACAGAATTGCTGCGCCTGCCCAGTGGCGATGCCGAACTCGACAGGGTGTTGGGTGGGGGTATAGTTCCCGGTTCCCTGGTACTCATTGGTGGAGAACCGGGCATCGGAAAGTCAACCCTGATGTTGCAGGTTGCCATGGAACTAAATTACAAGGTGTTGTATGTCTCCGGTGAAGAAAGTGAACAGCAAATAAAAATGCGCGCCGACAGAATGACTGGTGCCGGACAGCAATGTTATATTCTCAATGAAACTTCTTTGTCTGCTATTTTTCGCCAGATCAACGAAATAAATCCAGACATGCTGGTGATAGATTCTATTCAAACCTTGCACAGTGATCTAGCTGAATCCTCTCCGGGGTCAGTTTCTCAGGTGCGCCAATGTACCGGCGAAATTTTAAAATTTGCCAAAGAAACGCATATCCCTGTTTTTATTATTGGTCATATAACCAAGGACGGCATGATTGCGGGGCCAAAAATCCTGGAACATATGGTCGATACAGTAATTCAGTTTGAAGGTGACAGGCATTTGTCGTACCGGCTGCTGCGCACAACAAAAAACCGTTTTGGTTCTACATCAGAACTGGGAATTTATGAGATGACTTCATATGGGCTGAGGCAGGTATCGAACCCTTCTGAAATTTTGATCTCTCAGCGTGAAGGGGAGTTAAGTGGTATAAGCATCGCAGCTACCCTGGAAGGAAACCGCACCTTGCTCATTGAAGTTCAATCACTGGTAAGTACAGCTGCCTATGGTACAGCGCAGCGCAGCAGCACGGGTTTTGATGGCAGAAGGCTGAATATGCTCCTGGCTGTACTTGAAAAGCGGACCGGATTCAGAATGGGAAATCAGGATGTGTTCCTTAATATAGCCGGAGGTATCCGCATTGATGACCCCGCAGCAGACCTTGCCGTTTGTGCATCTGTGATATCCTCGCATCAGGAAATACCAGTGCATGAAAAAATCTGCTTTGCAGCCGAAGTCGGACTTGGAGGAGAAATCAGGGCGGTTAACCGAATTGAAAATCGCATAACCGAAGCTGAAAAATTGGGATTTGATGCTATATATATTTCTCAGTTTAATAAAGGACTGGATTCTGGTAAATACAAAATAAAGGTCAGAAAATTCGGGAGGCTTGATGAAGTATTTTCTGACTTAATGGGCTGATCGTAATTGTAAGCTGATTATATAGTAAATCCCCTGGTGCCAAAAGGCACATTGGCATTTTGACTTACGGTAAGTACATGGCGATTGCCCCATCGATGCTCCATCCCGGGACTGATATCAATTTTAGCTATTTTTTCAAGATCAAGCTGGCTCAGTACCTTCCCCTCCGATTTGAAAGTGATGTTTACCAGATCGGCATAAAAACTCTCTATCATAACAAATTGATTATTAATCTGTCTCCAGAGAGATCGGTTTTGCCGTCGAATTTCATTGAGCCTTGGGTGAAGCACGAGTTGTTTGGGGGTCATCGATTTTCCCTTGATATCTTTTATGTTGTACTGCAATTCTATTTGATTATCGGAGCGGCCTTGCAAGGACAATAAACCCAGGAGATCGATTTTTCCCTTGCTTATTCTATGGCCTGCGATTTCTCCATATACAATGTTGGCAGATACTGGTTCGATTTCTATTTCGAGGTCAGGTAGTATGTCAGAGAGATCACCTTTTTTCATGAGGGTACGGCGATCGAGTAAAGAGCCTGGTATGTACTGGCTTGTAGCTACCCGAAGAATGCGCAAACCGGGTATATGTTTGGCGATAAAACGGTTAAAATCCATATGCAGGGATTTAATGGGTGGCTGTAAAATTTTATAATTGAATAAATAAATATAGTAAGTTTTTTTTGGGAATATAAAGTTGGGGTAAAAAAATAGCCCCGCATTTTACTGCAGGGCCTGTATATTTGAGTAATTTACCTCTAAAGTATCAATAATTGGTGCCGGCTCTGATCATGGCACAGCGGAAACCGATGGTTGCTGTAGAAGAATCCTGATCGAGGTATCTTCTGGTTCCCGGAGACAACCAATAAGCTACGTCTTTCCAGCTTCCACCCTTATAAACTCTGGCATTATCTGAAATAAGAGAATTGAAATTTCTTGTGTCGTACAAACTTTGAGGATCATCTACATTGGGATCTTCAGATCTTCTCCCTCTGTAATCCTGTGCACTTCTTCTCACCGGGTTGAGGTCTTCCATGTCCTGGAACGAAAGTGGGCGGTACACATCAAATACCCATTCATTTACGTTTCCGGCCATATTGTATAAACCAAAATCATTTGGCGGATATTCGTATACATAGGTAGTTATCATAGCGCCATCATTTAGTTTTCCGGCAATACCTGCATAGTCACCACGACCTCTCTTGAAGTTGGCCAGGAAGTTACCCATTTGCTTGCCGTATGGATTACGCATTGCATGACCATCCCAGGGATAGAGTCTTCTGTGTGTTTGATTTTCATCGAGCCACTGTGTGCCTATCAAGGCCTGTGCAGCATATTCCCATTCTGCTTCACTTGGCAGTCGGTAATCAGGCAAAACAACACCTGTTTCAAGTGGGATTCTGCCACCTGAGCTTTCAGCAGCAAGATCTTCAATGCCTGCATCCATAGCCAGTTTCATGTTTACCACAGCGGTTCTCCATGCACAGTAATCAACAGCTTGTCTCCAGGAAACACCTACTACCGGAAAAAATCTGAAACCGGGGTATCTGAGGTAGTGATCTACATAAGGATCATTATAAGCCAGGTCTTTTGCCCAAACGGTGGTGTCGGGAAGTGCTGACTCATAAAATTCTGCTGAAGAATCGAGTTTAACATAATATAGATACTCGAGCCAGTGAATATTGGCAACCTCAGTTTCATCCATGTAAAAAGAGGCTACTGTGACTGTGCGCTCGATATTATCCCTTCTGTTAAAGATATCTTCTTCGAAAGTACCCAGTACGGTACGCCCACCAGGTATAAACCTGAGATTGGGCCCTTCGGGCTGGCCACGGTAATTTAATACCTGAAAACCTTCATCATCATTGTAGGCCAGTCCTGTGGCTGTACTGAATTTTCCCGGCCGAGTGGCGGTTGGGTTGGTTCCGGACTTACAAGCCCAGAACAAAACGACGAGAGCTGCAAAAGGCAGCAAACTTCGGAGAACAAATGAAAACTTTTTCATAACCTGTTTAACACTTTTTTTCAATTCCTCTTTTTCGCAATTTCAGTTGATTACAGTTTCATTGCGATTTTTGTTTAACAATTTTATTCATATCTGCAGGTGCGTTGCCCCCAACTCCCACAGCAAACCAAAAATAATGGCTTTATATTTAATATCCTACTGTTTTTATGACCAAAGTACAATTATTTAATTAAAAATTCTTATTGTCGCTAAAGTCACGTAGCTTTCAGGGTATAATTTTACGGCGCTTATTTTAATGTAAAAATTGAAAAAGCCAACTTTTATTGCATCTGTAATGATTTAATTTCCAGCATATCAGAAAATACCCCCATAATCTGGTCAACATTGCTGATATGATCAATAAAAAGTATGACCCTGTTATTCATATCTTTGATTCTGCATTTTCTGGGATGTTGTTTGATGTACTGAAGCACATTGCCAAAGATCTCAGAATTGTAATATTTTGCATTTTCAGAGGACACGAAATAGCCTTTTAGGGTATTGTTCTTAATAACAACCTTTTCGAGCCCCAATTTCTCTGCCTTCCACCGCACCTTTACCAGTTTTACCAAATCTATCACTTGTGGAGGGATATTTCCGAATCGGTCTTTTATCGCATCGGTAAAAGCTATTAACTCATCTTCAGATTTTATATTGTCTAATTGATTATAAAGGTGCAGTCTTTCAGAAATATTACTGACATAATTATCGGGAATGAGTATTTCAAGATCAGTTTCTATATTGCAATCCTGCACGAATTGATGCATGTCAAGGGCAAACTCTTTTTCGAATAAATCCCTGAATTCGGTTTCTTTGAGCTCCTGCACGGCCTCATCCAGTACTTTATGATAAGCCTCGAAGCCCAGGTCATTAATAAAGCCGCTTTGTTCGGCTCCCAGTAAATTACCTGCACCCCGAATATCGAGGTCTCTCATGGCTACTTTGAAGCCATCACCCAGTTCAGAAAATTCTTCGAGCGCTTTCAATCTTTTACGGGCTTCAGTTGTCAAAAGGGAGGTGGCCTGGGTAAGGAGATAGCAAAATGCTTTTTTATTCGAACGCCCAACCCTGCCCCGCATCTGGTGCAGGTCAGACAAGCCAAACATGTGTGCCTGATTTATAATTATGGTGTTGGCATTGGGAATATCAAGTCCTGATTCGATAATATTTGTGCTAACCAGTACATCACATTCTCCTTCAATAAACTTTACCATTATTTTTTCGAGCTTACTCCCCTCCATTTGCCCATGGGCAATGGCAACACGTGCGTCAGGTACCAGCTTTAGTACAATGTTGGCAACTTCTTCTATATCGCGGATTCTGTTGTGAACGAAGAAAACCTGTCCGCCTCTGCGTAATTCGTAACTGATGGCATCCCTTAATACCTCGTCTTTAAAAGTTTCTATCAAGGTGGTAACAGGTTGCCGGTTAGGTGGCGGTGTTGAAATTACGCTCAAATCCCTGGCGCCCATCAGCGAAAAGTGCAGGGTGCGGGGAATAGGTGTGGCCGTAAGGGTAAGGACATCAACATTTACCTTAAATTCTTTAAGACGGTCTTTAACCTTAACGCCAAACTTTTGCTCTTCATCGATGACCAGTAAGCCCAGATTTTTGAAAATCACATCTTTATTAACCAGCCGGTGGGTACCAATAATGATATCTACCTTACCTTCTTTTAGTTTAGAAAGGGTTTCTTTTATTTCTCGTGTAGATTTAAAACGGTTTACATAGGCTACAGAAACAGGAAAATCAGTTAACCTGTCTTTAAAGGTGTGGTAATGCTGCATGGCGAGTATGGTGGTGGGCACCAATACGGCAACCTGCTTTCCATCGGTTACAGCTTTAAAGGCAGATCTTATGGCCACTTCTGTCTTGCCAAAACCCACATCGCCACATACGAGCCTGTCCATCGGATGAGGCAGCTCCATGTCGGCCTTTACATCGGTGGTGGCTTTGGCCTGGTCTGGGGTATCTTCGTAAATAAAGGAAGTTTCCAGCTCTGCCTGCAGATAACCATCGGGACTGAAGGCAAAGCCCGGCGCTGTTTTTCGCTTGGCATATAGTGAAATCAGCTCTTTGGCTATATCTTTTACCTTCTTCTTTACTTTCTTCTTTTTGTTGTCCCACTCCTGACTGCCCAGCTTGCTGATCGCCGGGGGCTGTCCTTCTTTGCCTGAATACCTTGAAATTTTGTGAAGTGCATGAATGTTTACAAACAATAAATCATCATCGCGAAAAACCAGGCGAATGGATTCCTGGATTTTACCATTAACCTCAATTTTTTCAAGACCGGCAAAACGACCAATGCCATGATCTATATGCGTTACATAGTCTCCGGGTTGAAGGGTCTGCAACTCTCTCATGGTCAAAGCTCTTGATTTAGAGTGTTTTTCTTTAACCTTATATCTGTGAAATCTCTCGAAAAGTTGATGATCGGTATAGCAGGCTATTTTTCTGTCGTGATCTATAAAACCCTGTCGCAGTGAAATATTGAGCTGTTGAAACGATACATATGGATCTATCTCAGTAAAAATGGTTTGCAATTTATCTAACTGGCTTGAAGAATCTGAAGCTATAATGTTGGTAAAGCCCTTTTGCTGATATTCTTCAAGTGATTGTACCATCAGGTTGAAATTTTTGTTGAATGAAGCCTGTGCTTCGGTTTTCAACTCCATTTCATGTGAATTATTGAGATAAAACCGGTGCCCAAATTCAACTTTAGCCAGACCATTAAGTTTTTGACGGAAACTATCGGCATTTTCAAACAATTGAAATGGTTTCATGACTACCTGAGCAACCTTTCCTGAAATGGTAAGGTCATGAAAAGCTTCTGTCGCTTTTTCATACTGCTTTTGAAGTACATCGAGGGTGTATTGAAAATCCTTGAACCAAACTTTGGTATGTTTAGGTAAAAACTCAAGAATAGACTGTCGTTCTTCTTCCAGCAGCCGTGTTTGAATATTAGGTATGATATTAATACTGCGGACCGTAGCTACCGAAAGCTGGTTGTTTGGGTCGAAATTTCTTATGCTTTCAACTTCATTTCCAAAGAGCTCAATCCGGTAAGGCAGATCAGTGGCATAAGAATAGATATCAATAATACCACCTCTTATTGCAAATTGCCCGGCTTCAAATACAAAATCTGTTGCTTCAAAGTCATAGGTAATTAAAAGCTCGGCAAGAAAGGCAACGTCAAGTTCATCACCGGTTTTGATGGTGAAAGTACTATTGGTAAGTGACCTTTTATTAATTACTTTCTCAAATAATGCTTCCGGGTAGGTAACAATGATTTCACCTGTCGATGATTTATGATTTATGCGATTGAGAATTTCAGCACGCATTAGGATATTCGCGTTCTCAGTCTCATCAAACTGATAAGGCCTGCGGTAAGAAGAAGGGAAAAGAAAAACTTCTTTACCGCCAAGGAGGTTTTGCAGATCATTGGCAAAATAGGCAGCTTCTTCCTTTTCGTGCATAACAACGAAAAAGGTCTGATGATTCAGTTGATGAAGGGCAGAAATAAGTACGGCATCCAGACTTCCCGTTATTCCTTTTATCTGCACATTTAAATCCTGATTGGGCTTTATAACCTGGCTCAGAGTTTGTACAAAAGGATCTTCCTTATATAGCCAAATGAGATCTTTTGAAATCAAAATGAATTTTTTTGGAATTATCAGTAAAAATTAATCTCGCAATTTAATACATACTGAAGCATTTAGCACAATATAAAAGGAGGCATTACTTCAATATACATATAAAATTGTATCTTTGTAATTACTTTATGCATCGGGCAGGGACATAATTACAATCGATTGTATAAATATTACAATGAAAATTAAACCAAGAAAAGGATTATTGGTTTATCTTGTAATTATTTAGTAACTTTCAAAGAGAATTGATGCGCTTAAATAGTTACCCCATGCCGGTTATTTTGGATAGGTTGTAAAATTAATAATATGAAGTACTTCCATAAAAACATTAAAAAATCAGAAGAGCTTACCTATCTCAGAAGGATAGAGAAAATTCATCCGCATAAAATGATATTTTATCTTGCAATGTTTGGCAGTACACTTATAATATCGTTTTTGCTCATCTCTTTTCATTTTTCCAAGCCGGCCGAAAGCAATATTGCACTGAATTTTCGCTTCCCAAAAATTTATCTTCTCAACACCCTCGTTTTACTTTTTTCTGTTTTTGTGATTTCAAGGGTAAAAATGTATTACAATTCAGATGATGCAGGCTCCATGCGTCGGTCTCTTGCACTTACTATGAGTGCTTCGTTTTTATTTATGTTGATGCAACTTGCCGGTGTAGTGCAACTTTTAGGGAATCAATTGTTTATGGCTGGTGAAATTATTAAGTCCTACACATTTTTTATGCTGACTTTTCACTTTATGCTGCATGCAGTTGGGATGATTCTTTGCTCATTGGCATTTTCTAAGTATAGAGTTGTTGAGAAAGACCCTGTAATCGCCCTGATACTCTTTACCAATCCTTATGAAAAAGTGAAGATTGGCACTATTGCAGAATTTTGGTATTTCATAAGCATCATATGGCTCATTATTTATTCTTATATGCATTTTTCATTTTAAACTTCCCGGGAATCGTTAGCGAAAATCTTTTTAAGACAAATCAACAAACGATGCCTTTGCAGGAGTATCAATGGAAAAACAGAGTTTTACTCATTTTTAGTGAAAGCCCTGAAGACCAAAACTATAAACAGCAAATCAGACTTTTAAATGAAAATGCGGATGGACTTACAGAAAGGGATCTAACCGTATTATCTGTTTTTCCTGACCGGGTGGAGAAAAATAATGCCAGGCAAACATCTGATTTCAGCGCGCTTTCTCTCAGGCAGTATTATAAAATTAGCACCTCTTTTACAATAGTATTAATTGGCAAAGACGGTGGTGAGAAAAGACGAACCCAAACGATTTTGAAGCCGGAGGAACTTTTTGGAATCATTGATGCCATGCCCATGCGCAGGGCAGAAATGGAAAAAGGCAGGTGATTTAAAGCAATCAATCGGCGCACTTCTTCTACCCGCTCCCTCGATAAAGGATATTAAAAAACAACAACCCTCTTACTGGAGTATTGAGAGATTTACAACTCTATAGTGGATTGAAATTATCGCTTGATAAATTTATATTGATTTCCATCGATAACGATAATGTAGATGCCCGGCTGAAGCTTTTGAACATTTATTTGGCGGGAGGCATTGTGAACTTCAATTATCTTTTTACCCCATGAACTTAAAATCTGTATATGTATAGGACCGGTTTCCGGACATTCGATATACAGCCATTTATCTACAGGGTTGGGATGCAGTTGATGTTTGTGTTTATGCTGATGTTTGTGCGCCATACCTGTACCTGAAACAGGTGTAATGGTTAATTTACCGGAGATATAGGTGAAATTGTAATTGTCATCATCTCCGCCACTGACGGTAATAACATAAGTGCCAGGTGTACTGAACCAATTTGCATCGCAGGTTGCTATGGGTTTTACATCCAGCACCCCTTCATTTTCGCCCTCTGCAAATCCTTCGTAAATTATGCTAAATTCAGGATTATCTTCTTTCATTCTCCTGATCTCATCCTGCGCTTTAACGCTAAGCATGGCCTTTTCGATTACTAAAGTACCCGTAAATTCACCATAATAAGCAGGATCAACCACTTCAATACTTAATTCATAATTACCTGCATCCACAGGAGCCTCAGGCAATCCGTTGTATAATACCTTGGTCCCAAGTCCTGCTGGCAGGGTGGTGAATTCGGGGCTTACAGGCTTACCAGAATAGGTAAAAACAAGTTCGCCGGGAATAATGGCCGCAACTGCTTTGCCATCAATGGTAAAATTATCAAGATAAAAGGTGAAGGTATTTTCGCGTGTATCTTTAAGTTGAATCGAGATTTCGGCATAGTTAACATCACTTAAAATACCTGCTATGGTCTCTGACTTTTCAGATTCCTGCGCTTCAGGACTCAGGTCAGGATTTATATATGCCACCAGGTTTCTCTGCCACTGAACATTGCCGGCCAAAGGAATGCTAAAGGTGTACCAACCGGTTTCATTTTTATAAGCCGGATTATTGAACAAATTGGTGTATAATCCATTATTGACCGGAACATACTCAATGCGGTTGTTTCCATTTGTACATAACCTTATGATCGGGTTGGTACCTGTAATCACCTCAGAGGATTCTGGTTTTATAGAAACAGTAAGTATATGATTTTCACTGAATGACCAGTGTGCATTTTTAAATCTGGGATAAATGAGGTCATTTCTGCCGGTTTTGTGGTTTTGTTCTGGTATGTCCATGGTAATATCCACTTTGATGGATTGATTACCGCTCATAACTTTAACCGCAGCAGAGGATTTTTGTACAATGCTTAGGTCTGCCCTTTGTCCGCGCCATGAAGTGCTGTGCCAGAATGACCAGTCATCTGCATTAAAGGATTCTGTACCATATTCTTTATTAACCACTGAATAATTTAAAGGGATTTCAGGGAAACCAGTCACTTCATAATCTACATAGGCTCCGGTAAACCTGTTGAGATCGAAAATATATGGCCACCAATTGTTGAGCATGCCTAAGTAAACACCGGGATTGTTTGGGATATGATTCAGCCACCAATTATGATAGGAGGCCTCTCCAAATCTGAATGAATATTGGTTTTCTCCCAGTGGATAATGATTGAAGGCGCCATGTTCATAACCATTGATTTTCCTGCCACTCCATGAAAAATTGGGATAATTCAACCAATCATCGGCATAACAATCTACATATCTCGACCAGGAAAGGGAATCGGAAATGCTGGTTGAGCGGTAGTAATCTGATTTTCTAATTGTACCCGGGATATATAATCCTGTTCCGCAATTGGCATTGTCTTTTGATGCATAATTATCCCGTCCTGCCCATTCATCGGTAAGTTTGAAAATTTCGATCAGGTGCAAACGTAGTTTATATGAAGTGTTTTCATTTATATTAGTACTTAAAACGAAATAATCTTTTATGCATTGCCAGGCTAGAGGGTTGGCCTTACCCATGTTTGTCATTACATAGTCAATATGACTGGCTGCTGCATTCAGAGAATACAGATCGGGCACACAATTGTGAATGAAAAATGACCTGGAGCAAGGCACTTTCACGCTCTCTCCACTTTGCCTGAACAAATCTCGATTTCCGAATAACAAATAATTATGAAAATTATAATTCTGAGGAAAATGGAGTATCCATACCATATCGATTTCATAGCTCTCCACAAGGTCGATAAAGCTTTGGTTGTTGAGTTCGGGATAGTTTTTAGTAGCAACTTTCTGGTAGTCGATTGAGTATTTAATTATTGTTGGGGGATATTCGTGAAGTACGGTAATGTCATTTCCATAAACATGAATATTCACGGAGTTATGGGATGTATTTCTCAGTAAGTCGATCCGGTATTGTAAATAGTTGCGAATACGTGGTAGTTGGTTTTGCATGGTGCCTTGGGGATCATAGACTACGGCCAATACGGTATAATCTGTCCTGATTTCTGTACTTGAACTGGTAGTTACAGAAAACGGTAATGATTTGCATGCAACATTGCCATCGGAAGTCAGACCTTCAATAGTATATTGATAATTTGTATTGGGTCGCAGGTTGACATCTGTAAAGTAACCATATTTCCCGGCGGTGCTTCCTACATCTATTCCATTGCGCTTTACTTTATAGGTATTCACAGCCGGACTTCCGGTATAGGGGGTCCAGTGCAAAATCACCGAAGTAGCATCGGGGTTTACCGTAATGTTTTCCAGAATGACTGGTGCTGAGTATGGGCCAACCCTCAGGTCATCCAGATAATAATAAAAAGCTTCTCCTTTGTTTCCATCACATTCGATGGAAATTTCCAGATAATTTACATGAGAGAGAATATTTTGGAAAATAGCTTCCTTTTCTGCCAATTGTTGATTTTCATCCAGGCTAGGATCGATATAAGCGATCAGATTTTTTTGCCAAAATTCATTTCCTTTGATTGGAATGGTAAAATTATACCATCCGTTTTCAATCTTTACGCCATTTTCGGGGTTTTTGAATAAGTTAACATATTTGGCGTTTTTTATGGGCACGTATTCAATTCGGTTATTCCCATTGGTACATATTCTTACGATGGGATTTGTGCCCTGAATCAAATGCAGATGATCTAGTTTTACAGAAAAATATATTGCTTCATTTTCAGTAAATGACCAGTTGGCATTTCTGTATCTTGGATATATAAGGTCATTTTGTCCTTCTCTGCTATTGGATTCGATTTGAACATAGGTTTTCAGGGCATACTGACCTTTCTTCACAAAATTAGGGTAGGTATTTTTATCCACTATGCTGATGTCTGCTCTTTGACCGTTATAGGTGGCGCTATGCCAGAACATCCACAAGTCTGGAGATGATGATTCAGTGCCCACTTCCTCAGTAACAGCATATCGGTTTGGCGTTATTGGGAAGCCAGAGACCGGGTAATCTATAAACGAACCATCGAATCTATTGCAATCGTAAATGTATGACCACCAGTTGTTTAGTTTTCCTTCGTAAACGCCCGGATTATGCGGAATGTGGTTAAACCACCAGTAATGGAAAGAAGCAGAACCAAACCAGAAAAAGGAAGAATCCGTATTTTCGATGTATCGGTTAAAAGCCCCATAATCATAGCCATTCAGTATTCTTCGCTCATTTGAAAATGTGGGATAGTCTAACCAATTATCAGCAAAACAGGGAACATATCGTTTCCAGGCTTCTATATCTTTAAAAGTATAATCGTCAAATGTTAGAGAATTTCTTATGGAACCGGGTATAAAGTGGCTTGAGCCACAATTGGCATTTCCCTTTGAAGCATAGGCTCCTATACCCGTCCATTCATCCGTTAGTCTGAATATTTCAAATAGGTGTAAATTTTGAAGATAAGTTGAAGTGTTTAACCTGTCTTTAGTAAATACCATATATTCTCTGTCTCTTGGCCAGGCTATCGGATCTTTGGAAGCAGCGGATGTCATGGTACCCTCTATATGGTGAGCCGCGGCATCGTAAGCCCTGGCATCGGGTGTATTGCTGTGTATAAAAAATGACCTTGAGCAGGGAACTTTAGTGCTTATCCATTCTTTATCACCCAGGTCATGATTACCCATTAAAATATTTTCTCCAAAATTATATCCGGTTGGCGTACCAATTACCCAAATGACATCTACATCATATTTTTCAATCATGTCTACCATATTCATGGAATTGAGTTCCGGGTAGATTTTTGCTGCTAATTTTTCATATGAGATCCATTCAGAGGGTTCATCAGGTAAAGGAGGGTAGTCCCGAATAGTAAATATTTTATCCTGATACAGCGAAAGGTTCACAGAATTATGTGAGGCATTGCGCAGAAATTCCAGTCTGTATTTCAGGAAGTTATCAATGCGCACCATCTGTGAATGTAATTCCCCGGTAGGGTCGAAAACAATGGCCAGCAGTGTGTAATGGGTTCTGATCTCTGTTTCTGAAGTGGTTTGAACAGATTGAGACAAAGAGTAACACACAATATTTCCATCTGCATCCAGGCCTTCCACAATATATTGATATTCTGTGGCTGGCATTAAGCCATGATCTGTAAAGTAACCATACCTGCCTATGGTGCTTCCAATGTCCTTTCCATCGCGTTTTACCCGATAAGATTTAGCCGCCGGACTTCCGGTATAGGGAGTCCACTGTAATATTACAGAAGTGACATCGGGTTGAAGGGTCAGGTTTTCAATGATGACAGGTGTTGGTTCAGAGTAAGGACTTACCCTGAGATTATCCAGATAATAGGTGAATACCTCATCTTTGTTTCCGCCACATTCGATGGAAATTTCCAGATAATTTACCTGGGAGAGAATATTTTGGTAAATGGCTTCCCTTTCTGCCTCTTTCTGTGCTTCATCCAGAGCCGGGTTGATGTAGGCAATCAGATTTTTTTGCCAAATTTCATTTCCTTTGATCGGAATGGTGAAATTATACCATCCGTTTTCAATTTCTACGATATATTCCGTGTTTTGAAATACGTTTACATATCTGCCATTTTTTACAGGTACGTATTCAATCCGGTTATTGCCATTGGTGCATATTCTTACGATGGGATTAGTTCCCTGAATAAGGCCTAGCTGATCTGTTTTTATGGAAAAAGATATGGCTTCATTTTCAGCAAACGACCAGTTGGCATTTCTGTATCGTGGATATATAAGGTCATTTTGCCCTTCTCTGGTAAACCATTCTATTTGTACACTGGTTTTTAGGGAATACTGACCTTCCTTCACCAAATTGGGGGAGGTATTTTTATCCACTATGCTGATGTCCGCTCTTTGACCGTAATTGGTAGCGCTGTGCCAGAACATCCACAAGTCGGGAGATGATGATTCAGTGCCCACTTCCTCAGTAACGGCATATCGGTTTGGCATTATTGGGAAGCCAGAGACCGGGTAATCTATAAACGAACCATCGAATCTATTGCAATCGTAAATGTATGGCCACCAGTTGTGTAGTTTTCCTTCGTATACGCCAGGATTATGAGGGATATGATTAAACCACCAGTAATGGAAAGAAGCAGATCCAAACCAGAAAAATGAGGAATCTGTATTTTCGATATAGCGGTTAAAGGCACCATGGTCATAGCCATTCAGTATTCTTGGTTGGTTGGAAAATATAGGATAGTTTAGCCAGTTGTCGGCAAAGCAGGGAACATATCTTTTCCAGGCATCTATATCATAATAAGTATAGTTATCATATTTTTGAGAATTTCTTATAGAGCCCGGAACAAAGTGGCTCGAACCGCAATTGGCGTTGCCTTTGGAGGCAGAAGTACCACCATTCCATTCATCAGTAATTCTGAATACCTCAAAAAGGTGCAAATTTTGGAGATATGTTAAAGTGCTGAACCTGTCTTTTGTAAATACCACATATTCTTTATCTCTCGGCCAGGCTATCGGATCTTTTGAAGATGCCGAAGTCATGGTTCCCTCAATATGGTGAGCCGCGGCATCGTATGCTCTGGCATCAGGACCATTTTGGTGTATGAAGAAAGACCTGGAGCATGGAATTTTTGTACTGATCCATTCTTTATCACCAAGGTCATGATTGCCCATAAGTACATTTTCAGCGAAGTTGTAAATTTCTGGTGCGCCAATCAACCAAACTATATCTGCTTTGTAAGATTCTACAAGATCTACCATAGACATGTTATTGAGTTCTGGATATACAGTCACCGCCAATTTATCATAGGAGATCTCCCGATTGTTTTCGGGTAAAACAGGAGGATGTGATTGCAGAGTAACAATTCGACTTTCATACAGCGAAAGGTTTACAGAGTTATGGGAAGCATTACGCAGAAAATCCAGTCTGTATTTTAAAAAGTTTTCTATTCGGGGCATTTGAGCCTGTACTTCGCCGGTAGGATCAAAAACAATGGCCAGCAGGGTGTATTGGGTTCTGATCTCTGTTTCAGCAGTAGTTTGAATTTCCAGTAATCCTGATTCACAAATCAGATCGCCATTTGCATTGAAGCCCTGCACCCTGTATTGATAGCTGTTTCCCGGCCTCAGACCAAAATCACTAAAGTATCCCAGCTTGCAAATGGTGCTTCCAACCACCTGATTATTTCTCTTAACTGTATATTTTTCAATGCTTTGAGTGCCTGTATAAGGAGGCCATTTTAAAATGACCGAGGTTGCATCAGGCTGGCCGGAAAGGTTTGTGATCGGGTCAACGCACATTGCATGTAGAGGATACATCACAATGCCAAGGATCAAGATGAGATTCTTAAGCCTCATTTTCGGAGAGGAGCAATGTTAAAATAGCCAGCCCTCCAATTTTGTAAATGAATTAAATCAATAAAAAGTTCCCTATGGATCTGGATTTTTTAAAAAGCGCCTTGGCAACGATAAAAAACATGATTTTTGAGAGGGCTCAATCTTCGATTACCGCTCGCTGTAATACTTATAATCTTTTAAGAGTGTATTGAGAAAGGTTTGTGAACGCATATTGTGTTGAAGGCTGAGTTTTTGGGAAAGCTTTTTATCCAGTACAATGATCACATTATCGTCAAGTGTCTCCAGTTTTCTTTGAATGGCTTTATGGATAAGCCGGATGTGTTTCTCATCAAGGCGGGCTGCTTCCGGATAAACAGGCTGATAATCTGCAGGCAAATGTATTTCGGCTTGATTCGGCATTTTATTCTTCTGACTGCTTTTAACCACCGTGGTGCCTGCTACCAGATCGCCAAGCCGCTGCCCCTGTTTACCAGTAATAATCATAATTATGGCTATTGCGCCTGATAAAAGATAAAAATCAATAATCTGAAAAATCCAGCGTAAAAGGTAGTTGCCTATGCCAGCCTGACTGCCATCTATTTTGATTACCCTTATTCCCACAATTTGTTTTCCTATGGTTTGCCCATTCATAAAAATTTCTGTCAATAGTCTGTAAAACAAAGTTGGTATAAGTGCAATAATTACAATAAAAGTAATTGTTTCGCTGTTTAGGTTACTTCTTAATAAAACCATTAACAATATGACGACGGTGTAACAGGCAAAGAGAAAAAGTATATCGAGCAAATACGCTCCAATTCTTTGCATGAGGTCTGCCAATTGATATTGAACACCAACATTTTGTGAGCTTTCTACGGTAAAAGTTGTCAACTTTATAGAATTTTTTGTTTTATTGTATTTGATAAATATAGATGAAAGAAACGAATTTTATAAAAAACAATCGCCCTGTTTGGCGGAAATTTGAAAAGCATATTGATGGCGAAGCCACAGCTGGTCCCGATGAGCTTGCAGCAATGTATATACAGCTCACCGATGATCTTTCCTATGCCCGCACGTATTTTCCAGACAGTGAATGGATCCCTTATCTTAATAATCTGCTTTCCACGATGCATTTAAAGATTTATCGCAACAGAAAGGAAAGCCGCAGAAGAGTGCTCAATTTTTGGACGACCGAGCTTCCCATAGCCGTTTACAGTGCCAGAAAAATGGTTTTATTGTCCTTTGCCATTTTTTTAACCGGTACACTTATTGGTATTGTTTCAGCCTCGAGGGATGAGAGTTTTGCGCGGCTTATACTCTCTGATGCATATGTTGATATGACTTTGCGTAACATAGAAAAGGGTGATCCTATGGCCGTTTATAAGCAGGCCGGCAGGGGGCAGATGTTTTTAGGCATTTCTATAAACAACATCAAAGTCTCTTTTCTGGCATTTTCTACAGGTATTTTTACCTCGATAGGTCCGGCCTATGTCTTATTCAGCAATGCCGTAATGCTAGGTGTTTTTCAATATTTTTTCTATGATTACAATCTATTGAAAGAGAGCCTTTTAACGGTTTGGATCCATGGCACTTTTGAAATTGCTGCTATCATTTATGCAGGTGCTGCCGGCCTTGTACTGGGTAAGGGACTGCTTTATCCCGGCACATATACCCGTCTTGAAAGTCTCCGATTCTCAGCAAGTCACGGACTGAAGTTAATCATAGGATTGATTCCCGTATTTATTGTTGCGGCTTTTCTCGAAGGTTTTATTACAAGACTTACCGAACTGCCGGATATTGTGCGCCTTGGTATTATTTGCCTGTCCTTTTTATGTATTATAACATATTTTATATATTATCCCCGCAAGATTTACCGAAAGTATCATGTTACAACAAAAAATACCATTTTATAAAATACGAGGTTTTGGCTTGAAGATGAATGCCACCATCGATTTTATCCGGCAGAATGTCAAAAGCCTTTTTTTGTCATTAAGTTTGGTGGCAGCTCCTGTAGCTGTTGTCGTGGTCATATTTGCCATTCTGATTTTTAAAGGCTTTACAGGTGTGGGCCTTGAAAGCCTTCAACCGGGATCAGAAGTATTTTTTATATTATTGGGAGGGTCTTATTTGGGAATAATTTTAATTTCTTTATTGATCTTTGCCCTGATCTATAGCGTGGTTTTTTCCCTAATGGATTTCTATGATGCCCAATATCCAAATACGTTTTTATCCGGCGAAATTGTAAATGGTTCCTTCAACAGCTTTCTTTCAATATTTGTCCTATTGTTGCTGGGAAGTTTACTCACTATTGCGGGGTTTGTTTTACTGATTATACCAGGTATTTATATTCTTATTACCCTTACCATTGCGCCTGCAGTACTTCATTTTGAAAAAAAGAATGTTTTGCAGGCGATAAAGAGGTCATTTGAGTTGATACGGAATAACTGGTGGAGCACTTTTGCTTTGCTAATTGTAACCAGCATTTTGCAATCGGTAGTTGCCGCCCTGTTTATGATACCTTTTTATGTGGTTTACTTTATATTTATGGTTACGGTGATTACAGCACAGGAGCAAGGCAGCGATATAATGGATCATACCGGAACTTTACTGGCAATGGCAATTGGGTTGGGGTTTTTTATATATGGTTCATATCTGACCCGGGCAATTACCATTACTGGCATGACTTTTCAGTATTTCCACCTTGTTGAAAAAAAGGAATCGAAAGGTCTTATTTCAGAAATTGAATCACTATGAACTTTGCATTCGCCGAATGAAAGTATATAGCCATCTGTTAGTTATTTTGCTTTTGTTGCCTGCCTCTTCATGGGGTTTTACCAGAAGTATAGATGATCATCATTCTGTTCCATCAGTTGAAGAGCTCAGTGTCAGGCAAGACAGCTTTATATTTAGCAGAGAGATTTATGATAGGATAAAAGCAGATAAAAACTTTTATTATGAAGATGATCCAGTGCTGAAAAAAAATCTCCTTTATGATATTCAGCTTTGGCTGGCAGAAAAACTGGGTGGACTAATGCGTGTAAGTAGTGGGCGTTGGTTTGATGGGCTGATGCTTATGCTGTTTACCCTGTTGTTTTTAGTAGCTGTTTACATCCTTTTCCGTTCAAATCCGGGTGGAATATTTTATTCGGAAACACAAAATTCAAAAGTGTACACCGGGACAGATTCGATCGAAAAAGTCCGGACGTATGAATCTGAGTTAGATCATGCCATTGCAGGAGGTAATTGGAGAAATGCCGTAAGATATATATATCTGATTACCCTGGAAAAATTTGTAAAGCAGGGGATTATACATTACAAGCCTGAAAAAAGTCCCCTTGATTATCAGAAGGAGTTAGACAAACATATCCACGCTCATGCTTTTGGTAAATTGGTGTATGTATATACCTATGTTTGGTATGGAAATTTCAGTATTGATGCTGAGGCTTTTTATGCTTTGCAGAAACTTTTGCAGGCCACCTATATTAAAGATACGAAACTATGAGACCGGGTAGAAAATATTGGCTTTTCCTCACTGCCATCGTTTTGTTTTTTGGCTTCTTTTATTTTACCACAAGTAAGCACTACGACTGGACGATTACATTTTCCAGGAAGGATAAAAACCCTTTTGGTGCTTATTTGCTGCATATTCTATTGGATGATATGTACGGGGAAAAGTATAATAATGTCGGGCTTACGCTTAGTGAGATTGAAAAAATTGAAAACCTTCAAGAGAAATCAGTTTTAGTAATATGTGATGTTTTTAAACCTTCTGACACCGATGTGCAGGCAATGCAGTCAATGCTCAGGAATGGACGCAATATTTTTGTGGCTGCCAATTTATTTGGTGGTCAGTTTGCCGATAGTCTGAAACTCAATGCTACTGTCATTGATCGGCTGGTTCAAAATGACCCTAACCCACTAGGCCTTGATTCAATATCTTTGCGTATGTCTGCCTCCGAAACTTTCTATACCTATCCCGGTAGAATGGTTTACCGTTATTTTTCAGAACAAAGGACTGAATTGGCAGAGACAATGGCCGTAAATCAATATGGAAAGCCCATAGTATTTAGTTTGTTTCATGAAGGAAAAGGCAAATTATACCTGTGCTCTGTTCCATTAATTTTCAGCAATTTCGGTTTATTGAAAGGAGAAAATATTGCTTTTGCGGAGGAAGTTATGTCTTTGGTCCATAGGGACGGAATATTGTGGACAGAATTTTATCAGACAGGACGCAGCGAAATAGATTCCCCACTGAGGTTTATCCTGAGTGAAAAGCCTTTGCGTTATTCATATTATATTTTACTTTTTTTGGCATTACTTGCGATAACAATGGACGCCAGAAGGAGAATTCCTCTTGTTCCCTTGCAATTACCGAGGCAAAACACAACAATGGAGTTTGTCAAATCTGTTGGCAATTTGTACTTTCTGCAAAATAATCATTATGATGCTGCTAGAAAAAAGATATTTCAGTTCCGGGAATATATGAGTGTGCAGTACAGGATTCCTCCGGATGCTCATTATGAAGCGCTTTTTAGCCGAATAGCTCAAAAGACAGGGAGTGCTGATTGCGATATAAAAAAACTGATACAACTTATCGAAGAAACAGATAAGAAAAAAAGCATAGGAGCGGAAGAGCTCATATGGCTCAATAGTATGATAAATAAAATTATGGATTATAAAAACATCAATAAAAATGTCTGATTCCTTGCCCGATTTTGAGAATCGTACCGACCTGACAGCCTTAAAATCTTCAGCAGCGTCTGTATATTCTGCTTTTTATTCAGTAATAGCCGGTCAACCGGCTTTAGCAGGTTTGATGCTCACAGCATTGTTGTCAGAGGGGCATATATTAATTGAAGGCGTACCAGGCATTGGTAAAACCTTAAGTGCACGTCTTTTGGCTAAATTACTGGATGCCCAATTTACCCGCATTCAATTTACCCCAGATCTGATGCCATCAGATATTTTAGGTACCTCATATTACGATATGCAAAAGTCGGTTTTCGAATTTCGAAAGGGGCCACTTTTTTCAGACATTGTATTAATAGATGAAATTAACCGGTCTCCGGCAAAGACACAGTCAGCTTTGTTCGAAGCTATGGAAGAGCGTCAGATTACCAACGATGGCATCACATATAGCCTTGGTGATTATTTTCTGGTATTGGCGACACAAAATCCCATTGAACAGGAAGGCACCTACAAATTGCCGGAGGCACAACTTGACCGCTTTTTTTTCAGAATAGTGCTCGGTTATCCCGACAGTAGTGAGGAACTTAAAATTTTACAACGTCATCAGCATCAACGGGACTTTACTGCCTTACGTGATATCAGGCATATATTGACAAAAGATAAAATTGATGATTTGCGCAACATCGTAGCGGGTGTTTTTGTTGAAGATCGCCTTCTCGGATACATTACCTCTATTGTTCAGGCTACCCGTACACATCCTTCGATTTTCCTGGGGGCTTCTCCCAGGGCTTCTGTTGTGTTGCTGAAAGCATCAAAAGCTTACGCTGCCTTGCAGGGCAGGGATTTTGTTGTACCTGAAGACATCCGATACATTGCGGTACCGGCACTTAACCACCGGATTAGCCTTAACCCGGAAGCAGAAATGGAAGGTCTTACTGCCATGGAAGTATGCAAAAAAATCATCCAACAAACAGAGGTCCCAAAGTAGTGAGGAAAATTAAGAATGTATATCCAGCAAACCGCCTTTACCTGGTCTTTGGTGCTATTGCATTTTTGTTTGCCTTGTCCTACTATTTCCATCCGCTTTTTTATTTAAGTCTTGGGGTATTTTGGTTGTCATTGGCAATTATACTCATCGACTTGTTGTTACTATTTAAGAAGGAAGAAGGCATAAAAGTAAGCAGGGAATGTGCTATAAGGTTTTCTAACGGTGAGACCAATGCAATCATGTATTCACTGCGGTCTGGCCTGCCTTTCTCTTTAAGGATAAAGGTATTTGACGAATTGCCTAAACAGTTTCAAATCAGAAAATATTTGGTTAAAAGCAGTTTGAAAGGTTTTGCAGAAAAAACTTTTACAATACATGTTAAACCTGTAGAGCGAGGTGAGTATTACTTTGGCAATCTGCATATTTTTATTCAAAGTCCGGTTATGTTGTTCAGCCGTAGGATTATTTTTACCCTTGGCAAGACGGTAAAGGTTTACCCGGCTTTTTCCCGGCTAAGGGAATACGAACTTATGACTTTTTCACAATTGAAATCAGCTTATGGAATCAAAAAAATCCGGAGGGTTGGTCATAGTATGGAATTTGATCAGATTAAAGATTACGTAGAGGGAGACGATGTACGCACCATTAATTGGAAGGCAACAGCGCGGCGTCAACAGGTAATGGTAAATACCTTTCAGGATGAAAAATCTCAAAATATCTATTCAGTTATTGACACAGGAAGGGTTATGAAGATCTCCTTTGAGGGCATGACTTTACTCGATTATTCAATAAATGCAGCGCTTGCCATATCACATATTTCACTTAAAAAAGATGATAAGACTGGGGTGTTTACCTTTGGGTCAGGTCAGGGAGCTCATTTGCCTGCAGGACGGATGAACCGTCAGATGTCTTCGATCATGGAATTTTTATACCGCATACAAACCAATTTTGCGGAATCTGATTTTGAAAAGCTCTATATTCAAATTCAAAACCAAATACGGCAGCATTCACTGATTTTTTTGTTTACCAACTTTGAATCAGTGCAAGCACTTTATCGGCAGTTACCTTATTTGAGAAAAATAAATAGCACGCACAGACTTGTTGTCATTTTTTTTGAAAATACCGAGATAACTGAATTTTTAAAGCAGGATGTCAGGGATATAAAAGGGACTTATCAGCAAATTATTGCAGGTCAATTTAAAAGAGAAAAACATTTGATCGTAAATACCCTGCAGCGTTATGGTATACAAAGTATCCTTACGCCACCGGCGCTTTTGAGTATTCAAGTGATAAATAAGTATCTTGAATTGAAGTCGAGAAATATAATCTGACCTATATTTGCCTTTTGTGTCTTTATCAATAAACGTAAATGCCTATAATGTTGAAGGAATGAAGAGTTTAATTTCGTTACTGCGCAGCATCATTTGGATAAGCTTATTTGCGGCTGTATATGGCTGTGACCACCCAAAAATAATTGAAATGCCGCTTAATTTCGATGAGGAGCGAAAATTGCTGAGCATTGAATACCTGAAAAAGCGACACGGCATTGATCAGGACCATCCCTATATAAATCCTGCGATGGTCGTTATTCACTGGACCGCTATACCTACCCTGGACCTGACGTATAAAGCCTTTGAATCATCCCGGCTACCGGGGACTCGTGCCGCCATTTCGGGTGCAAGCGATTTAAATGTGTCTGCACATTATTTGGTAGACCGGGATGGCAGCATTTATCGCCTACTTCCCGATACAGTATTTGCCAGGCACTGCATAGGTTTGAATTACTGTGCTATAGGTATAGAAAATGTCGGAGATGGTAAAGATAACCCACTCACAGAAGAGCAATTAAAGGCCAATCATTTTCTGGTAAAAAAACTTGCCGGGAAGTATCCTATTGAGTACCTGATAGGTCATCACGAATACCAGCGGTTCAGAACAACTGAAATCTGGAAGGAAACAGATCCTGATTACCTCACCTTTAAAACAGACCCCGGCGATGAGTTTATGCTGAAATTGCGTACTCTATTAAAGCCTTTAAACCTTAAGGGCGCTCCATAAGAAACCTGTAAATACTTGTTGATCTACTAAAATACTACAATAATTGCTGCTGATCTTTATTATCTCGTATATAGCAATAACCCTGCTGGCAGGCATGCTTACCGTAAGGCTGGTTAAAAATTCACAGGATTTCATCAATGCAGGCCGTCGCTTACCCATGTTTTTAAATGCTACTGCCCTTTTTGCCTTGTGGTTTGGCTCAGAAACCATCATTGGGGCCAGCAGTGAATTTATTCAGCATGGGCTTTTAGGGGTAATCGAAGATCCATTTGGCGCTGCCCTGTGTCTATTATTGTTTGCCATGTTTTTTGCCCGAAAGTTGTACCGAATGAATCTGCTCACCATTAATGATTTGTTCAGGAAGCGATTTGGTGCCAGGGTTGAGTTATGGTCATCAATCATTATGATCATGACCTTTGTGGGTTGGATAGGCGCTCAGTTCGTGGCGCTGGGTATACTCATGCACACCATTGCCGACATTCCGGTTCATATCGGAATAATTATCAGTTCGGTGATCGTTACTTTATATACCATGAGTGGAGGAATGTGGGCGATTTCAGTTACAGATTTTATACAAAGCGTCATGATTGTCGTAGGTCTTATCTGGACGGCTGTTGTGGTCACCGGCAAAGCAGGAGGCGTAAATGAGATCTTTAATAGTGCACCTGAAGGTTATTTCAGGTTTATTCCGGAGTTTGAGCCATCGGCTATAATTCACTACATAGTTGCCTGGAGTATATTGGGCCTGGGATCTTTGCCATCGCAGGATATATTCCAGCGGGTAAATTCTGCACGAAATGAAAAGGCAGCGGTCAGATCGACGTATATAGCTTCAATCTTTTATATTGTACTGGCCATGTTGCCACTGTATATTGTACTTAGCGCCAATATTCTGCAACCCGGAAGTCATTATGAAGATACACAAACTGTGTTGCCTTCTATAGTAAGCGGACATACTTCTTTATGGGTACAGACGGTTTTTTTTGGTGCGCTGATTTCTGCTATTTTAAGTACTTGCAGTGGTTCCTTACTGGCCCCTGCCAGTGTGTTTTCAGAAAATATTATCAGGCCTTTACTAGGGCATAGAATCAAAGAAAAGACATTTTTACTCATACTACGTTTATCAGTTGCATTGTTTGCAATTTTAGCCCTTTTCATGTCATTGAGCCGCAGGAATATTTATGAATTGGTTGCGGAATCTTCCATTTTGGGGATGGTAACTTTGCTTGTGCCTATGGTTATAGCTTTGTATGGCCGGAGATATTACGCGCTTGGTGCCATGGTTTCGATGTTTGCCGGTTTAATAGTGTGGTTTGTTACAAGCTATATTTTTGATCAGGAAATGGCGGCAGTCCCATTGGGATTGGCGGCAAGCATATTTGGAATGATCTATGGTGTTTATCATGCGAGAGTGAAACTGAGGAGGCGGTATTTTCGCATACAAAAGAATGTTTAGTTCTATAATCTGCTGCTGCGCAGGTCTACGCGCGTAGCAATATGTGCCGGGCGGTACGATGCAGCTAAGGTAATGAGAATAATGGTTAAGCCCGTATAAAGAAAATCCCCTGCCTGCATCTTTACAGGATAGCTTTCTAATACAGAAGTGGCCATTCCCATCGACACAATTCCGAATTGTTGTTGTATAATGCAAATGATGAGACCAATACTAAGTCCCAAAAAAGCGCCTGAAAAAGAAATTATTGCACCTTCTGACAAAAATATACTTTTAATAAGCTTATTGTTAGCGCCCATGGCATAGAGAATGGCTATATCTTTCTTTTTGTCGATGGCCAGCATGGTAAGTGAAAAGAAAATATTAAAAGAAGCTACCAGAAGAATAAACGAAAAAGTGAGGTATACAAAGAGTTTTTCAATTTTTATGGCTTTGAGGAGGCTTGAGTGTTGTTCGTCACTATTGAGAATTTCGTAATGCTCACCAAGAAGAGCTTTAAGCCGTCTTTGGGTTGCATTTATGCTATAGCCATCCTGAACTTTAACTTCGAGTGAAGTCCGGCGGTTTTCGTAATCCAGCAAATCTATAGCAAAACCAAGCGGCACAAAAATATACGACATATCGTATTGTTTTTCAATAGCGAAGACGCCTGCCGGCATAATGTTCATACGGTTGAGGCTTGAAGCGATGTTGGCTGTCGATACCCTTCCTTTTCGGGGATAATATATCTGAAGACTGTGCATTTCAGCCATATTCATGACATTCAGTGCATATTGTACACCTCTTCCCATAATGGCATAATCGATACCATTTTCCCTCAGTTTAAGTTCTCCTTGCACCATTCTTTTATCAAGGCGCCTGTGTTCAATAAAATTTTCTTCAACGCCTTTGAGGTTCACGACCATTTTAGCATTTCTATATTGAACATAAGCATTATCTTCAACCACCTGGGTGAGTATGGCAACACCTTCTGTGTTTCGAATGCTTTCGAGCATTTCGTCATTTACTTCAAATGATTTACCACTTGAGGGAACGATTTTCAATTCGGGATCGAAATAATTGTGCAATGACCTTATGAGATCTTCTAATCCATTAAAAACTGATAATACTACAACCAATGCCATAGTACCAACTGCCACAGCTAGCATAGAGATGAGAGAAATTATATTGATGAAGTTTTTTTTCTTTTTAGAAAAAAAATATCTCCGAGCTATGAACAATGAGAGTTTCAATCCAGTATCGGTTTTATCAATTTACTGAATCACCTTCTTCAGGTCCTTCAGGTGGAATATTTAAATTTTTAAGCAACTCATCCATTTTAAAAGCGTGTTCAGCGCCATCATCTAGAAAAAAAGCAAGCTCAGGTACCCGACGCATTTGTTTGCTTATCCGATTGCCCAGCATCCAACGGATTTCTTTCTTTTTTGAATCAATATATTCAAGGCTTTTATGAGCATCATTAGTTTTAAGAAAACTCAGCCAAACTTTCACCAGGCCCAAATCCGGACTTACCGAGGTTCTGGTTACTGAAATTATATTGTTGGTGAACATACTTTTAGCATCCCTCTGGAATATCTCGCTCAGCTCTTTTTGCATAAGCCTGGCTACTTTTATTTGACGTTTACTTTCCATACCCTTCGAAATTTACTTCAGCCTTTGATTTATAACCGCAATTAGCATTAATTTGATGCTGTTTTTGTGCAGATATTATTTCACTCAACAAATATACTATTGTTAAACTATTTTCGAATAAATGATCCCTACAGGCTGGTAATTATTTTGATATTGGTAGTCCTGCTTCGTTTACCGCTGTTTTTAACGCCAGATATAATAACCTATTCAGAATTGAAGTGGATGGTGTTAGGTCAAAAGGTAGCTGAAGGAGGACTTATATACTTCGATATTATAGATGATACAGCACCATTGGCAGCCTGGGTTTATGGTATAATACACTTTATTTTTGGCAGATCTATTCAGGCTTATTCTGTTTTAGCCGTATTATTGTTTATCGTGCAAGCCGGATATTTGAATCTTTTTCTGCTTCGCTTCAAAGCTTATAATGAAAATAATTTTGTTCCGGCTTTGATGTATGCAATACTTGGTTTTATGGCATTTGATATTATCTCCCTGTCTCCAGAGCTGATGGGGATGACTTTTGTTCTCTTTTCTGTAAAAAATCTATTTTCGCATCTTGAAGCACGCTTTAAATCAGATGTTTATATAATAAATGCCGGTCTGAATCTTGGAGTTGCCAGTCTTTTTTATTTGCCCTACTTGATTTTTTTGCCAGCCATTTTATTATCTATGCTTTTTTACACTGGTACAGTACAAAGAAGATATATGTTGTTTTTTTATACTGTGTCTTTTCCATTTTTACTATTGTATATATATTATTATTGGCAAGGCTATACGGAATCTTTGATGATATGCTTTTTTCAGTCACTTTTTCGATTTGATTATCTCAAACCCTTAAACTTTCAAACCTTACTTGTTTTAATTACAGTGCCAACCTTTGTAGGAGGAATTTCTATAATGAGGGCTCTACAGGCGCCATCATATACCAATTTTCAGTCCCGCTTACAGGGTGTAATGTTGATAATGCTGGTTTTCTCCTCAATTGGATGGTTGTTGTGGAGTAATAAGTCGGGCTCTTCACTGGTTTTCTTCGTTCCTATGCTGGCATTTTTTACGGCACACAGCATTCTCATATACAGGAAAGTTTTATATCAGGAATTGTATTTTACCATATATATATTATCCATATTGTTTGTGTTTTATGCCAGCAGATTTGAAAAGTTTGGCATTGAGAAAATAACAGACTTTGATAAACTGATTCTGGACACTTCCGGAGCTGAATTTGGCAACCTTCAGGATAATAGCGTATTGGTGTTGGGAACAGACCTGAGACCTTTATACCATGGAAAACATGTGACGCCTTATTTAAACTGGATTATATCATCCAGGAAGTTCAGCAGGTTAGATTATTATGATAATCTTACTTCCATATACAATAATCTAATGGCAGAAAGCCCGGATTATATTTTAGACTATGAAGATCTTATGCCTGAATTAATGCATCACATGCCATTGCTTTCGACTTTATACAGTAAGAGGCAAGTAATGCCAAACTATGTTAAATATTCTAAAGCGCCATAACACATTCCAGAGCCTCACGTTAAATTTAATAGATATGTGTGTTAATCAGTATGGTTAATATATTTTCTATTAATGCTGACAGAAATGAAAATAGCACTTCTATATATTAGTTTACTTTCCTTTGCCTTACTGTCATGTAATGTGTATCAGCGGGTTCAGACGCCTGTGAGTGAAAACCTGATTGATCTGGAAACTGACAAGGAAGATAAGGAACACCAGTTGATTATACTGGACCCTGGTTTTGAGACCTGGTTCATTACCAACTGGTCTCCGGCACAGGACAGGTCTTACAGCTATTACAAGCACTGGAATGATCAATATGTGCAGGCATGGAATTTTAAAGCCATGCAGCCAAGATATGCTTATTTTTTTGAAAACATAATTCAGTATGACCCGCATGAAAACTATGGCATGGAAATAACGAGAAAATTATATTATTACTTTCGCTGGGTTGAGATTGAATTAAGAATCCCTATTTTGGATATACCCAGAATGCGTCGGCCGATCTGATACATTTGTTTATTACACAGCGGATTCAATTTTTTGGTTTCCCAAAGCTGGCTAACAATAATAAGGGTGTGCTGAAAATCACCTGCCTTGTTGACTTATCTTATTTAAAAGTCCTGAATTTACATTTTAGACGCATACGTTTTCAGAAGTTCCTGTTTATCATACTTCTAATCACCGATTACGCTTAAACCCCGAGGTTTTTTTTCAAGGAAGAAAATATTAAGCATCAACGGCACCTGCCTGGAATACCGATAACTACCTTTTGTTCCCTTTTAATCAATAAAGCATAGCGCATACTCATTGATGCTAACTGCTTGCATTTATTTTAAATAGTATTGTATTGTTAATAGAGACGGGAAGAGGGGTAAAAGTTAAATAGTTGTGGTTTCTGAAGGAATGGTTTATGAATTCTCGGTTTACAGTGGGTTTAGTTCAAAGATGGTTGGCACTTACCATTTTTATTTTGATGCTTACCAACAGCGCCTGGACACTTTACTTTTTGTATTTTGAAAGGAATCCAAAAGCTGCAACAGAGAATGAATACCAAGTATCACAATTCAATTCTATGGCGGAACCGACCAGGGTAAGTGACGGTTCCGCTCCTTTCTTTAAAGAAAAAAACAGAGATGCGAAAGCCACAAATAAGGATATTGTTAAGGGAAGAGGGGATGGACAGCCAGAGCGTGTTAAAGCAGCGCAGCAGAACGATAAGAGGGGAAGATTTAGTTGGAAAGTTTTGTTGCCCGCTATTAATATTGCTCTGGCTATTTTTTTGATCTATCTTTTTCACCTCAACAAATACATATATAGCCTGTATTATAAGGTCGCAGAAGCACTATCAAAAGGAATAAAGCTGCAATCTGATGAACTTACAGATAATCTTTCTGAAAAGGACGAATTTGTTAAAATATTAGCACAAATAGACAACTATCACCAAAAAATTTCTCAATCCATAGACCAAATTGGTTCAGGCCAGTATGTTCAAACTGACAAATCTTTACATGCAAATGATCACATACATTTGTCACTGTTTGAATTGCAGAATAAACTTCAGGAACTTTCTGCATCAGAAAATGTGAGAAATTGGGTAAATGAAGGTATTGCTTCATTTGCAACTATATTGAGAGATGCACTCAATGCCGGGGATTCAATGGCAGATCAGGTATTGTCGAAACTGGTAAATTATCTAAAGGCTAACCAGGGTGGATTTTATATTACCGAGGAGGATAATCAGGGGGGCATGCAATTGCGCAGAATTTCGACCTATGCATGGTCAAAGAAAAGATTTGCCGATAAAGTTTTGGGTTTGAAAGATAATCTCTGTGGCATGGCAGTTTTAGAACAAAGCCATATATACTTAAAAAATGTACCCGAAGATTTTATAGAAATCACCTCTGGTTTGGGAGAAGCACAGCCAAAAGAAATTATAATAGTTCCCCTCATTTTCAATGAAAAAGTCTATGGCGTAATTGAAATTGCTTCATTTGATGAATTTGCTGAATATCAAATCGATTTTTTATTAAAGATATCTGAAAATATTGCTTCAGCTCTAGCCAGTATAGAGCACAATAAACAAACCAGACTGTTGCTGGATGAATCGAGGGTACTGACACGCAATTTGCAGGCACAGGAAGAAGAGTTAAGACAGAATGCAGAAGAGCTGCAGGCATCGCAGGAAAATCTGGAAAGAAGATTAAACGAAGCCCGTTTTGAAATGCAGGAACAAATTGTAAAGATCAAAGCCGAAAAAGAAAAAAACACAGCTATCCTTGAAGGATGCGAAGATGGTGTGGTTATTTTTGATGATAATGGCAAAATAGAATTTTTTAATTCATCAGCTGAAAGTATCTGGAATGCAGGCAGAGATGAAGTTATCGGAAGAAACATAAAAAATTTGTTACCGCTGGAGATTATTGCTTCAGGTAAGAATAGATTTGTAGAATATGTTTCAAATGGCAGCCATATACCACTCGGAACGAGAACTGAAGTTACCATTTGGGATAAGCATGCAGAGGAAGTTGCAGTACTGCTCACTCTGTCAAGGGCAGAATCTGATGGAAATCACACCTTTGCACTCTTTGTTCAACAAATATCCGTAGAACTTTTTTGAAATTTTCATGAAAGCGAATCCAGAAAAATTTACTGCAGTACCAATGAGAATGTCCGCTTCAGACTACTGCGATTTGGAGGCGCTTCTCATTACTGTACAGCATAAAATGGCTGGAATCGATGAAATGGTTACTGAATCTTTTAGTTTGTTTCAGCATCGTTTGATCAGAAGCCGGGAATGGCTTAGTAATATTTGTGATAACCTGCAAAAATTTGAAGACAATATTTCGCATTTAATAAATACACCGCTTTTTCAAAACTTCAACAATTTACAAAGCCAATGGGAGGATCTCAACGAAAAACTGAGTAGTCAGTCCCTGAATGCCGATAAAACCTTAGGACAGCAAAAAAAGCAGTTTTGCAATCTCGGTAAAGCTGTTATTGAAATTTCAGATCATGTAAAAATCATCTCACGATTATTAGATACTCTTAGCCATGAGCACAATGATGAAGGTATATCGTCAGGTATTTTGTCTGATTGTATTAAAGCCGGTGTAGCCATTATACGCGCAGAGCGATCCATCCAGAATCTGGCAGATATGGCTATAAATGCAGGATTCGATACCCACGAACAAAGGCTCTTGTTACTTAATGGTCCTAATTATAAAGCGCTATCAGAAACGGTAATTCAACTGGGCAGATATCTAAACCAACTGGAAGTTCACATACAACATCACGTGCCTCAGATAAAAGCATACGCAAATAATACACTCAAACAGATAGATGGTGTGGTGACTTGTCTGCAATATCAGGACATCATACTTCAAAAAATTCATTTTGTGAACAGAACCATATCTGACCTGATCAATGAATTTGAATATGAGTCTGTTTTAAATCTGAAAAGGTCAATAAATGGTTCCGGAAATGAGGGATTATTGCACATCATGCCAGAATTATGTGATATCTTCATAAGGCAGCTTCTGTTATCAAAAATTGAGTTTCAAAAATCAATAACCGAAACACAAAAGCATTTTACTCCTTTGTTTGGCTATCGTCATAAAGCTGATCGCCTCAACCAAATCATGCTCAGAAGATTAGATCACTTGCTTGAAAAACTTTTTTCAGTACTCTCAACTCTGGGAGAAATAAACCCCGGGACAGAGATATCTGAGAATGAAAACCTTAATACCAATGAACAGATTTCTGGCTTAAATATTATACCAAACTGTCTTTCTGCTGTAGAAGGATCCCTGATGAGTTTACAAGACTATATCCATCAAATCGAGTCTGAGCAATCAGAGCTGTCCCCTCAAATACTGGAACAAATAGCAACAGCTGGTCATTTGATGCGCCAACTAATAGCTGATATGAAGTCTGAATGCAGGAAAGATGTACAGCAAAATAACAAAAGCATCTCCTTAATGGTATCTTCAAGAATAAAGGAAATCTGGCATCTGATATGCAATCTTGAACATATGCTGACAAATGCAGGGAAACATTTGAGCAAAAATGCAGAAAGTATAGATTCCCTGCTGAAAATGGAGCAAGAAAGTATCATTTTGATTCGCAATCAAACCAAAATAGAGTCAGAAGTAGAAAATGCTATATCAGCATTAGAAATTATATCAGCATTTCCTTTCGATGTGGAGCCAGGCAGAAAGAAAAAAGCTCTGATAATCTTAAAGAAAAGTTACACCATGGAAAGCCAAAGGCAAATACATGAAAGTATGATCTTGGATCGCTCAGGCACTCATGAATTAAATAAGGCTGATTTTAAGCACGATATTGAAATTTTTTAAATCTAATTACTATGAACAGTCATGTTATTTTTAAAGAAAGTATCCAACTCGGAAATGTGCATGAAGTGAGGAAAAAACTCCTCGAAATCATCAATTCTGATGAATCGGTCTCAATTAAAATCGACTCTTCCAATATACCGGATCTGGCAGGGATACAACTGCTGGCATCCTTGTATCGCTGCGTGAAAAAAGACACAAAATTCAAAATATGTATAAATGACGAACTCAAAGGTTCTTTTTTGCGATATGGATTTAACTGCCTGGCTAACAATTAATAACAATTTATTTTTTTATTATGACAAAGACAATACTCATCGTTGATGATTCAGAGAGCATTCGCGAGCTGGTTTCTTATGTTTTGAATGAAGCAGGATATGAAATACATATTGGCATAGATGGCGAGGACGCACAAAAGTATCTCGATGGCCGTAAAATAGATCTGGTAATTACCGACTTAAATATGCCGAAAATTGATGGTATTGAACTAATAAAAGTTGTAAGGGCACATGCAAATTACAGTTTTACACCCATTCTACTTTTAACTACTGAATCACAGGCCACTAAAAAAGAAATGGCAAAAGTTGCAGGCGCCACAGGATGGATCGTAAAGCCTTTTGTTAAAGAAAAACTTCTGGCAGTAGTTAAAAAAATCATAGGCTGATGAAGACCTTTGAAAGCACTTATCTCAATGAAGCTGGTGAACTATTGGCAGAAATTGAAGAAATATTATTGAACCTTGAGCAACAGCCCTCCTCGGAAAATGCGATTGAACGAATATTTCGTGCCATGCATACGCTGAAGGGCAACAGTTCTATGTTCGGTTTCGTGCATGTCGGAGAACTTACCCATGAACTTGAAAATATCTTTGATGACATCAGGCAGGAGAAAAAGTCAGTTAATGCAGAATTACTCAATATCACCCTTTCATCAATTGATCATTTAAGAGCACTGTTGAATGACAGAAGCCTTATTAATCCAGTTAATGCAGAGCGTCATGAAACATTGAAAAAATGTATATTTGGCCTGAGAGAAAATAAATGCGAGCACATTAAAAGTATTAAACATGGAGTAGTTCCTCCGAAAGAAAGTACCCTGGCAACCTGGTATATTTTATTCAGACCCGGTACTGAAATTTTTAAAAACGGAACCAACCCACTGCTGTTGATCGATGAGCTTTTTACGCTTGGAGAGACCCATGTAACTGCCCATAGAGCAGATATTCCTGATCTGGAAGAACTCGATGTACATACCTGTTATACCTGGTGGGACATATACCTTGTTACACAAGAAACCGAGCAAAGCATACGAGATGTATTCATGTTTGTAGATGATATTTGTAAAATTGAAATCTACAAAGTCGCTGATGAAAACCTATTGGGGTATAAGGAGTTTGTTGAAAAAATTGCAGATATTGAAGCAGGCGAACAAGTTGTAGATATTGGTGAATTGCAAAAGTATGTAAATGAACTTTTACAAATAATAAGAGACAATCAATATCAGGAAATTCGCTCCGGAATTGTATTCACTGAAAAAGAAGTGGCACATTCGGCAAGCATCAGGGTAGATGCCGATAAGATAGATAAACTCATAAGCCTGGTAAGTGAATTGGTTACCTCCCAGGCTGGATTAAGCTTAATGGCAGAATCCTCTCCTGATGCTCATCTGCTTAATCTATCCGAGGAAATAGAAAAAATCACCCGGCAACTCAGAGATGTTACACATGAAATCTGTTTGGTGCCGTTAGATTCCATCATTATACGACTGAGAAGGCTGGTTAGAGATTTATCCAATGAATTGCAAAAAGAAGTTCAGTTCATTACTGAAGGCGCCGACACTGAATTAGATATGAATATGATACATAAGCTGGCAGACCCTCTTATGCATATCTTCAGAAATGCGATGGATCATGGTTTTGAATCAGTGGATGAGAGAAAAAAAATGCGCAAACCCGAAAAATGTACATTATCGCTGCGTGCATTTTATTCTGGTACAAACGTGGTGGTGGAGGTACGGGATGACGGTAAAGGAATTGATACAGTAAGCGTAAGACAGAAAGCCATAGAAAAAGGTTTGATTCAGGGAGAAGACAATCTTTCTGCCAAGGAAATACAAAATCTTATACTTCTACCCGGTTTTTCAACCGCCGTAATGGTAACAGATGTTTCAGGCAGAGGTGTAGGTCTGGATGTTGTGCAAAAGAAAATCACAGAACTTCGTGGACAGCTTCAAATAGAATCTGAGAAAGGAAAAGGAACCACCATTACCATTCGACTTCCTCTTACATTGTCTATGCTGGATGGACTGTTGGTTAAAGTTGGAGAAACCCACTTTGTAATTCCATTGGGATCTGTAGAAAAATGCTATGAAATGAAATACACTGAGCTTGATACTGCATTTAACAATGCTGTCAGGCTTGACAACCGCCTTATTCCATTTGTGCATTTACGTCGTGAATTTGATTTTATAGAAGATGTTCCTGATTATGCCCAAATAGTTCTAGTCGCATTCGAAGGTAAAGCAGCAGGTCTGTCGGTCGACCAGGTAATTGGTGAGTACCAGGCGGTATTGAAACCACTGGGTAAAATGTATAATGGTATTGATATCGTTTCGGGGGCATCCATTTTAGGAAATGGCAGTATAGCCCTCGTTCTTGATCCAGCAAAAATTATTCAGTATTTCGATGAAAAAATACAGAAAAACCGCTTGAAAACAGAACTAGTAGAGTAACTCAGTATTTGTTAAAATGGTAATAACAACTCAAAACACGGAAGGATTTTAAAAATCAATTTTATAATTTTTTTATTTCAAACAGCGTATATGGATAATACCTATAACAGTAATCAGCTAAAACGTTCTTATCTCTCTTTTCAATTGGGAGATGAAATTTTTGCGGCTGATGTAAGCAAAGTATTGGAAATACTTGAGCTAAGACCCATAACAAAAGTCCCAAAAACTCCTGCATTTATGCGAGGAGTAATCAATTTAAGAGGAAGTGTCTTGCCGGTCCTGGATACAAGAATCAAATTCGGTCTCACAGTAAAAGAAGACACAGTAGATACGTGTATTATAGTACTTCTTGTTGAACTCGACGGCGATATGATTACACTTGGAGCTCTGGCAGATTCTGTTGAAGAGGTACTTGAACTTACAGATGATGAAATTGAATTGCCTCCTTCAATTGGAAGTAAGTTCAATCCCGACTATCTTAAAGGTATGTATCGAAATGAAGACCATTTTATCATGATTTTGGATGTCGATAAAGTTTTTAACGCCGGAGAGCTTATTTCTTCTCAGGCAACCATAAGCACAGTACATGCCTGATGCTTTTACCATTTTTTGTCAATAAAATTTCCACTTAATTTTTTTATTTTTATGTTTAGCTTTAATGATTTAAATATCGGGAGAAAACTGTTATCAGGGTTTTTACTCGTAATTGCCATACTCGTAATTGTTGGAGGTATCGGCTTTATCAGCTTACGCAATGTTGCTGGCTCCTTCCGGGCTGTTTCAGAAAACAATCTGCCTTCCATTCAAAGGGTATATGAGCTGGAAGTTTATCTTGAAAAATTAAATAAAGGATATAATAACCTGCTGCAGATTGGTCTAAACAGAGAAGAGCGGGATAAAATTGTCAAAGAAATTGAGCAAAACCGTGCATCTTATATCAGGGCTATGAATGCCTATGATGCCATGTCTAAAACAAGTGAGGAACAAAGATACTGGGATACCTTTGTTGAGGAGCTTAATCAGTATGCTGAAGCCAACCGGCAGATTGACCGTGCACATGCTGAAGTACTGCGCATTGATGTACTTAATCCTTTACGGCTAAACCGCGATTTGGAACTTTTTATGAAAGACCACTATGCTTTGCAGGTGCGCACATCAAATGCCATTCAGGCTCTCGATTATTTTGATGGCGGAGATGATCATACGGCTTGTAATTTTGGGCATTGGCTTCCAGAATTCAAAACAGAAAACCAGGCCATTAGCGCCAATTTTATGGGTATGCGCAATGACCATCAGCAGTTCCATGCAGCGGTAGGAAAGATAAAAAATCACATCAGGCAAGGCAATCGCAATGCGGCCAATGATGTATACCTTCATGAGATGATACCCACGGCAGACAAAGTTTTTTCATACTTTGGCCTTGCCAATAATGAGGCAGAAAAAGTAGTACAACTCGTAGGAGAAATGAATCATTTGGTAGGTGTAGTTGGTAATCAACATTACCAGAAGTCGGTAGATGCTTTGAATAATGTCATTAAACTCAATCGTGAAATGGCAGAAGAAGAAACCCTGGCGGGTGCACGCATTGTTTCCAGCAGTAATTTTATGCTGATAGCAGGCATCGTCCTGGGAGCTTTTATTGCATTTTTCCTGGCCAACATAATCTCAAAAGCCATTACCGGAGGCATACAGAAAGGGGTGGAATTTGCAGAAGTAATCTCAAATGGTGATTTAACACAGAATATTGACAAAAAGTACACCAATCAGAAAGATGAGATCGGGCAATTGGCACGTGCTCTTCAGGATATGGTAGATCGATTACGCGATATCATCGGAAATGTAATTGCCGGTAGCGACAACATAGCTGCTGCCAGCCAGCAAATGAGCTCAGTCGCTCAGCAAATGAGCCAGGGCTCATCAGAACAGGCGTCTTCTGCCGAAGAAGTATCTTCATCAATGGAGGAAATGGCTGCCAATATTCAACAAAATACAGAATATGCAAGGGAAACCGAAAAAATAGCCAAAGCCGCTGAAAGTGGTATCACCGAAGGTAGTAAAACAACTAATCAGGCAGCAGATGCCATGAAGCAAATTGCAGAAAAGATCAGCATAATTGGTGAAATTTCCCGTCAAACGAATATCCTTGCACTAAACGCAGCCGTTGAAGCCGCCCGGGCTGGAGAACACGGTAAAGGTTTTGCCGTAGTAGCCGCTGAAGTACGTAAACTGGCTGAAAGATCGCAGGTAGCGGCCAATGAAATTGACAAACTGTCAAAGTATGGAGTAGATATTTCAGAAACGGCCGGCAAGAAGCTCGCAGAAATCGTTCCCGAAATCCAAAAGACAGCTTGACTGGTACAGGAAATTGCGGCAGCCAGCATTGAACAAAATTCAGGCGCCGAACAGGTTAATTCCGCTGTACAGCAACTCAATCAGGTTACGCAACAAAATGCTGCCTCCAGTGAGGAAATGGCTACCAGTTCAGAAGAATTGGCCGGACAGGCTGAGCAACTACTGGATTTGGTTTCCTTCTTTAAACTCGATAACAACAGCAGCAGAAATACAAAAAAGGCCGGAGCCCAAAAGCAAAAGGCGCTATCTTCACGTACTACCACGGGTACCTTTATGAAACCAGGCAATGGACAAACGCACGCAGGTGCAAATGGAGGTCAGAAAAAGGGAAAAACCGGCACCGGATTCAATTTGGTGCTTGATGATAATGACACTGAGTTTGAAAAGTTTTAAGTAACTGGGAAGCACCGGAATTGCACAATGGCAGTTCCGGTCTATCTTCATCCGTTTGGGTTCAATTTTTTTTAAATCACGTTTACAACATTATGCAAACTTCAACAATGAGCAGCGAGCTAAAAACATATAATTGGATACCGCTCACTTCTGCTGAATTCTCATATTTTAGCAGGCTCATTCAATCTCAATTCGGCATTAAAATGCCGGAAGTAAAGATAACTATGTTGCAAAGTCGTCTGCAAAGAAGGTTAAGGGCGCTGCAATTGCCATCCTTTACTAAATATATTGAATATTTGGAGAGCGATACAGGTAAAACAGAACTGGTGAATTTTATTGATGTGGTTTCTACCAATAAAACAGATTTTTTCAGGGAACCGGTGCATTTTGAATATTTGACAGGCAATATACTCCCGGAATTATCAGAAAATCAAAGCAGTTTAAAAATCTGGAGTGCCGGTTGCTCAACAGGAGAAGAGCCTTATACACTCAGCATAGTATTGGAAGAATTTATTTCTAATAATCATCCCCTTGATTATTCAATTTTTGCTACCGATATCTCCAGCACCGTATTGCAAAAAGCCCAAGATGCCATTTATGATTGCAACAGGGTGATCAATTTACCACTGGACATCAAGAAAAAGTATTTTTTAAAAAGCAAAAACCCGGATTTGAAAAAAGTGAGGGTGCAATCAAAACTTCGTGGTAAAGTCAGCTTTGATCGTCTGAATTTTATGGATGGTACCTACGAAGTGCCTTTTGGCTTTAATGTGATTTTTTGCAGAAATGTACTGATATACTTCGACAGACCAACTCAGGAGGCAGTGATCAATAAGCTGTGCGATCATCTCAGGCCTGATGGTTATTTTTTTCTGGGCCATTCTGAGTCAATCGCGAGAATGGATGTGCCCCTAAAGCCCCTAAAGCCAACAATATACCGTAGAATTTGAACCATAGCAAAATAATTAAATTATGGAAAATAAGCGCAGAATACCCGTGATTGAAGAGGACAGGCAACTGATGGTTGAAGAGATGGAAAAGATGCGAAATGATCTTACGCTTGCCAACCAGCGTCTGCTGGTAGCCGAAAAATTTAAAAGCAATTTTTTAAGCAATATAAGAAATACCATAATCAACCCATTTACATCTATTTTGGGTTTGTCTGACCATATAATAAATACCGATAGAAACGCATGGAAAACGGTCATAAGCCTGGCTGCACTTATTCATGGTGAAGCATTTAAACTCAACTTTCAGTTTAATAACATCTTTATGGCAGCAGAAGTGGAATCAGGCGAAGTGCAACCAGAGTTTAAACAGGTTGATGTTCATCGTTTGCTTCTTGAATTACTGCATCGATATCGCTATCCTATGCGCAAAAAGGCAGTAAAATATGAGTTTAATTGTGAAACATCCGATGATGATTTTATTTGTGGATTTATTTCAGATCCTCTTTTTATTGAATTGATTTTAGCAAATCTTATAGATAATGCCATAAAGTTCAGCCCGCAGTCTGGTAAGTTTTTTATTGTTTTAGATCAGGCACAGGATCAACTCGTTATCAGTATAAAGAACCAGGGGAGCTCTATTTCAAAGGTTTATCTGCCAAATTTATTTGACCGCTTCAGAAGAGAGGATGAAAGTATAAATTCTATACAAAGTGGCCATGGTCTCGGGTTATCGGTGTGTAAAGAACTTGTTCAATTGTTGGGTGGAAATATTGAAGTCGTAGTCGATGAAGAACCATCGGTTGAATTTTTTGTAAAACTTCCTATGAAAAATGCTGACATGATATCTGGTGAAAATAATCTTATTCAAGATGCCATTTTGCCGCATGAGGGAGAGCTCTTTTAATAACTTTTAGGATTATAATGCATGGAAAATATGTATTTATATCCCGAAGGAATCATGGTGTCTTCAACTCCAATCACCATTCACACGGTGCTGGGTTCATGTATATCGGTAGTTTTATATGATGCAAAGAACAACATTGGTGGAATTAATCATTATATGCTACCCTTTTGGAACGGACAAGGTCTGGCAACACCCAGATATGGCAATATTGCCATTCAAAAGCTGTATGAAAAAATGTTGAAAAAGGGTGCCTCTACAAATCATTTGATTGCCAAGGTTTTTGGAGGAAGTGAAGTGTTGCAAAAAGGGTCTGAAGGGCACTTTAGAATTGGTGAGCGAAATGCCGAATTGGCTGTAAAAACCTTACAAATTTTAAAAATACCCGTAAAAGGGCAAAGCCTGGGGGGTAAATACGGTAGAAAAATAATTTTTGATACTGGCAGCGGAGTGGTGCAGATGAAATTTTTGGGGAACAATGGTAAATCGTAAATTTTACTAAATGGAAGAGAAGGTAAAGGTATTGATTGTTGATGACTCTGCACTGGTACGCCAAACGCTTTCGTCAATTCTGAGTGATGACCCTATGTTAGAAGTAGTGGGCACTGCCTCCAACCCTTACGCGGCAGCAGATATTTTGAAAAGGCAATTGCCTGATGTAATTACCCTTGATATTGAAATGCCACGCATGGATGGTTTGACCTTTCTTCGTAAGCTTATGCAGCAGTTCCCCATTCCGGTAGTTATTATTTCCAGCTTAACCGGCAATGGGTCAGACGCTGCCATAAAGGCGCTTGAATTTGGAGCTGTCGATGTGATTACCAAGCCCAGAATTGATACTTCTGCCTACTACAGAGAGTCGGCCATACGCATTACAGATGTAGTGAAAGCAGCGGCACAAGCAAAAGTGGGAAAACGAAAAGCTAAACCTATACCCGGTTTTGATGTGGCACCAAAATACTCAGCCGATGCAGTTTTACCAATGCCGCGACGAATTCTCACTGAGACCACCGGAAAAATTATAGCCATCGGGGCATCAACAGGTGGTACAGAAGCCCTGAGATACCTGATAGAAAATTTACCAGGCAATACTCCGGTAATCATAGTTGTACAACATATGCCAGAACTTTTTACACGTTCTTTTGCAGAAAGCCTCAATAAAATTGGCAAACTCGAAGTGCATGAAGCCAAAGATGGCGATGCTGTAATCAACGGTACCGTTTTGATAGCCCCCGGAAACCGGCATACTATGCTGCGTAGAAGCGGGGCCCGCTATTATGTGCATGTCAGCGATGGAGAACTCGTAAACCGGCACAGACCCTCCGTAGATGTGCTTTTCAGGTCGGTAGCTGCAAATGCAGGAAAAAATGCCTTTGGCTTTCTTCTCACTGGAATGGGAGATGATGGCGCCCGAGGACTGCTCGAAATGAAAGCGGCAGGTGCCATAACCATTGCACAGGATGAATCGAGCTCAATTGTATTTGGAATGCCAAAAGCAGCAATTTCCTTAAATGCAGCGCACAAGGTGCTTTCATTAACGGATATAAAGAGTTATATTAGTAAAATAGGTTGTTGATCAGATTTAAGATGGAAATTATTATGAAGGCAGAGATCACACATAGAATTATCGATTATGATTTTGTTAAGGAAAATCTGATAATGATGTTACCGGGTTCTATTTTACTCGATGAAAACTTTCAGATCACAGGCTTGAGCAGTGATATATGTCAATTGACAATGCAAAGTGAAAATGAAATACTGAATCGGTCAGTCTTTGAATTATTCCTTTGTGATGGCCTTAAAGAAAAAATTATTACCGAACTCAGTATGGCTGGCTTTTTTCAGGGTCAGTCTGCCAAAATCGCACAAAAATTCGGCAATTATTCTAATGTTGAGCTTTCAGGATTTTATCTGGGAATGCTCAGTGATTTTAGTAACCAGATTTTGATTACGGTAAAAGATTTAAGTCAGGTTGCATTGTATAAAGAACGTTTGCAATACAAAGCAGCCGAATTTAATGAGCTGCTATACCGGTCTTACCACGACCTCAGGGGTCCACTGGCTACCATTAAGGGACTTGTAAACCTTAGCGGACATCCATCGGTGAGCGCCGAGCGCATAAACCTCATTGAAATGATAGGTCAAACCGCTGCGGTACTTGAAAACAGAATTAAAAACCTCGCTGAAATTTTTGAATCAGGTAAAGCATTGATAGAATCCCAATATATTTCTAAGCATGCGCTTAAAGATTTTATTTCAATGAACTTAGTAGATACCGAAATCATCGCACAATTCGAATTGAATGAATCCGATAATCATGTTTTGCCAGATGATTTGCCGGTAAAAAAGATTTTAAACAGTGTATTTGAGTTTGTAAGGGTACTTAGTATCAAACGACACCCTCCTGAGGTCAAAATATCCTTGGCATCAATGTTTAATAATAACCTCTTATTGGATGTCGACATAGTAGGTATGGTGATAACGGATACTGTGAAAAGTTTAGTAGATAAAAAAACTGTTTTTGCCAGCGAAGTAATTCATCAGGAAGATTGCTTAAAGTATTATATCTTACGAAACCAAATCGCCCAGATAGATGGTATACTTGACACTTGCATTAAAGAGATGGATGAACTTAGTTTCAGGATTTTAATTCCATCTGAAGTTTACGATGAATCAATTTGATTGTTAACCTCTTGCTTATGATAGTAATTTCACAACAAACTTCAATTACCGATTCGCTTACTTCGGATGCACGGCTTTTGTTCAAGTTGGTGCAATATTCAGGAGATTATTGTTATGAAATTCGTTTTTCAAAGGGTGAGGTTAATAAAACAGCCATCGCAGGGAACTTCCATAAAGTAACAGGATATACCGCTGATGAATTGCAGCAAATGCCCGATGGATTTAAAACATTGGTACATCCCGATGATCTCGGTATCCTGGAGTCTGCGCAGTTGAATGAATGGGAGGAATTTTCCAGCAAAGAATACAGAATTATTCGCAAAGATGGCGAGGAAAGATGGTTGAAGGAAAATATTATTTCTGAACTGAATTCGGTTACCCAGGACTGGATCAGACTGGGTTGGGTAAGGGACATCACCCATGAAAAGGAAGTGATCACCCAGGCCTTACAATCAGAATCTCGTCACAAGGCTCTGCTCGAAGCACTACCTGATCTTATGTTTTTATACAATCGTGATGGGGTATTCATAGATTGCCATATACCTGAAGGCCAGACTACCCTGGTGCCCAGGGAAGTTTTTGCAAATAAATCGGTAGATGAAGTACTTCCGGAATATCTGGCAACGCTCACTAAGGATAAGATCAATGAATTGCTAGAGACAGGCGAATCACAATACTACCAATATGAAATAGATGATGGCTTGCAAAAAAGAGTTTTTGAAAGCCGTATGGTTATTTGTGGCAAAGATGATTTTTTAGCTATCGTGAGAGACATAACCGTGGAGAAAAAGCAGCAGGATGAAATTGAAAGGGTAAATGAGGAGTTAAAAAGATTCACCTATACTGTTTCACACGACCTTCGCAGTCCGCTGATATCCATTAAATCTTTTGCAGACTTTTTAGAAAAGGATTTGATTTCAGGCCGTACAGATCGACTTAAAACCCATATTGATTTTATCAGATTTTCTGTACATCGAATGAATGATTTATTGGAAGGTTTATTGGAGCTTTCAAGAATTGGCCGAAAGAGTGGGAATTGGCAGCCCGTCAGGCTTTCTGAAATCATAGAGCAAACGCGAATATTGCTAATGGCCCCGTTAAATGAAAACAATATCGAGCTTGTACTACCTGAAAAAGATTTATTGCTGAAAGGCGATGTATTGCGTTTATCACAGGTTTTTCAAAATCTTTTGGAAAATGCCATAAAATTTAAGAGAGCCAATACAGCGCCAAAAATTGAATTAGGCTGGGAGTTTTGCAATGGAGAAATCTGTATTTTCATCCGGGATAACGGAAGAGGCATTCAACCTCGTTTTTTGAATAAAATATTTGATCTGTTCCACAAACTCGATCCGCAAGCCAAAGGTACTGGCTTAGGATTGACCATTGTGAAAAGAATTGTAGAAATCCACGGTGGAAAGGTTTGGGCATTTTCTGAAGGTCTGGAAAAAGGAAGTACTTTTTGGTTTACTCTACCCGGCATCAAAGTAATTGATTGAGACATGGAGTTTTTTAATGACATAGAAAAGATATTTGAACTGCGTAAAATCGCAATCATTGAAGATAACCCGGGCCATGTATTGCTCATAAGTATGACGCTGGAAGATGCCCATCAGAATTTTGAGCTGACAGAATACGAAACAATCGGTCAGTTTGAAGAGGGTAAAAAGCACCAGCATCCAGACCTTGTAATTGCTGATCTGAATTTGCCAGATGGTACAGCGATAGATCTGTTAAAAAAATGTTATGGCAATCACGAGTTTCCAATAGTAGTTATGACCGCTCAGGGAGACGAAACCTCTGCTGTACAGGTCATGAAGTTAGGTGCCCTCGATTACATTGTGAAAACCGAAGATTTTTTTCATGAAATACCCAGAACATTGGAGCGAGTATGGCGCGAATGGACCCTCATGAAAAAAAATGAACTCACCGAAAAGCGACTTATAGACAATGAAGCCCGATACCGAAATTTGTTTGAAGCTACAACAGATGGTATTTTATTAATAAAAGAAGGGTTGATTACCGATGCAAACCCATCAATGATTCGTTTGCTTAAACTTAAGGGTTTTGATGAATTATTGGGGAAAACCTTGGTACAATTTTCACCGGAGCTTCAGCAAAATGGCGATCGTTCTGAAGAACTTATAAAATTCCATTCCCAACAGGCTTTAAGTGAAGGAAATAGCAGATTTGATTGGAGATTTATTGATATTAATAGTAAGCCTGTATATACTGAGGTTTTATTTACTACGGTAAATTTTTTTAATGAGATAATACTACAAGCAGCCATTCGTGATGTATCAGAGCGAATCCGTAATACAGAATTACTGCTTCAAAGCGAGAGAAAATTCAGAGGTATTTTTCAAAACTCTCCTGATGCCATTGCCATCACACTTGAATCAAATAATAAAATACTTTTAGTAAATGATGGTTTTCAAAATTTGATGGGTTTCAGTGCAGATGAGGTTCAGGGGAAAACCATCAAGGACCTGAACATCTGGAGCAATGACAACGATCGTAATCGTATGAATGAAAGGCTCCATAAATTGGGTCGTGTCGAATTTTTTGAAACCCTTTTAATCAAAAAAAATGGCCGTGAATTTTCTGCTTCGGTTTCTGTCTCAAAAATCCAAATTGAAGGTGAACCTTGCCTCCTGAATATTGCAAGAGATATCGAAAAAATTAAGCAGGCAGAGCGGAAAATTGAGGCGAGCAGGAGACAGTACAAATATCTCTTTGATAAAAATCCCCAACCCATGTGGGTATATGAGATAGATAGTCTTAAATTTTTGGAGGTTAACTCCGCTGCTGTACATCATTACGGATACAGCCGATCTGAATTTTTACAAATGACTTTACAGGATATACTGTCACCTGAGGAAGTTAAAAAACTAAAAAATCATATTGAACAAAACCACTCAGAATTTCATAGCTCTCAACCCTGGACCCACATAAAAAAAGATGGTTCTGAAATTTTTGTTGAGATCAGCTCACAGCAAATTTTGTTTAATGAAAAAGATGCCCGACTGGTGTTGGCCAAGGATATTACCGATGTAAAAATGGCTGAAGAGCAATTGCATAAACTTTCCCGGGCAGTAGAGCAAAGTGCCAACTCAGTTATCATTACTGATTTACAGGGTAATATTGAATACGTAAACCCAAAGTTTGAAGAGGTTACCGGCTATACGGCAAAAGAGGTGTTAGGTAGAAATACCAATTTATTAAATTCAGGCAAACTGCCTAAACAATTTTATCGAGAACTGTGGGAAAAGATAACAAACGGTCATGAATGGCAGGGAATTTTCTGTAATAAAACCAAATCGGGCGAACTATATTGGGAGTCTGCATCAATTTCACCCATTAAAAACAAACATGGTGAAATAATAAATTTTCTGGCCGTAAAAGAAGACATAACCCAGCGAAAACTTATAGAAGATCAAATACATTACAGTGAAAAATTTCTCAATAGTATTATAGACCAACTGCCACAGGCTCTCATGGTATTTGACCCTCAAGGCGATTTAATTAAGTGTAATAAATCGGCCAAAAACACCTTTTCGCTTGATTGCTGTGATCAGAAACCTACATCCAACGGATTAAAAGATTCACTTTATACCCGCACCGGTTTATCGGATATACTTTTACAGGCTTATCAGGGGCAGGATGTCAACGCACTGGAAATAGTGATGGACCTTTCAAAATTTGGCTATAGTCTTTCAGTAAACAAATACAGAAGATGGTTTTCTGTCAATGCCTTTTCAGTGAAAGATATAAAAAGCGAAACAGCTGCTGTGGTTTTACTGATGGAAGACATTTCAAACCGTAAAATAAATGAAGAGCTTTTGGTCAGAAGCGAGGAGCGATTTTCGCGCACTTTTAATCTTAGCCCCGATGCCATTTTCTTATTAGATGAAGAAAGCTGGATTATTGAAGAAATTAACCTGATCGGTCAACAGAGATTTAGTAATGGCCTTGAAGTGATTGGGTCACATATTTCTGATATTTTCAAGCTTGTCAACAACAGACAATGGCCTGATCTTATTAATGATTACCATCAAAACGAAGGCCAATTGTTTGAGGAAGTTGAAATTCACCTCAGAAATAGAGATACTGTATATTGTGATATTTCAGCACGCAGAATTCGTCTGGAAGGTAAGTACAGTATGATTATGATCATACGGGATATCAGCGACAGGAAGAGCGCTGAACTGGCGCTGCAGGATCAAAACCTCCAAATGATCGAAATCAATAAAAAATTGGCTGAATACAGATTAATGGCTTTAAGGTCGGTAATGAATCCGCATTTTATTTTTAACTGCCTAAATTCTATTCAGTTTTACATAGGTAAAAACGAGAAACGAAAAGCAATTGATTATTTATCGCTGTTTTCTAAACTAATCAGAAGTGTACTCAACAGCTCTGTGGATATGTATATCAGTCTGGCACAGGAGATCGAAATACTCAGCTATTACATAGAGCTTGAGCTACTTCGATTTGATGAGCAGTTTGATTATTCAATTGATGTAGAAAAAGGCATTGATAGAGACTTTACAGAAGTGCCTTCAATGCTATTGCAGCCATATATTGAAAATGCTATTATTCATGGTTTATTGAATAATGAAAGGAAAGGCAAACTTTGCATTAAAATCAGACAGGAAGGTACTTATCTTGTTTGTACCGTTGAAGACAATGGAGTGGGCCGGGCCTTTGCCCGTAAGCACACACCCGAAAATAAAAAATATAGATCTTTGGGGATGTCAGTAACAGAAGAAAGATTAGGCATTATTAATCAAAATGATGATGTTTCTGTTGAAATTATAGATTTGTATCATACTGATAAAACCCCGGCAGGTACAAGAGTTATCTTGAAATTATTACTCCATGATTGAAAATAATTTTTTTAGAATTTGATTTTCAAACGATACTAACAATTAAAACACACAATATTATACATTCTTTCGTTATTTATCTTGAATGAAAGCCAAAGTACATTCACTCATCAATGTTCAGATTTGGATTAAAAAATATTGTATTTTAACGCATTATTTTAGACTGAACAATTTCTGTATTTTTTTGCAAAAATTTAAATTTCAATTGGTTAATAGGGTATAAACCCAAGGGTTTACTTAACTTTGTAAGCGTAAGGGATAGAGGTAGACAAGTTGTTTGACGTTGTAATTTTGGACAATTTTTTTTTAAGATGATACGTGCCATATTAGTTGATGACGAATATAAAAGTCGTGAAAATTTAAAGATGATTCTGGAAGAGTATTGTCCCGATGTCCAGGTGACAGGCCAGGCAGGATCTGTTACTGAGGCTATTGAACTGATTTCTTCGGAAAAGCCAGAACTTGTATTTCTTGATATTCAAATGAAGATGGAAACAGGTTTTGACTTGCTTGAATCGATCGATTCTATAAATTTTGACATAATTTTTGTCACTGCTTATGCTGAATTTGCATTGAGGGCCATCAAGTTTTCAGCAGTAGATTATGTACTGAAACCAGTAGATATCGCTGAGTTTCAAGTCGCTGTAAATAAAGTGATAAAGCGTCGCAGTAAAGATCAAAAGTCAGACAGTGGTAAGCTGGAGATACTTCTCAACAATCTTAAATCGGATGTCAGTGACAATTATAAAATAGCATTACCCACAGCCAATGGATTGGTTTTTGTGAAGCTGAAAAACATCATTTATCTGGAGGCAGAAAGCAATTATACAAATTTTCATTTTTCAGATGGTACTAAAATTATGGTATCCAGAACCCTTAAAGAGTATGATGAAATGCTCAGTAACAGTGGTTTTTTCAGAATACATAAATCTTATCTGATCAATATTAACGAGATTCGTGAATATGTAAGAGGAGAAGGTGGATATGTAATTATGAATAACAATGTTGCATTGGATGTATCTAAACGAAAAAAGGAGCCTTTTTTAGACAGGATATCAAAATTCAGATAAAATTATTATTTATTTAGTCTGATTAAAGGTTCTTAATTGGATTAGATTTATTGTCTGATGCTTATGCGTATATTTGCATTACCTAAAGCAAGCAGATGTCGACCAGTAAAAAATCAGGATCTTTTTCTATTTTGGGTTTTTTGAAGCTTACGAGGTTTCCGAACCTAATTATGATTGGTTTAAGCCAATATCTTTCGGTCATATTTCTGGTTTCATACACATCTGATCATCTAAGCATATTTTTTAGTACTGAGTTATTTTTGCTATCTGCCAGTACTATTGTCATTGCCGCGGCTGGGTATATCATAAATGATTATTACGATGTGAAAATTGATTATGTAAATAAGCCAGACCGGGTAGTTGTAGGAAAACTTATTAAGCGACGTATCGTACTCATTTCACATACGCTGTTAAATCTGATCGGTGTTGCCATTGGTTTTTACTTATCATTTTATATTGGCATAATAAACTTTTTTTCAGCTTTTTTACTCTGGTTATACAGTAACCGTTTAAAGCACATAGCTTTTGCCGGAAATTTTACCATAGCGTTACTCACAGGTTTGGCCTTGTTAGTTGTTGCTGTATTTTATAAGGAAAACAGCTTTTTGGTAATAAATTACTCAGTTTTTGCTTTTTCGATCAGTCTGATAAGAGAAATTGTAAAGGATATGGAAGATGTAAAAGGAGATGAAAGATTCGGCAGTAAAACACTTCCTGTTTTACTGGGGATCCATAAAACCAAAATTATATTGTATTTTATGATTTCGTTTTTTATGGTTCTGTTGTATGCCATGGCACTCAATTTGCAAAATCCAATCTTAAATAACTTTTTTCTTTTAATGAGCCTGCCTATGCTGTATTTTATTTATTTACTTTACAGGGCAGATACCCAGTTCCGATTTAAACAATTGAGTGATTTTTCCAAATTAATTATGTTGGCAGGTATTATTAGTATGGCTTTTTTCTGATAATTTTTGACCACATATTTCGTTTAAATAAGACATCCATGAGAAAGAACATAGCAATATTTGCCTCAGGAAGCGGGAGTAATGCAGAAGTAATCATTAGTTTCTTCAAAGAACATCCGCTTGCAAGGGTTGCATTGGTTTTGAGTAATAAGGAAAATGCTTTTGTTCTTAACAGGGCTGCACAATTGAATGTACCTGCAACCATATTTAACCGGGCAACGTTCTATGAAAGTCATACAGTAGATGAAATATTGGAGGATTACAATATAGATTTTATTGTACTTGCGGGGTTTATGTGGTTATTTCCAGAAAGGATTATTTCCAGATACCCAAACCGAATCCTCAACATACACCCGGCCCTTCTTCCAAAATACGGAGGAAAAGGCATGTACGGAGACCGCGTACATAAGGCTGTTTTACAGGCAGGTGAAAAATATAGTGGTATATCCATTCACTTTGTCAACGCAGAATATGACAAAGGTGAGATGGTGTTTCAGGAGAAGTGCAGGCTGGAAGAAAATGAAACTCCCGAAAGCCTTGCCGAAAAGGTTCACCGATTGGAACATTTTTACTATCCGAGGATTATTGAAAAATGCATTACCGAGCTCGAATGAAAAGTTTTTTGTTTTTAAACAGACTCACGTAAGCTTTTAAGGAATACAAATTGATATATTACAATGCATATCATACTTTTGCAACAATATTTTATACTGCTATGCCAAATACAAAAATCAAAAACGCGCTAATTTCTGTTTATCATAAAGATAATCTTGAACCTTTGTTGCGACTTTTGCACGATGCAGGAGTGCAACTTTACTCGACAGGAGGCACTCAGAAATTTATAGAGGAACTTGGATTGCCCGTTATTTCTGTTGAAAGTTTGACCGGTTATCCTTCCATACTCGGGGGAAGGGTAAAAACCCTGCATCCAAAAGTATTCGGGGGTATATTGGGTAGAAAAGAACTTGCATCAGATAAGGAGCAAATGAAGCAATATGAAATTCCATCATTTGAATTTGTACTTGTTGACTTATATCCATTTGAAGAAACCCTTGCTTCCGGAGCTCTGCATGATGAAATTATTGAAAAGATTGATATTGGAGGTATATCTTTGATCAGAGCGGCAGCAAAAAATTATAAGGATGTACTTATCGTTTCTTCCCGCAGCCAATATAATGAAATATATAACTTATTGAAGGAGCATAACTGCAGCACTTCATTAAATGAACGCCGCCGGTTTGCCGCCGCTGCTTTTGATATTAGTTCTCATTACGATACCGCAATATTTTCATATTTGAATCAAGGTGTAGATTTACCTGTATTTAAACAAAGCATAAGAAGCAATAAGCCTATGCGGTATGGAGAAAATCCACATCAAAAAGGGGTATTTTATGGCGAATTTGAAGCTATGTTTCATCAGTTGCACGGCAAAGAAATTTCTTACAATAACCTGGTAGATATCGATGCCGCAGTTAATTTGATTGAAGAATTTCCCGATGAAACTGCTTTTGCCATTTTAAAACATACCAATGCCTGTGGTTGTGCCACTGCTGATTCTGTAAAACAGGCGTATTTGAAAGCTTTTGAGGCAGATACGGTGTCAGCTTTTGGAGGTGTGCTTATTACCAACAAAAATGTTGATGCTGAAGCAGCAGAAGAGATTAATAAACTATTTTTTGAAATTCTGGTAGCCCCTTCTTTTGATGAAGATGCACTGGTCGTTTTAAAAGAGAAGAAAAACAGGATTCTGTTGGTTCAGAAAGAATCGCTCAAAACCAAAAAAATGTTTAAGACCATACTTAATGGTGTCATTGAGCAGGACCGTGATCTGATAACTGATCATGCAGGGTTGCTTAAAGTAACCACTAAACGCAAACCGGATAGGGATGAGGTACAGGCTTTGATTTTTGCTTCCAAAATTTGCAAGCATACTAAATCCAATACCATTGTACTGGCCAACAGAGATCAATTATTGGCAAGTGGTGTTGGGCAAACCTCAAGGGTTGATGCTTTAAAACAGGCTATAGAAAAGGCACGTCATTTTGGCTTTGTATTAGACGGTGCTGTTATGGCATCAGATGCATTTTTTCCTTTCCCTGATTGCGTTGAAATTGCACTTAAAGCAGGTATAAAAGCAGTAATACAGCCGGGAGGTTCTGTGCGGGATAAGGATTCAATAGACTACTGTGATGCACATGAAATGGCCATGGTATTTACTGGAGTAAGACATTTTAAACATTAATACCATAATTATTACATATTGCGGCAATATTGGCAGTGAAATGTGAAATTATACAAATAATTGGTTTATTATTAGGCCTTTAAAAATTCTTTACGGAGATATAATGTTATATGGGTTTCTTTGATTTTTTTACAAGCGACATTGCCATAGACCTGGGAACAGCAAACACCCTCATCATACATAAAAATAAAATTGTTGTAGATGAGCCTTCTATTATTGCCATCGATAAAAATACCAACAAGGTGCTGGCAATAGGAAGAGATGCCATGCAGATGCATGAAAAAACACATGAAAATATTAAAACCATACGCCCGCTAAAGGATGGGGTAATAGCTGATTTTCACGCAGCTGAACATATGATACGTGGTATGATAAAAATGATTGAAACGAGAAATCGATTTATACCCACTTCACATCGTATGGTAATCTGTATTCCATCGGGTATTACTGAGGTTGAAAAAAGAGCAGTAAGAGATAGTGCTGAACATGCCGGTGCTAAAGAAGTCTATATGGTGCATGAGCCGATAGCAGCTGCATTGGGTATTGGTATAGACATTGAGCGACCTGTGGGTTCTATGATTGTAGATATAGGGGGAGGTACAACAGAAATTGCCGTTATTGCCTTGTCGGGTATTGTTTGTGACCAGTCTATACGGGTTGCTGGTGATACTTTTAACAGGGATATTCTAGATTATATGAGAAGGCAGCATAATCTTCTTATAGGCGAACGTACAGCTGAGAAAGTTAAAATTGAAGTAGGCTCGGCCCTAACCGAATTAGACAATCCACCAGACGATTATGAGATTCGGGGGCGTGACCTTATGACGGGTATACCTAAAGTCATCAAAATTTCCTACTCTGAAATTGCTTTTGCTATTGATAAGTCGGTTTCGAAAATTGAGGAAGCAGTTTTGAAAGCACTGGAAATTTCTCCTCCGGAACTTTCTGCCGATATTTATGACAATGGTATTCACTTAACCGGTGGAGGTGCATTACTTCGGGGTCTTGATAAAAGGCTAGCCATGAAGACTAAATTGCCTTTGCATATAGCTGAAGATCCACTTAGAGCAGTTGTTAGAGGTACAGGGGTTGCCCTACAGAAACTTGATAAAATGAAAGGTGTTTTGATGACCTGATGGCTACATGCGCAGATTACTTCAACTCATACATTATTATCGTGCTTTTTTACTGTTCCTGGTACTCGAGTTTGTAAGTTTAATCTTGCTGGTTCGTTTTAACCCTTATCATAGCGCTTCTTTCTTTTATTCTTCAAATGTGTTAACAGGTAAAATATTTACCCTGCGCAACAACATTGCGCAGTATTTTTCTCTGGTATCTAAAAATGAAGAATTGGCTTATGAAAATGCCTTGTTGAGAGAGCAGTATTACAAACTTAGACATGAGTTCAGAACAGGTACAAGTTTATTACCTGAGGAGAGTAAAAATTTTGAGCCGTTTGAATTTGTGAATGCAACCGTAATCAACAACTCCACTAGAAAATTTCACAATTTTATTACCATTAATGCAGGCGCTGCCAATGGACTTGAACCTGGCATGGGTGTAATAGGGCCTTCGGGTATTATTGGTAAAGTTTTCTCCGTTTCTGAGAATTATGCCACTATATCTTCTGCATTAAACATTGATGTACTCACTTCTGCTGTGATAAAAAGTGATGGAACATTTTGTACGGCACGTTGGTCTGGTGAAGATCCCAGATATATCAACTTATTATATGTGCCGAGGCATATATCTGTTCAAAAGGGCGATTCAGTGGTAACCTCAGGCTTTAACCCAGTATTTCCTTCAGATATAATGATAGGTATAATCGAAGATGTATCGTTAAAAGAAAGCGAATCATTTTACAATGTAAAGGTGGCTTTATCCACCGATTTTTATACTTTGTCGCAGGTTTATGTAATTAAAAATCCATTGGCAGAGGAAAGAAATCGTCTGGAAGAAAATTTGTTTATGCCATGAGCAGCAGGACATATATTATACAACTTATTCATATAACGCTTTACCTTTTGGCGCAAGCCTTGGTTTTCAATGACCTGGTATTGTTTGGAAGAGCATTTGCATTAGTGTATATATCCTTTGTGCTAATGGTCCCCCTTGAATCGGGCAGGGTGAGCTTATTGCTCATGTCTTTTGTTATGGGTTTTCTGATAGATGTATTTTCAGACACCCTTGGTGTACACAGTGCAGCTACAGTGCTGATAGCTTTTTTAAGACCACATTGGTTAAATTTAATAACTCCAAGGGGCGGATACGAAAATGTATCAATACCCACCATTCAGATTATGGGCTTTCAATGGTTCATAGTTTATACAATTCCCATCATATTTGTACATCATTTTGCGTTGTTTTTTATTGAGGCAGGAAGCTTCAACTCTTTTTTCTTTATATTTAAAAGGATTCTTTTGAGTTCGTTGTTCAATCTGTTTTTGATCATCGTTTTTCAATATTTCTTTTACAGAAATGTTAAATCAATATGAATGAGGAAAGAAGATATACTATTCTTTTAGTCTTTGTGTTGGTCAGTTTCATTTATATAGCCAAACTGTTCTCTATTCAGGTGATTGATAGCACCTACAAGCAGGCGGCAGAGTACAACGTAATGCAAAGAATTACAGAATATCCTTTCAGAGGACTTATTTACGATCGTGATTCAAATCTGATTGTCTATAATAAACCGGTTTTTGATCTGATGGTCGTAACCCGTGAGGCCAGAATCGATGATACCCTTTTGTTTTGCCGTCAAATTGGCATTTCGCCGGATCAGTTTGAGAATAATATGCGAGAAATGAAACGGAGAAAAGGGTATTCTTCATTGCAGCCTGCCGTTTTTCTAAAAATGCTCTCTGTAGAAGATCTTGCCAGGTTCGAAGATTACCTTGTCGATTATCCTGGCTTTTATATACAACCAAGAATCTTGAGAGGCTATGCCCTTAATGGTTTGGCCAATGCCCTGGGTTATGTCGGTGAAATTAGCCGCCCTCGACTCGACCGGGACACAACCGGTTATTACCGGCAAGGAGACTATATTGGTATCAGTGGTATTGAAGCAACTTATGAACCAGAACTAAGAGGAAAAAAGGGGGTTAAATTTAAGATGGTTAATGTAAGAGGTGTTGAAAAAGGAAGCTTTAAAGGAGGTCGTTTTGATACATTATCCACACCAGGTAAAAATATAGTTACTACCATAGATTTTGAACTGCAAAAATATGGTGAATACCTCATGCAGGGAAAGGCAGGCGCTATTGTAGCGCTGGAACCTCAAAGTGGTGAAATCCTGTCACTTGTCTCCAGTCCATCTTATAACCCTGAATTGCTTAGTGGTCGTGAGTTTGGTAAAAATTTTCAACGTCTGACCCTTGATTCCCTTACCCCTTTATACAACCGCGCCATCATGTCTGTTTACCCGCCGGGTTCCACTTTTAAACCGGTTCAGGCATTAATTGCATTACAGGAAGGTGTATTGAGAGCTGATGAGCAGGTTCATTGTCCGGGGGGTCTTGTAGGCGACCATTCCCCTCCAGGGTATTATGATGTGAGAAAAGCTATACAACGGTCTTCAAATAATTACTTTTATATTATTTTCAGAAGGATTATAAACCAGGAAGTATACCCCAATACATTTATGGATTCGAATGTCGGACTGCAAAAATGGGCCGACTATATGGATCGATTTGGCCTGGGCAGGCCATTGGGCATTGATATTCCCAATGAAAAAGGAGGTAAAATACCGGGGCCTGACTATTACGATCGCATATATGGCCAGTATCGATGGAAGTGGTCAACTATAAATTCTGTAAGCATCGGACAGGGAGAGGTATTGACAAGCCCGCTTCAAATGGCCAACTACACTGCCATAATTGCCAACAGAGGATGGTATATCGCCCCTCACGTAGTTAAATCGATTGGATTAGATGGAAAGCCCCGGGAAGAATACCGCCAAAAAAATTATGTTGGTATAGATTCAGTACACTTCGATTCAGTAATTGATGGAATGGTAATGGTAGTTAATGAGGGTACGGGTTTCAGGTCGAGGTTACCCGGTATACAGGTTTGTGGTAAAACAGGCACCTCTCAAAACCCTCATGGTGAAGATCATTCTGTTTATATAGCTTTTGCGCCAAAGGATAATCCTAAAATCGCCATTTCGGTTTATGTGCAAAATTCGGGACAAGGTGCCCGGGCGGCTGCATCCATTGCAGGATTAATGATAGAAAAATATCTTACGGGTGAAATAAAACGTAAATATATGGAAGAGTATGCACTTAAAGGACCTTTTATTTATTGAACCATGAGAGATGGCGATAAGATAATTAGTCGGATGGATTGGATTCTGGTGTTTTTATACGTAGCTCTTGTACTTATTGGTCTGTTTAATATCTATGCGGCTGTATATGATGAAGATGTTAAAAGAGGTCTACTCGATTTAAGTCTCAATTCAGGGAAACAGTTTTTGTGGATGGGTTTGGGTCTATTGATTATAATTGTGATTTTATCGATAGATTTTCGCTTTTACAACTCATTTGCCTACGCCATTTATGCCGGTATAATGCTTCTGCTGATACTTGTGCTCATATTTGGCAAGGAAGTGGCTGGCTCAAAATCATGGTTTGAAATCGGTTCATTCAGGTTACAACCAGCCGAATTTGCAAAATTTGCCACAGCCCTGGCCCTGGCAAAATACATGTCAGGTAGTAATTTTAAATTTGAGCGTTTAAAAGATCTTTTTATAACTTTTGCCATTTTATTTACACCTGTACTGCTGATTATGCTGCAAGGAGATACAGGCACTGCACTGGTTTTTGGAGCTTTTTTTATCATGTTTTACAGAGAGGGATTCTGGCCTCAGGTAATAGCTATTGGCCTGATCTCAGCCGCTATATTTGTACTAACCCTACTGGTTAACGAATTTTATCTCTATATAGGAATTCTGTTAAGTGGAGCTTTGCTGATCTTATTTGGCAAAAGAACATTACAGAGAATTGTTCTCATACTAAGCGGAATGTTATTGGTAGCTTCGGTAATTATCGGTGTAGATTATTTTATTGAAAATATTTTAAAACCGCACCAGCAAAACCGGGTGAAAGCCTTGATAAACCCTGAAGCAGATCCACTTGGCTATGGCTGGAATGTGACACAATCAAAAATCGCTATAGGATCGGGAGGCGTTTGGGGAAAGGGTTTTTTACAAGGAACGCAAACCAAATTTGATTTTGTACCAGAACAAAGCACAGATTTCATTTTTTGTACCCTCGGAGAAGAACAAGGCTGGTTTGGAAGCCTTGCATTAATTATGATATTTATGATGTTGCTGTTCAGAATCGTAATTCTGGCAGAACGTCAAAAATCAAAATTTGCAAGAATTTATGGATATTCTGTAGCCTCTCTTATTTTCTTTCACTATTTTGTGAATATCGGCATGACTATTGGTCTGTTTCCGGTAATTGGTATACCACTTCCCTTTATTTCGTATGGAGGGTCATCGCTTTGGGCTTTTACGATTTTACTTTTTATATTTATAAAGTTGGATGCTCATCGTATGCAAGTATTATTAAGATAGAAAAATGATTTTTTACAAACCTAAACTTAAACCAGTATGAAAACGAATAATTTTATATCTGCCTGCCTGCTAATGCTATCGGCAACTTTGTTCATATGTCTTTCTGGGCAATTATACGCACAGCAACAATTGAGCCCGGGCGATTCAGCTACAGCTATTATTGGTAAAACTGAGGTAAAAATAAAATATTTTTCTCCTGCTGTACGTGACCGTCAGATCTGGGGTAATGTGGTGGAGTATGACAAAGTTTGGAGAACCGGCGCTAATAATGCTACCATACTTGAAGTTTCGCGACCAGTTAAAATCGAAGGAAAAACAGTTCCTGCCGGAAAATATGCTTTATTTACTATACCCCGAAGTGGAGGAACATGGACGGTAATCTTAAATAAAACCTGGGATCAATGGGGCGCTTATAATTACGATGAAAATCAGGATGTACACCGCTTTGAAGTGAAACCAAAGAAAGAAATTGAGCTTTCTGAAAACCTGAAGTTCTACGTGAATAATAGAGGTAATGTGAAATTTGAATGGGAATATTTGTCATTTGATTTTGATGTGAAACCTTCGCGGTAAAAAATTTAGCACTATTTTTGAAGCAGGGTAATTCAAAATAATCCTGCTTTTTTTATTTTCAAAATTGACGTTTCAAGGGAAATCAAAATATCAGGATGTTTAACAAACTGGTGATAGGTTGGCAAAAACTTGTGAATGAAACAGAAATGTTAAGAGGAGACAAAATGACAAATGGAAAATTGGGATTAATTCCCATTATTATAATAGCTTTAATCAGCCAATCATGTAAAAACGTACTGGCGCCTGAGTTTATAGATGTAAAAGATCTTAAAGTACAGCTACAAGGTTTTACCACAGCAGGTGTATCAGGAGAAGCACTGTTCTATAATCCCAATAAAACAACGATTAACATTCTTGATGCGGTTATCGATTTGTCGGTAGATGGTTCCAAAATCACAACCCTTGAACAGGAATTCAACATTAAGGCCGCGAAACTTCAAAATTTTACCGTGCCCATCGACGTCAGGGTCCCTTTAAAAGATTTAAAAGTGAATTCAATATCATCTGCGCTCAGCATGCTTGGAGGAGAGAAAAAAACGCTACACTTCAAGGGTAAAATAAGGGTTAAGGTCTATGGTATTGCTTTTAGTGTGCCAGTAGATCATTATGAAGATGTCGCCCTTAAACTTTAAGATCAGCTGGAAAAGTATACTCTTTTCACCCTGTCTTTGATATTTGTAAGAACCTCATAAGGTATGCTGTGGGCCAGTTCCGCCAGTTGATATATGTCAGGATCGCTTCCAAAAACAATTGCTGTATCTCCTTCATTACATTCGATATGACTCACATCTACCATGGTCATATCCATGCAAATGTTCCCTATCACCCTGGCATTCTGACCATTTATCTTTACATAGGCTTTTCCATTTCCCAAAATTCTGGGATATCCATCGGCATATCCGATCCCAATAGTGGCTACCTTACCACCATTGGGCAACCTGCCCATCCGGCTGTAACCTACTCTATCTTCTGGTCCTATTTTATGAATTTGTGAAATCGTCGTTTTAAGCGTACTTACCTGCTGCAATTTGTTCTGATAGAGCAAACTGGCATCAAACCCATACAAACCTATGCCCAGTCTTACCATGTCGTATTGGTATTCCGGAAATCGCAATATGCCGGCAGAATTTAGAATATGGCGGTAGGGCTTAATGCCCAGTTTATCAGAAAGAGTATTGCTCAATACCTCAAAAGCACTAACCTGTTTCAGGGTAAATTCGTCGTGTGATACTTCGTCGGCTCCTGCCAGATGAGAAAAGACACTTACCACTTTTAATCGTGGATTTTTCTTAATTATGCCGCAGAGTTCTTCCAGTTCTTCCTTCTTGAACCCAAGTCTATGCATGCCGGTTTCCAGTTTCAAGTGAATTATAAAATCTGTCTGGTGCTGTAATGAAAAGTCATTCAATGCTTTTAAAAGAGCCAAAGAATAAATTTCAGGCTCCAGTCGAAACAAAGAGATTTTTTCAAACTGATCGGTTTGGGCATTCATAACCATAATAGGCAAACTGATGCCGTGGTGTCTTAACTCAATTCCTTCATCAGCATAGGCCACTGCGAGGTAATCAGCTCCATGGTATTGCAATAGTGAGGAAACCTGATGGCTTCCACTACCATAAGCAAGGGCTTTCACCATTACCATAATTTTAGTATCACCCTGTATTTTGCTTCTATAGAAATTAAAATTATGCAGAAGCGCTTCGAGGTTTATTTCCAGGACCGTGCCATGAAGTTTTTTCTGTAGTTTTTGTACGATACGTTCAAATCTAAAGGGTCTTGCACCTTTTACCAAAATTGTTTGGTTGGTGAAGGTCGTTTCATCTAATTCGGTCAGGAAGTTATCGGTACTCTCAAAAAACATACAATTACCCTCAAAAACTTCTTTATTTTGGCAAATTTCAGGCCCGATGCCTATGATAAGGTCAATGTTTTTGGTTTTCAATAACCTGGCGATTTCAGCATATAATGCATCTCCTCCTTTTCCTGATTGCAATACATCAGATAAAATGACGGTCTTTTTGGGTTTGTTTTGTTGCTGAATCATAAAATCAATACCAGCAATAATGCCAGCAAGATCATTATTATAAGCATCGTTTATTATATGACAATTGTTGTTGCCTTCTACGAGTTCAAGCCGCATAGGCACATTTTTGAGATTTTGAAAAGACTCCTTAAAGCGCTGCAGAGGCAGACCCATCCACACAATCAAGGCCATACAGTGAAATGCGTTTTCTAAAGATGCAGTATCAGAAAAAGGAAGGTAAATTTCACAATCATTACCTTTATGCCTGCATTGACAATATGTGCCAAGACTATCCTGCCTTATTATCCGCACACATAAGTCAGCCTGGTCATGCATGCTCCATGTAAAAACAGGAAAATTTTTGCTACAGATTTTTTCGTGAACCAGTGTTTGGTCTTTACAGTAAATTAAAACTTCTACGTCTTGAAAAAGCTTTAATTTCTCACTGAGCTTTTCATTTCGATTTCTAAAAGCTTCATCATGAGCAGAACCAAGATTGGTAAAAATACCAACAACCGGATGAAGTATTTTTTGCAAAATCTCCATTTCACCAGGTTTGGAAATACCTGCTTCAAAAATGGCCAATTCGTGCAGGAGATCCATTTGCAACACAGATAATGGCACACCCAACTGTGAATTATAGCTCTTCGGACTTTTTACTATATGAAATTGCCATGACAGTAATTGACTCAACCATTCCTTTATAATGGTTTTTCCATTGCTACCCGTTATTGCAACCACAGGAATTTTGAATTGCATTCTATGCCATGCAGCAATTTGTTGCAAGGCAACCAGACCCTTTGATACTTTAATAAATGTGGCAAGAGGACAATCACCAGCGTAATAGTCCTGCTGTTTTTCAACAATAAAACAACGCGTTCCCAGTTGGTAAAGTTCTGGTATAAAAATATGCCCATCGTGGTTTCTGCCTTCAATGGCAATAAAAGCACTGGTATTGCCCATAATCGGACTGCGGCTGTCGGTGTAAAAATCGCGTACGTAACCATCCATCGAACCCGATATAATGTGTCCGCTACATATCGATGCAATCTTTTCAAAGGAAATCATACAGGCAAATTTAAAAATGCCGCATGAAGGAACTGAAATTTTATTGAATTAATTATCAGAAACAGGGGGTAACAACACCTTAGTGTGTTCATTGAGGGTTAATTGGTGTATTTCATATTTCATGGAAGCATAGATAGGAAATTTTTTTAGCAGTTTAACTACCTCAAACTTCGAATCAGCCTGCAGGGTTATCCATAATCTCGACCGATCAAATGAAGAAGAATAACTAGCAAGCCTACCTATACTCAAAAGAAAATTTATGATGACCCGATAATCAGGATATTTAATAAGTACATCCATTCCAGGGCTGGAAGGTAATCGGATGTCTACCATGTACTCTTTCATAAGCATTGAAACAAAATTTTTAGTTGATTTGGTAAAAAGTACTTTAAAGCGTATTAATGAATTTGTAAAATAACATACGTAGCATTTGCTTTAAAGTTGTAAAATAACATTATATTTTCGATATATAATGAAAATTCGAAAATATTTTTGCGTTTTTGAGTATTGTTTAATGTTTTGTTGTTTTAGTTCAACACATAAAAGGATAAATTTGTCAAAAAAATAATGTAATAATAAACAAATGTTAGCATGTATTTTTATTTCTGAATGAATTAGGATTGTTTTTGTAATGGAATGTCTTTTATAAATTTGAATGCTAATTCAAGCCAATATGGTTATGGAAATATCTAAGCCTTTTATACTTTTCTTCTTATTATTGTTTATCAATGTAGCCTGTAATCCTGTTTCAAAGGAGAAAAGCACAAATGGCCTGGAGAAATCATTCGATACCCTGGCACCTAAATATGCGGATGGATTTAACATATTTACACATCAAGGCCTCTATGTGATACAAATCAGCTCAAAGGACTATTCAGAAAATACGGAGGAGAGTTATTTGCTGTTACCCAAAAACCATCAATTACCAAATTGGGCATCTGATATGATGGTAATTCCCTGGCCCATTGAAAGCCTGGTAACAACATCAGCCTCTCATATTGCCTTAACTTCTGTTTTCGGGGCAGAAAGTGTCATAAAAGGGGTAACAGCAAAGGAGCATATTTTCAATGAAAGGATCCATCAGCAAATTAAGACAGGTCACACATTTGAAACAGGCATAGATGGCACCTTGAATTTTGAATGGATTGTTGGTAACCCTCCAGACCTTGTGATGTTATCTGGAAGCAATTCAGGTATTTCTGATCGATACAAGATATTAAAAGATGCGGGAATTCCTGTTATTGTTAATCGTGACTGGCAGGAAAAACATATCCTGGGCCGGGCTGAATGGGTAGTACTTATGGGCTTGTTATTAAACCGATTCGAAGAAGGTAAAATATTTTTTGAAAATACAGAACGAAATTACTTTCAATTAGCAGCATTAACAAAAAATGTAGAGAATAAACCCGGGGTATTGATTAATAATCCCTTCAAAGGAGTCTGGTATATGCCGGGGGCTGATAGTTATATAGCCGGATTACTGGATGAGGCCGGAGGCAATTATATCTGGAAGCACCTTGAAGGGAGTCGTGCACACCCCCTCGATTTTGAGTCTGTATATGTGTCGGCTATTCATGCAGATTTTTGGGTTAATCCTGGTATTTCCCGAACAATGCAACATCTGGTTCTGCAGGATGACAGATTCAGGGATTTTTACTCCGTAAAGCGCGGAAAAGTTTACAATTGTACCCTTAGGGTCAATGAATCAGGTGGTAATGATTATTTTGAAGGAGGTGTGTTAAGGCCTGATTTGGTGCTGGCCGATTTAATTTATATTTTTCACCCGCAGATCCTTCCTGAGCACAATCCTGTTTATTTTGAAGCATTGAAATAAACAAGGATTAAAGAGGCTGTATTTTATTATCCCGGGTAGTGTTATATGAGCCAAAAAACAAATTATACATCATTTCTTTTTTTGATATTGCTGATGCTGGCAATATTTACTTTGTTTGCTGCTGATATTATGCTGGGATCAGTAAAAATTCCGCCAAGAGAAATCTGGAATGTTTTGATTGGGAATTCTTCGAATGTAGCCTGGGAAAATATAATTTTTAAAATTCGCTTGCCAAAGGCGATAACAGCCATTTTAGCGGGCGGGGCACTCGCTGTTTGTGGTCTTCAAATGCAAACTCTTTTCAGGAACCCGCTTGCCGGACCCTCTGTGTTAGGTATTACCGCAGGTGCAAGTCTTGGTGTTGCCATAGTTTTTCTAGGCTCAGGTTTATCAACAAGTATTTATGCCTTACGGGAATTGGGTATAAATGGCAGCTGGCTGGTATTTATTGCCTCCACCGCTGGTTCGGCTTTTGTACTCGGTCTGGTACTTATGCTTTCTTTTCGAATTAATGATAATGTAATATTGCTTTTGGTAGGAATAATGGTAGGCAATATCACGCTAAGTCTGGTGAGTATCTGGCAATATTACAGTCATCCCGATCAAATACAGGATTATGTTTTATGGACGATGGGCAGTTTAAATGGTGTTGACCGAAATGCCTTGAAGGTATTGGGAATTGTTGTAATATCGGCCCTGGTGTTGTCTGTGGGCATAAGTAAAATGTTAAACATTTTGCTGCTGGGTGAAAACTATGCCCGAAGTCTTGGTTTAAATGTGCGCTATGCAAGAATTATAATAATTTTATCGTCAAGTATACTCACAGGCAGTGTTACTGGTTTTTGCGGCCCTATTGGTTTTGTAGGTTTAGCGGTGCCTCATCTTGCAAGGGCCATACTCAAAACAGCCGATCATCGGTGGCTTACACCTGCTTCATTTTTAACAGGGGCTGCCATAATGCTGCTTTGTGATATCATTGCGCAGATGCCTGGTACTGCATCCACACTCCCAATCAACGCCATTACAGCTTTAATTGGTTCCCCTGTAGTGATATGGGTCATTTTGAAACGCGGAAATTTAAAATTTTGAAATGCTTTCAACCAAAAATCTCAGAATAGGATATTCAACGAAAAAAAGAAGCCATGACATATTAGGCGGGCCTTTTGATCTGCAATTGCAGAGAGGTCAACTCGTTTGCCTGCTGGGACCTAATGGCGCCGGTAAAACGACTTTGCTGAAAACACTTACAGGCATGCTAAGGCCAATATCTGGTGATGTTTATCTCGAGGGGGAAAGTGTCTTCAATATTACGGCTGGCAGATTATCCCGCACTGTAAGTATGGTCCTTACAGACCGGCAATATCCAGGTAATATGACTGTCTATGGGTTGGTAGCACTGGGAAGATCACCCTATACCGGATGGTGGGGGAATCTTAGCAAAGAAGATGAACGGGTTATCCGGCAATCTATGGAAGATGCAGGAATTGGACATAAGGCTTCAAAATTTATTGATCGCATAAGTGATGGAGAGAGACAAAAAGCAGTTATAGCAAGAGCGTTGGCCCAGGATACCCATATTGTGATTTTGGATGAGCCTACCGCACATCTTGACCTGCCCAACCGCACCGAAGTTATGTTAACTCTCAAAAAACTGGCATCTGATAAGAACAAGGCAATAATACTTTCAACACATGATCTGGACCTTGCCCTCCAGACAGCTGATATCTTATGGCTTTTCGATGCTAAAGGCTATTTATTTACAGGTGTACCAGAGGACCTCGTATTGAATGGTTCACTCGCTAAAGCTTTTCCATTACATCATTCATTTTTTGATTTGCAAAGTGGCAGTTTCAGGTTAACACAGTCTGGCAATAAGGCCCGTGTAAGACTGCTTGCTTCTGGTTTACAATCGATTTGGATCGAAAAAGCGCTTATTCGTAAAGGTTATAAACTAACTGGTTCAGAAGATTGTACATTTATTATACAATGTAAACCCGATGAAAATCAATATGAAATAATACATATGATTCAGAAAAAAACTTTAATAGCCGGGACTATTGGTGAATTGTTAAAGATAATGGAATCTTTAGAATGAATTTGAAACAGAGTCAAAGATGTGTATTTCGAGCAAACAATATTAATTTAAGGTAAAAACGGCAGTTCAACATCGAATCACTGCAAGGCCACGCCGGTTTTGCGTGTGTTAATTCGGTGAGTTACAAGCTTCCCCACTTTATGGCCTTGTTCAACACCATGGGTTATGGCTGGCATATAATGTATGCCACCATATAAGCGACTTATAGCAGCTTCCTTTGAAGCTTCATTAAAGCTGTTAAAAGAACGTATAGGTAAACCGTATTCCACTTCAGTCGAGTCATTAAACTGAAAATGATCACCCAGCAGATGGGTCAGGGTTGTAGAGGCAGCTGCTGAAATTACACTGTGACCGCTGGTGTATTCGGGGAAAGGAGGTGTTTGCAACAATGGTACCCAGTTTTCGTCAATATATTGATTAATGACCGTTTCTGGCCGGATGAGAATGCTTCTCCATTTTTCATCCCAGCAGCTGATAAAACCATCAAACAAGGCAATCGAAACCATCGAATATGCTTCTATGGTACCCATGACGTCAAGGCCTGCTTTTCTGGCCGCGATACCGGTAATTCCCATCCAATGCCCGCCGGGAGTAATTTTTTTAGTTGCAAACATAGCGTGACCTTTATGGTGCGATACATAAGGGTTACAATCCCAAAACTGCGCAATTTCTGATTTTTCGTCACAAAGAGTGTTTACAGCCTCATACACTTCCATTACCTCTTTAAGAAATGTGCTTCCGGGCTGCATATCAAAGGGAGTGGGTGGTGGAGGAATAAATTGATTTGCTGAATCCAGGACAGCTGTTCTTATTTTATCCCAGTGAGGTTCTATTCCCTCCATGTAATCAGGCGGTGTAGGTTTCCATGCATATGCATCGGATAAAACGGTATATTTTGGAAATGTCCTGGTTTGTTTGTAATTGTCGGTATCTGCCCATTCCAATATATGCTTTGCTACTAAACTGCCATATTCTATCGATCTTTTATAGACATTGGCAGGGATTCCTGCATTTTTAAAATAGCCGTAAATTTCCTGATCCAGCAAGTCCATTTTGTTTTCTGAGAATATCATTTTCCTGCCAACCACCAGAAAAGCGTGGGTTGCTGATAATGATAAGCAATAGGTTTCACCTTTAATTGGTTCAGGAACCGGAGTCAGGCCATTGAGCTGTCCAGATAAACTGATGTATCCGGGATAATCATGTACCAGTGCTTCATAGGCGGCTAAACTGGTATAATAATAAATACGACTTGCTACCGGCGGAGAGAAGATATCATGCACTATTATTTCAGTAAGCCCCTTGAGTGCCTTGTGAAAAATGGCTGGTTCTGATGCCAACTCTCTATAATTTTCATTGTGTTGCTGGCATGAACTAATATGTAAAACCATGATAAACAGCCAGATCTTACAAAAATTAAAATATTTGTTATATCCCATACTTAAAATACTTTAACCCGACATTTACAAATATACAAAATTTTGAATTTTTGTAATTCTATATGCTTTCGACACTAACAGCATAAGTCAAATACTATTTGATTATAATTTATTCGCTATCAGCAACAGACATAAGATCATTTTCCAGTTTGAGATGCCCAATAATATAATTCCCAACTGACTTTCCTTGTTTTACACCTTCTGTAATGGCAGGCATATAATGAATGCCTCCATACAGACGGCTGATAGCAGCTTCTTCAGCGGCAGCTAAAAAGCTTTCAAATTTCCTCGGCGGTAAACCATATTTAACTTCAGTACTATCGATGAAAGGAAAATCCTCACCGAAAATATCAGTAAGTATTACGGCGGCGGCAGAAGAGATCACACTATGGCCACTGGTATGTTCCGGGAAAGGAGGTGTCTGAAGCACCGGCACCCATTTTTCATCGAGATATCGGTTTATGAAAGTTTCAGGTCTTATGAGATTGCTTCTGAATTTTTCATCCCAACATACAATAAATGCATCAGCTAATGCAATGGAAGTAAGGGCATAGGCTTTGGCTGTTTTCAGAAAACCAGATGAGTCGATTTTACAGGCTGTTGTTACAATGTCCATCCAGTGACCTCCCGGAGTTATTTTTTTGGTAGCATACATTACATGTCCGGTAATATTCATTACATAAGGATTACAGTCCCAGAAAGCCGCGATCTCTGCCTGCTCTTTAGTACGCTGGTTTACGGCCTCATAGACCTTCATGACTTCCTGCATAAAATCACTGCCTTTTTCCAGGCTGAATGGCGGAGGTGGTGCAGGTGAAAAAGATTCTAATTCTTTTAGGGTAAAAGGTCTGATTTTATTCCAATTGGGTTCAATGGCCTCCATATATGCTGGGGGAGTAGGCTCCCAATGATGGGGAAATTCGCTCAGGCTGTGCTTGGCCATAGTGCGGGTTTGTTTGTAATTATCACCGTCGGCCCAGTTAAGAATATGCTCAGCTACATCTTCTGCATACTGTATAGAGTTATTAAATTTTTTTTTGGTAAGCCCACTATTTCTTCTGATATCTTCAAATCTCGGTGTGTACCAGCCTTCCAGTTTCTGTTCTGAAAATACGAGGTTTTTCCCAACCAAATACATAGCATGCGTTGCAGCCAGGGGATAACTAATTTCGAATTCAGGCTTGGCTAATGCTTCAAGACCATTGAGCTGACCAGCCAGTGACAGACAATCATCGTCTTCCCACTGCATAATTTCATATGCGGCTATGCTGGGATAGGCATATATCCTCGATGCCACAGGAGGCGAAAAAATGTCGTGTACAATCACATCTGTAAGCTCCTGCATTACACTATACATAAATTCAGGCTGCAGGTCTCTTTTTTGTTTAGGAGGATTACAGCCAAACATATTGCCTAAAAGCAGGAATCCTGTTACCGCGAACAATATTTTATTCATACAACCGGTCGTAATAAAGCCTTTCATCTGTTTATAATTGTTTTTTTAAGGTCAGATGGAACCTCCATTATAATCATTCCCATGTGTGAGAACCATTTTCTCATGGAGGTTTCATCTGTTTATAATTTGTTTTTCAATGGTCAGATGGAACACCCTTTATAATCATTCCTCTGTGTGAGAAGACTTTTCTCATGGGTGTTTCATATGCAGATTTTTAGAATTTTTACCTGTTCTTTTCAGCGTAGATATTGCCTTTATTAACCATAGATATTTTTATCAATTTTAAAGACTCATTGTTTATTCCCAATAAAAGGTAATGGTCTTCTCCGATCTTAATATTCTTAATACTTCTTACCTGGCCTTCCAACTTTAAGCCTTCGGGCCTGATTACATCGATCTTTCCGTTTTCATTATAAACGAAAAAATTACCAAAATCTGCATCATTTTTACCTATTTCCATGTGATTTCCATAGGTATTACCACCACTTATATACCAGGGATAACCTTCAACTTTTTCAATAGCATCTAAAGTTGAAAATTGCAGCGTACCCGTCAGTTCCGTGGCTTCAAAGTTCCCAGGCTCTGTTTGCAGGAATAACATTGAAGCCATGGTATTGGCCTCATAGATCAAGGAATTTTGTATGGCTGGCTTACCAAACAAATCAGTAAGGCTGGCCTTAGCAAAATCTTTTGCAAACAGGAATCTTTTTTTCAATTCCGGAATTTGTTTCCGCAATGCCTCATGATTGGCCAGCAGTGTTTCTTCACCTTGCAGGTAATAGGTAATAATCTGCTCTGGTTGTCCATTTTTGTCGAAGTCATTTACATACATGCGAATGGGTTCTTTATCTGATGCCGTCATACGGGAATTTAAACCCTGGTTTCCAGCTATGATATCGGTTTTACCGTCCTGATTTATATCAGCTAGTAAAAGCGTATTCCACCATCCTTTATGTGTTGTAATTTGTACCGGACTGAAATAACCGTCTTTATTATAGAAGATTTTAATGGTTTCCCATTCAGAAGCTATAATCAAATCGGGCCTGCCATCCCCATCAAAATCATGCCAATGCGCATCCTTAACCATACCGGCAGTATGGAGTTCCTGGTAAGATGTTGATGTAACATTCTCGAATTTGCGATTGCCCAGGTTTTTAAACAGGTAAGATAAGGGTTCCTGGCCATAATATCTGGGAACAGCCCTGCCACCTATAAATATATCAGGAAGACCGTCGCCATCATAATCATCAACTGCCACAACAGAAGCTGTCAGGTGGGCATCTGGCAGGTAAAGCTTTTCTGTCAGGTTTCCTTTACCATCATTAAAGTAGATTCGTTGTAATAAATATTCAGAGGTTCCCCAGTATTCGTTTCCTCCGGAGGCAACGATTAAATCGGGGTATCCATCCATATCAACATCCTGCCAAACCGCGTGTACATCTTCAAAAGTACTGTCATTTGCCAGCAGGGGCACATTGAGCTCTTCAAATGTGCCCTCTTTCGTTTGGATAAATACGCTGGAAGGATACATTTTAGCTCTTCCTACAAAAACATCATCCAGGCCATCGCCATTTATGTCGGCTACAGCAATTGCAGGCCCCTCTGAAGAGGTAAGAAATGGGATGAGAGGTTCCCTGTTAAATTCAGGAAAATTGTTTTCACTATGTGCCATGTTACTATGCAAAAAATGGCTTAGATCTTCAACATAAAATTCTCCCTGGCTTTTCTTTTTTAATATAGAATAATCAAAATCAGGCAGACCTGGTTTCCATGCTAATTCGACGATCTTATTGAATACGGGATTTTCAAGTGTAAATGAGGTGCCATCAGGCCAGATGATAATAATTTTCTGTACATCTTTTGCCTGGCCAACGCCGATATGAAAGGGTGCCAGTGCACTTGATTGAAAGCCACGTACGGGATAAAATTCCTGACTGATAACCTCATCTTTTTTATTGATCAGTATACGGGTACCAATGGCGTGGATGTTTTCGGGAGATCCTTTTAAGCTGAGGATGAGGGCATCGTGGCTTCTCTGGTTTTCAACTGATAAGTTTTTGTAGATAAAGGGCTTGTCTTCAATGTTGTTGACCACGATGTCAAGATCCCCATCGTTATCGAGGTCTACATAAATGGCTCCATTGGAATAAGAGTTTAAATTGTTTCTGATGCTTTTCCCTATGTTTCCGAATGTCAGGTTACCCTGATTACTGAAAAACATATTAGGGATTTTAATTCTGGGCATCTTTTCTACCACATTAAGGTCTTCTTCATCCATCAGACCAGTACTTGTACGCATTTTTTTATCCTCATTTTCCTCAAGAAAATTGATGTAATCAATATCATTCATACGCCTGGGAATCCCATTACTTACAAAAAGATCTTTATATCCATTGTTATTGAAATCAAAAAACAGGGCTGCCCATGACCAATCCGTTGCAAATACACCTGCATACCGGGCTATCTCGCTGAAAGTTGAATCTCCATTGTTTAGTTGCAGAGTATTTCTTGAATACTGATCATTATATCCAAAGCGCTTTTTGAACGAATGGTTGTCGTAGGAATCTTCACCCAATGAGCTTTTCAGAATATACCTGTCATAAGGCATCATATCCAATGAAAAAATATCGTGAAAACCATCGTTATTAATGTCTGCAATGTCAACCCCCATAGTATACCTGCTGGTCTGACCCATTTGTTCTGTTAGCAATTCTACAAACGTTCCATCACCCTGGTTGAGATACAGATAGTCATTTTCATGAAAATCATTGCCTATATAAATATCAGGCAAGCCATTATTGTTGATGTCACTCACTGCCACGCCAAGGCCATAACCAATGGCTGTACTGTAAATACCGGCCTTCAGGGTTTGCTCTGTAAAGCGGCCATTTTCATTGATAAATAATTTATCTCCGGCCGTCGCACTAACCTTGCCATCAAATTCAAACCTTCGTCCAAAAGTGCCATTCTGATGAACTGAATGGTTGAGCATAAACATATCCAGATCTCCATCTTTGTCGATATCAAAAAATACAGCCTGGGTGCCAAAACCCACCAGGTCAAGGTCGTAGTCTATGGCTTTATTCTGAAATACAGGGATGCCATCCTTTATTTCTGTACATACAAAAAGGAGATTACTACCTTCCAGAGTATGATGGTCACCGACGACAGACACATAAATATCGATCATTCCATCGTTATTAATATCGACAACGGAAGCTCCTGTGGCCCATTCACCATTTCCTTCTATGCCGGCTTTTTCACTTACATCTTCAAATTGCAAATTTCCTTTGTTGAGGAACAATTTATTTTTTCCCCGATTTGAGGTAAAGAATAAATCTATAAGGCCATCCTGATTAAAATCTGCCGCGGCAACACCTCCACCGTTAAAAAAATACATATAGTCGAAAATCGAGAACTCAATGCTTTGTTGCAGTTGATTTTCGAAATGAAGTCCGGTTTTTTCTGCCGTGAGTAATTCAAATGCCGCATCTTTAACTGAAACCTGCTTTTCCTTGCAGGCAGGCAGTACAGCACTAAATAAAAGCAGGAGGGCCGGAAATAAAGTAAAATGTATTTTCATTTCTCTTAAAATTAAGGTTGTATTAGATGGAATTAATCTATTTTATACAACTCAGGACTTTGGTCGTTTATAGTTACAATTATATGCGGCGATCCTTTAATTCGAATTTTTTCAATTTGCTTAATGTCGCCGGAGATGTTGAAAGATTGCTGAGCTTTAGGCAGAGTTTCAAACTGAAAATCGCCCTTGCCCCTCAATAGGAGACCTTGATTGGCATCCAGTTTTGAAAACTGTGGGATAAAGTGACTGTCATTTCCGGCAATAAACAGGTCGGTTATACCATCATTGTTGAAATCCATTGTATAAATTGCATGAATACTGGAGAATTGTGCTTGAGCCGGTAAGGGTACTACTTCCACAATATTTACATCACTTGCAAAGGAAGCTACAGCTGAGTAAAAATAATTGGCTTCCTTAACGATGGCGCTCTTACGTTGTTCTTCTGTAAAAAGTTCTTTCATAGACTTTTTGGAATAATCCACATTTTTGAGGTTCTCTTTTTTTAAGGATGGAAGTTGTGAAAAGAGTTCTGCCTTAATATGAATCGGAAAATCTTTATCCTGTTTTCTCCTGGTGATAATTTTTTCCGTGTCACCGTTGCCATCAAAATCTGCCAGCCATAATTTAGCAGGACTCTCAGAGGTGCCATTAAAGTAAAAGTTTGTGCCCCTGTTGCCTATGATCAGTTCATCTTTACCGTTATTATTAAGGTCTGTGGCTTTTACACTGTACCACCATCCTTTATGCTTTTGCAAATCCTGTGTTAAACGAGTCAACTGGCGGTTTTGTATCGAAAATATTTCAATACCCATCCACTCGCCCACCACTACAAGCTCTGGCAAACCATCGCCTTCCAGATCGGCCAGTGTAGCATCGGTGACCATACCAATATTGGATATTTCTCTTGCCCTTCGCAGGGTCATATCGGTGAAATTGCCCATTCCATCGTTTTCAAGCAGAAAACTCTGCGGGTCTGATCCATAATTCTGTGGGATACTTCTGCTTCCGATAAAGAGGTCGAGGTCCCCATCCCCGTCATAATCAAGGGAGACGATAACCGCTGTATTGAATCCTGTATGCAGTGAAGGTTGTTCTACATATTCAAATCTGTTTTTCCCTTTATTTAAATACAATCGCACTTTATATGCATTACTTTTAAAAGGTTGGTGGTTGCCTCCGGAACCAATAATTATATCGGTTTTACCATCTCCATCAGCATCAAATAAGTGAATACAGGTATCTTCAAATTCTTCAGAGCCTGTAAGTATATACTCTTCAAATTTTCCTGAAATATTCTGAAAGTATACCCTGGTAGGCTGGTTTAAAGCATTACCCATTACAAGGTCATCCAGTCCATTCCCGTTCAGATCTGCTACGGCTACAGGTGCAGCTTCACGCGAAAGTTTTTTAATGATTAAACCTTCATGATAGAAATCAACATGTGCGTCCTCTTTATGTTTGGCAAAGTTATGACTTACCTGATGAGCAAAAACATTTTTTTCTTTTATCCGGGGCTTCCATGGTCTTTTGTCCATATTATCATATTGAAGATCTACCAAAGTATCAGCCGATATGTTGTATATGCTTGATATCATATGATTTGGCCATAGAACCTCGATTGAGTCAATTACTTCATGTTTACCCAATCCGAAATGCAGAGTGTAATCTACAGAGGATTGAAATCCTCTTGCCGGCATATGATGTTGATGAAAAACATTCGGGCCGCTGTAAACAAATACCTGCGTGCCGATTCCATCAATATTGGGTTTTACATACTTAAGATTTACGGAGATATGATGGGGTTGCTCTAATTTTTTTATATGGTTTTTGTAAATGTGTGAAGGCTGGTTAAGGTTATTTATGACCAGATCAGGAGCTCCATCATTGTTGAGGTCTGCGTAGGCTGCGCCATTGGAAAAAGTAAGGTCACCCAAACCTATTTCTTTTTCTACGGACGTAAAGGTGTAATCTCCGTTGTTTTTATAGTATTTGTTTGCCTGGGGGTTAGACGGGATTTTTTCAAGTACTTTACTCATATCTTCCCGGGTGCCGGTCAGCACCATTTGCTGCACTACTTCATTGGCAAAAAAATCCATAAAATCAGTGTCTGTTACATCCTGGTATACACCATTGCAAACAAACAGGTCTTTGAAGCCATCGAGATTTCCATCAAAAATCAAGGCACCCCAACTCCAGTCGCTTTGCGCTACCCCTGCATACCATGAAATTTCACTAAATGTGCCATTTTGATTGTTGAGCTGTAAGGTATTTTGCATGTATTGATAATGAAAATCCCTTGTAAGTTTTAATTTGAAAGTGTTATAGGAATCGAATTGAAGCTTTTGCTTTATTTCTTCATCGCTTTGAGGAAGCATTTCCGTTGTAAAAATTTCAGGATAACCATCGTTGTCAATGTCTGCCATATCTGCACCCATCGATGCCAGGCTCATCTGGCTCATGTAAGCTGTTCCTTCCTCCCTGAAAGTGCCATTACCTTGATTAATATATAAGTAATCGCGTTCAAAAAAATCATTGGCTACAAATATATCGGGCCGATTGTCACCATTCACATCCCCTACCATTACACCCAGACCGAAGCCAATTAAACTGCCGTATATTCCAGCCTCCCTGCTTACATCGATAAATTTGCCATTGTCGTTTCTCAGCAGTTTATCTCCCCCCCCCTTTACAAATTCTTTCACGTCCCAGTCTTCTGCATAGAGTTCTCTTTTATTGGAATAATTTAAGGTATTAACCGGGATAAAACTATTGTTAAGTATGTATACATCGAGATCGCCATCTCCATCGTAATCAAAAAAAACAGCATGGGTTGTATAACCGGCATCGTCGAGCCCAAATTCGGCAGCTTGTTCGGTGAATGTGTTATCGCCATTGTTAATAAACAACTCGTTTGCCTGAGAAATGCCATCGGTATAACCGGCATTGCAGATATAGATATCGTGGAAACCATCCTGATTAATATCTACTATGGCCACACCGGTACTCCAATTGTTGCTTTTATCGAGGCCGGCAGCAGTGGTTATATCTTCAAATTCAAAATTTCCCTTGTTCAGATATAATTTGTTGCCGGTTTGATTGCCCGTGAGGATTATATCCTTTAGACCATCATTATTTACATCTATAATTCCAACACCACCACCGTTGTAGAAATTTCTATATGAGAAAATATTAAATTTTTCCTTGTTGACTACTTTATTGTAAAAGTCAATACCGGTTTGCTCAGGAGACAATAACTCAAAGATCTTTTTTGAATCATTAACTATCTCTGTCCTATATTCTTCTTTTTCACTTTTACACCCCAGGAACACAATCAAGGTAAAAAGGAAGCTTTTTTTGATTAAGGCTTTAAGGTGTGTCATTTTTCCGAAATCTTGTACCAACAGCTAAAATAAAGGATAATGTTTTTGCAAACATTATCCTTCATCATAAAATTACACAGCCTTTAATAATCGCTGTAAAATAAATTACGTATTAGTACCCTGGATTTTGAACCAAATTGGGATTTGAACTCAAAGCCAATACGGGTATTGGGAATAATAATCTTGATGCATCAGAGGCCCCTCCCTTGTAAGGCCAGTCTCTGAGGAAAGTGCCGAAACGGATTTGATCCTGCCTTCTCCAGAATTCAATATATAACTCTCGACCTCTCTCATCAAGCATCTCAGAGAGTGTAAGAGCAGTGAATGGCGTTGCACCCCGCAATGTTCTCAGTTGATTGACCATAGCCAGAGCCTCCGCATTTTGACCCAATCGAAGTTGTGCTTCAGCTTTCATTAAAAAAGCATCAGCATATCTGAAAAGGATTTGATAATCAGGAAATTCACCTCCATTTTCCGGATGATATTTGATTAGTCGAATACCTGTTTCTTCAGTATTTCCTGCTAAACCGGGCAAATCTCTGGAAAAGTTTAATGGAGCACCAGACCTTGTAGAAAGCGCATTACCCTGAAGATCGTATTGCTGTCCAAACAGCATTCCAAATCCAAGTCCATTGTTAGGCACGAAACCTCTTCTGATTTCCTGACCTGAGTTGGGAGCATTGGTATTAGCGGGTCCTTCAAACAATGCATAAAATTCGGCCGTAGTACAGAAACCATTCCATCCGCCGCCAGGGTTCAGGTTGCCAAAATTATGTGCATAGTGAACCGTATTGTAAATCCTGTTACCTGCGTTGGCATTTAAAATAAAGATGGATTCATTGTCCGGAGCAGGATCAAAAATCTTAAAGAAATCTTGTTCCAGTGCGAAGCCAGCGTTGGTGATAAAATCAACGGATTCAATTACCTTCTGTAGGTCGGCCTGCTGTGGTTGCGGATCTGTATCAGCACCATTAAGCAGGATGTGTTTATTCAGAAAGAATTTGGCGCGTAGATGATGGGCCGCTGCCCGGGATCCCTTGAGTATCTGATTAGTATTACCAGGGCCAATGGCAGGTAGATTATTGATCTGTGCATCGGATAAGTCCTGTTCAATCCTTGCCACAGCTTCTGCACGGGTAAGGATATTGGGCAATTCATCGGCAAGTTGTCTTGGACCTCTGTCAGGTAATACACCCCAGAAATCTACAATCAGAAAAGATAGTAGTGCACGGATGTAGCGAGCCTCAGCCTCCTGCTGCGGATTAGGGTTTGATTCGAGAATCTGGTTGATCCTGAAAGTACCACTGTTTAGCTGGTTCCATGCTGTCAATACAAACTGATGTGACGCATCCCATGTATGTTGATGAAGGGTTCTCCATACGCCATTATCACCCCAGTCAGTTCCCCGGGTGGGTACAAGCTGGGCATCGGAAGTAACTTCCATTAATGCATAAATATTTGCCTGATCACCCAGTGCATTCAAGCCATTATAAGCGTCCGTTAGGTTGGCTTCTACATTTACTCCTGTAAATCCTCCTTCAGGTGTATCAACCACCTCAGAGTCTAATTCTACTACCTCCAGATCTGTACATGAAAATATCAGTACAGATAAGCCCATCATGAAAATTATTAATTTGTTCATAACTCAAATCGGTTATTTATAAATTTCTACCTGTTTAAAATGTTGCGTTCAGACCAATTGTTATAGTCGTAGGACGTGGGAATGCGGTATAATCAATACCAAATGATGGTATTCCGCCAATTGCTTTGTTTACGTTTACCTCAGGATCGAGTCCGGTATAAGGCGTTAAAACAAACAAATTCTGCGCGTTGGCAGTCAATCTCAGATTTTTAAATGTACGACTGTTTTCGAGATTAAAGTTGTACCCTACGCTTAGGTTTTGCATTCTGAGAAAATCAGCTCTTTCAAGAAATCTTGAAGAAACGTCTGGATTGTTAATCGGAGATTCTCCTGAAGTAAGTACATCTCGGGTGACGTTACGGCCATTACCAAAAGCACCGGCAGTGAAGAAAGCATTGGCGGTATTATTATACACATGATGCCCACCCTGTCCGTTCATAAAGATGGCAAAATCCCAGTTTTTGTAGGAGGCCATGGTGTTTATACCATAATTCCAAACAGGAATGGTATTTACACCCAGAAATGTCTGAAAGTCACCTAAGCCATATTCAGTAAGTCCTTGTTCATTGAATCCCACAAAATCCCTGAGGAAAAAGGCGAATAAAGGTTCACCATCCTGAATCCGTTGTGCAAACGCACCCGTAAGGCCTTGTCCTGAAATTGCGCCGGTATCATAGGATCCTACCAATCCTCTTACACGGTTGTGATTGTAAGCAACGTTATAGCCAAAAGACCAGGTGAATTCAGGTCGATCTATCACTATATAATTCATCGTCAATTCTATACCTTGATTGATCACGTCTGTATCAAGGTTTTCCCAGGTAAAAGGTTGGGGTGCCGGCTGTGCTGATATAACCTGAAACAATAAGTCAGTTGTGTTTTTGTAATAGGCATCTATCATACCGGTTAAACGATTGTTGGCAAAACCAAAATCAAAACCCAGGTTGGTCATGGCTGTTTGTTCCCAGCGTAGGTTGCGGTTTTCGAAAGCAACTGTACTTAAACCCGGCCTTACGATGTTGCCATTATCCTGTATGCCTATACCGGTAAATGCCTGCCTTCTCTGATGCACATTGTGGGGGATCTCCTGATTTCCTGTTACCCCATAAGCTATCCTGAATTTTAAATCAGAAACGGCTTCGGGAAGAAATCCTTCGTCAGATATCCTCCAGGCAAAGGCCGCAGAAGGGAATACACCGTACTTATTGTCACCACCAAAACGTGTTGACCCATCAGCACGCAGTGTAGCAGTAAACAGATACTTATCATGTAAGGCATAATTTACACGGCCAAAAAAGGATTGTAGTTCATTTTGGTTACCAAAGATATTTTCAGTTACGGCTCTTACCGGAATATTTCCCACCGTACCAAGAGTTGGTGCCGTGCCGAACTGATTGGTAAAGAATATTTCTCTTTCAGGATTAAAACCAAATTGCTGGTAATTGCCTGTTATGGCAGATCTTACGCGGTCGGCTGCTGTGTTGGTCTGACTGATCATTTCATTCATGTCAGAAGTATTAAAACCCCAGCCATTAACTCCGTAACCTGTGATTTTAAAATTTTGGTATGAATAACCTCCAAGGATGTTAACTTTGGAATTCCCGAAGCTTTTTTCATAGGTTAAAAAAGCTTCCAGAAGATCACTGCTGTTGTCTATTGACGTAATGGATGTTCTGCCGTTCCCGGTGATACCACTTCCAATAATCAGATCTCTTGAAGCAGCAGTACTTCTTACAGAACTGGCCCTGTCGAATCCAACATTAACCCTGAAGTTTAAATCACTGGTGATGTCATAGTCTAAAGAAAAATTCAGAAGTATCCTGTCGGTTTGAGCATTATCCTGATTGTATTTCAAAAGAGAAAGAGGGTTAATAAACCCTGCAATTTGATTTTCAGGATCTGCAGGTAAAGTGGGATTCGCTAAATAGGCAGAGCCCAGAAGGTCGCCCTGAAAACCTGCATTATCTGTAATAGGAGCAAATTCATCATTAATACGTGATATGGTTGCTTGCGTGTTGAAGTTTAGGCGGTCATTCAAAAACTTCTGATTCCAGTTTACACGACCTGTAAGTCTTTCCATGGAAGAATTTTTTATAACGCCGTCCATGTTTTCGTATCCAAGAGATACACGATAACTACCTGTCTTATAAGAATCTCCATATGCCAGGTCGTGTTTGGTCGAAATGGCAGTATTGTAAATTTCGTTTTGCCAGTCAGTATTATTTCCAAAATCCAGTTCATTGGGGTCCGCACCAAATCTACCTACATTGCCAAGAAAATCTTCTCTGTTAAGTAAATCGAATCGATTCTGTGGACGCGCAATACTGATATTGGCATCATAGGTAAGTGTTTTACCAAGTCCTCTGCCACCTTTAGTAGTTATTAAGACCACGCCGTTTGCACCACGGGCTCCATATATAGCCGTTGCAGATGCGTCTTTCAATATGTCTATGCTTTCAATATCGTTTGGGTTTAGAAAATTGAGCGGGTTTCTGGGAGAAGATGACCCTGCGCCTAAATCGGGGCCTCCGGCAGTTACATCATTACCCGCCAAAGGGATACCATCAATTACAAAGAGCGGATTATTGTTAGCCCTAACTGAAGAACTTCCCCTGATACGGATATTTACCCCTGCACCAGGCTCACCGCTGGCAGTAGTTACCTGCACACCGGCAGATTTACCCTGGATTAGCTGCTCAGGTGATGCTATAACCCCCTGGTTAAATTCTTTGGCGTTGATTCTCTCAACTGCACCGGTGGCATCCCGGGCTTCAATGGCGCCATAACCTACGATGACGATTTCAGATAATTCAGTAACGTCCTCGACTAAAGTTACATTAATAACCGATCTTCCATTTACCTGAATAGTCTGATTGACAAATCCGATAAATGAAAACCTCAGAGAGGCATTGGAAGGTACACTTAGAGAGTATCTTCCATCTATATCTGTAATACTTCCCCGGGTGGTACCTACCTCCTGTACGTTTACACCGGGAAGCGTTTCACCTGTTTTAGCGTTGGTAATCCTGCCCGAAACAGTAATGTCCTGTGCCATTAACTGCCCGACCGACAGAATGACACATAGCGCTGCATTTAGTAATTTTCGCATCATGAAAATAAAATTTATTATTAAACAATATGAAATGCATTATGGTATTAAAATAAAATTAAATATAAGTCTTTTTGTGACATAAAATGTCCTGAATATTCATTATAACTAAAATAAAATATAAAAGTTGCAGAAAACACAAAATAAGACTTCAAAAATAGGATGAAAAAAGTAAAATGCCAAAAAAGAGCTGACAAATGATAAAAAATTTAAAGCTAAATGCTTGTAGCAAATAAAATCAGGCTTATTGGCAATTTTGTGCTTAATGAACAGGTAATCTTGAATAAGCCTGATTATTTTCACTAAATTATTGTTATGAAGGGACTTGTTAAGTTACACATAAAGAATATTTTGAGTGAGAAATATTTTACTTTAGCTAACGGTATGGCTAAATACTAGGCATACAATAATGCAGAAAACGTTTGTGCAAACGTTTTCTAAAAAATTAATAAAAAAAGCTAATTAATATTAGAAATGGCAGCTATGAAATGAGCTTTGTAAATTGTTAACATAACTTTAAGTAATTAATTATTCAACAATGTGGCGTAAAAATTAAAAATATTAGAAAGAAATTTTTGAAATGTTAGCAAATTTATTCTGATTTGATGTTTTATTGGAAAAAATTATATTTTGCAATTTCGTTTCCTTTAAGCTGAATTATTATGGTTAAAATTTTTAGCGTAAGACATATACCCTACATTAAACTATTTCTTTTATTGGCTTGCACACAGCCAAAGGAAAATTATTTAAGTATACACAACCGCCTGCTTACCCTCGACACCCATGCAGATACGCCCCTTAACTTTGCGCAGGAGGGTTTTGATTTTGCCAATGCGCATGATCCCTGGAAAACAGGCACACAAGTCGATTTACCCCGAATGCAAGCGGGAGGTCTGGATGGTATATTTTTTGCCGTTTTTCTTAGCCAGGGCCCGCTCGATAGTGGTTCTATTGATTTGGCACACCAGAAAACTTTGGATTATTTTAGCAGTATCTACCAGGTGGTTGAGCAAAATAAAGAGTTGGTTGCTGTAGCCACAGCGCCCGACGATCTTGGCAAATTGAATAATCAGGGTAAAAAAGCGATTTATATAGGTTTGGAGAACGGGTATCCCATCGGTTATGACTTGACCAGGGCATGGCAGTATTACAATCTGGGAGCGCGATATATAACCCTGTGCCATGGCACTAATAACCAGATTTGCGATTCATCAACTGATCCTTCGGGACCCTTGCATAACGGATTGAGCGATTTTGGTAAAGAGCTGGTTGCCGAAATGAACCGAATTGGTATGATGATAGATGTATCTCATATTTCAGACAGTGCTTTTAACGATGTTTTAAATGTAAGTAAAGCACCTGTAATGGCCTCACATTCTAGTGTTAGGAGCCTTTGCGACCACCCTCGTAACCTTACAGATGATATGATCATTCGTCTGGCTGAAAAAGGAGGAGTGATACAAATCAATGCCTTGAGCAGTTATGTTAAAACGCCAGGGCCCAATTTGGAGAGAGACAGTGCAATGGCAGAAATACGAAGTAAATATGGTTCATACGATCAAATGACGCCAAAAAAGAGGGATGAATTCAGAAAGGAATACCTAGTGCTTAAAGAAAGGTTTAAAGATGATTTGGCTGCGGTTTCTGATTTTGCAGACCATATCGATTATGTCGTCGATTTGGTTGGAATCGATTACGTAGGTATTGGTATGGATCTCGATGGCGGTGGTGGCTTAAAGGATTGTTACGATGTGAGCGAAATGCCTGAGATAACCAGGGAGCTTCTCAAAAGGGGCTATTCGGAAGAAGATATTTCTAAAATATGGAGTGAAAATTTTATGCGGGTATTCAGGGAAGTTGATCAATATGCAAACCAGGTGCCCTGACTTAGAATTTGTAAAATTGACTTTTTGAGCTTTGCATGTGCAATGCAATAAAATTTTAAAGTCTTTTTATTTACATTTTTTGATTTAAAATAAATGCTCATTATATTTGCAGCCCATTAAAAAATCTACTAAAAATACAAAGCGATGAAAAGGACTTTTCAGCCATCAAACAGGAAGAGAAGAAACAAACATGGATTCAGATCACGTATGGCCACGGCCGGTGGAAGATCTGTTATTACTTCCAGGAGAGCTAAAGGTAGAAAAAAACTCACTGTGTCTGACGAGAAAAAGCACAAGCGTTAAGATTGACCCATTATTAAAATAAAATTTGGGTGACACATGCCGGTAGAATAAGATTTACCTTCTCAAAAAACGAAATTCTTCGAAAAAAAAAGGACATAAAGGAGCTGTTCGAAAACGGTTCCTCTTTTTTTATACATCCTTTTAAGGTATTGTACCTGCCATATCCCGCGGAAAAGCATCACAAAGTAATATTCACTGTATCGCGAAGGACCTTTAAAAGAGCTGTAGACAGAAATCTGGTCAAAAGAAGAATTCGTGAGTGCTATAGATTAAATAAATATATTTTGCAGGATAATAGACAAGCGAAACTTTCGTTTTCCATTGCGATTATATATATTGGCAAAAATGTGCCCGACTTTGCATACATAAATGGCAAAATTATTGTTATATTAAAAAAGCTATCTGAAATCAGCCAAAAAATAAGCTAATAATATTATGAGGGTAAAAAAAATCAGTTTCATGCTGCTGGTGGCAGCCGGTTTCTCTTTGATAACATTGCTATCATCAGGACCGAATGAAAGATATTTTGACATCGCAAAAAATCTAGACATTTTCTCAACTTTATTCAAGGAAGTTAATGCCTATTATGTAGATGAGGTCAATCCCAATGACCTTATGAAGACCGGAATAGAAGCCATGCTTTCTTCACTCGATCCTTATACAAACTTTATTTCAGAAGATGATATAGAGGATTACAGAACGATGACGACGGGCCAGTATGGAGGTATAGGGGCTCTTATTGGTAGAAATAATGAAAAAAACATGATCATCATGCCCTATGAGGGCTTTCCAGCTTTTAAGGCAGGATTGAAAATAGGAGATGAAATCCTTAAAATTGACAATGTGGATGTAAGAAATAAAAGTACATCAGAAATAAGTCAGTTGCTAAAAGGCCAGGCAAAGACTCCCCTTAAAGTCACTGTACAAAGGTATGGCCAAAAAGATGAACTGGTCTTTAATATGGTGCGAGAGAAAATCACCATAGATAATGTGCCGTATCATGGTATGGTAAATGAAAGCACTGGGTATATCAGGTTGACCGATTTTACAACTGGTGCCGGTAAAGAAGTGGCTAATGCCCTCAATACTCTCAAAAAACAAGGTGCTGAAAAAGTAATTCTTGATCTAAGGGATAACCCCGGTGGTTTGCTTGTAGAAGCAGTGAATGTAGCCAATGTTTTTATCCCAAAGGGTAGAGAAGTGGTAAGCACTAAAGGAAAAATAACAGATTGGAACAAAACCTATAAAACCCTTGAAAATACTTCAGACGACCAGATTCCTGTAGCTGTGCTTATTAGCAGCCGTAGTGCATCAGCTGCTGAAATTGTCGCAGGTGTAATTCAGGATTACGACCGGGGCATCCTGATAGGAGAAAGAACATTTGGCAAAGGATTGGTACAGGCTACCCGTCCACTTACGTATAACTCACAATTGAAGGTAACAACAGCCAAATATTACATTCCCAGTGGAAGATGTATTCAGGCCATAAATTACAGTATCAGGGATGAAGATGGAAGTATAACCAAAATCCCTGATTCACTGAAAGTTGCCTTTAATACGAAAAACGGAAGGACAGTATATGATGGTGGAGGAGTTGATCCCGATATTTCTATCGATCGCCGAACATTTGCCCCGATAACACTTAGCCTCGTTTCCAAAGGTCTCATCTTCGAGT
>JAFIEV010000007.1:0-2500 GCA_020832305.1 Cyclobacteriaceae bacterium | reverse complement strand
TTAAGGAGAGGAGCCGGAGCGAAAGCGAGTCTGAATAGGGCGTTGAGTCACAGGAAGTAGACGCGAAACCTTGTGATCTACCCATGGTCAGGGTGAAGTGATGGTAAAACATCATGGAGGCCCGAACCAGTAAACGTTGAAAAGTTTTTGGATGAACTGTGGGTAGGGGTGAAAGGCCAATCAAACTGGGAAATAGCTCGTACTCCCCGAAATGCCTTTAGGGGCAGCGTTATGTTAATCTGATAGAGGTAGAGCTACCAATAGGACTAGGGGGAGTCAAATCCTACCAAATCCTGATGAACTCCGAATGCTATCAGAGGATTCATGGCAGTGAGGGCATGGGTGCTAAGGTCCGTGTCCGAGAGGGAAAGAACCCAGACCAACAGCTAAGGTCCCCAAATGTACACTAAGTTGAACTAAGGCGGTTCAGTTGCAGAGACAGCCAGGATGTTGGCTTGGAAGCAGCCATTCATTTAAAGAGTGCGTAACAGCTCACTGGTCGAGCGACAGGGCATCGATAATAAACGGGCATTAAGTGTACTACCGAAGCTTTGGCTTGCATGTTTTAGGATATGCAGGGGTAGGGGAGCATTCCAATGACGCTGAAGGCGAACTGCGAGGTTTGTTGGAGTTATTGGAAAAGCAAATGTAGGCATAAGTAACGATAATGCGGGCGAGAAACCCGCACACCGATAGACTAAGGTTTCCTGATCAACGCTAATCGGATCAGGGTTAGTCGGGGCCTAAGGCGAACCCGCGAGGGGTAGTCGATGGACAATCAGTTAATATTCTGATACTACCGTATAGAGTGACGGGGGGACGGAGTAGTGAAAAGCACGCGTACTGACGGAATAGTACGTTAAAGCGAGTAGATATAGGTTAGGTAGGTAAATCCGCCTGATTTGTCGAACGTGATAGTACCACAATGCTTCGGCAGCGTGGATAGTTGCTGTAAACAGACTTCCAAGAAAATCCTCTAAACATATGTATATGGTACCCGTACCGCAAACCGACACAGGTAGTCAAGGAGAGAATCCTGAGGTGCTCGAGTGATTCATGGCTAAGGAACTAGGCAAAATGGCCCTGTAACTTCGGGAGAAGGGGCGCCTAACTCTGGGTAACTGGAGAAGGTCGCAGTGAAAAGATCCAGGCGACTGTTTAACAAAAACACATGGCTTTGCGAAATCGAAAGATTAAGTATAAGGCCTGACACCTGCCCGGTGCTGGAAGGTTAAGGGGGGATGTTAGTGGGTAACTGCGAAGCATTGAACTGAAGCCCCAGTAAACGGCGGCCGTAACTATAACGGTCCTAAGGTAGCGAAATTCCTTGTCGGGTAAGTTCCGACCTGCACGAATGGTGTAACGATCTGGATACTGTCTCAGCCATGAGCTCGGTGAAATTGTAGTCGCGGTGAAGATGCCGCGTACCCGCAACGGGACGGAAAGACCCCGTGAACCTTTACTATAGCTTCACATTGACACTGGGTAACTGATGTGTAGGATAGGTGGGAGACTATGAAGTGGCGTCGCTAGGCGTCATGGAGTCGCCGTTGAAATACCACCCTTTATTTACTTGGTGCCTAATCCTTACGGGGAGACATTGTGTGGTGGGTAGTTTGACTGGGGTGGTCGCCTCCAAAAGAGTAACGGAGGCTTCCAAAGGTACCCTCAGCATGTTTGGTAATCATGCGTAGAGTGTAATAGCATAAGGGTGCTTGACTGTGAGACCGACGGGTCGAACAGGTAGGAAACTAGGGTATAGTGATCCGGTGGTTCCGTATGGAAGGGCCATCGCTCAAAGGATAAAAGGTACTCCGGGGATAACAGGCTGATCGCTCCCAAGAGCTCATATCGACGGAGCGGTTTGGCACCTCGATGTCGGCTCGTCACATCCTGGGGCTGGAGAAGGTCCCAAGGGTTCGGCTGTTCGCCGATTAAAGTGGCACGCGAGCTGGGTTCAGAACGTCGTGAGACAGTTCGGTCCCTATCTGTTGTGGGCGTAGGAAGCTTGCGAGGACCTGACCTTAGTACGAGAGGACCGGGTTGGACGTACCTCTGGTGTACCGGTTGTGCCGCCAGGCGCATTGCCGGGTAGCTACGTACGGAAGAGATAAGCGCTGAAAGCATCTAAGTGCGAAACTCACCTCAAGATGAGGCTTCCATAGAGGGACGTCAGAGACGATGACGTAGATAGGCTGCAGGTGTAAAGGCAGAGATGTCAAAGCTGAGCAGTACTAATTACCCGAACGCTTTCAAAGGAAGACCTGCTAATTTTAATTTCAGCTATCATCATGTTAAAAATATTAATGTTACCCACAAGAGGTAACGTTTAAAGACATAATGGTGACTATAGCAAGGGTGTTCACCTCTTCCCATTCCGAACAGAGAAGTTAAGCCCCTTCGCGCTGATGGTACTGCGGTAAAACGTGGGAGAGTAAGTCGTCGCCAATCTTTTATCAACTAAAGGTCTGCCCTCAAAAAGCAGACCTTTTTGCTTTTA
>JAFIEV010000003.1 GCA_020832305.1 Cyclobacteriaceae bacterium | reverse complement strand
ACAGGTTTTAGCTCCATTACATTGACGCTCAAAACTCAAACCTTTAGGCTTGTAAATACTCAAAATTACCGTGTGTTTTTGAAACCCGTAGCGAATAATTGCATACTACTCCTTTCAACTTTTCCAAAGATTATAAACTTTGGAAAAGTAGCCTTCTGCTCTTTTTTGTCTAATCACATGTTGTATTATCCCGAGGCACTTTGTTTTCGGACAGCTAACTCCCTATAATTTTGAGGATTACGGATCACCCTAAACCCCTAACTCACCAACTTAACATTTAACACCTAACACTTAACATTTTCCACCCATCACGTATTCTTGTTTCTGCCACACAGCATCTTAGCGCTGTAGGCGTGGCATCTTTGTAGAAACAAAAGCAATGTAAAAAGATAAGCGCCGTAGGTGCTAAACTATTTTTTTAAACAAAGTATTATCTCATAAAAAAGGTGCCTACGGGGCTATACCTACTGCTTATCTGGTTTTTCTACAAAGATGCCATCCCTAACGGGATTTTCATTTGTACACCTAAAGCTGGCGCTCGCGTGTATCGTTCTATCATCGTTGAGTGAGTGATTTTGTTCCAAAAAAGAATCTCTAAACCCATGTGTATACTGGAACAAGCCTTGCAATTCTGCCCAATACAATCAATATCAGGGCTTGTAAACCGTCTCACAATGCGCACGGGAAACTACGAGCTAAACAACTAAACAACTTACCACGCATCACGTATTCCGTATTCCGTATTTTAGGGCTAAAGCAAGAAAAATAGTACAATTTTTTTTAGGAAGCCTCACACCCCCTACCGGGTAGTGTAGAAAAAATCATGGTTCATCTCAACCCTCCCTCTTGTTGGTGTTTTTCCACCAACAAGCACTGAAACCCATTACCCATCACCCATCACATCACGCACCACATTTTCATGGATGGAATCGTCGGGACGAAAAAGCTTCCTTGCTTCTGAAGGAGAGATTGCCATGGGTTTGGAGGCCAACCGACTCACCAAGGATGGGCTAAAAGGCTCCAACCCCTACCGATGACGGTAGGGGTTGGCTTCCCACCTCTGCCAGTGCACATGCCGCGTTTGGTTTACTTCATATTCTGGCTTAATTCCTTCAGCCTTCTCCCCTTAATCAAGGACCTAATCAATAAAACATCTGATTTTCAATGCTTTTTAACTCAAAAACCTTGTAGAATAATTTCTGAATGTCAATGTTCTTTACATTAAAAGACCTGTCAGGTTTTGGAAACCTGACAGGTTTTTATCTCCATTTCATTGACGCTCAAAACACAAACCTTTAGGCTTGTAAATACTCAAAGGTTTCCGTCTCCCGATCAAAAACATTCGGAAAAAATGCTTACTCCTACGCTCAACTTTTCCAAAGATTGTAAACTTTTCGCTACGAGCTATGAGCTTAATACATGGGATGATTGTCGGAGAAAACTCCTCCAACAGGGCGGGAAAAGAATTACCTTGTCATTCCTCAGGGGCTACAAACTAAACAACTAAACAACAAGCACTGAAACCCCTGAGCATCGTGGTTCGCGCCCTCGCGAAACACACCTATCCACATAAAATTCAATTATTTAATTTAATCAAAGTAAGTATACAGTGGCAAGTGGGGACACGTTGCCACGGCAGCAAGAGTAGCTAAAAACCAGGCAACGAATCCCGTTTCACTATGCCCACAGGACAAGCTCAACAACTCAACAATTCAACGATTCAACAATTCAACAACTAAACAGCTCAACGTTATTTAGGGAAGTACAAGCAACTATGAGCTACGAACTACGAGCTACAAGCTCACAATTCTACTTCAACGCCTGACCTGCTTCAAGTATCTGATTATCGTCCCTTAAACGAGTCCTCAATTTCTCATATGCCAGATCCTGTACCGCGATCCCTTCATCAATCGCCATGGCAGCTGCGGTGGCTGCCGACTGACCCAGAATCATAAACACCGGCTCCATCCGTATAGAACCAAAAGCAATATGCGTTGAAGACACACATACCGGTACGACCAGGTTTTCACATTCTTCCTTTTTCGGCAGCAGCGAACCAAATGCTATTTCATAAGGGGCCGCCAGCTTTACTTCTATATCGCCCTCGTTGTGCACATGCCCTTCTTCGGTAACATAACGCTGTACATTATGCGAATCAATCGAATAAGAACCCATACCCACAGATTCCGGAGTTGGCGTACGCTTGAGCAATTCATTCTCCGTCATCACAAATTTGCCGATCATTCTTCTCGCCTCCCGTATGTACAATTGATGCGGCCAATTTCCGGTAGTCAGGAACTCATCTTTTGGTAAACCCCATTCCCGCATCCGTGTCTGGGTTTCCTGGGGTACCCGCGGGTCATTGGCGACAAACCACAACAAACCCATCTGATAGTTCTTGTGCTCCTCGATGATCTCTTTTCTGCGTTCATAACTCGCATCAGGATAATCGTAATTCATGCCTATATTATCACTGCTAAATGGACCGTGATTATTGGTATCGGTTTTACGATTTGGAATATCGTCGAACTTATGAAACCATTCTTTCCAACCGGCATCGAAAATCCTTACCAACAGCTCATATTGGGTGGAATCGTAATTGTCGGGTTTGGGAAAGGGAATGCGGTTATCGGGGTGATTGCTCATACACATCCTGAAGCAATAGGCTTGTACCCGGTGGTCGCCTTCCCCTTTTATTCCCGGAGGATCCGGACTGATTCTCGGTAATAAACCACTGGATGGATCGCCCGGTATCCAGTATGGATCGATGGGCTTATCCAGTACCATAAAGTGGTGCCTATGATGATAGACACCCGTTTGCACACCATTCCATTCTTCGCCATACACACTATTGGCTTCTCGGCCTACATGATAACTTACACCTGCCGATGCCATCAGGTCACCCTCATAAGTGGCATCTATAAACATACGGGCGCTGAAAGACTTACCACTTAAGGTAGTAATCGATACGATGCGATTGTTCTCTTCCAACACTCCATTTTCCCGGTCAAGCCATTCATCGCGGTGTACTTCAATTTCATATTCTTTGATATAATCATCAAGAATATTTTCTGCCACGTGCGGCTCAAATATCCACATGGTTCTATGTGTACCATCGATGGCCGGTGTACCCTGACCTACGTTTCCATATTCTTCTCTGTCCTGCCATTTCCAGGCTTCGTCTTTCTGGTAGTGGGTATAGACCCTTTGATAAAACTCACGGGCCAGGCCACCGATCACTTCTTTTTTACCTGTGTCGGTCCAGCCCAAACCGCCGGAAGTAAGCCCACCCAGGTGCACATCGGGGCACACAATGACTACTGATTTACCCATGCGTTTTGCCTGCACTGCCGACATAACGCCAGCAGCATTGCCGCCATAAACCACAATATCATAATCGGGATCGGCCTGTTTTTCAGGGCCGCAGGCACTCCAGGTTGACAGGATCAACCCGACAACCATCACCTGAATAACTTGTAATGTGTTTTTCATCTGTTTACAGTTTATTTTTTAAAGACCAGAACCTGCCCCGTCTTTCGGGGTGGAACCTGGCATATTTACCATCATTTATTAATGAAGACTTTTACCATGCCCGGTTTCATACTATTTTGAATTAATTAAAATTATTCTCTATCGTAATTTGATGTTAATTCATACATATTCAATCATGCTATATCCTAAAGGCTTACATGTAACAATGAACTCCGAGCTCAACAAATCAACATCCCTCATCCCTCATCCCTCATCCCTCAATAAAAGCTGGGGGCGACGTTGGAGAAAACTCCAACAACAGGGAGGGGAAAAATTACCTTGTCATTCCCCAATAGCTTCGAGCTAACTTACTCATCACTTATACACCTTTTGCGAGCTATGTAAAGTATACAGTGGCACTTGGGGACACATTGTCACGGCAGCAAGAGTAGCTAAAAACCAGGCAACGAATCCCGTTTCACTATGCCCATAGGACAAGCTCAACAATTCAACAATTCAACAATTCAACAACTAAACAACTAAACAGCTCAACATACAGTAACATATCAATTATCCATTATCAATTATCCATTACATATTCTCCGGCCAATGGGTCTCCAGTCCCTGACTCCGGATAAAGTCCTGAAAGTTTTTCAGCACAATGGGCTGACTCCGGATCAGATGCGGACTGGTATTATGCTGAAAAGAATAACTCAGCATCATGCCCACGGCTTCTCCGATACACCACTCTACCGGGTGCAGGCGGTAACAACCATTGGTAATATGTGTGGTTCCTATGTTTTTGTTGGCAGGAAAAAGATTTTTCATGCGTTTTGGCAACAAGGCCCCCATGGGAATCTGAAAAGGCAGCGAGCGAAAATCTATGTAATTATCACCTCCGCTGCTGGGATGCAGATCGATATGATAATAGCCAATACCCACACTGTCATAAAAATCAGGCGATTTTACTTTATCCTCAGCAATACCCGACACATGTGCTCTCTGTTCCAGGCCCACATGTTCTTCCAGCACGGTAAAAAGTGACTGGATCCTTCTGGCCTCACGCACGTATGGATATTTGGCCAGCCCATCTTCGGTGCCCATTACATCATTTCGCAATCTCAGGCCCGGCCATCCTTTACCCCCATCAGGCCTGGCAACTTCCGTTTGCAGCCAATAGAAAAGAGAAAGGCTCAGTTGTTTACTTGCCTCAATATGTTTGTTGAACTCCGCCTCGCTCACGTCTATGAGGTTGCCAGGGAAGTAATCGTTTTGGGGCCAGTTAACGATGGTGATATCTCCCGGAAAAAGCCCTTCTTTGAAGTTATTTTTATTGATAATCCGGCGGTAATTCCAAAGATTGAGAATGCCATCAAAGGTTTTCGCCAAAGGGTGAAAGGCCAGGTCCTTGGGTTGCAAATCACGGGGTGAGGAATAATTCATTTCCAGCAATTTGCCGGCCCATGGAGGGCTCATTTCAGGGGTATAATTTATCCAGAAATCGTAATCCCTGGGTTTTGGGATGGTCCAGTTTTCGCCGGGCACATAATCCATGGCAAAACACATGGTAAATGCCTGGTGATTATCGGGGCGATGGGTATCTGAAGCATGCCACTCACCCGTCTGCGCTTTGGACTCAGAACCCGTTATATATTCCGTTCCGGTCAATGGCAGCAGATCTCCGAGTTCGGTGGCATCGACAAAATAATCAGCACGCAGCACCATTTCCTGCCCTGTAAGGGCCGATCGAACTTTAAGCAGCTCTACCTTGTCCCCTTTAGTCTCTGCTGATGTTACCTTATGGTTTTTCAGGATAAGCAACTTTCTGGCACTTTCCCACGGCGCCATCATTTGCTGTAAAACCGCCAGCGCTACTTTGGGTTCATGGCAAAGTCGGGAAACGGAGCCATCGCCCGGATTGAGAAATTCTCTGGCACGAGCTTCTTCTGTAAGCGGATAATGTTCTTTATAATATTGCCGGATGGCGGACCGGAATGCCCTGTACAATTCGCTGGAACCATGGCTTTCAATCCACCGATGTTCGTCGGGCGGCACCCCCTGCTGGGACAATTGGCCGCCAATCCAGTCAGTTTCCTCGGTTAGGATTACGGAGTGACCATTGCGCAATGCGGCCAATGCGGCTGCACATCCTCCCAGACCACCCCCTGCAATGACAATATCTGCTTTGAGCCCATTGTACAGATCATCTGCTTTTACGACAGAAGCCTGTAAGCTAAGCGGAACCCAGGGTAAAGCACCGGCAGCCATGCTGCCCAGTGCTATTTTTTCCATAAAGTTTCTTCTGTCCATTTTTTTGATGATCAGGGTTTATGTTCCAGAATTTGCTTGTTTTTTATAAGCAACTCTTTCAATTCGGCATAGGGCACATCCTGTACCGCCAGCTTTTTATCGATGGCGATGCCGGCTGCCAGTGCCGCTGACTGACCCAGTACCATAAATACCGGCTCCATTCTGATCGAACCAAAAGCGATATGCGTTGAGCTTACACATACTGGCACGAGAATGTTTTCCAGTTCTCCTTTTTTGGGCACTATGGATTTATATGAAATAGGGTAAGGCTGATCAACCCGGGCCTCAACATTACCTTCGTTTTGTACATAACCATTGTGATCGACATATCTCTGTACCTGATGCGAATCCATTCCATAAGCCGCGAGGCCTACCGGATCTTCTGCTTTCACCCGACCTTCACAGTCCCACTGGGTAATCACATAATCGCTGATCATGCGCCGGGCCTCCCGCACATACAGTTGGGGTGTCCAGCCTTCATTATCGCTGTATTCATCTTTGGTCATACCCCATTTTGAAACCACATCACGTACTTTCTGAGGAATTCGCGGATGATAAGCCAGTGACCACATGAGGCCCTGCTGATAGTCATAATGCCGCTGTGTAATTTTTTCACGCTCTTCATAACTGCCTTCAGGAAAATCGTGGTTCTGGCCTATGAAATCGGTAGAAAAACCTTTTTGATTATTGGTATCAGTCTTCCGGTTGGGCATTGGGGTATTGATCCAGGGTACAAGCGGATCGCCATAGTGGTACATTTCTTCCAGCGGTCCTTTGGCGGCTTCATAGTTTCTGAATAAGAGTTCATATTCCAGCTCATTGTAATTGGCCGGCTTTTTAAAAGGAATTCGGTTTTCAGGATGGTCGGTTAAGGTCATCCGAAAACAATAAGCCTGTACACCTTTATCACCATCACCATCTATACCCGGTCCGCCTTCAATGATAAACGGAAGCAGCCCGCTCGACGGATCTCCTTTTTTCACATAAGGGTCTACCCCGTCGATAAAATTGTGGTGAATCGAATTTCTCGAAATGGTACCATCAAGTTTTACATTGTAGCGGTTGGCCTGCACGCCGTTGAGGGTTTCCTTGTATTCGCTGTTGGCTTCCCGGCCGTAGGTGTAGCTTACACCGGCTGTTGCGATCAGGTCACCTTCATAGGTGGCATCCATAAACATTTTACCTTGAAAGCGCTCCCCACTTTCCATGCGAATTTCAGTAAGCCGGTTTTTGGAAACAATGGCTCCGGACCTGCGATCGAGGCGCTTGCCGGTAATGAGGGTGATTTTCTCATTTTTCATCATATCCTCGTAAACTTTTTTAGCAGCGGTAGGCTCGAAAGTCCACATAGCATCTTCTCCTTCACGGGACCGGCCACTACTTTGCACGAAATACTCCGTTCTGGTTTGCCATTTCCACACATCGGGATTGTCGTAATACTTTTTTATGTTTTGATAAAACTCGCGGGAAATGCCTCCGATGGCGCCCTTGTTGCCAATATCGGTTGCGCCCAGTCCGCCGGTGGTAAGACCTCCGATGTGCTGCGAGGGTTCAATGACCACCACCGATTTACCTAGTCTGGAGCATTGGATGGCTGCAGCTATACCGGCCGAGGTACCTCCGTAAATGACCACATCAAATTTCTTTTTCTGTGCATTGGCAGGCATGTCATACAACAGGGTGGCAGCAAGCGCGATGCAAAAAAACAAATATCTCATTGTGAAAAGTTTATATTGTAAAAAATAATAATTGCTTAATTTACTTTAATACTTGCTTATTTTCAAGCAAGACTACTTTCAGCTGCTCGTAGGGCAAGTCCTGAAGTGACAGGTTTTGATCCATAGCGAGTATAGAGGCAATGGCCGCTGATTGCCCCAGGACCATAAAAACCGGCTCCATTCTGATGGATCCAAATGCTATATGCGTTGCACTTAAACATATGGGAACCGTTAAGTTAACAATTTCTTCTTTTTTGGGGATAATGGATTGATAACTTATGGCATAAGGTCTTTCGACCCTGGCCTGAACATTGCCTTCGTTTTGTACATACCCATTATGATCGACATATCTTTGGATATGGTGTGAATCCATACCATAGGCACCCAACCCAACGGCATCCGGAGCTGTTTCCAACAGTTCACAGTGGCGCTGCGTCATTACATAATCACTGACCATTCTACGTGCTTCCCGGATGTACAACTGCGCCTGCCAGCCATCTTCACGATCGAATTCATCTTTGCAGGTACCCCATCTGGAGACCTCATTGCGGATTTTCTCAGGCATTCTGGGATGATAGGCCAGGCTCCACATCAAACCCTTCTGGTACTGGCGATGTGCCTCGATAATTCTTTCCCTTTCTTCATAAGAAGCTTCGGGATAATCATAGTTTTGTCCGATGAAATCAGTTGAAAATCCTTGTTTATTATTGGTATCCGTTTTTCTATTGGGCATAGATGAATTGATCCATGGAACTTCTGTTTCGCCTGCTTCATAATTTCTGAATAACAATTCATAATTCAGTTCATTATATCCTACAGGCTTTTGAAATGGATTGCGATTATCCGGATGATCGGTGAGGCACATCCGGAAACAGTAGGCCTGAACTTTATTATCCCCGGTGCCATCGATGCCCGGGCCACCTTCCACAATGTAAGGTAAAAGGCCACTTGACTTATCTCCCTTTACCACATAGGGATCGACCCTGTCGACAAAATTATGGTTAAAGGCATTTAACGATGCTCTCCCCTTTAGCGTAATACTCCATCTGTTGGCTTGAACGCCATTGACACTTTCCCCGTATTGATCATTGGATTCGCGACCAACCGTATAACTTACCCCGGCTGTGGCCATGAGGTCACCTTCGTAAGTGGCATCCATAAACATCTTACCTGAATAGCTTTTACCGCTTTCCATGGTAATAGATTGAATCCTATTTGCCAGCACTGAAACACCTGATTTTCTGTCGAGTTTTTCGTTATATACCACTTCAATCTTTTCTTTAGCAATCATATCATGAAGTATTTTCAAAGCCGCTGAAGGCTCGAATGTCCACATGGCATCTTCACCGTCTTCGGTTCGTGTCTGGCCGCCATCTCTGTAATCTTTTCTTTCCTGCCATTTCCAGCTCTCCGGATTTTGGTAATGCACCTTAATATTTTGATAAAATTCGCGGGCTATTCCTCCGATGGCTTGTTTATTGCCAATATCTGTTTGCCCGAGTCCGCCTGTTGTAAGCCCTCCCAATCTTTGATAAGGTTCGATAAGAACAACTTTTTTATTCATTCTGGATGCCTGGATCGCTGCAGATACACCGGCAGAAGTCCCTCCATAGATAACCAGATCATAAGACTGTGCCTTAAGGTCATTGTAGCTGATGCATTGCCATGTCAACATGAGCAATACCGCTGTGTGTAGGATACATCTTTTCATTTTGGGGCAAATTTTATTCTATCCGTAGTATATAACTTTCTATTTTTAATAAATATAGAACCAATAGGCAAAAAACATAATTATAAATGAAAGGCTTTATGCTACTGGTTACAACATTTTAATAAAACTCGATAAAGACAAAAAAAGCAACTATCAATCTTTTGACCAATTAAATAAGCTGTTCCTGCCTCACAAAATAATTTCTAAATGTGCTTTCAATTCATTTTCAAGTTCAGCTTTTAAATCAGGGTATTTCGTACTCAGATCATTGCTTTCCTGCGGGTCCGATGACAAATCATAGAGCTTATACCCTGGATTATCTCTTTTTCCGTCACTTACAATTTTCCAATCCCCTTTGCGGTAACCATACATTTCGCCACTTCCCCTTACCACCACATTTTCTCGCAAAACATCAAGTGGCGCATCATTAAAAAACAAGGCCGACAAATCATATCCATCTTTTGCCATACCTTCAGGTATCTCCTG
>JAFIEV010000078.1 GCA_020832305.1 Cyclobacteriaceae bacterium | reverse complement strand
CCCCCCCCCCCCCCCCCCCCCCCCCCAGTTAGGTCCATACATCACCAACGAATTGTGGTATGAAATGAATACTTATGCCTTAGCTCGCTGGACACAGGATCATATTCAGGTTGTCATTTTACCCCCGAGATTATCGCCCTTGTTTATAACGAGGGCGTAGAAGCATGATTATTTCGGTAAATGATTAACTGCGGTTGCCGGTCCTCGTTGATAAACAAGGACCATAAGCCTTTTAACCACGAGATTATCGCCCTTGTTTATAACGAGGGCGTAGAAGCATGATTATTTCGGTAAATGATTGACTGCGGTTGCCGGTCCTCGTTGATAAACAAGGACTATAAGCCTTTTAACCACGAGATTATCGCCCTTGTTTATAACGAGGGCGTAGAAGCATGATTACTGCGGTACATAATTGACTGCGGTGGTTGGTCCTCCTTTTAAACAAGGACCATAGAGTAATTAGAAGTCATTATCCCATTAGTATTTTTTTAATAGTCAAATAATCTTTACATTGAGAGACCTTATCGGCAATTTTTCATTTTGTACAAAACCCAAATACCATGTCGGATCTTCATCGTCGCGATTTTCTTAAAGCAGCCGCAATCCCTGTTGCAGCTTCTCTGGGTTTTTCAAACCTGAGCTCAGCCGTGCATGTAAATGCACAGCATAGTTCAGCCATTTCCCGGGCTAAAATTAAAGTGTCACTCAATGCGTGGTCCTACAATGTTCCACTGTACAAATACATTAATGGTCAAACAGGAGGGATGAGTCTGTTTGATCTACTGGAAGAATGCGCCCGTTTGGATTTTGAAGCGGTGGATGCTACCGGTTACTTCTTTCCTGGCTATCCTGATGTGCCGGATCAAAGGTTCATTAACGAATTCAAGCGCAGGGCTTTTCAATTGGGATTGGCCATAAGTGGGACAGGGATTCGCAATGATTTTGCTACCTCCGATCCATTAAAGCGCAAAGCTGATGTGGCTTTGGCCAAACGCTGGATTGAAGTGGCCGCGGCTATGGGTGCTCCGGTTATACGGGTTTTTGCAGGCAAACAACCGGAAGGGCATAGCTGGGATGCGACAGCGGAATGGATGGCTGAATCACTGGCTGAATGTGCCGATTATGGAGCCCAATTTGGCGTAATGGTGGGTGTTCAAAATCACGGTGATATGCTGCAAACAGCAGATGAAGTAATTAAAATCATGCATATGGTGCAATCTGACTGGCTGGGTGCCATTGTAGATACCGGTTATTTCCTAACCTCCAATCCCTATGATGACATAGAACGCGTTATTCCTTACGCCGTCAACTGGCAGGTAAAAGAACTGCTCAATGGACGAAAAGGTGGTAGAATCGATTTGCACAGATTGGTAGGCATCATCAGAAAATCAAATTACCGGGGCTACGTACCTATTGAAACACTTGCCGAAATAGGGCAGGAATCCAGTTATGATCCTTATATAAAAGTTCCGGAACTATTAAAGGCATTCCGGGAGGCTCTGGGCTAGAATGGTCAATATTTGGATAAATATTGTATTAGATACAAAAATCTATATTTTTCAGTAGCATATTTTATTCTAATCATGGACAATCGACGCAGGGATTTTATAAAGAAAGCTGCAATAAGCTCAGCAGCTGTGTCTTTCGGGGGTATACTCCCGGCATTTAGTGCAAAAAGTTATGGCAACATCATAGGTGCCAACAAAAAAATCAATGTGGCTGTAATGGGTGTAAATAAACGAGGTACGGCACTGGCCACCAACTTTGCCGCTCAGGATTATTGCCAGGTCGCGCACATCTGCGATGTAGACAGCACAGCGGCAGAGCGATGCATCTCGGCAGTAGCAGAAGTTACAGGAGCAAGACCCAAAGCTACCCCTGACCTGCGAAAAGTCCTAGAAGATAAAAGCCTCGATGCCTTGATTGTATCATCACCCGACCATTGGCATGCTCCGGCTGCCCTTATGGCGCTGAAAGCGGATAAGCATGTGTATCTGGAAAAACCCTGCAGCCACAGTCCTGCTGAAGGCGAAATTTTGCTGGAAGCCCTCAAAAAATACAAAAAAGTCGTACAGGTAGGCAATCAGCGACGCTCATGGCCCAAAGTAGCTGAGGGTATAGAAGCCCTTAGATCGGGCGTTATAGGCAAACCATACTTTGGCAAAAGCTGGTATACCAATAACCGTGAGCCCATTGGCATTGGCAAAGAAGCCCCAGTACCGGAATGGCTGGATTGGGAATTATGGCAGGGACCTGCGCCCCGTAAGGCATTTAAAGACAACTATGTGCATTACAACTGGCATTGGTTCTGGCACTGGGGCACAGGTGAAGCACTGAACAATGGCACCCATATGGTTGATATTTTGCGTTGGGGTATGGACGTAGGATATCCGGTGAAGGTGAGCTCCAACGGAGGACGTTATCATTATCAGGACGACTGGGAAACCCCGGATACCCAGGTGATTACGATGGATTTTAAAGAAGGGTTTACCATGACCTGGGAAGGGCGCAGTTGCAATGGCCATTACGTGGAAGGCAGTTCGGTCGGTGCCATATTTTATGGAGATAAAGGCACTTTACACATTACCCAGGGCAATGGTTATCATATTTATGATCTCAAGGGAGAAAAAATAAAGTCAGTTGAGGACAAAGAAAAAATTGATCCCAGGAATACTGCCAGTCCGGCCCAGCAGCTGGATGCCCTGCATATTTATAATTTTTACGATGCCATTATGAATGGCACACAGCTGAGATCAGATTTGGAGTCGAGCCATATGAGCACCGTATTATTGCAACTAGGCAATATCGCCCAGCGGGTAGGGCATTCGCTGGAGGTAGATCCCGCCACAGGTTATATCCTCAAGGACCCCGAAGCCATGAAGCATTGGTCGCGGGAGTATGAGCCGGGTTGGGAGATGAAGGTGTGAGTGAAATAATCTTCAAAACCGGCTTTTATCCTATCTGTTAATCCGTTTCCTTTTTACTTAACAGGATCATTTCTTAACATCGGGATAAAACGTAAGTGCTACAGGCCCAGCTAAACCTGAAGGAAGCAAGGGATAATCGGCTGTAAACTTTACTACATTGGTTTTTGTAAATCGCTCTTTCTCAGGAAGCAACTGATCACCGATAATTCTGTTTGGCCAGAGGTTGACCACCTTTATCTCCAGAGAATTTTCTCCTGCCCTCAGGTATCTTGTCACTTCATTCCTGAATGGTTTTATCCACCAAACTCCCGTATTCTGGCCATTGATGGTAACTTCTGCAACATTATACATCTCACCTAAATCAAGCATGATGTTGTTGTTCTCCAACTGGCTTGCTGAAAGTTGAAAATTCTTTTTATACACCGCTGCCCCGCTGTAATATTTTATTGTGGGATCATTGTGCTCATTCCACAATGTCAGTGATTTAAATACCGTCTTTTCAGGTACTCCCCACTTATTGTCAAACTCCACTTGCCAGTCGCCTTCAATAGATTGTTCTGCCAGCTTACCGGTAACATCAAATTCCTGTTTTCTTCCATCAAACCAGCTAATACTATAATTTGCACCATTTGTAAACACAAGGTTGCCGGCATCATTAATGATAAATGGTGCTTTATCAATGTCACTACCGGGTAATCCGGGAAAAACCTCATGGCCATCCATCTTAAGGGAAACGATATGGTACCCGTCTGCTGGTTTCCGAAACACCACCATTACCGAGCCGTAGGGCTCAAGAAACAGCGGCATCGAAGTACTGTTATTATCCGAGATGAAGATTTTATGATCAACTACCTTCCCGGTTTCAGGATACCATAATTCCGGAACTTTACCGGCGACCCTGAATGTTGCATTGATGAAATCGGGATGGTCATTACGGTTTACAACATAGTATATTTCTGCGGTTTCTGTGCTCCGGTGTATATAATCAATGTTGTAATGATGCATTGGTGAACCGCTCTCCAGCTCATATTCGCGGGTACTTTTGAAGGTGAAATCAGGCATAACTCCTTTTTCCAGAAGAACCTCACGGATGCTTTTTCCCCAAACTACCTTGCCTTTGCCAACGCTGTTTTCCGTGATTGTTGCACCATCTATTTCTCCCCATAACTCAGATGCTATCTGCCGGACTCTGCTTTCTGCATTTCCAATATCTTTCAATCCAACTGACGTTTCCGGTACGGGCCCAATTACCGTTGCTCCTTCTTTTACCAGTTCCTGTATTTTTTCCAAAACCTCGAGGGGAATAGCCTTGCGCACAGGCAGCACAAGCACATGATAACTCATGCCGTCGGGCAAAACAATCTTTCCATCGCGGACTGACATACGTGACATGATAACCTCAGTATTGGTCACATCATAATCGTATCCTTCACCCAGATCAGGACGGATATGCTTCAGCGGAACCTGGTTAGGTACATTATCACCGTAATAGATACAAACATCAGCTGTGAACAAGCCCTGAGAAAGCATAAAAGAAATGCGGCTTGTCCAGTCAAGAAACGCCCGGCTTTGACCCCACCAGGTGACATTGGGATTAAAATGGGTCCCTGCAAAGTATTCAATACCGGGTTTTCCTTCTTTTTCAGGAGAGTGTGTCAATGTATGGATAACAAAACGATTAAGTCCCTCACAAAAAACCCTGTCTAGAGTGGGTTTCATATGAAAGAAATCTTCCTCCCAGTGTGGGCCGATGCTGGTCGGCCCTTCTGCTGAAACAAAACGTTTTCCATAGGTATGGGCAACCGATGCCGCCTGCTTGATATATATTCGCCGGTGCGGTTCAACCCGATGTGTTCCGGTACGAATCCAGAATTCACCCATGGGGATTATATTCTGGCCCAGATTCTTCATCCCGTCAATCGGTGCAGAGTGAGGTCCTCCGGATTCAGAATGAATGGCAAGGCCATCTGCATGGCTTAATTCTGCAAACTTTACGTAATGATTTTTCCATATCAGATCACCTATTGTACGCCTGAAATCATATAAGAACCGATTCGAAACCTCACGATTGTCTATAATCTTTCCGGTTAACACAGGTAAATATTTATAAATGGAATAACCATGGGCTTTTTCAAACTCCTCCGGAAATACACCCGTCCAATTGGCGGCTCTTAGCTCCCAGCTATCATCATGCAAATACTTAAGGCTTTTTATTCCCTTTCGTCGGAGGTCCTCAACCAGGATGCCAGCAATATTATTATAATGAAGCTCCATTGCCTCACTGCTTAGGTAATCGATGGCCAGTCCACCGCCACCCGGACTATGTGTTGAAACACGCACGCCTGACCCTGTCGATACGAAACGAAGAATTGTCCACTCTCCTTCAGGCACATCCCATAAAATATTTCCTTTGGCATCTACCTTGTCACTGATGTCAATGATATCATCAATTTTAACATGGCAATCGTTCTCTCCCGACTGCTCTTCTTTTATAAGCGTCGCCCAGTCATGGCCCAGTTCATTGTCGGTATAAGGAATATTGATTGAGTGTACCGCTTTGAGGACAAAATTTTCAAGGGGCTCAACTTCCGAAGCATAAGGCGTTAATTTAAGTGCCAGCACGGTTACCGGCTCCCAGTAATATTCACCCCGGTAAAAATAATAATAGGTATGCAGCAATCCTTCAGGAAGGGGCAGTGGTTGCTGAATAGTTGCAGGGCCGCTTACTTTGGTTTCGCTCCACACAACTTTTTTGGATGCATGCTCGGGCGTTACCCATGAACCACCGGAGTTCCAGCCACTGCCCATATTGAGGCTAACTTCAATTCCCAGGCTATCTGCAACCCGGCAGGCATATACAAATAACTCCCGCCATTCATCACTCATGAAAACAGGGCCTGCTTCACTCCTTGCAACTGTATTAATGTACGTATTGCCCCCACTCTCATAACTGGAAGAACCTGCATCAAAAATCATCGCTCCCAGTATTCCTGTTTTTTTCATTTCAGAAAGGTCCCTCAAAATTCCCTCCTTCGATATATTGCCTTCAAGCCACCACCAGTAAGCGCGGGTTCTGGCATAGCCAGGTGGATTTAAAAAGTCTTTCTCAAGGTTTTCAGATGTCTTAAATCGGACCACATCGTTATCAAGGTCAGCATTATCTTCTTTCGAAAGACAAGCGGATAAATTAAACAATAAGACTACCATCAGTAGTCTGAAAAAATTATTTCTCATAGAAATCATAAAGAATTAATCTTCTTTTATTCAGGCATATCACAAATTACAGAATATTGAACTTTAACCGGACCCATCAAACCCGAATATCTCAAATGTATATCGGCATCGGGTTTTGTTAGTTTATCATAGCGAGCTTTATCATTTACCAAATTGGTAGTGGCTTTTCTTTCTTCGATGGGTAATTTTTCGTCACCAATCAATCTGTTTACCCATAAATTAGTAACTGAAATCTCAAGTTTATTTTCACCAGTTTGCAGATAGTCGGTAATATCGGCGATATATGGAGGTTTCCAATAGACTCCCACTTCATTGTCATTCAGTTTTACAGTTGCTATATCACCTACTTTTCCAAGGTTTAAATAAGCTCTGTATTTCGACGTATCATTTCTTTCAAGCTGAAAGCTATTTTCGTAAAGGGCCGTACCTGAGAAATATTTGATTCTGTGTTTTTCGGATTCTGTCCAGGATGTAAGTTCATTAAAAGTATCGGAGAATGGTTCTCCCAGTAAAGGTTTTTCCATAAAAGTAACTTGCCATGGCCCATCAATATCTACGACATTCTTTGTTGGCGAAGCTTTAATATTAATTTCTTTGCCATTTTCCAGTGTCAAAGAATATTCACCTCCTTCCAAAACCTCTACATTCTTATCACGAACAAAGACTTTTGATGACCCAATTGTAAATGGAGAATTCCCTTCGGTCAGAATTTCTCCGTCTTTTTCAATTCTGGTAATGTTAATTGCTTTTTTTGCTTTACTAAAAACATAAAAGGCAGCACCTTCAGGTTCCAAAGAAACGGGTAAGGTGTAGGTTCCATCTCCTTTTTCATAAACATTTACAGGAGTAATTTCACCAGTAACCGGATCCCAGCGTTCTATTTTCCTAATACCATTGATCCTAAAAGTGCAATTGGTTTGAATATATCTGTCGGGCAAACCTGGCAGATACCTGTATTCCAAATCGTTGATTCCTTGCCAGGCCCATTTGTTCAGCACGTAATAAACATCCACATCGTCCGAGGTATGGTGAATGTATGCCAAATCAATATTTTCTTTAGGTTCCCAGGCCAAATCCGGTTTGATTTTCTCTAATTCCAGAACCTCAGCAACCGTCTTCCCTGCATACACTTTTCCTTTTCCATATGTATTAACATAGGCATGTATTCCATCAGCTTTGCCCCATAGTTCTTTAACAATAGCCTGGACCTCTTTATCTGAATTTGGATAACCCGTCAACCCTGATGCTCTTTCCGGCGGATTTCCAACCAGGATAATCCCTTGTTTGACCATCGTTGCAATTTTTACTAAAACTTCCAGGGAAATATCCTTATGATCAGAAAGTGCCAATAATGCATAATTTTTACCATCTGGCAGGTAAATACGTCCATTTTTTACACTTGCCCGGTTTAACAACACATCGCTGTTACACATATCCCAGGCATAACCGGGAGGAATATCACCCCGGTCGCTATCGAGGAATCCAAACAAGGGCACACCACTGCCTATGTATCCCAATACATCTGCAACATGTAAGCCTTGAGTTAACATATGTTGTGTGCGACTGATGTAATCTATAAATGTCTTGGCTTCTTTCCACCAGGTAACATTTCTGTTCAGGTGTGTCCCTGCAAAATAAGCAATGCCAGGCAAGCCATATTCGTCGGGAGAGGAAGTATAGGTATGCCAGTTTACCCTGTTAACTCCGGTACAAAATGCCCTGTCGAACAGATTCTTTACATCCGCAGGGCTTCGTTCCCATATTGGGCCAACAGAAGTGGGCATTTCACTGGCAAAAAACCGCTTTCCATAAATGTGGGCAGCACTTGAGCCTAACTTTACATGAACTCGTCTACCTTCAGAGATGCGATGCGTAGGGGATATGGCCCATGATTCTCCCATGGGTATATCATTTACACCCAAGGTTTTTAAGCCATCTACAGGAGGTAAGTGGGGACCGGCAGATTCTGAGTGCATTGAGATTCCCTCAGCATGTGCCAGACGGCGCATTTCTGTATAATTATATTCGGCTGCCATATCACCAATTGTTAATCGAAAATCTTCCAATAAACGATTGGAGATTTCACGGCTACCCACTATGCGCCCCGTCAAAACCGGTAAGTAGGGTTCAATCCCGTACCCACGTCGTTCTTTAAATTCATGCTCAAAATCATGAGTCCAATTGGTGGTTCCCATTTCCCAGCTATCGACATGGACGTATTTGAGGCTGTTACCATTTTCTTTGGCAATATCAATTAACGGCTTAACCACATCTTTCCATTGGGCATTTATTCCCCTTTTATGAATCGGATCATAACACAAACCACCTTTATACCCCGGACTGGCATAATTGTTTCTTTTCCCGGTTGAAGTATAGCCATACCGAATTATTGTCCATTCCCCTGCCGGAACTTCCCATATGAGTTTGCCATCGATGAAATGTTTGCTCAGGTCGATGATTTCATTTTCTTCAATTACAGGAGTTTTTATATCATCAGCATAAGTATCATAAAACTGATTCATATCGAAACGGTCCAGTTCCTCATTCCACATTTGCTTTTTATTGAAACTTTTTACACTCCAGTTTTTTATCAGGTCATCCATTACTATGTCTGGCTGCGGTGTTTTAATGGCCTGAATTGTTATGTCTTTATAAAAGATAATATTGGGCGGCATGTCAAGCTCAACTTCTATAATCCCCGGACCTGTTACCTGTTTTTCACTCCAGGTTATTTTTTTCAGACCATTATCATCTTCAATATTTGGATTTCCCGGATCGCCAGCTCCACTCTGAATGTTAAGGCTGATTTCTATTCCTAACCTGTCAGCCTCTTTGATTACATGGGCAAAGAGAGCCTTCCATTCCTCACTCATGAATGTAGGGCCAATAGGTGCATAGTCACCTCCATTGTCAATTAGAATTGCTCCGGCGATACCGTTTTCTTTCATGGCTTCCAAATCCTGGGTAACAGACTTTTTGGTTGCGATCCCGTTCATCCAGAACCACCAGGTTCTCATTTTCGCTTCCTGTGGGATATTGTTAAAGCCTTCTTTCAGCTTTTGATAATCAATATTTGGTCGCGTATCAAAATAAGAAACTTCTTTTGGCCTTTCCGCACATCCTAATATTTGCAAACAAAAAATAAATGCGATTGGTCTAATTGTTTCTTTCCAGGATATCATAGCTTATTATTAAAGTTATTTATTTGATTTGGGCCAAACCTCAAATAGATTTCTATCGCTTCTAATATTCTGAAATGGACCAGGCATTACACTATCTTTCTCGATTGGATTACCCAAATAATCAGTTATTATATCAAGTGTGGAGCCATCCGATTTTTTCATTGACATTTTTGGAACCGGCAATACTCCAATATATTCTGAGGTAATCAATGGATATACTTGTGCGAACAATTTATCACCTACTTTAAAACCAATAGTTTGAGGATGTGAGCCTTTTTGAAAATCAAATTCGGTTTGAATTGCATCAACAATACTTTCATGATCCTGGTCTTTATTTTTTTGGGCACCTTCAAGAAATACATTGTGGTTAAACCTTGTGCCAATTTGTTTCCCTGACATACCATCCAGTCCATTGCCAATAAAAATATTGTTATGGTACTGGTCGTAATTATTTAAAGTCATTCCTCTTCCTGCCTCTTTTGTTGAATGAGGTTCATAATATGGTACTATCCTCTCATCATTTTTAAAAGTAAAGGTGCAATAATAAAATAGATTGTGCATAAACAATCCCGCATCGCCCCATTGTACTATTTCAGAATTGAGAAAAAGGTTGTTATCTATTATGATAGGTCCGTGTCCAACTTCGAGCTTAAATCCTTCAGACTGATAATCAGTGATTACATTCCCAGTTACCCTTGTATTTTGGACACCCCAGTCGAGCCATATTCCTTTAGTGCGGTGTTGCAGCCCTGCCACTCCTTTGCAGTAATTATTGCGAATAATTACATCAATTGGAAAATGTAATTTGATTGCTGCTGTTTCAGCACCGCCAAATTCATTTTTGAAATTAATTTTGCTTATGTAATTATTTTCTATTACACTTCCCACACACCCCCAGGTACCTACAATTCCTGCTTGTCCACAACGCACAATAGAATTATTAATTATGAGGTGGTGTCCAAAGGAATCTATATCTGGCAGATACTGGCCATCTGATATTGGTTTTGAATAATATTCCCTGTCCCAATGATAATCCTTCACAGCCCCAATGCTAATAGCTACATTCTTCACATCACTGATCCGGCAGTTTTTGATTATCCAGCCATAACCAAAACGTGTCCCGATTGCCCCTTTCTGCAATTGGTCAGGAGGTGCCCAATTGCTAGCAGCATGCCTTATTTCAAATCCATCAATCACGATATGCTTCAATCCCTGCTTTTCAGGAAATATGATACATTCACGGACATTGATCTCCGCAAGGTTTTTATTAGGGTCGGCCCAACCGAAATTGGCCCAGATACGGGTAGTATTATTATCAACTATGCTGAACCATGAATTGGGTAATCTTTTTACTTCCTCCAAAGAAAACTTTTCATGGAAGGCTAACCCGTTTAAATAGACTTCTCCAACATGGTGTTTACTGCCGTATGACAGCCAACTACCTGAAAGATTTATGTTATACGGATTGTAATTGCCAAAAAAGGCATTGTCCAGTTCGACCATCCAGACATTATCTTCATGTATTACCCATTCTTCGATTTGTTCAGAACCTCGAATGGAAACATTTTCGCCTGGTGCTGCCTGGTAAACAATTGGTTTTAGAGCCGACTCTCCTCCGTTAGGAGGAATTATTTTTTCACGGTAAATACCTTTATGTACAATAATGGTATCTCCAGGTCGTGCATGATTCGCTGCTGTCTGGATGGATAATAAAGGTTTTTCGCGAGTGCCAGGATTATTATTGTCTCCCTTTTTAGAAACATGATACTCTATAGCATTAGCATTGTGAAACAGCAGAATTAAAAACCCTGCAAATAATAAATTGTTAGCCTTTAACATAATAATAACAATAATTTCAAAGTAGCGTCTAATACTGCTTTTACACAAAAGTCTCTTTGCCCATAAGCTCTCTTTTCCTAATTCATTTTAGTGTATCGTTTTCAATCTGGGAGGCTAAATTTCTCAAAAATCTATTTTTTTTAGAAACTGACTGTCTTTAAAAATTTTGTGTATTGGCAATATTTTAGCTAAAGATATATATTTAATTATCCTTAACAAATACCAGATAATCATTGGCCAATCCAGACAAGTATGCATTTGTTGACTCCGCAAGTTTGGTCGCTATTTGCAGGCTTGTCTCATTTTTGATTTTGTTTTTTTTATAGATTTTGAGAATTTCAACCACCAGGGGTATTTCCATGTCAAAAATCTCACTATTGAGATAATTGATGGTTTCAGGTGCTATGGTTTTGGTATCTTTGAGCAATTGTATTAACCAGTTTCTTCTGCCGTAATCAAATTTTTTAAAATTTCCCATAACGGTGACTTGCAATTCCTCATTTTCGAAATCCTCGGCAATCAATACATTAATAGCTTTTTCAGACAGACTGTAATTATCGGAAGAAATAAGCTCGATGATTTGACTTTTAACTTCAGGGTACAATTTCAATTGCCCTCTTATGAATTCCATAGTCCAGATTTTATCATAAAAGTTTTCACTATTCATAAGTAAGTTTATGAAATCAGGACCTTTAAATTGATGAGTCAGTTCACGTATAATATCCTGGGTTTGCCCGTAAATAATTTTATACATTTTATGGGTGGTGTAAGCGGCACCCTCGACAACATAATCTGAAAGGTCCTTTGAAGTCGCGCCTGATATACCATCAATGCCTTGTGCAATATTTGATGAAGTCTTAACTACCTCATTAAAGGATACATTGCCTAAGGGCAGGTTAGGGTTGGATAAAATATTATGTAACTTGATATATTCCTCATTTGTAAAAGGTTCGTGTTCATATTTACTTAAAAACTCATCATTTTCCAGTTCGAATCCCAAATACCTGCCTGTAGGATTCCACAACAGTTTAACATCCAATGGCCTGCAAACATTATCAAAGCAAACACTGGTAATAATATCCCTGTAAAAATAAAGAGGTATTCCTGTGTCTGACAGGCAGAGATAAAGGGTGTCAGTTGAATACTCTTCCTCTAACTCAATTATCTCTTTATAAATTTGCTTTACGGGCAATTCGATACTTTTATCATGGACGTATCTTATATTTTGCTCTATAGGAAAAGATCCTGTAAGATACATAAAGATATAACTACAAATAATCCCAATGTAATAGCATTGAAATGCATTCATACAACTATTGCTTTTGTAAGAAAACGATCAGGCGCCAGGCACTATTCCTCCATACTTTTTTATTGTACTCTTGATTTCTTCAATAGGGACTTCGGCAGGTGATATTCCCTTTTGAATGGCAAGTACAGAGGCAACTGCCGCGGCCTGTCCCATACCCATACAGGATGCCTGCACCCTTAAAGCAGAATTGGCCAGTCTATCGCTGCTCAGACACCGTCCTGCCACGATAAAATTCCGGCTGTTTTTGGGGATTAAGGCCCTTAAGGGTACTGTGGCTACCACTCCATCAGTAAGGTGTTTTGGTGTAACACCATGCTCGATAATATGCAGATCTATAGGGTAATAGGAATAGGATACCGAATCGTCAAATACCTTTCCACTTACATAATCTTCATGTGTAATTTTATACAAGCCATCAATTCTGTAGGTTTCTCTTACGCCTGTTTCTGTACGCATTTCTATGATTTTTGTATTTTCACAACCAGGAAGTCTTCTCAGAAATTTCAAGTGTTTCAACAAAGACTCCCTGCCTCTGATATTGGCCATCGTATGACTTTCGGATGTAGTAGAATCGGCTTCTGCTATATGCTGGATATTATCACCGGCATTTTTCAGCAATCCAACAATATTTCCTCGCATCTCTGCCCTTACGAGTTCCCCGTTTTTGATGGCTTTCTCGTACTCTTCTTTGATCATTTCCAGATCGAGTTTTTCAAAATCATAGCCTCCGATTTGAAACATCAATGTACCAGGCTGGGTTTCTTTCTCGCGAAGTAAGTCAAAGCCTGCTACAGCGGCTGCATAGGCATTTCCTGAACAATCAATAATCTGCTTACATTTAATTTCAGCATGGATGCCTTTGCCAACCGTTTCAACAAGCCAATGATCCTTTTTAAAAACCATGCTGGTTGGTGTTTCATAAAATCGAATTTGAACGCCGGCTTCAATACATTTTTGTTCGATAATAATTGAATAAAGAGGCCCATTTAGTCTTACCTGGTGTCTCCAATGTTGCCTTCCGTGGGGGATTGAAAAATTTGGCAAAGAATCTCCATTTAATGCAACCGCTTCCTGAACCATCTCCCAGCCAATACCGCTGATTATTTGTTTACCCCATGCGAAAAATATTCCAGGGAATGCAACGCCAGCCGTACTTGTAGTTCCACCCAGTTGACTTTGGCATTCTAGCAAAGTTACACTGTGCCCCGCCCTTCCTGCCTGAATTGCGGCTACAACTCCCGCTGTTCCTCCTCCAACTACCAGAACATCGGTTTCAACCTTTCTTTTACGTATTTTATAAGGTTCGCTACGCACATCACCATGTGAAAGATGGGGGGCGGTGATGCCTACCGACAGAGCCCCCATCTTAGTTATCATTTCTCTTCTTTTCATTTTACCTATCAAAATCATTTCTAAAAATTTTCTCTCTAAACAAGTAGGCATTATTAATACCCGGGATTTTGATCAGCTGCGCTTATGGCACCATTGAAATTTATTTCTTCTATCGGAATTGGCCAAAGGAAATGTCTGTCAGCTATGTTTATTCCTTTGTTCCTCATAATAAACTCCTGTGCTCTTCCCGTTCTTTTCAGATCAAGCCAACGCTTTCCCTCAAACTGAAATTCATAAGCTTTTTCCTGCAAAACTGCATCCAAAAAGTTTGCGGTCTCCTGTGCGCCAAAGGTATAGTCCACCACTGAAGCAGCTTGAGGTGGATATCCATAAGCTCTTCTTTTTACCTGATTGATGGCTTCCAATGCCTGATTCCCAACCGAGCCATCAGCTCGTATTGCTGCTTCTGCATAAATCAGCAACACTTCAGCATATCTGTAGATGGGTAAATCATTACCACTATCGTTTCTTGAGGGAGCATTTGGATCAGAATATTTTCCACTCACCAAGGTGTTGGGTCCAAGACCGAAGTTAATGTTATCCCACAATGATTTTCTTAAATCGGCATCATCCCATTCCACATAAAAAGGGTTAGAGGCGTCACCATAATGTGCATAAGCACCACCGAAATTGAAATATCCGGTTTGTGGGTGATTTAATATCCAGAGTATAAAATTCCCCTGTCCGATTTCTCTGGCGTATTTTAAATAAAATACTTCCTCTGTGCTTGTAACCAATTCAGGTCCAAAAATTTTCACCTGAATATCTCTTTTACTGGATACAGGAATCAACGAATACCTGTTTGATTGGATGACATCCAAGGCCTTGTTTTTGGCTAAGTCATAATTACCCAAAGTCAAATGAACATCAGCAAGAAGGGTTTTGGCTGCATATACAGTTGGTCTTCCATGATGTTTTGGGGTTTGTGGAAGATGAGCTTCTGCATCTGCCAGATCTGAAAGAATGAAATTGTATACTTCCTGTACCGAACTCCTTGGTAAATCGATATCAAACATATTGTTTTCTGTTCTCAAAGGAACTCCTCCCCAGTTTCTTACCAGGTCAAAATATGTCCAGGCTCTTAGAAACTTTGCTTCAGCCAGATAAAGCTGTATTTCGGCCTGGCTAATATTCGTCCCATTAGGAGCATTGGCAATAACCAGGTTGGCATTTCTGATGGCAAGATAGAAAGAGTTCCACCTGCTGGTCGCTGCATTGAAGTTTGTAGGGTTAAGCCCTGCGAAATCATTGTACTGGGCTCTGCTTCCTCTGCCATATCCCCAGTCAGTATGGGCATCCAAAATGGCAATTTGTTCTGCCCTTGTATTTCTCAGCGGAGAATAGATTGCATTAACAGCAGATTCTACCTCCTGTGGGGTGTTATAGAAATTTTCAACCACAATATTTTTTGGATTTTCTTCCAGCAAATCTTCACATGCACTAAGGTGAAATGCCGCTACTATTACAACCCAATTTATGATATAATAAAATTTAATCTTTTTCATGTTTTCGTCGTTTGAAAGTTTGCCACTTGAACTAAAAACCTACTCTGAAACCCATGGTTAGAGCTCTTGGTACCGGATAACTGTAATGATCGATGCCAGGAGATCCAGCACCTCTTGAATTTACCTCAGGATCCCACCATGAGTAATTTGTAATGGTAATTAAGTTTTGGGCACTCAAAAATATTTTGGCATTGCTTATGGACCTGCTTCCCAATTTTTCCATGGGTAAGTTATAGGCAATCTCTATATTTCTAAATCTCAAAAAAGAACCATCTTCGATAAATCTGTCAGATACCCTGGCAGCCGTATTTCTGCTTACTCTTGGATACTTAGCATTTGGGTTTTCCGGTGTCCAGTGATTGTAAAGAACCTCCCTCGGCATATTAAGACCCTGTCCAAAATCCAGGGTGCTTGGAATGGCGCTTACATTAAAAATGTCATTGCCATACATTCCCTGGATAAAAAAGCTGAACTCAAAGTTCTTATAACTCATAAAAGAGTTAAAACCGTAAATAAAGTTTGGATTCGGATCACCAATATACGTTTTATCTAATTCGTTAATTACACCATCATTATTTAAATCAGCAAAATTTATTCTTCCTTGCTCAGTGTATCCGTCTTCTACATAACCCCAAAACTGACCAATGGGTCTTCCTTCTCTCAGGATTGTTGTATTATCACCAACGACAAGAACATTTACAAAAGTTCCCAGGATATCTTCTCCGTTATGCAAGCTTATAACCTTATTTCTATTGAATGATATGTTGCCAAACACGTTCCACTGAAACTGATTTGTGAATATTTTGGCATCAGTACTTAATTCAAGTCCACTGTTTTGAACCTGGCCTATATTTTGAATGGTTCTGGTAAATCCCATAGAAGTAGGCAGCAGAACATTGTTTAATAAATCTCTTGTATTTTTAACATAGTAGTCGGCATTAAAGCTTATCCTGTTATCGAGAATACTCAAATCAAAACCTATATCTATCTGCTCAGTTGTTTCCCATCTCAGGTCTCCTGGTAATACAGCGCTTGGTGCAAAAGTATTGAACAGTTGACCTCCAAAAATAGTATTACCGGAGCTAAGCTGATTTAAAGTAGCATAAGGACTAATGGCCTGGCTACCAGTGAGACCCCAACTGGCTCTCAACTTTAAATCTGAAATAAACGAAGAAGTCGACATAAAACTTTCATCTGAAACCCTCCAGGCAAATGCTCCGGAAGGAAAATAGCCATACTTGTTACCTTCACTAAATATTGAGGAACCGTCAGATCTGAAGCTAAAGGTAAATAAGTATTTATTATCTAAGGTATAATTGATTCTGCCAAGATAAGATAACAAAACAGAATAATTGTAAGAAGAGCCTGGTATACCATGTGTTGCGGCAGCTTGCAATTGATGGGTTTCAAACGCATCACTCAGGAAACCTACCCCTCCTGCGTTCAAACCAGTTCTTAAAAAGTCCTGAAATGTAAATCCAATAACGGAGTTGATCTGATGACGGTTTGCGATTGTTTTATTATAGCTTATAGTGTTTTCATTAAGTAAACTTCTGAATTGAGTTGTATTAATACTGGCATTACCGGGTGAATTCCAAAAATTTCTGGTTCTGTAAGAATCACTTCTATCATCCCTGTTTTCAATTCCACCTGAAATTCTGATGGTCAAATCTTCAATAGGTTGATACACAAAAGCCAGGTTTGATAATACCACATTTGCATTAACCTTATTTAATTCTTCATTTATGAAGTTCAGGGGATTAATAACATCTACAGCCACAAATGGAAATTCATTAGCTAAAATATTATATGTTCCATCATCATTAAACGGGCGCGATATTGGAGCTGCTGAAATGGCAGAACCTATCATGGAATTACCGCGATTTCCACCTCCGCTATCTCTTCTTTCAGTTTTTAAAGAAGTTAAGGTAGTGTTGTAATCTACTTTAACCTTTTTGCTTATCGCATGGGTGATGTTTGTTCGCAGGTTGTAACGGTTGTAGTCACTACCTCTGATAATTCCCTCCTGGCCGAAAATACTACCTGATATGGAGAATTGTGTTTTATCATTTCCACCGCTAATATTTAAGTTTGAAGTATACATCGGCGCCTGCTGAAACACCAGGTCTTGCCAATCATAGCCTTCTCCAAATGCATTGACTTCCTGCTCTGTAAAATACAGGGGAATATTATCATTTGCAGCCTGAATATTCTGAAGTCTTGCATATTCAGTGCCATTCATAAGATCCAATTTCCTTCTTAATGATTGAACACTATAGGTCGATTCAAAATCAACCCTTGTCATCCCTTTTTTTCCTTGCTTTGTGGTAATCAAAACTACGCCATTGGCACCTCTGGATCCATAAATTGCAGTGGCCGAGGCATCCTTTAACACTTCAATACTTTCAATATCAAAGTTGTTGAGATTGGTAGGGCTGCCAGAAAAGGGAAATCCATCTATAACATACAGTGGTTCATTCCCGCCAATGATAGAATTGGTGCCCCTGATTCTTACACTTACAGGAGAACCTGGAGCCCCCGTATTTTGTATTATCTGAACCCCAGCAGCCCTGCCTGATAAAGCTTGCATAACATTTGTGGTAGGAAAGGCATTGATTTCATCTGCTCTCACAGAAGCAACAGAACCGGTAAGGTCACTTTTCTTAACTGTACCGTACCCTACGACTACTATTTCATCCAGAGCAGTTACATCAGCCGTTAAACTAACATCTATGACGTTTCTATTGCCCACCGTGATGGTCTCTGTTAAATACCCCACTGAACTAAAGGTGAGCACTGTTTCCGGACTGGTCACATTAATGCTGTAGTTTCCGCTAATGTCTGTTACGGAACCTGTATTCGTGCCTCTGATGAGCACATTCACCCCCGGCAAACCCTCAGGGCTGTCAGATGCAGTAACATGACCGGTCACAGTAATGGCCTGTTCAAATGTTATTAAGTTTTCGTCATTTTTCGCCTCAACTCTGTCAATGTCTTTAACATTAATCACCCAGTTCACCTGCCTGAAACTGAGATCTGTCTCCCTGGATAGCTCATATAAAATATCACGCACACTGGCCCTTCTGATATTCAAAGACACTTTCGTGTTGGGATCAAGGTTTATATTGTCGTAGGAAAACCTGTAATCTGTTTTCTTTTCAATCAGATTAAAAACCTGCGATAATGAAAGCTCCCTTACCTGTAATGAGATGGTTACATCTTTTACATTCGGTGCAATCTGAGCGCTCCCTGAATTGGCTATTAACAGGTTGAAACTTATAGCCGTAATAAAAAAGGCATACAGGCCTAATCTCATCAACTTTAATATTTGATGTAAATATTTATTTTTCATACTTTTGAATAGTAAATGGTTAAATAATCATTTTCATGCAAACCGGTGATGTAAGCTTACTTTGGTCGGTCAGTTACATTGCCGGTTTTATTTTAGCATGTACTAAGATGAGTCGAAGTTTTTCATATCTTTTCCTGGTTTAGTTGTCATAAATAATTACTGTATCGTTATTGAGTTCAAACTGGAAACCCTTCACATATCCAATACTGTTAAGTATGTTGATCAGCGTTTCATTTTGAAACTTTCCGGTGTACTCCCATCGCATTACATTTGTATTTTTCTGAACGATGCTAACTCCGTACCATTCTGAGAGATAGGCAAAGACCTCATCCCTCGATGCTTTATTAAACTGAATTAAATTGTCCTTCCAGGCCAATACTTTTGCTAAATCTGCATTTTTGACTTTTGAAAATTGTCCATTTTCGGTGTTGAAATCAACCTGCTGTGCCGGAGTAAGTAAAACTTTGGGACCATGGTCTGCTGCCGAACAACTTACTTCCACCATACCGGTTACGAGTGTAACATTTACAGAACTTCCGGGCGATCTGGTATTGATATTAAATGAGGTCCCCAGCGCTTTGGTGGCTATGCCATTCGATATTACTATAAACGGTTTATGTATGTTTCGTGATACTTCAAAGAAGGCTTCTCCTTCCAATTCAATGACACGGGCGGTATCTGAAAATGATTTCTCATGCCGGATTTGTGAATGGGCATTCAGGGTAACTTTGGTGCCATCGCTTAATTTTATGACTGGCCTTTCCCTTGGTCCTGTCGTTCTCACGATATACTCAGGCACAATCTCGGTAACCTCCGGGCTTTGTTCCAGGTTAATTTTCTGATAGCCCAAATAAAAGACAAAGAAGATTATCGCTGCAGCTGCTATATTTCTCAAGACACTATATCGCGGATATTCGGGGACATATACATACACAGGCTTTTGTTCTATCTTACGATTGATGCTTTCTTTGATCCTTTGTTTTCTATCTGAGGTAATTCTTTCATTTCTTATTACTATAGACTGTATAAGCTTTTCGATATCTGGCATGCTTTGCTGCAAGCTTTCATTCTCCAGATACACCTGATGCCAGTGGTTGTCAACAGGTCTGCCCTTCCGCATCCAGTCTATGAAAGTTTCATCACTCAGTAATTCATCTATTTTATATTCCTGTTTCATCTACAAGATTTCTTTCTCTCATAGATAGCCCACACATTGTTTTTACTCCCAAAAAAAAGATTAATTTTTAAAATTTACAATCACCACAATGATTATGGGATTTATCCTAAACAAAAACAACAAAACAGAGATATCATTGCCATTTTTTCAATCAATAATGCCTTCATTTTCAGCAAACCTTTTGCCATGGCATTGTAGATGGTTTTTCGGGGCAAGTTCATTATCTGACTTATCTCTGCCTGAGAAAGGTCATTATAAAATTTATGATAGATTACTTCGCGTTGTAAATCAGATAAATTGGCTAGCAGTTGTTCTACTTTATCGATTGTACTCTTCTCTGTTTCATTTTTAATGAGTTCGGTCTCTATGGAAAAACTGAAAGGCAAAAATTGCTTACTATCTTTCAAATGGTTTAGGAGACTATTTTGTCTGCTTTGCTTTTGCAGTTTTTGAATGATTTTATTTCGAAGGGATTTGAGAAGGTAAGCTTTCACAGAATCCGGAACAGAAATTTTAGAACGGTGTTCCCAGAGGTCAATGAAAAGTTCCTGTACACTATCTTCAATTACTAGGGTATCAAACGTAAACTTATAGGCATAATTCATTAGTATTTCAGCATAGACATCGTAGATTTTGTTGAAAGCATCTTTATCTCCAGCCTGAAAATCCTGCCATATATCCTGCTCTCTGGACTTGCTGTAAATTACCTTAAATGCATTTGATGAACCCATGATGAGGCCTCTGTTGGTAAATATTTGACTAAAGTAGCAGATTATTTAAATAATTGCAAGTGGAAAAGTCAATCCAAACTTAAAATTTTAATCTTATCATTCTCAACGCCTGTAATCCGTGCCCTATCTATCGCTATATCAGTTTTAACCATGCTGTTTTCACCGGTAAAGCTCTCGCTCCTGAGCCAATGCGCTTTACCCTCTTCTTTTATTGCCCAGTTTTCACCCTTTTTCATATACAAAGGATAAATCATCTATATATTGAGAATAATTACAGTGTGATTTGTTGAAAGGAACATCTCTGCCAATCATCAATCCGTTTTCATGGATTGGATACTCAACCAGCTTATCAAGTACTTTTTGCCAGGTTACAGCCAGTGGGTCGTTAAATTTGTGGGTATTGTTCAGTTTGAGTAGTGTCTGATATCCCCCACGAAAAAGGGCAAGATCGTAATTGCAGTCTCGGGTAAATCCACCGAGGAATTCAGGTGAATTCGTAACCGGCAAATGCAGTCTCCCATCGTCACCTTCTTCCATAATATTCAAATAAAAATTGATGTTGCGTTTTAACAATGGATAAAAGTTCACCAAGAGGTTATCATCCATTGAATAGCGATAATGCATGTAATAATTGTGCAAAGCCCAGGTTAGATTACCAACTTCCATATCCTGTTCTCCACGGAGAAAAGTGGTAGGATTGTCCAGGTAAATAACCGCCTTCATATCCAACGATGTCGTTTTACCCAAAGTGGCTGAATTGTGCCGGAAATGCTTGGGAGTGTTGGCAATAAGATGATGAATGTTTTGATTGATTGTATTGATCAAAGATTCTTCCAGGTCAAGGTGGTTGGAAGAATACATAGGATAATAGGTAAGTTGAACATTAAGGTTCCACCAATAGGCCGCCCAAGGGTTTTTTTTTATACCAGGGGCCTAGCACATCTATGGCAGGTTTGTCACTTCTTGTGGCCGAACCCAACTTATACTATTGAATCCACCAAAAATTCTTCATTCGTTTGTAGTGAAAATGCTTATTCATAATTAATTCTACAAATAGTTCCATGACCCTGCTCCCTTTTGCTCGCAATTAAAAATAGAGGATTTGCCAAAAATCTCAGACATTATTTAGTGATTTGCGTTATCTTTGAAAAAAGAGATAATATGGTCATTGTCATTAAGAAAGGAATAAAGAAAGAAGAATTCGATAAAAAGCTTTCCGTTTTAACGAGCAACAAAGGTTTAGACTCTCATAAATTTTGTGGGATAATTAAATTAATGAGGGATCCGGTTGTAATTCAAAAGAAAATGAGAGATGAATGGGAGTAACATTTTTTTAGACACCAACATTGTTTTGTATTTGATTTCCGGAGATGAAAACCTTACTGATTTATTAAATGATAAGACTGTATATATTTCATTTATAACAGAATTATAACTTTTAGGCTATAAGGAAACAACGCCAGAAGAAATTAAAAAGGTGGAAGAATTTTTGTCTTCTATAACAATTATTGATATTAATTCTGAAATAAAGAAGGTTACAACAGGAATTAGAAGGAATTATAAATTAAAACTACCAGATGCAATAATTGCTGCCACAGCTTATTATCTTAATTGCCCATTGATGACATCTGATAAAGAATTAACTAAACTAACTGAAGTTAATATCCTACAATATGAAAAATAAGAATGGCAGATTCTTATTTTGCCGGCATAAACACCCTTTTGATCCTCAATCAATGGTAAACCCCTGGGATCGCCCTCGTTTGTAACGATGGTGACGAGAAATGCGATTGTATCGCATACGAGTTAAGTCTTATCTCCATCTTTTCCACCAAAGGCTGACAGATAAAATGATGACAAACAAAAGAACTATTTCATCAAATGCATAACTCCTCTAAACAACCACAAAATTTACCAAGCCTTTTTCTACGGCTTAATAAAAGTACAACACCAGCTTCTAAACAATAGAATTCTTAGTAATTTCCCCTAGCGATACAATCGCTACTCTCACAAGTCCTCGTTACAAACGAGGACTATAAGAGGCTGTTCACCAGGTAAAAAAACCGGAATGCCATTTCTGACACTCCGGCTTTAATTAAAAATTACTTTTTCTTTTTCCTGGATTTCATTTTTTCATGCCTCACCATTATATCTTTCCAGTTGGTGAATATGATATCTTCATCCTTTAAAAACTTCTGGATACTGGGATCTGAAAACATTTGATATTCCCAAACCCTTTGTTGCCATGAACCGGCAACCGTTTTAAGCTCTTCAGAATATGCGGACGGATGGAAGATGATTTCTGATAACCCAGGTTCGAGGTTGCGAATCTGATTCTTAAAATTTTCACAAACCTCTTCATAGCTCGATCCTTTGGGTACTGATGTGAAGTAATCCAGTTTAGGCAAAGAATAGTTTCGAACCAGTTCCTTCAGCCTGTCAGAGATGGGATATCCCAATTCTGAATACAACTTTTCGATTTTAGGATTGGCAAAATCTATCACGTTAGCTGGAATATTGTACTCTTCAGCCAATTTAAAAAAGACTTCCGAGAAATCATCGGAACCATTTTTATGACCAAATAGTGCTCCCATATGGGTGTCCATATGATCTGGACGGTAACCCATTGCTATGGTTTTCTCCATTTGCGCCCTTAATTCCTTAGCTACTTCTTCCTTTTTTCCATGTTTTACAACCAGTGGCACATTTTTCCAGAGCTTGCCTTCAGGATCGATAAGTCCTGGCACTTCTTCCGGCGGACTTACAGGTCCCCAACGGTAGGTATTCCATTCACTGGTAATGGCGAGATGAATGCCTACATCTATTTTAGGGTTCTTTTTTGCCCATTCTATAGAAGGACCATAGGCGGGGCATGGAGGCATAGAGGCTGCTGATTGAATATAACCATTTTTAAGCAGATCAATGGTTGCTTCATTCGCTTCAGGATTCATTCCGAAATCATCTGCATGCAACATCACAACCCGTTTTCCGGAAGGGAAACCAAGTTTCTCGGCACAGGTTCTCTGTGAGGATTCTGTGTTAACCTCGCTCACCGGTGACATAAAACCCACAAATACAATGGCCGCAAACGAACACAAACCTACCCTTGATAAAAAACTTTTATTCATTGCTTTTATATTTAATGATATAGAAAAGTTTTTTTAGATTACCAGGGTTTACCTGTCCCCTGAACGATCCAAGGCTTTGCCCATTGGTTATTAGGACCAACTCCGGCTCCTATACCGGTATTTTGCAACCTTGCAATGGCAGCGAGCACATTGTCATTGTTGAAGTTGATTTCACTGTTACCATAAGGAAAACGTATTGCAACATATGGTTCTGGTGAGGCTGGTCCTGCCTGTAAATTAGGTAATCCTGTTCTTCTCCAGTCAAACCACGTTTCGGGTACTGTCCAGTTGGCAATCCATTTTTGATTGGCAATTTGCTGCAACGCAGTAGCCGAATTAAAGGCAACGCCAGGTTTTGCTATAAAAGCTGAGAATTGATTTCCTACACCCCAGGTATTGAGAGATTGTTGAATAGCAGTATTGTAATGTGCTTCTGCATTGCCAACATTCCATCCTCTGGCAGCAGCTTCCGCAAGAATAAAGAATGTTTCTGCAGCTGATATCAGGCGGGCTCTCAATAAAGGACCAGACGGCTGCCGATATATATCAGCTAATTGTGAAACATGTTGATTTTCGCAAATTTGACCAGTCGTAGGATTGAAATTATGCGCATCGGGCGTTAGTGCACCAGGAGGAACACCTACGATCTCGTTGGCATCAATGATCAATCCGGCAAGCGCAGGGTTAGCAGCTTTGAGTATTGGATTAAAATGACGAGTATACACATTGCCTGCGGCTATCCTTTGAATGTAAACGTTATCTATAAATGATACTCTGAAAGAATTGCCGACAGGAATATAGTTTCCATTCTCTCTAATGAAAGGGTCAATGGCAACAGGCAATGTTTCATCGGCAACCCATCGGCAATGTACAGGTCTGAACCATACCCTTGTTCTTGGGTCGTCTGTAGATAGCAACTTATCGATCAAAGTCTGACAGGGTTTTATTCTGCGGAAACCAGAAGCATCAGTAACCTGAGCCGTATTTTCAGGCCATGAATCAGCTGAGATGTTGCCGAAATAGCCCATAGAAGCATCCTCAGTATTTGTTTTAATATAAAAGCCGGCCTGGTAAACACTTTCAACACCAGCACGTGCTATCTGTGGTAATTTCTCAGATAAACGCATATAATATCGAAGCAACAGAGAATTAGCAAATTGTCTCCATCGAGTTATGTTGCCCTGGAAATATAAATCGTTAGTATTAACCATACCAGTTGTATTGCCGGTGGCAAACAAGGCATCAGCTGCTTTTAAATCTTCGATAATGCCCTGATAGATAACTTCCTGACTATCATACTTTGGAAATAAAATATCTGCATTTCCTCTCATCGCTTCGGTATAAGGGGCATCTCCCCAAATATCAGTGATATTGGCATAGATAAATGACTTCATAACCAAGCCAATGCCTTTGTGGAAACTGAATCCAAGATCATCAGCACGTTTCATCATCAATTCATTGTTTCTCAAAAAACCATACCAATCATTCCAGTTATTCGGTCCCCAGTCATAGGTATTATGACTAGAATACCATCCGTCTTTTTGGGTATGTTGTATGGCTCCTGCAATATTGCCATAACCCAAATTCAAGTAGTTAAATGCCGCACCACTGAGCACTGTCGGCATTATTTGGTTTGGGTTAGCATTGGCAGGATCAATACCATTTGGATTAACGTTCATGTCCACCAATTGGTCTGTGCAGGAATTCATAACGAGCAAACCTGCAATCATTATAAATTTATATAAAAATTTAAAATTCTTCATTTCTTTAATATTTAAAGCCTATGATATTAGAAAGTAAAGTTTAGCCTGAAACCAAAAGGCACTGTCCATGGAAGTACATTTTGCAGCTCAATACCTTGGCGGAAGAGATTAACCGAATCGCCTTGTCTGTTTCCCTGAACCTGGAATGCCCTTTCAGGATCTATTCCAATACCGGCCGCTGTCCATAAAATGACGTTTCTGGTATATACAGATATATTGGCATTTCTGAAGCCGCCAAATTTGGGTATATCATAACCAATGGACAGTTCTCTCATTTTGAGAAAATCAGCATCGAAGGTTACTTGCTGGTTATACGACCAGGGGAAAATCCTCCACATTGACAAATAAAGCGTACCCGGGCCACCAAGATTTTCTACATACTGGCCATCCGGACCAACATATACACCTGGTACAAAGCCTCCATCATCTAATACAATACCGCCACCATTTGTCATATATCCACCTTCTTCCGGAGAATACCCACCTACCCTTGGGAACCAACCGTTTCGGGGTATAATATATTTCTCAGGATCTGACTTTAGCAGGGCTCTGAGTTCTTCATCACTGTAGAGACTACCGGGAATAAGCATTCTTTTTTGACGACCGTCTTTATAGTTTGATCCGGCATAACGATATGTGAAGGATTGAAATTGTCCGCCAATTCTGGCATCAAAGTTTGCATTTAGGGTCCAACGCTTATAACTTAAGGTAGTCTGGAAACCTATAAGCATATCTGGATTGAAGTTACCCACTTTCACCCGAGCCGCCCTGTCATTATTCGGAATCCATTGTTTGAAGCCAGCATCTAAAATCGGCCAACGATAATAGGGAGAATTTGGATCATCGACAAAAGCAAAGCCCCTGCTATACAAATCCCCAATATACTCTCCCACATAAGTTTGGGCGCCACCATTATTATCCTCCCAAAGCGTAACAAAATCTATTCCATCAGCCAATTCAACAATTTTGGTTCTGAACCTGGCAAAGTTGGCAGATATATCTAAATTCCAACCATTCTTGCTTTTGATGGGTGTGCCACCAATCAACAATTCCCAACCTTTACTTTCGAGCAAACCAGCGTTGATATCCCTTTGGGTAAAGCCCGAAGATGGAGGTGTGCCTAAACGAAGAATCTGGTTTTCATTCTGCATATTGAAGTATGTACCTTCAAAACGCAGGCGATTATTAAACATATTGAAATCCAGACCATATTCAATTGAAGTCGCCAATTCAGGCTTAAGGGTAGGGTTGAGCAAAGTGCCGGGCAAATTAGCTGTTACTAAAGAACCCAGCTGACTAAAATTCAGAATCTGCTGCAATTGATAAGGGCTCGCTTCCAAACCCACCTGAGCTGCACCCGCCCTCAATTTCAAGAGTGAAATGGATTGTGGGAGGTTAAATGCATAATTGGCCAGCCAGCTTAAAGATGCCGCAGGATAGAAGAATGACATATTGTCCCTGGGTAAAGTGCTCGACCAGTCATTTCTGGCTGTAAGATCTAAATACACCTGGTCTTTAAAGCCAAGTGATGCAGTTGAATATAAACTATAGATGGCTCTTTGCATGCGGTAATTACTCACGGCACGGCCATTGATTGGAATATTGTTAACATTGAATAAACCGGGCACAATCAAGCCTGGATTTCCCTGTGAACCAATATACTTCTCTCTATAGGTTTGCACCATATAGTTACCTCCGGCAGAAATACTTAAGTTGAAATCTGATGTAATTTCTTTGTTAAAGGTAAACATGAAATCAGCATTGGATTCATTTCTGGCCTGATCTTCAAGGTGGTAGGCGCCTTGTCGCGCCCGGGTATAACTAAAAGGAATTTTGGTTTCTCTGTTTTCAGCATAGCTGTCCTGAGTAATTCTGGCAAATGCAGAAAAATTATCGCTGATTTTATAATCCAGTTTCACATTACCAAAAACCCTGTCCCTGGTAAAGGCATTGGTGATACCATAGGCAATAAAATATGGATTATCGAGGTTGTCGGCCGGAGTTCTCTGCTGAATCTGTTCTTGCCCTGGCAGCCAGTAATCTTTAAGTTCTCTAACATCCACATGAGGCCATGCAAGGGCCATTTCCGGAGCATTTCCACCGCGATTACCGGTAGAAGGTCTGTCATTGGATTTTGACCTTACAAAGTTGACACTGGTGCTCACAGTTACCTTGTCGCTTAACTTGAAATCAGCATTGGTAGTAACGTTATGACGGAAAAGGTCTGAGTTGGGAATCATGCCCTGATGTGACATATTGGTATAGGAGAAGCGATAGTTTGCCTTGTCACTGGAGCCTCCGACTGCAATTGAGTTGGTTGAGGTAATACCCGTCTGCAGGAAATTCTTCATGTTGTCAGGATAGGATCTTAATTCGGTAGGTAAGCGATTTCCATTAGCATCGCGTGGGGAATTCCACTGTACAGCCGTAACGCCCTTATCCAAAGAAAGACCGTTCCAATATTCAGCTCGTTCATTCAATCCGGAACGATCACCTGATGCATATTCATATTGAAAATCCAAATATTTAACAGGTCTTTCAAATACCGTGTTGGTGCTGAAAGAAACTGTCATTTTTTCTTTAGAGCCTTTTTTGGTGGTTATCAATATTACGCCATTACCTGCTCGTGAACCGTATAAAGCCGCTGCACTTGGGCCCTTCAATACAGATATGCTTTCAATATCTTCAGGATTAATGTCTGAAATAGCATTTCCATAGTCAATTTCATTTCGGTCTCCATATCTTCTGAAATTATTCAACGAGTTATTCATCGGAACACCATCCACCACAAAAAGGGGCTGGTTGTCGGTAGTAAGGGAGTTTATACCTCTGATGGTAACACTTACCGATGACCCGGCACCACTTATTTGGTTGACGGTAACACCTGGTACGCGGGCTGCCAAACCAGCAAGCATGTTTTCCTGGCCTACAATACCTACTTCACTTCCCTTTACTTCTCCTACAGAATATCCAAGAGATCTCTTATCTCTTTCAATACCCAAGGCAGTTACAACAATTTCCTGCAGCGCTGTAACGTCTGAAGACAAATAAATGTTAATTACTGACCTGCTGCCTACTGTAACTTCTTCTGTCAGATACCCTACTGAACTAAACACAAGAATCGATTCAGAACCTGGTACTGTGATAGTATAGTTTCCATTAATATCCGTTACTGTTCCCTGACCGGTTCCTTTCAAGACAACGTTTACCCCTGGCAATCCATCCGGACTATCCGGAGAAGTAACCCTGCCGTTTATGGAAACAGACTGCTCCTCACGGAAAAACTCCACTACAGGCTCCTGTCTTCGGGTAGCTTTCGCAACATGTACGTTTTCATTAACCCTGCGAAAGGTCAATTGAGTGTTTTTTGAAATTTCCTCAAGTACCTCCCGTAAAGATTGTTTATTGGCATTGATTTCAATAACCAGGTTTTCATCAATCTTAATGTGATTGTAAGTAAACTTTAAACTGGTTTGCTGCTCTAAGGCATTGAAAATTTCTGACATCCGCTTTTTGGCAGATATCGTAACATAAATCTCATCTATGCTCTTGCGTTGGGCTACTGAATTGTCGGCCAGGAGTAAACTCAAGAAAATGCATTGTAAGAATGTCCCTAGAATCATGTACCTGGACATAATGATAACTTTCTTTGTAAGTGTATTTTTCATACATTTGAATGTTTAGTACTACAATTAAACAATAGGGTATCCGGGAGGACGAGTCCCGGATTTCCCGAAATCTTTATTTTAGCCGGCTTTGCTACAAAGCCGGCTAATTTTATAAATATTGATCTATATCCCTTTTTACTTATTCATTACCATTTTTATAAATTGTCACCTGTTTTCCATTGATCGAATAATCAAAACCGGAAGTGTATCCGATACCGTATAGCACATTCTGTAAAGTTTCATTCTGGTACTCCCCCGAATAAATGTCTTTTAATGAAATTTCCGGTGAAACTTCAATATGCACATCATACCAGTTTTCCAGTTGGTTAAAAACAGCACGTAAAGGCATACGGTTAAAGTATAAAATGCCGTCTTTCCAACTCGTTACTGATTTTACATCAAATTTCATCGCAACCAATCCTTTGGTTTTCGAATCGTAGACCGCCATCAAGTCAGGAGTAAGTAATAATGGCTCCAGACCCGGTGATTTCACCTTTACTTTGCCCGAAACAACCGCTACCTTTTTCTGATGCTCTGATCCTATGGCGCGATAATTAAAGCTGGTGCCTACAACTTCTACCGTAAAGTCTTCTGAACGAATAATAAAAGGCTTGGTAGAATCCGAAACCACCTCAAAGAAGGCCTCACCTTCTAACCATATCTCTCGGTAATCTGACTTAAACTCTCTGGGAAAATTGATTTTACTGTTACCATTTAACTTGACCATAGTACCATCCGGCAACTTAACTGGCCGCCTGCCTGCCTTAGGGGTAATTATACTTTGCATCTCAATGGCAACCTCGGCCGTGGGGGTATTTTCTCTTTTAATGAAAATCAACATTGAAAAAACAAAAATCAATACACTGGCAGCAACTGACCAGGAAATGACAGATACCCTGATATTCCAACGACCCTGTTCTCTGATGGCATGCTGATCACTGAACCGTATAAGGTTTTCATGAATTCTGGTAAAATCCTTTTCAGGCATGCTTAGTGGTTTTTCATAGCTCACCCGGTTGATGAATTCCTTAGCTACCAGTAATTCTTCGCGCTTGTGCGGATTAATTTCCATCCATTTTTTCCAGAATAAGCCGGCCTCCTCATCCTCATGCAAAACCCACTTAATGAAAAAATCATCCTGTATAAAATCGAGTGCCGTATAATCTTCGTAGCGCATAATTTCCGAATCTTTATATAGTAGAGACGAAAATTTTAAAATGCCCATAGGCAAAATTAAATATTCGAAAAATTTTATTTGTTTCGATAAAACAACATCAAGATATCAATCGATGCAATTTTTTATCACCTATATTGCAATATTTTTAATGATATTATGGCAAAGGCTTGCCGATAAAACTAAAGAATTCACGTAGCTGAAATCTGATATTAAAGACAAGCAATAATGAAAATCAAAAAAGATGTCAATGTAAGTGTTGATTTTTATAAGGATCAGAATTGGCGGAAGCTAAAAAATCCTATCAACACAATAATCAGCTCGTCTCTATGACCATCAAGCATGGTTCGGAGATTTTCTACCGCTCTGTAGACCAATGCCCTTGCTGATTTTACTTTGCCTACCTTCAGAATTCTGGCAAGCTCCTCATATGGCATTTTTTCATAAAAATGTAGTATAATAGCTTCACGCTGCTTTTCAGGAAGCTGATTACAGGCTTTCTGGAGTAATTGCAGATCCTCAGTATTTACATTCAAAAGCGGCAAGGGATCTTCATGCGATACCGCCATTTTAAAGGCCATCTTGTCCTCGACCGTGGATTGAGAAAGTTCGTTTTTGTGTTTAATTCGAGATTTCAGGATTTTACGCCTGAGACTTGCGTACAGATAAGATTTTATATTTTTGGCTTCTCCCAGCTTATGCCGGTTGCGGATTAAATCGTAAAATAAATCCTGAATGGCATCATAAACAGCATCCTCATCAGCAAATTGCATCCCATAATTAAAAAGACTGTCTGCATATTTACGATAAATAAAAGACAGTGCTGTATTACTTCCTCTGGTAAAATCCTGCCAAACCTTTTCCTCACTCTGATTAAGTGAAAGCTGAGGATAAGTTGATTGTTCCTCGCTGTTACTTTTGTCCGGAGATAGGTGGTAGTCCATTTATAAAATCCAATGCTAGAGGTCAATTGATTTCCAAGGTATAGCATATATTTATTTTTTCCAATGAAATGAATTGAATTGACATTCTATTTTTTTTTAATTCTTTAGGATATCAAATACCTATGCTCAGGTTTTCATACTTTACCTTCCATTTTCCATCTTGAGGAAAACCAGGATGCGGTCCGGAGCGCCATCCCATCCCTGTGCCATCATAGCTACTGCCGTTAATAGACCTCCATTTCCGGGCAGGTAAATGCTTAAACGCGGACTTTGGTAATTGTGGCCATTGGGTAAATAGGGGTTGAATTTGAAAGGCTTGCCTTTTGGCCTTTGGCTTCGATTCCGGTTAATCAATCCAAGGAGTTGATAACAAAATAGCAGATAGATTACTTTTCCAAAGTTCTAAAACTTTGGAAAAGTTGAATTATTCTAAATCAGTACTCAGAATCAAGTCTCTTTTGGTTTGAATAATAAAATTCAAATGCTCCAGATCTTCAAAATACTCCCTGTATGTACTTATTCTGACCTCGGAAGGGCTTTGCTGAGAATAATATTTATTCCAACTGGACCATTTCCATTGTTCTTGCGATTCAACAAAACCATGTTTTACAGGATTAAGGAGTATGTAAAGAAAAGTTTCCTGCCATCGAGTATCTGATTCTATAGAATTTCGCTTGAAATTTTTTAAAAACAGACTACCTTTTCGTTTATATTTTTTATTATATGCCTGTGTATATGAACTGAATAAGTTTGAAAACTGCTTGCTTATAAAGTAGCTTTGAAACTTTTCCAAAGTTCCAAACTTTGGAAAAGTTCTGTCGAAGGTCTTTTTGTAAACAGGATAATTTTCCAGTTTTTTACCATCACCGATCTTCACAAGAAAATGAAAATGGTTCGGCATCAGGCAATAAGCAAATGTTTCGACTATAGGAGACAGGTGTTTTTCGTATTGCTGTAGAAAAAAACGATAATTTTCACTTTCCTTAAACAATAGCTCTTTGCCTATTGCATGGTTATAAATATGATAGGTTTGGCCAGCCTCCATTATCTGATGTTAGTATTTTACTATACTTCTATTTTAAAAATTGGTTTAAAATAATAACCTCAGCTAACTTTTCCAAAGTTCCAAACTTTGGAAAAGTGCTTATTTGCTGTTTTTGGACTATATAAGATCTACTACCGAAATAATTTGCCACAAGGAACTTATTTTTAGTAAGCCACCCGGAGAAAAGGTCCATAGAGGTATCTGTGCTTGTTGGTGAAAAAACACCAACAAGGGGAAGGGTACAGAAGGCGTGGGTTGAATAAGCTCAGAGTTCGGAGTGGGGTGATAAGTTCCAGCAATACAGTTAATTACTACCCACCCTGTCGTTGGAGTTTTCTCCGACAGATAACAAAATAGCAGATAGCTAACTTTTCCAAAGTTCTAAAACTTTGGAAAAGTTGAATTATTCTAAATCAGTACTCAGAATTCGTAGCTCGTAGCGTTGTGTACTTTGCAGAACTTAACATTTAACACTTAACATTTAACGCTTAACATTTAACACTTAACACTTAACATCTAAACACTTATCATACATCACGCTCCATCTAAGCTCAGGGTTTCCAGATAGCAGCTTAGATATAAGAATGTGGTCTTTCTTCCCTTGCCAAATAATAGATGGCCACGATATTGCCATCAGAATTTTACAAAAACTGTGGGCATCCCATATCATAGGTAAATGGATTGTAATGGCTTATTGCCTCTTCGCTCCATGGATTGTCACGTATTACCGTTTCTTCACTCCATGTTTTTCCTCCATCGCTACTCCTGGCAAGCTTACTGAAATAAGGCTCCTGAATGTAATGAAAGCCCTCCTGAACCCTTTTGCCATCGGTGAAAAAACCAGTATTTCTTTACCATTATCCCAGTTCCACATGCCATTATTGGCCGGCCAGGCCCTGAATCTGCCTTCCTCTGCTGAAACAACGACATAATCAATTGATTTATCCTGCTCTTGATCCTGTTTGCTGCTACAAGAAACAATAAACGAAAAACTTATTATTAACAGTGAAAAAAATATCCCCTGTGTTTGGGTAAAAAATGACGACCTTTAATTTTTTATGCCTGACAGTGTAGTGACAAGTAATGATTAAGCTTTCTTCAGAATAATACACCAAAATATATTGAAATAGCCATTTGAGCGCTTTAAAAATGTTCATTTATTGTACTTTTAAAAATCGGAAGGTTCTGTTTCTTCAAAATAGTGTATAGCTTAGAATGATGATATACCTTAATTGAAATATAAAATAAATATACCAAATAAATTTTGTGGTACGACCGATGCCTTTTTTCTTTGCAATTGGGTAGTATTTTCTTTTGTGAAATAAGTTAGTTATATAAAGGCATTGTTCAAAAAGCCATTAATCGTCTGTGACTTCAAATAATCAATAATAGATAAAAAATGAAAAGAAGAGATTTTTTTAGAAACGGTGTTTTGACATCTGTCGGGTTGGGCATGACACCGGCAATTCTTGGAGGTTGCAATGCCGGGGACAAAGTAAGCAGCCCAAAAACGGCCAAAAACATTATTTTCCTTGTTAGCGATGGTATGAGTTCGGGCACCCTTAACATGGGCGATCTGCTGATCAACCGGAAACTCGGCAGAAAATCAAGTTGGATGGGTTCCTATGAGGAAAATAAAATGGTCAGAGGCTTAATGGATACCGCTTCTGCCAATGCGCTTGTAACCGATTCTGCCGCAGCAAGCTCCTCCTGGGGAGGAGGTAAAAGAGTGAATAATGGAGCTTTGAATGTTGGACCTAATGGTGAACAACACAAACCTATATTACAGAAGTTTAAAGAAGCAGGAAAATCCGTAGGCTGCGTTACAACCGTACAAATAGCTCACGCAACTCCCGCTGGTTTTTGCGTAAATATGGCTAGCCGGGGTGATATGGCCGACATTGCCCTTGAATACCTCAAACTAAGATTTGATGTAATGATGGGTGGTGGTGAAGAACTTTTTAACCCCGAAAAAAGAAGCGACAATCGCAATTTATTTGCGGAATTTACAGAAAATGGATTTTCAGTGGCTCAGGACAAAGCCAGCCTGGATAACCTGATCAACGATGACAAACCACTGCTTGGCGTTTTTAGTGAAGGTGGTGTGCCATTTACCGTTGACCATATTAATGACAATGAACTGCTTCAAAAAGTACCTACCCTGGCTGAAATGACTTCGGCTGCTATCAAAAAGCTTTCAAAAAACCCAAAAGGTTTTGTTATGCAGGTAGAAGGTGGAAAAGTTGACTGGGCAGCTCACGGCAATGATGCCGCCGCACTTCTCTATGACCAAATGGCCTTCGATGACGCAGTGGGCGTTGCCCTTGATTTTGCCGAAAGCAATGGAGAAACCCTCGTAATCGTCACCACCGACCATGGCAATGCAAATCCAGGCTTGTTTGGTGCAGCAGATCAATTTGATAAACTGTTTAATTTCAGACATTCAAACGAATGGATCGCAAATGGATTACAGGCCAATGCTACCCCGGCACAACTTATCGAACGTATCGAAGAAGCCTCCGGAGGCATTGTTATTGATAAAAATGAAGCAGCTGTATTGCTCAGCGCCGCAGCAAGACAATATGCACCACTCAACCAAAGAATGAAATCACTGGGCGCTGCAATGGGACAGGCAATGAACAATTATATAGGCATAGGCTGGGCAGGAACCGGTCATTCGGGAGACTATGTGGAGCTCGGTATGTATGGGCCGGGCAGTGAAAAACTACCCGCACTTATTCGAAATTATGAATTGCACAACTTCATGCTTGATGCCTGTGCTGTACAAATCTCTTAATACCTAAACCTATAAAAATGTGCTAATGCAAATTGCATTTTTATAATACTTCCAGCTGTAAATAGACTTTATAAAGCCTGACATAGAAAATGTTCAGGCTTTTTCTATTAAAACATTCACAGAAACTACAAAATACAAGCCCCGCGCTTAAGCTATGCTGAAAAAATAGAATCTATAATGTAAATTAAGGTTATCAAAATAAATAGAAATAATAAGACATTTTCATCACCCCTTAAATAAAGTGCCGGAAAATATGCCCATTACAATTAAAAATATTTTCAAACAACAAAACATTGTTGGTACATCTAATGTTAATACATAAATTGAGCGCAATGACTATAGAGCAGGAAATCAGACAGAAATCTTTCGCATCGCCCTTTCATAAAATGGTTGTGAATTTGTATTTCACTGCCAATTGGCTGAAAAATAAAGAATTGTCGGTATTTAAAAAATTCGGCATCTCGGCCCAGCAATTCAATGTGCTAAGAATACTCAAAGGTCAACATCCAAACCCTTGTACTTTGCTTAACATTAAAGAACGAATGCTGGATAAAGACTCCAACACTTCAAGACTGGTAGATAAGTTGGTTGCATCTGGCCTGGTCGAAAGAAAGGAGTGCCCTGAAGACAGGCGCCAGGTAGATATATTGATAACCCACAAAGGAATTGAGTTACTCGGGAAAATAAATCCTGAAGTTAACGACGTTCACAAATTCAGTATAGGACTCACTGAAACTGAAGCCTTGTTGCTCAGTGACTTTCTCGATAAGCTCAGGGAGCGAAAAAGTTAAACAAAAAGCGTATACATCATCTTAATAACAAGAACAACAATTATTCAACGCATACTTAAAACAATTATCACGAACAACAAACAATAATTATCATGAAACTATTAAAAGTACTTACCTTGATAATGGCCACACTGGCTGTTACCTTTGGCCTCAAGGCCGAAAATGATGCCAAAGAAACTTTCACCGCTGATGTAAACAAAAGTGAAATTAAGTGGAATGGCAAAAAAGTTACCGGAGAGCATTATGGCAAAATTAAGTTGGACAATGCTTCGCTTATTATGGACAATGGTCAATTGACCGGAGGTTCTTTTGTCGTTGATATGACCTCTTTAACAGTTGAAGATATCAAAGATCCGGGCACCAACCAGAAACTGACAGGTCACCTCAAATCAGATGATTTCTTTGGCATTGAAAAATTTCCCAGAGCCAATTTCGTAATCACTGAAGTAAGTAAAAAAGACGGCGACAATTATCATGTTAAAGGAAACATAACCATCAAAGGTAAAACAGAAGCCATTGAATTTCCTGCGGTAATCCGCACTAAAGGAGCTGAAGTTGATGCAACTGCTACCGTAACCATCAACAGAGCTAAATTTGATGTAAAATACGGATCTGGTTCGTTCTTTGATAACCTTGGCGACAAAATGATTTATGACAATTTTGATCTGGACATCCATCTGGTGGCTTCCAAAAAGAGCATGAATCCATAAGAAAATATTTGTGCACAAAAAAAGCTGCTCCGGCAGCTTTTTTTGTGTCTTCTCATTTCACATTACAACTTATTTCAACACCAATTATTGGGAACTTCAATTATTTACATACAGGCATAGGTAAAAATTATTTATATTCAAAGCCCGGTTAAATTCAATCGATTTTTAAGGTTTGAAATGAGTATTAAAAACAAGCTTTTTCAAAATGTCCAGCAAGATGTTGAACTTCAAAAAATTGGACAGGAAATTACTGCTACCATCCTGTTTATAGACCTGCAGGGTTATACCTCTTTTGCGGCTCAGCATAGCCCAAATGAAGTTATGTTTGTGCTAAAGGACTATTACAATTTTATTGGATGTATTATTAAAAGCCACAAAGGCCATATTCTCGATTATTTCGGTGATGGCATTCTTGCCATTTTTGGCTTATCTCAGGACAAAAATCACAGATTTCACGGAATAAGAGCCGGTATTGATATCGTGCAGAACTTTCTTCCCTTTGCCAAAAGGACCACCAAAATCGCAGGTCACCCTTTTAAGATCAGAATCGGCGCGCATTGCGGCCGGGTAATTATCGGATCACTGGGCTATGAAGGCATGGAAAAATTTGCCGCTGTAGGTGATGCAGTAAACGTAGCACATAGAATAGAAGAGGCAAACCGTGAACTTTTAACTACTTTTCTGGTTTCAGAAGAATTATATACTAAAACCCATGAGAAATTTGTTTTTGGAAGGTATTATCATATTCCCATTAAAGGAAAATCAGGCGCAAAAAAAGTATATGAAGTGATCTCCTGAAAAACTCAGGCTTAAAGATTCAGAAGGAAAATATTCATGAATTATCCGGGCGTTAAGGTTTCTCTGACAACCTGAAGATATGATTAGATGTTTTCCTGAATATAGATTGTGACTGGCTTTACTCACTTTTGAAACAGGTCCTGACCAGTGAAAAACAAATTATAAACAGATGAATACCGACTTTGATATTATTATTGCAGGCGCCGGATTATCAGGCCTGAGCCTTGCCGCCCGTCTGTCAGAAAATCAAAAACTAAAAATACTCCTGCTGGATCCCGACGATAAAAAAAAGAACGATCGTACATGGTGTTTCTGGGAATCAAAACCGGGTTTTTATGAAGATATTGTTATTAAAAAATGGGATAAAGTAATCTTCAGGGCCGATGGCTACGAATCATTCATGAACATTTTGCCCTACAAATACAAAATGGTAAGGGGACTTGATTTTTATAATTATAACAAAAAGATCTTAGAGGCAAATCAAAACCTGCACTGGGTAAATGAAAAGGTAACTAAAATAGAAGAATCAGAAAATCAAGCAATCGTGTATACAAATGGCAGTCGATACACTTCTAATATGGTTTTCAGCAGCATTCCTAAAATGTTAAAGGATGGAATTCCCAAAAGCCACCATTTTATGTTGCAACATTTCAAAGGCTGGGAAATTCGCACATCAGCCCCTGCTTTTGATCCCGAAAAACCCGTATTTATGGATTTTGAAACAGATCAGAAAGGCCAAACCCGGTTTTTCTATGTTCTGCCATATGACGACAAAAATGCCCTCATAGAATACACCATCTTTTCACCGGCAGTTCTCGAAGATGAAGTATACGACATTCATTTAAAAGAATACATTCAGCGCCACCTGGGCAATCAACCCTACGAAATCAAACACATAGAAAAAGGTGCCATTCCCATGACAGATCTTCCTATTCCATCAAAAGATGGGAAAAGAATATTTAACCTCGGTACTTCAGCCGGGCTTACAAAGCCTTCGACCGGTTATACTTTTGCCAGGGTACAGGAATTTTCAGATGCCCTTTCCAGAGACATCCACAAAAATGGATTTCCCTCCAAATCCGTTTTACAACATGTCAACCACAGATTTCTTTTGTACGACAGTACTTTGTTGCACGTCTTGCAAAACAACACCCATCCGGCAGATAAAGTATTCAGATGCCTGTTTGAAAAAAACCCACCGGCCCGCATTTTAAAATTTCTCGAAGAAAAAACCACTTTGATGGAAGATATTCCCGTAATGTGGAGTGTGCCTGTACTCACGTTTATGCAGGCTATGGGTTGGGTAATATTTCGAAAAAGACCACCATCAGATATCTGGAAAACAGCAAATTAGAACAAAATCAAAGCAATTAATGCCCCAAAACTTATAAAAAAACACGGTTTAATAATAATTTTGTCTGAAAATAGATTCATATTTAAGTCCTCATTTACTCTATCTAATTTGAACTCTCTTTGAATGGAACATTTTTTAAAAGAAAAACTGAATTTGCTGGAAAAAGAAATTCACAAACTGCAATTTGGCAAGGAGCCCGCTGAACTTTACGATCCAATTAAGTACATTTTGTCATTGGGAGGCAAAAAAATGAGGCCATTGCTTACCCTATTGGGTTACAGCATTTTTAAGGATGATGTAGAGGCTGTGGTTAAGCCCGCACTGGCTGTAGAAGTATTCCACAACTTTACACTGATGCACGATGACATCATGGACAAGGCGCCGCTCAGGAGAGGGAAAGCCACCGTACACGAAAGATGGAGCGAAAACGTTGCCATTTTATCCGGGGATGTAATGCTGGTGAAAGCTTATGATCTTCTGCTCGATGTTGAACCTGCTCATCTGAGAACCATTTTGCAAAAGTTTAATCAATGTGCCGCCGAAGTTTGCGAGGGACAGCAAATTGATATGAATTTTGAAAGCAGAAATGGCGTTTCTGATTCAGAATACATCGATATGATAAGACTTAAAACAGCGGTATTGCTTGGTTTTAGCCTTGAAATGGGTGCCATTCTTGCCGGAGCAGATGCACGTGACAGTCGTAGACTATACGATTTTGGCGTACATTTGGGCATAGGTTTTCAGCTCATGGACGATATACTCGATGTATATGCCAACAAAGAAAAATTCGGCAAACAGGTTGGTGGCGATATTATAAGCAATAAAAAAACCTTTTTGCTCATTAAGGCCCGGGAAAAAGCAAGTGGAAAAGATGCCAAAGAGCTTAAAAAATGGCTGGAGGCTAAAACGTTCAATAATTCCGAAAAAGTAGATGCAATTACGGCGATATACAATAAGTTGTCTGTAAGAAAAGAAGCAGAAGATAAAATGAATGCCTATTATGAGCTGGCCTTTAAAAAACTCGATGAGATTGAAGGCGGTAACCTTGAAAGTATTGACCGTCTCAAAAATTTCGCAAAGCAACTTATTCAAAGGGAAAAGTAAATCAGATATTTTCTTATGATTAACCTAACCCTCCTTATAATCATTGCCATTTCGCTGATCAGCCTTTTGAGCCTTAAAAACGTCAAATGGCAAAACCGGATGATTTTCAACCCGTATATGATTTACACCAAAAAGCAATATGACCGCTTTTTATTATCGGGTTTTATCCATAAAGATTTGGTGCATCTTCTGTTCAATATGATTGCCCTGTACTTTTTTGGCAATGTGGTTGAAAATGATTTTTATTATCTATTTGGCTATTTAGGTTATATTTATTATATCATTTTGTTTGCCGGCGGTATTATAATAGCAGATATACCTAATTATTTTAAATACCGCAAAGAATCTTTTTACAATTCTTTGGGCTCTTCTGGTGGTGTTTCTGCCGTATTGTTTGCGGCAATTTTGCACCGACCCACAAGTTCAATTTGTCTGTATTTTGCCATTTGCATCCCTGCTTTTATTTTAGGTGCCCTCTACCTGATTTATTCTTTATATCTGGGTAAAAAAATGTCGGATCATATCAACCACGACGCACATTTTTACGGAGCCTTGTATGGCGTGGTGTTAACCATTTTGCTCCGGCCTGCTGTTTTGGTTAGTTTTGTGGAAAAAATAATTGAATTTGCCACTTTTTGGTAGTAATTTCAATTTATTCATCCAAAACCGAGCTTATCATGTATCGAAAATGTATTGTATTATTTCTTTTAATCTGTGCAACGTATCACGTTGATGCACAAGAGACCGGTTATGGAGAAGTGCAGACCCGCTATCGTGGCAGCGACGCAGCAATGTCATATTTTGATAAAGGCCTCCTCCTACTCTATGCAATGGACTATAAAGAAGCTGCAGAAAATTTCAGTATGGCACAACTGCTTGACCCCAATTTTGCCATGGCGGCATGGGGTGAGGCTATGAGTTACTACAGGCCTTTTACCGGAGAAACCCAAATGACCGGAGGGCAGGCTGCTTTATATAAATTAGCAGTAACAGAAGATAAAAGACTGGCTAAAGCAGAATCTTCGCTTGAAAAAGACATGCTGAAAATAGCAGAAATCATCTTCAGCAAAGACAAAGGCACTGAATACCAAAAAGATACAGCTTTGTCAAATGCCTATGAGAAGCTTTATCTACATCATCAAAACGAAACAGAAGCCCTTGCCTGGTATGCCTTGCATCACCTCGAAAAATTCCTGGTTAAAAATGAACAGGCCTCGGCCGGAGTAGCTTTAAAAACGGCCCAAAAAGTACTGGATCAGTCCCCTAAACACCCTGGCGCGATGTTTTGCAAAATCCTGGCTTCCCCGGCAATTGATGCAAAAGGTGTACTTACAGAAACCGCGAAACAGTTTCAGCAGGCAGCATCTGCATCAGTAATGGCAAGACATGTCGCCTCCCGGCCTATGGCTGCCACAGGAATGTGGAAAGACTTTACTGAGGCAAATGCAGCTGCGTTTGCCTTATCAGAAAAACAGAGAAGTTCCCGCAAGGGAGCCATCGACGATCTTTTTTTCCATGCATTATGGGCAGAACTGTATGGGTTACTCATGCAGGGAAAATATGAAGAAGCCCTCACCCGACTTCGCCAAATGAATACCTTTGCACAATACAGCCGCAGTGCCTTATCGCGGCACTACCTTTTACTTTGCAAATCGACTTACCTGATGGTTACTGAACAATGGGACAGCCCGGCCGGCGGTATGGAGGTGCCCTTGCAGGAACTTCCTGTGTACATTAAATGCCTGGCCCATTACCTCGATGGCCGTCATCACCTCGCGAAAAGTGACATAAATAAAGCTAAATGGCACCTTATGCAGCTTGTTGAACAAAAAAATATGGCAATCCAACGCAAAAAGGCTCCTTTTAACCCCCTGTATTTTACAGCTGCCAGCCTGACAGGAAATCCCACGGAAGAAGATATACTCCGCGCTGAAATTCTTGCACTTTGGCTCGGTGCCCAGATTGAAATTGCTGAAGGGAATAAAAACGAAGCCCTGGCATCATTGCGAAAAGCAAGCGAAATCCATGAAAAGGTGTACGAACAAATGGCACCTCAATTATTGCCAGGCCTGGAGTCTGTAAATCTTTCAAAATTACTGGCAGATACCGGCGAAACAGAAGAGGCCCTGGCCCGAATCCAACATACATTAAAAAAATACCCTGCAAATACAAAGGTATTGCATACTATGGTGTTGCTGGCACATCAAAGTGGTAAACAAGGAATTCTCGAGGCAGCCAAAAAACAACTCAAAGATAATTGGCGTCAGGCAGATGTATCACTTTTACATGCTCTGCCTTAAAATTAAAATTAATTTTCAATAAATTCCTTCAGCTTGCCCTCTTCCTTTGCCTGCATAAATTTTTTAACAGTTGATCGTGCCCTGATGCTGTATTCCTTGGTGCCAACATAATCAGCAATGAGATTTGCCGCCTCTAACTGAAATTTGTCACCTTCGGGCTTTCCTAATTTTTCATCAAGTGCCACACGCGTAAGCGCTGCAAGTCCTACCGGATATAAAAACTGATCTGTTTTCATTATTCCCGCAAGCCATGGCTTGATTTCAAGGTTGTGATCGGGGGTTCCTTCCATCCATTTCATCATGAATTGAATGGCATAGAGCCTTTCTGTATTTTCCTGTGTATGCTTTGTGCTCAAAATAAATTTAGATGCCTCAAGGGCCATCTGCTCCTGTTCGCGGTATTGCTCAGGCCGGGCAAATTTAAAGTCTTTATAAACAGAAAAATTCTGGCTCAGGCCATAATCACAAAACAATATAATCAGGGATAAAGAGAGTATATATTTCATTTTTTCAGATTTTCGTTAAAACAGCATCTTTGCAAGTTTACAATGCATCAATGAAGTGCAAATATATCATAAGATCAACCTAAAGACAACCCTAAAAATTTCAAAACTCAATTTGAATGTTTAAGTTTGCAGGCGCTAAACAGAAAACATGCGCTAAACTTGTACTTTTTAAGCTTTTTATATGAAAATAGGAATCGTTAAAGAACAAGCAGATGCACGGGTTTCCGTTGTACCCGATCTGGTCAGGCAATTAACTGCTGCCGGAAATGAATTTTTGTTTGAACCTGGCTGCGGACATCTTGCCAATTTTTCAGACCAGCTATATTTTGACGCCGGTGCAACAGAAAAAAGCCGGAGGGAAGTACTCAGTTCATGTGATATACTGATCAGCATTTATCCGCCTGCCCTTGAAGATATGGCAAGCATGAAGGCAAATGCACTATTGATTTCCCAGTTTCAACCTTACTTCAGCCTCGAAAAGGTAAATGAGGTGGCTGAACACAAACTCAGTGCCATCAGCCTCGATATGATACCCAGGATTACCATTGCCCAGTCGATGGACGTATTGTCATCAATGGCCTCCATTGCCGGCTATAAAGCTGTACTAATGGCTGCCGGTTATTTACCCAGATATTTCCCCATGTTAACCACGGCAGCTGGCAGCATACCGCCTGCAAGGGTGCTGATTATCGGCGCTGGTGTAGCCGGTTTACAAGCCATCGCAACCGCCCGCAGGCTGGGAGCCATTGTGGAAGCTTCAGATACCAGGGCTGCCGCCAAGGAAGAAGTACAAAGCCTGGGGGCAAAATTTATAGAGGTTGAAGGAGCAAAAGATGACAAAAGCGCCGGAGGATATGCGGTAGAACAAACCGAAGAGTTTAAACAAAAACAAAAAGCCCTGCTTGCCGAAAGGGCCGCCGCTGCCGATGTAATTATTACAACGGCTCAGGTCAGAGGCAAGGCTGCACCCAGGATCATCAGCCGTGAAATGGTAGATCAAATGAAACCGGGCTCTGTTATTATAGACCTCGCCTCTTCTACCGGTGGTAACTGCGAAATGAGCAAGGATAAAGAAACGGTTATCTACAATGGTGTAACCATAATCGGTGATTCAGACCTGGCCGCTACCGTACCACAGCATGCCAGTCAGTTATTCAGCAAAAACGTACAGAATTTTCTCAAAGTTTGTCTCAAAGAGAAAGAACTGGAACTGGACCTCAATAATGAAATTTTGAAATCGGCCGTCGTTGTTTATGAAGGTCAGGTATTGTACAAATAAAAGTATTTTAGAAGAAATGGATTTCATCTATCAGTTTATCTCCCAGCACATTCTTATGATATACATACTTTCATTTGCCATATTGCTTGGCATGGAAGTTATATCTAAGGTTCCCACGGTTTTGCATACCCCTTTAATGTCGGGTGCCAATGCCATCAGCGGCGTAGTAATTATTGGCGCTATTATCCTTATCAGAAGAGCCGATGCCACTGATTACCTTATGCTGATTCTCGGTTTTTTAGGAATTTCACTGGCCATGATCAATGTAGTAGGAGGTTTTGCCGTTACCGATCGAATGCTGGATATGTTTAAAAAGAAAAAACGTTAACCCATCACACCGCTATGCCTATCATTGAATTACTATATTTGATTAGTATTTTTTTATTCATAATCGGTCTTAAAAGACTCAGCCATCCCGATACAGCCAAAAAAGGCAATTTGATGGCTGCTTCTGCCATGGCACTCGCCATTGTCATCACCCTGTTTTATCCAATGGAAACGACAAATAACAATTACCTATGGATAGTTGCAGGTATGCTCACGGGTGGCAGTATTGGTTACATAGCAGCCAAGCGCGTTAAAATGACCGCTATGCCTGAAATGGTTTCTCTCTTCAACGGTCTGGGTGGCGCCTGTTCCATGCTTATCGCCGTGGTCGAATTTTTCAATATCGAGGCAGGAAGCTCCATGCTGGATGGTCAGATAATTACCATTTTATTTGCCTTGCTGGTAGGAAGTGTCTCATTTTCGGGATCCATTATTGCCTGGGGTAAACTCAATGGCAGCCTTCGTGATACCATCGTACTGCCAAAGCCTCAGATCATTAATTTGGTCATGCTGCTGGCGGTACTCACTATGGGAATTTTAATATTGCTGCAGGATGGGCCAAACCACAGCATGTTTTTAATTCTCCTCAGCCTGTGTCTGGTTTATGGCGTGACTTTCGTAACACCCATCGGAGGTGGAGATATGCCGGTAGTAATCTCGCTACTCAACAGTTTCACCGGAATAGCAGCGGCGATTGCCGGATTAATCTATGGTAATAATGTGATGATTGTTGGCGGTATTCTTGTCGGCGCCTCAGGCACTATTCTTACAGTACTGATGTGTAAGGCTATGAACCGATCACTCTTTAATGTTGTTATCGGTGGATTTAGTGGCAGTGGTATTTCCAGTGGTTCAGACCGTGAACAAATTGTAAAAGAAGCTACGCTGGGCGACCTCGCCATACAGCTCAAATACTCAGGAAAAGTTATGATCGTACCCGGCTATGGCCTTGCTGTGGCCCAGGCACAACATACCTGCCACGAACTGGAGCTAAGTCTCGAAGCTGAAGGGGTGGATGTTAAATACGCCATCCATCCTGTAGCGGGAAGAATGCCTGGCCATATGAATGTTTTACTGGCAGAAGCCGATGTGCCCTACCCAAAATTGCTGGAACTAGACGACGCCAACCAGCAATTAGCTTCCACCGATGTAGTATTGGTAATTGGTGCCAATGATGTGGTAAACCCTTCCGCCAAAGAAGATCCGGGCAGCCCGATTTATGGAATGCCTATACTGGAAGTAGAACAGGCCGGTACGGTAATCGTACTTAAAAGAAGTATGAACCCGGGCTACGCAGGTATAGAAAATCCACTATTTTTCGGCGAAAGGACTAAAATGTTGTTTGGTGATGCAAAAGATTCATTGCATAAACTTATCAATGAAATCAATAATGCCTGATAGGTGCGTTGGATGTTGCGAATTCCTGAGGGTTGCAAAATAACTCAGTGTTCGCCAAAGCTAAATTTGATATAGTGCCGAAACCACCCGAGCCTCCAATGACCTTATTCACTACTCATGTAATAAGGATATACCGCATTTGTTAATAAAAAGCCATTGCCGTTTTCCGCGAAGGTTTAATGTCTGGGGTTAGCGATAATTATCAACTCCTTCTAACTGACAAAAGACTCAAGGGCCAGGTGAATTCTGTTCATATCCTCTTCGGTATGCAGTGCATTCAGCACCAGCCTCGTAACCGGTAAATCCTCTGACGATGGATAGGGAAAGGACGATAACCATATGTCGTGATGAAGCATGTGATTATACAATCCTTCGTTTTTTGATACAAAAACGGGATAAGAAGAAATAAAATTAAAAAGATCGGCAATATTTCTGTAGGATTTCAGCTGTTTAATAATTTGCTGCAAAGTGGCATATTGCTGTTGGTACAAAGAGGGCCATACCTTATTAAAAGCATAAAGTGCAGCCGGGACCGGGGGTGATGCCGACCGGTAAAATGCCGTATCTCTAATCTGTTTAATCCAGGTATGATTACCCGCTATGACACCGGCAGGTATACCTGTTCCCTTACCAAGGGAGCCCAACACCAAAACATCCAATAATGGAAAATTCTTTTTGAGCAAAGCGTAATGACCTTGTCCGGTATCCCCGCCTATCACGCCAAAAGCATGCGAATCATCAAGAACAAAAACGATGCATTTACCTCTTGCCTCAAGCTGCCTGAGAAAATCAAATGATAATAATGACGGTGTCAATACATCGGCTGAAGAAGCCAGAATCAATATAGTATCGCGAGCCGCAGCGTCTATGGTTTCCTGGATTTTTTGCAGGTCATGTTCAGGATGGAAATACCGGGCGGGGGGGCTGTGCTGCCACAGCGCCGGATGGCTGTTATTCAAATAGATAAAATCAGCCTTATCATAAAAATAATTCACAACACATTGACCGGCCAACATGCCCGATGACAGACAAAGTACATCTTCGGCACTGAGCCAGCCTTTCATGCACTCTTCTGTATATTCATAAACAGAAAGCCGCATATTACCGGCCGGAGAACCTGCGTACCCTGTGCCAAAATAGTGCAGGCCTTCTTCAAAATAGCGCTTAAATTCTTCTGTATAGGGTATCCCAAGATAGGCTGTGCCACTGCAAAAAAGATATATTTTACCATCAATTTTTATGGTTCTGCCATCGATAAACTGCGAAATAACCGAAGGCGACATGCTTACAATAATACGGTGCCATTGCCGGGCACATCTGAAAATGTCAACCCTTTTTCATGCACTACTACTCCTTTAGCAATGTCTTCGGCAAGGAGCATGGCGCCATCCATATCCACATAGTCCAGCATAGGTGCCAATTGGGCAAGCGCTGATATGCCAACACTTGACTCTGTCATACAGCCCACCATAACCTTGAGATTGAGCTCCCTTGCTTTACTGATCATACGTCGGGCAGGTGTTAATCCACCACATTTGGTAAGCTTAATGTTGATGCCGTGAAATGCGTCTGCACATTTTTCAACGTCCTTTTCTACTATGCAGCTTTCATCAGCCATCAGCGGTAATACCGATTGCTTTTTCACTTCGCGCATTTCCTCATATGCATCAGCTCTCATAGGTTGCTCGATAAACTCCACACCAAGTTTCTTAAGCTCCGGCGCCAAGGCAATGGTTTGACTGGCCGACCAGGCACAATTGGCATCAACCCTGAATACAGACCCGGTATGGCGCCTGAGTTCTCTGATTATTTGTAAATCGTCTTTGGTGCCAAGCTTAATTTTGTATATGGGCCAGGGAAATTCTTTTAACTTTTCAACCATTTTCTCAATGGTATCAATACCAATGGTATAATTTGAAACGGGAGCCTTTTGCGGATCAAGACCCCATAAACTATGAACCGGCTTCCCCTGTAGCTTGCCCCATAGATCATAGGCAGCTTCATCGAGTGCACAAAGGGCAAATGTATTTTTTCCAAATTTATCAGCAACTGCCTCCCAGAGGGCAGTTGGCTCATCCCACTTCAGTCCTTCAATAAATGCCCTGTAGTTTTCAATAGTTTGCATCATATTTTCAACGGTAATCTGATAGTAGGGATTCGCTGTTGCCTCGCCATAGCCACTATGGCCGTCTTTTTTCAATTCGACAATAAGTGAAGGTTGTACATCATAAGACTCTCTTGAAATCGCAAAGGTGTGCCTCAGTCTGAGATTATGGGGATGAAAAATAATTTGCATAAAAATGTATAGGCTTTATTGAAAATCAAGGCAAAATACTAAATAATCATTGATTCATTTATCGATTAATTACAATTATTTTGCATTATTGCCATTGTAAAAAGTGAACTCCCCATGAAAAAAACTACTGCTTTAAGTATCCTTATCCTGGTATTGTCTTATTTTCAAAGTTATTCGCAAAATGCACATGTGGAAAAGCTAAAAGAAAACACCTTGCAAAAGCTTGATTACTTGCACAAAAACCATCCGGGCGTCTTCGGATATTACGTTGTACACCTCGAAAGTGGTGAAATCTTTTCGCACCAGAAAGATTTGGTTTTTGCCCAGGCAAGCGCAATCAAAATTCCCATTTTGGTTCAGGTTGTCAAACAATCTATGCTTGGTGGAGAGACCCTGGAGGATGAAGTAAAAATATCTTCAGATCAAAAAGTCGGGGGAAGCGGGGTTATTTCTTCTTTAAAAAACCCGGTTGTGCTAAGCATATATGACCTTTGTGTGCTGATGATGAAGTACAGCGATAATACGGCCACAAACATCCTTATAAACCGGGTTGGCATGGCAGGTATAAACAAAACCATGCAGGAATTGGGGGTGGGTGACATTAAATTGCAAAGGCTCATGATGGATACAGAATCCTCCCGAAAAGGTTTGGAAAATATAGCAAGCCCTGAAAGTGCTGCTAAACTCATGCAATTACTGGCCTCAGGCAAAGCCGTGAACCGGGAGGTTTCAGAAAAGGTGCTTGAAATTATGAAAGTGACAACAGACATTGAAGGGCGTTTAAAAAAACAGCTACCTGATGACGCTGTGGTGTTATTCAAACCCGGAATGATACCCGGAGTTTCAACAGAGTGGGCGGTGATTAAGATGCAAAACCAACATGTGGCAATGGCTGTTATGGAAAGTATGTTGCCTGAAAATGACCGCGGTAATTACATGGAAGCTTTTGGGAAAATAATCTATGATTACTTTAATATGAAAATAAGTGCATCACCTTACGGGGCTTTTTTCAGGTAATGTATAGCAAGAAACTCAGGCTGAAGGCAGATAAATCCTGAAGGCACTCCCCTCACCCACCTTGCTATCCACTTCAAGATATCCCTGGTTGAGAATGACAAATTCCTTGCACAAAACCAGACCCAGTCCTGAACCTTTTTCCATAGAAGTACCCACCCTCGAATTTTTCTGGCCAATGTCAAACAAATGTTCCATCATCTTTTCATCCATACCAATGCCATTATCTTTGATTTCCACCCAACTGTAAAAATCCTTTCTGCCGGTGCTGATAAGAATAGAACCGCTGTTTGGGGTAAATTTGATCGCATTAGAAAACAAATTTCTCAAAACAGTTTGAATACTTCTTGCATCACATCGCACCTTTTGCCCTTCTTCTATGGTAGCCTCCAGATGAATATTTTTTTCATTCAATCCATTTCTGAACAATTCTACATTTTGAAAAATAAGGTTGCTGAGCTCATGATCAGACATTTCAAGTTCGAGCTGGCCGGTTTGTGAGCGCGACCAATCCAGCAGATTTTCGAGAAGTTCTACAATATTTTTTATATCCTTATCTAATTTTTTGCCATAGGTTACAATCTCTTCCTTAGTTATATGGTCAACATATTGAATGAGGAAATTCGAAAAGCCTGCCAGTGAATTAAGTGGGCTTTTTAAATCGTGCGAAATAATCGAAAAAAGTTTGTCTTTTGAATAATTGAGCTTTTGAAGTGTGATTTTTTGCTGTTCCGAAGCAGTAATATCATCTACCATAACCATGGTAAGCATTTCTCCTACATAAAGGATGGGTTTGGCGGTGTATTGCAAATACTTCATTTGTTTTACGCCCCCTATATAAAACTCCCTGGCTATGCAGGATTTTTCTACATTGTTTTGCATACCCATGGTTCTCAATACAGAGTTTCTAAAGGTGCATTTGCTGCAGTGCCTTGACTCACCGCAGGTTACGGATTCATCTACTGGGTATTGACATCCTAACAGATCGCCACAGTGACCGCCAGCCAGGCGCACTTCATCGTGAAAAAAAATATCCCTAAAAGCTTTATTATACTTTACAATCTTCCGGTCTTTGTCCATCAGAAATATTCCGCTGGACATGTTCTCGAATAATACATGTAAAAAATCACTGGTTTCTGTTGGACTTTGGTCAAATGATTTCATACATGGTTAAGATGGTTTTTGATTTGTATCAGGGTATGCTATTAATTTTTTATTACAATTTTATAATAGATAAAGGCCATCATAAAAATCAAAAATATTAAAATATTTTTTACCCCAACATTAACATGCTGGTAAGACGGTTCAAAAAGGGCATCGGTGTGCCCCAGTAATACAAAATTTGACCAGGTAACGGGATGGGCCGTCAATTCATCAGATTGGGCCAGGTAGTTCAACTTACTGTTTCTCAATGCAGTATTAAGCTTTTTGCCTTGTTTGATATTTTCGTAAAAGTCCGAAATGATCGCTGCGCCGGTACGGTCATGTACTTCCATTAGACTGGTAACTACTGAGGGTATGCCCGCATAAAGAAAACCACGTGCCATAGACATCGTCCCCTCCCCGATAAGCAGCTCGCCCTTGCCGGTTTCACAGGCGTTCAATACTGCCAGTCTGGCATTAAGATCCATGGGTACCACTTCAAAGGCGTATAATCTTTGATCATCATTGGTATCTTCACGTGAAAATGCCAAATAGGACAAATGTCCGTTGAGAATATCGCCATACCCATGTGATGAAAAGTGAATAATGTCATATTCACCGGCAAACTGATTGAAAAACTCTTTATTGGTTCTGTCGTCATTGAATATTGAACCCCTGGGAAAGTGACTTTGCAGCACTTCCAACTCGTGCCTGGCATGTGAGAGAAAATTACTTCCTCCATCTTCCGGCCCACCTGATGAAAAAAAGGCAAGCAGACTTGGCGCTTTCTTTCTGACTTTTAAATCAGACATTTTGAAATCACCACGGCCTGAGACAGAAAAATGGATTTCGAATTTATGAATCAGATAAGCAAGCTGGTTATATTGCACCTCCTGGCCAACCGGCAATTCGTAAATCAGGGATTCGAAAGGCAGGTAAAATAACATTCCATCAGGTATTATACTCAACACGGGATTCTTGTAATTTTCTATGCCTGCAAAGAGTAAAACAGGTGCAATAATACTGTTGTAAACTGCATGGCTTGACTGCACAAAATCATGGTAGTATTTGCGATAATACATGTTTTCCAGATCTGATAAACTGGCCAGGTAATTTGTGATCTCAGACGAAATCTTTTCACTCGATCCCAGCCGCATGAATTTCGCCCCCTTATGCGTATCTGTATATGCATAAATATGGTTGTTGCCCCAGTAGTAATGCAAATTGACTTCACCCTTTGAAGGCTTTTTCTTTAAACTCTGATCTAAATCATGATTAATTAAATCCGGTTCATCTTTCCCGTGCACCTTCATGGCAAGCTGCAACAATTCATCTTCCTTTCTAAGCGTAACAATATTGTCGGTAATATTCGATATCGATTGCTCATTGGGATTTTCTTTGCTGCGTTCCAGACTGAGCCTTCCATTGAGCCGGTTAATTTCCTTGTAAATACTTACTTGCCTCAGAAGCAATGAGTCAGAAACGGAAAGCAGGTTTTGGTATGCCGACTTCTTCAGGTAATCCTTTAAGACCACCGACTTGCTTCGATAAAGAAGTTTTTCAATTAAATGGAGGTCATCTTTTTCTAATACGTCATTTTTTGAAAGCAATGCTTCAAAAATCAGCTCATAAATGTCATAGATTTCTGTCATCAGATCGGTTTTGGAGCGCTCTGAATACCTGAGTTTCATATGATCAAACGAACGCGCTTCAGACAGCAATAGTGTTTGTATTGCGGCATTAGTGTATTCGGTGTCGCTTGATATAATTCGCAATATATCTCCCTTTTCTTTCAACACTTCAGCCTCCATTATCGCATTGAGTGACTGATCTGATATGGGGTTTGCCATAATATGCATATCATCAAAATCGATGTGCAATGCTATAAGTGCTTTCTGGTAGTAGTACAACGCGCTGTCGTAATTTTCCATTTGCCTGAAATACCTGGCCACAGATTGGTAATTGCCTGCTGCCACCTGGCATTTGGCTGCATTCACATGGTTGAAATCGTTGAGCAGGTGATTTTTCATCTTCATGGCCCTGTCTTTTACACCAGATTTACAGGCATTTTCCAGCTTTCTTTGATAGTACATCTGAAAAAATAAACGGGTTCCCGGAGTAACAGAATCAGCCCTGTAAATACGGTATTCATCCAGAGCGGCATCATAACAACTGTCTGCCTTATCATAGGCCTGCTTTTCATGCCAGATATTACCGATATGCAACTGAAGAAAGTAATGCCTGTCATTCGGATGCTTTTTGATAAACATTTCTTTACAGAAGGTAAACCAGTACAGCGCTTCATCTTGCTCTCCTATTTTATTGTGAATCATAGCCTTTGCATAGTAATAATTCCTCAACCAGTGATACCTGCCCGGATCGGGCAATTGATTGCACATCTCTATTACACGATTTATGTAATGCAGGGCAGTATGAAGGTCACCGGTCAGGTGATAAAATTCTGAAATGTGGTAATCGATGAAAATCCGTTGATTGAAGGCCCTCAAAGTGTCTTCAATCCGGGAAGCTGCCATTAGACTGAAGCGCAATGATTCAAAAGCTGCTTCGTAGTCCAGAACACTTTTCATAAGTAATTCAGCGCGGTACAGATAGGCATCTGACAATTGCATCCACTCCAATGAAGCTGCAGCGCCCAGTTCCTCAAAATTAATATTATGCCCTGCCTCAATGGCTTTGTCATAATAATAAATGGCGCTATCATTGTTATGTGACATAAAAGTCATGGCTTTGAAGTAATAAATACGCGTATTTACTGTGAATTTGTAGGGATGATGCTTTTCTGCAAGAAAAATCGCATGATCTATATCGCGTCGCATTTTATCGTGCATATTACTGTCTCTGTACATAATCGCCCTTCTCGCCAGTGAAAAAGAATAGCTCTGAAAATCGGCTACGGTAAAATCAAAATAGTCTTCAAAACCCTCATAGATCTCAAGGGCATCTGTGAATTTGATGGCAAATCGCAATCTCATGGCATTATCAAGCTGCTCCCTGACCGACCGAAGGTCATCAGGCTCAGCATCATGCAATGCCCGAACATCCTGTATGGTTAATACAAAAACCAAAATACCTGCAAATATAGCGGCGCGCTTAAAGCTGAAGTAAAATAATGTCATGGCAATAAAGGACGAATATCAGCCTAAAAATACTTTTTCACGAACTTATCCAACATGACTTATGTCATAATTCAATATGAATTTGAATTTTTTTTCAAAAAATGAATGCCGGATTTTTTCAGGTAATCATATCATTTACCAGAAATACATTTTTATACTGCGCTATTTTGTGCGGTGGGTCAAAATATAAACCATAAGCCAGAAAGCCAAAACAATTGCAAGGAGTAAAAGTATAAAACTAATTATCGGTAAACCTAAAACGGTGCTCACCCGGGCTGAAGATACGGCAATATAGCTGATGGCAGCTGCAAGAATCAGTGCGCTTAAGATCAGCGCACCTGAGAGGGTTATCACAAAAAAATCGCTGCGCTTCATAAAGCGCTCAGCATCTGCTATTTTGTAGGTGCTTATAAACCGGCCCTTTCTTAACTGCTTAACGAAATCCCTGATTTCTACCGGAAAATTATATAATAAGGAAAAAGACTGAAAAGCGGCGTTTTCTATTTCGGTACGTATATTTTGGTAGGAAAATTGTTCTGCCACCAGTTTTAAACCATATGGTTTAACCGCTTCGAAGCTGTCAAAATCCGGATCGAGCCGACTGGCTGTATTTTCCAAAACTGCCATGGTTCGCAGGATTAGGAATATAGTACCCGGTATTTTGAGTTTATATTTGTAGGTGAGTTTTTGAATTCTGCCCGTCAGGTCCCTGAAGTTCATATCTCCCGTATCGAGCACAACGTAATCCTGAATGAGATCATTGAGGTCATTTTCAAAAGCCCGCATATCATCGATGTCATGATCAATGGCCAGCCGGCGCAGATTGATGGCCAGCTTTTTGGCGTTTTTATTGGCCATGCTTATAAAAATGCCGGCAAAAGCATACTTCTGTTGCTGTGAAAGCTTGCCGACCATGCCAAAGTCTATAAGGGCAATGGTTCCGTCGGATTTAATAAGAACATTGCCCGGATGCGGATCAGCATGAAATATGCCGTATTCAAAAATCATGGAAAGGTATATATCAAGACCCCTCGCTGCAATATCGCGGGGTTCAAGGCCCCATGATCTGATAATTTCTACATCGGTTACCTTACAACCACCAATGAATTCAATGATCAGTACTTTATTGGTACAGTACTCCCTGAAAGGCTTGGGAATTTCAAGTTTCTCAAAATCCTTGTAAAGGTATCTGAATTGTTCGAGGTGTTTAGCTTCTGTGAGATAATCCAGTTCATTAAAAATGCTTTTGGCAAAGGCATCCAGAATTTCGAGCGGATTGAGAACCCCGTTTTTGATAAAATACCCTTCGGTAAGCTTGATAAACTCACGCAAAAGGGCAAGGTCTACTGTGATCTGTTGTCTTGCATCAGGCCTTTGCACCTTCACCACCACATCTTCTCCTGATCTGAGACGCGCACGGTGTACCTGGCCTATAGATGCTGAGCCCACAGGTTTATCATCAAAATATGAAAACAATTCTTCCAGCTTAAGGCCAGTCTCAGCTTCAATGATGTTCTTGGCGGTAAGTATATCAAAAGGAGGCACCCGGTCCTGTAGTTTTTCAAATTCCTTGATCAAAGGTTCTGGCAGCAGGTCAGGTCGGTTGCTCAACATCTGCCCCAGCTTAATAAAAGTAGGGCCAAGCTCTTCAATGATTAATCTTATGCGTTCCCAACGAGATTTTTCAAGCAGCACAAGTGTGGTCTCTTTAGGTACCGATTTTTGTTTTCTCGATACCAGACTTCTCAGGCGCGAATTTTCCACCACATCTTCAAATCCATAGCGCAACAATACTTCTGCAAGTTTTCTTATGCGATTGATATTTTTGATGGTCTTATCGAAAAACATGCTGTTTACTATGGTTAATGGAAGACAAAGATCACATCTTTCTCTTTAAAAAATTCAAAGAGCAATAATAAAATACAAAAAATCTGCATGCAATAATGCCGGCCCTTGTTAAGAAGCCGGCATTGATAAACATAGATTATGCCTCAGCAGTTTCTGGCTTTTTTGCTTTGGGAGCCGCCTTGGCAGGTGCAGGATTAACGAGCTGCTCCAGTTCTTCCACCCTTTTTTTAAGAGCATTTAATTCTTTGCCCGATGCAAAATCAAAACTTGAAACCACGCGTTCTGTGATGCTTTTAAGTTGTGCTTCCAGCTCTTCCTTCTTGGTCTCAGTATTTTTGAGGAAGTCATCAACGATTTTTTTCCCTTCCTCTTTAGAGATTTTGTTTTCATTGATCAACTTGTCGATCACCTTTTCAACCTTCTCCACCGTAAGAGAAACCATACCAACACTGGTATAAATGAATTTTTTAAACAGATCTTCCATAAACCCAAATTTTAAAAGTTAAAAAATTAATACTAAGGTAGTGATTTAAATTTAAACTATACATATAGCTAACCGGAAAATTTAAGTAAGTACCATATGATAATCCACAGATTTACGGCCATTTAGCCTTAAGATGCTTTTAAATAGTCTGCATCTTTTTCATACTTTTCCTTGAGAAATTCTACTAGTTTTTGAATTGCTTCCTTTGCTTCGGGAAGCCCTCCAAACATATGCCACCAGTGCACCAGGCCTTTCCATGTCTGAAGTTCGGCCTGAACACCCTGTTGTAAAGCCTTTTTTTGCAGGCTTACAGCGTCGTCGTATAAAACTTCACTTTCGCTGGCCTGTATCAGCAAAGGAGGAAGTTCTGAAAGATCCCCATATATAGGTGAAACGTAGGGATGCCTCAGATCGTTTCCCTGAACATATAAATCTGCCCATCTTCTCATCTCAAAAATATCGAGAAAACGATCATTTCGTGCATTGTACTCCCTGGATCCTGAAACATTGACCAAATCGACGTAGGGCGACAGCAAGACAGCTGCTTTGGGTAATGGCAAATCAAGATCTTTTATCTTAAGCATCAGGGCCATGGTGAGGCCACCGCCGGCTGAATCGCCGATGAAGGTAATATCTGAAGCATCATAACCCATTTCAAGAAGATAGAGGTATGAATCGTAGGCATCGTTGAGCGCATAGGGAAAGGGAAATTCCGGCGCTTTTCTGTAATCAGGCAACAGGCAATTTGCCTCCAGCGATTTGGCAATTTTCCCGGCAAGCCCACGGTGGGTTCGGGGTGACCCTATTACGTATCCGCCACCGTGAAGGTACAAAATCACCCGGTTCGGTTTTGTCTTTGAGGGCATCAGCCAGTCTGATTTAAAATTTTTATGCTCCAATATCTTGAAGTGTACATCCCATGGAAGAGTTGATACAAGGGTCAGCGACTCCAGCAGGGCCCTCAAATGATCAATAGGTGGCAGTGCCACATACATGGGAAGACTTAACGTGTTGAGAACCCTTTTCAATATCTGATGCTGATATGACTGCATAGATTAATCTAATTAATAATTATTTCATTTTTTTCGGTGCACCTTTTAATAATAACGGAAACCAACCCAAAATCGGAAGGTAAAAAAACAGATCAAAGGGATTTTTCCATAAAATGCGTATCCACGACAAAAAACCGAGCTTAATTTTTTCATTTCGGCTTTCTTTTCCTTTGTAATGTTGCTTGAAAGCTGAAAAGTACAAAGGCCAGGCAAAAGGCAGCTCATAAGGGAAATCTTTGCTTTTAGTCAGGACAGAGGTAAATAAACGGCCTAAGCGATATGGCGATTTACCATGCTCCTTTTCTGCAGCGTGAAGCCCCTGTTGCATCAGCGCTTTCACCTTCGCGGTTATTGACATAATTTCTTCGCGCGTCATCTCTTCAAGGGGTGTATTGGTAAACTCATAGGCCTTTATCGGCTTGCCCATCACATACACGAGATTGGCCGGCAATGCGGCATAAAAAAACCAGGGCTGCAGAAATATTATGGGCGTTGTAAATCCTATCGGTAAATATGGTACCCCTATTTTCTGCACCAGATTATTGAGCCACTCCCAACGGTAGGCATAGGGATTGATATATTCGCCATTTATAGTGTAAATGGGAACAATATCTGTCTTGTATTTCAAAGACATCGTGACAAATGATGAAGAAAAACGCTGCAATTCATACTTCCTGTTAAAACCTTTACCAATGCCCGGCACACCCTCGGGATAAATCAAAAGATTATGATCATTTTGGTGCATCATGGTTTCAAAATTGAGAAAAGTAGCATCGATCGATCCCACCGTCTTCCATAGGTCTTTGTACATAAAAGGATTCATCAAGTCCGAGCCAGACAACATAACTGAAGAAAGCGGTCTAGCCGCATCCCGGCCAAAATTATGCATCAAAAACATTTTTGATGCGAGAATTATCGCATCCCATGGAAAGGCCATCCCCGAATGATTGCTGGCAAAAATTAAGGGCCGATCAGGATTATTTCGCTGGGGAAAATCATCAAATCCAACCATTTCTGTCCTGAAATACACTTCATCCAGACCATTTACCACCTTGTTGATGATCTGTCGGGTAAATTCCACATCAAAATATTCGTTATAAATATGTTTATTTCCCTCCACCTGATTACTCAGATCTGTGTACCAATGCATATCTGTTCTATTAAACAACACCTCTCAAAATCCTAAATTATACATTTTAACTTTTATAAAAAACATTCTTATGAATATCGTGCTTTTGAAAAATATTCATTTAATTTACTATGGTTTTGTTAGATTTATACAATTTCAAAACAAAATTATCCGCCGGATACTTATATTCCGTTATTGGATTGATATAGTTATATTCGGCATTAATATAATGAAAATTGATCAGGAAGTAAAATGAGGGTTGGATTTGTATGAAGCAGCAGGAGGTTTACGATTACATCATCATTGGTTCCGGTTTTGGCGGAAGTGTCTCGGCCATGCGCCTGTCAGAAAAAGGCTATAAGGTGCTGGTTATTGAGAAGGGCAAATCCTACAGAGATGAAGATTTCCCCAAGTCAGACTGGAACCTGAGAAAATTTTTATGGGCGCCGCTTATAAAATGCTTTGGATTTCAGAACATTAGCTTCTTCAGGCAGGTTACTATCCTGAGTGGTGTCGGCGTAGGTGGTGGTAGCCTGGTGTATGGCAATACCCATATGTTTCCTCCTGATGCCTTTTTTCAAAATAAAGTCTGGGCACACCTCAAAGACTGGAAGAGCACCCTCATTCCATTCTATGAGCTGGCCAGAAAAATGCTGGGCACCGTAAAAAATGAAAAATTGTATGTCGAGGACATGCTTTTAAAAGAGGTAGCCGAAGATATGAATCGCAAAGAATCATTTTCAGGTGTAAATGTCGGTGTATATTTTGGAGATACGGAAAGGGAAAGCGATCCTTATTTCAATGGCCACGGACCTTTGCGAAAAGGTTGTATTGAATGTGCCGGATGTATGACTGGTTGCCGGCACAATGCTAAAAACACACTGGAAAAAAATTATTTGTGGTTTGCAAAAAAATTTGGAGCAACCATAGTATCAGAAACCCTGGCTACCAAAATCCAGCACAATCAGGGTATTTACCAAATTGACACCCGTTCGTCAACTTCCTGGTTTAATCGGAATGCCTTGTCTTATCATTCCCATGGGCTGATCGTAAGTGGGGGCGTTTTGGGGACCCTTGAATTGTTACTCAAACAGAAATTTCATTATAAAACCCTGCCAAACCTTTCAGACACACTCGGAGATCAGGTGCTTACCAACAGCGAATCACTCTGCGGGGTAAGCCATGCCAGAGAAAAACTCAACAATGGTGTCGCCATAAGCAGCTATTTTAATCCCGATGAAGATACGCATATCGAAGTAGTAAAATACAGCAATGAAGCCGGAGCCATGGGTCGGCTTGGCACCCTTGCCACCGGTGGAGGCTCAGGCTTTATGAGATTTTTGAAGCTCTTGCTGCAGATTGTAAAACATCCCATTAATTTTTTACGTGTTACTTTCAATCTGAGACACTGGGGCGAAAACAGCATAATATTTCTGGTAATGCAATCTCTCGACAACTCTATGCGACTCGTCTGGAAAAAAGGCTGGCTAAAACAAAGGATGACTTTCAGAAACGACAAAGACCTCAAGGTTCCGGCGTATATACCTGTTGGACAAGAAGTAATGAAGAGATATGCAAAAAAAGTCAATGGTATCCCACAAAACGTCTGGCCTGAAATTCTTTTAAATATGCCTATGACAGCCCATATACTTGGCGGATGTCCTATGGGTAAAGATGCAAATGGCGGAGTTGTAGATGAATATTTCAGCGTACACAATTACCCTGATATGTACATCCTCGACGGATCGGTCATTCCATGTAACCTGGGTGTAAACCCCAGTCTTACCATTACCGCCTTATCAGAATATGCCATGAGCCATATTCCTGATAAGGAAGGAAATAAAAATTTTAAACTGGATGATTTAATACACGAAAATATTTTTTAACGATTACATACCAAACTTTAAGTGGAAAACTAAATTGAATTGTATGAAAAAGAGTAGACTATTATTTACCATTGCTTTAGCATTATGCCTGAGTAGTCAGGTAATCGCCGCCGGTTATCAGGTATTGCTACAGGGAAACCGGTCCACTGCCATGGGAAACCTGGGGGTAGCCTTAAGGCCAGATGCCTCCAGCTTATTTTTCAACCCGGGCTCTATGATATTTATGGACCACAACAGCATTTTTGTTGGCGCCAATTTTATTAATTCCAATATAATGTACTGGAATTCAACCACCGAATTCAGCAATTATACAGCACGTACCGACAATTCGACAGGTACGCCTTTTCAATTTTACGCCGTATGGGGACCTGAAGACAGCAATTTTAAATTTGGACTTGGGGCCTTTACACCTTTCGGAAGCTCGGTGCGCTGGGAACAGGGTTGGGCCGGTCGTGACCTCCTCAATGAGCTTTCACTTCAGGCCATCGTGGTACAGCCAACAGTTAGTTATAAAATTAACGAACGGCTGGGCATTGGTGCCGGTCTCAACTTTGCATTTGGCAGCGTAAACCTGCAAAGGACCCTTTTACTGGATACAGAGGCCGGCGAAGGTCAGGTTGAACTCGACGGAGCTGCAGACCTGGGTTTTGGCTTCAATATCGGCATGTTTTATCAGGCATCCGATAAAGTGAACCTTGGCCTGAGTTACCGTTCTCGCATAGATATGAATATCTCGGGAGGTAGTGCTGAGTTTACCGTTCCTTCTGCTATAAGAGCCCAGTTTCCCGCTGGAAATACCTTTAATTCCAGCCTGCCTTTGCCTTCGGTTTTCACTGCAGGCGTGGGCTACCTGCCCTCTGAGAAGCTCGAACTCGGGTTTCAAGTCGATTTTGTCGGCTGGTCTGCCTATGAAAGCCTCAATTTTGATTTCGCCACCAACACCAACTTGCTTCAAGACATTTCAGCCCCGAGAAACTACCAAAACAGCTGGGTTTTCCACCTTGGAGGTGAATACAAAACTTCTGATAAGTTTGCACTGCGGGCCGGTGGTTATTACGACCTGACGCCCGTTGAAAAAGGTTTTATGACCGCCGAAACACCTGATGCCAACCGCATAGGCCTCACAGCCGGGGCAGGCATCATACTGGATCGATTTAACATCGATTTTTCATTGCTTTATATAATGGGAGAACAGCGCGAACAGACAGTTCAGGATGCTATCGCCGCAGGTACGCTTACCTCCACAACCCGTCAGGTATTGCCGGGCACCTACAAGCTCAGGGCTTTCATTCCGGGTATATCCATTGCTTATAAATTTTAATTCAACCAACCTAAACGTAAAAAATATATGAATCCGATATATAAATGCAAACCCTGGATACTGATTGCCTTTTTGGCAGTACTGGTCTCCTGTGAGCCGGATATCGACATCCCTGCCCCTCAAGCAGGATCAGTGGATTTCAGCAGATATATTGCAGTAGGTAACTCACTTACAGCAGGCATCAGCGATAATGGCTTGTATCTTGAAGCGCAGCAAAATTCTTATCCGGCTATATTGGCTCGCCAGATCAGCGAAATCTCCCCTATTACTTTTAACCAACCACTGATGCCTCCGGGCAATGGCTCAGGACATATCTTTCTGGCCGGATTACAGGGTGGCAATCCGCAATTAGGCATCAAGCCGCCAGATCCAAATGCATTCAATAAAGTAAGCGGAGATTTCAACAACCTCGGCGTGCCCTTTTTACGTGTGAAGGATATCGGCACGCAGGGACTCGGCGCCAATCCTGCCGCCGGAAATTTAAGTGCCTTCTTTTACCGCATGCTGGGTGAAAATGAATCCAATAAATCCTACATCCAAAAGGTAACAGAATCAAATCCAACCTTTTTCACCTGCTGGCTGGGTAACAATGATGTACTGGGCTATGCGACATCTGGTGGCGCTTTTGGCATACAAGGGCGACCAGGCACCAACGGATTAAATGGACTTACCGAAAAGGAGCTTTTCCAACTGCTTTACAACCAGCTGGTTAATGCACTTGCAAGCAATGGAGCTAAGGGTGTGGTAATTACCATTCCCAACTTTACCACTATCCCATATTTTACCGTAGTGCCCTGGAATGGCCTGGCGCTGACAGCTGCCGAAGCCACACAAGCAAATGCTGCTTATGCTGCCATGATCGATCCACAGGTTGCTCAAGCGGTAAAAGTGAATGTGATAACGGTAGTAGTAACTGAAACTGCACTCAAAGAAAATGTCACACCAGCGCTTTCTCAGCAAGCTGTCTTCCAACAGGCGGTAGCAGCAGCTATGGCACAGGGGGCTACACAGCAGGAAGCCGAACAAATCGCGCAAAATTATATGGCCAGCGCAGAAGGTCAGCAGGCAGTTGCCACACTCAATGCCCAATTAGATGCTTCATTACAGGCCCACCTGACGGGCGGCAGTACACCGGCCGAACTGGCACCCTTACTGGCTGCAATTGACCAGCAACTGGCTACCAATACAGCTTTACAGCAAGGGATAGCTGCAGGGGTTCAGCAAACCATTACCGCTTATGACAACGAAGCGCTTCCCCCTGCCCAGCAAACACAGCTCAGGGCCGTGATCACGGTAACCACAGCACAGCAAATTACAGCACTTAAAGCGGCAGGCATCTATCCGACTTTCCAGCAGGGTCCCAATCCCTTTGTAATGGTAACAGCTGTAACAGCGCAGAATCCTTTAGGCATCAGACAACTCCGACAGGGTGAATACATCCTTCTTTCAGCGCTTGCAGATGGTGTACTGGCTGGTGAGGCGGCGCTTATGCCCAAAGCCAATCAATACGTGCTGGATGCACAGGAAGTTGCCAATGTCAATGAATACAGGGCCTTTTACAACAACGTCATCAGCACAGTGGCCACCAACAGCCCCAATATTACATTAATTGATTCCGATCAGCTTTTACAAAAATACAGTGCCGGTGTTTTTGTAGACGGCGTTCAGATCGATGGACGTTTTGTTCAGGGCGGGTTTTTCTCTCTGGACGGTGTTCACCTTACCCCCAGGGGTTATGCGGCCACGGCCAATGAAATCATATCTGTTATCAACCGAAACTTTAATGCGAGTATACCTCCGGCGATTGTCAATAATTTCAGAGCGGTCGTACTACCCTAAAGTGGGAAGCTCAGACCGTTTATAATTGTATAAAATAAAAATTATTAAGGCAGACATGGACGGCAACCCTGTCTGCCTTTTTTTATCGGGTGTCGCTCCTACGGAGCTCAATTCCCCGGTTATCATTTTTTCTACAAAGGTGCCACGCCTATGGCGCTTGCTTCACACTTCACCATAGCATCCAGGCTATACAGGTAATGCAAATGCTCAATCGGTAAATCAGACAGAAAACTACCCAATCCCGTTATGATGTCTATTTGCACATTATCAGTCCCTGCTGTGGACATGGACAGGTCCCCGACAAATGAGCAATTCATGGAAAATGGTGCTGACTGTTTTCGGAAAAAAGAAAGGCGATTGTCCAGAATCAATGCAGTTATTTGCAAACGGCAAAAAAATCCCGTCAGGGATGGCACGTTTGTAGAAAATGCTGCAAGTAGGATGTAAAGCCCTGTAAGGGCGAAACAATTTATTATCTTTTGACACAGTCTGACTGTTTACGGAACAGGGTGT